>OY969908.1:4800000-6696006 GCA_963704415.1 uncultured Acidobacteriaceae bacterium | reverse complement strand
ACTTCCAGGGTGGTGTTTTGCGGTGCGCGGTAGACGATTGTCTACCGCAGTCACCAACGATGACTTGAGAGCTGCTGGTAGACAATAGGCTACTTTCCGTCTCCTATTGTCCACCGGCCCGCGAGGTTCCGATGCCAAGCCACGTTGTTTCACAGATCGACTTTGAAACCCGCACCAGCCGTTCCCATGGACGGAGCGGGAGAACTTATGTGGCGAGCGCGAAAGTCACTCGTCAGGAGCAGACAGAGTTAGAGAAGGCGGCTCGTGTCGAGGGGAAGTCTCTCAGCGAATGGGCACGCGACACGCTCTTGCAGGAAGCGCGGCGCTCCTCCAATGACGCCGTGTTTACGGAGCTGGTCGCCACCCGGATGTTGCTGGTGAACCTCATCAAGCCTCTCATCCTTGGTGAGAAAGTGTCGCCGACGTGGATCACGGAGGCCATGACGATGGTGCGGAAAGAGAAGCACAAGGCCGCCCAGGACGTGATGCAGCAGTACACGCAGGATACGGGAAAGGAGAAATAGCGATGGCAAATCAATGGGGTAGAAAAGAGACAATCATCTGGCCGCCGCACGCTCCGCTCATGAGCTACACGGCCCTGGCAGCAGCATTCCTCTGCACCTGCCTGTTCGTATGGCAGCGGCTTCATTTCTCTCTGCCGCCGTTACAGCAGTCGTACATCTCCGATTACATCCGCTCCGAGATCGGCAGTGCCGTTCACGCTCACGCTAGCTATCGGCTGGTGTATCTCGGTGGCCGCAAGGCGAAGCCTCGTCTCGCCTTCCCGGTGGACTTCGTACCGGGCAAGATGGCGCTCCCTGATGGTAAGGTCGTGTCCTTCCAGTTGTCGGAACTGGCCCAGACTCAGGGGTACAGCTTTCCATTCCGCGGCCCTGCCCAGAAGCTCGCCGATGCCTCGGTGTACCGCTGGCTTCATGGTGCCATCTTCGAGGACAAGGGCATCCTATCCGTGTTCGCTGTCAGCTTTATTGAGGGTGGCGTCTGCCTTGGATTGATGCTTTGGCTGGCGATCCCGAAGGACATTCAGCGGTTCAAAAATATGAAGTATGGCCGCGTCCTGCGCGGCCCGCTGATGCTCTCGCCGAAAGAGTTCAATCGGTCGCAAAAGGGCGATGGTATCGGCTTCAAGACCACGGAATCCGGCAAGATGATGCGGATTCCATTGCAGAAAGAATCGCAGCATCTTCAGCTCATGGGCGATACTGGGGTTGGAAAAACCCAGCTCATCATGCAGTTCCTTCGCCAGATCAGAGGGCGGGGCGATTCGGCCATCGTATATGACCCCGCCTGCGAGTATATCCAGCGGTTTTACGACGCCAGCCGTGGAGACATTGTGCTGAATCCACTGGATGCCCGATGCCCCTATTGGGGACCGGCGCAGGAGATGGAATCGAACGCCGAGGCCGACGCGATAGCCGCCTCGCTCTACCAGCCGAAGACGGACAAGGTAGACGAATTCTTCCATGAAACGCCTGCCCAAATCTTCGCCCATCTGCTTAAGCTGGGACCGACGCCGCATCAACTTGCCGCATGGATGGCAGATGATGTGGAGCTGCTGAAGAAGCTCGAAGGCACCGAGATGGCCTTCTATATAGATCGGAAGGCAGGGCCACAGCGTGCGGGTGTTCTTTCCTCGTTGGGACTGGTGGCCAAGAGCTTCCGGCTGCTGCCGGAGAAAGACGAAAAGCGGCCTGTCTGGAATGCGCGTACCTGGTCGAAGAAGCGCGAGGGATGGATCTTCATCACCTCACGGCCACCTGAGCGGGACACCCTGCGTCCGCTGCTCTCGCTCTGGATCGACCTGCTAGTGATGCGTTTACTTTCCGAGCCACAGCCGGGACAGAAGCCGGTCTGGTTTGTCATCGACGAGCTGGCAAGTTTGCAGAAGCTTGCCGCAGCTCCATACGGCGATGACGGAGAACCGCAAATCGAAGAACCCGCTCATTCTTGGCTTTCAGGGCAAAGCCCAGCTTGAGGTGATCTATGGGCATCTTGCTGAGGTCATGCTTTCTCAGCCCGCTACCAAGATTTTCATGAAGACCGCCGAGCCAAAGGCCGCCGAGTGGATATCGGAGGCCATCGGAAAAGTTGAGATCGAGCGTCTGAAAGAGACGAAGTTCGATGGCTTCAGATCAGGCAAAAACTTCACGGTAGAACGCCAGATCGAACCGCTCGTGATGGGTTCGGAGATCACAGGCTTGGATGACCGCCACGCCTACATGAAGCTGGGAAACCGGGTCGCACGGTTCGCCTTCGATTACATGGACCTACCCAAGACGACACCCAGATTCATCCCGCGTGCCTCTGGGAACGATGAGTTAAAGTTCGATCCCGATACGCTGGAGCCTCGCCTTCCGGTTATGCCTCCAGTTGAGGAGAACGCACCGCACATCCCGATTGAAGGAGCGTCGAACGATGCGCCGCTGGCAGTCGAGAGAGTGCCAATTCCTTGGCCCAGCAAGGATGCGTCGGAACAGGCCCGCGCCGGCGAAGTGAACCGGCCCGCGCCCGTTGAAGCCGTGGAGGAAGAATCCCTGCACGGCCCCGAGTACGTCAGGGAGACCTAGCCATGATGTCGATGCCCAAACCGCTCGCCTCTGGACAAGCGCAGACCTATCACCAGCTCGATTACACCTCTCCCTCGCAGAGCTACTACAAACAGGGTGATTCGGTGAAAGGCGAGTGGCAAGGTCGCCTTACGGAGCCCTTCGGGCTTTCCGGCGAGGTCTCCGCGCTGGAGTTTTCACGTTTGACCGAAGGGCAGCATCCACAGACAGCGGTGCAAATGGTTCGGCATCGGACAGCCGTGGAGTATAAGAACGCGGATGGCAAGACCGTGAAAGCGATGGAGCACCGCGCCGCATGGGATGCGACCTTTTCCGCGCCGAAGTCGGTTTCGCTGACGGCGCTGGTGGGCGGCGACGAACGCATCCGCGAAGCTCATAGCGCCGCCGTCACGGTGGCGCTCACCGAGTTGGAGAAATACACGCAGGCCCGCATCGGCGGCAATCATCCCGCTGAGACAACGGGCAAGTTCATCGCCGCGAAATTCGAGCATGACACCGCCCGCCCCGTAGATGGCTACGCCGCGCCGCAACTCCACACCCACGCTGTCATCTTCAATGTCACCGAGCGCGAGGATGGTTCCACGCGGGCTTTGCAGGATCGGGCTTTCTTCCAGAGCACAGCAGTTTGCGACCGCTGTGTACCAGTCTGAATTGATCTACCGGCTGCGCGATCTCGGCTATGAGATCGAGACTGGCAGAAGCGGCGCACCGGAGATCAAGGGATACGCGCAGGACTATCTTGACGCTTCGAGTCCCCGCGCGCGACCAGATCAGGGAGGAGATGGCAGAGGAACGGTGTCAGCGGCCCCGAGGCAGCACAGATCGCCGCCCATGCCACGCGAGACAAGAAACAGAACCTCACCCGCGAAGAGGTACTTGGCCGCACATCGTAAAGTCGCCGCCGACTATGGCAATCAGCCTCAGCAGGTCGTGGCGGAGGCCCGCGAGCGGGCCAGGACAGCAGCAAGCACAATCCCGATAAAAGCGCTCACGTGCAAAGGAGGCCATCACCTTTGCACGGGATAGTCATCTTCGAGCGCGAGGCCGTGGCCGATGAACGCGCTCATCTTCCGCGATGCGCTGCGGCGCGGCATGGGTGAAACGACCTATGCCGAGGTTCGGACCGGAGTTCGAGGCGCGGCATGAGCCGGGGAGAGTTTCGTTCCGTCGAAGGCGCGAAGTATGCCTCCGGGCGCAGCTTTACGACGCCGGAAACCATCGCCGCCGAGCGCGCCAACGTCGCGCATGTTCTCGCTGGACGCAATGCCGTCGAGCCGCTCATGAGTGCGGAACAGGCCCAAGAGCAGGCCCAGTCGCGCGACTTCCTGAATGATTCGCAGCGCCGCGTGATCGAAGAAGTGCTCAACTCTCCGATCGCGTCCACGGCTTGCAGGGACGCGCAGGAACGTGGCAAGACAACGGCCTTGACTTCCATCCGCGAAGGCGCGGAAAAAAGTGGCTATACGGTCGAGGGTTTCGCTCCGACCTCCCGCGCCGCGGCCCAGCTCCGCGAGGCCGGAATCGACGCTACTACGCTACAGAGCTTCCTTGCGCGTGGAGAAACCATCCCAGCGCGAACCCCAGAGACGCCATCTTTACATGCTGGACGAATCCAGTCTCGCCAGCACGCAGCAGATGCGAGATTTTCTGGACAAGCTCAAACCCAATGACCGGGTGCTGGTGATCGGTGACACCCGCCAGCATCAGGGTGTCGATGCGGGACAGCCCTTCGAGCAGATGCAGGACGCCGGGATGCGGACCTCGCAACTTGATCGGATCATGCGGCAGAAAGACCCTGAGTTGCTGAAAGCAGTCGAGCATCTTGCAAACAATGAGACCCAGCAAGGCATCGACATGCTCGCCAGCAGGGACGCATCACGGAGATCCCCGACCAGCACGAACGCATCGCAGCCATTGCGAAAGACTATGCCGCCCAGCCGGAGAACACCATCGTCGTCTCCCCCGACAATCGCAGCCGCCACCAGATCAATGAAGCCGTTCGTGCCGAGCTGCTTCAGAACAGGCGTTTTGGCAGACGGACGGGCAGACCTTTCGCACGCTGACGCACCGCTCCGATATGACTGGAGCCGACCGCACTTGGGCGGCGCGGTACAACGCAGGCGACGTGCTCCAGTACACCACCGGCAGCAAGGCCGAAGGCATTGAGCGGGACAGCTTCGCCACTGTTCGCAATGTCGATGGCCGCACCAATACTGCTCACTGTCGAACTGGCGAATGGATCGACCGTCACCTATGACCCGCGCCGGTTGCGCGGCGTCAATGTCTTACCGTGAGACCAAACGGGAATTTGCTACCGGCGACCGGATTCAATTGACTTCGACCAACAAGGAGCTTGGTGTTGCCAATCGTGATCTTGGCACGATCACAGAGATAGAAGGATGGAACCATCAGCGTGCGCATGGATGGGAAAAACGAGCGCACCGTTACCTTCGATCCATCTGTTTTCCGGCTGTTCGATCACGGATACGCCGTGACTTCGCACAGCGCACAGGGACTCACAGCCGGGCGTGTTCTTGCTCATTTCGATACCGACAGTTCGCACAGCCTGATTAACACGCGGCTGGCATACGTGGCTATCTCGCGCGCCTCCGATGACGCGCGAGTGTATACCAACGATGCTGCGACCCTCGGCCAGCGGCTTGCAACGGACATCTCGAAGACCGCCGCCGTGGATTTCCGTCAATCAAGCTCCACGAACGAAGTGCAACAGGCCGTCGCCGCGTTTCGCGCTCATGATCCCGCGACCGGCACAATGAAGTTGCAGGAACAGGGACTCATCCATGAGTACGCCGGCCCGGAACATCGCCTCGCCGCTGTTGCGCTTGCATACACCGCGCGGGAAGATCGCGCCGTCGTGATCGCGTCCGATCCAGCCGAACGCCGGGAGTTAACCCAGCTCATCCGTGACGAGTTGCGGACGCAGGGACGCCTTGCGATGGAAAGTCAACCTCATTCCATTCTTATCGAGCAGGACTTCGGCAATCCGCGTCTTGCCGCCAACTATGCGCCCGGCGATCAGATTCACTATAGAGTTGGCAGTCCCTCGGAGCATGGAATTGCCGACAACAGCGCCGCCGCCGTTCTCTCTGTCGATGTCCATGCGAACACGCTTACCATTGCGACAAGCGATGGCAACGAGGCTTCCTACAATCCCGCACTCCTGCGAAAACAGACGGACCAAAGCGCGATCTACCGTGAGGAACAACGCGATCTTGCTGTAGGCGAGCGCATCACTTTTACAGCATCTGACCGGGACACGCACATCCGTTCCGGCGACTTCGCTACCGTGCAGCAGATTGGAGAAGATGGGATGCTCGCCGTTCGTCTGGATAACGGGAAGGCTGTTGAGCTGAGCCCGAATCAGGCCCGGCATATTGATTATGGCTATGCCGTGGACACTGTACCTCGCACCGGCATGGATCGTATTCTCATGACCGGCGATGCTGCCCAGCTCGCAGAACAGCAGGAGGTGTTCGCACGCCTTTCCCCACACCTCCGCGACCTCGCCGTATACACGTCGGACAGCCGGGAACTTGGAATGGAGAAAGCGGTTCCGGGCGCGGAGATTGCACCATCGCTAAACGAGCTTTCAGGGAGCTTGGACAACCTACACGGGCATAATATGGAACTTCCAGGGCTTGGTATTCGCTCCTAGCCTGACAACAGGATGAGCTGCTAATCGCGCATGGTCTCTCGAATGAGAGACAGCGGTTTCAAGCGTTAAGCGTCAAGCCCAGCGAATCCGGTCAGCCTGACTGGAGCGCCATCGGGAAATTTGGCAGTCAGGATCAATTCGCCCCCCATCGCCTCGATGGAGCGTTTGAGTGTCGAAAGGTGCAAGTCCGTCCGCTTTTCAATGCGAGAGACCTGTTCCTGCTTCACTCCAAGAGCTTTCGCCATCTCAACCTGGGTAATGTTGCGTGCTTTGCGCAGGTCGCGCATGGTCATTTCCTCGGCAATCAGCAAATTCGTCCGGCGCGCGATCTTCCTGCGTCGGCTGGCGGGAAGGGTTTGCAATTTGTCCTTGAGCGTCTTCATGATCTCTTCCTTTCCCTGGCTTTCTTATCCTCGGCCTTCAGTCTCTCAAGATGCCGTTCATATCTCGCATCGGCCTTGGCGATCAGCCGCTTATAGAACTTCTTCTCACTCACCCCGGTCTTATCGCCGGCGATGAGCAGGATAGCGCGGCGCTTTGGATCAAATGCAAAGGCCACGCGCCATTCGCCGTCTGCCGCCTCGAAACGCAGCTCCTTCATATTGGCGTAATCGGAGCCTTTCAATGTATCGACATGCGGGCGGCCTGTCTCCGGTCCAAACCTCTCAACAAACCCTGCCTCGGCATACAGTTCATCCTGTACTGCCGTCGGCAACTCATCGAATTCGGGTTCAAACTCATCGTGAAAGATAACTGTCCACTGCATCAATTATGCTCCCAAGCGCATATGCTGTCAAGCGCAATAGTGAACTGCGAAGGCTGTTAAGATTTTACGGCCCCGATGTCGGAAATCGCCTCATTGCGGGTCGGTTTTCGCCGGATGAAGCAAACCAATGATCCCGAAACCGGCAGTTAATCTAACCGCTCCAGCCTTGGTTGCGGATCTTCGTCAGCTCACTGTCGAGGCGCGTCGCTCCGTTCCCTCGCCCCCTCAATCGGAAAACGCGTCGCCAAAGCAGTGCGTGGCCAAGAACGTACCGCCTATGACTGTCATTTGTCGTATCGCTGATACGACAATAGGGCTGGACCACTCTATCGCCTTGCTTCCGCTGAAGGTCCGCCCGCAGCAGGATTTCTCGATTACCCCTGTGGCTCAGGCGGCATGATCCATCGCTCCAGAGCCTTTCGGGCCTCGTCGATAGCTTCCTGGTCCTCGTACATCACGACCCGCCATTCATCTTTGTGCCGGACGAAGACAAGCCCGGACTGGCTCATCAAGTCGCAGATCAGATCGTAGATGGGCGCGAACACCTCGATGGACGGCCACACGAATTCCTGCAACCACATTTCATGCAGGATGCGTTCCAGCTTCATCATGAGAGTTTCTGTGGCCGGATGTTTCCGGAACACCTCTTCGAGGTGCGACCTGCGATCTTTCAGATTGGATTCCAGTCCGTGGACATGCCCGAGCAGGTAGCCTGCACAAATGAACACATCCCCGAAAATCTGCTGAATCTCCCGAAAGACATCGTAGGCACGCCGCCCTTCGCGGTGCGCTCTGATTTGTTCCAGCGCCGCAGCCGAACTGTCTTCAATGGCGCGGCAGAGAATACCTTCAAACTCCTCGATCGCTTCCGGGCGAAACGCCGCCGAGGAACGGCACGCAGCATATTCGCTCCAGGTATCCATCGCTTTCAAGAAAGTCTGACGCGACCGGTTGCCACACTCTAGTGGTTTCCCATAACTGTCGGGGAACATCCGGTAGAGATGGCTTTCGTGTTCCACGTGCGCTGCTTCGTGGGCAATGCACGCCCGCGCCAGCCGTTGCATCTCCGTGTCCGGGGAGAGTGTCATCAGGCCGAGGCCCGGACGCAATATGATATGGAAGCGCAAATCACCCTCGCGGCGAACCGCGGCCGTTCGTGCCATCTCCATTACCTCGGGCTGGGGGTTCATCTCCAGTGGGACTTCGCCCTCGGGTAAGTTTTGCAAGGCGCAGGCTGCCGCTCGACAGTCCGGCGCGACCGTCACGCCGTCTAAGGCGTGCAGCTCGATCCCGGCAAACGCGACGAGGTAGAGTGTTTCTTCGATGGCGATTGCCAGCGCCTCTTGGATCTCCGGTTCCTTGAAACAAGAGACATCGAGGCTGCACCGGTCGGGCAGCGGCAGGTGCCCTTGGCCTTTGGGGAGAAAGTTCAATTCGCGAACAGCACTCATCCCGAATGGCTCCTCGTTCTCCCGAATGAAAGTTCCAGGCAGACAGAACAACCCCTCCGTTCCTTACCGGAGGGCAAGGCAAACCCGCATCTCTTAAACATCGATAAGTATCGCGCACGCGAGATAGGAAGAGGGATCAGCATAACTCCTCAGCCGGAAGGGAGGGAAAACGTCTGCGGTGCGCCCCCGCAAATATCCCTATAACCCGAGATCGGGGAGTTCGAAAGCCGATAGACACGGCTCCTGTAGCCTTTAGCTTTAGGGGCCTGGACATACGCCACAGGCTCCCCGACCGCAAAAGGTTTAGGGAGTAGTGCAGAGCACCCGGCGGCGCTCGCTTGTCTATCGGGATTTCGACATCCCAGGACGGTGCGTACCCGTACCACATCCATCATCGGTCATCCGAGATGCTGATGGCAATCGGTCCGGCTACGGGAGGGGTCTCCTCCCGCGCTGCGACCGCTGCGCATTCTTCGCTGCCCACCTCAGCGGGCCTGTTCCTGCCCGCAACGCCCACCCTGAGAAGTCATGTGCGCTGACGCGCACGAATAAGGAAACCAAACCTTGCTGAGGGGCGCTGCCCCTCGCGCGGCGCAAGGGGTTTCCCCAGTCTTCCGCGCTTCGCTTGTGCAGACCTCCGCTTCGCTTCGCCCTTTCCGCTCCGCTTCGCTCCAAGGGTGGGAGATACCCCTCCCCTTGCGCCTTGCTACCCCCGCCTTCGCCAGGAGGCGTTCGGCATGTAGGTACATGCCACGCATGGCATGAAAAGCAAAAGCAAACGCCAAGGAGGAAACACCATGAACAGCACAGCCACCACCAACATCGCCACCATCGCCAGCCAAAAGCCCAAACACGCAGAACGGCAGAAAGAAGTCATCGCCGCCAACGTCAAGCGCCTCATCGAGCAGCTAGAGGCAGGACACTCCGACGCACTCACCGCCTACCTCGACGCCATGAGCCGCTTTCACAACTACAGCTTCGGCAACATTCTGGAAATCGCACGGCAGAGGCCGGACGCGACCCGCGTCGCCGGGTTCTGGACGCATGGAACCAGCTTGGCCGCAAGGTGAAGAAGGGCGAGAAAGGCATCCGCATTCTTGCTCCCATCATCGGCATTCGCCGCAAGAAGGACGAGGAAGCCGAGAAGGACATCACCAAGCAGAACACGCGCGTTTTGGTTGGGTTCCGCACCGCCTATGTCTTCGATGTGTCGCAGACCGAAGGCGCAGAGCTTCCCGAGTTGCGCGAGATCACGCGGCGACGTGGGCGAGAACCGCGACCGGCTGGTTGCCTTTATCGAGCGGCAGGGCATCGAGCTTGTCTTTACCGAGAACATCGCTCCCGCGCTGGGCGTGAGCTACGGCGGACAGCATCGCCATCCTGCCCGGTCAGTCGAAGGCCGAGGAGTTTTCAGCACGCTTGTGCATGAACTGGCGCACGAGATGTTGCACAAGGCCGAGCGCCGCACCGCCACCACCAAGACTGTGCGCGAGACGGAGGCCGAGGCCATCGCCTTTGTCGTCGGCAAGGCCGTTGGTCTGGAGACCGGAACCGCATCCGCCGACTACATCCAGCTTTACCACGGCAACGCTTCGCTTGCTGGCCGAGAGCCTTGAAGTCATCCAGCAGACCTCCGCCGTCATTCTTGCCGCATTGGAGCCGCCGACCGAAGAGCACGACGGCGATGCCCGATGCAGAACTGGCGGAGGTGGCGTGATGCAGACCATCCTTCGACATCCTCAAGAAGGCCGGAGGCTGGCACCCCGGCCTCTACCTCAAGATCGACAACCCGCCGTATATGGCGCTTGTCATCGAGGCCACGGACGAGTCCGGCCCGATGGGACTGCCCGCCATCTCCGTTGCTCACTACGGCGAACAGAACGGCGACCTCATGCGCGACCCGGAGATGTGCTTCGAGCTTGGCCTTGCCGGCGGCGCGCACCTGTGACCGCTTTCTACTGCCGCAACGACTATCGCCGGCGTCGAGCAGTGAGCCGCGCTATCGTCGACGGCAACATTACGCTTTCATGCCGAGCTTGCACGAGCAGCACGAACGCTTCGCCACGACAGTGGGACAACAACCTGCGCTTCAGGGCTTTCGTCGAAGCCTTCACGGACAAGTCGCATTCGCGGCTAGTCCGCTCCGCCTGCGGAGCGGACACCAGCCAGCGTGTCCGCTCCGCGCACCTTCACGCCTGCAACCGCTCGAAAGGAGCACATCATCATGGAAACGACCAGTCATCAATGCCACCGAATACCGCAACGTCTCCTCTCGCTCTGCTGAACGAGTCGAAGACCAACCCCCGCCGCACCTTTGAGGAAGCCGCCTTGAAGGAACTGGCCGAAAGCATCCGCAGCCAGGGCGTTCTCTCGCCCTTGCTTGTCCGGCCTCTCACCGAGAACGGCTTCGAGATCGTCGCCGGAGCGCGGCGTTACCGCGCCGCGCAGATGGCCGAAGTCCTCCGCGAGGGGGAATCTGAAGGAAGCTGTAAGCAAAACTGCGGTCCGACGAACAGCCAGCGGATATAGGCGGTCCCATCTGGGCGAGAGGGCCAAGAGACTCAAAGCCCGATACCATCCGGAAGGTGGGGACGTAAATCCGACGGATATATGCAGTGAAGGTCACGCGAATTACCCTGGGAAGTCTGTCAGCCTGCCTCGGGCTACCGGCACCGTAAGGTGCCGGGATGGGCTGGCAGATTGCAGCAGAGGTCGTAGTAGCCGTTGAAACCGGAGCGGTGAAGGACCGAACCTGTCATGAGCGGGTAGTCACGTGTGCTCTCTGAGTGTGTTGGGCAGAAGTTCCGTGGCGACACGGGAGCCAACGATTGTGGATAGTGGCCGGAAGTCCCGAAGAACATCGCGGGTGCCTACAGAACACCAGGCGACACAACGCACGAAACCAAGCTCGCTGCCGCAGATTAGGTTCTGCCCAGTAGACAGGAACCGCCGGATACCGAACGGTCCGTCCGGTGGTGTGGGAGGACGGCGGGAGCAATCCCGCCTCCTACCCGATGGTGATTTTGAGTTAGAGACGATCTTGGGTCGTCACTCGTTGCGCAATTTTCAGCGTCTGCTCAAGCTCCGGCCGGTTTCTTTCTTGATCTTTTTGCACACGTACATCGCTGCGTCCGCGGCGCTGAACAGAGTGTCCTTGGTTTCACCGTCTTCCGGATAGAGAGCGGTTCCCACGCTGGCCGAACCGCGAAGCTTGTGGCCGCCGAGCTCAAAATCAACGTGGAAGCAACGCTCGAGGCGAAGCGCCACTTCTTCCACTTCCGCATGACCGCGAACATTGGGAAGAAGAACGGCGAACTCATCGCCGCCGATGCGCGCCAGCATGTCTGTTGGGCGCAGTTGGTGCTTCATTCGCAACGCAGCTTCCTGCAAGTAGAGGTCTCCCACGCGGTGCCCGAAGCGGTCATTCATGTGCTTGAAATCATCCAGGTCGATGTAGACCATCCCGAAAATCGCGGATTTCTGTCGCGAATCTTCGATCAACACGGTAAGGCGACGCTCGAGAGAGAAGCGGTTGTAAATGTCGGTGAGCAGGTCGAACTCCGACCTGTGGACGAGATCGGAATACAGACCGAGCGTGTCAATCGCCATGGTGGCAAGCCACGCTCCCATCGAAAGCGCTTCCTGGGCGTGGGTGAATTGCGGCGCGAGCGGATCGACCTTGGCAAACAGGATTCCGTGCAGTGGTCCGGAGCGCGATGAGATTTCCTGGCGAATGATCTCCGATTCGTGTAGTTCGGAGGGTATGCATCCCAGCCTGAGCGAGTCGCCAACTTCGCACCAGCACGGTGCGCCGCTGAGCCGGAATGAGACAAGCTCCGTGATCTGCTGGAGGATCTCTGTTAAAGGCCGGGTTCCGTTGATGTCTTCCAGAATCCGGCTTCTTTTTCGTTCCAGAATAGCCTCGGCTTCGATGCGGGTTGCGAGCTCTGCAGTCTGCCGGCGGACTTTCCGCCGAAGCATCCACACCCAGGCGCCGACCGCGAAGACAACGAGCAAGAGGAGGCTTACAACCTGAATGAGGTTATGAACGTTCAGCCATGACGGACTTGCGATCACCACCACATCGGAGGTAGAGCGCAGGAGAATTCCGAAAGCCATTGGCCCATTGAAGGGATTTGCATCGTCGTGAATGACTACGCCGGTGACCCGGACTTTGCTGCCCGTGGGGATTGCCGGCATCTGAGGAGCCTTGATGGACGAACCATACGAGTAGACGTAAGGATGACGCACTGCGGCGGAAAAGAGATGACCTTCCGCAGAGATGATGTAGACATCCTGCGCGCTTTCGCGTACCTGCGTCACTACGTTTCCCTCGATCGAGACCAGGTCGAACGCGTGCCTGCCGGATGCGACTTCCAGCCAGTCGACGGGCAGCGGCACAACAGGCGCCGAGGATCCTGTGCTGCGCAGATCGCCCGATTTGAGAGTCAGGAAGCCATTGTCCACGGTTGGAATGCCGATAGCTTCGGCTCGATCGCCGATGCGCAGCTGTTCGATGGTCGGCGTCAGGACGCGGATACTCCGGCTTCCGTCCTGAAGCACGGCCAACTGGGTGGGATAGAAGTAGGTGATCACGCCTTCCACGCGCACTCGGCGGGTGTGATCGTGGTCGTCATAGACCGTCAACACCTGGTCCATCGGCGTAACTGGAATGGACCACGCATCGACCGAAGCCTTATGCAGAATCTTTACGTCATCCAGAGAGGTGACATGGACCAGGATGCCGGTTTGCTGCATCTTGCCGTCGAATTGGCCGGAAGCGACTCCTGTGACTTCCGCATCGGCGTCCAGCAGGTCACTCATTCTGGATACCACGCCTTTGTCAACCGTGGCCTTGATTTCTCCCCCGTTCAGCAGCAGCTCGAATTGCGTCACGTGCCGTCCGGAGCTCAATCCGTCTGCAGCTAGTCGAATTTGCCCGCGAACTGTGACATAACGGCAATCGAATTTCGATTGGATGAGCGGGACAAAGTCGGCAGGGACAGGCATGGGCAGATCGCCGTGGTGAAGAAGGGTCAGCTCGCTGCTGACGATAATTGGACGGAAGCTTTCTTTGGTGACGCCCCGGATCAGGATCCGATCACCGGGTTCGAGTTTGAGGCTGGTGGTGGTTAAAACGAAGATGGCGCTGTCATGATCCTGGACGAAAAGAGTTCTTTCATATCCGCGGAAATAGGTGACGGTAGCCTCGAATGCAACCGGGAGCGCACGGCTTGCTTCCGCATTGCTGAGTCTGTGAATTGCGTCGAGGGAGGTGAGGGGAGCGGGCGGGGTAGCCCAGGCGACCGAGGCGCATACAACGAGGAGCGTACTACCAGCAAAGCGCAAAGCCGTCGAGCGGCTGAAGCGCATCGATGCCCCGTTTGAAATGGACCGCATGCAACATTATCGGCACCGCTTAATCCCGATATCAATGCATCGTCGGCTCGGGAAGAAACTAAAGGGTGATCGGTCATCCCACGGATGAGGAAGTTCTTAACCTAGCTGCGGAGTTTGTACGGAGCCGGACTTGCAGCCCGTGATCGTAAACGGGCCGCACCTTGCTAGCCGCTTCGGCGAGAGGACATCTTCCCGGCCCGGCGGTTGTTTTTGGCGGAGTACATGGCCGCATCAGCCGCGCTCAGCAAGCTATCGGAGGTGGTGCCGTCGGTGGGGTAGATTGCCATGCCCACGCTTGCTGCTCCGCGCAGCACATATCCTTCCAGCGCGAAGGGAGCGTCGAAGCAACGTTCGAGGCGCGTTGCAATCTCTTCCACATCGCTGCGTCCGCGCACCACAGTCACCAGGGCTGCGAACTCGTCGCCTCCCAGCCGTCCGAGGATATCACCGGTGCGCAGTTGCCGCTTCATGCGCAGCGACACTTCCTGCAGATAGAGGTCGCCGACGTGATGGCCATACATGTCGTTCACCAGCTTGAAGTCATCGAGGTCCACGTAGATTAATCCGAAGTTGGATCCACTCTCATGCGCCTTTTGAATTAATTCCAGCAGATGCCGGTCCAGGGAAAAGCGATTGTACATATCGGTAAGCAAATCGAACTCCGAGCGGTGAACCAGGTCGCTGTATAGCTTGCGCGTCTCAATGGAAAGAGTCGCGAGCCGCACTCCGGCGGTTAGTGCATCCTGTTCGTCTTTTTCGTTTTCGTCCATTGACTCGAGCGCCGCATACAGCGTCCCGAGCACTAGTCCCGTGCGGGAATGAATTTCCTGACTGATAATCCGCAAACCGGTTTTGGTCGCGGGAGGATGCCCAAGGAGCGGTCCCTCGCTGACCTGACACCAGCACGGCGCGCCATTCAGCATGTACGAAACCATCTCTGTAATGTGCTCGACAATGTCACCCAGCGGCCGCGAGCTATTGATGTCTTCGAGGACGCGGCTGCGCCGCTGTTCCAGTTGCGCGATACGGCGCTCCTGCGCGGCATCGGCTTCGCTTTGCGCCATGATGGCCGCCGTCTGTTGTCTCACTCGCCTGCGCAGCATCCAGACCCAGACGCTGACCGCGAGCACCACGAGGAAGAGCAGTCCAGCAAGCTTCGCAAGGTTCCCGACTGTCCGCCACGGGGCGCCTGCGACTACCGTGATGTCGTCGGGAGTGCGCAGCAGGATGTCGAAAGGTACGCGGGTGTCCAGCGGGCTGGATGCATTGGTGAAACACACCCCCACGACCTTAACCTTGGTGCCTTGCGCCAGGTGCTTCATTGGCGAAGTTTGATCGGGATCGTCACCTTCGGCAACCGGATGCTTGTAGATCGCAGAGAAGAGATCGCCGTTGGAATCGAGTACGTATTCGTCCTGCGCGGCGCCTCGCACCTCGGCTACGACCAGACCGTCGATCGTGACCAGGTCAAACAAGTCTTTGCTGGTCGAGAGTTGTTCCCAGGTCACGGGCTTTGGTGTGACGGGCGCGGGTTTCCCGCTGTCCTGAATCTCGGCGCTGGCAAGGGCCAGAAGTCCATTGCGCAGGTCCGGAAATCCGGTCGCATCCGCTGCGTCCCCGATATGGAGCGGCGCGATAGACGAGGTCACCAGCCATAGGCTCTTGTTGCCCTGTTGCAGCACGGCATCGGAGCCTGGCCGGTAATAGGTGATCGTTCCGTGGACCCGGATTCTCTTGCTTGCGTTGCTGACATGGTATCCGGTAAGGATCTGATCCATCGGCGTAACGGGCAAATCCCATGGACTGGAGGCGGCACGGTGCAGCACTTTCACGCCGTCGAGGGAACTGACGTGAAGCACGATTCCGGTCTGTTGCATCTTGCCGTCGAATCGGCCTGATACTGCGCCCGTCACCTCGACTTCAGCATCCAGAAGCGAGCTCAAAAGCTCCTGATTGTCGACGTCGACGGCGGCGTCAATTTCTCCCCCATCAGTATGGAGCTGCAAAAGGGTACTGCGGACGTTCTGGCTCACCACGGTGTCGGCATCGCGGACCACCGCATTCACCGTCACAAGCCTGGCGTCCAAATCTCCGCGGATCAGCTGATCAAAGGTGGCCGGAACCGGGGGCGGCAGGGCGCCATGGTGCAACACAGACACGCCGCTGGCGATAACAATTGGCCGGAATGCCGCTTTTGTCGTCCCGACGACGGAAACGCGATCACCTGGTTCGAGCAGATTCTGCGTGCCCCAGTCGACATAAAGGGCCGCGTCGCCATCCTGGACAAAGAGGGCGCGCTGGTAGGTGCGAACGTACGTGACCGTCGCTTCAAATTGGACTGGGAGGGACTGGTCGGCTTCTGCATTCGTGAGATCGCGAATGGCGCGCAGAGAAGTGATGGCCTTTGGCTGCGCATACGTCATTGAGACGCAGGCTGCAACCAAAGCCACAAGGGCAATCGCTTTCCCGATGAGGGATGTGCCATTGGCCGCCCCAAGCAGCCCGGCACCCTCAGCGTCTGTCATGCCTCAATCCTTCCCCAATTTGCCTTGTGCAAATCCCCGTGCCAAGGCAGGGCTCGAAAGCCTAAGAATGGGCTGAATTCCTTTAGATTGTTACATCTTCATCTTACTCTGAAAGAAAAATGCTCTAATAGCCCTTTTAGGGCATGACGCTTATGCATGCCGCTAGTAACCATAGGCTGTATGAGTTGGATGCCCTTGGCGTGCACTCCGGCAACGGCATGCGCGCAAGGCGTTATTTTTGAGTGCAAAGTGGTTCCTGCATGACAAACCAGACTGAAACCCCGAATCTCGTCACCTCCTCCTTGCCGAGCGGCATTCAAGCGCAGCCCACCCGGCGTATTCGAGTTCTCGGTGTGCCCCTGGACATGGGAGCCAGCAGGCGGGGCGTCGACATGGGCCCATCCGCCATGAGGGTGGCGGGTCTCGAAGCTCGGTTGGAGGCTCTCGGCCACCAGGTCACGGATGGGGGCAACATCCTGGTGGAGATTGCCGAGACGCAGGCTTTCGGCAGCCCTAATGCCCGTTACCTCAAACAGATTGCCGAGACCTGTACGCGGACCGCCGAAGCCGTCATCAAGACTCTCGAAGAGGGCAAGACGCCGTTGGTGCTGGGAGGCGACCACTCTCTGGCAGCCGGCTCGGTCTCCGGTGTGGCCGAGTTTTACCGGCGCCAGGGCCAGAAAGTTGGTTTGATCTGGCTCGACGCTCACACAGACATCAATACGCCGGATACTTCACCCTCAGGGAATGTGCATGGCATGCCGTTGGCTTCGCTACTGGGCCTGGGGCCTGAGCCGCTGAGCAACATCTTTGGCTATTCGCCCAAAATTGCCCCTGAGAATACCGTGCTGGTCGGGATCCGCGATGTGGACGCAGCGGAGAGTGCAAACATTCGTCGAGCGGGTATTACCGAGGTCTACACCATGCGTGATATTGACGAGCGCGGCATGCGCACGGTGATGGAGGAGGCGCTGCGTGCTGCCGGACGGGGGACGATCGGCTACCACGTGTCGCTCGACATGGACTGGATCGACCCGGAGGACGCGCCCGGTGTCGGCACGCCGGTTCGCGGCGGGGCTACCTATCGCGAGGCTCACCTGGCCATGGAAATCCTCGCGGATCACGGGCGGATGGTCAGCTTCGAGATCGTCGAAGTCAATCCTGTGATCGACGAGCACAATCGGACTGCGGATCTTGCGGTCGAACTGGCGTGCTCGGCGTTTGGGAAGAAGATACTCTAGGCCCTGCGCGTGCGACCGGAGTTCTACACTGGTTGGCAGGATTCATTTTTCATTTCCGGTGGTGATTGCAGCGCATGGCAAAAAAGCTTCGTGTTGGTATCTTGTTTGGCGGGCGTAGCGGCGAGCACGAGGTTTCGCTGCTCTCGGCTGCTTCGATTTTGAAAGCGATTGATCGTAAAAAGTTTGACGTGGTGCCCATCGGCATCACGAAAGAGGGCCGATGGCTTGGCGCGAGCGATGCGCACGGTCTGCTTGAAGGGGACAGCAGTCCTGCCGCTCGAAATTTGCGGGCCGGCGACCCCGAAGCGACGCCAGGCGCCAAGCTGCTGCACGAGGGGATGCCGACGCTCTTCGCGCCTGAGCCCCGGAAAGCGAACGCGTTGGAGACAGAGATCGGCTCCCAGGCTTCTGGATCCCGTCCAGACGGCCAGTCCTCGCTCGATGTTGTGTTTCCGGTGTTGCATGGCACGTTCGGTGAGGATGGGACCATTCAGGGGCTTTTCGAACTGGCCGGCATCGCTTACGTCGGATCGGGTGTTCTCGGCTCTGCGGCGGGCATGGACAAGGACGTGATGAAGCGGCTGTTTGCGCAGACTCGTCTGCCCATCGTCAAACATGTCACGCTGCTGCGCGCGGAGTGGGAGAAGTCGCCTCGCAAGGCGATTGCAGAGATCGAAAAGGCACTGAACTATCCGGTTTTCGTGAAGCCTGCAAATCTCGGGTCTTCCGTTGGGATCAGCAAAGCACATGATCGCAAGGAACTCGGTCCGGCACTTGACCTTGCGGCCAAGTACGATCGCAAGCTGATTGTCGAGCAGGGCGTGGGCGGCAAGAAGGCCCGGGCACGCGAATTGGAAGTTGCCGTGCTCGGGAACGACAACCCAGAGGCGAGCGTGGTGGGCGAGATCATTCCGGGCAAGGAGTTCTACGACTACGAGGCCAAGTATCTTTCGGAAGGCTCGATGCCGGTGATTCCAGCCAAGATTACGCGCGTCGAATCGAAACAGATTCGGGAGATGGCCGTTGCCGCCTTTCGGGCCTGCGATCTCTCCGGCCTCGCCCGCGTCGATTTTCTGATGGAACCTGACGGCAAGCGTCGCATTTTCCTCAACGAGGTGAATACGCTCCCTGGATTCACCCAGATCAGCATGTATCCAAAGCTGTGGGAGGCCACAGGTATTGGCTATACCGATCTGATTACGCGCCTCCTCGAATTGGGGCTGGAGCGGCACGCGGAAAAGAGCCGCACGAGCTATAGCCGATGAAGCAGTTCTCAGTAGTCAGTTGTCAGTAGTCTTGGAACAGGGAACCGTAGGGGCTTCGCCGGTGTCTAAAACAACAGAGAGTGTGCGCCGGATCGTCGAGTTTCAGGAGAGTGGCCGTTTCTCTCGAGGACAACTGATTTCCGACCGCTGCTGATCGACTACTGAAAACTAACTGCTGACTACTGTCCACTGTCGTATGCTTGATCCCGAGGAACGACTCCGATGACTTTGCTCGATGCTCCTGTCTTCGATGCTGCTCGCGAACGCCGCAATCATAATCTGCTTGTTGGCGGCGTTGGGTTGCTTGTGGTTCTGTTCATCGGTGGCTGGGTTGTGTCCGGCATGCCCGTCGACTGGCCGTGGCGCTGGTGGACGCACTTTCGCGGCAGGATGACCGCCAACCATTTCCTCACGGCCGTCGAGCAAAATGATTTGCCGAAGGCCTATGGCATCTGGTTCCACGATCCCCAATGGCAGCAACACCCGAACAACCACACCGCTTATCCCTTCGATCGTTTTCAGCAGGACTGGAGTTCCACCAGTTCCGCCAACGAATATGGCGCGATCAAGAGCCACAAAATTCTAGCTGCCCGGATGTCAGGGAATGTGCTGCTGATGGGGATTCGTATTAATGGGCTCCAGAGCAAGAACCTCTTTATCGACTACGATCCGAAAGCGCACACACTGGGATTCTCTCCCGTCGAACTTTATCTCGGACCTTGACGGCCTCGCTCAGCTCGAAACTGTTTGCAGTTCTGCCAGCGTCTTCTCCAGGCTCGCAATGTCTTCTACGTTCAGTGCCTTCTGTGTCGAGTCGATCTGACGCAAGAGGCCGCCCAGCACTTTGCCCGGACCGACTTCTACAAAAATAGTGGCGCCAGCGCCGATCAGCGACTGAATGCAGTCAACCCAGCGCACGGCTCCTGTCACTTGGCGAATGAGCGCGTCGCGCGCTGCCTCGTCTGTGGTGACAAGCCCACCAGTCACATTCGCGGCAACCGGAATGCGTGGGTCAGCGAGCGTCAAGGACGCCAGCACGCGTGCCACCTCCTCCTGCGCCGGTTGCATCAACGCGCAGTGGAAGGGCGCACTCACTGGGAGCATTACTGCGCGCCGTGCACCTTTGGTTTTGGCGATGGCCGATGCGCGCTCCACCGCGGCCAGTGCGCCGGAGATCACAGTTTGTCCTGGAGAATTCAAATTGGCTGCTACGACCGTCAGCCCAGTTTCGCGCGCGGCTTCGGCACAGGCCTCCACAATCGCATCGCTGTTAGTAGAAAGGACAGCCGCCATTGCTCCCTCGCCCGCGGGGACGGCTTGTTGCATTGCGCGTCCGCGGGCTTTCACGGCACGTACGGCATCGCCGAATTGCAGCGTGCCAGCGGCTACGTGGGCTGACCATTCTCCGAGAGAGTGTCCCGCAGCCAGCGCAGGCGCGATACCTTGTTCGGCGAGGACACGGCAGGCCGCGCTGCTTACAGTCAGGATAGCGGGCTGCATATTCTCGGTCAGCTTCAGCTCGTCTTCCGGTCCCTCAAAACAGAGCCTAGAGAGCGGAAATCCGCAAGCATGGTCCGCTTCGGCGAAAGTTTTGGCTGCAATAGGGAAGCGCTCGGCTAGTTCGCGGCCCATACCCACTGCCTGCGAACCCTGCCCAGGAAAAAGGAAGGCTAGTTTTTTCGTCATTCCAGAGAGGATTGTATCGTGCCATCCGGGGGACTGATTCGCCCCGGGGCTCCTCGATCATCGGGGCTTAACTGGGGCGTCCGGAACCGAACCGCGGCGAAGACTTGTCTGAAGGGAGCCCACCGTCGTGACCCGACGAAAGGATGCGTCCAATTGACCACGTGAGCCGGAGCGTTCGCCGGGCACACTACCCTCGGTCTGTATTGGAGCTGGCTGCGCAACTCCGTCGCCGTAGACGAGGCTGCGCGCCGTTCCGGTGATAAGGCTGCGATCGCGATTAGGCAACTGCAAGTCCGTCTCCTTCTGGCTGCACAGTTGATTTGGCAAATGGCACGGTAAGACTCGCTTTCAGGCAGCTTTCTGCCTCGTCTGCAGGCATGGGTCGCGCGAAAAGGTACCCCTGGTATCCCTGGCATCCTGCTTGTTTCAGGATGCGTTGTTGATCCACTGTCTCTACACCCTCGGCTACCACGTGCAGGCCAAGATGCTTGGCCATCGCGATGACTGCTTCCACGATGGGGCGCGTGCCGTCGGGTTCGGCAAGCCGCTCAATGAACGACCGGTCGATCTTCAAAATGTTCACGGGAATGCGGTGGATGTAGCTCAGAGAAGAATAGCCGGTGCCGAAATCGTCCATGGCGATATGCACGCCGCACTGACGCAACAGATTCATCTGCCTCACGACCGATGCATAGTCTTCCATGATTACTGATTCCGTTAATTCGAGGACCAGGTGCTCAGGCTCGAGTCCGCATTCTGAAAAAGTATTTGCCACTGTGTCGGCAAAATCATCGCGGGCGAATTGAAGCGCGGAGATGTTTACGGACATGCGCACGCGCGGCAGACCCGCTTCATGCCATCTCTTGAGCTGTTTGCAGGCTTCACGCAGCACCCAGTTTCCGATCGGCACAATTAGCCGTGTATCTTCGGCGACAGGGATAAAGCGCGCCGGAGAAATATTGCCAAGCCTGGGATGATGGAAACGTAGAAGCGCTTCGAAGCCGGTGAGTTCGCCCTCGATGGAGTAAAGCGGCTGGTAGACGAGTCCGAGGTAATTCTTTTCGAGTGCCACGCCGAGCGCTTCCTCAATTTCAATGCCCTCGTTTGCCTCCTGGCTCATCGCAGGGGAGAAGACGCAGTAGCTCTCTCCGGAAGATTTCGCGCGGAACATGGCAAAGTCCGCATTCCGCTCCAGGATCTCGGCCGTCTCACCGTCTTGCGGGTAGATGCAACTGCCGATGGATGCCGAAACGGTGATCCTGGTTGAACCTGCGTAGATCGGCTTGGCAATTGCCGAACCCAGCCGGCGCGAAATTTCCACTGTGTCGAGGGAATCTTCGGTTCCGGGGACCACCACCAGGAACTGGTCCTCGCCCATGCGTGCCACGGATCCTGTATTCAAAGGGCTGCGGCGCAGCCGCTCTGCCACAGTGCGCAATACGTGATCGCCGGCGTCGTGTCCAAATTGATCGTTGACCCGCTTGAACCGGTTGATATCGATCCAAAGAACGGCTACCGACCCTCTGTGGGAACGAGCCTTGCTGATGGCGGAGTCGATGGCTTGTACACCTGCACGCCGGTTGGGTAAACCCGTCAAGGCATCGAGATAGGCATTGTGAATCAACTCAGAGCGAAGGCGCCGATGCTCGAGAATCAATGCGGCCAGCTTCGCAGCACTCTCCGACATCTCCAACTCATGAGCAGTTGGCTTGCACCGGGAACGCGAGTAAATCGTCATCGTCCCAGCCAGCCTGGTTGATCCTTCGGCGCAGAAAGGGATCGACCATGCCGAGAAAATCCCACTTGCTGAAAGGACTTCGCTCCATTCGAGGCCAATCTCGCTCAGATGCTCCACGATATGTGTCTCGCCAGATGCGCAAGCCTGGCACTCAGGACTGTCGGGGTACTCCGTCCCTACGGCTTTGAAGTAGTCCTTGAGACCCTCGGTTACTTCGGAACTTGCCGCCAGTTGCAAAGACTTGCCGCGGCGATCCATCAAGTGCAATGCACATTCCCAGCCCTGGTTGCGAGCCGCTACCGTGTCAGCGAGAAACCGCAGGATATCTTCCGGTTTCATATCGCCCGGCTCGGCCAGCATCTCCATAATCCGCCGCTGCCCGCGATGAAGATGTTCGACCAGGCGCCGCTCTTCCACCTCTTTGCGCAAGTCGCGGGTTCTTTCTTCTACGCGTATCTCTAGCGCAAGTTCGGCCGTTTGCCTCTCGCGTTCATCGCGCCGTGCCTTATCGCGGAGCCGCATGCCGAAACCGTACAGCGCTCCGCACGCGATCAGGGAAAGTCCCTGGACGGCAGCAATCAAGTTCCGGATCCTTTGCGCTTGATCGATTCCTGGCTGCGGCTCTGCGTGATGTATGCCTGTTTTAGATTGGTTGGTCGGAGGGTTACCCGGAGTGGCTGAATTGAGGTGATCGATTTCCCACGAGCCTGCAAAACTTAGCCCGACGAGGAGGAACATGGACAGCAACATTAGAGTGAACATCCGGGATGTTGCCTTCACGTGCTGCCTCACAGACCCGTAGGGTAAGGGAAATTCAACTACCCTCTAAGTTTGCGAGCCTGAAGTAACGCGTTCAATGCGTCTTTTGGGGTGTTAACTGGCCCTTTTGTGGTTACGAAAGTGGTGGTCTCGGCTTTCGAAGAATCGCCAGGAGCCGACTGGATTGAGGGCCTCGATCAGTTATTCAGCCTGTAAATCTCAATATGTATAGATTTACGGGGTCATTCCGGGTCGGCCCCAGGGGGCATCCTGCGCCGAAGTCCTGTGATCCCAAGGAAGGTTGGCGCCGTGCTCAATTCCAGCGGCTCTTGTCGTCGCTTTTATCGTCGATCTGGCGACCCTGCCCATCGAAGCGGACGGTGCGGCCTTGCGAGCGCATGTAGACTTCAAACTTCCGCGCTGCCCGGCGCCTTTTCCACCGGTAGTAGCCGTTGCGGAGACCGTAAAAGCGCTCGCTCAAAACAAAGCCGAATCCCCGCCGCGGCATCGCGCGGACGTAGATCAGACCCACAAGCGCCCCGCCCAGCTGCGCGAAGGCATACATCTTCTGCTGCCCGAAGAGCATGGCAAAGCAGATCAGGCCGTAGATGATGGCGAGATAACGTGCCTTGATGCCGATGACAAAGAACATGAGGAACTGCACGTCGCCATAAAGATAGCCAATCGCAACGAGCATGCCGAAAATCGCGCCAAAGCAGCCATACAGCGCGATCTGGTCCAATGGATGGCCGAATGCCATGGCACCCACATTGAGCAATACAGCGCCCGCGGCTGTTCCCAGGACTGACGCAACGTAAAGGCCGGTGACCCACTTGTCGCCGTGAAACGGTTCGAGAAAGCCGGCGAGAAACCACAGCGACAGCAGTTCGAAGAGCACGGGGACAATTCTGAAATGGACAAGGCTGTAGGTCAGGGGCTGCCAGATCGCTCCATGCAAAAACGCGTTCGGAACAAGGACGAGCGCCCCGGCGATCTGGCCGGTTGGTCCCGGAGCAGTCAGGGTCGCCAGGTAGAGCACGAAAAACGCAACCAGGTTCACAACCACCAAGCGACGGGTTGCGCCGCGGAATTCGGGGAAAGCAAACGGGGTGGCGCCAATCCTAGGCATGGTAGTCAACAGGTTAAACCGTTCAACATGTGAGTGTCATGCACAGCCCCAAAAAACAATCGACTCCTAGCTTCGATTTCTCATCCAATTGCTCTCAGCGGATTTGCAGACGTTGTGAATCCCGATGGCCCGCGGCGCCCTTGAACGTACGGTACAAGACGCTGAAACGGGACCAAACCCACCGTCGCCTTCCGCGTCTTTTCTTTGTGGAGGCGCTCTGGGGGAACCGGAAGCGCTGATCGTGCAAGCCCGATCATGGCGATCAGATGGGCAGCAGCCGTGTCTGTGTCACACGTCAGTTCGATATCACAGGAGGAAAGGGCGACGCATGGTGTATTCTCCGCAATTGAGAGTTGCGCAAAATCCTGAGGTCGGGCCACTTGACCTGGGGAGGGGTGCTCCCTAAAACTAGCGAAGTCGTGGTGTGAATCTCGTCTTCGCGAAAGAGAAAAACGCCTCAAGAAAGGAGGCTGCGATGCCAAGCTGCCCTGAATGCGAAAATGATCTTGATGTGGAAGTGGAAGAACTGGAAGAAGGTGACGTGGTCGCCTGCGAAGAATGTGGCTCCGAATACGAGGTGGTGGGCGTCGACCCACTGGAACTGACGCGAGTGGACGAAGACTACGATGAAGATGAAGACGAGCTCCTCGAAGAAGACGAGGAGGAGGAGTGAAGTGTATCCGCGCTAGGATTGCTACCGCTATGCTGTTTTCCGCCTTCGCGACGGGGTTTGTACCGTCGGCACCTCATGGGGCTTCGTTTTTTGCCCAAGCCCAGAACCTCGGTCAGCGGAACGTCTCCGGGGCTGTAATCGAGAGCAATGCGGAGCCAGTCGCTGGAGCCACGGTCTTCCTGAAGAATCAAAAAACCAAGGCAATCCGCAGTTACACGTCGGCAAAAGACGGCCGCTTTCACTTCGCGCAGGTCAACATGGCCGATGACTACGATCTTTGGGCGGAAAAAGATGGTCGAAAGACTGCCATCAAGACCGTGAGCTCGTGGGACGCGCGCAAGGAATTCGAGACCGAATTAAGGATGAAGTAACCCTCGCTAAGGCGCTTGGGGCGCGGCTACTAGCCGTCCAGCTTTTTCGTGACCAGCTCGTTCAGGAGGGCCGGGTTGGCTTGGCCTTTCGAAGCCTTCATTACCTGACCTACAAAGAAACCTGCCACCGTCTTTTTGCCGGCGCGATATTGCTCAACCTGCTTGGGGTTCGCGGCGATGACCTCGTCGATTAGAGTTTCGATCGCTGAGGCATCTGTGAGCTGCTGCGGCTTTTCGCGGTCGTAAACAGCAGGGAAGTCCTCGCCCTTCTCAAAGCAAATGTCGAAGAGCTGTTTCATCTGCTTGGAGCTGATCTTGCCCTCGTCGAGCAAATCGGCGGCCAGAACGATGCCGGCCATCGAGACAGGGGACTGTTCGGGTTCGAGTCTCAGGGCCTTGAGCCTTCCACCCAGTTCGCTCAGAAGCAAGTTGGCCACCCGGCGCGGGTTCTTCGCAGTCCTGGCTGCCGCTTCAAAGCGATCTGCAAATTCGCGCGAAGCCGTCAAAGTATGCGCGTCCCGGACGCTTAATTCGTACTCGGCAATCATCCGCGCCCTGCGCGCCTCTGGCAGCTCCGGGAGCTCTTCGCTCTTTTTCGTCAGGAATTCCCGGGTAACGATGAGAGGCGGCAGGTCCGGTTCAGGAAAGTAGCGGTAATCGTGCGCCTGCTCTTTGGATCGCATCGAGTAGGTTCTGCCTTCGGAGGAATTCCAGAGCCGCGTTTCCTGCACCACCCGGCCGCCCGATTCGATGACTTCAATTTGCCGCTCGATCTCGTACTCGAGGGCCGCGCGAATGAAACGAAAGCTGTTCACGTTTTTCACTTCGGCTTTAGTGCCGAAGCGCTCCGCGCCTTTTAGCCTGACGCTCACGTTGGCATCACACCTGAGTGAGCCTTCCTCCATGTTGCAGTCGGAAACACCGGTGTAGAGCAGGATCTCTTTCAGGCGCGTGAGATATTCAAATGCCTCGTCGGGTGTGCGGATATCGGGCTCGGAAACGATTTCGATGAGTGGCGTTCCGCAGCGGTTCAGATCGAGATAGGTGTGGGTGGCGGAGTCGGCAAATCCGTCGTGCAAGCTCTTACCGGCGTCTTCTTCCATGTGCAACCGCGTAATGCCAACCCGTTTCATACTTCCATCTGCCGTGGGGACGTCGATCCATCCACGCTCAGCGATTGGCTTGTCGTACTGCGAAATCTGGTAGCCCTTGGGCAGGTCGGGATAGAAATAGTTCTTGCGCGCAAAAACCGAGCGCTCATTCACCGTGCAATGCAGGGCAAGTGCTGCCAGCGTTGCGAACTCGACGGCCTTCGCATTCAGCACCGGCAAAGCCCCGGGCAGTCCCAGGCACACCGGACAAATGTTCGTATTCGGCGCTGAACCAAACCGATTCGCACAGCCGCAGAATGCCTTGGTGGCGGTCAGCAGTTGCACGTGAACTTCGAGCCCGATCACTGGCTCGTATTTAGCAAGAACGTCAGGCAGGAGAGCCGCAGGAGGCATGATTACTTACAATTCTAGCGCGAACGTGACGGCCGGGGACCGTCATTGCCGCGCGAGTTGAGCTTCGCCAGCATCGCAAAATAGGCGCGCTTCTTGCGATAGTTTTTGTCAAGCGGGAGAGCTCATCCGAAGCCGGGATTTGATTCGGGAATCCACGAATACTTGTCCGTGAAGCCCCAGGTTTGGAAGAGTGTGCACGCCGGTTGCCGCAGACACGCATCGAGAAGATCTTTGTAGGTATTCGCCTGTTCGGCCTGGCTGAAGCCGCTTCCGTCGCGTTCGCGCACATCCACTTCAGTGAATTGAACCTCGAGGCCGAGGGCCGCAAGCCTGCGGAGATTCTTGCTCAAATCGTTGAGAGAGCCATCTTGATCGAAACGTGGAGTAACGTGCAACTGCAACCCGATCCCCGACAGCGGCACTCCGCGCCTGACGAAATCCTTGGCCATGGCATAAACCGCGTTGGACTTTGCGTTCATGGTCTCAGCGCCGTATTCATTCACGAACAACTTGGCACTCGGATCGGCTGCATGTGTCCACATCAATGCTTGCTCGATCGTCCGCGTTCCCTTGCCGGCAAAACCGATGCCCGGCTTGTCGAACCAGACGTAGTTGCGCAATGAGCCGTCGTCGTTGAATGGCTCATTCACGACGTCCCACGCATACACCCTGCCTTTGTAATGTCCGACCACAGTTGCGATGTGGTCCGCCAGTACTTTGTTCAACGCTGCTGGTGTCCACGGCTGGGCAGGAGAAACAATCCAATCCGGCAATTGGTTGTACCAAAGCAGATTGTGCCCCCGCACCTTCATCCCGTTGGCCAGCGCGAAGTTCACAAGCTTGTCGGCGTCGGCAAAGTCGTAACGTGTCTGCTCGGGATGAATGAGCCCGAACTTCATCTCGGTTTCTGGCTCCAGCACTGAGTATTCCGTTTGCAGCGTTGAAGCATAGAGTTTGTCTGAAAGTGGCCCGGCATCGGCCGCGGTCCCCATCAGAAGATGGTGACTTTGCGCGGCCATGCGCAGCGTTTGCGGCACCGCGCCTGAAGGCGTTGCTCCGATCCCGATTCCGCTGCCACGGATACCGGACAAGACCAACAGGCCGCCGAATGCCAGCGTGCACCAAGTGAGTCGAATCCGAACATGGATTCCACGCAGGAATTGACCGCCCGGTGCCATCCTTAACCCTCGCAACGACGATTGTCTTTACAAGCTCTTAGATGCGGAATGCGGTGAAACTACTCGGCCGGGTCGTCTGCTGTGAACGATGAGCAGCATGGCTTTTCGGTTGCATGGAAGTTCATCAATTCCACACGTGTACCATCGGGGTCGTAGAGATTGAGTTGCCCCTTCCCATCCTTCCCTATCTTAGGAGCTGCGTCATGGTTGGCACCCAGGCGGTTGCTGGCTTCGAGGACCTTGAAGGTATCGAATACCGAAACCTCGCCAATTGAAAAGTGATCGAGTACGCCTAGCGTGTGTTGTGATACCGCAGCCGGATCGGCCACCAGCATGTACTCGAGCCAATCGTGGCTATCCGGCGTTTGCTGGCTCACCCAGTCCACTCTTGTGTCGCTCATTCCGCCATACCAGTACGGCCGGAAACCGAGCAGGTCGCGGTAGAATCTATCTTCCTTGGCGCGGTCCTTCACCAGGAAACCGACATGCATGATATGGTGGCCGACCGCATTCGGTGCGTCGACCGTCACTGTCGCCGATGGCTGAACAAACTGCACCTTGTTGCCCTCCGGGTCCAGCACCTCGAACCAAAAGCTGCCGTCGGAGCCTTTCGTCAGTTTGGCTGGAGTCTTCCAACCTTTGGCTGCCAGGTATTTGCGCATGCCCTCTGCATTCGTCGTGTTCCAGGCCGTGTGATCCATCCGGTTGATTCCCGCGCCTGCCGGTAGGGGCAGCACCTCAATAAACTGCGTCGCACTTACGGCATACCGCACGCCATTGGCATTCTCAGGATCAGGCACTTTCACAGCTCCGACGACGGTTGTGTAATAGTGCTCGGTCGCCGCAGGATCTGATGTGTAGACAGCGAGATGCGAAATACCGGTGATCTTCGGCCGATCCGGCGCTGTTTGTCCCGATGCGGAAAGAGTGAAAACGGCAAGAAAAGCGGCGGCGAAAAACCTGGAGTTCATCCAACACCTCGAATTGACTGGCGGGTCCACATTAAATCGATTTGGGGCCGAGTGCAAACGCAACCAATTCTGGGACTCGCAGGGGCGCTTCCATCGCCCCGCGCCGTTACAATTCGCACATGCATCTCAAGTCCGTTTCGTTCTGTCTCACGGCTTCGGTCCTCGCTTTTTGTCTAGAGTTGCCTCTCGTTGCCCAAAGTTCGTTGCCTTCGACGTCCGCAGCAGATCGCATCGAGGCTCGCGAGATATTCAAGCAGCTCATCGAAATCAATACCACCGATACGCCGGCCGGCAACGTGACCAATGCAGCGGTCGCCATGCAGAAGCGCTTCCTGGATGCCGGATTCTCGCCGGAAGATGTGCGCCTGCTCGGGCCCGACCCGCGCAAACAGAATCTTGTGGTGCGTATTCGAGCCGCAGGCCAGGCCACTGAAAAGCCGGTCCTGTTTCTCTGCCACATTGATGTTGTGCAGGCTCTGCGCTCCGACTGGCACACCGATCCCTTCGAGTTCGTTGAGAAGGACGGCTATTACTACGGCCGCGGCACGCAGGACATGAAGGACTCCGACGCTGCCCTCGTCTTTACCTTCCTGCGCCTCCACCGCGAAGGTTACGAGCCCCGACGCGATGTTATCTTGGCCCTCACTGCGGATGAGGAGGGTGGCAAGTTCAATGGTGCGGCATGGCTCGTGCAGCAGCATCGCGAGCTGGTCGACGCGGCCTTCGTCATCAATCCCGACGCGGGTGGCGTGGAACTGGATCACGGACGCACCGTTGTCGCCGATGTCGAGGCAACCGAGAAGGTCTACTCCGACTTTCAAGTCACTGCGGCCAATCGCGGTGGCCACAGCTCGCTTCCGCGTCCCGACAACGCCATCTACGAGCTGACCACGGCGCTCAACAAGCTCGCGGCCTATTCGTTTCCTTTCGAGTTGAATGAAGTGACCCGCACTTACTTTGAGAGTCTTTCAAAGCAGGAAACGGGCCAGACGGCGGCCGACATGCGGGCCATTCTGGCGAATCCGCCTGACCTCGCCGCGGCCGCGCGCCTCAGTGCTGAACCCAGCTTCAACTCCAACTTCCGCACCACCTGCGTGGCCACGCGCCTTTCCGGCGGACACGCCAACAACGCCCTTCCGCAGACCGCGCAGGCCAATGTGAACTGCCGCATCTTCCCCGGCCACTCGCCGGAGGAGATACGCAAGCAGCTCATTGGCGTGTTCGCCGATCCACAGCTCAGCGTGAAATATGTCTCTGACGACGGTGTTGTCGCCGCTACGGCGCCCGAGCGCAAAGCCATCGCGCCGCCGGCACCGATCAAGGAAGTCTTCGAGCCGCTGACGAGGATCACGCAGGAAATCTGGCCTGGCACGCCCGTGACGCCGGTGATGGAAAACGGCGCCAGCGACTCCATCTACTTCTCGTGGGCCGGCATTCCCTGCTACGGCTATTCAGCCATTGCGCTTGAACGTGACGACGATCGCGCTCACGGTCAGGATGAGCGCCTGCCCGTCGACTCTTATTGGAAGTCGCTGGATTTCTTCTATGCGTTCGCCAAGGAGCTGGGTGGCCAATGAGCGGCGAAAAGCGCATTGCTGTGATCACTGGTGGAGCGCAGGGCATCGGCCGCCGGACCGCTGAGCTGTTTGCCGAGCGGGGATATCGCGTGGCGATCATCGATCTGTACGAGCCGGTTGCAACCACAAAAGCCATTGAGGCGAGTGGTGGAGAAGCAATTGGTTATTCCGGCGACATTACCGTCGAGCGGACAGTCAATGATTTTGCGCTGCACGTCTTCGACCGTTACAGGCATGCCGACGTGCTGGTGAACAACGCCGGAATCAGCCTCATCTCCCCCGCAGAGGAGACGAGCCTCGACGACTACCGCCGCGTGATCGAGGTTAATCTGGTTGCGCCGTTTCTGCTGTGCCAGATTTTCGGTAAAAGAATGCTGGAATCGGGTCGCGGCGCCATCGTCAACGTCGCGTCGGTAGCAGGGCTTCTCGGGGTCTCAGATCGGGCTGCATACAACGCCTCGAAGCACGGTCTTATTGGGCTCACTCGAACGCTTGCTGCCGAGTGGGGCGGCCGCGGCGTGCGCGTCAACGCTGTTTGCCCCGGCTGGGTCAAAACGGAGATGGACATGGCCGATCAGGCTGGCGGGAGCTACACCGACGCGGATATTACGGGTCGCATCCCTATGGCGCGCTTTGCCACTCCCGACGATATTGCCCACGCCATCGCCTTCCTGGCCGACGACAACGAAAGCAGCTTCATCAACGGTCATACTCTCTCGGTTGACGGCGGCTGGGCTGCCGACGGCAGCTGGGAGTCGCTGCGGTTGCGTAAGCGTTGAGCGCTTACCCCTCCCAATTTCATTAAGGAAAGTCCCGCCCGCGCCTACCGCGCGGTATTCGCTGGATGCGCAGTCCCGCCATTCGCCGCCCGCGCATTGCTACTGGTAAACTGGAGATCGAATGATCCTCCCGTTCGTCCGCGAAGTTTTCGCGGAGCTGGAGCACTCCTCCGCATTTGAGCGCGTACAGAGGCACCTCAACCTTGGTACGGGGCGTCGTCGTGTGTCCGGACTGACCGCAACCGCCCGCTCCCTCTACGTTCCCCTGTTCGCACGGGCCGCTCGTCAGCCCGTTATCCTTATCGTTGCGGACAACAAGGCTGCCGAAGCGCTGGAGCCCACGTTGCGCGCCGGCTGCGAGCTGACTGGGGCGATCGATCCGAACCGCGTCGTGCGATTCCCGGCCCACGACGTGCTTCCATTCGAAAATCTCTCGCCCCACCCTGACGTGCAGGAGCAGCGCGCTGCGGCGCTTTGGAAACTGGCCACCGGCGCTGTCTCTATCCTCATCGCGCCCGCCGAAGCCGCAGCGCTCAAGCTCTTCGATCGCGACTACTATGCGAGTCTCGCTGTTACGCTGCGCCGGGGCGAAGAGGTCGACGTCGAGGTGCTCACTGCGCACCTGGCCAGCGTGGGGTATACGCGCATGGACCTCGTCGAAATGCCCGGCCAGTTCACACGGCGCGGCGGCATCCTCGATGTTTACTCTCCTGAATCCGATCGCCCGGTGCGCATTGAATTCTTTGGCGACGAAATTGAAACGATTCGCAAGTTCGATCCCGAAACGCAGCGCTCGCAGGCGGGTCTGGATGAGGCACAGATTTCTCCTCTCACCGAGACCCCGGTGACCGAGCATTTGCTGGCAGCGGTGAACGCGCGTCTCAGCCGCCAGCGCGTTGACGTCGAAGATGCAGACGAAGAGATGGCCGCCGAAATGGCTGCGGCCGGCGGCGTCAGCGTGTTTCCCGGATGGGAGTTTTTCAGTAGCGTCGCCGGCGCAGAGAGCCCTCTCCTCAAGCTGCTGCCCAAGAGTGTTCTTTTTGTCGATGAGCCGGCGATGGTGAGCAATCAAATCGATCGCTGGTGGAATAAAGTCGAGCAGCGGCACGAGCGCAGTGGCATCGGCTCGCTTATCCGGCCTGAAGATATCTATATCCGCCCGGAAATTCTGCAGGCAATGTTTCAGTCGCATCCCGGTCTCGATCTCGATCAGCTTGGCGCTGTCGATGTGCTCGAGGAAGACAATACGCTGGGCGAAATCGCGCTCAATTCGCGGCCCACGCTGCGCTTTCACGGCTCAATCCCCGCCCTGACTGAGCAACTGCGCAACCTCATGGCTTCGGAGCAGCGTATCGTTCTGGCGGTGCCCACGCAGGGCGATGTGGAGCGCATGGCCACGGTGATGCGCGAGTATCAGATTCCCTATCGGCTGGGCAGCCGACCCTCGCACCCCACGAGCGACACAATGTTCGACGAGGCCAGCTACCTCACCGGCGATCTTCGCGTGCCGGTCATTGTCCGCACGCAGATCGCATCCGGAGTCAGCTTTCCCGAGGCGAACCTGATTGTCTTCGGTGCCAACGATCTTTCGGACGAAGCCGACATCATGGCGCGTCCCGAGCCGAAGCGCTCGAAGACCGCGGCCTTTGTCTCCGATTTTCGTGACCTCGCCATGGGCGATTACGTGGTGCACGTCGAACACGGCATCGCGCAATTTCAGGGGCTGAAGGAAATCGCTCAGGATGGCCTCTCCGTCGAATTCATGATTCTCGAATTTGCAGAGCAGGCCAAGCTTTACGTGCCTCTCACGCGCCTGGACCTGATTCAGAAATATCGCTCCACCGATTCCGGCCCCGCGCCAGTATTAAACAGGCTGGGATCGCAGCAGTGGACCAAGACCAAGGCTCGCGTGCGCAAGGCTATGCAGGATATGGCCGGCGAACTGCTCAAGCTCTACGCCGAGCGGCACACTGCGCCAGGCACTGCATTCTCACCCGACAACGAATTCCAGCGCGAGTTTGAAGACTCGTTCGACTACCGTGAAACCGACGATCAGCTCACGGCCATCGCCGCCATCAAGCAGGACATGGAAGCGACCACCCCGATGGATCGGCTGCTTTGCGGAGATGTCGGCTACGGCAAAACGGAAGTTGCGATGCGCGCGGCATTCAAAGCCGTCCAAGATGGCAAGCAGGTGGCTGTGCTCACGCCCACCACGGTTCTGTGCTTCCAGCATTTTGAAACCTTCAAGCGACGCTTTGCGCAATTTCCTATCCACGTCGAAATGATCTCCCGCTTCCGCTCGCCCAAAGAACAGAAGGCGATCCTGGAGCGCGTCGAGGCCGGCAAAGTCGATATTCTCATCGGCACCCATCGCGTGCTCTCGAAAGATATCAAATTCCAGGACCTCGGCCTGCTGGTCGTCGATGAAGAACAACGTTTTGGTGTGCGTCATAAAGAGCGGCTTAAGCAAATGCGCAAGGAAATTGATGTTCTTGCGATGTCTGCGACTCCGATTCCGCGCACGTTGCATATGTCGCTAGTCGGCCTGCGCGATATGAGTGTCATCGAGACGCCACCGAAAGACCGAATGGCCATTCAGACCGTCGTCGCGAAGTTCGACGAAAAGCTGGTGCGTTCGGCGGTAGAAGTAGAGTTGGAACGGGGCGGCCAGGTCTTCTTCGTTCACAATCGGGTTGAGTCGATCTACGAAATTGCTGCGCGCATTCAAGAACTGGTGCCAGCGGCGCGCGTCGTTGTGGGCCATGGCCAGATGGGGGAAACCGAGCTGGAACGCGTCATGCTGGCCTTCATGAATCACGAGTACGATGTGCTGGTCGCGACCACGATCATTGAAAACGGTCTGGACATCCCGCTGGCCAACACCATCCTCATCAATCGCGCTGACCGGCATGGCCTCAGCGAGCTCTATCAATTGCGCGGCCGCGTGGGCCGTTCCAATCGCCGCGCATATGCGTATCTGCTCATTCCATCCGAGAAGGAATTGAGTGACGTCGCGCGCCGTCGCCTCGCTGCGCTTAAGGAGTTCAGTGATCTGGGCGCAGGTTTCAAGATTGCAGCTCTCGACCTGGAACTACGTGGCGCAGGGAACATGCTGGGCGGCGAACAAAGCGGACACATTGAGGCAGTCGGTTTCGAACTCTACACCTCGATGCTTGAGGCGGCCGTCAAAGAACTGAAGGGCGAGGCCTCGGAAGAGCGTCCATCCACGCAACTCAATCTCGGCATCGCGCTCCGCATCGACGAGAGTTATGTGGCCGAAGAGAACCAGCGCTTGCGTCTCTACAAAAAGATCGCTGGCGCTGCGAGCGAAAAGGCAATCGGCGACCTGCGCGCGGAGATGGAAGATCGCTATGGGCCGCTCCCCGACTCGACCGTCTATTTGCTTGAAGCAGCCTCTCTGCGGCTGGAGTGCGAACGCATGGGCATCGCGCAAATTGACCGTCGCCGCGCCGAATTGCAAATCCGATTCACCGAGAATGCGCAAGTCGATCCGCAGCATCTAATGCGGCTTGTCGCGCGCAACGCCAAGCGCGGCGCCCAGTTCACGCCGCAAGGTGTGCTCAAGTATCCGCTAAGCTCCGCTCGACCCGATGAAGTACTGCTCGAAATTCGTGAGTTGTTTGCCAACCTTGCGCCAACGCCAGTAAACGTTTAAGAGTCCCACTTCACGACCAGAGGGAATGTGAAAAAAATCGTCGCACTGCTTGCCCTTGGAGCCTGTATGTTCGCCCCTTTTGCCCATGCCGAAAAAGAGAAACTCACTGATATCTACTGGAAAAAGGTATTTGAGCACGCGTCGGATGAATACTTCGATAGGGTCTATTTCCCTTATCAACCCACGCAAGGTACGACGGTCGGCTATCACCAATACGACGCGAAGCTTGAGGACTTCAGTCAGGCCACGGTCAACGCCCAGATCGCAGCGCTTGAGAAATTTGAAAAGCGGTTCCAGGAGATGCGCAACAAAGCTTCCTTCGACACCTCAACGCGCGGCGATTGTGACATGGTACTGGGCAACATCCGATCTATGTTACTCACCCTTGAAACAATTCGTCCATGGAAAAAGGATCCGGACTTCTATTCGACGATTCTGACCAACGGCGCTTTCACCATTATGGAGCGCAAGTTTGCTTCTCCTGACGAAAGGTTGCGCTCCCTGGTTGCGCGGGAAAGATCGATTCCGGGACTGCTCGACGAGGCGCGCGTAAATCTTGAAAATCCTCCGCACATCTACACTGAGATTGCGATCGAACAGCTCCCGGGCATCGTTCATTTTTTTGAGAACGATGTACCGGCGGCCTTTGCTGATGCCAAAGATCCCGCGCTGAAAGAAGAATTCGCGCATACCAACTCCCGCGTCATCGCCGCTCTTAACAGCTATCTCGACTGGCTCAAGAGCGATCTGCTTGCCCGATCGAATGGCGACTTCCGCATTGGCGCCGTTACCTTTTCGAAGAAGCTTCAATACGACGAGATGGTCGACCTGCCGCTCGACAAGCTGCTCGAAATCGGGTGGGCTGATCTGCGCAAGAATCAGGCGCACTTCAACCAGGTGGCCAAGGAACTGGAGCCGGACAAGGATTCCCGCGCTGTGCTTGAGGAACTGGGCGCAATGCACCCCGCTCCGGACCGGCTAGTCCCCACTTTTACAGCCACCTTCGATGGCCTCGTCGGCTTCATTCGCGCGCATCATATCGTCACCATTCCGTCTGACATTCGCCCCATCGTGGAGGAGACGCCGCCTTTCATGCGCGCCACCACCTTTGCTTCCATGGATACGCCCGGTCCCTTCGAGAAACACGCCACTGAGGCATACTTCAACGTCACGCTGCCCGATCCCTCGATGACACCCGCTCAGGTAGAGGGTTTCATGCACTCTTTCAACATTGGCACTGTGATCTCTACGGCGGTCCATGAAGCGTATCCCGGCCACTATGTCCAGTTCCTCTGGGTTCCGCAGGCGCCGAGCCGCGTGCGCAAGCTGCTCGGAGCGACGACGAACGTCGAAGGCTGGGCTCACTATTGCGAGCAGATGATGCTCGACGAAGGATATGGACAGCCGGGGCAGGGCGCGAAAGATGAGCGAGAGTCAAAATTCCTGCGCCTCGGTCAACTTCAGGACGCACTTTTGCGCAACGCCCGCTTCATTGTCGGCATCGAAATGCATACAGGCAAGATGACCTTCGACCAAGCCGTTGACTTCTTCCAGAAAGAGGGCTACCAATCAAAGGAATCGGCATTGGTCGAGGCCAAGCGTGGTACTACGGATCCCACCTATCTCTACTACACGCTCGGTAAGCTCGAAATCATGAAACTTCGCGAAGATCTAAGGAAAAAACAGGGGTCGGACTTTCTGCTGGAAGAGTTTCACAACAACTTCCTTCGCCAGGGGTTTCCGCCTGTCAAGCTCGTGCGGGAGGAGCTGCTTGGCGACAATTCACCCACACTATGAAACGCAAGTAACCCGATGCCGTATCGATTTTTCGATGCATTTATGAAGCCGCCATAATATCCAACCATGCAGAGTTTTTGATGCGCATTGCGTTCTACTCTTTTAGAGAACGGGAGACAAGATGAGCCAGGAAGTTCGAAAAGCGGTCTTTCCTGCGGGCGGCCTTGGTACGCGCTTTTTGCCGGCCACAAAAGTGATACCGAAAGAAATGCTGGCGTTGGTGGATAAGCCAATCATCCAGTATGGCGTCGAAGAGGCTATTGCTTCCGGCATCGAGCACATCATCATCATCACCGGCCGCGGCAAGGGTGCGATGGAGGACCACTTCGACCACAGCTTCGAACTGGATGCCACCCTCGAGCGCCGCGGCAAAAAGGAACTGCTTGCTGTCTCGCGCAGTGTTGCGTCCTTGGCTCGCATCAGCTATGTACGCCAAAAAGAGCCGCTGGGGCTGGGCCATGCCGTGCTATGCGCCAAGGAATTGGTTGGCGACGAGGCGTTCGCCGTCATTCTGCCCGACGACGTAATCGACGCCGACCCACCATGTCTGAAACAAATGCTCGATGTCTTCGACGAGCGCGGCGGCTCGGTGCTGGCCACCATGACCATCGACGGGCCCGGCATCAGCGCGTATGGTGTGCTGGCCGGATCGCAGGACCCGGACAATGAGCGCATCTATAACTGCACCGGCATGGTGGAAAAGCCCAAGCTTGCGGATGCACCTTCCAAGCAGGCCATTATCGGCCGGTATGTGCTTACGCCACGCGTCTTTGAACTCCTCGAAGAGACCACTCCGGGCGCGGGGGGCGAAATCCAACTCACCGACGGAATCAAGGCACTGCTCAAAGAAGAGAAGGTGTTCGGCTACACTTTTGAAGGCAAACGCTACGACGCTGGCGACAAATTCGGCATGCTGCAGGCGACAGTTGAATTCGCGCTGAAGCGCTCCGACCTCGGCCCACAATTCCGCGAGTATCTGAAGGGGCTGGCGCTTTAGAGGAATCTATCGGGAAGGTTTCCACTTAATGTTGCAGCCGATCGAGGGCCGCTGTTCGTTTGCGGGCTGCTGTCCTGAGAGAACCGCATCCATCGCCGCCCTCAGGCTATCGCCAGTGACGGGGATAGTGTTGCTGGGCCGGCTCCGGTCGAACTCACCACGGTATACCAGCTTGAAATCCTCATCGAAGAGAAAGAAATCCGGAGTGCATGCGGCCTTGTAGGCCTTGGCCACTGCCTGCGTCTCATCAAACAAATATGGAAATCGAAAGCCCAGGGTTTGCGCCTGCCGTCTCAACCCAGCCGGATTGTCATCGGGGAAATTCACGGCATCGTTGCTGCTGATGGCCACGATGCTCGCCGGTTCGCCGTCATAGTCCATGCCCAGTGCGGCCAATCCCTTTTCAATGTGCTTTACGTATGGACAATGCGTACAAATGAACATCACGAGGAGCGCTTTCTGGCCACGCAGGTCATCGCGCTTAACCGTCTTGCTGCTCACCACGTCGCGCAGCGCGAAGTCTGGCGCAAGCGTCCCTAACTCCAGTTCCATTGTCGATTCAGTAAGTGCCATTGCCCAATCTCCAGTTTCTTTCGAACTTGCTCCCCTGTAAACAGTGAAACGGATTGGCCAACCTTAGAACAATCCCGGCTGTCTTTGATGCATGGTCAGGCCGAAGTGCTCGTATGCAAGTCGTGTCGCCACGCGGCCTCGCGGGGTGCGGTCCAGAAAACCGATCTGGATCAAAAACGGCTCATACACCTCTTCAAGCGCGTCTTCTTCCTCAGCCAGCGTCGCGGCCAGCGTGCCCAGCCCCACCGGCCCTCCGTCGTATTTTTGGATGATTGTCAGCAGCAGGCGGCGATCGATCTCATCAAACCCGTGCGCATCTACTTCAAGCAGAGTCAGCGCAGCGTTCGCGGTCGGCTTGTCAATTGTGCCCGTTCCGCGCACCTGCGCATAGTCGCGCACCCGCCGCAGCAGCCGGTTGGCAATGCGCGGTGTTCCCCGGGAGCGCAACGCGATTTCTGCCGCGCCGTCCGGATCGATGGGGACCTGCATTACCTCGGCTGAGCGCTCCACGATCACGCGCAGTTCGTCCTCGGTATAGAACTCTAGGCGCAGCAAAATGCCAAAGCGCGAACGGAGCGGGGAGCTCAGCAGTCCCGGCCGTGTCGTTGCGCCGATAAATGTGAACGGCCGTATCTCCATCACATGCGTTCGCGCTGCCGGACCCTGCCCGATGATGATGTCAAGCTTGTAGTCTTCGAGTGCCGTGTAGAGCTTTTCTTCGAGCACGGGCTGCATGCGATGGATCTCATCGAGAAACAGCACCTGCTTTTCTCTCAGATTGGTGAGAATCGCCGTCAGGTCGCCCTGGATTTGCAGAGCGGGCCCCGAAGTCTGCTGGAAGCCCACGTCGAGTTCGTTGGCGATGATTGTCGCCAAAGTCGTCTTGCCCAACCCTGGGGGACCGAATAACAGCACATGGTCCAGCGCTTCGCCGCGGGATTTTGCGGCCTCAAGCGCGATCGCCAGCTGTTCCTTCGCTTTCGTCTGGCCGATAAACTCGCCCAGCCATCGCGGGCGCAGCTTCAGTTCGAAGCCCTGCTCCTCTTCGGCGCGCGAAGCGCTGACCAACCGGTCCGGTGCATCGTCTTGAGTGCGAATCATGCTGAGGGAAGTGTAGCCGCTGCCGGGAGGCGCGGCAAAGCAAGTGAACCTCGTCTGCGGATGGCGCCGCAAATCATGATTTGTTTCAACGCCGCAGCGTCAATCCCGGTGGGAGCCGGAGAATTCTTGCAAGTCCTTGGGTTTTCCCTCGTTACGCGCGTAACTTCGGAGGCACAATGAGCCAAGATTGCTATTGATTCGCCGGATTGACCTATCTTATGATTGCGCCAACTCACTAGACGTACCAATTGAGTTAGACCGCTCAAGAAAGTACCGAAACATCTTGTTTGCCGGTCGATTGCTTGAGTTTGCCACGAAAGTTGTATGGCAGCTACGCGTGCGTTTTTAGTGGAGTTATGAGCTTCTATAAGGCAATAGGCCGGAATTGGGTAACTTCGAGCGTTCTTGGTCCTAACTTAAACGTGTTTTGCTGGTCGTGAAATTGGTTTGCTATTCAGGGACCAGCTTGAGCCAGCCGGGCGGGAACCGCCAGGAGATTTCTAATGCGTGAACGGTTGTTCTTAGGTGCACTGTTACTTACCGGGCTTATGATGCCGATTACCGGTTGCACCAATCCCTCGGGGCTCGATTCCATTACGATTACACCGTCGACCGAATCGCTGAATGTTGGGGACAATGTGCAGCTGACTGCGACCGGCACTTACGGCAATGCGAGTCATCAGACCACACAGCCTGTGACAACGGGAGTGACATGGGCGTCCAGCGCGCCAACTGTGGCGTCCGTGGTCGCGACGACAGGTGCAGTCACCGCGGCAGGAGTCGGCACTGCCACGATTACCGCCACGGCGCAAGGGTTTAGAGGGCCAGTCACTGCGACCGCGACGGTGACCGTCGGCGGCATCGGAACCGGAACCGGAGGGGTAGGCAGCCTTTCGGTAATCGCAGTCCTTCCGAGCGCGCAGACTCTTTCGTTGGCAGGCGAGACTACACAGTTCACCGCCGTCGGTACAACCACCACTGGCTCAACTGAGTATTTGACCAACTCAGTCACCTGGACATCGAGCAATCCGAACGTGGCAACTATCGGAGCCACGACGGGTTTGGCTACAGCGGTGGGCGCCGGAACGGTGACGATTACGGCTGCGTACACCGAGCCTCAATCTGTGATAACCGGCATCGCCACGTTGACGGTTTCGGCGGGCGCGGTTGAGCAGGTCACATCTCTGACGATAACTCCGTCGAGCGTGCCCCTGACTTCTTCGGGCCAGCAAAGTCAGTTAGTTCTCTTGGGCGTTGCAGGTTCAAGCGGGCAGACCGAGAACCTCACAGCCGATCCTAATGTCACTTGGACCTCCAGCACACCTACGGTGGCTACGGTCAATAAAACCGGGTTGGTTACAGGTGTCACGGCGGGTAGCAGCACGATCCTTGCTCAGTACACGAACAAGGATGGATCCGTCGTTACGGCCAGTGTACCGGTCACGGTCACAATCACTGGTACCGGGACCTCACTGGAGTCAATCACCTCGCTAAGTATCATTCCGACCTCAATCACGGTCGACAACCTGCAAGACACTGGCCAGTTTTTGGCCATTGGTACGTTCTCGGCTGCACCCTACGTTCGAGACGTGACCAATTCTCCGGCTACGACTTGGATATCTTCGTTCCCCAATGACTTCCCAGTCGACACAAACAGCGGCGGGAACTCGGGTGCAAGTGCGGGTCTCGTCACCGCCTTTGCGAGTGGAAGTGCTACGATCATCGCCGAATCTACCAGTGTTGACGGGACAATCCAAACAGCCACGGCGTTATTTAACTGCCCGTTCGCACTGCCCAACCCGAATGGCCTCCCGCCAACTCCGGGAACGTGCGATGTAGGAGTTCCCGGACCATTGCTCGCAACGCTGACCGTATACAACGAAGGCCTGAACACCACCAATTGGTTGATCACTGGTCCTTCGGCGACCGGGACGCCAAACGTGATCCACTGCGGTCCGGGTTGGGCCGGAGATGGTAATACGGGCGGTTCAGTCTGCACGGCGACCTATCCGGTCGGCACGACTGTGACCTTGACCGCACCTGCCCAGACAGGAGTTGCCTTCGGCGGGTGGTCCTACAACTGTACGGCGACAGCTCCTGTTACCGCAGCTGGTCCCAATAGTTGCACTATTACATTGACTGGGACGCCGGCGACTCTTCCGGGTGACAATCCAGGTTCGGTCAACGCTACAGTGGGTGCAATTTTCAACTAACACGCTGCTGATATAGCCAAACACGAAGGCCGCCCTCCGGGGCGGCCTTCGCATCTTCGGGCGCCGCGCGGCAGCCGTTTAGACTGATAGGGTCTACTTCCGTTCAAGATGACCCATCGTTTCGCCCGTCTTCGACGATTCCGTTTCAATCTGCCTCAGCGAATTGCGGCCGGGCTGCTTTTTCTCTTTCTGGCGCAAGGGTTTTGGATTACGAGCCGGCAGACTCTTTCGGATCGCGATTATCAATATGCACGGTGCGGCCGTGAGACTTGGGAGAAGCCCTCTCCTCTTGCGGGTTATTTCACGACCTGTGGCAACATCAGGGATGGCATCCTGGCCTACCGCATGGCTGGTCTGCCACTCACACTCAATCTTTTCGCCGAGCGCGTTCTCGACGTCTTCCGCAAGCCGGAAGATCGCGTTGTGCAGTCGGCAGGCGAGCTCACGCCCTGGGAACTGCGCCACCAACTCACGCATATCCTTCTGCTGTTGCGTCTCCCGTTCCTCATGGCCGGCTGTGTCCTGGGTGCGGGTTTGTGGTGGGTTACGCGCCGACTCTATGGAAACCTAGGTGGGTATACGGCGCTCGCGCTGTTTTGTTTTTCGCCGCAGGTCCTGAGAGCTTGCGTGACTCCTACGCCGGAAGTGCTCGCGGCGCTTGGCGTGTACGGCGCAGTCTACACATGCATCGGCGTCGCCCATGCCATGCAGGGGCCCCGTCGCAAATGGCGGCCGCGCATCGTGCTTCTCACCGCGGTTTTCGGCGTCGCAGCCGCATCGCATATTGCGGCACTGCCCGTTGCAGCCCTTCTCGGCCTGATTTTCATGCTCTGGGTCGCGGAGGGGCGTCGCAGCCAGGTTCTGCCGATCGTCTTAATCGCATCTGCCGGCGCGCTTGTTTTCGTCTTCGCCTGCTACGGCTTCTCACCCGACGCGTTCAGCTATGTGTTTCGTTCTGCCGCGGGCTTTCTACGGTTCTCCTTCGAGCCGGCGCGCCGCTTCTTTTCAACACTCAGCAACGCTGGCATAATCGTCGCGGCCGCATCCGCAGCCCTGCTCTACCTAGGCGTCCGCCGGTCGCGCTACTTCGGCAATACGGCCCCCCTGCTTTGCGCGCTGGTGTTGTTTGGGCTCATCATGACAGGCGCTCCCGGGACTCCTGCGCTGTGGGCGTTGCCCTTTTTGCTCACTTTCATCGGCGGAGTCTTTGCGGACGCTTACGAGGGCCCGCGCGGCCGCCTGGCTCTCGCCGCTGGCGGCGCGATTGTGGTGCTGCAAGCAATCTTTTCTCTCCTGAGCCTACCGGGACTGCTGTAAGCCAGACCACCTGATTTCGACTCATTAAAGAGGCGAGAAATCAGCCTCAAGGCTTCCTCTCCCGCGCCATTTTGTCACCGAAATCGCGGGCGATTTGGATGCACTTCTGCGTCCCCTAGAGATCACCTTTAAATAAAAGCAATATAAAGACTTATTTCCCACAGATGGCCTTGTTCCGAACCCTTCCGAGAGCGTAAAATAGACTTAGCCCGCGGCATCCGGCACGCATCTCGCAGACCCACCTTCGCGGGCCCCCAGAACCCTTATGGCAGACGATCAGAATCCGCAACTCCCCCTCGATGGCGGTACGCCGCCTAACAATCCCAGCCACATTCCCATCAACATCGAAGACGAGATGCGCCGGTCGTATCTCGACTACTCGATGTCGGTCATCATCGGCCGTGCGCTTCCCGATGCCCGCGACGGTCTCAAGCCCGTCCATCGCCGCGTGCTCTACACCATGAACGAGATGGGCCTGCAGTACAACAAGAAGTACACCAAGTGCGCCAAGGTTGTCGGTCAGTGCATGGGTGTCTACCATCCGCACGGCGACTCTGCGATCTACGACACGCTGGTGCGCATGGCGCAGCCCTTCTCGCTGCGCTATCCCCTGGTGGACGGCCAAGGCAACTTCGGTTCGGTCGATGGCGATCCGCCCGCGGCCATGCGCTACACCGAGTGCCGCATGGACCGCATCTCGAGCGAACTACTTGCCGACATCGACATGGAGACGGTGGACTTCACGCCGAACTACGATGAGTCCACGCAGGAACCAACCGTTCTGCCTACGCGGATTCCGAATCTCATCGTCAACGGTTCCAATGGAATCGCCGTCGGCATGGCCACCAATATTCCGCCGCACAACCTGACTGAAGTTGTGAACGCCACCATTGAGATGGTGAAGCATCCGAACGGCGGCCTGGCTGAAGTCCTCAAGCACGTACAGGGACCGGATTTTCCTACGGGCGGCTTCCTCTACGGTAAGAGTGGAATTGTCAACGCCTACAAAACCGGACGCGGCCGCTTCATGATGCGTGCCAAGGTGGCTACCGAAACACTGACCAAGGAACGCCAGGCGATTATCGTCACGGAGATTCCGTACCAGGTCAACAAGTCCAAGCTCATCGAGCGCATCGCCGAATTGGTGAATGAGAAAATCGTCGATGACATCGGCGACGTGCGTGACGAGAGCGATCGCGACGGCATGCGCATCGTCATCGAGCTCAAGCGCGGCGCCCAGCCTGAGATCGTCTTGAACCAGCTCTACAAGCACACGCAAATGCAGGAGAGCTTCTCCATGATTTTTCTGGCCGTGCTCAACGGCCAGCCGAAGGAGTTTGCTCTCGATGAGGCAATTCGCAGCTTCATCAATCACCGCATCGACGTGGTGCAGCGTCGTACCGTTTATCTCCTCCGCAAGGCCCGCGAGCGCGAGCATATTTTGGAAGGCTACAAGATCGCGCTCGACAATCTTGACACGGTCATCCGGATCATTCGTGCATCCGCATCGCGTGCCGAGGCCCGCGAGAATTTGTACGCATGGGGCAAGGGAACAGACATTGTCATCAGCCTTGACCGTGAGCGTCTGCCCAGCGAAGAACGCGGACTTACTCTGCGTCAGGTCGACGCCATTCTAGAACTGCAGCTTTACCGCCTCACCCAGCTTTCAGTTGACGAAATTCTCAAGGAGTTGGCAGAAATTCGCGCGAAGATTGCCGAGTACGAAGAGATTCTCGGCAGCGACAAAAAACTGCGCGCAGTCATCATCAAGGAACTCGAGGAAGTCCGCGACCGCTACGGCGATGCACGCCGCACGCAGATCATCGACGAATCCGCTGAGCTTCAACTTGAGGATCTCATCGCCGATGAGCAAGTAGCCGTCACCGTTAGCCACCAGGGCTATCTCAAGCGGACTCCGATTTCGATTTATCGCCAGCAGCGGCGCGGCGGCGCCGGCCGCATGGGTATGAAGACGCGCGAAGAGGATTTCGTTTCGCAGCTCATCATCGACTCCACGCATGCGTTTCTGCTCTGCTTCACCAATACTGGGCGTGTCTATTGGCTCAAGGTCTACGAAATCCCTGACGTGGGCGCCGCGGGGAAGGGCAAGAGCATGCAGAGCCTGCTGAACCTGCAGCCCGGCGAAAACGTACGCGCCATCCTCGCGGTTCGCGACCTTGAGGAAGAAGGCAAGTTCATCTTCTTCGGAACCCGGCAAGGCACGGTGAAGAAAACTCCGCTGAAAGACTTCTCCAATGTCATGGCCCGCGGCATCATCGCCATCGGCATCGACAAGGAGGACGAACTCGTCGCTGCGCGCATCACCGACGGCTCTGAGATTGTCTTCCTTGCAACGCACCTTGGCATGGCAATTCGCTTTGACGAAGCCGATGTCCGCTCTATGGGTCGCCCCGCCTTTGGCGTCCGCGGCATCGACCTGGCGAAGAACGATTACGTCGTCGGCGTCGCCATCACACCCAAGGAACACGAGGAGGGCGCCTACCGCATTCTCGCCGTGACTGAGAATGGCTTTGGCAAGCGCACCAATGTGGAGGAGTACCGGCTGCAAACCCGCGGCGGCAAGGGCGTCAAGAATATGGCCGTCACCGAGCGCATCGGCAGGGTGAATACGATTCAGCTGGTCGACGACAACTCCGAACTAGTGGTTATCAGCCAGTTCGGCAAAATCATTCGCATCGACACCAAGACCATTCGCGCCGCCGGACGTGCCACGCAGGGCGTCCGTCTGCTCAATCTCGAAGATGACGATAAGGTCGCAGCGGCGGTCATCATTCCACCCGAGGAAATTGCCAAGGACGACGAGCCGACGCTGTTGCAATAGCCGAGTGACACCTGAAGAGATCGGCGGCGCGGCTTGCTGCGAGGGCCGCGCGCCGGCGTGATTTCCCCCTTACCTGTTCGCTACCCGGGATTCGCCGGTTACCTCGGTCCGCCCTGGCAATCCAAATTTGCGGTAAACTGAACCGGTACTTATCGGACGATCTCGAACCACGTTCAATACTCGAATCTGTTTCCTATGCGTCTTACACTAGTGATGCTCTCGAATCTCCGTGCGCTCCTTGTGACTCGCGCCACTTATCTCGGTTTTCTTCTCGCTGTCCTGTGTGCGGCATCCTCTACGCGCGTGCACGCACTGCAAACTCGCGCACACCACAGGCCCGCGCCGACTTCCACGACATATCGCCACGCGGCTCCTGAGCGCACCCACACCGCTCGCTCCGGTTCGTCCCGCAGAGCGACCCACGCCGGCAGCTATTCCGCCGCCCGGCGGAGGAGTATGCGCCGCCGGCCTGCTGTAGTTCGTGCCCGCATGCCCATACACCGCTATTCATGGATGACTGCGCGCCGCGTGGCAGCCTCTTCTGCACCCGACTTGCCGGCGCCCGTCAAAGAAGAAGTCGAGTCCCCGGCTCCCGCGCAGCGCGCCGGCATTCCTGCACCGCAGACCTCCGTCGCCGAACCTGAAGTCTCTGATGCCTCGGAGATGAATTCGCCCACGCCGCAGGACGCGGCCAACCAGATTGCTGCTGCTGAAGTCCCTGCTCCGCATGCTGCACTCGCCGAACCCATCGCCGCACTCGACCCTTTGCGGAGTACGCGCATCGTCGCGATGGCACCCTTGCGCGGTTCGCTCGAGTCTCTGATCCGCCAGAACGAGAAAACCAACGCCGATAACCTGGAGCGCATCGAGAACGACGCCGATCTGCATGACCGGATCGCTCGCGGCCAACTGGTTCGGGTTCCGGAATCGGAGGCCCTCGCAGTCAACGCCAACTTACCTCTGGATCGACGCTACTGCCGTCCTTGGACTGCGGCTTTTCTCACCGACCTTTCTCGTGCGCACCAATCCCAGTTTCATCACCCGTTTGAAGTCAGTTCCGCTGTACGCACCGTCGAGTATCAGAAGCATCTGATGCGGACCAACGGCAACGCCGCGCCGGCTGTGGGTGACGTCGCCAGTCCTCACCTCACAGGCGCCACGATCGATATCGCCAAGAGCGGTCTGAGCCGAAGCGAAATCTACTGGATGCGCGACCGTCTGAACAGTCTTCAGGCTGAAGGCAAGATCGATGTGGAGGAGGAGTTTCGCCAGTCCTGCTTCCACATTACGGTCTACAAGAGCTACATCGGGGCCGGGCCGCTTCATAAGGGGCACCACCCTATAGCCGCGCCGCCGGCTGAGGGTGAAAGCCCATCCGCGCCCGCGGAAGCAGCCACTCCCGGCGTCTAGTCCGCCGACAGTCTGTCTCCTTCGTCTGAAAATTCTTGCCAGCTTGGCCGCATTCAAAGGTACAATCGCGGGCGAACGCATTCATTGCGGTGTGACCCACCTACGCGACTACAAACGGCTGCAGCCTTCGAAGAAATGCAACCGTCTGTTCCGCGAGTTAGTCCAACTGCGCAGTTCGGGCGAACTTGATTTGTATCCGGAGATATCCGAGAGGCGGAATCATGAGCGATCTTGAAGTGCAACCGGTGGCCGAGCCTGTGCCCGGTCTCTCCCAGTGGCAACGCGTTTCCGATGTTTTTACAGCACCATCCAAGACCTTCGAAGACATCAAACGCGGCAACAAAAGTTGGTGGATGCCGTTCGTCATCTTTACGCTTGTCGGCTATATTCTCTTTGCCGCAGTTGCTCTCAAGATCGGCATGCAACAGGTAGTCGACAACCAAATCCACCTCAATCCAAAACAAGAAGAACGAATGAGCCAGGCGACGCCGGAACAGCGCGAGATGTCGGCAAAGATCTCGCTCTATGTCACCGAAGGCATCTTCCTCGCGAACCCGCTGATCCTGCTCGCCGCGGTAGCCATCGGCACGCTTGGCCTTTGGGGCACCATCAACTTCGTATTCGGCGGCAAAGCGAAATATGGCAGCATCTTTGCAGTTTGGATGTATGCGAGTCTTCCAGGCATCCTGAAGGTCTTGCTTGGAGTCATCGTTATCTATGCGGGTACGGCTCCGGAGTCGTTCAACATCAAGAACTACGCCCCCACGAATCTTGGAGCTTTCCTCAATCCTCTGGAAACAAACCCTGCGCTCTATTCGCTGGCGAGTTCTATCGACGTCATCACAATATGGACAATGGTCTTGCTGGGCATGGGCACCGCCATGGTCGCCGGTGTCAAGCGAAATTCCGGTTATATCGCGGTGTTTGGGTGGTGGGCCATCTTCGTCCTGATTGGTGTCGGGATAGCAGCCGTGACCGGCTGAACGCAAGATCCCCTCGAAGGCAAAAAGCGGCGCTCATCTTTGCATGAGCGCCGTCTGTCTTATGTTTCTCGTTCTCTACTTCCTGGCTTTACTCCGTCCACCGCCGCATGATCAGCGTGGCGTTGATGCCGCCGAAGCCGAACGAATTCGACAGCGCCACATCAAAGTTGTGGGCGATGGCCTTGTTCGGCACGTAGTCCAGCTTGCACTCTGGATCGACATTGTCGAGGTTCGTTGTCGGCGGAAGCATCTGGTTCTGCAAAGCCAGCACCGTAATGCCTGCTTCCAACCCTCCCGCACCGCCCAGCAAATGCCCCGTCATCGACTTCGTTCCGCTCACCTTCAGCTTTTTGCTTAGCGCGTGTTCGCCAAACACCTTCTCGATCGCTAGCGACTCGTTGCCATCGCCGGCCGGTGTTGAGGTGGCATGCGCATTCACATAGCCCACTTCTTCTGGCTGAATCCCTGCGTCTTTCAATGCTGCGCGCATGCTGCGTTGTGCGCCTGCACCTTCCGGAGCGATGCCCGTCATGTGATACGCATCGGCGCTCATGCCGTAGCCGATGATTTCGCCCAGGATCTTTGCGCCGCGCGCCCTCGCAAATTCCAGTTCTTCCAGAATCAGAACTCCGGCGCCTTCGCCAATCACGAATCCGTCACGATCCTTGTCGAACGGGCGGCTGGCGCGGGTCGGCTCCTCGTTGCGCGTAGAAAGCGCTCGCATCGCCGCGAAACCGCCTACCGACAACGGTGTGACTGAGGCTTCGGCGCCGCCGGCAATCATTACATCCGCATCGCCGTGCAGAATCATGCGCACCGAATCGCCAATGGAATTGGCACTTGTGGCGCACGCGGTCGCTGTCGCAGAAATCGGTCCTTTGGCGCCATAACGGATGCTGAGCTGCCCCGCCGCCATATTCACGATCACTGCGGGAATGAAAAAGGGTGAGATTTTGCGTGGGCCGCCCGCGAGCAGATTGGAGTGCTCACGCTCGATGATTTCGAATCCGCCGATGCCGGAGCCAATAAAAACGCCGGCCCGGTCACCGATCTCCGGCGTGATGGTGAGGCCCGATTGGGTGATGGCTTCGTGGGTAGCGGCAAAAGCAAAGTGGATGAAGCGCCCCATTTTGCGCGCTTCTTTCTTGTCCACGAAGTTCAGAGGATCGAAATTTTTCACCTCGGCGGCGAAGGTGACCGGGAAGCCCGTTGTGTCGAAGCCCTGAATCGGGGCCATGCCGCTGGCCCCCGCCAGTAACTGTCGCCACACCTCCGGAGCGGTATTGCCTACACCGCATACCAGCCCGAGGCCGGTGATGACAACTCGACGATTCACCAGTTACTTGCCTTTCGCGGTCTTCTCGTTCTTCTCGATGTACTCGATCGCATCCTTGACGGTCTTGATCTTCTCGGCATCCTCGTCTGGAATTTCCAGATCGAAAGCCTCTTCGAACTGCATCACCAGCTCGACCACGTCCAGCGAATCCGCGCCCAGGTCTTCCTGGAAGCTGGCGCCCGGGGTGACTTCTGCTTCGTCCACCTGCAGCTGCTCGACGATGATCTGCTTCACTTTTTCTTCAACGGCCATGCCTGATTCTCCTCGTTTTCTTCAGAACTTCGGATGCACTCCGGGCTTCGCCTTGCCGCGTTTCCGCTCCGCCTGCCTACAATACCCGCTCCGGCACACGAACACAACCACAGCGCACAAAAAGATGCGCATGGCCCCGAATCTTCAAGTCTACCGGGCTGCCGGGAGCCTGTAAAGGCGCGGTGGGACAGGGAATAGGAAGTGCAGAACGGTTGTCGAACCTGGTCTCGTTTGGTGTCCAGATGCGACTGGGTAGAACGGGGAAAATCGGCGTGAATTGCACATCTAGAAGCGTACATTAGGCGAACAAAGATTTTGTTTGCACCATGCATGAGGCTCGGCGTCGAAGACGGGTGATCACCATATCTCCTTTTTTTTCGGTCATGGGCTGACAGTATTGCCTTCCCTCCGCTGGGCTTCCATCGGTTTGCGTGAAATGTCCCTGAATCTCTCCGATCTCGCGAAAGAGGGAGCGCGCCTCACGCTCTGTTCAGCCAGCGGGGTGACGCGCGCAGTGGTCGCGTTCGAGCGCAAGACCTACTGAACTGTCACCGTGACGGTCGTGGTCGCGGCGATCGACGCATTCGATGCGTCTGTCCCGGTCACGGTGAATACGTAGTTCCCGGCTGTTGTGCCCGGAGAGCCTGTCGAACCCTTTGTGCTACTGCCCCCGCCGCAGCCAATTGTGACGACCACCGAGAAGACTGCAAGCAACGCCAGCATCGAAATCCAACGACGACGACGCGAGGAAATGCCGCAGGTGAGCAGCAGCGCAAGAACGGTGCCTCCGCCGCCAATTCTCCAAAAATTCCCAGGGGAGGGTTTGCGCAGAGAAGCCGTCGATGCCGCGGTTGTCTTGACGGTGAGCACGCTGGTTCCGGTGCCGCCTGTCGCGATGGCCACGCTGGTTGGATTCATGATGCAGGTGGGCAGACTTTGCGCACCCGTGGGAGATGTGGTGAGGGCGCAGGTCAGGTTCAGAGTTCCTTGGTAGGTTGTTCCTGCACTAAAAGTGGCGGTCGCGGTTGTACTTCCTCCCGGGGCGACAGAAGGAGGAGCCGGTATTGTGACCAACACTGGAGGCACCGTGACAGTGGCTGTCGCCGTCCCTGCCGCATACACGGGGTCGCCCGGATACGAGGCAGTGAGCGTGTTAGCGCCGCTGCTCAAGGTTCCCGCTGGAAGGGTAAACGAGGCTGTACCACTGGAAAGCGGTTGCCAGGTGGAATACGAGCCCGTGGCGAGGTTAACCGAACCAGAGGGAGTTGCGCCGCCTGCCGCTCCGCTTACGGTAATGGAAACTGTCAATGGCTGTCCGGCTGCAACGGTGGTTGAAGCGGGTTTCACGGTCACAGTCGATGCCGTGGAGCCCGGTGCAGTCACGGTCACAACCAGGACGGCGGAGGTGGACTGCGCGTTGTTCGTGTCGCCCGCATACCTGACGATGATCGAGTTTGCACCCAATGCGAGGGTGCTCGTAGTCAAGGTGGCGCTACTGGTGCTGTTGAGGGTCGCTGTTCCTAAAACGGCGCTACCGGCATAGAGCGTGACCTGGCCGGTGGGGGCAATGCCGCTGCTCGTGACGGTCGCAGTGAGGACAACGGGCAGGCCTTGGACGGGCGAGGTGGCTGAGGCCGTGACAGTCACCGTCGATTCAATCGTGCCCGACGGCAGGCTGGTCGCGGGAGAGGTACTGGCTTTGTAGTTGCTGTCGCCAGGATAGCTTGCCACTACCATTTGAGGGCCTGCGCCCGGCTTACCGGCGAATCCGTTGATGTCTGTCGCTGCCAGCTGCATCGCCGCCAAACTTACGCCATTACTGCTCACGAGATCGGTGAGGTCGTCCCCGTTGAAATCTCCCACAGCGTTGGGCGATTCCCCCGGCCCTGAATTTGAATCGGCCGTAAACGTGCCATCGCCGTTTCCCAGAAAGATCTGGCCTTGAATCATCAGGTCCAGTTTGTCGTCCCCGTTGAAGTCTCCGAAGTACGCGGGGAACGTAGTGGTGATGTTGGGATACGTCCCGTACGGGCTTCCTGGAGCCGGCGAAAATGATCCGTGCCCATCGCCGAGGAGGATCGTCACCGTTCCCCCCATCCCGCCTCCCCCCCCGGTCGCCAAATCCAGATTGCCATCCCCATTGAAGTCACCTGCAACTATGGACGCGTCGCCCGAGATCGGGAATGTCCCTGTCGTCGGAAACGTACCATCTCCGTTGCCTTGCAGGATTGTCACGGCGCTCCCGGCACCCTGGATTGCACCGAGGGCTAAATCGGGAATGCCATCGCCATTAAAATCACCCACCGCAAAGGCCGGTCCCTTGGCTGAACCCAGCGAGCTAGGCGGCAGCAAAGACGTCGTAAACGTCCCGTCTCCATTCCCTAGAAACACAAGCAAAAGGGAGCTAGTCGCGTCGAAAAACGCCATGTCGTCGATACCGTCCCCATTCAGGTCGGCAACAAAGAAGGAGGGAATGTTATCGCCTTGAACGCCTGCAGAAAAGGTCTGGCCCTGACTAAAGGTTCCATCTCCTTTGCCCAGCAGGATGGTGATTTGGTTAGTGCCCAACCCGAACAACGCGAGATCGAGAATGCCGTCACCATTGAAGTCGCCGGTTTCCGCCTGGTCGAAATGTGCCTGGAGGGTCAAGGACGCGGCCGGAGTGAAGTCGCCGCCTCCGTCTCCCAACATTACGATCTCGTGGGCAGGAATAGAGCCATACTGACCGATGGGCATTCCGGGGACAGTCTCAGCGATATCGAGGAAGCCGTCTCCGTTAAAATCCCCAAGCACGTACGCATTGGGACCATCGGTATAACCTTGATCGACAGGGTCGACGAGGGCGGACGTCGCAATGAATTGAGGCCCTGCCTGCCCAGCGCCGAGAGTTGCGGTGCCCAGCCCCTGGTTGTTGAAGCCTGCGTCTAGATAGGAAATAGTCCCTGTGGGGGGAGCCGTCCCATTGCCGATGACGTATGTCGTGAGCGACAAGGCACCCGCCTGGCCGGTCGATGTGAGGGTCGTGACCGATGGGAAAAGTCCGGTGACGGTTAAAGAAGACGTCGCCGAGGTGCTCGTCGCCACCGTTTTCGTCCCCAAAAAGACCGCCTTGTAACTATGGCTGCCAACCCAGGGAGCCAATTTCAACACGGCGGTTCCGGCGGAAGTCAGTTGGGCCGTGCCGAGTAAGTGGATATCGGTGCAATAGGTCACCGAGGCATCGCAGAAATTCACCTGGCCGACGGTCACTTTCGCGGAATTGGAGGTTACGGCGGCGGTCAGCGCCACCGCACTGCCGGAGGTGACGGTAGTGACGGCGCTCCCGCCAGATGAAACAGTGAGAGTCGTGGTCGTGGCCGCCGATGTGGCGCAGGCAATTGGAGTGGATGCACTGGAGAGAACGACGAAGAGAACACAGGTGAAAGGAAGCCGGTGTGCAATTCGATGCATGGATCAAACCTTCTTGCTCAAGACCATCGATTCATCTCAAACAATGATTTCGGTAACCCACAACTATACATCCGAAAAGGGCATACATCAGGTGACCCGAAAGTCGTACATTAGGGAGTCCGAAAGGCGTACATTAGGCGAAGAGGTTCCGCCGAAATGCTGCAGGGTGTGATTGCCGGAATCGCCCTTGTTGTAGGGATCGCGCTGGGCTATTGGATCCGCTCAAACGCGGCCAAATCAGAGAGAAACTTGCTCGAGCAGCGCAACCGCGAGACCGCTGAGGCGCTTGCTGCCTCCCGCGCTCAACTCGCCGAGGCCCAGGCCGTGTCCGCCGCCCGTGCTGGCTTCGAATCCGTCGCAGCCGAGCGCGCCGGAACCGTCGAGCGCCTTACTGGCGAACGCGATGCCGCGCGCCAAGACTTGCAAGCGAGCCAAGCCCTGGTCCGCGATCAAGCCGCCCGTATTAGCCAGCTTGATGCCGACCTGAATAACGAACGCCGGAACATGGCGGAGAAGATCGCACTGCTGGAATCGGCAAAGCAGGCGCTTGCCAACCAATTCGAAGCGCTTGCCGGCAACGTCCTCGATCAGAAATCCAAGTCATTCTCTGAAGGTAGCCAGAAAGAACTTGGCACGCTGCTCTCGCCTTTGCGCGATCAGATCAAGGAGTTTCGGGAGAAGGTCGAGCAGGCGCAGTCGGACTCTAAGACCGGCGTCACGAAACTCGAAACCCTGATCGGGGCGCTCAACGGACTCAATCAACAATTGTCAGAGGACGCGCGCAACCTGACCACCGCGCTGCGCGGCTCTGCTAAGACGCAGGGCGACTGGGGCGAATTCATTTTGCGCGATCTGCTGGACAAGGCGGGTCTACGTGAAGGCGAGCAATATTCATTTCAGCAGCCTTTTGCTGCTGCCGAAAGCGAGAGCGGCGAGCGCACGCGAACAGTGCGTACCGACGTGATCGTCTTTCTGCCCGGTGGCCGCAATCTGGTCATCGATTCCAAAGTTTCTCTCACCGCCTACACCGACTGCGTGAGCGCGACGTGCGACGACGATCGCAAAGCCGCGCTCAAACTGCACCTCGCCAGCGTGCGCGGACATATCGCGAGTCTTGCGAAGGCCGGATATCACCGCTTGCCTGAATTGGAAGCGCCCGACTTTGTTGTGATGTTCGTGCCCGTCGAGCCTGCGTTTCTGATGGCGCTGCAGGCTGATGGCGAATTGTGGTCCGATGCGTACAAGCAGGGCATCTTGCTGGTGGGTCCCACCACGCTGCTCTATGTCATCCGTATCGTGAACGTGCTCTGGCAGCAGGAGCGGCAGGCGCGCAACGTGCGCGAGGTGATGGAACGCGGCAGCGAACTCTACGAAAAATTCGTCGGCTTCGTCACGGACATGGAAGCAATTGGCGACAATCTGCGCCGAACCGATCAGAACTACGCGAACGCGATGAAGAAACTCGTCGACGGCCGCGGCAATCTCATTCGGCAGGTGGAGTTGCTCAAGAAGCTCGGCCTGCGCACCACGAAGTCGCTCCCCAAGGCTCTCCTCGATCGCGCCGATGTGGACCAAGCTGAATTAGCCCTCGCAGCCGAAGCGGAAGATGGGCCCGGGCCTCAAATCTAGTTATCGAGCGCAGTCGTTAGCTCGCCGACGCCGTCTCTGCAAACGCCTCGCGCATCCGTTTCCAGGTTGTTGTCAGATCTTCAGGCAACACGCGCGTCTCCGCCACCGTTGTCATGAAATTGGTGTCGCCTGCCCAGCGCGGCAGCGCATGCAAGTGCAGATGACCAGCCACGCCCGCGCCGGCCGCCTTGCCCAGGTTCATGCCGAAGTTCAACCCATGCGGACGATAAAGGTGTTCCAGCACCCGCTCGGTCTTAAGCGCCAGGTCCATCATTTCGTGCGCGGCTTCCGTGCCAAGCCCAGCCAGCCTGTCCACGTGTGCATAGGGCACCACCATCACGTGGCCCGATGTGTAGGGATATGCGTTCAGGCAGATGTAGCAGTGCTTTCCACGGACTACCAGCCCAGCGGCCACCTCGGCCTCTTCTGCGGGCATCCCGCCGGCGATCGCGTGATCCACGGCGGCGATAAGATTGCAAAACACACAGCCGGTGTCGCCTGGGAATGCTGCCAGGCGCTCCGGGATCCCGGGGCGTGGCGCGCCGTCTGCATTGGTTACGTAGGCAAATCGCCAGGGAGTCCAGAGCTGGTCCATGTCGTCCCTCAGTATAGTGGGCTGCGGGGGCCTGTTTTGAGCGATCTCGGGCTTGCTGAGCGTTGTCTCCGGTCCCTGCGCCCCCTCTGTCTCCCGCCGCGGCCCTCCTGTCTGGTTCGACCCATTTCTGTGAATTTTTCGTGTCAGATTCGCTCTTGGCTGCGATACCACAACCTGTTGCATTGACGCTGGAAAGACGAGGTTGCTAAACTTAAGACGTAGCTCCTGTGTGCGGATTCCATCAGTGAGCTGCGGCCGACCTCCAGCCAGCCGTTGCGCGCCTGGTGATTCCCTCGGAGACGAGTCGCTTCCATAGCCGGTAGTGCCGGCTCGGACGACTGTCCCCGTGAGTATCACCTCGGCCACACGTGGCATGAGAAACAGGCCACCGGCGTCTGCGGATGAAAGCTACCGCATACAGGGCGTCAGCCGTGCGACATGAAAGTCCGTCGCCGGTGCAATGAATCCCGGAGCAGCAGTGATGGCAAACGTCCTCAATCCAGAACCCGAGAGCATAACCCTGAACACCCAACTCGAAACACCAACCCTTGACCCTGCGACGGAGCTTGAGCAGCCGTTGCACGAATCAACGTCCAACCCCGAAAACACCGAAGCACTCGTTTCCTCCGCGCTGGACGCCGATGCCACAACACAGCCTGCAGCTGACAGCCCGACAGCAGAAGCAAATTCTGCCGAATCGCATGTCACTGCCGCACCGGTGACTGAAAGGTCAACCGAACACGGACCCGAATCCGCAGATGATTTCTCCGCGGCGCTTGAAGCCTTCGAGCGCGAACAGGCCGCCGAAGCCGCTGCCGTGGAAGCCTATGGCGATAAGGTCGTCACAGGCACAGTAATCAAGCAGACTGACAAGCACCTCGTCATCGATGTGGGCCTCAAGTCCGAGGGACTGGTTCCAATCGAGCAGGTGGTCGATCACACCGGCGCCGTGAAGTTCCAGCCCGGTGAGCAGATCGAGGTCGTGATCGAGCGCGAGGAGCCCGAAGGCGGCTATCTCGTCAGCTACGAGAAGGCGCAGCGTCTCCGCGTCTGGGACACGATTGAAAAAGCTGCAAACGACAAGACCCCGGTTATGGGAACGGTCGTCAGCCGCGTCAAAGGCGGCCTCACGGTCGACATCGGCATGAAGGCCTTTCTGCCTGGTTCGCAGCTGGAGATTCGTCCCGTCCGCAATCTCGACGGCTATCTCGGCCAGCAGATTGAAGTCCGCGTCATCAAGCTGAACAAAAAGCGCGGCAACGTCGTTGTCTCGCGCAAGGAGATTCTCGAGGAAGAGCAGAACGCCAAGCGTTCGCAGACTCTCGAGCACCTTGGCGAAGACGCCATTCTCACCGGCACGGTCAAGAACCTCACCGATTACGGCGCATTCGTTGACCTGGGCGGAATCGACGGCCTCCTCCACATCACGGACATGAGCTGGGGCCGCCTCACGCATCCCCGCGACCTGGTCAACGTCGGCGACGAGATCCAGGTGAAGGTGCTCAAGTTCGATAAAGACAAGCAGCGCGTTTCGCTCGGCTTCAAGCAGTTGACGCCTGACCCGTGGCTCGATGCGACCGAACGCTACCCCGTAGGCGCGCACGTCCATGGTCGCGTGCTTTCAGTTACCGACTATGGCGCATTTGTCGAGCTCGAACAGGGCATCGAAGGCCTGGTTCACCTTTCCGAGATGACTTGGTCCAAGCGCCTCAAGCACCCCTCCAAGCTGGTCAAGCCGGGGGATGAGGTCGACACTGTCGTTCTCAGCGTGAATCCTGCCGACCGCCGCATTTCGCTTGGCATGAAGCAGCTTCTCGAGAATCCATGGGAGCACCTCACGGAGCGCTATCCCGCCGGCACAGTGGTTGAAGGCCGCGTGCGCAACTTGACCGACTTTGGCGCCTTCATTGAAATCGAAGACGGCATCGACGGCCTGGTTCACGTCTCAAACCTTAGCTGGACCAAGCGCGTCAAGCATCCTTCTGAAGTAGTGAAGAAGGGCGAAAAGGTGAAGGCTGTCGTTCTCGGTGTCGAGCCTCAGAATCGCCGTCTCTCGCTCGGAATCAAGCAACTGCAACCCGATGTGTGGGAGAGCTTTTTTGCCCAGCATCGCGTCGGAGATGTGGTTCACGGCAAGGTTCTCCGCACAGCGCAGTTCGGCGCTTTCGTTGAAATAGCGGAGGGCGTTGAAGGCCTCTGCCATATCTCCGAAGCAGTGGGTGAGGACGGCTCGCCGGCCAAGCTCGAACAGGGCGAGGAGCACGAATTCAAGATCATCAAGATCAACGTGGAAGAGAAAAAGGTGGGACTCAGCCTGCGCGCTGTGGGACACGAAGCCAGCCGCGCCCAGGTCGAGCACTACAAGGCGGATCCGCACAAGCATCCCGTCTCCAGCTCAACCACCACCCTTGGCGATCTCATCAACTGGAAGAGCGAACGCTAGATTTCTCCTAAGCAGCAAGACAGTAACGGCCACCCGTCGGGGTGGCCGTTGATGTTTTGACCCAGGCATCCACAAGTCTCATCGCAAGAACTCGTACTACCGAGGGATCAACTTCGCCTAGTCAGCTTCGGCAGCTCACCGCACACGCGCTCGATCACCGATTTCCAATCTGATGGCTGTGGCTGCCGGAACAAGCGCATCGTCGAATACCATGGGCTGTCTTCACGATCCAGCATCCAACGCCAGTCGGGCGCAAAGGGCAGCAATGTCCACACCGGCTTCGCCAGCGCCCCAGCAAGGTGTGCAACTGCCGTATCGACGCTTATCACCAGATCTAGCCGCGAAATCAGCGCTGCCGTGTCCGCGAAGTCCTTGATCGAAGACGTTAGATCGACAACCGGCGCGTCCGTCCCCGCCAGTTGGGACGCGGCCGGTCCAAACTGCAGCGAGAAGAATCGCAGCCCTTCGATCTCGAATAGCGGCGCGAGCGCAGCCAACGGAATCGAGCGAAGCCGGTCGTCCGGGAACTCAGAATTTCCGCTCCACACAAGGCCGATGCACTTCCCATCCTCGGGCCACGTAATCGTCTCAGCCTCTGCAAAAGCCTCCTCGGGTACCCGCAGATACGGAACCTCCGCCGGAATCGATTCCAGAGTAGTCTTGAACGCTACTGGCAGACTCATCAGCGGACATTGCCACTCGAACGCCGGAAGCGGATCGCCGCTCGCGATCACCTCGCGAATGCCTGGCAGTTGTTTTGCCAGCCGCACGACGGGCGGTTTCACATCCAGAATCACGGTGCCGCCCGCGGCCTGTACCAGGGGCGCATAGCGCATGAACTGCAGCGTGTCGCCCAGTCCCTGCTCGGCGTGCAAAAGAATGCGCGCGCCGTTGAGCGGCTCGCCGCGCCAGATCCGCTCGGGAAAGCTACGCGGCGCGACCCGCGGAATCGAGAGCCGCGAGTCGTAGCCCTGCCATCCCGCCTCAAGGTTCCCCTCCAGCAGATCGAGCAGGCTGCGATTCCACCGGGTGTTTCCGATTCCCGCTTCAAAAGCGATGGCGTGCTCGTAGTGCTCTCGCGCTTCCTCAAATCGGTGTTCGCCCACCAGGATCAGTCCTCGGTTACTGTGCGCCTCCGACAGATTCGGGTCGAGCGCCAGCGCGCGTTCATAGTGCTGCATTGCCTCGGCCAACGCCCCCCGATTCTTCGCAATATTGCCCAGGTTGCAATGGGCCGGCGCAAATTTCGGCCTGTATGCTAGGGCCTTGTGATAACTAGCCTCCGCTTCGTCAAGCTTTTCCTCGCCTTGAAGCACGGCGCCCAAGCCGTTGTGTGCTTCCGCCAGATCGGGCGTCAGAGCGATCGCCTTTTCAAAGCAGCTCTTCGCCGTTTGCAAGTCGCCGTTCTTGAGCGACAGGCTTCCGAGGTGCTGCAGCGCGATCATGTTCTTTGGATCGACCGCCAGGGCATGCTCGAAATGCCGCTTTGCTCCGTCTTGATCCCCTTCACCCATCAACAGCAATCCCAGATTGCCGTGCGCTTCGGCGAGATCGGGTTTCAGTTCCAGTGCGCGCTCGTAAAGCAGTCTTGCCTCCGTTGTTTTTCCCCGTTTGCGCGCCACTGCGCCCAGGTTGCACTGAGCTTCCGCGTATTCCGGATTGCATGCGAGCGCCCGCAGATATCTCGCCTCCGCCTCGTCCACCTTTCCCTCGTTCATCAACACGACGCCCAGACCGTTATGAGCCTCCGCTTGATCCGGAGAAAGAGCCAGAACCCGTTCGAGACACCTTACAGCGGCTTCCGAATCGCCGGCCCTCGCCAGGCGGCTGCCCATCTCCTGCAGAGCGTCGACCTCATGCCAATCCAAAGCCAGCGCTTGCTCAAAAGACGTGCGCGCCTCGTCCAGCTTGCCTTGCCGCCGCAAGGCGCTGGACAGGCATTCGTATGCTGTGCCGGGGTTCGGGCGCAGCGCGATCACTCGCCTGAAGTGCTGCTCTGCTTCAATCAGGTTGCCTCTCGCCCCGAAAGCAGTGGCCACTTCGAAGTGGGCCTGCTCATCGTTCGGGTTAAGACTCAATGCGGTCTCATACTCCGCAATTGCTTCGTTCGTCTTTCCTTGATCGACCAAAAGCGTGCCAAGACTGCGATGAAAGGCGGAGTCTTTCGGATCGGAGACCAGCGCGCGCCGCAACATGCTCGCCGCGACATCGAGGCTGCCCAATTGATGTGCAATCAGTCCTAGCCCATAAAGACTCTTCGCATGCCTCACGTCCATCGCGAGAATCTCGATGTAAAGCTGCCTGGCTTCTTCCAGCCGTCCGGCTTTATGTGCGTTCACGCCGCGGGTCAGCAGATTTTGAATCTTCGACGAACTAACTCGCTGCTGCACCGCTGTCGGCATGATGAGGAGACTCCCGCTCTTGGGGTTACGTTCGGTGTCAGTCTATATGACCTACGAGGCTGCGCGACGCAGGAACAGCCCGCGCGCGGACCCAATTGTAACCAGCACAGGGCATTTGCCGTTCGCGTCTCGAAGCCCTCTTTGGGATGGCCGATCTGCTTTTGAGGGGAGTGGATCCGCCGAGAGCGACTGCAGTGCTGAGCGACTGCAGCGCTGAGACCGGAAAGGAGCCACCTTCAAACGGTCGCTGCCGGTGAGGTCATTGCAGAGAGGAGAATTCAAATATTCATCGCGCGTGATCTAATGAGACGGCTCTGTCTAAACGATTAGAGCGAAGTGGCAAGATCGCTGCTGATGGCGTTGAAGGCAGTCTTGATCTCTGATGAAAGGCCTTTCATCGCAGCGGACGCACCGAATGCGATCAACGCCACCACGAGTGCATATTCGACTAGGTCCTGCGCGTCTTCCTGGATCAGGAAGTTCTGAATTCCGAAATGAAGTCTAAGCACAGCGTCCGACACCAGGTTGTTCCCGCACGATGCAACGTTTGATACACGCTCAACCAATCCACTCAGCGAGTTTTTCATTCAAGTCTCCGTTCGATGCCCCCTTTGATTCGCGCGCCGGCGTATACCTTGCAATTCGCTCAGACCAGAAAAGCCATCGGGAAGCTATAGAAAGAGGATCGTACGTGCGGAGTTTGGAGACGATGGTTCTTTCGCGCTAGAAAGTGTTAGATTGCGTCCGTAACATGTACCACTAAAGGGGTAGGCTGCTTAGAGCGGCTGGCTCATTGTTTCGGTTTGATTCGACTTGGCTAATGGCGGTCCTCCAATGAGGTAGCGCGAAATCGATGCTGCCATTGGAGAACCGCCCTAGAAGTCCGAAGCCGGGCGCGGCACTTGCTTCCTTGTCGCCAGAACTACGACTATTCCCAGCGATGCAATCACGCAAGTCAGCGCGAAAAGAAACACGCTTGCATACCCGAATGTTCCAATCACCGCGCCGGCAATCGGACCAACCAGAAAGAACGACACATCGGCAAACACCGTATAGACGCCGAGCGCCGTGCCACGACTTCGCTCCGGGACGTGCTTCACCGCCTCGACGCCCAGCGCCGGAAACACCAGCGAGAACCCGAATCCTGCAAGCGCCGCGCCGCCGAAGGCCATCCACGGTGATACCGCGCGCCACAGCAGCAACACGCCCACTGACTCTACCGCGAGGCAGGTGATGCCCACGGTATAGCCGCCATAGTGGCTGATTGCGTGGATAAACAAAAGCCGCGCAGCGATAAAGGCCACGCCGAATGCGGTCAGGCACAACGCTGCACCGTTCCAGTTTCGGCTCGCATAGAAGAGCGTCACGAATGTCGCCAGCACGCTGTACCCTACACCGCCAAGCGCTAGGCCAATCCCATGCGGCGTCACAAGACCAAGCACATCGCGAAATGGCAAATGCTCTCCCGGCACCACGGGCACCGGCTCTTTGCGGCTCGCGAAGACGAAACTCGCACCGCACAATGCAATGGTGACGATCCCGATCGCGGCAAGGCCCCACTGCTGTTCCATGACGACGCCCAGCGGCGCGCCCAGCGCAAGCGCACCATACGTCGCCACGCCGTTATACGAAATGACTTTGGCGGTATGGTCCTGCCCCACAGCGGTGATGCCCCAAAGGGTTGCCCCCGTCGATCCCAGGCTTTCGCCCACGCCCAGCACCAACCGGCTTGCCAACAGGCTGGTCAAACTCAGCCATGCCGGATTGCGGTGCAGTGCGGCTGCGCCGAGCAACAGGAACCCACTCGCCGTACAAGCCGCCATGCCCCACAGCACCGAGATCTTCGCGCCCTTATGGTCGCTAATGCGTCCCGCCCAGGGCCTGCTCAGGAATGTCGCAATGTATTGAATGCTGATGACCAGCCCTGCCAGCGACGCATGGTAACCCATCCGCAGATGCACGTAGGCGGGCAGAATTGCCAGCGGCAATCCGATGGCGAGATAGCAGACAAAGGTGAAGTAGACATATCCCAGGATCCGTCGGACATCCGCTCGCAATGCGCCACGGGGATGAGTGGATGCTGTATCGATGGTGGGACTTCGCATGAAATGGTGAGTGGACAAACAGCCGAGGAGATTACCTCTCCAGTATAGCGAAGGCGAAAACGCATCGCGCACACGGGCGCAATCCGGCTGCAGCTGGTTCTTTCGGAGCTACCGCGTTGTGCTCGACCGCGTTGCCGATTCCGCCGGCGATGCGCCGTTCCCGAATGCCTTCTCGATGAACTCCACAACCCGCTGCCGTGCGTCGTAACCGTGCCATGGTTCGGGCGAGGGCCTCCCAAACACGCCGCCTGCCAGTGGCCCGTGATCCTCGCGGGGATAGCTCACCAATTCCACCGGCACACCTTCTTGCCGCAGGGCGCGATACATCTCTTCGGATTGGCCCAACGGATCGGTCGAGTCGCTTTGCCCCTGCAGCAACAAGAACGGTGTTTTGGCTTTTGCCGCGCCGGCCAGGGGGCTTTGCCGCCAGCTGTCTTCAAGATGCTCCCACGGTTTACCGAAATACCAGCGGTCGTACCACGAACCGTGCTCGGTTCCATATTCGCTGAACTGATCAATCACCGGCGCGCCGCTGATGATGGCCTTGAAGCGATCTGTCTTTCCCTCGACGAACGCTGCCATCTCGCCGCCATAGCTGTAACCCATGAGCGCCATCTTCGACGAGTCCAGCGGGTACTTTGCAAGCACTGCATCCACGCCCATCATCACGTCGCGATAGTCACCGCCGCCTAGATCATTCTTGTTCGCGGCGGCGAACTTCACCCCGTAATTCGATGAGCCGCGCGGATTGGGCCGCAGCACCGCCCATCCGTGGCCTACGAGGAATGCGGCAAACGCATCATTGCGGTCTTCGAATGCGCCGAATGGTCCTCCGTGTACATCGACGATCAGCGGGACTTTTTTGGATCCGGCATCCGCCGGCAGATAGAGCAGCCCTTCGATCGTCAGTCCATCACTCTTCCATTGCACGAGCTGCGGCTCAACCGAACGGAGCCCGGCAGGCGTCAACTCTGGAATCGGCAGCGCCGTGCATGGATTGCCGAGTTGCTGCGCGAAACAAAGTCTCTGCGCCTGCGCCCCGCTCTCGGCCAGCCACAACCAACCCGTCTGCCTGCGATTAGTATTCAGCCCCGAGATCACGGCAGCGCCAAGGTCGATGGACGCTGGCGTGCCCCTTCCATCCATCGGAATGCGCACAACCACGGCGTGCGTTCCAACCGCCGCTGGTGCAACGACTGATCCGTCCGGCGGGAAGAATAATGCGGACGCATTGAGCTGTCCGTCGAAGCCGGCAGAAAGCCGGAGCGGCTTCGCGGCTGTCTCTCCAACGGGAAGTGCGAAAAGCTCGTCGTATCCGGGCGGCGCATCTTCCGGTGTCGCCGCACTGAACACGATGGCCGATCCATCCGTGCTCCATGCGCCTCCGCCCACTGTTGCGGGAACAGCATCCAGCTTCCTTGGCTTATCCGGTGCAGCCGCATCCGCGACCCACGCCGCACCTGCCGGACCAAGATCTGATAAGTCATTCGGTGCTTCGGTGAAGACAAGCAGGCGGTCGCCCACCGGGGACCACACAGCTCCATGCACATCCGGCGTGATCGCAACAGTTGTCAGTGCGCCATCCAGTGTGCCGTCAGCCTTGAGTGCCGCCAGATAAAGCCGGGTGCCGTGCTTCTCGTGATTCACCCAGGAAGCATCGGCCTTCGCATCGCTCTGCTTCTTCTCGCCGGGCGTTTGCGGATCGCGCGCCCACACTGCCAGCCACTTTCCGTCCTCTGATAGCGCGAAGCCGGACACATCGATCGCCACCATTTCGGGCGTCGATTCCTTCTTCTGTGTGTCGGGTTTTTCCTCGGGTTTCTTGTCGGCGCTCTTCTCCGCGCTCGGCGGTGGAATCGCGTCCTTTTCCTTCGATTCGTCCACCGGCGGCGCGATCTTCAAGTCGTACTGAGCCGCTTCACCTCCGCGCAGATCCAGCCGATAGAGTTGCGTGTTTTCGCCGCGATGCGCGAGGAAGAAAATCGCTGATCCATCCGGCGCCCATTGCGGATTGCGCTCGCCGCGCTTATCGGCCGGCGGCGAAAACGTCAACTGGCGGGCCTTGTCCGAGCCACTCGTTGCGACCAGCCAGACATGCGCCTTGGCTCCGTCGGCGGTCGCATCGACGACCGTGAAGAGTGCCTGCTTGCCGTCGGGCGAGAGCTGCGGCCCGCCGATCGATTTCAAATGGCGCAGGTCTTCTGTGGTTGGGAAATGCGGGGCCGGCGCCTGCTCAGCGCAAATGCCCGCGGCGACCGCAAGGCCAGAGACAAAGAAAACGAAGGCAAGGCGAGAACGGAGAAGGGAAGAAAGCATGCGGTCAGAATACACAATGCCGATCCCGCGAAATCAAAATGGAAAGGCCGCCCGTAAAGAGCGGCCTTAAGTTGGAATCAACTTCCAGCTAGCTATCGCGCCTGCTGCTGCATCGGCGGCCGCGGAGCAGGAGGCTGCGCTTGTTGAGCAGGCTTCGGCTTGGAGCCTTCTTTCTTCGACGGGGCCAGAATCGCGTGCAGAATGGTCCCTTCCATGCGCGGCATAAACTCCACCGTCCCCGCTTCGCCGATGTCCTGAATCAGCCGGTTAATGATGGCGTATCCCAGTTCGCGGTGAGCCATCTGGCGCCCACGGAAGCGCAGGCTGGCCTTCACCTTGTCGCCTTCGTTCAAAAAGCGAACAGCCTGGTTCTTCTTGGTCTGGTAGTCGTGCTCGTCCACCGTGACCGAGAACTTGACTTCCTTGATGGTGATGACCTTCTGCTTTTTGCGGGCGGCGCGTTCGCTCTTTTCCTTCTCATAGAGGAAGCGGCCGTAATCCTGAATGCGGCACACCGGCGGAACGGCGGTGGGCGAAACTTCCACCAGATCCAACCCGCGCTCGCGGGCGATCTTCAGCGCCTCAAAAGGCGGCAGAATTCCCAGTTGTTCGCCATTTTCGTCGATGACGCGAATTTCGCGTGCCCGGATGCGATCGTTGATGCGGATAAAAGACTTGGCCGAACGTTTATCGAGTGCGATGGTGCTCCTCCACTTGGGGTTCGCAGCCTCCGTTCCGGGGCCATCCGGAACGGCAAAAAGCCCGCGAACGCACCCTGAGTATAGCATTGGTTTGCTCGTTCGGACGCTGCTTGACAGCCCTTTCAGACACGGCTGTGAGCGAAAAAGGCGGCGCTTACGGCCCGAGAACCTCCTGGCTCGGCGGCGCGGACAGAGGGAATGCGGCGCGATAGTCCTTTTAAACTGCGACAGCGCTCCAGCTGAAAGACGAATCGGTAGTCACCGACTCAGTCGCTTCATTGACGATCTTCGCTTCCAGCGTGCCTTCCGCGGTGAGTCCATTCACACGCACCCGGACGAGACGGTTGGCGGGAAGTTCTGCATTTAGTTCCACAGGCAGAAAATTCTGAGTCAAGCCATTGGTTCGGCCAAGTCGGGCCAGTGCCTCCGGCGTGTGCATCGTGATCGCCGCCAACTCTCGGCCTGCAAAGCGCCTTCGATGGATGAAGGTTTTTTCCACGGCTAACGCACGCATCGCCTCCATTCGTTCTTCCACCGCATCCGGCGCCACTGGACATTCTTTATGCAGTGCCCATGCGCGCGTTGCCGGCCGCGGCGAAAACGGAAACAGGTGCAGATAGCCGAATGGCAGCGCGCGCACAAACTCCAGCGTTTCCTCGAACTCGGCATCCGTCTCACCCGGAAAGCCCACCATCACATCCGCACCTAGCGTTAGATCCGATCCCGCTGCCCCCGCCAAAGCAGCCACTTTCCCAGCGTAGTGCCATGGCCGGTAGCGCCGGTGCATGCGGCGCAAGACGGCGTCCGACCCCGACTGCAACGGCAGATGCGCGTGGCGGGCGAGTCGCCGTCCGCCAAATTCCGCCATCAGCCCGATCAACTCCGCGTCCCAATCCATCGGCTCAATTGAACTCAATCGCAGGAGCGGTAATTCTGTTTGCTCAAAGATTTGCCGCAACAGCCATGCGAGCCTGGGCTGCGGCTCAACCGGCGCCGGATTCAGATCGCGCCCCCACCGGCCCAGGTTGATGCCGGAAAACACCAGCTCCATTCCGCCCGCCGCAACGAATCCATTCACCTGCCTGAGAATGTCTGCCAAGGGCAAACTTCTGGATGAGCCCCTTGTCTGCGGAATCACACAGAACGAGCACCGGTTTCCGCATCCCTCCTGGATCTTCAGGTTCGGCCGCGTTTGTGCACCTGGAACCACCTGCGCTTCGGCGAGAAAGGAATGTGCGAACAAATCATCGGCAAGTACGAGCGGCGACTCGCTCCCTGCCATCAGCGAGGCCGCGCTGACCCATGCCGATTCCGAAGGCGCACGATCAGCCCCCTTTGCGAGTCGGAGCGCAATCTCGGGCGCAAATGCTTTGTGGCTATTGCCCACAACCGCCGCCACGCCTGGCAAACCTGCCAACTCCCCTGGCGCCCGCTGCGCATAGCAGCCAGTTGCTACGATCCGCGCGTCGGGATTAAGACGGTGCGCCCGGCGGATAAATGCGCGAGCCGCGCGATCAGCCTCAGCAGTCACGCTGCAGGTATTTACGACGATCACATCAGCTTCACGAGGCCGCCGTTCGGTGGACCCGGACGCGCGCAGACGATCGGCGATCGCCTCGCCATCGGCTCGCGCAGCGCGGCAACCGAAGTTCTCGATGTGAAACGAAGTGCTCACAGATTCAGTGTAGCCAATTCGCGACGAGCCGCCGATCGTGTTGTCGACGTTCGCTTGCCCTCACAAACTGAGGCTTACATCCTGTGCTAGACTCCCTCACGTTATGCGAATGTCTGCTGCTTTGTTGCCAGTTTTTCTCCTGTCGGTCGTCCTCTCGCCTGCGGTTCTCCTTGCGCAAGAAAATCAGGCTCCTCACCTCGAGAAGCGCGGGTCCGCGACCCAGCTCATCGTCGACGGCAAGCCTTTGCTGATTCTGGGCGGGGAGCTGCACAACTCCTCTTCGTCCAGCCTCGATTACATGAAGCCGCTGTGGCCGGAACTCGCCGGGATGGGCCTCAACACTGTCGTCACCCCACTGAGCTGGGAACTCGTCGAGCCCACTGAGGGCAAATACGACTTCACGTTGGTCGACGGCCTCCTCGAGCAAGCGCGCCAGGCTCATGTGCGCATCGTTTTTCTCTGGCTTGCCTCGTGGAAGAACGGCATGTCGAGCTATGCGCCGGTCTGGGTCAAGCAGGATACGCGGCGCTTCCCGCGCGTGGTTGAAAACGGCGCCGAGGTTGAGATCCTGAGCCCGCAGGGAAGCGCCACGCAAGAAGCCGACGCGCGCGCTTTTGCCGCCCTGATGCAGCACATCAAAGAGGCCGACAGCCGCGACCACACCGTTCTCATGATGCAGGTTGAAAACGAAGTCGGCGTGCTCGGCGATACGCGGGACCACTCCGCGACTGCAAATCGTTCGTTTTCCGAACCCGTTCCGCCGGAGCTGACGCGCTATCTTCAGGCGCATCGCGAGAGCCTCTACCCGATGCTTCGAGAGCTATGGGATGCGAACGGCGACAAGACATCGGGCACTTGGGCTGAAGTTTTTGGTGACACTTACCGCGCCGATGAGCTCTTTATGGCGTGGCACTATGCTCATTTCATCCAGGCGGTCACTGCCCGCGGCAAGGCGGCCTACGATATTCCGATGTACGTTAATACCTGGCTCGCCGGCGATGACACCACGCCGGGGAATTATCCCAGCGGCGGTCCCGAGCCATGGGTAGTCGACGTGTGGAGGGCTGCGGGCAGCGCTATCGATCTCTATTCGCCCGACCTGTACGATCCGAACTTTGCCCTGTGGTGCAAGCGCTATCACCGCGCCGACAACCCGCTCTTCATGCCGGAGACGCGTGGAGGTGACGCGGGCGCCGCGAATGTTTTCTACGCGCTCGGCGAGGAAGCAGGCTTCGGCTTCTCACCCTTTGGAATTGAAAGTGAAATCGACGCCAAGGGGGAGCTGGCAGCAAGCTACTTGCTTCTTGCGAAATTGTCCTCGCTCATCGCGCAACATCAAAGCGACGGTTCCATCCATGGTTTCGTCCTCGACCACAGCCATCGTTCGGCCGACTTCACCATGAGCGGCTACACGCTCCGCGTTACGCTGGACGAAATCTTCGGCAGTCACTCCGAGACCGGCTACGGAATCGTCATGGCCACTGGTCCCGATGAATTCCTCGGCGCTGGCAAAGGCTTCCGCGTTTCCTTTACACCGCGCTCAGGCAAGCAGGTGGGCATTGCCGCTGTCGACGAAGGTAGCTTCGGCGATGACGGTAAATGGATTCCTGGCCGACGTTTGAACGGCGATGAAAACGACCAGGGCAAGGGCTGGCGCTTCGACTCGCGCCAACTTAGGACGGAAAAGGTGACACTTTATCGTTTTGAGTAGGCTGATGAGGATTGCGCTTGGCTCTTGTTGAGCGATTGGTGTTCCATGCACGATCTCGCATTCGATTCGCAAGGGAGGCATAGTCAATGAACGCCCTTGAAATTCGACTGTCCACGCTGGGGATATTGTTGTCGTTCCTCTCTTGTGTGACGCACGCGCAGATGACTGCGAAGAAAATAGCAGTTGGCAGTGAGAACCTTTGCGTGACGGAAGGAGCTGTTCAGAACAGCAGCGGGGAGCGCCTGACAGTGGATGCTCCCAAAATGCGCGCGTATGTGAATGCCTGGACATCGCAGGCGATCGAGGCGAGGTTTACCTATCTTGCACCCACAGCCGAAGAAACGAAACTGGGTTCGGGCGAAATACGGCGCCAGTTCGGGCTGAAACTCCGCGCCCAGAACGCATGTAACCTGGTGTACGCCATGTGGCGCTTTGAGCCCGAGTCGAAAGTTGTGGTTTCCATCAAAAGAAATCCCGACCAGACCAGAAGCTCCGAGTGCGGAAACCGCGGCTACCAGAACATCAAGCCCAAGCACGCTAGCCCCGTACCTGCATTGCGACCCGGTGAAACCCACACGCTGGGTGCCGAGTTGGATGGAGGGGAATTGCATGTGTTCGTCGATAATCGCGTAGTGTGGGAGGGAGGCCTCGGACCGGAAGCGCAGGAATTGCAGGGTCCCGTGGGGATTCGCTCCGACAACGTCCGACTGGCGTTCGACTTGAAGGCAGGCGCGATGGCCGGAATGCACCCGGATTTCAAGGTCGCCTGCAAATCGGGCCCGGACGCATCGGATTGAAGTTCTCCAAGGGCGCGCCCCGCCTATTTTGGCCGCATCGCCAGCTGTCGGTGCGCAGGTAGCGGCGAATCCGGGCTTGCGATATACTGTAAAGAGCCTCAAAGGCAGAGGGAAGTCCCTGCGCCTACAGACTTTGCGACGGACATACCAGTTTCGTCGAAAACGAGAAAAACAATGCCCAAGTTGAAAACTCATTCGGGCGCGGCCAAGCGCTTCAGCAAGACCGGCACCGGCAAGATCAAGCGGGGCCAGACGAAGACGCGGCACATCCTTACTTCGAAGTCGCCAAAGACGAAGCGCAAGCTGGGTAGGACCCTGCTTGTTTCCGACGGCGACTACAAGAAGGTAGCGCGCATGATTCCCTACGCCTGACCACTGCGTGGGGCGGACCTTTGGGTTCGTGCCGCCACTGCAGATGGGCCTAGAATATTGGCCCCCGCTGGTTGCGAAAAGCGTTCGCGCTGGCGAGAGATTCAGGATTGCTGAGCGAGTGAAGAGGTTTACCGGCCGACGAAATTGGCCCTCCTGCCTCCAGCCGCCAAACAAACGCAACACAAACGGAGAAGACGATGCCCCGCGTAAAACGCAGTACCAAGCGCAACGACCGCCGCAAAAAGATTCTCGATCGCGCGAGCGGTTACTTCCTTACCAAATCCAAGCTCTATCAGGCCGCTCAGGAAGCTGTCGAGCGCGGCCTTAAGTTTGCCTACACCGGTCGCCGCCAGAAGAAGCGCCAGTTCCGCTCCCTGTGGATCGTGCGCATCTCGGCAGCCGCCAAGCTGAACGGCACTAGCTACTCGCAATTCATCAGTGGATTGAAGAAGGCCGGCATCGAGCTGGATCGCAAGATCCTGGCAGACATTGCTGTCCACGACGCCGCGGGGTTTACCAAGCTGGCCGAGCAGGCCAAAGCGGCCCACGCCTCCAAGGCAGCATAAAGACAACACCCGGACTGGTGGAGTCGCAAACGGCCTGGAGCTCAGCTTCGGGCCGTTCGCATTTCTGCCCGACTCAGCGAAATTAGAACAGCGACGGTCGCTGGCGTAGTGCCTCAATTGAATCGGGTATTCTGGGGATTCGCAATGACGAACGAAGCAATTCCTAATCTGTCGGCCTTCGACGACAATGCATTGGATCGCGCCTTTGCCGACTTGAAACAACAGGCTAGCGACGAAGCCGCTGCTCTCACTGATCCCGACGGCCTCGAAGCCTTCAAGTTGCGTTGGCTGGGCCGCAAGCAGGGCCTGCTCAAGGATGTTTCGGACCGCTGGCTCAAGGCTGCACCGTCCGCAGCAAAGAAGTCATTGGGCCAGCGTTTCAACGACCTCAAGAAACACGTTGAAGACTTGCGCGAAACAGCCGAAGGAGCTCGGCCGAACGATGCCACGCTTGCCGCCGAGGCCATCGACATCACTCTGCCAGGCACGCGTCGCCTCACAGGCGCCGAGCATCCGATCACGCGCACGCAGAATGAAATCGTCTCTGTCTTTGCGGCGCTCGGGTATTCGGTCGGCGTTGGTCCGGAGGTCGAAACGGATTTTTACAACTTCGAGAGCATGAATTTTCCGCCGGGCCATCCCGCGCGCGATACGCAGGACACACTGGTAATTGCGAACCAGGAGCGTCGTCCGTTGCGCGACCGCCTCCTTCTGCGCACCCACACTTCGCCGGTGCAGATGCGCACCATGGAGCGGCAACCGCCGCCTGTCCGCATCGTGATTCCCGGCAAAGTTCACCGGAATGAGGCGGACGATGCGACTCACTCTTCCACCTTCCATCAGGTCGAGGGTCTCTGCGTCGATACCAATATCACGTTTAGCGACCTGAAGGGCACGCTCGATTACGCGATGAAGGCGCTGTTCGGCTCCTCCGTCAAGACGCGGTTCTTCCCGTCGTTCTTCCCATTTACTGAACCGAGCGCCGATGTGCAGATCAGCTGCATCTTCTGCGGAGGGAAGGGGTGCCGCAAGTGCAAGCACTCCGGCTGGATTGAATTGCTGGGCTGCGGGATGGTCGACCCCGCGGTCTTCGCCTTCGCCGCGGAAAAACAACCTGCCTACGACCCGAAGAAGATCTCCGGTTTCGCGTTCGGTATGGGCGTCGAGCGCATTGCCATGATGAAGTATGGCGTGAGCGATATAGGGCAGTTTTTCGCAGGCGATATGCGGTTCCTGGGGCAATTCGCATGAAGATTCTCACCAAGTGGCTTCGCAGTTATTTGTCCGATCTCTCGGTGAGCGATGCCCAGCTTGCCGAAGACCTCACTCTGCGCGGCATCGCCGTCGAAGGCATTGACGATCTGGGACCGGGCAACGGCTCTCTCTTCGAGATGGACATCACCACTAACCGCGTCGATGCCATGAACCACTACGGCATCGCCCGCGAGGCGGCGGCCATCTATGACGTGGAACTCAAGCCGCTCGATTTCTCGTTGCCTGACCCTCGATCGTCCGCAAAACCTTACCCAGTGACGATTCAAGCCGAAGATGTCTGCGGCCGATTCACAGCGCGCGTGTTGCGGGGCATCAGTGTCGGCGAATCGCGCGATTGGTTTCCCGGCGCGGAAGTCGCGACCTATTTCGGTCTGCTCGAACAGAAGAGAATCTCTAACGCCGTGGACGCTACAAACTTCGCGTGGCTCGCCATGGGCCAGCCCACGCACGCCTTCGATCTCGATAAGATCGAAGGCGGCATCATCGTGCGACGTGCCCGCAAAGGCGAAAAACTCAAGACCCTGGACGGAGTAGAACGAACGCTCGATCCAGAGGACCTCATCATCGCCGATCGCGCGAAGCCATTGGGTTTGGCCGGCGTAATGGGTGGATGGGACACGATGATCACCTCCTCCACGACCAATGTTCTCGTCGAAGCCGCCTGGTTCGAGCCGATGGTGGTGCGCCGCACAGCGCGTCGTCATGCCCTCCACACCGATGCCAGTCATCGTTTTGAACGGGGTGCGGATTTCAACGCTGCTCCGGTCGCGTCGGCTCTCGTCAGCCGCATTTTGCTTGCGAATGGTGGCTGGCTCGAAGGGGACCTCGTCGATGTGCGTGTTCCTGCTTGGGAGGCTCGCACCGCGCATCGCAAGCCGGTGAGTCTCGAACTCAGCGAAGTGCATCGCATCCTCGGTGAGACGGAAGATAAAGAGGGCATCACCGCTGCAACGGTCGAAGATTTTCTCACCGCCCTCGGTTGCCAACTCACGCCCGCGCAATCTGCCGGACCTGCATGGAACGTGGTCCTCCCCAGTTGGCGGCTCGACATTGAACGCGAGATTGACCTCGTTGAGGAAGTCGCCCGCGTCTACGGCTACAATCGTTTCGCCAACACGCTGCCTGCCTTTGGTGAAGGGGTCCGGTCGTTGCCTTGGGCCGAAAGCGAGACCGCAGTGCGCCGCAGCCTGCTGGCCGCCGGATTCCACGAAGCAATCGCGAGTACCTTCTGCTCCGTTGCGGAAGCAGCGCTGACCGCGCCGCAACCAGGTCTCGTGGTGCCCCTCGGCAATCCACTCAGTGAAGAAGCCGGCGTGCTGCGCCCCTCGCTGATTCCCGGCATCCTCACGATGGTTGCGGGTAACCTGCATCGCGATGTCAGCGATGTGCGCCTGTTCGAACTCGGCACAGTCTTCAGCGGGACCACGGAGAAAGTTGAAGAACGGCCCGCGCTCGCTTTTGCCGCTGTAGGAACGCTTCCCGAGCAGTCTGCGCTTCATCCGCCGCGTGCGATCGAATTCCACGACGTGAAGGGCGTAGTGGAGCAAGTCCTTTCGCGTTTCCAGACGCGCACTGTCTACTTCGACCGGTTCGAGTCGGACGCAGGCCTTACACCGGCATGGTTGCATCCGTATCGCGCGGCCCGTGTGGTGGCAGAGGGCGTCACCGTGGGCTGGTTTGGGCAGTTGCATCCCAATGAAGCCGCTGCCCGCAAGCTCAAGGAGCCGGTGCTCGTCGGCGAACTCTACCTCGAACGGCTCTACAAGCTGCCGTTGCGTAAACCGTCCGCGCGCGACATTTCGCGCTTCCAGCCCGTTCGGCGGGATTTCTCTCTTGTGCTCGATAAGAGTGTCACGTGGGAGATGATTGACCAGGTGCTTGCTGCTCTCGCGATCCCCGAGCTCGTCGAGTGGCGCGCACGCGAGGTCTTCCACGATGCCAAGCTCGGCCCGCACGAGTATTCGCTTCTGCTCGGCGTTACCTTTCAGGCTCCCGACCGAACCCTTCGCGAGGAAGAGCTGCAAGACTTCCAAGCGCAAATCGTCGGCGCCGTGGCCAAGGCAGGGGCGCGCTTACGAACGTAATTTGCCCCTGTTATCCACATGTTTGAGCGCTCCCGCGCTTGCGCGCATATAGTTTTTGCAACCCAAAGACTGCTCCCGCGCCGCCGATGCAATCGAGTACGCGCAATCGTTTTGGCAGCGGATCAGGCCCGTATGGCCGAGGCATCGCGTCCCTCGTTTGCCGTATACTTGCACGAAGCGCGGATGCGCGGAGGTTGTTTTTATGTCGCAAACATTCTTTGATTCCGAGGTTGCGGAGGAAGGCAAGACTGCCCAACATACCCTTAATCCCCAAAGCGAAACGGCAGCACTCGCGCTGAGCGCAGATGATTTTTCAGCGCTCGAAGAACGTGTCGTTCGCGCCGTCGAACTCGTCAAGCGAGAGCGCCTGGCTCGCACTGCAGCCGATGAACGCGCCGCCACAGCAGAAGCGCAGCTCGCAGAGCAGGGCCCCCTCGTCGATCAGATGAAACAGGAAATCCGCTCTCTGCGTATCGAGCGCGATCAGGTACGCCAGCGCGTCGAACGTTTGCTTTCCCAACTCGATGCGCTCGAACTTTGAGGTGATCCATGGCGAAAAATGAGTCGGCCGCGCCCCCTGGCTACACAACTGTGAGCATCTATGACCAGGCCTATCACCTCACTGGCCAGAATCCGGCCCATATCCACCGGCTGGCAGCGTTGGTCGATTCAAAGATGCGTGCCGTTGCGGCGCAAGGTCGTACTGTAGACTCCTTGCGGGTCGCCGTGCTTGCGGCGCTCAATCTTGCTGACGAACTTGCTCAGACCGCCGGCGCCGACATGCGCGAAGGCCACGCACGCGCGCTGACGTTGCGTGGCCTGCTGGATGAAGTGCTTGAAGAGGAGCGCAAGACCGGGTCGTAAATGGTGCGGCATCAGTTTTTAAAGCGTCCAACCTTGGTTCCCGTTTGCGCCCAACCGTCCCAAATCGAGATGGGCCGAAAACGTACCACACCTTGGTTACCCCGCACAAGACTTGCAATTCTTCGCCAGTACCCCTACTATCCGCAATAGAAACCGGCCTGCGAAGCAGGTGGGTGGTCAACGCTGGTTGAACCAACATTCAATGAACAGGGGCTCTACTCGTCCAATTCGGTTCTGTGTGCCGTGTCCGCCAGTCCGGAATGCCTAATGAACCGCGGGGAGCTCCGCCGTCTTAGGACGGGTTCACCAGCGCATCGCCTACGGCCCAGTGGGTCGGCTTTCTTTTCTCCTGCCTCGAGAAGATATCCTTCTCTTACGTGCATCCAGTTCTCTTCCACTTCGGTCCAGTCGTTGTTCCTTCGTACGGCGTGCTGGCGGCGCTTGGCGTTTTGCTCGCTCTGATGCTGCTCGTGCGCACCGCTCGCATGGTGGGTCTGAATCCCAATCAGCTGTGGAATCTCTCCATCGTTGCGCTCTTCGCAGCGCTCGCTGGTTCCCGCATTTTGCTCCTCGTTCTCAACTGGACGGTGGTGCGCAGTCATCCCGCATGGCTGCTCGGTTTGGCCATGGTGCACCACCCATTACTCGCGGGGATTGGCGCAGTGTTTGCGCTGGCAGCCGCCGTGCCTTACGTGCTCTGGCAGCGTCTGCCTGCCGGACCCACTGCCGATGCGCTTGCCGCGCCGATCGCGCTGGCTCTGGCTTGCGAGCAGTTGGGCGCTCTCATGTCCGGCGTGGGCTACGGGACCGAAACTTCTGCTCGGTGGGCAGTCGTCTACACGCATCCTCTCGCTGCGCGCTGGAGCGGCACACCGCTGTTCGTGCCGGTTCATCCGGTGCAGGCATATGCCGCATTCGCGTTCCTTACAATTTCCGTTTCGCTTCTGCTGTGGATGCCGCATCGGCGACAGCAGGGTGAAGTCGCCGGTATAGGTTTTCTCGCCTTCGGTGCAGCCATTTACTTCACGGAGTTTTGGCGAGACCCCGAAGGCCGCGGCTCGCTGCTCAATGGCGCGCTTGACGGACCGCAGTTGGCCGCGATTGTGCTCGTCTTGATGGGTGCGGTTGTTCTCCGACGGCGGGAGAGTGCACGCATTGCCGTACCTACCATGCCCGAGGCTGCCGAGGTTCCGCATGTCTGAAGCGCGAACGGTGCTTGTGCCGCCGGAAGCCTCTGGTCAGCGTCTCGACCACTTTCTTGCCACTCAACTCGAGGGGGTGAGCCGTTCGCGGGTGCAGTTGCTTCTCGAACAGGGCGACGTGCTTGTGAATGGCGCGCAACCCAAGGCTTCGCTCAAGCTGCGTGGCGGCGAGCAGATCGTCATCACCGGTGAGCCGCATCCGGCGCCGCTCAAGGCGACGGCGGAGGACATTCCCCTCGACGTGGTTTACGAGGATGCAGACCTTGCCGTCGTCAACAAGCCGGCGGGCATGATGGTGCATGCCGGCTCCGGTCAAAATGAAGATGCACGCAGCCGTGGCACCCTGGTCAACGCACTCCTGCATCGTTTTCGCGCTCTCTCATCCACGGGTGGCGACCTTCGTCCCGGTATCGTGCATCGGCTCGACAAGAACACCAGCGGACTGATCATCGTAGCCAAGAACGACGCTGCCCACGCGGCCCTCGCAAAACTGTTTTCCGGTCGGCAAATCCGCAAAACATACATTGCACTTGTCCACGGCTATCTTGAGAAGGACAAGGGAACCATCAGCGCATCCATCGGTCGCGACCCCCTTCGTCGCACGCGTATGACGGTGCGGCCTACCGAAAACGCCCGTTCCGCCGTCTCTCACTATGACGTGATTCGCCGGCTCACAACCCGCTTCGGTAAATTCACCCTAATCCGTGTGCGCATTGAAACCGGCCGCACGCACCAGATCCGCGTCCACATGGCGTCCCTCAATCACCCTGTCGTCGGCGATACCCTCTACGGCGCCGCGGGCCAACTCACCGAACAGCAACCGGCTAGCCACAAGCATGACCCTGAGAGGCTGCGGCTCGGGCGAAATTTTCTTCACGCGGCACAACTGGAATTTCAGCATCCAACGTCGAGGAAGCCCTTGCAACTTGAGGCCCCGCTTCCTCAGGAACTAGAGGCCTTTCTTGAAAGCCTCGACCATGTTTCACGAACCTAGAGCGACAACCATAAGTAACTTGCGCTCAATATCGGATTGGTAGAATAAAAGGGATATGAACCAAAAGTTGTTAGGCTTGGTACTTGCGGCGTGCAGTTGTGTCGCTGCTTCGCACGCGCAATCGCCGGCGCCGACGTCGCCAACCCCCGCGCCGGCGCAATCCCCGGCCTCCACAACATCCGCATCCGCGCCCGCAACGCAACAACCCACATCGCAGGCACCTGCGACGCAACAACCATCAACGCAGGCACCCGCTGCGCAAACAGGCAGCGATGCGGACGCTGCGACAGCGCCGACCCTTCGGCTGGGCGTGAACGAAGTCAATCTCATCTTCACCGTCACCGACAAGCACGGCCACTACATCCCCAATCTCCGACTGAACGACTTCGCCCTGCTCGACGACCAGCGGGCGCCCGAGAAAGTCAACTCTTTCCGCCAGCAAATCAATCTGCCGCTGCGTGTTGGCATTGTGATCGACGCCAGCACCTCGATCCGCACGCGCTTTCAGTTCGAACAGCAGTCGGCAACGGAGTTCCTTCTCGAGATTCTCAAAGCGCGCAGCGATCGCGCCTTTGTCATGGGTTTCGATGTGACGCCGACTGTTGAACAGGATTGGACCAATAATCTCGACGCGCTCGAGACCGGCATCAACCGCCTGCGTCCAGGCGGCGGCACGGCTCTCTTCGATGCGGTCTATACAGCATGCCGCGACAAACTGCTTGACGTCTCGCGCGGCCAGGAACCTGTTCGGAAGGCGATGATCCTTATCTCGGACGGAGACGATAACCAGAGCCGGGTTCATCCGGATGAGGCGATCAAGGAATGCCAGCGCGCCGAAACCATCATTTATGCCATCAGCACTAACTGGACCCCAAGCCGCGGCAAAGGGGACAGGGTGTTGAGCGACATGTCCGAAGCGACCGGCGGCCGGGTCTTCTTTCCGCCTTCGGTTGAGGAAATGTCGAACAGCTTTAAGGAAATAGAAGAGGAATTGCGCAGCCAGTACGCGCTCACTTATACGCCCGCCGACTTCCAATACAACGGCGCATTCCGCACGATCTATCTCTACTGCAACGATCGCAGGTACCAGGTACGTGCGAAAAAAGGCTACTTCGCACCGCGCCAGTAGGAATAACGGCCCGCACGAATCGTACTCCAAAGCAGTCGCGTGCCCTATTTCCGATTTTGAAATTTCAATCCTCTTTTCCCGTATCTGGATGTCCCATCCCATTTGGAGTTTTCCCTTCGACTGCGTCGGTTGCGGGCTGTACGCATGGCGCCATTCTCCGATGAAATAGGAAGCAGGCAGCTGTGCCCTGGAGGAAGAAGGTCCGGTGATTCGCCAGGCCATTTCGTGTGACATCTGCGGAAGAGACAAGCAGCAAACCAACCACTGGTTTGTGGCGTATGAGCACGGAGCGGAACTCCGCATCGGTGGGTGGAGCTCGCAGGCTCGTATGCGCACAAGTGCGAAACACCTTTGCGGGCAAACCTGTCTTCACAAGCTGGTCGACGATTTTATGGCGCGAACGCTCGCCATGCGAGGAGCCGCTCCGGTCGCGGAAAGGGATGACGATGAGATGGAATCGCCGGAAGTGATTCCAGTGCCGACCGATACCAGCCTGACTTCGGCTGTTGCGCACCCGCTTCCAGCGCGCATCGTTCCGCCGGTTCCCTGCAACTTACGTCGGCGGGTACGACTCGACGACGCGCGTCCTGAAGCCGATCGCTCTCAGTAACGAACCGGAAGTGCCCATACCTCAGCCCAATTTCAACTCACGCGCATGGCGCGAAGAAGCCTGGAAGCGGGAGAAGGAGCGCGAAAAACGCAGCGCCTCCGCATCTTCCAGGACGCGTCGGCGCTCGATCGCTTGAAGCACGCTTTCGAGCGGACAACGCCCTCGCGAGTCTATTGCGTTCCCGCAGCCAGCATTTTCAGCAGCCCGGCTTCATCCAGCACGGGCACTTTCAATTCGCGGGCCTTGTCCAACTTTGACCCCGCTTCTTCACCCGCCACGACATAGCTGGTCTTCTTGCTCACCGACCCGGACACCTTGCCGCCCGCCGCCTCAATCCTTGCCTTGGCTTCTTCCCGAGTCAGCGCGGGCAGCGTGCCGGTCAGGACAAACGTAAGCCCTGCCAGTTGCGTCGATCGTTGCTTCTTCTCCGCGGTCATGTCGACCCCGGCAGCCCGCAAATGCTCGACTAGGTCGCGATTCTTTGCGCGTCCGAAGAATTCCAGAATTGCTCCCGAGATCCGCGGCCCCACTTCCTCCACACGTTCCAGTTCTTCCGCGTTGGCCGCCATTACCGCGTCAATGGTGCCAAATTCCTGCGCCAGCAATTCGGCGGTTCGTTCGCCGACAAACCGAATCCCAAGCCCCATGAGCACGCGAGCCAGTCCGGCCTTCTTGGATCGTTCAATCTCCTCTTTCAGCGTAGTGGCCGACTTCTCCGCAAATCGCTCCAAACCCACGAGCTGCTCGATCGTCAGCTTGTACAAATCGGCCACGCTGTGGACCATTCCACGTTCCAGCAACTGCGCCACCACTGCATCGCCCAACCCCTCGATATTCATCACGCCGCGTGCGCCGAAGTGCAGCAGCGACTCGCGCAGCTTCGCCGGGCAATCGGCATTCACGCAGCGATGATCCGCCTCGCCCTCCGCGCGCACCACGTCACTCCCGCACTCCGGGCACTTTGTCGGAAACACGAAACGCCGCGTGCCGCGCGGGTGGTCGGCGTCTTCAATCACCTCCGCCACTTTGGGGATCACGTCGCCGCCTCGCTCCACCTTCACCCAATCGCCGATCATCAGTCCCATGCGCTCGATGAAATCGGCGTTGTGTAGGGTGGCGCGACTTACAGTTGTCCCGCCAATGAACACCGGCGTCAGCATCGCTGTGGGCGTCAGCTTGCCGGTGCGGCCCACCGTGATCATGACGTCGACCATCTGCGTCACGCCCGATTTTGCCGTGAACTTGTAGGCAATCGCCCAGCGCGGCGCGCGTCCTGTGTAGCCGAGCCGCTGCTGCGTGGCGTGCGCATCCACTTTCAGCACAACTCCGTCGATCTCGTAGCCCAGCGTTGCCCGCTGTGCCTCGGCTGCATCGATGAACTTCATCATCTGGTCCACCGTGTGAACGCGACCCCGATGCGGATTCACGCGAAATCCAAGCGCTGTCAGCGCGTCGAGCGTCGCATCCTGGCCGGCAGGGAAGTACTCGCCCTCAATGAGCAGGAAGTACGCGAAGAGAACGAGGCCACGGTTAGCGACGATGCTCGGTTCCAAAGTGCGCAACGTTCCTGCCGCCGCATTGCGTGGATTTACTGCCGGTGTCAGTCCCTGCTTCTCTCTCTCCTCGTTCAGCCGGTGAAATGCCTTTTCCGGCATCACGACTTCGCCCCGCACTTCAAATGCTTGCGGCAGGTTGGCTTTCTTGAGCGCAGCCGGCTGAACAGAAATCGGCACACTACGGATAGTCCGAATGTTGGTCGTGACATCTTCGCCGATCTGTCCGTCGCCGCGAGTCACGCCGTGGACGAGCCGCGCGCCGCTGTCTTTACTCGGCGCGTACGTCAGCGCCACGCTCAATCCATCCAGCTTCAATTCGGCCGTATATTCCACCGGCAGATTTCCCGCCAGTTCGTGCACGCGGCGGTCCCAGTCCGCCAGTTCATCCGCGGAGTAGGCGTTATCCAGACTCAGCATGGGCCGGGAGTGTCGAACCTTCTTGAACCCCTCCGCAGGTTTGCCGCCAACGCGCTGTGTGGGCGAGTCCGGCGTCACCAATTCAGGGTGCTCGGCCTCCAGCTTTTTCAGCTCGTTCATCAGCGTGTCGTACGCCGCATCCGAAATCTCGGGTGCGTCCATCACGTAGTACAAGTGCTCATGCCGCCGCAGTTCGGTGCGAAGTTCCTCGACTCGCCGTGCCACCTTCTCCTTTTTGCTTCGTTCATCCATGGGCTGGATTATAGGGGGCGCCACGCGCCCTTTGCCCCTGTGCCAACGCACGTTCCAGCCAGCCCTGATCGCGTTCTCCTCACCCCCCTCATGGCCCGCGTGCCGCGCAAGGGCGTCCGCCCCACCGCAGGTGGTCTGCCCCAGCGCAGGTGGTTACTATGGAATTCAGCGAGCTATGGAGCCCATCACGCACTTCCTTACCGGCGCCTGCATCGGCCGCGCCGGATTGAATCGCAAAACCGCTTACGCCACGCTGGCCGCCACCTTGGCCGCCGAAGCCGCGGACCTCGACATTTTCTGGGGCCTTGCCGGACCCGTCGAGGAGCTGAAACACCATCGCGGCATTACGCACACGTTTCTGGGGGTGCCATTCGTGGCAGCTGCTGCGACGGGGGCCATTTGGCTCTTCCAACTTTGGTGGGAAAGCCGGCGACGCCGCCAAGCAGCGGCACTCAACCGAGAAGTGGCCGTGCCCGCGGTACCAGTACGCTGGGCCTGGGTCTATTGCGCCGCCTTGATCGCCGCGCTCAGCCACATCCTTCTCGACTGGACCAACAACTACGGCGTCCGTCCGTTTTTTCCATTCAACCCGCGCTGGTATGCCGGCAGCTTTGTCTTCATCGCGGAACCGGTACTGTGGCTTCTGCTGGGCATGGCGATCATCGTTCCCTGGCTTCTTGGCCTAACCGACACCGAAATAGGGGTCCGCCGAACGCAGTTCCGCGGACGTGGATGGGCCATCTTCGCGCTGTGTGGCATGGTCGTGGTCTGGTGCTGGCGCTGGGCAGAGCACGCGCAGGCGGAGGCGATGCTCGAAAACTCACCCGTCACATCTGCGCCTGTCTCGCGCGTGGCCATCGAACCCTACCCGGTCAATCCCTTCCGCTGGCACGCCATTCTTGAAACGCAGAACTACTACCAGACCGCCGAGGTGAATACCCGTACCGACTCGATCGATAGCGAATCGCCGCGCGATGTTCTCTATAAGCCGACGGACACGCCTGCCGTCGAAGCGGCGAAGCGCACGCTGCTGGGCCACGTCTATCTCGACTGGGGCACATGGGCTGTCGTTCGCGACGTCGGTCAATATCCGGTCCCTGGTGTCGATCCTCCGCAACTTCCCCCTGGCCGAGCCTGGACGACCATTGAGTTTTCAGACCTGCGTTTCGCTTACGCTTTTCGAGGCACCGGCAGATCGTCCGGTCCGTCCCCTCTCAGCGGCTGGGTCTATGTCATCGATGGCCATGACGAAGCCGCCGAAGGCATGGGCAGCCGTGTACAGAAATAGCGCCGCCTTGCAATCAACGCGCCCGACGCCCGTCCTCCAGCACTCAAATCAGGAAAGATTTATTACTTTTTCGAAACATTCCCCTCTTGGGTGATTGCGTCCGCGCGCAATTTCCGTCATTGTCGTAAGCAGGAATCCTGAGAGCATTGTTTCCCGACATGCGTGTCGCGCTACGGCAATTCGTCTTCGTACTTTTGGCTGTCTTATGCGCTGGCCTGTGTTGTGGTGCAGCTGCTCAAATCACGCCTGCCGCGTCGGAGCGAGCACCAGACCCACTCCCGTCCGCGTCGCCCGCAATCGTCCCGTCCGAAACCACGTCTCCATCTCTTGCCGCGGAGTCATCCGCGGTCGAGCTGTTGCGGAGCTTCAACGATTCGGACGTTAAATTCGACATTCGCGACCTGATGGAAATCCTGCGCGACCGCCGTCACGAGGGTTGGGTGCTGGCAGCGTATCCAGACCCGAAGACTGGCCATCCGCTGATCGGCGCCGGATTCACCCTCGATCTTCCGGCACGAGAACATCCGCAGCCCGATCCTTTGAATCCTCACCCTTTTCTTGAGCCATCTTCTGCCGACCTCTGGCGCGCTTCGGGATTGGATCCCGATCGGCTGCAGGCGATCCTCGATCAGTACAACGATCGCTTTTCGATGTGGAAGAAGAAAAGATTCCGCCAGAAAATCAGGACTCTTACTCCCCAAATTACCGACGACGAAGCCACACTTCTTCTGCGTATCGCGGCCATCCAGGCCATCTATAACGCGCGAGCTTATTGCCGCAATTTCGACCAGATGAGCGCTTCGCAGCAGATGGCTATGAGCCAGCTCGTTTACCAGATGGGCGTCAATCTTGCCAGGTTCGATGCATTCCTGTCTCTTCTCAACGACGGTAAACCCGCGCAGGTTGCAGATGCCTCCTTGGAGAGTCCCGCCGCAGGCGATCTCGAATACTGGAGATCGGTGCAGCATTCGCTGATGCAAAGCCAGTGGGCAAAGCTTTATCGCACGCGGGCCATCGCCGTGATCGCGATGCTTGACCCCGCTTACGCCGACAGCCCGGCCACCGCCGAGCACTTCGTCAGCGCCACGCTTCGTCCTGCCGTAGCGCACCGACGCAGAGGCAGGTCGGCAAGCCTGAATCAGGTCGCGTCGAACTCGGGCAACTCAAAGTCGACCGCGCATAGAAAGAGAGCCCGCACCCGCGCAAAACGCAGAGCCTGAGAGCTACTTCATTTAGATACACCCCAGAACTTCAGGCAATTTACCGTTAATTCTGTGATGAAGGGAGTGGATTCTGCCTACCCGTCTGCCACGCGATCTTGACATAAACCCTTCTCCGTTGCCTCCAATGAAAACTTTTTTGCGCGTGACGAGACAAGCAGGTTGACCGGCCCGCGCGCACACCTCAGAATAGAGGTATTGCTTCTCCTACCCTCGTGAGCCTCTCAAGGGGGATTCCTGCATCGGAGGCGTCTATGCCTGCTTATTTGCTGATCGTCCTGGCCATTTTGAGCCGCCTCCTGTTGGCCGCTTTTCCTCATCCTGACTGGTTTAACTTCACTGCGGTTGGCGGCGCGCTGCTTTTCTTCGGCGCAAGGCGTTCGTTGCGTGAAATGCTTGTTCCCGTGGCCGCACTGATGGCCACTGACTACTTCCTGACCACGCAGGTTTATGCCTATCCATTCCGCTGGCAGGGATACGTCACTACCTGGGCCTGGTACCTGATGGCGATGGCTCTCGGCTGGATCCTGCTCCATGCGCGCACCACGTTCGTCCGTGTCGCAGCCGGCGTCATTCTGGGGCCTACTTCGTTCTTCATCGTCTCCGACTATGCGGTCTGGGCTGCGGGGGGCATGTATCCGCACACGTTGGCCGGACTGCGCGATTGCTACATCGCCGCGCTGCCCTTCTACCGGAATGACCTGATATCGACGGGCATCGTTGCCGGGTTGGCCTTTGGCGTTCCGGTCCTGGTCCGCCGCATGAAAGGGACCGAGCCCCAAACGGCTCTGGCAGGCAAGTAGTTATTAGCGAAGACGATTGAAGTCGGACGATCGACCCCGGCCGCTATAGCAGTTTCGGAATTGGAGGAGACCGAAAGCACAATGCAAAGTGGCGTTTTCATCAAGAAAACGACGCCTTCCGATGCTCTCAAATTGTCTACGCGTATTCCGAAATTGCTCTAGGCCAGCATCCCGCCGCTTCGGCGCTTGCGGATCCACCACCAGCCAAAGCCGATCACCGCCAGCACGCCGACCACGAGCAGCGCGGTCAGGGCGTGACGCTGCACCAATCCCACTGCCCCTGGCCCCAGTTTGAGCACCAGCAACGAAAGCGCCACCCAGCGAACGATTCGTCCCGCGCACACCGCAAGCATGAAGGGCAAGACCCGCATCTCAAACACGCCCGCAGCAAAAACAAACATCTTCCACGGCGTCGGTGGCGGCATCATCGACGGAATCATGACCGCAAGGAATTCCTGCCGCTCGAATCTGTCCCGCAGCCGGTCGAATCGGACGCGATTGACGCGCTTCAGCAGAAACAGCTCACCGCCCGCCCGTCCAATTCCGTAGGGAACCAGTCCTCCGATAGCCGAACCCACGCCGCCCATCAGGCAATAGAGCCAGAAATGCCCCTTGTCGTTCCAGACCCATCCGGCGATCAGGATGTCCATCGGGATAGGGATGGAAGAGGAATCGAGGAGGGCGGCCGCCGCTGCGCCCCAGAATCCGAGTTTCAGCATGGCCGGTAGAATCACCAGCTTCCATTTGAGCGCCAGTTTCAGTAAAAACTGCTTCAAACGGGTCCCTTTCCCCCTGCGAATCCGTCCATTCCAAAAGACCTATTGTACGGTTTGGCTCTGGGTACGCTATTGATCAGGACCGCGAGCAAGGAAGACACCCGAAACCGGAGACGCTGGACCTCGAACCCTACCATCCGCCCCATAGTGACCATGAAGGACCTGGCTGTGACGAAATTTCGCAGAGGATGAGAAAATAGACAGGAAGGAATCGAAACGGAACCGTCGGTCGAACCGGTGACTCCCTTTGAGCGCATGCCCATCGCTGAAACGCCAACCAAGGTGAACGAACCCGACGATCCAGCCGGTACCGGACCCGACTCGCAGGGTCCCGGACAAACCCTGCATCCCGAAGAAGATCAGACACCAGCTCCGCGCTCCCGCTCGCGGTGGGTCGATTACGATACCCACGAATTGCTGGAGATGATCAGCGAGCTCGAAGATGAGCGCCGCTGGGCTCGCCTGCGCGAAGGCATCTGGCTCGCCATCCTGATTCACCTGGTCCTGCTCTCCGCCGTCACCTGGATTCCCAAGTATGTCTTCAAGGTTCCCCCGGTCATAGACCCGTTTGACGCCATCAAGCAGCGTAAAGACCTGAGCTACCTTGACTTGCCTCCTGACCTTCTCAAGAAGCTCCAGCCCAAAGTGCAGATCAAGCCGGTTCCGGAAAAGCGCCCGCAAATCGACAAGAAGACTCTGGAGGCAATGAATAAACCCACGGCTCCGCCGATACCGGAACCGACCACCACGCCGAAGCTCGAGAATCCGGTGCAGCCGCAGCCCACGCCTGTGCCGCAGACCCCCAAAACTGAGTCGCCCATCGAAGCTCCCCACCCGCCCGCGGTCCCGGCTCGCCCCAACTTCGCTATGGGTTCGCAAAATCCGGCTGACCAGCTGAAAGAAGCCATGCGCGGCGCCGCTCGTAACTCCGGTTCGGACTCCGGAGCGCAACCAGTTGGAGGGTTATCCCGGCATCCCGGCGCCGGCGCAGGCGGCGTGCAAATCCTCTCCGACACCCAGGGCGTCGATTTCAGCTCCTGGTTGCATCGCTGGTACTACGAGACCGAGCGCACATGGGACCCCCTGATCCCGGACGAGGTGAATCCTCCCATCCTCAAGTCGGGAGCAGTACAGATCCGATTTAAGGTTCTCCCCAACGGGCAGGTGACCGACATGGTGCTCGAAGGGCGCTCCGGTGACACAGGCCTCGACCGAGCAGCCTGGGGTGCGCTCACGGGCTCCAACTACCCACCCCTTCCGCGCGAATTCCACGGACCTTACCTGGAGTTACGAGCGCTGTTCCTCTACAACGAGCAGCCTCCCAAGTAACCGTTGGGCAGATACAAGATTGCTCGTCCATGTGCCATTTTCCGTGCCCCATCCGGTCATCCTAAGCGAGCGAAGCGAGTCGAAGGACTTGCTTTTTGGGCTCTGGCGAAAGAGTGAGAAAGCAAAACCTTAACCGCGATTTCTCATGGGTGCAGATTTGAGTGAGAGGGCATTCGATATTTGAGCCGTTGTGATCATTTTTGAGTTCGGGTTGGTTCTGCAGGGTCAGATTTGGGCCAGAGCAGAGTGGCGTTGAAGTTTGTGGTTGTATTTGGCGCAGGGCTCGGCCTGGCACTGAGTTCAGTGAAGGTGGAAGTAGGGTTGTCAGTGGTCTGAGCGGTGTTCAGCAGCGCAGAGCGTGGAAGGCGTGAGCGTAGAGATCCTTCCAGGGATAGGCGGAACTGAGCTGGAGCAGGACGCGGCGCACGCTGACCCGAACGATGGCGCCGATCTTGAGGAGCTTCAAACGGATCGTATCCACCTGCGCCTGGGCCCAGGCAGTACCATTCAGTCCCAGCCGGCGCAGCGCTTCCATCAGTGTGTAAGCCAGCGCGGAGAAGTAGAGACGCAACTGGTTGCCCTTCATTTCGTCCGTAGAGAGCCGGTCGGCGAACAGGCACATCTGCTCTTTGATCCGGTTCTCCATCTCTCCCCTGGCGCAATAGAACTTCTCGTACAAGTCCTGCCCAGTCCACTGTTCAGGGGTTAACGAAGTGACCACGAAGCGCGGGTTCTCGCCCTTATCGAGATACTCCGCCTTGGCCACCACGCGGCGTGCACAGGACCAGCTTTTCCGGGTCTGATAGCTGAACTCGGTGAAGACCCGGGCCGCCTTGCCGCTTGTCTGGTGCAGGATGTGAGCCTGATGCATCTGGGGGCCGATGATCTTGAGCAGCCGCTTGTTTCGCGCCAGCCCCAACAGATAATCGACATGGTTGGACTCGCACCAGCTCATCAGGTCTTCGCGGCAGAAGCCCGAGTCGGCCCTGAGCACGATGCGCACCTCGGGCCAGCGCTCACGCAGCCGGGTCACGATGCGGCTGACCTCTTCCACCGAACCTGCAGCCGCATCCTGGTTGGCCGGCCTGAGCCGCGCGCATAACAACTGGTCGCCGGCGAAGATGTACAGCGGCAGATAGCAGTAGCTGTCGTAATAGCCATGAAAGAACCGTTCCGGCTGATGGCCGTAGAGCGGGATGTCGGTCGCATCCAAATCGAGCACGATCTGGGCTGGAGGCGCGGCGTGCGATTCCAGGTAGAGGTCCGTCAGCAGACGGTCCATTGACTCGGCCGAGTAGTTGATCTTGTGATAGCGCAGACTGCGGCCGGTCAACTCCAGCCGGTTCAGCGTGCTCTTACCGGCCAGCGGTTCATCCAGTTCTCGCTTGCCGCTGAGCAGCCCCAGCAACGGATCCGAGCGCAGCTGCTCGTGATCGCAAAGGTCCTCGTAACCCAGTGCCAGCCCATAGATGCGCTGCGCCAGCATCTCCGACAAGCGGTGCTTGACCAGCAATGGTGCACGGCCATCGATGAAACAGCTCGCCACCCGGCCCAGCAGGTTCACCCTGCGGTCTGCCTCCCGCAACAGCAGCGCTCCGCCGTCGCTCGATACACGTCCGGCTGTGAACTCGGCCTGTACCCCACGCGAAAAATGGGCTGTAAATGAGAACGATTCTTGGTTACACTCTGTCATCAAAGGCCGCTCCTTTTCTCGGCATTCAACTACGCCTAGACAACGCAGTTATGCCATGAAAATAGCGGCCTTTCGCTATTTATTTTTTCTCCACAACTTTACTCATCGAATAGCGCTAGTGAGAAATCGCGGTTAAAGAGCGAAATTACGCGGTCGGAGATTTATTCGACGAATGTGCCCCGATCTTTCACGTCGGTAAACAGCGGCGTTTCGTCGCCGTCGTCGGGGTCGCTGTCGTCTGCCGGAACCGGTTCTGGTTTCTCGTGGAGATGAATCCCATCCTGTTCCAGCAGCGCATCGTAGACCGGGGTGTTTCTCCAGTGCCGCGCCAGGGCAAACGCGCTCATGTTGGCGATCATCATCGGCAACACCAGCCCATAGCCGCGCGTCATCTCGAAAATAATCAGGATCGACGTCATCGGCGCGCGCACAATCCCGGCGAACACCGCGCCCATCCCCACCACGGCAAATGCGCCGATGGAATCAGCCGGGTGGTGAAAGACAGTCACGTCGATATAACCTACAGCGCCGCCCAGCATGCCACCCATAAACAGTGCCGGCGCAAAAATGCCGCCCGCGCCGCCGCTGGAGTACGAAGTAACCGTCGCAGCCAGCTTCAGTACGCACAACACAATCATCGCCGTCACCGGAATCGTCCCGCTGAAAGCTTGCGTCAGCGTTTTGTACGGATCCCCGGCGATGCCGCCTAAATGAAAAACCATCAGGCCGACAACGGCAAACCCACCCGTAGCCGCGCCGCCCATCGCCGGTTGCACCCATTTGGGAACTCCGCGCAACTTCTTGAACCACGCGCGAAGACCGAGTAGTGAGTCCGTGAAGGCGACCGAGACAATCGCCGCCAGCAGGCCCAGCAGTGCGTACCAGATCAGCGAAGAGGCTTTGCCTAATTCAAAAGCCCGCGGCACATGAAAGATGGGATTGGCTCCCATGAGCGTGTGCTCGACAACAGCCGCCAAAGCCGCCGCCACAATCACACCCGAAAGCATTGTCTGGTCCAGATCGCCGATCAATTCTTCCAGCGTGAAGGTCACGGCGGCAATCGGCGCGTTAAAAGCCGCCGCAATGCCGGCGGCCATTCCCACGGATGTCATGCGGCGCCGATTCTCGGGATTGAGTCGAGCCGCGCGCGCCAATATGCTGCTCACGCCGGCGCAAATGTGTACGGTCGGTCCCTCCACTCCCAGAGAACCGCCGGACCCAATCTGCATCACGCACAGAACGAACTTGGCGATTGTCTCGCGGGCGGAGATAAATCCCGATCGCAAGGTAAACGCCACCTTCACCTGGGGAATGCCGCTGCCCGCCGCCGCTGGAGCGAAATAGTAGAGACCAAGGCCGCACACTAAACCGCCAAGCGCAGGGCTCAGCACGGTCCACACGATCCAGGAATGATTGCCAGGGTCGGCATGGCCCGCAGCGGCTCGATCAATCAGAACGCCCTCAACCCAGGCCACGCTCATGTGGAACGCGACAGCCGCAAGTCCGCACAGTCCTCCGGCCAGGATCGTAAACGCGAGTAGCCGTTGCCGCTCGTTCGGCATGCGGCGCATCAGCCACGCGACAAAACGGGTGTAGAGTCCTGCTAACCAAACCCAGAAGCTCAATAGGGATTCGACCTCGAAGCGGAAAAAGCCTGCATTCCCAGTATAGGAGCGCAGCCGCGTCGATTCGAGTTGTAAGGCCGATTGCGACCGCAGCACAGTCACGGTTTGGGTTCGGTACTCTGCATGAACTCCGCCAGGTAGTCCTTCCACACGGCAGCGACCGTATGCGTCCCATGCCCGCGCGTCTGATCGGAGATCGGAACCAGAATGAACTTCGCATTTGGAATGCGCTTGACCATCTTTTCGGCAATTCCCAACTCCGGCGGATTGATGTAATCATCGGCGGAATTGATCCAGAGCACTGGCGCTTTGATTTGCTCGAGGCGCGGGCTCGGATCGTAGTTGCGGCTTGCGTTGAGGTAGTAAATCATGTCATTCGCGTCGGGGCTTGGCCGCGCCCAATACCGGTCGACATACTGCTCGGCTGCCTCGCGTGTGGGCGCCTGCCTCTGCATCTGCAGCGGGCTTGATCCCATTACCAGTACCAGAGTGTTGGCCAGGCGCAATCCCTCCGTCGGCTCGCTCTTGTATTCGCCGCCCATCCAAGCCGGATCCAGTTTGATTGCCTGGATCGACATGTAGCGCATCATGCGATTGCGCCCGGCAATCTGCACCGGTAGGCACGCGAACGGAGCCAGCGCGTCCATGAAATCGGGGTAAGTCTCGCCCCACACGAAGCTCTGCATGCATCCCATCGATGTGCCGAGAATCAGGCACAGATGATCGATTTTCATTTGGTCGAGCATCATGTGCTGGCTGCGCACCATGTCGTCGTAGTCATACGCTGGGAAGTGCGCGTGCAGCCCATCCGATGGCTTGGAACTCTCACCGTGGCCAATGTCGTCCGGCAGGATGATGAAGTACTTTGTAATGTCGAGCACGCCGCCCGGGACAAACAGCACGTCGGAAAACAGTGGATTCAACAAAGAGTGTGCATTGCCGCCAGTGCCGTGCAGGAGCAGAACTGCGTTGTCCACGTGGCCAGCGGCGTTGCGATGCGGCGTGCCCAGTGTGAGGTAATGCAGCTTCAATTCAGGCAGCGTTTCGCCAGTACCGAAGCGGAAGTGCGGCAGCGTCACCACTCCGTCGACCGCTGGCCACTTACTCGCGGGAGAGGCAGTCGGCGCGGGCTTGGTTTGGGCAAAGCTGAGAGCGCACAAGAAGAAAAGAATGATGCCAATGACGCGGGCGGCGCGCACAATCATGCAGACCCTCCGGGGAACTGTTGTGAATCGAAGCTGCGCAGGAGCCAGTGTAGCCGCTGCGCCGCTCAGGAAGCGATGAGGATCGCTGGGCTATTTTTCGTTTCCAGGTTGTACGAATTCCGCGTTAAAATCTTGCTGTCCGCCATGCGCAGTCATTTGGCCATTCCGGCTATGCCATTGCTCAAGCGCTTTCGCCACGGCCGCCCCGACCGTGGACGCTGCCTTTCCCGCTGAGTAGTCTATCCACGTCCATTTTTTCCGAATTCTGCCGTCCGAGACCGTGTGATCACAGCCTCGCGGCAGGCCGGAGCACGTACTTGTGATTTGAGATCCATCCGCTATCCTGCGGATAGAAAGGCTCCCCGATGAACAGTTTTGACAGCCGTGCCACGCTTGCCTCAGGCCAGCGCTCCTATACCATCTTTCGTCTACCCGCGATCACGGCGCGCGGCTTCAACCTGAGCCGGCTGCCCTTCAGCCTGAAGATCCTGCTCGAGAACTTGCTGCGTCGAGAAGACGGCGTGAACGTGACCGCCGCTGATATTGAGTTCCTCGCCAGCTGGGACGCCAAGGCCGAGCCGAGCCGCGAAATCGCCTACATGCCAGCCCGCGTCCTGATGCAGGACTTCACCGGCGTCCCCGCCATCGTTGACCTCGGCGCTATGCGCGATGCCATTAAGATGCTAGGTGGCGATCCCGAGCGCGTGAATCCGCTTGTGCCCGCCGAACTCGTCATCGACCACTCCGTGCAGGTGGACGAATTCGGCACCGCTGGTTCGTACGATGCCAACGCGTTGCTGGAGTTTCAGCGCAACCGCGAACGTTATGCGTTTCTCAAGTGGGGCCAGACGGCCTTTCGCAACTTCAGCGCCGTGCCTCCCGGCATGGGCATCTGCCACCAGGTGAATCTCGAGTATCTCGCCCGCGTCGTCTTTACGACCGGGATCGATGGCGAACTGACTGCTTATCCTGACACTTTGGTCGGAACAGATTCGCACACCACCATGATCAACGGCCTCGGCGTGCTCGGCTGGGGCGTTGGCGGCATCGAGGCCGAGGCCGCCATGCTGGGACAAGCCATCTCCATGCTGGTGCCACAAGTGGTGGGCTACAAACTTACCGGCAAACTGCGTGAAGGCGCGACAGCCACTGACCTTGTGCTGACCGTGACACAGGCGCTGCGCAAACTCGGCGTCGTCGGGAAATTTGTTGAGTTCTATGGTCCGGGAATAGCCGAGCTACCGCTCGCCGATCGTGCCACCATCAGTAATATGGCGCCCGAGTACGGCGCGACCTGCGGCATCTTTCCGGTCGATGCGGAAACGCTCCGCTATCTGCGTCTCACCGGACGCAGCGACGAGCAGATCGCGCTGGTCGAGGCGTATTACAAGGAGCAGGGACTCTTCCACACCGCCAACTCGCCCGAGGCCGAATACACGCAGACTCTGGAACTCGATCTCGGTGCCGTTGAACCTAGTGTCGCCGGCCCGAAGCGTCCGCAGGATCGCGTGTTGCTGAAAGATGCTGCCGCAAGCTTCGCGCAGCAGTTGCCTACTCTGCTAGCACCCACGGCCCGGCCGCTTGGCTCGCGCACCGCGGCTACATGGGAACGGACCACTGCCGTAATGGATTCGGCCGTGTCCGCCGAAGAAAACGAAGGCCCCGCAGCCACGACGACCGCTACGCCGCTCCACGTCACCACCACCGTCAAAGAGCGCTTCAACATCGATCCCGACAAGTATCTCGATCATGGATCGGTCGTCATTGCTGCCATCACGAGCTGCACCAACACCTCAAATCCGTCCGTCATGATCGCCGCAGGTTTGCTCGCGAAGAAAGCCGTCGAGAAAGGTCTCACCGTTCCACCGTGGGTCAAGACGTCGCTCGCGCCCGGTTCGCGCGTCGTCACCGACTACTACCAGAAGGCCGGACTGCTGCCCTATCTCGAAAAGCTGCGCTTCAACGTGGTGGGCTACGGTTGCACCACGTGCATCGGCAACTCAGGACCGTTGCCGGCCGATGTCTCCAAGAGTATCGATGAGCACGGGCTCGTCGCGGTTAGCGTCTTGAGCGGCAATCGCAACTTCGAAGGCCGCGTGAATGTCGACGTGCGCGCGAACTATTTGATGAGCCCGCCGCTGGTCGTGGCCTACGCACTCGCAGGGCGCATCGGTCACAACTTCGACACCGATCCGCTGGGCAAAGATAAAGCCGGCCAGCCCGTCTATCTCAAGGACATTTGGCCCACGCAGCAGGAAGTTGCCGCGGCAATCGAAAAGGGACTCAGCAGAGAGAGCTTCCGCAAGGAATACGCCACCGTGAGTGATGGCGATGCGAACTGGCAGGGCCTGAGCTTTCCCACTGGCGACGTTTACCAGTGGGAACCCGACTCGACCTATATTCGCAAGGCGCCCTACTTCGATGGCATGGCGAAGACGCCTGCACCGGTTACCGACATTGTCGGTGCGCGGGTGCTGGCAGTGCTGGGCGATTCGGTCACCACGGATCACATTTCACCAGCAGGATCGATCAAAGCCAACGGACCAGCAGGGACGTATCTCGCTGAGCATGGCGTGAAGCCGGCGGACTTCAACAGCTACGGCTCGCGTCGCGGCAATCACGAGGTGATGGTCCGCGGCACCTTCGCCAACGTGCGTCTGCGCAACAAGCTTGCGCCGGGCACGGAAGGTGGTGTCACACGGCTTCTGCCCGAAGGCGAACCGATGTCCATTTTCGATGCCAGCGTGAAGTACGCCGAGCGCAAAGTGCCGCTCGTCATTCTCGCCGGCAAAGAATACGGTTCAGGCTCTTCGCGCGACTGGGCAGCCAAGGGGCCGAATCTGCTGGGCGTACGCGCCGTCATCGCGGAGAGCTTCGAGCGCATTCACCGCTCCAACCTCGTTGGCATGGGCATTCTGCCGTTGCAATTCGAAGACGGACAGAATGTCGAGTCGCTTGGATTGACGGGCGAAGAGGTCTACGACTTTCCGGGACTGACGAAACTGCTCAAGGGCAAATTCGCCAGCGGCAGCGAGTTGGAAGTGATTGCGACTGGAGCGGACGGAACAAAAAAGAAGTTCAATGCCAAGGTCCGCATCGACACGCCGCAGGAGATCGAATACTTCGAGCACGGCGGAATCCTGCTTTACGTGCTGCGCCAACTGGCGGCGAAATAGTTCGAGTCCTTCGAAGGAAGTTCTTCAATCCTTCGAAGGACTCAGATCCTTAGCGCTACGGATTCGATATCTTTGGCGGGTTCGGCGAAGGATATCGGTGCAGTTCTGTCGCCTTGATGCGAGGAGCGCGCTTCGTCTTCGGTTGAGCCGCACCCGAAGCCGGTTCGGGCAATGTCTCCTGATGATGCGGTGCGAAGAAGCGCACGCCCTCCTGGGTATGTTCCCCTAAGACATGAAGCCGGAGAAAATTCGTTGACCCCGATTTGGTGCGCGTGCCGGCAACAATCGCAATCACTTCGCGGTTGCGCACGTACCCATACTGTTCCAGCAGGCTTTCAGCCACGTCGACCAGCGCCTCAGTCGAATTGACTTTGGGACAGCGGATGGGCGTCGTGCCCCACAAAAGATTCAGACGATTGATCGTGACTTCAATTGGGCTCAGTGCAAAAATCGGCGAAGTGGGGTGATACTTCGAAAGCTGGCGCGCGGTTGCTCCCGACTCCGTAAACAGCGCAATGCCGCGCAGGTCAAGGTCGTCGGCCGCATGCGCCGTAGCCTCGCAAATTGTCTCGGCAATTGAAAGGTGGCTTTGTCGCACACGCGTCTCCGCGTAGGTCTCCTTCTCTTCCTTGATGTGCCGCTCCGCTTCGCTCACAATGCGCGCCATCATTGAGACCGCGTCCACGGGATATTTGCCGACAGCCGACTCGCCCGAAAGCATTACGGCGTCGGTGCCGTCGTAGACCGCATTGGCCACGTCGGAAACTTCGGCACGCGTGGGCCGCGGGTTTTCAATCATCGATTCCAGCATCTGCGTTGCGGTGATCACCGGCTTGAAATACTCGGTGGCGCGGCGAATGATGTGCTTCTGAATCGCCGGAACCTGCTCGGGCGGCACCTCCACCCCCAGATCGCCGCGCGCCACCATGATGCCGTCCGCCACTTGCAGAATGCTGTCGAGGTGTTCGATCGCCTGCGGTTTTTCGAGCTTCGCAATGACCCACGTCTCGCCGCCGTAAGCTGACACGCGATTGCGCACCAGTCGTACATCTTCGGCCGTGCGCACAAACGATACAGCGATAGCATCCACGCCATTCTTCAGTGCAAATTCGAGATCCTGCGAGTCCTTATCGGTGAGAGAAGGAACACGCACAGCGATGCCGGGGAGATTGATGCCTTTGTTCTCTCCCAACATCCCGCCATTGATGACCTCGCAAACCACATCTGAGCCAATCACCTCATGCACGCGCAGTTCAATGAGACCGTCGGAGAGCAGAATGCGGGAGCCTTGTTCGACATTCTCCGCGAGGGTCTTAAACGTGGTGCTCACCAGCGAAGCTGTTCCGGGCACGTCGCGCGGCGTAATGGTCAGGCGGCCTCCTGCCTTCAGAAGCACGGGCTGATGATCCTTCAGTTTCGATGTCCGGATTTTTGGGCCTTGCAAATCGCCAAGGATGCACAGCGGCTTGCGTTCTTCGCGGCTGACCTTGCGGATCATCTGGATGAGCTCCAGCTTTTCGTCGTGCGATCCATGAGAAAAGTTCAGGCGAACTACATCGACCCCGGCGCGGACCAACTCGCGAAAAACCGGTTCCGTGTTCGATGCGGGCCCCAGCGTCGCAACAATCTTTGCGCGGCGTTGAATGGGGGATTCATTCAGGCTCGTTTCAGCGTGCAGCATCAAAATAACTCCAGAATAGGTTGAGGCGAGGGTTGGGGGTGAATTGGGGACAGATCGCTTTATTGTACACGGCGTAGCGGCGGAAGAATTCGATTCGTCGATGACGGATTGTTGAAGAATGAAGCGGCGATGCGCGTGTCTATCGACGCCACGCAAATCTTTCGGAAAGATCGAAAGGGGCGTCGCGTTCAATTCGTCCTCGAAAAAGGACGCCGTTCAATTCCGCGCCGAGCAGCGCACTGAACGATGTGAGATAAAGCCACACGAGCGTGGCAATGCCGGCGCCAAACGGACCATAAAACCTGGAATAGCTCGCAAAGGTCGTCACATACCAGCCGAATGCCAACGTGGCCGGGAACCAAACCACAGTGGCCGCAATTGCGCCGGGCATCACACGCAGCCAATGTTCCTTGCGCCGGGTGCCGAAGTGATAGAGAGCTACCAGCACCGTTACGCTTGTGACCAGAGCAATTGCCCATCGCACCATGCGCCAGAAAAACAAGACAGCGTGACGCAACTCATGTGCGGCATTGTTCACCATCCAGTGTTCGATCTGATGGCCAAAGACGAGGAGCAGAGTGGCGAGCGCCAATGGGACATGCACCATGGGAACCAGCAAGAGCGCGCGTAGGCGGCGTTCCCAGAATCCCCATTCCGTGCGTGGAAGGCGATAGGCGCGACGAAAGCCTTCCATCAGCGAAAGCATCATGCCGAGCCCCGCAAACACGCTCAGGATCGCCGCAGAAAAGACCAGCTGTGCCGATTGAAACCGCCGTGCCTGCATGGAAGAAAGCAGCAGCGCGTATGTATCCGCTGGAACGAAGTTCATGAACGACATGCGGATCTGCCCCAGCATCGTCGTTCCTTCGGGCACAAAGGCAAGCAGGGTAGTGACGACAACCATGGTGGGAAACAACATCAGCATGCCGGAATACGCCGCTGCCTTGGCGGTGTTGAGCATGTCGTGCTCAAACGCCAGCCAAAGTGCTTTCCGGAACATGCGAATCCAACGGGCCATGCGCATCACAAGCCAGAGTAGTGCATTTGCCTTGATTTTCGCGATAGGCTCAGTTGTTTATCCCTCGGGAACCAGTGTCCAGGCAAGGTAAGGAATCTATGAATCGGGACCGGGTCTTGAACCAGCGTCAGTTGTCACCAGAGAGCCCATGGAAGTGCGTGCGTAGCCTGACGCGCGAAACACCAGCAGTTTATGATAGCCGGGTTATGAAAACCGCTCTCGGTTGCAAGGTTTGTCTCGTCATGTGCTTGCTGATTCTGGCAACGGTGCCGTCGCTTCCATCACGCGCGCAGTCACGCCCGGTTCCCAATCCACAGCTTGCAGCCAAAGACGTGAACGCACGTGCCGAGGCGCTTCTCAAGAAGATGACGCTCGACGAAAAGATCGGGCAGCTCGTGCAGTATTCGGCCGGATTTGCGACGGGGCCTGCTGCCTCCAATCTGACCTATGACGACCTCGTCGCCAAGGGCCAGGTCGGTTCGATGCTTAACGTTGTCGGGGCCGAGAAGACAAACCACTACCAGCACATCGCGGTAGAAAAATCGCGCCTGCATATTCCCATCATCTTTGGGCTCGATGTGATTCACGGCCACCACACCACTTTTCCCATTCCGCTCGCTGTGGCAGCGTCCTGGGATCCTGCGGCAGCGGAGACCGTCGCACGTACCGGAGCAGTGGAAGCGCGCGCCGATGGCATCGACTGGGTCTTTTCGCCTATGGTCGATATCGCGCGCGATCCGCGTTGGGGCCGCATTATTGAGTCCAATGGAGAGGATCCTTATCTCAGCTCCGCGATGGCACGTGCGTGGGTCAAGGGCTATCAGCAGGACGATCTGACGAAACTCGATTCTGTGGCCGCGTGCGTGAAACATTTCGCCGCATATGGTGCTGCCATTGCGGGCCGCGACTACAACGCGACTGACATGAGTGAGCAGACGCTGCGCCAGGTCTACCTACCGCCTTACCATGCTGCGGTTGAGGCCGGCGTTGCTACGGTGATGAGTTCCTTCAATTCCATCAACGGCGCTCCTGCGACGGCCAATCCGCTGACGTTGACGCAGATTCTGCGCAAGGAGTGGGGCTTCGATGGATTCGTCGTCTCCGATTGGGGCGCGGTTGCGGAGCTGATCAACCACTCCATCGGGGATGGCCCGACAGTCGCGCGCAAGGCGCTTGAAGCGGGGCTCGACATGGATATGGAAGGCAATCTCTTTGGAACCACCCTTGCCTCTCAGGTGCGCTCGGGCAAGATTCCCGAGAGCGTCGTCGACGAAGCCGTGCGCCGCATTCTTCGCGTCAAGTTTGCGGTGGGGCTTTTCGATCATCCCTACACCGCCGACAGTCCTGCATACGAAGCCACACCGGAACGCCGCGCAGTGGCACGCAAAGTGGCAGACGAGACGATGGTTTTGCTGAAGAACGATCCGGTCGAAGGCGTTGGTGCGCTGCTGCCGCTCACATCCAAAGCGAAGAAGATTGCATTGATTGGGCCTTTGGCTGACGATGCGCGCGATCTGCTCGGCGCATGGTCGGCGGGCGATCCCAAGAACGTGATTACGTTGAAGCAGGAGTTGGTTCAGCGGCTCGGCGATCGGCTTACCTACTCCGTTGGCTGCGGACTGCTTGCCGGTGAGGATGCGAAGGTGCTCGAGAGCGTTACGTTCGGTGGCTCAGTTGCGGGCGGGCAGAGCCAGGCTGCGCCTGACGACAATAAAAGCATTGCCGAGGCTGTGGATCAGGCGAAACAGGCCGATGTTGCCATTCTGGCGCTGGGCGAACCGGCGAATTGGATGGAAGGCGAGGCGGCGAGCAGGGTTCATCTGGGATTTACGGGTAACCAGGAGAAGCTGTTGAAGGCGGTTGTTGCGACGGGAAAGCCGGTCATTCTGGTTGTGCTCGCCGGAAGGCCGCTGGAGTTGAAGTGGGCAGCCGAACACGTGCCGGCAATTCTCGAGGCTTGGAGCCCAGGCATTGAAGCTGGTCCTGCCGTTGCCGATGTGCTCTTCGGCGATGTGAATCCTTCGGGAAAATTGCCGTCGAGCTTTCCGCGCGCTGTCGGACAGGAGCCGCTTTACTATGCGCAGCTTCCGACTGGCCGGCCCGCGCACGTCGACTTGACTCACATGCCGACAAACTCCTTGGAGAAATTTGTGTCGCGGTATGTGGATGAACAGAACTCGGCGCTGTTTCCGTTTGGCTGGGGATTAAGTTACACACGCTTCAGTTATGCCAAGCCGACGCTTAGCCGTGCGGAGCTTCCATTGCAGGAGGTTTTGGCAAATCGCGCGCCGGTTACGATGGTTGGCGTCGATGTAACCAACACAGGCAGCGTTGCGGGAACAGAAGTGGTGCAGATGTATATTCGCAATACCGTAGCCAGCCTGGAACAGCCCGTGCGGGAGCTAAAGGGTTTTGCACGCGTGCAGCTCGCACCGGGCGAGACAAAGCACGTGACATTTCCCTTGGCATTTGACGAGTTGAGTTTCTACAACGTCGAAGTGAAACGCACCGTGGAGCCGACGACTTATGACGTTTGGGTTGGAGGAAGCTCTCTGGCTGATGCGGAGGCGGAATTAAAGATCGTCGAATGAGTGGTCACGTTACTTCAAATTGTTCCACGTGGAACAAGGGCCGGCCTTCCAGGCGATGGCTTCGCGTGGCATGTTTGACAGCACTGGCTCGCGAAAATTGTTCCACGTGGAACAATTGTGCTGGCCGACACATGTGTCGGGCTGAAGTTGCGAAATATATCAATCAAGAATGCGGCTCATCACCATTTCAGCTTGCTCACGTAGCTTTGGGCATCGAGCTGCCATTGCCAGGCGTCGTTCTCGCTGCATTTCAGGTCGGCGCAACAGCGCGCCATCTGTATCCAATCTCCGGTACTGCTGGCGATTGCGAGCTTGAGGGCGTTTCCAGGTCCATTTGAACTGCCGTTGAGCGCTTCTCTACACCCCGGGGGAATCGGAATTTCTTCAACAATCTGCGCGAGGGGCCGGTCGAGCAGCGCTTCAAGAAGAGAGAACAATCCGGTGAGATAGAAATTCGGCGCCGGCACCTTGAGATGCTCAGCCACGAGTTCGCAGAATCGCGCACGAATCAAAGCAATGCGGATGAGTTCTTTTGAGCGTGGTCCCGCTAGACTGATCGCTGTCACGACCGAGACCCATTTGCGGATCTCGTTGGTGCCCAGCAAGCCGAGAGCCTGGACAATGGATTCGACGTGGTAGTTTCCTCGTCCCGCCGAGTTCATAAAGCGAAGTAAGCGGTAGGTCAGAGAAGGTTCCCTTCGAATGGCACCCGCCATTTCCTGAATGTCGATTTCATTTTGAAATGCTTGGCGGAGGATTTTCAGATAGCCCAGGTGGGCGCTGGGCAGGGCTTTTGCGCGCAGTGTTTCCGGACGGCAAAAGAAATATCCCTGGAAAAGCGTATAGCCCATTTTCAGCGCTGCTTGAAACTGCTCGTGCGTTTCAACCTTTTCAGCCAGCAGTTGCACTCCGGATCGCGCAAAGCGGCGGGCGATTTCTTTCTGCTGCTGTTCGTTTGTCAACAGAAAGTCCACCTTGATGATGTCGGCGAGGTCGATGAGTTCGGTCCGGTCCCCGGCAGATATGATGTCGTCGACAGCAATGGTGTAACCTTCGGCTTTTAATTTCCGGCACTCGCTCAGAATCTCTTTGTCTGCCGGAACGTCCTCCAGTATTTCCAAGACAGCAAGTTCCTTGGGCAACATGTGTAATACGCCCGAGCATAGATGGGCGCGCGTGCAATTGATGAACGCACGATATCCGTCGGTAAAGGAGCCAGCTCCTAGAAGCAGGGACAGATCGAGAACCGATTGCGTAGCCCCCTCGCTGGTTAGATCGGCAAACGCATTGTTCGGCCCGGAGCGAAAAAGCAACTCGTACCCATAGAGCTTCCTAGTCTTGTTCAGAATTGGCTGGCGCGCCATGAAGCGGAACTCGCCGATCTCATGAGAGGGCTGTTGGGACGGAGTTCCAAGACTCGCGGCTTCGTTGCCGGGGTTTTGATTTGGAGTACCCATTTGCCCTGTATATTCTTTTTTATCAGGAGTGGCACAAGTATTATCGAGCCCCTGCGTCGCACTGACCTTCAGATTGGTGTACGCCGGCACTCTTCGATAGGCGGTGATTTGCGTCACATTGGAAAGACGATGGTTAAATGGCGCACCCCGTGCCGCGCCATGGGGGTAAAAACAAAAGAGTAAGCGAATAGTTCACGGCGAAGGTTTGAAAGTAGAGTTGATCCTAAGGCTCCGCAATTTCGTGCGTTGAATTTCGTGCGCTGGAGATCGAGAGAAGGAGATTCCCCATGAGCAGGTTTCTGATTGGGTTCGTCACTGCCATTGTCATGGTTCTGCTGGCTCTGGTCTGCTACGTGCGCTTCGGGTTTATTGATCCTCGTGCCGATGCACAGATGGGGGCGCTTGAAATGAAGATTGCCATGCCCGCGCTGGACGCCTCCGTTGATCGGCGTGCACCAAGTGTGCAGAATCCGATTCAAGCCACGGACGACAATCTCATGGCGGGGATGAAGATTTACCAGTCGGCTTGCGCGGGCTGCCATGGGGATGTGGTTCACACGCACACTGCCTTCGGCGACTCGTTCTATCCGCGCGCTCCACAGTTTGCAGAGGACGCGCCGGACATGCCGGAGAATCAGAACTTCTACATCATCCAGCACGGGGTGCGGTTGAGCGGAATGCCGGCGTGGAAGACCAGTCTTAAAGAGACGGAGATGTGGCAAGTGACGACGTTCCTGAGCCACATGGAAAAGCTGCCGCCGGCAGTGCAGGATGCATGGAAGACTTCGGCGGGCGGGGTCGAGAGCGGAGGCTCTGCAGATGCCGGAACGAAGACCGAGAAAAAAGACAAGATGGATATGCCCGCGCATTGATTACCGCGCTCTGTCGGAAACGAACTTAAATTCACCGAATCCCTAGATTAGAAACTGCTCGGCCCTTTACCGAATCTCGAGCATCCGGTCAAGGGCTACTTTGGCCCAATGTTTTACGCTGGGGCGCACCTGAATGCGGTTGACGACTCGGCCTTCGACTAGATTCTCCAGGGCCCAGGCAAGGTGCTGCGGGCTGATGCGATACATGGTGGTGCAGAGGCAGCCCGTGTCGTCGAGGGTGATGATCCGCTTGCCTTCTGCAGCGAAGCGACGCGCCATGCGATTCACCAGGTGAATCTCAGTGCCGACGGCGAACATTGTGCCCGCCGGGGCCTGCTCGACAAGCGCTATCAGTTGTTCGGTTGAGCCGAGTGCGTCGGCTTTCTGGCAGACTTCCCAGCGGCACTCGGGATGAACGATGACCTGAATGCCGGGATACTTGGCGCGTACCTGATCGACATGACTGGGTAGGAAGCGCTGATGGACGGAGCAGTGCCCCTTCCAGAGCAGAATGCGGCTGGCCTCAAGGCTGGCCTTGGTTTGACCGCCCCGCAAGGCCCAGGGGTCCCAGACGGTCATTCCGTCCAGAGGGATGTCCATGGCGAAGCCCGTATTGCGGCCGAGGTGCTGGTCGGGCAAAAACAGAATTCGCTTATCGCCCCAACGACGAGGACCTGTCGTTGGGGGCCCCGACTTGCCGCGCGCAAAGGCCCATTTGAAAGCTGCGCCGGCATTGGACGAGGTGCAGACCAGGCCGCCGCGTTCGCCGCAGAAAGCCTTGATGGCGGCGGCCGAGTTCATGTAGGTGATGGGGATGGTTTCGGCGGCGAGGCCGAGGCGGGTGAGCGCCTCCCAGCAGTCTTCGACCTGCGAGATCTCGGCCATGTCTGCCATGGAGCAGCCTGCGTTGAGGTCGGGAAGGATGACCTGCTGGCCCTGCTGCCCGAGTTCTTCGGGGCGGCCGAGGACGTCGGCACTCTCGGCCATAAAATGTACTCCACAAAAGACGATGTATTTTGCTTGTGTTTCGGCGGCGATTTTGGAGAGCTTGTAGCTGTCGCCCGTATAGTCAGCGAAGCGAATGACCTCATCGCGCTGGTAGTGATGGCCGAGGACAATTGTCGTCGAGCCGAGTTGCGCGCGGGCTGCGGCTATGCGCGCGTCCATGGTGTGGTCGGGGAGTGCGAGGTAGTTTTCGAGGCTGCAAGTTTGCGCGGCCTCACGCGGCGAGGCCGTCACGACGTCGTCAATAACCGGGTTCACTGTATTCCGCCTTCAGTCCAGTTGCGCCATTGGGGCGCCCCGAACGGAGATGTTGAAAGCTCGGTCTTTCTTTCTGCCAGGGCCGCAGTGGATGCGCCTTTTTCCCGTCGAACATTCTCCCAATTGCCGGGGAAAAACCACCCACGGGGTTGTTGCTGCCCTTTCAGAATTATAGATGTCGGGCATCGTGGGGGGATTCGCCCAAGGAGGCCTGACGCGGCCCATGGGATGGGGGGAGCAGAAGCCGGCCTGAGGGGCGGCGGGCATTTTGTGAGCGGCGCGCGGAGGTGGGTCCCCGACGACAGGCCTTTGTCGTTGGGGTGATCAGGCGGGTATCATTACCCTTCATGGGAACTCCGCCACCAATTGAACTTGGCAGCCTGGGGATGGCTGATTCGCTGATCCTGATGGTGCTGGCGCTGGTGGTGTTTGGGCCGCGGCGGTTGCCGCAGATTGGCCGCCAGATCGGCAAACTGTTGTTCGAGTTCCGCAAGGCTTCCAACGACTTCAAATTTCAGATGGAAGAAGAATTGAGGCTTGCCGAAGACGCCGAACGACGCAAGAAGGAAGAGGAAAAGCGGAAGCAGCTTGCGCAGGAGTCGGTGTCGGCTACGCCGGCGATTGTGAAGGCCATGGAGTCGCCTTATCCCGGCGAAGGGGTTTACCCGCCTGTTGCCGAAGTGAAAGTTTCGGAGGCGACGGGGTCTGAAGAGTCCGCGCCGCGGATTTTGCCTCCTGCCACGGGAGAGCCGGTGGCGGCTGCGCGTGGGTCCGAGCCGGCTGCGGATTCCTCGCTGGCTGCGGAACCGGTGGGTCTGCCCTCAGTTCAGTCTGAGCGACCGGATCGGGCTCTAGCCGCTGAGTCTTCCAATGGCGCATCGGCTACGGCAACAAGTGCTACGGGCGAGAAGACGGCGAGCACGACGGAGGATGAGAATTCCGCGGACGCCGAGGTGGTAAGACCGAATGGTTGATCCCTCGGAAGCGATCGGGAAGGCACGGCAGGCGGTGACCCAGCGCGCAGAGCTGCCGGGCATGAGCCTGATGGAGCATCTCGATGAGCTGCGCAGGCGCATCATTCACTCGGCTGCGTATCTCGCAGTCGGATTCTTCGTTGCGTTCTTTTTCCGTGAGTCGCTTTACGGCCTGGTGCAGGCCCCGCTCGACCACATGCACATCAAGCTGAACTACACGCACCCGATGGACCCCATGAACCTGTATTTGCAGGTGGCGCTGATCGGCGGCGCGATCCTGGCCTCGCCGTTCATTCTCTACCAGGTGTGGTTGTTCATTGCGCCCGGTCTTTATCAGAAGGAGCGCCGATTCGTGGTGCCGTTCATGGCGGCCACGGTGGGGCTGTTCCTGGGCGGGGCCAGCTTCGCTTATTTCTTTGTGTTCCCCGGCGCCCTCCGAATTCTCATCTTTGGATTCGGCAGTAAGTTCAATCCGATGGTGACCATCGAGGACTATACGGGTTTCTTCCTATCCATCATTTTGGGCCTGGGAATCAGCTTCGAATTACCGGTCCTGATCTTTTTTCTCGCCATGTTTGGCATCGTTAGCCCCAGGTTCCTGTGGAAGAACATCCGCTACGCGGTTCTGGCGGTATTCGTGGTGGCGGCCTTCATTTGTCCCAGCCCTGATCCGTGGACTATGTGCATCTACGCCATCCCGATGTTATCGCTATACGTCATCGGCATCGGTGTCGCTTGGTGGGTGCATCCGGACCGCCGCAAAGCCAAAGAGGCTACTTCGTAGAACGGTTGCGGAACGAGGGAGCCATCCCGTCGAGGTTTTCAACGGCCTTCCGAATGGCCGTTACACGTCGGAACCATCGCACAAATTATTCTCAATCAGTACTAAAACATATTTCCGTTAGAGAGAATCGAGTAGGATTCGCCTACGGAGATTTTCATGCGGAAGAATGATTTCAAGCTGATCGTGCTGGTTTTTCTTGTTCCACTTTGCCTCCCCGGCGCAAAACGCCAGGCACACGCCCAGGCAGAGAAGGCTGGGTATCCGGCCATGGCTCCGCTAGATGAGTATCTGATCGCCGACCAGAATTCGGAAATCACGTTGGCCCGCAGTGCTGCTCCGACATCGATCTCCGGCGGAGCGGAGGTGATGGTGCTTGGGAGGAGCGGATTCACGGCCGCGGTCAAGGGCACGAATGGCTTTCTCTGCCTGGTGGAGCGAGGATGGGGTGCAGCCACCGACGAGCCGGAGTTCTGGAATCCCAAAGTTCGCTCCCCGATTTGCTTTAATCGAGCGGCCGCACAAACCTTTGCACCGATCTTCCTGTTGAAGACAAAACTGGTGCTCGAAGGAAAATCGAAGTCGGAAATCCTGGCGGAGACATCTGCGGCACTGGATAAGAAGGAACTACCCGTACTTGAGCCCGGAGCGATGTGCTACATGATGTCGAAGCAACAGTACCTGAATGACCGGGGCAAGAGCTGGCATCCCCACGTGATGGTTTTTGTCTCGGGCGACGCAGCAACAAGCTGGGGAGCCGACAAACCAGATTCGCCGATCATCGCCGCGAATGACCCCGAAGAGCGGGTGACAATCTTCATGGTCTGGGTTGGCAACTGGTCCAATGGGTCGCCTGCTCCGCCAATGGAGCACTGACGCCGCTTCTATTCATTTAGTTGTTAGTAAGTGCGAGTTCGCCTTCGGAAACACAAGCCGCGATTGATTCCTCCTCGCCACGCTGCCAAGCCTAGGTCGCCATTGCCGCCTTGCGAACAATGAAGCCCAACACGCTATCCTTGAATCGCTTGAACAATGCCCTGCAATCTCCCGCAAGCCGCAACTCCTTTCCGCAGACGACTCTGCGGCTAAACCCTTTCATGAGATGACTTTGGAGCGGATCCTTCATCGCCATCTTCATGAAAACAAGGAACTTCCTCCCAGAGCCCGGGGGGGTGGGGTACCGGCTTCAGGCTTCGAAGGTACGGGCAGAAGGAATGGGGCATCACCCCTGAGGGACGTTTTTGACGCACTGGACAACGAGGCTCCGGCGATCCGCTCGATACCTTCGCCTCGCGTTCCTGTGCCTCACCGTTTCCGCGGCCACCATCGCCCAGCGCCCCTCGGCAGGTTCAGGGCAGTCCTTCAACGGCAATCGCGCCTACCAGTACGCCAGCGAATTCGTCGCCATCGGACCGCGCTGGCCCACGAGCCAGGGGCACGGCAAGGCTGAAGCATTTTTGCGCGCACACTTTCAGCACGATCAGCTCGAAGAAGATGCCTTCACCGCCGACACGCCGATTGGGCCGGTGAACATGCGTAATTTCATCGTGCGCTTCGCAGGCAGGAAGGACGGCGTGATTGTGCTGGCGACGCACTACGAGACGAACTACTACCTAAAGAACATTAACTTCGTGGGAGCCAATGATGGCGGCGCGACGACGGGATTGTTGATGGCGATCGCCGACCAGCTTCGTGCGGAAACGGCGGGCGGCAAAAAGCTCGACGGCTACTCGGTATGGCTGGTCTTCTTCGATGGCGAGGAAGCAATCCAAAGCTGGTCCGATTCCGACTCGACGTATGGCAGCCGTCATCTCGCAGCGAAATGGGGACGCGACGGGACATTGCAGCGCATCAAGGCGTTCATGCTCGCTGACATGATCGGCGACAAGGATCTCGACATTCAGCGCGAGACTCGCTCGACGGGCTGGCTGGTGGACCTTGTGCGGCAGGCGGCGAAGAAGTACGGCTACGAGCGCTACTTCTTCCAGCAAGACGAGCCGGTTGACGACGACCACATGCCTTTCGTCAAGCGCGGCGTGCCGTCCATTGACATCATCGATCTCGACTATGGGCCGAACAACAGCTATCACCACACGGCGCAGGACACGATGGACAAAGTAAGTGCGCGGAGCCTGACGATTGATGGAGATGTGTTTCTGGAGACGATCCGGCTAATTGATCAGCGGTGAGGGCGCAGTTCAGAGTTCTAAGTTCGTAGTTGAGAGTTCGGCCGAGTGCACAGTGACTCACGTCGAGATTTCCAAACGACACAAATTGGAGTCAATGAATACGAACTGTGAACTTAGTTCTCCTTGGCTCCTGAATTAGCATTCAGTAATGATTGCCGGCGCATCGTGGGTTTGGTGGCTCGGGTTCCACGGGGCCGTGGTCCTGTTGCTGGCCATCGACGCGAATCTGCCCGTGCACCGCCGCGAAGGCGCAAAGTCCCAAAGATCTGCGTGGCTGTGGACGGCGGTGCTGGTGCTGGCTGCCGCGGTATTCGCAGCGTGGATCAGCGTGGTGCAGGGCCGGCAGCGGGCGCTTGAGTTTGTCGCCGGGTACACGGTCGAGACGTCCCTCAGCGTCGACAATCTCTTCGTCTTTCTTGTTCTCTTTCAGGGATTCCGTATCAATGCTGCGCGACAGCATCGCGCGCTCCTGTGGGGCGTGGCCGGCGCTGTTGTTTTGCGCGGACTTTTCATTGCCACCGGTGTCACGCTGATCGCGCGCTTCGATTGGATTTCGTGGGTCTTTGGCCTCGTTCTTCTGATTGCCGCGTGGAGGCTGGTCAGAGGCGGTTCGGCGCACGCGGCAATTCCGAATTGGATCCGCCGATTGCAGCCGGCGAAGGGCTCGCTTCTGCCCGTGATCATTGCCGTCGAAGTGACGGACTTGCTTTTCGCGGTAGATTCGATCCCTGCCGTCTTGGCTGTTTCGCACGATCCGTTCATCGTGTACACCTCGAACATCGCGGCGATTCTCGGGCTGCGTTCGCTCTACTTCGCGCTGGCGGCACTCCTCGATCGCTTTCGCTACTTGCACTATGGTCTGGGTGTGCTTTTGGCTTTCGTGGCCTTCAAGATGCTGGCCGCGCACTGGCTCGATGTGCCCATCACGCTTTCGCTTGCCATCATCGGAACCATCATCGTGGTCTGTGCCTTGGCATCCTGGGTTGTTGCAGACAGAGAGGCTGTTCGCGGGGCGCCGAACTAGCATATCGCCAGAATTGCAGCGTTCATGCGCAGATTCTGTTACGCGCGGCCTTCGATCTGCATCGAATTGTGTAAAGGCACTCGGGCATGACTCGACGGCCCTTGCGCACCTTGTTTTACACATTTAGTACCTTGGTTTTCCATCGCTGGTAACTGCTGGTCATGCGGAGAATCACTGGTTGCGACGGCACATTTCGTCGTATCCTGAGAGGAACGAATCCCATGAAGACCTTTACCCTCGACGAAGCGCAATCCCTGCTCCCCGTGTTGGAATCCTTGCTGAAGCGCGCCCTTGAAAGCAAAAAGGCGGCGGAGCAGGTGGAGGCGGAACTGTCCGCGCTGGCACAGCGCATTTATGTTGCCGGTGGAATGTACGTGAATGTCGGCAAGGTCGCCAAGCAGCGCGCGGAAGTGGAGAGCCACACGACGCGCATGCGCGAAACGGTGGCGGAGATCGATGCCATCGGCGTGCAGGTGAAGGATCTCGATGCCGGGCTGCTCGATTTTCCCTGTCGCGTCGACGACGAAGTCGTTCTGCTGTGCTGGCGGATGGGAGAGACGGCGATCGAGCACTGGCATACCTTTGAAGCGGGTTTTCAGGGACGCCAGCCAGTGGACGAGCGTTTTCGCCGCCGGTCGAATTCGAGCAATCGGCCCAACTGAACTATCGTCGCTCCTTCCTTTCGCAAGCGAAATCTCGGCTCCTCGCGTCTTTATCAGAGAATCGAAGACTCCGTGTGTGAGCGTGCAGGCTTGCATGTGCGTCTGAGAGAATCTCTGCAGACAGATGCCTGATGAAGGAGCGGCCATGGGATCGAAGAAGTGTGGAATGCTGGCGCTGTTGATGCCCCTGCTTCTTGTAGGTTGCAAGGGCTTTTGGAACCCGATCGGCTCCTCCGATTTCACCCTCTCCAACAGCGGCACCATCAGTGTGAGCAGCCCGGGCGCCACCTCCGGCAACACCTCCACGATTACCGTAACGCCATCGAGCTCGTTTACCGGAACGGTGGCACTTACCTGCGCAGTCACTACGTCGCCATCGAACGCTTCAAGCCCCGTTACCTGCAGTCTTTCTCCGACGTCGGTTACGCTTAGCAGCTCGACGGCGCAAACGGCAACTTTGACTGCAAGCACCACGTCCACCACGACTACCGGCACGTATGAAATCACGGTTACCGGCACCTCAGGCAGTGCTACGACAACTACCGCGGCCTGCGTCCTAGTAGGAACTGTCTCGGGCAATTGCAGCTCCAATGCCAGCACCAGCGGCAACTTCTACGTCCTGAATGCAGCCACAGACCAGGTGGCTGGCTACTACGTCAAGTCGGGGGTCCTTACCCAGCTTTTCAATAATCTAACGCTCCCTGCCGCTACACCCCTCTCCATAGCCATCGCTCCCAACGGAGCTTTCCTTTACATCAGCACTGCCGGCGGAATCTTCGACTATACAATCTCATCGGGACAGCTCACACTCGTCAGCTCCACGCCGATCTCCCAGGATCAGGCGATCAGTATGGAGGTGAGCCCGGACAACAACTGGCTGATTGAGATCCAATCGGGTGCCTACTACGTCTACGCAATCCCCATCAACTCATCCAACGGCACACTTTCATCGAGCTCTGAGAAAGAGCAATTCACTACGCTGCCCGCAGCCAGCGTGAACCAGGTCGCTATCTCGCCCGACGGAACCTATGTCTTCGTTGCCATGGGCTCCGGCGGCACAGAGGCAGTTCCCTTCAACACCGGCAACGCGGCCCCGTTCGGCTCAGTGGCGATCCACATTCCCACAATCAACTCCGCCGGAGCCGCACTCTCCGTCGCGGTCGACCCGCTCCAATCCGGGCAAACTACCCCGCGGCTTTTCTACGTCGGCGAAACCGTGGCCACCAGCGGCTCCAACTCTGGCGGGCTCCGCGCCTTCAACTTCAGCACGCTTGGAAGCGGTTTGAAGGAGATCTCCGGTTCACCCTTCGCGAGCGCGGGTCTGGCCCCTTATTCGATTCTGCCTATCTCGACGGGAAACTACGTGTACGTGGTCAATCGGCAAGTGAGCGGCAGTTCTACGGGAGTGATTGCGGGATTCTCGATCGCCTCGAGCAGCAGCAGCTATTCGCTGACGGCCTTGGGCAGCACCTTTTCTGTCGGAACAAATCCCGTCGCGTTGGCCGAGGACAGCACCGGAACTTTTGTGTTCGCGGTGGATTACGGGGGCAGCCCGGATTTGAAGGGATACACATTCGACTCGACGAATACCGGCTACCTCGATAGCGCGGTCTCGGCGGCCACGGGGACAGACCCAGTGCAGGCGAGCGCGATTGCGGCTGCGCCGTAAGAAAAGAATCCGACAGTCCATTTTTTCAGCCCGAGCGCTGGTCAACCTTCCTGTTGCATCGCCGGTTACCATTCACGGGCGCGTCGCCGCAGGCCATCGTCTCCGCCCATCCCCAGTGCTATTCTGAAAAAGAAGACCCGTGGCCGCATTGACGCGATTTCCGATTCCAGATGCCCCCCTCGTCAGGAGTCAAAGATCCAGGCTAGTTTGTATCTTGGTCCTTTCCTTCCTTACACTTGCGGTGGGTTGTTCCAGGTTGAAGCTGCGACAGGAGCAGCACGAGACGGTCTATGTCTGGACCCGGCAGATGTACCTGCGCGATCGCGTTGCCGCTGTTTCCAATCGCGTAGGCGAAGTGACGAACGGCGAACCTCTCGAGGTGCTCGAGCGCGGACGCCGTTTCTACCGGGTGAAGACGCCCAAGAACGAAGTGGGCTGGATCCCCGATCGCGCAGTGATTGACTCCAAGGCTTATGACGCCTTTGTGCAACTGGCGAACCAGCACAAGAACGATCCCGTGGTTGCAACCGGCACTTTGCGCGACGACATTTATCTGCACGTGAGCCCCGGCCGAGAGACTGACCGCTTCTACCTGCTAGCCGGGAACATCAAGGTGCAAATGCTGGTACGCGCTTCGGTGGTGAAGGCGGCTGCTTCTTCGGCTGTTTCGGTTTTCCCGCGTGAGAATTCCGATAACAGAATCAGCGCTATTCCAGTCAGCGTCGAACGGGGTCCCGCGGACAAGGCGGCTTCTAACCTGGCAAAGCCTTCCCAGCCGGAAGCGGAGCCGCCGGTGCTTGAAGACTGGTGGCTGATTCGCGACAACCAGGGACGTGCCGGATGGGTGCTCGGCAGCCGCGTGGATGTGGATGTGCCCGACGATGTGGCGCAGTACGCGGAAGGTCAGCGGATCATTGGCGCGTATGTGCTCGCAAAGGTCCACGACGATGAAGCGAACACTGCGGACCACGAGGTTGCGGAGTACGTCACTGCGCTGGCCCCGCCCAAGGCGGGATTGCCTTTCGACTTCGACCAAATTCGCGTTTTCACCTGGAGCTTGAAACACCACCGGTACGAGACCGCATTTCGCATTCATCCCATCCAAGGCTTCTTGCCGGTGAAGGTAAGCACAGAGCAAGCTGCTACGGGGACCGAACCGGTATTCAGCTTCCTGGTTTCCAGTTCGCCCGATCTGGCCATCGAGCCCGGCACCGGCATCGCGCGGCCCGTTGCCCCGCGGACGATCCACTACGCGATGCGCGACACATCGGTGCGCCGCATCGGCCCGGACATGGCGCCGATCCCCACCATGCATGAGCCCGGCGAAAAAGGCGAGAAGGCGAAGGCCTCCAAAGGCAAAAAGCACCGGTAGGATCGACAGTTTGCGTCAGACGCATTGGGGGTTCCCCGGGTTTGAGAGTGATCCGTTTGCGGCCGTTAGGCCCGCGTTTGCCTGGACGGCCCGTCCTAGGCCAGCTTCCACGGGTCTCGATACGGGCGCGTCAGCAATTCGCTTGCGCCGGGGTCGTTGAGAATCGTTTCCTGCGCAACATCCCAATGGATTTTTCTACCGACGAGCATCGAGATCAAGCCGAGATGGCCCGGAATCGTGGAGTGATGTGCGACCTCGACCGGCGTGATTGTTGGCTTGCGCGATTTCACGCTGTCGAGGAAATTGCGCCGGTGCTCATGGGATTCGTACAACTTCACCTTGCGTAAGTCGTCCGGCAGCGAATCGCCTTTTGCCCACTCGGGATTGGATGCATCAAAGCCGCTCCGATCGACCCACACCCATCCATCGGTGCCAATCCATTTAGTGCCCATGCTGATCGCGGGAGAACCGCCGGCGATCGTCATTGTGACGTCGGCGGGATACTGTGTGACTTCCTTCCGATACGTGCACTCGACCGAGTATTTGGTCGCTGTATTCCATACGGCATTCGCTGCAGGGAACTCGCCGTGGCCTTCGACTTCCGATGGGCCGGAGAGATCGAACCCCATGCCCCAATGCGCGATGTCGCCATGATGTCCGATCCAATCCATCAACTGCCCGCCGCCGGTGTTGTAATTCCAGCGCCAGTTTTGATAGACGCGTTGCTCGATGTAGGGTTCCATTTTGGATGGGCCGATCCAGCGGTCGTAATCGAAATCGGCCGGAGGCTCGGTGACCGCTAGATTCCATGCGGGTGTTCCGGGCACGATCTGTGCGGGGCTGGTGATCTTGTCTGGAAGCGACGAAAGTTTTGCGAGCAACGCCGGAACGGTGCCGGGAAAATCATGATGCCCGCCGGGCAGACCCACTTCAACGTGCGTGACCGTTCCGATGAGGCCGTTGCGGACGATCTCTGCGGCTTTGTGAAACTGCGGCAGAGAGCGCTGCCAAGAGCCGGTCTGCCAGATGACGTTATTCTGTTGCACGGCTTTCACGATGGCTCGCTGTTCCGCGATGGTCCGCGCCAGCGGCTTCTCGCCGTAGATATCCTTCTTGCGTGCTGCTGCTTCTGTCGCCACAATGGCGTGCCACTGGTCCGGAATGGCAATCATGATTGCATCGATATCGTCGCGCGCGAGCAGTTCGCGATAGTCGTGATAGGCCTTGCAATCTTTGTTCCCGTAGCTGGTGTTGATGGTGTCGACCGCGGCCTGCAGATGTTTCTGATGCAGGTCGCATGCGGCGACCACCTGGCAGTCACCTTCCGCAAGAAATGCCTTGGTATTGGCCGGCCCCATCATGCCCCACCCGATGACGCCGATGGTGACGCGATTGGATGCGGATGCGCGGCCGCCGTGAGCCCAAGCACTGCGCGAGAGAGCGACTGCGGCGCCAGCAGTTGTCAAAAAACGCCGACGGGTGAAGGCGGAAGTTGAGTAAAGGTTGCCCATGGATTATCTCCAGTGTCCCGAGACCGCCGGCGGGCTTGAATTCGCGGGAATTCAAGGCGCGTTTTACCTGGGACTGAATGCAGGGGAAGTCTAGCATTGTCGCACCGCGGCAACACAAGCACGGTCCTTGCTTGTGCGGGTATCGATTCAAACTCTCCGTTCAATGCAATCGAACACCGCGCCTTCCGCGCGCTTGGCTGATTCGCGATTTGTGCAACCTCTCGATCATTGCGGGACTCAAAGCTCACAGGGTGTTCTATGCCGAGGGTGTGTCTTGAATCCACGACTCGCAATGCTTGTCTTGCGCATTTTTCTTGCCTGTTTCCTTGGCTTGCCTATAGCAGCCGCGCAGGCTCGCATCGATCCTTCGTTGCCTGAGGCACCCCTTCCGCACAACCGCGCGTCGCTTCTCTTTGCCGGATACGACACGGTGCACGATCCGGACGCGACCCTACCACCCCTGCCCGTGAAGCAGAAATTCGAACTGGCCTACCGCTCGACAATCGATTTGTCATCTCCGATTCGAGCAGGTGTAACGACACTCTTCGATCGGTCTCTGGGAGTGGGGCCCTTTTATGGTCCCGGAGCGTCCGGCTTTGGCAAACTCTACGCGTACAACGCGGCCAATGTGGCATCAACCCTCTTTTTCACCCAGGCGGTTGTGCCTTCAGTGTTTCACCAGGATCCGCGCTACTTTCGCAAGGGTTCGGGAACGGCGAAGTCAAGAATCTGGCGGGCATTGCGCAGCGAATTCGTCGGAGTCAGCGATCGAGGACCGCCGATGCCGAATTACTCCGTACTGCTCGGTTATGCGATGTCGACGGCGTTGGCCGATGCCTATTTGCCCGCCCGCAACGTGTCCGTCGGGAAAAGCTTTGAAGGATACGGGATCAAATTCGGCACGGGATTTGGCTTCAACCTTCTGCACGAGTATGGCGGTGTCGCCCGCGTGAAGAATTTGATTCAGCAGCAGACGGACAAGCTGAAGCAGCAGAACAACTCTTCCGCACCTTAAGGGGCATGCTTCAACGCCGCATAGGGTATGGTCACCGATCCCATGCGGCCTGAGTTTTCATCGACGACTACGACGCGTACCGAGTTGAAATCTGTGTTTCCCTCGATCAAGGGGTCGAATGGGATTCCATCGTGCAGGGCCTTCTGATACGTAGCGGGCGTGAGCTGCAACCTCATTGACTGGCCCGTGACTTGGGCATGAAGACCGCTATCGTCGCGGCGCGCAATAAAAACGTCAAGCTGATCGGTCCAGCGTTCGTTCTGCTGCGCCACCTCGAGATCGGTCGCGGCGATGTTGAGCGAGAGCGTCCAGCCTTTTTCGTTCCACGACGGTGTCGCGGTGAAGCCGATTTCGTTTACGTCGCGCGCCTGCCAGATTGCTTGACGGAACCTGTCTTTTAGCGTGGCCGGTTCCTTGGAATAGAGGTAGCCGGTGCGATAGCGCAGCGTGAGGTCGCGACCGTTGATGACCTTCACCTTGATCAGGTGGTATTGGTCGTCAGCGGGCTGGTCCGGAGAAAAGCTGAGCTGGTATGCGGCGCGCCCATCGGCGACGATTGTATTGAGCTCGGCAGCGATATCGCTGGCGCGGCGCAGGGCACGGCCACCGGTGGCTTCGGCCAATTCGCGGAAAGTACCCTGGATGGGGTGCATGTCCTGTTGCATCTGGGCTGACAGACGGCCGGGATAGAGGTTCCGCTGGGACTTCCCCTCTGCCTCGAGCACTTCCCTCACTTGGGAAGGCGGAAGCCCAGCCGTCCCGGCGATGGGGCTCGCGGCCGGGTTCACCTGCACGCTGGCGTTGGGCAGAGCAGCCGACACACCGCCCGCCTCAAGCTGCGAGGTGTCGAGCGGATAGATGCTGACGTGCGCTTCGTCGAGGGCCTCCTGCGCTTGCAGGGCAAGGGGATCGATGTATTTGTCTCCTTTCTCGATGCTCGGCGCTCGGTCACTCCAGCCGGCCAGCACGTTATCGCTCGAAACCCACACCAGGCTCTTGTGTCCCGCGAAAGCCGCCAGGTGCCGGGTAATCGCCGGAATCATGACGAGAGCGTCCCTCTCCGGCTTGCTGCCGAGACTGCGCAGTTTTGGATCGATGGCTGCGAACGCGTCCGTATCGCCTGTCGGATTGTTCCCATTTACGTTCACTAAGTCTGTGATTTTGGCCGTGTATTCCATCTGCTGGCGATTGTGCTCTTCTTCATTCTGGGCGCGGGCCAGGTCCTGCGCACTGGGCATCCAGTGGGTCAGCGTTGTGGCGACTGTGGCGTGATCTGCGGTTGGCTCAAGCAGAATCTGGTACGAAGAGCCCTTCATGATGTAGAGGCCGACGCGCTCCTCGGGCTGCAATGATTTAAGAAAGCGCAGCATCTCCGAACGCGCACTAGTGAAATCGCCAAACGCAATATTGGAGGCGTCGATCATGAGGATTGTCGTGTTTGCGTTGATGGTAGTCGGCGTCTGGCCCACAGGTGCGGGGCGATTGGTGAAAGATGCTGGCTCGGTTAGCGTCGAGGCAGGTGAGGTTTGCGAAGTTGCTGCGGGTTCGGCTTCGCCACTGGCGCGGCCGAAGAAGCGGATCGTCTGCTTTTGTCCGTTGTCGAAGACTTCCAGGTCTTCGGGCTTGAGATCGGTTACAGGATGGCCTTTCTTGTCGTAAGCGACGAGTGAGACATCGACGAGACGCGTTGTGGTGCGCAGAGTAAAGGCTGAATTCGGATCGGGTGGCTTCGACACGATTGGAGTGTCTGGCAATGCAGCGGCTGCAGCTACTTCGATTTCAGGAGCAGGCGGTTCGGGCGTGGGAATTGGGGCGGGTGTCGCAGCATTTGCGGTCTCTGCCGAAGTGGTCGGCGCCGACTCGGAGGCGTTTTGCGTATCTGCTGGTTTTGGAGTTCCCAGACTGGGGAGCGGGCTTGCCGCCATCGACGGGAGTCCAGCCGCAGCGTCGTGCGGATCCGAGATTTGAGCAAGATTGGCTTCCTCGCCGGTGAGGACGCGAGAATCGGAGCGGAACACGTGGTAGTTCTCGAAGGTGGCCTCGTTCACCGAAGTTTTCACTGGCTGCATCTGTCGAGCGAGCGCGAATTTGTAGCGGGGATCCACCTGGATGGTTTGCGCCATGGCGCTGGAGATGCTGCGCACGGGACAGATATAGCTTTTTCCGGCGATCTCGACGTTGCTGTATTCGACGAGGATGTCGGCTTTGGAAACGGGGTCAGTCGGCTTCAGCTCCGCCTCCGCGATCAGGCGCAGGATGGCTCCGGTGGCTGGATCGACAGCCATCTCGCCGCGGTAGCCGGTGAGTTGGCGAAATGGATGAACGTTCGCAACGACGGATGCTCCGATCTCGGCGACACAGCAATAGTTCACTTCGTAGTGGGATTTTTCTCTTGGAACCGCGTAGCTGAAGATGGCTTCGAGGCCTGCCGGCCCTTGCTCCCAATGGCTCCACGCGAGCTTGCTTTGCGCGGCATCGAGCAAAACGGTACTGAGAATGGGACCGAAGACACCCCACGTGGTGAGACCCTGAGGCGACGGTGCGGATTTTTTGTTTCGACTGGCTCCCGCATCCTCGACTTCGCGGCCTGCGCGATAAAGCATCGTGACCTGGGAGCGATTGATGAAATGGAGGGGAGCGTAGGGAATGTAGGACTCTGGCGTTTGCAATTGTGGAGAGTCTTCGAAGCTGGTTGTGTCGCGGGTGGCAAAGAAGTTCGGCAGTCGTGGAATGGCATCGCGCACGTAGGCGACAACCAGGCCCATGATGCGACGTTGTTCGGCAAAGTCGGGCGCGGGCTTGGCGGATACATCCGACGGTGGAGGGTCGAGGAATAAAGATTGGTCGGCCAATGCCTGCATCGCCTTCTTGCTCTGGTCGCCGGGTAATTTGCTCTGCATTTCAGAGAGGGCAGCTGCGGAGAGGCGTTCTGTCAGTTGCAGGTTCGCCACCTGCCATGCGGCATCGGCATCGGTCTTGCCGTGGATTTGTTCGAGCGCCTGCTCCAATTCGGCTACGGTTACGCGCTTCGCCGCGAGTGCCGGTAGCGAAAGTCCGATAAGGAGCAGAAGGAAAGGTATTGTGCGTTTCATCCAGTAACCACCTTGCTGCCTTAAGCTTCACTTCGTTTGACACCCCGGCGGCGAGGATCGCGCCTACGAGTTTTTCTGAGGCATTTTTTGGGCAAGCTGTTTACAGTCTTGCCGTGCAGAGCGATGCCGGAGACTCGGAAATGATCGAGTGAATGCTAGGTCTGGTGGTGGAAGTAGTCAATCCCAGGACGAGCAGGAGAAGCCTTATCACATGCATCTGTGATTGTCAGATGCGGCACAAACAACTAATCAAGTGTTGCGCCGGAGTAGCGTCACGCGCGGTGCCGGAGTTCGTGCTCTACTACGCGAAGCATTTCGTTTTCGGGCGCTGGCTTGCCCGTCCAGATTTCGAACTGCCGCGCACCCTGCTGCACGAACATTTCCAGGCCGCTCACCACTGCAATGCCGCGTGAATGCGCGAGCTTCAGCAGCGGTGTTTCGATGGGGTTGTAGACCATATCGAAGACCAGGCTGGCGTTGAGCTCATTTTCTGCAATCGGCAATGCCTGCTTGATCCCTTTCATTCCGCACGGCGTGGAATTAATGAGCACGTCGAAGCGCTGCTTGGCAAAGGCTTCGTGCTTGAGTGACTTTGCCTTCGCCTGGCGCGCAAGGGCGACCGCTTTCTCATGCGTGCGATTGACGACAAAAACTTCGGCGCCCTGATCGACCAAGGCAAACACGGCAGCACGCGCCGCGCCTCCCGCGCCAAGGATAGCGACGCGAGCGCCCTTCAGGCGCAGACGCTTTTCGAGAGGTCGAATGATGCCTGCGACATCGGTGTTGAACCCGTAAAGTTTCCCGTCTGCTCCCGTGCGCAGCGTGTTGCAGGCTCCGATGCGCGCCGTGAGCGGGTCCATGTTAGCGAGATGTGGGAGCACTTCCTCTTTCAGCGGCATGGTGACGGCGACACCGGCGAGGGGTAATTCCCGGACGACCGTCAGCAGATCGTCGAGCGAACGTGCCTTCAGCGGCAGCATCACCGCGTTGACGATCTCGCGCCGAAACGCGGCGTTGTGCATGAGCGGCGAAAGAGAATGTGCAATCGGATTGCCCGCCACGCCGAAAATGCGCGTCGCCTGATCGAGATGCTCGATGCGATAGACATCGAGCAACGTGCGCGCCGCCATCTGGCCGGACGCTGTCTCAACGCCATCGGCGAGCGAGGCAAACGTGAAGGCCGCACCGGCGCGCGGGCCAAGCACGCGGCTCAGAATCCCTTCTTCTCCCATGGCGATGCCGACGACATGCGATGAAAGCGAGTGGTCCTCAATCAAGCGAAGAACGGCGAGATTGTCTGCGAGGGAACGCGCGGTTGAAACCACTTTCACGTATTCAGGTTTGAAGCGCTCGATGCGGTCCGCAACCTGCTCCAGGCTGCGCGTGCGCGTGAAATCGTGAAAGCTGACGAGCAGCGCTGCTCCCGAGGCGCGCAGCTTGGCGATCTGTGCGGGCTTGGCTTCTTCGGCAGACTCTACTTCGAGGTCGACGATCTGGCAGCCGGCCGATGCGGCGTCCGACAGGATTGCCAGTTCCGCCGTCAGTGCCCCGGTGAAGTTGCCGCCATACTCCTTGCGGCGGCACGTGGCGATCGCCGTCACATCCCTATGCTCGGAAAGGAACTGTTTCAGATAAGGAATTGCGACGGCCGGCTTGGGCAGCGAGTCAAGGCGGAACTCAAAGAAGCGCACATCTCTCAGCGCAGCCTCTGCTCGATTCACCATTTCGGCTGGCGATCCGCCCTGGACGGCGACGCACACCTTGCCTACCCGCAGCCGGAGGGCGGCTGGGGCGGGGGTAGGAGTCGCGATGGCAATAGCGTGCGGCATCACTCAATTGACGCATATTAGATGGGTTGCGGGCCGGATGCAACCGGAGAACTACGCACCGCAGTGTCGCTTTTCGTAATGGCCGGGGCAACCAAGCACCGCTACTGTGTGGTTCTACTCGTCGCGTAGCGTCTTTGCCGGATCGATCGCGGCAATCCTCAATGTGGGTACAGTAGTGGCCATCAGCGTGATCAAAAGGAGGGTGGCGACGACCGCCGCGCCTTGGCCAGCCATAGACGAACACACCGTAAACAACAGTGTGCATTACTCTTAGAGTAAAAAGCAGACTTCGAAGTTCGAACCGCCGCGTTCACCCTCGCGGCTTGGGCGCAACTTGGTATAGAGGTCCGGCATTTAAAGTCGCGGGAGCGATCTCGCAAGCGCAAACCCCGGCCCGTTATGGCACCCTAGACTTTGGAGGACCGAGTCGATCATGACTGCTGGAACCCTGGCCGCCGCTGCGGTCACAGAAGAAATCCATGTCTGGGAAGCCGGAGGGGCTGGTTCTGCCGAAGCGCTGGCCGCCTGGGTTGCCTCGCGCCTCGCGGCGCACCAAGCCGCTCTTGCCGCGCTGCTCGCGGTTGAAGGGCCCCGCACTCCTGAGAATTCGCTCCGTCTCTATGACACCGCGATCGAGCAGTTGAGCCTGGCGGGCGCGCAGGCCGGAATTCTCAATTCTGTCGCTGCAGATAAAGCCGTGCGCGACCAGGCGCAGATGGAAGCCCAGCGGGTTTCGATGGTCGGGAGTGCTCTAAGCCTGAATCGCGCGGTATATGACGCGCTGGCGGCGATCGATCTGACTGGCGCCGATGCGGCGACCAAACATTACGTGGAGCGCACGCTGTTGAGCTATCGGCTTTCGGGCGTCGATCAGGATCAGGCGACGCGCGACCGTTTGCAAGCTCTGCACGAAAAGGCAACGCGGCACTCGCTCGATTTCAGCCGGAACATTCAGGAGGGTGCGAAGACCATCGAAGCGCTCCCTGCTGAATTGGAAGGGCTGCCGGCGGATTATCTTGCGCGGCATCCGGCCAACGCCGAGGGGCGGGTAATTCTGACCACCGATCCGCCAGACATGCAGCCGGTGATGACGTTTGCCGCGAGTGCTTCACTGCGGGAGCGGATGTTTCTGGCTTACAATACGCGGGCGTATCCGGCAAACAAGCAGATACTGCTCGATCTGCTGGCCACACGGCAGGAGATCGCGACGGTTCTCGGCTTCCGCAGCTGGGCCGACCTGGCCACTGCTGACCAGATGATGGGATCGGCGGCAAACGTGCGAACGTTCCTGGCGAAGCTCGATGAAGCGAGCCGCGAAGGCGCTGTGCGAGAGCACGAATTGATTCTCGATTTCACGCGAAGCCGACAGCCAGGAGTCAAAGAGATCGACATTGTGAGCCGCGGATACTGGTACGAGCAGTTTCGGCGGGCGGAGTTCGATTTCGATTCGCAGTCGGTGCGGCCCTACTTCCCGTATGCGCAAGTGGAAGCCGGTGTGCTGAAAACTGCGGCGCGGCTATTCAAGGTAGAGTTCCGGCGCTCGGAAGCACACGCATGGGACCCTGCGGTTTCTGCGTTCGACGTGGTGGAAGGAGGCAGGATCGTAGGCCGTTTCTATCTCGATATGCATCCGCGCGAGGGTAAGGACAAATGGTTTTCGGCGGCTCCTGTGGTTACCGGTGTGCGGGGGCGCTATCTGCCCGAGGCTGCGCTGATCTGCAACTTCCCGGGTGGGGATGATAATGATCCGGGCCTGATGCAGTACTCCGATGTCGTGACTTACTTCCACGAGTTCGGTCACCTGATGCATGCGATTCTTGGCGGGCAAACGGAGTGGGCCGGGCTCTCCGGATTTGCGACCGAGGGGGACTTCATCGAAGTCCCTTCACAGATGTTGGAAGAGTTCTTCCGCGACGAAAAGCTCTTGCAGGCGTTTGCCAAGCACTACGAGACGGGCGCTGTCCTGCCCACCAAACTAATCCAAGACTTAAAACGCGCGAGCGCGTTTGGGCGGGCGGATTGGGTGCGCGCGCAACTCTACTACACCACGCTTTCGCTCGATCTGCATGACCAGGATCCGGCGGCGATTGATCTGGATGAAACGACGAAGCGGCTCTACCAGAGTTTGCAGCCGTGGACGTGGATCGATGGCAATCGCATGTATGCGAGTTTCGGCCATCTCACAGGCTACTCGTCGAACTATTACACCTATGCCTTCGATAAGGTGATTGCGCTGGACTTCTTTGCGCAGTTCGATCCTGCCGATTTGCTTGGTTGCGAGGCGGGCACGAAGTATCGCAAGACGGTGCTGGAACAAGGCGGGTCAAAACCGGGACGACAGATGGTGCGCGATTTTCTGGGTCGCGATGAGGAGTTTTCTGCATTTTCAAAATGGCTGAATGAAGAGTTTGAAAGCGAGCTTCTGGGGGTTCACGCGTAGCCGCTCTTTCCAGACATTGGTGATGGGAGAAACTATGAGCCAGTATCACGCTGCCCAGGTCAACATCGGCCGCATTCGTGCCGAACTCAGTGATCCCATTATGTCCGGCTTCGTTGAGAGGCTCGATGAGATCAATGCGCTCGCGGATGCGAGCCCTGGCTTTGTGTGGCGCCTGCAGACGGGCGAAGGCAACGCAACCTACCTACGTCCTTTCCAGGACGAACGCACGTTGCTGAACATGTCGGTGTGGGAGTCTGTCGAGGCGTTGCGCCACTTTGTTTACCAGACAGTGCACGTGGAGCTCGTGCGGCAACGGTACGCGTGGTTTGAGAAATTCGCCGGCGCCTACGCGGCGCTGTGGTGGGTGCCCGCCGGTCACATTCCTGGAATTGATGAAGCAAAGCGGCGCATCGCCCACCTCGATGCCAATGGCCCATCGCAATTTGCGTTCACGTTCAGCGCAATATTTCAGCCTGATGAAGAATTCCAGCAGGGAATCGACTGGTCTTCTTTCCGGCCTTGCACAGCAAATTAGTCAGTTTTTGCATCTTACGTTAGTAAGTGAGATGACGAACTTTTTATGATTACATCCGATTTTCGCCGTATTGCGCTTAGCCTCGAGGGTGCGGAGGAAGGCTCGCACATGGGCCAGGTCGATTTCCGCGTAGGTGGGCGTATTTTTGCAACGCTTGCTTCTGAAAAACAAGGATTAGGCAACCTGATGCTGACCCCCGAGCAGCAAGCCGCGTTTGTCGCGGAGCAGCCGAGTCTTTTTATCCCGATTGCGGGGGGGTGGGGAAAGAATGGCGCGACGCATGTTCGGCTCGCGGAGGCCAGTGAGGACCTGCTCTTCGGTGCGCTGCGCACAGCGTGGAAGACGCGCGTCGAGAAGAATCAGAAGGCTCGATCTAAACCTTCGGGTTCTGCCCGGCTGCGCAACGGGGTCGCCAGTGATCCTGTCTCAATCGAGGTGGCCAAGAAACGAAAAGCCGAGCTACGTGCACGTTTAATCAGCCCTACAGCTTTGGAAAATGTGAAAAGGCGCTACGGGCTCGATGACTAATCCGCTCCGGCTCAAGAATTTGTTTTCGATCCAGAAGCAGATCGTGAACGGCCGCTGGAAGCCTTCCGAAGTAAGCAAACCGATCAGTGAAGCTTTTGTGTACCCGCGCAGAGAACGGGAAGCGCTGCATTTGTCTGGATTTGGCGGCTCGGCGCGCACAATGTGGAAAACTATTTCGATAGTTCTCTTACTTCTAGCAACCTTTTTCCGGAAGGTGGCGTCATATCAGTTAACAAGCAGAGGCTTCCCCGAATTATGGCCCTTCCAAGAAAGGTCTACCCCTTTGACGGTCCTTCAACGGACCCCTTCTCTTGACCCCTCAGGATTCCCTCCCTTTTAACGCCTCTCGAGCGGGCCTGCCGGAAGGCAGGCCCATTCGCTCTGCTTCTGTCGCCTCTTAGATAGCCTTCCCCCGTTAAAATCAAGCTGTGCCCCCGTCGCATCCCTCGCACGAAACGCCGAATAAAACCGATCTCCGCCGGATTGACGCACTTTTCCGTGAAGCGGGACTGGTGCGCAGCCGTCGGACGGCCAAGACCGAGAGGGCTGCGCGGATAGACCGAGCCATGCCTGAGGAGTTGGCGAAACCCGCTTCGAACCCAGTGATCGCTGGCAACGGCGTGCATCTGCTGCAAGTTCCTGAGTGGAACGAGTTGCCTTGGCTGTGGCACGGATTCAGCACGCGCAGAGGCGGAGTCAGTCGCGCGTATTGTGCGGAGGACGCACCGGGCGAATTGAATCTTGGATTCACTGCTCACGACGACCGTGATTTCGTAACCGCCAACCGTCGCCTCCTGGCCGATGCTGTGAGCGGTGATCCCACGACGCAACTGGTTACGGTGCGCCAGTTTCACTCGAATCTTGTGGTTGCCGCTCCCGGGCATGGGAAGGAAGTCGCGTTTAAAGACGGGGCCCCCGACGACAGGTCTTCGTCGCCGGGGTGTAAGGACGGGGTCCCCAGCGACGGGTCTTCGTCGCGGGGATGTAAAGGCGATGGCCTAATCACGGCTGAACCGGGCCTGCTTCTTGCCATACAGACGGCCGATTGCATTCCGGTGCTGGTGGCCGATCGCAAGCAGCGAATCGTTGCAGCCTTTCATGCTGGGTGGCGCGGAACAGTCCAGCGCATCGTCGAATTGGGTGTGGGCAAGATGCGTCTGGAATTCGGTTCCAAGCCGCAGGATCTGATCGCCGCGATCGGTCCCGGTATCGGCGCCTGCTGTTATGCAATAGGGGAAGAAGTGCTTTCCGCCTTCGAGTCGCAGTTCACTTACGGGCGTGCGCTCTTTCAAGAGATTTTTGATACTGACCCGGTACGCACGAAGTACCCGATGCTTTTTCTTACGCAGCGCGCCCCGGGACACTCGCCGATCGGCCCAAGTTTGCATCTCGATCTGATTGAAGCGAATCGGCGCCAGCTACTCGATGCAGGTGTAAAGCCGGGCGCCATCCGTGTGGTTGGAGGATGCACCAACTGCAGACCTGACTTGTTCTTCTCGCACCGCGCCTCGCAAGGCCATGCCGGCCGAATGATGAGCGTCATCGGCTTACGGCCTCGATTCAGCCCACCCTATCGTCAGAAAATGAAATGAGCGAAGCGGCTTTCGCTGGCTCCAAGGTTTCAAGAAGCCGCGCTCGCTGCCTCCGAGGGGTTCACCAGATCGCGCAGTTCCTTTGAAGGTTTGAAATAAGGCACCCTTTTCGCGGGGACTTCGACGCGTTCGCCCGTTTTTGGATTCCGGCCAATGCGGGGATTGCGCTGGCGGATCCGGAACGAGCCAAAGCCGCGAATCTCGATCTTGTCGCCGCTCTGCAGGGCGGAAATCACAGAATCGAATACCGTTTCTACGATGACCTCCCCGTCGCGGCGGGTCAGGTCGCCCAGCCGGGTGACCTTTTCTACCAGATCTGCCTTTGTCATGTTGTTGAAACCTCCGCAGATAGCATAACCGGATTGTCCGCGCCCTACCGCCAAAAATCAAGGGCCAAGCGACCTTCATCCTTTAGAGTCAGCAATATGGCTGAAAAGTTGCAATTCGGGCTTTTCGCACCAAGCTGGCTCTTGATCTGCGTTATCATGGCCCTTGTCTTCCTTGAATATCGAGGCTGACGCGCTCGAGGGGCGAGAACGTGTCACAGTATCCGAAATACAGCATTGTGATTCCCGCTTTTAACGAAAGCGCGCGGATCCCTGCAACCCTCGAGTCGGTTATCGCCTGTATTCGGGAAAAAGGCTGGGATGCTGAAGTCATCGTGGTCAACGATGGCTCCACGGATTCAACCGCGCGACTGGTTCTCGATATTGCGCGCAATGCGCCGGAACTCCGGTTGCTTGAAAATCCAGCCAATCGCGGCAAGGGCTACGCCGTCCGCAATGGCGTTCTGCACGCACTGGGCGATATCGTGATGTTCACCGATTCCGATTTGTCCGCGCCGATCGTCGAGGCAGAGCGTTTGTTCGGTGCTATCGCGGGCGGCGCTGACATTGCGATCGGGTCGAGGTGGCTCGCCAACAGCCGTCAGACCCATCGTCAGCCGCTCTATCGGCAGTTTTTTGGCCGCTGCTTCAACGCGGTTTGCCGCATGGTGATGAGGCTTCCGTTCGCCGATACGCAATGCGGCTTCAAGGCATTTACGCGCGCCGCGGCGCAGACTGTCTTTCAGCTACAAACCATCGAGCGCTGGGGCTTCGACCCGGAGATTCTCTTTATCGCCCTCAAGCGCGGTTTCAGGATTCAGGAAGTTCCTGTGAGCTGGGCGCATGACGAGCGCTCGCGAATGAGCTACCTGCGAGATGGCCTGCAGATGCTCAAGGAACTTGTGATTGTCCGTTGGAACGCACTCACCGGGCATTATAGCCGTCGCATTGATGCAATTCTGCGCACTGGCGAGACGCGCTAAATCTATTTACAAGATTGACCGCCATTTTTGAAAGTCGCCGGAACTCAACCGGGGCGACTTCCTGCGCAAGAGTTAGTTCGTAGGGTCGCGCGACGTATCACTGAAAGGACATTTCGACCCCATCAGTCTGTTTGCCTCGTGAGACTCTGCTTTGGGAGGCGAACGGGAAGATGGTACCGTGAATTGAATCTTTCAGGCTTGCAGGAATCTCATGAACCACCGACCAACCGCGGTCTTGTGCCGGCGTTTTGTATTGATTACGCTTCTTGCACTGAGTCTCGGCGGATCGTGCGCGCCTGCGCAGAGCTTCGATGCCGGGGACCTCCGTCAACCCGCGAAACTCGACGCGAAATGGCTCGTCCAGGTTGGCGACGATCCCGTCTTTGCGCAGCCGGATTTCGACGATTCGCACTGGACCTTGTTCGATCCGCACACTTCGATTAGTACGCTCTACCCGCAAAAACCGCCGACTATCTGGTACAGGCTTCACCTGACGGTCGAGCCAAAGCAATCCGGGCTTGCGCTCAACGAGTCGAATATCTCCCGCGCATTTGAGATTTACGTGAATGGCGAGCGCTTGATCCATTCCGGCCAAGTTACGCCTTTCGTCCCCTACACATTGGCCGCGAATATGCTGGCGCTCATTCCAAGCCGCATGCTTTCTTCAGGCTCCATCGTGATTGCCATGCGCGTCCACGTGGCAAAGGGCGAGTGGAACGGGCAGTCTCCTGGATACTATGCTTCCAATCTGGTCATTGGGTCGTATGACACGCTCTATCGCGAAGACTGGCTCAGCGCGATCGGCGAGCACTCCCTCGACTGGCTCGACAGCCTTTTTCGGATTGCTCTCGGTCTCGTCGCCCTGGTGCTGTTTGCCGCGCAGCGGCGGCAAACGGAGTATCTCTGGATCACTGCCGTTGGTGCATTGACTCTTGCGGAGCTACCCGTGCCCGTCATCTCTTCGTTCCGCAACATCCCGGTGTCCTGGTCGATTCTTACGATCCTGTTCCGTGTTGTATCGCCTTACATCTGGGGTTCGTTGTACTTGACTTTTGTCCATCAACGTATTGGCTGGCGTTGGCGGGCATTCTTCCTCGCGGCTGGCCTGCTGAACGTGTTGAGCGGACTTCTCGATCAGGAATTCCTCATACTCCCGATCATTTTTCAGTTCTTCAGCAATCTGCCGTTCATCATTCTTCTCTCCGTCATTGTCCCGACGGTCCTCGTCGTTCATTGGAGACGCGGCAATCGCGAGGCAGGCATTCTCCTCGTGCCCGTGGTGCTCTTTAGTCTTTATATCTATGCGGAAGTTGGATTCGACGTGCTGTTTCAATTTACGGCTTCGCGCGCCGTCGCATTGCGGGGCTTGAATCTGATCGATCGGTACCCGGCCGGTCCATTCGCGGTGTCTCTCGATCACATTTCGGGAATCCTGTCGACGCTATCGTTGGCGATTATCATGCTCCTGCGCTCGACGCGCATGAGCATCCGCCAGGCGCAGCTTGAGAACGAGATGGCCGCCGCGCAACAGGTGCAGCAACTCCTGCTGCCCGAGAAAACCGACACCGTCCCTGGCTATCGCGTCGAGAGCATCTACCAACCCGCACAGGAAGTAGGTGGGGATTTCTTTCAGATCCTCTGCATTGGCGACGGAGGATTGCTTGTGGTTGTCGGCGATGTTGCCGGCAAGGGATTGCCCGCAGCCATGCTCGTCTCCGTGCTGGTTGGCGCCATACGCGGCGTTGCCGAGTTTACCGTCAATCCCGCAGAAATGCTTGCCAACCTGAATGACCGCATGGTTGGCCGTGCTGGCGGAGGTTTTGCGACGGCGCTTGTGGCGCGTATCGCAGCCGACGGGCGCGTGCTTCTAGCGAACGCCGGTCATCTTTCGCCTTATTTGAACGGGAATGAAGTGGAGTTGCCCGGCGCGCTGCCACTCGGCGTGGCTGGCGGTGCGCTCTACCAGACCACGGAATCTCGGATGGCCCTGGGCGACCGCCTTACCTTTTATTCCGATGGCGTGGTTGAAGCTCAGAGCGTAAAGGGCGAGCTCTTCGGATTCGAGCGGGCGCGCGAAATCTCAACCGAACCAGCCGCGAACATCGTCGAAGCGGCAAAGCAATTTGGCCAACAGGACGATATCACCGTAGTGACCATCGAACGCGCCGTCGCTATCGCCAGCGCGGCATGATGTCCAGGCGCGCCTCTTTCCGGCGCTACTTGATCATTTTTCCTTCACCCGGTTTCACATCTCCACATGCAGGGCTGACGTAGCTTGAAACCATGGACACGTTGATGGTCATGGTTTGCGGAAGGCCAGGGTCCGTGACCTTCATGACGATGGTCCCATGCGCGTGTTCGCTGCTGTCGATGAGGATATCGACGTGCGCGCTATCTGTTCCGCCGCGCCCCGAAGTGCAGGCCTGGTCGAAGGACACCTCGTGGGAATCCTGGTGCACGTTGGAGAGGGTGCAGCCGTGCTGCTGCCTAGCATTGAACCCCTGAATGTCGCTCCTCCATTTTTCTGGCGTGAGGCAGGACTGCGATGTATGCGCGCGGCCGATAGCATTCGCCATCCCCGCCATCGGCGTGTTCTCCAGTCCGGTCACGGTGGAGCTGGTCTCGGTTTGCCACAGTCCCATGCTCACCGGCGGTACTTCGGATATTTGGGTCTGGGCAGAAGCAGCGGACTGAGTTTGCGCGGGAGCAGCCGTTGCGAATTGGGCAAACGAGAGCAGCAGCAAATATTTCCCGGTTTTGGCGAATGGAATCTTCATGGTTCGGATTTCCTTTGCAATTCGGATAATCTGCACGAGCGCGTGCGGGGTGCTTTGGCTTATACCATAGGGCGAGTGTCCCGGGCCAGAGCACTTCGTGCCGAACGTGGGTCGCCTCCTTTTCGAATACTGCTGATTCAGAGAGATGGTCACCCAGCATTCGTCAACGCCCTGTGCGATACACTGGCAATTCGTTTTTGAAAGGATCGGCAACGTGTTCTGGCTGAAAGCGTTTCGGATTGCGGGCTACTGCGCCCTTGCATCGGAAATTCTCGCCATGCCATGCATTCGAGCCCGCGCACAGCAAGTCGACGATCCAGGGCCTGCCGCTATCAGCGCATCCGACGACGGCTTTCAGTTGGAGAATCGGGTCATCGGCGCGAGGGTGTCGATGAAGGATAGGAAACTCTCAGGCCTCGTGATCACCGATCGTTTGCACGGAACATCCGTTCCCGTTCCTTCACCCTTTGCCATCCTCTTCAAAGACGGATCGATTTGGCGCGCAGGGGACTTGACCACCAGCCTTCAACCGAACGTAATCAAGACGGTTCCTTCGCCAGACGCATCGCGCGCATCGGATAAGATCGCAGGCGCCGAGATTGAGATTGCTCTGGATAGCGCCGACCACGCCTTGCATGTTGTGTGGTCGATCGTCCTGCACGACGGCTCGACTTACCTCAGGCAGTTCCTGGAGTTTAGGGCGGTCGGCCAGGATGCTCCGATCAGCCGTGTGGAACTCATCGATCTGGCCCTTCCCGATGCACATGTAAGCGGTTCGGTGGAGGGCTCGCCCCTTGTGGCAGGGAATCTCTTTCTGGGGTTCGAGCACCCACTCTCGCACAGCAAGGTGACCGGAGGCCGCGCCACGGCGTGGATAGATCGCGATCTCCCGCTGCGTGCTGGGCAAACAATTGTCTACTCTTCGGTCATTGGGGTTGCTCACGAGGGGCAAATGCGGCGCGACTTTCTCGCCTATATCGAGCGCGAACGGGCCCATCCTTACCGGACATTTCTGCACTACAACTCCTGGTACGACCTCGGCTACTTCAGTCCCTATGATCAGACGAAGGCACTCGACCGCGTCGATACCTTCGGCAGGGAACTGACGGAAAAGCGCGGCGTCAAGCTCGATTCGTTTCTGTTTGACGACGGCTGGGACAACCACAAATCCCTTTGGAGATTCAACGACGGTTTCCCCAAGGGATTCCTGCCGATTCGTGAGGCCGCGGCCAAATTTGGCGCACGCCCCGGCGTTTGGATGTCTCCATGGGGCGGCTATGACGGGCCGAAGCAGGAGCGAATCGCGTTCGGAAAAGCCGCTGGATACGAGATCATCGATGGCGGTTATGCGCTCTCCGGACCGAAGTATTACACGGCTTTCCGCGACGTTTGTCTCTCGATGGTGCGCGATTACGGCGTGAATCACTTCAAGTTTGATGGAACGGGCAACGTTGACTCGGTCTTCCCTGGCAGCCAGTTCGACAGCGACTTTTCCGCGGCGATTCATCTCATCGGCGAATTGCGCGCTGCCAAGCCCGACATCTTCATTAACCTAACAACCGGCACGTGGCCATCGCCCTTTTGGCTCTTGTATGCGGATTCGATCTGGCGCGGCGGGGATGACGATTCGACTGCGGGCGTTGGGCCGTATCGCGAGCGCTGGATTACCTATCGCGACGGGGAGACTTATCGACGGGTGGTGCAGAACGGCCCGCTCTATCCGCTGAATTCGCTCATGCTGCACGGATTGATTTTTGCCCAAGATCACAAGCAGCTCGATAAGGACCCAGGCAACGACTTCCGCAACGAGATCCGCTCTTACTTTGGCACTGGCACGCAGCTGCAGGAGATGTACATTACGCCGTCGTTGCTGAGCCAATCCAATTGGGACGATCTCGCCGAAGCCGCGAACTGGTCACGGGCCAACGCAGATGTCCTCAAAGATACTCATTGGGTAGGCGGCGATCCTGCCTGGCTCGAGGTCTATGGCTGGGCTTCATGGTCGCCGCGTAAAGGCATCCTCGTGCTGCGGAACCCCAACGATCATGCGCAAGATATTGGAATCAAACTGCGAGAAGTTTTCGAACTGCCTGTGAACGCCGCACAGGTGTATCATGCCCAAAGCCCGTGGAAAGACGACGCAGGGCGCCGCGCGATCGTGCTTCAGGCGAACGAGGCACATGTCTTTCATCTCGCGCCGTTCGAAGTGCTCACGCTCGACATCCTGCCTGGGGATTCCGCGCACTAACGACACCCGGGGAAAGGATGTGTCCCATGAATGCTCCCACACTTCTCGTTTTGGCTGCCGGCATGGGCAGCCGCTATGGTGGCATGAAGCAAATCGACCCGGTCGGGCCCGAAGGGGAAACGATGATGGACTACTCGATCTTCGATGCCCGGCGCGCCGGTTTTGCCAAAGTCGTGTTTGTCATTCGCAAGGAAATCGAGCGGCAGTTCAAGGAGACCATCGGTCTTCGATTTGATAAGCGCATTCCGGTGGAGTACGCATTTCAGGAAGTCGACAAACTTGTGCCGGCGGATGCGATCCTTCCTGGACGGACCAAGCCCTGGGGCACAACCCACGCCATCCTGATGGCAGCGACGACGATCCATGAGCCCTTCGCCGTCATCAATGCCGACGACTTCTATGGCGCCGGGAGCTTTCGCGCACTTGCGAGTCACCTCCAGTCGGGTTCACCGGACTACGCGATGATCTCGTTTGTTTTGCGCAATACGCTCTCAGATTTCGGCACTGTCGCCCGGGGAGTCTGCACTGTCGACGAGAACGGGTATCTGGAGCACATTGTCGAGCTGAAGGGCATCGAACGGGTCGGCGGCCATGCCGTGAACGTCGATTCTGACGGAAGAGAGACTAAACTCAGCGGCGACGAAGCTGTTTCCATGAACATGTGGGGCTTTACTCCGCAGATTTTTCCGCTGCTCCGTGACCATTTCCACGAATTTCTGCAATTGAATGCGGGCGACCCCAAAGCCGAATGCTATATTCCCAACACGGTGAATGAATTGGTTTCGACCGGGCAGGCCCGGGTAAGAGTGCTGCGCGGCGGCGAAGCCTGGTTTGGCGTGACGTATCGCGAAGATCGTCCGCGCGCGTTGGAGAGCATTCGCCGCCTCGTGGAGGGCGGCTATTATCCGCGAAGACTCTGGGCATGAATCAGGAAAATTCCGTGGGCGCAGCGACGCGCCATTTTGCAATCGATGGCAAATTCACCGGCGCCGCACCTTATGGCAGCGGGCACATTAACGATTCTTACTGCGCCGTCTTTCAACAGAATGGCAAAGAGATGCGCTACATCGTGCAGCGCATGAACCATCACATCTTCAAGAATCCTGTTGCTTTGATGGAAAACGTCGAGCGCGTCACCGCGCACCTTGCCCAACAACTCAATGGACAATCGGATAGCGATCGCCGCGTGCTCTCACTGATTCCAGCGCGTGACGGTCGCGCCTGGTACATGGACGAGGGTGGAAACTATTGGCGGGCGTACCGCTTCATTGAAAACGCACGATCCTACGATGCCGTGGAAACTGCGCAGCAGGCGTACCAGGCGGGCAGGGCTTTTGGGCGCTTTCAACAGATGCTTGCCGGATTGCCCGCGCCGCGCTTGCACGATACCATCCCGGACTTCCACAACACGACGAAACGATTTGAGGCACTACAACAAGCAATTACGGCGGATGTAGCCAACCGCGCCGCTCTCGCGAAGGCGGAGATCGACTTCGCTCTAAAGCATGAATCGATTGTTGGCGTCTTGATGGCCGCGAACCTGCCAGAGCGCGTGACGCATAACGACACGAAATTCAACAACGTTCTGCTGGACGACGCCACCGGCGAAGGCATCTGCGTCATCGACCTCGACACTGTTATGCCGGGTCTTGCTGCCTACGATTTTGGGGACATGGTGCGCACCACCACGAGTCCGGCGATGGAAGACGAGCGGGATCTTTCCAAAGTGGAGATGAATTTCTCCATGTTCGAAGCGTTGGTGCGTGGGTATCTCGAAGCAGCCGGCACTTTTTTGACCAACGCGGAAAAGAGGCACTTGGCTTTTTCTGGGAAACTTATCACTTTTGAGATCGGCGTCCGCTTCCTCACCGACTATCTCTCCGGCGATACTTACTTCAAGGTTCATCGCGAAGGCCATAACCTCGATCGGTGCCGAACACAATTCAAGCTCGTTGAATCGCTCGAAAGCCAGGAAGATAAGATGCACCGGCTTGTGAAGGATATTTGTTAGTAGGGAGAATTCGCGGCATCTCTGCAGCTGAGCTAGACTCGTTTCGCAGTAAGGATTTGAAGTGGTAAAAGGAATATCGTGAAGAGTTATTTGCAGTCGGCCCTTCTCGTCGGAATCGCTCTTGTTACAGCTTCGGCCATGGCACAGTCTCCGGCGAACATGGCTCCGGCCCCCTATCAGGTCGCGTGGCAGGATCTGGAATTCGGTGTCATCCTTCATTTCTCGACGAACACCTTTCTTAATCGCGAATGGGGCGATGGCACGGCCAGCCCCTCGGTATTCAAGCCCGCTCAGTTCGATCCGGACCAGTGGATGCAGGCGATTCATGCGTCTGGCGCAAAATACGTCGTTTTAGTCGCCAAGCATCACGATGGCTTCTGTCTTTGGCCGACCCAGCAGACCGACTACAGTGTGCGCAGCAGTCTATGGAAAGACGGAAAAGGGGACGTAGTCGGCGATGTAGCACGCGCAGCACGGAAGTACGGTCTGCGCTTCGGGGTCTATTTGTCGCCCTGGGATCGTCATGAACCGAAGTACAAGGACTCTGCTGCGTACGACGTGTATTACAACGCCGAGTTAGAGGAGTTAGCTTCGAGTTACGGTGACCTTGTCGAATTCTGGCTGGATGGAGCCGGATCGGGAGGTCACGTCTATAACTTCAAGAAGATCATCGAGACACTCCGGACCTACCAACCGAATACTGTCGTCTTCGCCGATACGGCGTTGTTTGAGTACGGCGATGCGCGCTGGGTCGGGAACGAGGCCGGCGTTGTCGATTACGAAAATTGGAACGTGATCGACCGGCATGGGTACCTTCGCTGGCGGCCCGTCGAGGCCGATACGCCGTTGCGCAAAGAGCATTGGTTCTGGCACCCGAACGACGAATCATCACTCAAGAGCGTTGACGAATTGCTGGCCACTTATGACGCCACCGTCGGCCGCGGAGCTCAGCTCATGCTTGGGGTCGCGCCCGACAACCGGGGCCTGATTCCGGATTCCGATGCCAAGCGGCTCGCCGAGCTCGGTGCGGCCTTGCATGAGAGGGAAGCGAATAACCTGGCGTTGCATCATCGGCCTGCGTCGCCTGCAGTCGAGGCAGCGCTCGATGGCGATCCAGACACCTTCTGGTCAGCTCCTCCCGGCTCGCATCACTCCGAACTTGAGGTCGACTTCGATAGGCCGGTGACCTTCGACCACGCGCTCACCATGGAATGGCTCAACGACGGCCAGCACGTGGAGAAATACGCAATTGAGATTTGGGATGCGAAGTCTGGCAAGTGGGTGCGCGTTGCATTAGCGCAGGCGATTGGTCATAAGAAGATCGATGCATTTCCGCTGGTGAAAGCAAGCCGGGCCCGCCTCAGCATTCTCTCCAGTACTTCGGAGGCGCACATTCGAGAGTTCCAGCTTTATAACTGGGGCACTATGAAGCTGGTGAAGTAGGAAGAGTCGGCGGCTACGGCCCAGCGACGTTGTCAGTGAAGCCGTTGCGACAGATATTCGCCCGAAGCTACATGCAAGTGCGCATTGCACACCGGGCAGGCGATCACATGCTCCATATACTCCCGCAATGCTTGTTCATGACCATGCTTCGCATCGTCGGCACGGCGCGCAATGTCGTTCCACTCGTTGACGGCGACCCCTCTGCTTACTCCGATTGCGACTCGTTTGTCTGCTTCCGCGCTCACCCAGATTCGGGTCTTTTCAAAGTAATTTTTGTCCAGCCTGAGTCCGTCCTCACAGAACCGTTTTTGCATGGGCCCTCCGTTCTTCTCGATTCCCGGGCAGGTCGATCCTGCTTTACAGCCTGCTTTACAGCAGTGTCAAGAACGCAAACTGGCTATAGACCCGCTTCTCCGCGTGCTCATGAGCGCGAAACCCATCGCTCAGTTGTTCGCGAGGCCGCCCGCCGAAACCCGTGGCTAGCCGCACCGATTGCGCACATTGCTTCAGTTACGATGCGGATTTCAAAGTAAAAGGGGGTCGAACAAAAGTTGTAGTCCGCGCTTTTGATGTTCGATGCGCAATTGCGCGACTGTGGATGCACGGGAAAGGCCGCATCGTGGGGGACGGCGGCCACAGCTCTTCCGACTGAATCGCATGATTTTGAAGGGATTATGGTGGGCGCTGTAGGATTCGAACCTACGACTTCCACCGTGTGAAGGTGACACTCTACCGCTGAGTTAAGCGCCCGGACGAGGCGGAGCCGCCTCTGTAAGGTAGAGTAACACCAGCGAGGCCATGGGACCAACGGTGCCACCAGTCGGTGCTGGAGCCCGGCATCTGCGCAATGCAACGAATGTTCTGGAACTCCAGACCGCCCCGATCCGCAGACGATCCCGTATTGGACGGCGACGCAGCCCTACGTTCTATTCCCGGACTTTTTGGGCCTGGATTGGGAGGCTTTGAGCCGGCTTTTCCCGACCTTTCCTGCTCCGTCTCGTCCGGCTCCAAATGGACGCCCCGAGAGGCGATGTGGGCCTTTCAGGGGGGCGTAAACCGGGCTGGCGAACGTTTGGGGGACGAGGCCTGTCCTGAGCCTCACCAGGACCCCCACGAAAGTGCGAATTCAACCAAGGAAACTGATCATTTAGCGCAACCTTCGGACCCCGACGGGGTTCGTGAAGATATGGCAACCCTGGTCCTGGACAAACCGGCACTGGGAGCGGGCGCCGGCTCACGGCCGGACCCCCGCGCGACCGGTGTTCTGCCGAATTACGGCGCGGATGAGTCGAGCGACGCGGCGATCATGCTGCGGGTGGCGGCGGGCGACGAATCGGGTTTCAATTATCTGGTGGAAAAGCATTACCGGGCCATGACTCACTTTCTCTTCCGGATGGTGCGCAACCAGGCTGTTGCCGAAGAATTAGCGCAGGAAGTGTTTCTGCGGGTATACCGCTCCCGGGAGAGCTACCGGGCCGAGGCAAAGTTCACCACCTGGCTCTACCGGATTGCGACCAACCTTGCGGTAAATCACGCTCGGGACACCAAGCATGAGCGGTCGGCGTCGACGATTTATCTGGACTCGCCGGACGAGGAAACGGGTACGACGCCGGATGTCGCCGACGATGAGCCGAACGTGGAGCAGAACCTGCTGCGCAATGAGCGCATGGCGGCGATCAAGAAGCATGTGATGGCGCTGCCGGAGCGGCAACGGATGGCGGTGCTGATGCACAAGTACCAGGGGATGGATTACAGGCAGATCGGGGACGTGCTGAAACTCAGTGAGTCGGCGACCAAGTCGCTGCTGTTTCGCGCCTACCAGACGCTGCGGGACAAACTGAAGGATTTTGTCTAAGGAATTGAAGCCGGGCGAAGGCTGAGCTAGAAGCGAGTGAGTCCGGCGGGGAGTGGGGTAGTAACAATGGAACCGAAGATGAAAAAATGCTCTGCGATGGAGACTAAGCTGGCCGATATGCTGCTCGCTCCGGATGCTGCGCCTGCTAAGGTGACTACTCATGTTGCGGACTGTGAGCCTTGCGCGGCGGAGTTAGAGGAATTGCGCGCCACCATGGCGCTGCTCGACACGTGGGAAGCGCCGGAGCCAAGTCCCTACTTCATGACTCGCCTGAATGCGCGCCTCAACGAGGAGCGCCGGGCGGCGCCCGCAGGCTGGTTTGAGAACGTGCGTGCCCGTTTTACCTACGGACCCCATCTGCATACTCGGCCTCTGGCTGCTATGGCGCTCACGGTGGTTCTGTTGTTAGGCGGTGGAACGTATCTGGGCATCACGAACTGGGAACAGCCGGCCGCCGCTCCGCCACAGGCCGCCGTGGTGCACGATTTGCAGTTGCTCGACAACAACGCCCAGCTGCTCGACCAGCTTGAGGCGCTTTCGAGTACCGACAATAACAACGAGAACTAGGCTCGAAAAACAAAATCCGAGCTGAGGTGTTTATCTATTTGAAGATTGATTTGTTCGATTGAGAAGGGGCTAGGGGAATTCCATGAAGGGGGCAACAAATGCGGGCGTCGTAAGTTGGGCGCAGGGGACGGCTTTGACCTTGGCTGTCGCGCTGCTCCTGTGCCTGCCCTCAGCCTTGGCGCGCGGCCAACGCCCCATCGCCCCGCACTCCAACCCGGGTCCGCGCTATTCAGCCCCTCGCATGCAGCCGAACCGCAACCAGGTTCGGCCGCAGTTCAGATCGCGGTCCAGGCCCCAGTCAAGTCCCCAGGTCTACGGTAACCCGCAGTATCGTAGCGTTGGTCCACAGGGTGGAGGCTATCGACCCACGCCCGTCAATCCCCCCACCGGCATGCGCTCCGCCAATCCAGGCACAACCTATCAGGGGCAGGGGTATGCGCGGCCTGCTTATCCCGGTGCTGGCTCGGCGTATGCCCCTCCGGGGCACTTGGGCGCTTGGCTCAATGCGCATCGCGGCATTCCCGCGCAGGACCAGGAACGGATGCTTCACAACGACCCGAGCTTCAATCGCCTGCCTCCGCAGCAACAGCAAAGGCTCGTGCAGCAGTTGAACCGCGTCGACCAGATGCCTGAAGCGCAACGCGAAAGGCGCCTGGCGCGAGCTGAGAATCTGGAGCGCTTGTCGCCGCAGGAGCGCACGCAGGTGCAGGATTCCGCGCGGCGCTGGACCACATTGCCAGCCGATCGCCAGACCATGATGAAAGGTGCGTTCCGGGACTTGCGGTCAGTGCCACCCGATCAGCGCGACACGGTGCTGAACTCCGCGCGTTATCAGAATACGTTCAGTCCTGAGGAGCGCGGAATTCTTTCCAATATGCTGCGGGTTGAGCCTTACGAGCCGCCGCGATAAGAGACAGCTCGAACTACTTCTCAAACTCGAAATTCGATCTTAGCCGGATGTCGCGTGAGCTCGCTCCTACTTGAATTTCGAACGTCCCTGGATCTGCCTGCCATGCCTTTGTCTGCGGTTCCCAGTATGACAATGACGCGCGATTCAGGAGGAGCGTAACTGTCTTCTTCTCGCCCGGACGCAACTCGATGCGCTGGAAACCCTTCAACTCGTGGATAGGCCGATCGATCTTGGCGTGGCCGTCATGCACGTACAGCTGGACGACTTCTGCGCCTGCGCGCGACCCGGAGTTGCGGACGTTCATCGTGAAATCGAGGCCAAAATTTCTTCCGAAGTTTTCAGTCCTCTGCAGCTTCAAATCGCTGTACTCAAACTTCGTGTAACTCAGCCCAAATCCAAAGGGAAACAGCGGCTCCACATTTTTCGTGTCGTAGTAGCGGTAGCCGACATAGATGCCCTCGGCGTAATTCACTTCGAGGTCTTTGCCCGGATAGTTGGCAGCCGCCGGATTGTCTTCGTAGCGCTTCGGCAGCGTGACCGGCAGCTTGCCGGACGGGTTTGCATCGCCAAAGAGAATCGCCGCCAGGGCGTGCCCGCCTTCCTGCCCGCCATACCACATGTCCAGCAACGCAGGGGTCGTGTCGATCCACTTTGTCATCGTCACTGGGTCACCCGTGTTCAGCACAACCACAGTATGCGGATTCGCTTTTTCGACGGATTGGATCAGTTCATCCTGTCCAGCCGGCAAATCCATCGTCTTCACGTCGAAGCCTTCGGACTCGAGCTTGTTGTAGCGGCCTACAACCACGATGGCCACATCAGCTTTCGCCGCCGCATCGGTGGCCTCTTTGAGAGCCTTGGCGCGTGCCTCAGGTGTATCCCGCGCGGCATCCTCGCCTTCCATCCCGACGCCGAGCGCATACGTCACTTGGATCTTGCCACCAGCTTTTTCTTTGATCCCATCCAGCGGCGCGATTGCATATTTCGGCCGCACCAGCGAACTTCCGCCTCCGCCTGTCCGCGCCACGGCAGCGTTCGGCCCGATCACCGCGATGGAATGAATCTTCGTTGCATCCAGCGGCAGCAGCCCGCCGTCATTCTTCAAGAGCACAATACCCTCGGTCGCGCCCTGCAACGCTACCGCGCGCTCTTCCGGCGTGTCCACCTCGCCGCCGCCCATGTGCGGATGATCGAAGATGCCGCTCTGGAAAATCACGCGCAGAATCCGTCCTACATTGTCGTTGATTGCGGCTTCGGTGATCTGCCCGGCCTTCACCTCCGCCAACACCTTCTCCGGAACCAGCCAGCCATCGCCGTTTCCGGAGGCGACTGTGCGCGGACTCGCAATCCACTTCTGCATCGGCGGGCCACCAGGCATCTCGAGATCCATGCCCGCATTCACTGTCGGTGCGGTCGAATAGGTGCTGCCCCAATCTGACACCACAAACCCCTTGAACCCGAATTCCCTCTTGAGCACCTGGTCGAGCAGGTAATCGTTCTCGCCGGAGTGCACGCCATTCACCTTGTTGTAGGCGGACATCACGTTCCACACATCCGCTTCCTGCACGGCTGCCTTGAACGCCGGCAGATAAATCTCGTGCAGAGTGCGCTCGTCGACGGTCGCATTGACGCGATGGCGTTCGTACTCCTCATTGTTTGCGGCGAAGTGCTTTAGCGAAGGGATCACGCCCTCGCCTTGCACGCCCTTGATGTAAGCGACGCCCAGTTGTCCGGAGAGATAGGGGTCTTCGCCGTAGCCTTCGAAGTTGCGTCCCCAGAGTGGCTGGCGATTGATATTCACGGTCGGCCCAAGGATCATGTCGCGACCGAGCGCCTTCACTTCCTGGGCGATCGCCTGGCCCTCGCGCTGAACCAGCTCGGTATCCCACGTGGCGGCCATTGCGACGCCGGATGGGAACGACGTCGTCTCCACCTTCACGGCCGGATTTGCCGCGCTCGTAATCGCCGAGCTGCCGGCCCACGACCGTACTCCCATCGGCCCATCGGCCATCTTGATTGCCGGGATCCCGAGACGCTCAATCGGCGCAGACTCCATCCATCCAGACCCTGAAAGCATCGTCGCCTTTTCTTCCAGCGTCATCCGCTTCAGCAGATCTGCCACCCGCTGATCCACGGGCAAGCGTGCATTTTTGTAAGGAGCATCTGCGGGGCCCGCGGAAGATGATCCGTTCTGTGCTCGTCCGATTGATGCACCCGAGACCGGGACGACGAGAATCGCGAAAAGAACAACCGCACGCACGTTGAAGGGGTAAAAACGCATCGGTCAAAACTCCTGGGCGCGGGAACAGACCCACGACAAAATCCGCAGGCAATACTAGCGGATGAGCGATAAGATCGCCAATTCGAAAATTGGAGCTAAAACGTTTGACCTGAGACTTGGCTGGGGATTGACTTTAACCTTGATTCAAGTTCAATGGCAGGGGCCCGTCTTCCTCTTCTTGTTCGCGTGCCACCAGCAGCCAGCCTGCGCTAATTGCGATCAGAAGAATCCCAAGGCCGGCACGCAAGCGAAGAGACGGCCGCAGCACCAGGAATCCCACCACGTTGACGATCAGGGGCGCCACCACAAAGCGAGTGGTCATGCGCACTGCCGACATGCGGCGCATGAGCCAGAAGAGCACCAGCAACGCCGGCAACTCCACGGCAGTGGTCCAGGCAATCTCCGGTCCCACCAACGGCCCATTCCATGCCGGTTTTTCGCTGATCGCACTAGCCGCCGCCAGGGCTGCGGCCGCGGTCGCGCCGGCAATGGCCGCCACTGCCGCTCCGGATCTATCGGGCAATTCCGACATGAATCGCACGGCCCGGCAATTCGTAGCAGCTACGCAGGCCACGGCAAGAATGACTGCAAAAAAGGCTCCCGCGCCTTCCAGCGTGCGCGGAATCAGGAGGGGGAAGACGCCCAACGTTCCAATCACGCAGCCCAGCGCAGCCAGCAAGCCACCTTTGCTTTGTGATTCGGACAAGCGTCCGAGATAAGGTTCAAACGCAACCGCGAAGACGGGCGCCAGCGAGTAAAGCGCCACACGGGTCAGGTCAGGAATCGCGTCTTTCGCGGCCTCGCCGAAAAATGCCGGCACAGCAAACAATCCCAAACCGATCAGAATCGCATCCCAGATTTGCCGGCCATGCGGCCACGCCGCCCCGGTCACGAGCGCGATCAGCCCTGCTACCGCTGCCAACGCACTAAGGTGTATGGCCTCGCGCTCAAAGCTAGGCAAACCAGCCCCGAATATTGTCGGCAACAAGTCGGAGCGCAGCGAGCCCAGCGACCAGAGAAGACAGAGCAGCAACAGCGCCGTCACCGGCACCGCGTCCAAAATCCCGTTGCGGTTTCCCTCATTCATGCTCTGGATGAAACGATAGCCGCCGGAGGTCCCGCCTGCAACCCTCATAGGGTTGCTCATTTTCCCATGCGCCCCTCAGTTACAATGAAGTTTGGGCTACAGCCGATATTTCGCGTAGAGAAACGCAAGCACAGCAAGGAGTTTTCTTCTTATGGCGATTCCCGCCACTCAAATGCGTCCGGGCATGATTATCAAGCACAACGACCAGCTGCACCTGGTTTTTAAGGTGGAGCACCGCACGCCGGGCAATCTGCGCGCTTTTATCCAGGCCAAGCTGCGCAACCTCAAGTCAGGCGCCATGTTCGAGCACCGTTTCCGGTCCGCCGACGCCATTGAGCGCGTCGTTGTGGACGAAATCCTCATGGAGTTCCTCTACGCCGACGGCGACGACTACTACTTCATGAACCCAATAGACTTCGAGCAGACCGTGCTCAAGGGTTCGACCCTCGGCGACGCCGTCGAGTACCTCACCCCCAATCTCCAGATCCATGTCAGCTACTACGATGGTCAGGCCGTCGGCATCGAGCTGCCCGGCACCGTCGAACTCACTGTCGTTGAAACCGAACCGGGGCTCAAGTCGGCGACCGCCTCCAGCGTCACCAAGCCAGCCAAGACCGAGACCGGCCTCGTCGTCCAGGTGCCACCCTTCATTAATGAAGGCGAAAAAATCAAGGTGGACACGAGCGAGGGTGCTTACCTCAGCCGGGCCTGAGGAAGCGACAACCAGGCGTCGGCGCCGCGGCATCGTCGCGGCGCTTTCTATTTGCTCATTCGCTTCAGCCGATCGGCACATACGCCGTGCGATAGCGCAGGCGCAGATTCTTGTTTTGGTCTTTCGCGGGGCCCCGCAGTGTGACGCGGAGCTTATGGCGCTTGCCGTCTAGCGATTTTGGCCTGAACCCTAGTTCGTAGCGAAAATGAAGCTGCCGCAGGATCTCCTCCAGGCCTTCCGCATACGTTTCGGGCGTTTCTATTAAATACTGGCCGCCGGTTTGAGCTGTAAAGTACTTCGCGACAGCCCCCTGTGACGTCCAGAACGATGGAATCTGGGGTGACTGGCGATCTCTGATACCGAAAACGATGGCGGAGGTTCTTAATAACTCATCGATGAAGTGGTCGGCTTCAGACTTCGGCATTGCAGAATAGTCCCCGTAGAGGAAGATCACGACAGGTACCGCTTCGGGCGCTGACTCGCGTGTGGCGTCCACGATGTGCTGCAGGGCCTTCTGCAGTGCCACCTCTCCAGTCCTGCTGTGTGAAGGCAAATCAATGATCGGACCGAGCACCTGCTCCAGTGTCCTGGTCAATTCATTGAGATTCGGCGTCGGTTTCAGATCCACCGCGGCATCCCCGTTGTCGCACCAGTGAGCGGCGGCAACAGTATCCTGCTTGTCGAGGTCTTTCAAGGCCGGATCGAGGAGATCGATATGGCCTCGAAACAGGCCCGACCCCTGCGCATCCCAATCCTGCATGCTGCATTGCACCAGGAACCATAGTACGAGCGGCCGAGCAGCAGACCCGCTATCAAATGTCTTGATCGCGACCCGATGGCCATTGTCGGAGACTTGAAAATCGTCTTGTGTTAATGTGCCGAGCGGATGCCCATCGGCAGAGGCCAGGGCCATCACGTCTACCAACACAAGATTGGATGAAACGCGGAATGTGGTTCCCGATGCTCCGGCCGGTGGCGAAGGTTCCTGGGCTGGGATTGAAGGGACACACAGAATCGCCAAGAGCGCGAACAGCGTCCATGCTCGAGGCGAAAAGAGACCACGCGTCATTGCAAGCACATACGAAGGACGAGACCCGGGAGTTCCGCGCATCAATCCGCGCGAAAAAATTTTCTTGCCTGCTCACCTCCTTACTGTGTTACAGTCAGTAACACTATGGCGAGTAACACTCAATCCGGCCACGATCCCGCTGAACTCGGCGAACTCGAACGCAGCATCCTCTCCATCATCTGGCGCCTCGGAAAAGTCACTGCGGAGCAAGTACGCGAAGACCTCGATCGCGGGCTCAAGGACTCGACCGTGCGCACCGTTCTGCGCCGTCTGGAAGAGAAGGGCTACGTGTCACACTCAGTCGAAGACCGTACCTTCATCTATCGTCCTGCCGAGTCGCGGCAACGGGTCGCCGGCCGCGCCGTGAAACGCATTGTCGATTGGTTCTGTGAGGGCTCGGTGGAAGCGTTGCTGGTCGGTATGGTCGACTCAAAGGTTCTCGACCGCGCCGAACTGCGTCGCCTCGCCGAACACATCGCCGCTGCACAAAAAGCTGCCCCGTCCCCGAAAAGGAGGCCTGATCATGATCCCCACGCTGATTGAAGCTGCTCTTCGCTCCTTGCTTCTCGCCATCGCTGTCTGGGCCGGGCTGCGCGCCTTCAGAGTGCGCAATGTGCTTGCTCAAAAATCAGCCTGGGGATTGGTTCTCGCATCGGCGCTGCTCATGCCGATTCTGGCGCCTCAAGTGGCGCGCTGGCAGCTTTTGCCCCCAAACGCCGCCGTGATTCTGCCGCCGCATCCAATCAATTTGCTGAAGACCTGGCGCCCGGCTCCGCAGCCTGCAATTTCGCTTGTGTCGGAACCGCCGATTGCGTCCGCTGCAATCGCGAAGCCTGAAAAAGCTTCCGCGTTTGTCTCGCCCTCGTTCGATAAGTCCGAACTTGAGCTCCAGCCCACGACCACCGGCCCTGCCCCTGCATCTGTCATCTCCGATGTATACACGGGCGCTCCAGTTTCTACGGTTTCCATCCCACCCGTGCGCAGCCCCAGCGCAATTTCCGCGGCCGCCATCGCGTGGCTTGTCTATCTTGGCATTGCCGGTGCGTTGCTTTTGCGCCTTTCCTACGGTTTGGCTACAGCGCTGCTTCTCTGGCAAACCGCGGAACCTGTCTCATTCGAAGACATGCCGCCTTGCGCTGCCGGACTACCGCTGCGCGCGAGCCGTGGCGTCTCTTCTCCGGTGACTATCGGATCCGGCATTCTTCTGCCTGCCGATTACGCTGACTGGGACGCAGAAAAACTCCGCATCGTACTCGCTCATGAGCGCTCTCATATTCGACAGGGCGATTTCTACTTGCAACTGCTTGCCGCGCTCTATGCCGCGCTAGTTTGGTTCAGCCCACTCGGCTGGTGGCTCAAGAGCAAACTCTCGGATCTGGCCGAAACCATCAGCGATCGCGCCGGGCTGGAGCAAGCCGCGAGTGGCACTTCTTACGCGCAGATCCTTCTCGAATTCGCGGCCGCACCGCGCCCAACCCCCATAGGAGTCGCCATGGCTCGCACAGGTAGTCTCTCTCGTCGCATTGAGCGGCTGCTCAATGCCAGCGCGTTTAGTCAGGCTTTCGCGGGAGGACGCCGTCGCGTTCTGATCGCTGTCCTGCTTGTGCCGGTCGCGCTCTACGGCGCTACAGCTCTCGTCCGCGTGCAGGCTGCCCAAGAGGCACAGACCGCGCCCCAAGCCGAGCCCGCGCCATCGGCGCAACGCGCGGAGGCTGCCGCGCCAGCGCCCGCTGCGCAACCTGCTGAAAATGCCGAGCCCGAATCCCCTGCGCAGACCGAATCGGTTACAACTTCCGGTCCGGAGGCTGATCCATCCACTGTTGAGATCCGCACCGGCGGACCCGCTGGACCGGAGATCGTCGGTCCCGTTGTAGCGCCCCTGCCGCCGCATGCAGTTCCTCCACAGCCGGCAGTTCATGTGCTGGCACCCCTTCACGTCGTGGTCCCGTTTCCACCCATGGCTTCTGTGACCCGCATTGCACCTGATGGCCGGGTCTTTGCGATTGCACAGGCGGGACAATCCTCAACTTCTCACGGGCGCGGCTATGCCTATCACTATGCGGACGATGGCGACTCCTACGCCATCATCAGCGGCAACGGGCGCGAACATATGCAGTTCAACGGCGAAATCCACACCGGCGACATCGACAAAGTGCGCAAGCTCGCTCACGGCGACTTCCTCTGGTTCATACGCGATGGCAAGGAATACTTCGTCGACGACCAGTCCACAGTCGCGCAGATCGAAGCGATGTACAAGCCGATGGAGGAACTGGGCAAGCAGCAGGAAGAGCTCGGCCGCCAGCAGGAGGAATTGGGCAAACAGCAGGAGGAACTGGGCCGCCAGCAGGAACAGGCCAGCGTGCCGACCCCCGACATGCGCAAAGAGATGGCAGAACTGACCGATGCGATGGCCAAGCTGCAAGCCAAGTTGGGCAAGAACATCACGCAGGAAGAACTGAGCGATCTGCAAGACCGGCTTGGCGATTTACAGGGCCGGCTCGGCGACTTGCAGGGACAGATTGGCTCCAAGCAAGGCGAATTTGGTGCGCAGCAGGGCCGGCTTGGCGCGCAGCAGGGCAAGCTGGGAGCGGAACAAGGCCGGCTCGGAGCGGAGCAGGGAAGAATTGCCCGCGAGGCCGATCGCAAGGTCCGATCGATCATTGATGAGAGCCTGCAGAACGGCAAGGCGCACCCCGTCGAATAGAGGAATTCCCGCCGCGCAGAGGAGTTCCTCCCGCGAAATATTGACCGGCGAGTAATTGAAACCGGGGGTAGATTTCCCCCGTTCATGATCTGGGGAACCCTTGCGCCCGCCGAGGCAGGACGCCCTGCCTCTATCAGCCACGCCATGCAACGCCTTGCTTCTGGCCGCGTCCTGGTGGGCGTCTTGCCGTGCCCAATTCAAAGAAGCCGACTCACAATCCGCAAATAAATTCACCTGCTGGCTATCGGTCTTCCATGTAACCTGAGTGCGCAACGGAATGCGCAGTTTCTCAGAAAGAGGTTACTCAATGCCGATCTCGAATCGAATCGTAGTGGCATCCCAGAGCTTCAACCAGAACGCCAAATTTCTGAAGGGGACGATTGACGGGCTCACCGATGAGGAGTGGGTGCGCCGCCCCTGCGACCACACCAATCACATGCTTTGGATTGTGGGCCACGTGGCCTGGTCGCGCACCATGGTGCTGGCGCGGCTGGGATCTGAATACACGAGGCCGTGGATGAAACTTTACGCACGTGGCGCCAAATGCATCGACTCGTCCGATTGCCCGACCCCGAAAGAAGTGATGCTCGCCTGGGACGAAACATGCAGCCGGCTCAACGCGGCGATGGAAGCAGCTTCAGAAGAGAGGTTGGATACGCCTGCAACCCAGGGACCACCCTCCGCAGACGGAATGCTCTCCGGAGTGGTGAATTTTATGGCGCTCCACGAGACTTACCATGTCGGACAGGCTTCGTATGTGCGCAGCTGGCTTGGTCACGCGAGTTTGATGGGCTGAGCCACCGCCCAAAATTGTCCACAACAGGTCTTAAAGCGTTACCAGCTTTACCTCGAGCAGGGCTTCGATTGTGTAAAGCGCTTCCAGCACTTTGTCTGACACTGGCGCGTCTACTTGTACAACCGCCAGCGCCTTCACCGGCTTTGCGCCAGCGCGTTCGCGGCCCAGGGCGAAGTTGGCGATGTTGACGCCCTGTTCGCCGAGGATGGTGCCGATGCGGCCGATGACGCCGGGCACATCGAGGTTGCGGCAGACGAGAAGATTGCCTTCGAGTGGCGCTTCAATGTCGATGCCGTCGAACTCGAGCAGGCGCGGTTGTTCGTCATGAATGACGGTAGCAGTCGCATGGCTTGCGCCCTTCGCGGTGTGCAATTCGATCGCCAGCAGCGTAGCCGCGCCGCCGCGATGACTTTCGCGCTTGTCCTCATGCACACGGATGCCGCGCTCCTGGGCTACTGCCGCCGCATTGATGCGATTCACATTTTCGGAGCCCTGCAGCAAGCCTTCAATTGCGGCGTTGCGCACCAGGTCGGTTTTGGCGTCGACGAGTGCGCCGCCGTAGATGAGATGAATGGCCTCGATGCCACCCTTGCCCGTCTGCCCCAGGAACGATCCGAGCCGTCCGGCAAGATCGATGTACGGCGCCAGCTGTACATACTCTTCGTGACTCAAGGAGGGGAGATTCACCGCATTCTGCACAACGCCGAGCTTCAGATACTCACGCACCTGCATGGCAATCTGGATGCCGACGGCTTCCTGGGCCTCAGCCGTCGATCCCGCGATATGCGGCGTGAGGATTACGTTGTCGAGCTCGAAGTAAGGCGAATCTTTCAGAGGCTCCTGCGCAAATACATCGAGCGCCGCGCCTGCCACCTGTCCGCTTTTGAGCGCGGCCACCAATGCCGCGTCATCGACCAGTTCTCCGCGCGCGCAGTTGATGATGCGCACGCCCTTCTTCATCGCCGCTAGGGTCTTGGCATTGATCACACCCTGGGTCTGCGGCGTGAGACCGACGTGCAGCGTGAGGTAGTCTGCCTTGGCAAAGAGTTCTTCCAAAGGCAAAAGAGAAATACCGTTTTCACGCGCAACGGCTGCAGAGACGAACGGATCGCTGCCGACAATTTCTAGTCCGAAGCCTCGTGCGCGCTTGGCTACTTCAAGGCCGATACGACCGAGGCCGAGGATGCCGAGCGTCTTGCCGCGCAGCTCCGCGCCCTGCAGGCTCTTCTTTTCCCATTTTCCGGCATGCATGGTTGCATTGGCCGCCGGCAGCTTGCGCGCGAGGGCGAGCATGAGGGCGATGGTGAGTTCGGCGACAGCGACGGCATTCGCACCGGGGGTATTCATCACCACAATGCCGCGCCGCGTGGCCGCTTCGGCGTCGATGTTGTCCACCCCCACGCCGGCTCTTCCAATCACGCGCAGCTTCGGCGCCTTCTCCATGAGCGCGTCATCTACCTGCACGGCAGAGCGCACCACCAAAGCATCGGCATCGGCGAGGGCCGCGGGTAGACCATCCGGCAGCTTGTCGTGCGTCAGCACTTCCCAGCCGGGTTCGGCTGCAAACACGGCCAGCGTTGCCGGAGAAACTTTCTCTGCCAGAACGATCTTCATTGTGTCTCCCTTGTCCGCCCCGGCGGACGCGGCTGCGTACTCATCGAAACGGACACCCTGCTGCTCGCACAGCAGCTCGAACATGCGCACTACGGCGGCGTGCGGCTTGCCCTCGCCCCGCTCGTACTTGGTGATGGAGTTGGGATGGACTCCCAACTTCTCCGCCATTTGATATTGATAGAGATCGAGCTGCTTGCGCGCGATGAGCAGCTTTTCTCCGAAGGATAGTTCTGCCATAACGATTCCTTGCGTGAGAGCGAAGTTAGAGGTCCGTTGTGTTCGTGCTAAGCCCGCTAACCCCGCTATCCTTTCGGCGCTTCTGCGTACACTCTCTGCGCTGCTGCCACTGCTTTGCCATATTCGACCGGAAGTCCCAACGTGTCCTTCGCAATGTGTTCCATTGCGCCCAACAGGGCGACAGTGTCGAGATAGTCGAAGAAGCCCAGGTGCGCGACTCGGAAGATCTTGCCCTGCATCTCGCCCTGTCCGTTGGCAGTAACGAGTGCAAACTTCGTCTTCAGCATCTTGACCACGTCGCCGGAGTTCATTCCTTCAGGAACAGCTACGGCAGTAGCGGCGGCTGCCGGTGCGGTGGGCGCGAAGAGCGTAAAGCCCAGCGCGACGAGACCGGCGCGCGTGGCCGCTGCATTCAACTGTGCATTGTCGATCAGGGTGATCCGGCCTTTTTCGAGATCGCCGCCGGCCTGCCCGGCGATGTAGTCGAGGGCTGCGCCGAGACCTGCCACCAGAGCCACCGCAGGCGTGTAAGCACTCTCGCCCTTGACGGCGTTCTTGCGCTCCTTGCGCAGATCAAAGTAATAGCGCGGATTTTTCGACTTCTCCATCGCAGCCCAGGCTTTCTCGCTCACGCTGAGGTACGCGAGGCCCGGCGGAATCATGACAGCCTTTTGCGAGCCGCCGATCAGGATATCGATGCCCCAGCCATCCACGTCGAAGTGCGTGGTGCCGAGGCCGGTAATCCCGTCGACGACGAGAAGCGTGTCGGGTGCGACTTCTTTCAGGAGCTTCGCAATCGCCTCGACATCGTGACGTACGCAGGTGGAGGTTTCCGTTGCCTGGAGATAGACGGCTTTATGGTCCGGCTTGAGGGCAGCGCGGATTTCGTCCAGCTTGAAAGTCTCGCCATAAGGGGCCTTGACGACGTCGACTGCACAACCGAATGCCTTGGTGAGGTCGACCCAGCGCTCCCCGAATTTGCCCGCAGTGAGGACGAGGACGCGGTCACCCGGCGAGGTGAGATTCGAGACTGAGGCCTCCATTGCCCCTGTTCCCGAGGAGGAGAGGAGCAACACCTCGTTCTTCGTCCCGACGAAGCCCTTGAGCTGGGCCAGGACTTCTTGATAAAGCGCGCGGAACTCCGGCGTGCGGTGGTGCATGTCAGCGGCTGCCATGGCGAACTGCGCTGCCGGCAGCAGCGGTGTCGGACCGGGAGTATAAAGGCGAGTCTTTCTGAACATTCTGTCCCCCTTGACCGGTATATTGGCCTGCCGGTCGAAGAAATCACAGAATACACACTTTTGTGGATTATGTGAATAGAGGAAAACCTTCAACCAGTTCCATTTTTCGCCTTTCAGTTGTCAGACTGGCCGCTCTAGTAAGGCCCAAAAGAGAGGAGGGTTGAAAACAAACGTAAGGAAGGCGTAAAGGTGCTTGTCCAGGGCAACACTTAGGTCACTTCAATGCTGAAACGTGTATTGACCCTAAAACTAGAAATTCCTAGAATTTAATCCAGACTACGAAGCAGATTGGAACGTCCTGCCGCGGACCGCGCGTCTCGTAAGTTGAATTGGGCCGGTCACATTGAAGACAGTGCAAACGGGAGATGCGAGATGAATAAGTTTCTGTTCAGCCTTTATTTGAAGATTCACGATCTTATAAGAAAAGAAGACGGCCAGGACTTGGTTGAGTATGCACTGGTGGTGGCAATCATCGCTTTCGGCGCGGTTATGGCGATGAAGGGTTTATCCTCGGAAATCAAGACCGCATTCAATGCGATCAGCAGCGATCTTGGCACCAGCCTGTAGATCGATCGGAAGATCAGTCCTGGGAAACAAGACCGGCCCCGAAGAGAGCTTCAGGGCCGATTTTTTTGAGTTGAGCCTCAGCGGTGTCCACCGCCACCACCGTGGAATCCACCCCCGGCGAAACCGCCGCCTCCATGGAATCCGCCGCCAGCGAATCCCCCTGCGTGTACGCCACCCATCGGGCCGCCATGCACTGGGCCGCCTACTCTCCCGGGGCCGACATACCCGCGGCGGCCACCATAGTACCTGCCCCCGTACCATCCGCCGTACCAACCGCCCCAGCCAAATGGATAGAAGCCCCACCCGAATGGGCTATAGAACGGGTCGATCCCGATGAACGTGTAGCCGTAGGCGTAGGGATCCCAGTACCATCCCGCGTTGAAACCAGGTCCGCCGACATATTGGCCTGCGATCTGGTTGTTGGCTTCAGCAAGGTACTGCGAACGCAGGCTGCTCCAGTTGTAGAGGTCATCCTTTGCCTCGTTTGTGTTGAAGCTCGCTGGTTTCTCTTTTGCCAGCGGCTTGTCGTTCGGTCCAGCCACTAGCGCGAACTCGTGATGGTTTTTTACGACTTTGTAGTTTCCATCGCCGATTTCAACTGCGGCTTTTCCATCGAAGACCATCGCGGTTGGCTGGTCCGCGTTAAATTCGTAGAAGCCGTTCTTCACCAGTTGCGTGGTAACTCCGGCGTCGATGATATCCAGGTTGTTTTGTGGATGGACTTCGTCGACCTCTACACCTGCGCGACCGTGTTCCAGTTCGACCTGAGTCCGCGTCAGGTCGGGCGAGATCATCTTCACCTCGCTGTTGTCGTCCAGGCGCAGAAACACGCCGGGTGTCAGCAGAATCTCTGCTTTGCCCTTCTGTGTGGTCAGTTCCTGGCCGGGATTCAGATTGGTGTTCCCAATGCTCTTGTCCGTAACTTGCTGCCCGTCGAGATAGGCGGCGCCTTCGACATAGTTCACTGTGCCAGGGCGGCCCGTGTCTGCGCCGAATGCCGGGATGCTTAACATCAATCCAAGTCCGGCCAGCGCCATTGCTTTTAATTCAGGCATCATTGCTTTAACTCCCGTTAACTTAAATGCGGAAGCGGGATAAAAGTTCTGTGCTGGCTTGAGACTCGGTTGCGCCAGCTGAAAGCGAAGTTGAAGGCTTGTTGCATCTTTCGCGGCGCTCGGTCATCGCATCCGAACGCACAAGAGCTCCGTGCCCCTCAAGTAAGATCGATTAGTTAGAGAGGAAGCCATGATCGATCCAGGCGCACTTGCCGCCCACATTACCAAGTTGACCGTTCTTGCCATGAAGGCTCACGACGCGGAGCGTACGGGCACATTGCGTCTGATCAAGACGGCGTTGATGAACAAGGCGGTCGAAAAAAACGAAGTCCTGACACCGGCGGACGAGCAGCAGACGCTGACCACCATGATCAAGCAACGCCGCGACTCCATCGAGCAGTTCACCAAGGGCAATCGGCCGGAGCTCGCCGCCAAGGAGGCTGCAGAGATCGTGGTCATCGAGGAGTTCCTTCCAAAGGCGCTGGACGAAGCCGGGCTGAAGGCATTGGTCACCGAAACCATTGCCGAGCATGCCTCTGCGTCAGGGCACGCGCCGACTCCAAAAGATATGGGGCCCGTGATCAAGGCAGTGCAAGCGAAGATTCAGGCAAAAGGGTTACGAGCTGAGGGAAGGATTGTCAGTGAGTTGGTGAAGCAGGGACTGGCCGGTTAACGCGATGTAAATATTGCACAACCCTCTGGACGGGGTTTGGCTCAAACTTCTAGGATCGCTTCACGATAGCCGCGAACGCGGTTACCGGAGCGTGGATGAAATTCCCCTGGAAATGGGCTGCAGCCGGATTCTTTCTGCTTGTCTTGCTCATTGCGCCGCGTGCGTGGGCGCAAGGGCCGCCCTTTCAGGTTGACGACCCGGTCCCGGTCGATTATCGCCATTACGAGTTCTATATATTCGGCGGGGCGGATGGTACTCCTGCCGAGATGGATTTCACGGGCCCCGCTCTCGAATTCAACTGGGGCGCTGTACCTCGAGTGCAGCTCCACGCCATCCTACCGTGGGGCGGCATCCATCCTTCGAATAATCCGGTCTACCTGCCTGGCGGCACGGGTCCGAGCGCTTTAGGTCTCACGGATATCGAACTCGGCGTGAAGCTGGCGATCTTCAAAGAGACCAAGAAAACTCCGCAGATCGGCACCTTCACGATGTTCGAAATGCCTACCGGCAATTACGACAAGGGCCTCGGCGTGGGAAAGGTCTGGTACAAGCTACCTCTGTGGTTGCAAAAGAACCAGGGTAAGTGGCTCTTTGACGGTGGCGCCGGGGAAACGGTTGTGCCGCAGACGGGGTATCACGATTTTCCTTACGGCGGCTTTCTGCTCAAACGCGAACTCAGTGAGAAACTCGAGCTGGCGGCCGAGGTTTTCTCGCACGGCGGGGAAGGATTTGCGGCTGCGCAAACGCAGAGTTCCACCATGATCGATGCGGGTGGATACTGGCACCTGAAGAAGGAGCCGGATACGGAGTTTCTCTTTGCCTACGGCCACTCCATCGCGGGCCAGACCGAGAACTATGCGTATGCGGGCATTTATTGGACCTGGGGCAAAGACGACAACAAGTCCGATGACAAGGACGCGCCGGACAAGAAGGCGCTGCTGAAAGACGCGTTGTATTCCAGACAGGCCATGAAGCACGGGTTTTAGTGCGAAACGATTCAGGAGCCTCATCCCATGGAGATCACGACACGCGGTCTATGGACACTGGTGCATGGCATGGGATTCGGCGCGCTCTATCTGCTGGCTTGCTCCGGCGCACTGGTCGAACTCTGGCGCCGTTATGCGCCGGCTGACTCTTCGCCCATCACCGAGCGCGAAGAAGCATTCCTCAGGTGGTATCTACTGACAATGGCAGTGTTCGCGTGGATCGCCGTTCTCACGGGCACCTACATCATTTATCCGTGGTACCGCGCCATACCTCCGGCAGGAACGGTCAATCTCGGCGGGTATCCACAGAGGCTGCTTCTTTCGAATCCTGCAACAAGCGGCTGGCACTCGATCGGGATGGAATGGAAAGAGCATGTCGCCTGGCTGGTTCCGATTTCGATCACCATGGCGTTCGCAGTTTTCAATCATCATCGCCGGAATCTCAGGAATCATCCCGAGCTTCGCGCCGCAGTGCTGAGTTTCATGCTGATTTCATTTCTGGCCGCGGGCATTGCCGGATTCTTTGGCGCCATGCTCAACAAACACGCGCCCGTGGAGGGCGGCGAGAAGATTCATCTTATGCAAGGAGAATCGCGGTGAGCAGCCATTCAGCAGGCGCTACTACGCCCGCCGCTAAAGCCATGACGAACGGCTCGGGCGCGGCTGCCATTCTTGCGGCTGGCTTTGGTTCTTTCGTGCTCGCTGTGCTGGCCATTGCGGCCGATAAGTCAACGACGATCAAGACCCTGATGAACTTCTATCGCCCTACCGGACCGCTCTCCGGAGTCACGACCTCGGCCATTCTTGCCTGGATCATTCTCTGGATTGCGCTGGAACGCAGCTGGCGCAATCGCAGCCTTCCCATGACCCGCATCAACAGGATTGCTCTTGCGCTGCTCGTGCTGAGTTTGCTGCTTACGTTTCCTCCGATTGCTGACCTTTTCTAAAACTGCACGAATTGTGGGCTTCCGACAATAAGCAAAAAAAGGCCGGAGCAAGTTTCCTTGCCCCGGCGTCTGCAAAACTTCTCAAATTGTTAGTCCATGTCGTCCACGTAGTGTCCGACGAGCACTGCGTTGCCCGAGGTTGGGTCCTTCAACAGAAGACCCACGACGCGCACATTGGCTCCATCTGTAATGCTGCTGATGCCGCTCCATCCTTCGCGGAATTCAGTGTTGTCCACGATGTAGACCGTGACTTTCTCCGGAATCAGCACACCCGCAAAGCCATTCACCTGGATTTGGAACGTGTTGTTGCCTGAGTTCTCGCTGCCCGGGACCACCGTGCCATTGAAGCCCCAGTCACGCAGCATGACGCGCTTCACTGTCACTGCCGATGCGCTCGCTGCTCCGCTTGCCGGTCCGCCCACGGCCACATGCTGTCCGGGAAGCAGTCCGCTCGGATTGAAGAGGAATTGCGCCAGCGGTCCATGCATCCAGTAGATGGAGAACTTCTCGCTGCCGCTTAAATCCACGGTTGCGATATTGCCGTCTGTCACTCCGGTATTTGCAGGCAACGTGCCGCGCACATACAGATCGAAGCTGGTGGCTGGACCCGAAGACGGCGTGACATAGGTGACCTGCCCAGCAGCGTAGAAGCCGCTGTCGGAGAGCACGGCAACTTCGTCCGCATCGATCGTTGCATCCGCGCGGTCGAGGAATCCGGAAACCTGCACGATGCTGCTCGAAGTGAGGGTGCTCAAGCTCGCGCTGCCGTCCCATTCGGTTTGACCGCTAACGCTCACTGTGAACTGACGGCCGTGCGGGCCTTGAATCGTGAATGTCTGCGCAGTCGTGTCTGTGGCAATGACCGCAGCATCAAACTCGTCGATATAGGCACCCGGATCGGAGTTGTTCACCGCCTTCACATTAAAAGTAGGATTTACGGCTCCAGTGATGTTTCCATTCGAGTCCACTTCGATCGATTTGCGCAGATCGAAATCCATGTGCAGGCCAACCGGTGCTCCCGCTTGCGCAACCACCATCGGATTCGCCAGCGGATAAGTCAATGGAGCTGTGGGGAGGGTAGCCGCTTCAGAAGTGATGGTAGGTGCTCCGCCGCTGCTGGTATCAAGGTAGCCGAGCGTAGCAGGCCCCAGTGTGATTGACACGCAGTTGTAGGTCCCGGGAGTTACATCGTTCATGTCAATCAAGGTCTGCAGACCATTGAATCGAGCGAAATCGACGGTTGGTGTGCCGCTCACCAGCGACACGCCCGTGCCGCTGCAATCGGTTGAGGTGTATGCGTTGATTGCCGAGAGCTGTACGGCGAATGACGTCACGCTTGCCATCGGCGCATCGGTGCCGACAACGAAAGATGATCCAGTTGGCGAGCTGGAACTGCCGCTTGTGGAGTTGGTCGACAACGTACCGCTGGCGCACCCCGCGATAAGGAATGAACCGACGGCGAGTGCAAGAATGGATGGAAGAAAAACTCTTCCCTGCATCTTAAAGGGCATCTCAGATACATCGCTTTCTGCGTTCGTCCGTGGCCTCCACGAACTTCGCTGGAATTGGCATATAGCAATGCATGAACAGAACGGTTCAGCATGACTCGATTCGAGCGTTCATTTCTTTTAGCTGACAATCACGGCAGACAGAAGGTGAACTTCAATGTTGCGATCGGTGACGAACTCGAATTTCGGAAGTCTATTCAGGAACCGGTGTGTTGCTGGCGAACTATGTGCCTTGCTCCCCTTCAACCCCAGGTTGCGTCGCATAGTTGTGCGCGGTCGCTATATTTTTCTTTTGCCCTATTACACTCGTAACGTCCAATCTGGAAATCCAATAAATTAGTTGCAGCCTATGTCAACCTAGGACCGCCGAACGGCGTCTATCCAGAAATCTTCGCACCGGTTCATCCCGCTCCAATCCAATTGCGATGTCGTAAGCGTGCCGGGCTTTTTCACGTCTCCCGGTTCGCGCCAGCAGCTCCGCGCGTGCCGCCCACCATGGCTGATAATCCTCAAGCCGAGCATCGCCCGCGAGTGCCTCAATAGCGTCGAGTCCTGCCTGCGCCCCTTCGAGCTCTGCAAGCGCCAACGCCCGATTGATCGCCACCACCGGTGAATGTGCATATTCGAGCAGCGCGTCGTAAAGTTGCAAGACTTCGCTCCAGTTTGGGATTCCCGTGCGACGACGCGCAACATGCGCCGATTGGATGGCGCCTTCGAGTTGATAACGCCCGAAAACTGCCATGCGACTTGCGCGTAGCAGCAGAGATTCGGCCTCTTCGATCATCGCTGCGTTCCAGTCTTCCACACACTGTTCCGCCATCGGCACATATTCGCCTTCCGCATCGCGGCGTGCGCGTTGCCGCGACTCGGCATAGAGCATCAGCGCGAGCAGGCCCATCGCTTCGGGCTCTTGCGGCAGCAGCTCCGTAACCAGCCTACATAAATAGATTGCTTCTTCCGCTAGCTCGCGTCGCGCGGCGTCGGTGCCCGAGGCGTCAATCCACCCTTCAGTGAACGCCGCGTAAATCGCATCGAGCACTGTTTCGAGGCGATCGCGCAGCTCCTCGTGTTCGGGAATGCGCAGCGGAATGCCCGCCTGCCGGATCTTCTGCTTGGCGCGCACCAATCGCTGGCCCATGGTTGCAGGCGACACAAGAAAGGCCGACGAAATCTTTGCCGCATCCAGTCCCAGTACTGCCTGCAGCATCAATGGTGCGCGCACGCCCGCGTCGATTGCCGGATGGGCGCAGGCAAACATCAGCCCGAGACGTTGATCGGGAAATTCCCTTTCATCGGTTGCTGCAGCGAGTCCCTCGGCCATGCGTTCCAATTCATCGCTCGCCGGTTCAGTGCGTCGATTGTTGCGGACAGCATCGAGAAATTTCCGCCGCGCCACGGTGAGCAGCCATGCTTCAGGGTTGGTGGGGCAGCCGTTGCGGGGCCAGTCGGCCAGCGCTGATGCGAATGCTTCCGCAAGCGCGTCTTCCGCCGCGTCCACATCGCGGGTGCGCGCGGCGAGAAACGCAACTAACTTGCCATAGCTGCGGCGCGCCACCGCATCGGCAGTGATGCTTGCCTGCGCGCCGCTGCACCAGTTGTTGGTCATCAGGTTCACTTCTTAGCTGCGAGAGAGACTTCTCCCTCATACTTCTGAGTTGCCGGGTCCATCGACCAGATCGCTCGCACCTCGACGACGCCATGCCCAACGCCAGGACAACGCCCGGCCCATGCGAGGGCTGCATCGAGATCGGGGACATCGATGAGGTAGTATCCGCCGAGCTGTTCTTTTGAATCCGCAAACGGCCCGTCGAGGACCTGCGTTTTGCCGTTGGTGGTGCGCAAGGTGGTTGCAGAAGAACTGGGCTGCAGACGATTGGAACTCTTGAGCACGCCAGCGGTTTTGAGCGCCTCAGTGTAGGCCGCGTACGCACCAACTCCTTGTTGCTGTTGCTCGGGCGTCATTTTTCCCCAACCGCTCTCATCGGCGTACAGCGTGAATAGGTATTGCATCGGAATTCCTCCGGTTTGGATTTTAGCGGAATTCATGTCCGCTACTATCATGACGCCCGCGAGGGACGTATTTCGACATTTGGCAGGAGGAGTTCGCGACTATACAGGCAAAATCTCAAGGATGGCCGACAGCGCGTATTTCCAGCTTAGAGCGGGGACACCTACTACCTTGGTGTTAGTGATAGCAACTATCGACCTCGATCTCCATCTAATAGACAGGTGAAAAACTCAATGGAGAAGTTGACATCCCTGACCAAGAGATCGGCGATTCCCCTGGACCATGCAGTTCTTTGCCTGGACTGTAATTGCGTGAGCGATGCGAACCGGGAGTGCCCGGCCTGCTCTTCAAGAGCATTGATGAATCTGAGTGTGGTGCTCGATCGGCGCGAAGACATCGAGTACACGCGAGAACTGGCGGTTGCCTAGGTTCGATAACAGCGCGGATTGATGTGCTCGAGCACCAACAATCCAACCGGAATTCTTAGTCCGGCGGATGAGATTCATCCTGCAGGCACGCATTGGCGGCGAGGTCGGGAAGCAGTCAGTCCAATTGGCCGGCCGGGACGCACTTAAGCAGGCCAAGGTCTCCTGCCAACCGTTCCAGGCGTGCACGTGTATGCGCATCGGGCGCCACAAGCGGCAGCCTCACGTTCTCCTTGCACTTGCCCATCAGGTTGAGCACGGTCTTCACGGGTCCGGGATTTGAATCCCAGAAATTGGCTTCGAAGAGATTCGCGTATTTGGATTCAATCAGCCGCGCCATGGCCCAGTCGTCGCGGAGTGCAGCGCGGACCATCTGCCCCACTTCGGCTGGCGCTTCATTTGAGGCCACACTAATGAGTCCATGCGCGCCGACGCCAATGGTCGCAAGCGCCAGGCCGTCGTCGCCTGAAAAGACTTTGAAGGAACGGGGCAAGTGGTGGATTAACTTGGCAATTTGGCCCAGGTTTCCGCTGGCTTCCTTGATGGCCTGAATATTCTGCGCGGCGTCGGCCAGCCTGACGACCGTCATCGCCTCGAGATTTGCCGCCGTTCGCCCCGGCACGTTATACAGGCACACCGGGATCGGATACACCGCATTTGCCAGCGCCAGGAAATGTTGAAACTGACCTTCCTGGCTGGGCTTGTTGTAGTAGGGATTGGCGGAGAGGATCGTATCGATACCCTCGACATCCCGGAGCAAAACAGCCTGGCGCAGCAAGGTGCGCGTGGAGTTGTGTGTACATCCGGCCCACACCGGCACGCGTCCGTCCGCTGCATCGATGACGATGCGGATTGTGTCCAGCCATTCGCCTTCATCGAGCGTCGCCGCTTCGCCCGTCGATCCGCAGGCCACCAGAAAATCGATGCCTGCGTCCACTTGCCAGCGCACCAGCGCCCGCAGAGCCTGCTCGTCGATGGCCCCGTCCGCCCGGAAAGGCGTGACGATTGCCGTGCCGCACCCTGTCGTTTCCATCATTGGTGAGTGTATACCCGTTGGGCGTGGATAAGAATGCACGAATCGCCAGGAATTGAATGCCATTGCAGCTCTTATCGCCCGTCGCCTTTCCCAAGTCCTAATCCTGGTTTCGGTATTCGCTTTCCAGTATCGACATGAGCCGCAGGTTGCAATACCTCTCCCCGCGCCGAGCTGCGTCGCGCATCGTGCCTTCGTACACAAAGCCGAGGCATTCGTAGAGGTGTCGCGCGCGGACGTTGTCCTCATACACGTCGAGGAAGAGTCGGTGTGCATGGAATTCCTCGAACGCGGTTCGAATCACTTCCGCCAAAATCCGGCGTCCTAGTCCGCGTTCCGGATTGGCCACCACGATGCGCTTCAACTCGATAGCGCCGCTCTCTTCGCTCAGCCCGCGCAATATGACGTAGGCTTGCAATTCGTCGGGGCCGGATGCGGTCACAAAATAGCGCGCATCGGCCCCGGCGAAAGTGGCTCGGTGGCGCTCCTCCGTCCACCGGCCAACGAATTGGCGGGCGCCAGGAGTGCGCTCCAGCGCAACGATGCGGGGAATGTCTGCAGGAACGGCCGGGCGAAGGAGCATCAGCCTAGATTAAAGGCATTGGCCGCAAATCTTTCAAATCTCACCACCTGAAAGCAAACCTCGTTCCAAATTGCAAGCGCGCCCCTCCCTGTCTTCGTGACCAAAGGCATGTCCGGGTAACAAACGGGCAGTTCCACCGGGACCGGCTCCGCGTATACCATTCCCTCACAGGGGAATTCCAACCAGTACCAGCATTTGCTTTGCCGAAACGCCGAGCAGTCTGTAGTTGCTTTGAATAGATAAAGCTTCACCCTGCAACGTTTTAAAAACCAAAATTGCAGGTTGCAGTCGCTTTTCCCACAGATCTCGCTGTAACTGCTAGTCGAGCTTGCCACAACGCCGACACCCGCGGTGCGCACGCGTCTTTCGCGTCTGTCACAACGGCCGAGGCGAGGGGTGGCTCGCAGCAAAGACTTGATGCTTCTTATCCCCATGCTCCGGCAAGAAGGATGAAGGACCTATGAGCGGCAGAACTGAAATGTCGACCACCCTTCAGGATCCCAACCTAGAACCGACTCGATCCACGAGCACCACGATTGCCCTCATCGGACCCAATGCCGCGCATCGCAGCGTAATGGTCAAAGCCCTCTCCGGCGCCGAAGCGCGCAACGTGCGCGAATTTATCGACTATCCGGCGAGCCTTGCCGACATCCCGAACTTGATGGAGGAGCACTTCGACGTCGTGATGATCGACGTGGATAGCGATCAGAGCTACGCGCTCCAGATCGTCGAAAGCATAGCCGCCTTCAATACCGCCATCGTGATGGTCTACTCGATGCGGAACGATCCCGACCTTTTGCGGGATTGCATGCGTGCGGGTGCACGCGATTTCCTACCCCTTCCTGAAGATGTGAGCGACGCGCCGGCCGAGGCCGAGGTGGCGGCAATCCCTCCCCCTCCCGTTATTTCCGCTCCGTCTCCCGTGCATCCAGAAGAGACCGAAGTTCTCGATCCGAAGGACTTTCTGCTACCCGAGCCAGTCGCGCCGGAATTCATTCTGGATGCGCCGCCTGCGCCCGTCGCTCCGGCTGCTCCGACCGCTCCGGAACCGGGAGGGTACAGCGCTCCAGCCTACGATTATTCCAGCAAGGCTCGCCGCCCAGACCTTCAGCCGTTCTCTCAATCCGCGGAAACTCCTAAGGCGGCCTCTCACCCTGAAATCCAACCCGATGAGCTGCGCCGCGCCAATGGAAAACCGCATCCAGGGGAGCCACAGCCATCCGGCGATCCGCAGTCTACCGATTTCAGTGCGTGGGACAGCCTCTGGATACGCACCGCACAGGCGCCCGCTGGCAAGTCCTCCGAAGTCAGTCCCGAACCGACCCCTGCTGCCGAACCGGCGCCTGCAAAGAAACGCATCACACCGCCCAGCGGTCCACAGCTTGTGGCACGCGCAGCCGCGCCTGTTGAAAGCGCCTCGGCTGCTGCCGCGCCGCTCTTTCGGCAAGTGGACGCGAGCGATCCCGCGAAGCCGCAGCGCCCATGGGTGCGATGGGCTTTGCTCGCGGGAGTGCCCCTGGTCGTTGTCGGTTTGATCATGCTTGTCTTCATGCCCTCGTCGCGGCAAAATGCACCAGCCCCTTCGACGGCGCAGGCCTCGGTTCCTCCGACCGAAAGCGCGGCCCCCAGCTCAAGTGCAGCTCCAACTGAGGCCAAGCCGATAGCCAAGCCCTCGCCGGCCGCCCTGGCGACCCCTGAGACGGGCGCGCAAACCACTCCAGTGGCGTCTGACATGATGAATGCGCAGCTGAGCGCGCCTTCACGCATCTCAGGCGCGATGAAGAAACCTTCTTCGGTGGAAGAAGCGCCTGCCAGCTTCGCACCAGGCGCAATTGAAACCAGCGAGGCCGTTCCTGGCCAGATCTTCGGTAGCCAGAACAACTTGAAAGTAGTCCCGGGTGTCTCCGCCATCTCTGCCGGCGTAGCTGAAGGAATGTTGATTCGCAAGACAGCGCCAATCTATCCCGAGTTCGCAAAGGCAGCACGCGTCAGCGGAACGATCATGTTAGGCGCAAACATCTCCAAGACAGGCGCGATTGAGGGACTTCATGTGATCAGCGGACCCGCCATTTTGCGCGGTCCTGCGATGGACGCGGTGAAGACCTGGCGCTATCGCCCTTACATGCTCAACAACCAGCCCGTCGAGGTACAGACAACCATTAGGGTCATCTTCTCCCTCGATCAGCGCTGAGCATTCGAAGTGTGCAGCCCCTAATTTGGGGAACTGGGCTGCGGGAGCCTAATCTGGCTGCTTTGCACCTTCCTTTGCCCCATGGACTGTACCCTTCGTCGTATTCTCCGTCTTGTGCCAGGCTTTCTTCGTTCCTCGCTTGGTCGAGTGGTAGACCTTCTTTGTGCCTTGTTTCGTGCCGTGTCCGACGTCTTTCGCGGCATTCTTGGTTTCGTGTCCCGCGTCTTTCATGTCCTGCTTCGCACTGTTTTCCTGGACTGTGGTGGATTCGCTCCAACCGAGAGCCGGCCCACACGTCAGCACCGCCCCTAGAAGAATTGCTGGAAACTGCCATTTCGTTTTCATACAAAGGGGGATTCCAGCTCGGGCCCTCGAGTTGGCTGCCCGATCAAAAACATCGTCACTAGTTCCAAGGTATTTGTGCCTGAAGGGATGGCGGCATGTCTCAGCTCGTCGTAAGTCCTAAAGAGGAAACTCCCAACTGCGAACTCAGCCGAGGGAGACAAGCTCGCACCGGATTTCGGACAGGGCGAGGCACCGTCGTCGTGCCAACGCACGGACGCTCGCGTGGCAACCAAGAGTGATTCGTGGGGTGCGATTCGTCGGCTCTACTTGTGGCCTCCAGAGGACGGCGCGGGCCCCGAAGCCCTGCTCGGCATCCCACCCGATGCGCCAGACGGGGCGCGAACGTTTGAGGGGCCGCCGCGTTCGGCCGACTCGAATCCGTAAGATTCGGATGTCGCCGGCGCAGACCCCCGATGCATGGCGATCGGGCCGACGCTGGCATTCACCGCGCGTCCGCTGCTCATCATGGCTGGGGCGCTGAGATAAATCCGGGCGCTCGCCACGCCTCGTTCCACGGTTTGCCTTGAGAGCTTGTCGAGTTTCCCAAGCTCATCGCGAGGAATCCCCAGTCCCGCCGAGTCCTTGCGAAAGACAAACGATTCAGGCAAGGCCAGTTCCGAGCGCACCAGGGGCGTCAAGTTCACCGGCATCACTGTCGATTCGCCCGGTCGGGGGACCCGGCCTGGCGGTGGCTGGAAGTGCACCGGGCCGCCGCCGCTTGCGATCGGTCCTGTGCCATTGTTCAGGCCATTCCATGCGCCACCGGGCTGCCATCCCCATCCCGTGCCGGGACAGAACGACCAGCTTCCATAGTGATACGGTGTCCATCCCCACGGATAGGGCGACACCCACGAGTAGCCCGCTCCGGAGTAGTAGGCCCAGGAACCATTCGAAAATGGATCCCAGGCTGCGCTCGTGAAATAAGGACGCCACATGGAACCGCAGCCTCCCGCGTCCATGAAACTTCCGTAGTACGCCATGTCGTTCAGCCCATAGCTATACGGAGTGCTGCTCAGCGCGTTGTAGGCGGCCGTGCGTGCGTGGTAGCCGGTTGCTGTCTGATCCCAGCTATCGTAGGGCTCTGCGGCAATCTGTTTCTCTACTGTCGGCTGGCCCTGATCGGCCAGATGGAACGTTACTGTCTTTTTTCGGGCGACCTCTTCGGCCCCCGCTGGCCCATCCACGCGCACCGTGCCATCCAGCACCGCCACGTTCGCTTGTGCGTCATCCAGTTCCAGGCGAATATGGCTGCCCGGTTCCAGGGCAAGGCCCTCCTTCGCAAATAGCAAATCAAACGAATTACCGCGTGTTTTCACCAGGCTCACATAGGCCGTTCCACGCAACACGCGAACCGACGAAGCCGTGGCGCCGGTTGCCTGCCGATTCAGTTGCTCGAATTGGACTACAGTGTTCGGAGCCAGCCGCAGTGTGCTGTTGTCTTCAAATTCGACTTCTGCCACGCCCTCGTCAGTGCGGAGCAGGCTCTTTTCCACGATTGGCATATTCGCTACCGCGGGTTCCATGCCGCGGCCAATCGCGCGATCCATCTTTACCGCACCTTTAACCTCGCTGAGGCGCACAATGCGGATCTTCGAGACACCTGCGTCCGCAGAGGGCGTGTCCGTAGCAAAGGCGGGGAGGGCTGTTGCAGAGAAAAGAACTGAGACGGCGGCGAGTGCGGCTGATCGGAGAATCATGTCCGCCTCCTTTTTCGTTGTGGCCAATGGCGAAATTGAGCGATCGGGAACAGGAATCGGCTCCGCGCGGGAGCTCGATGTGGCACCAATCCTAGCACGGAAATGCTGTGCAAGTTGTCTTCAAGTTGTCATCATTTACTGCCAGCACGAAGCGTGTGGAAATAGCCGGCGATCCACGTCGACGCTTAGCGCCTTTACAACTGATCGAAAATTTCGCGGAACTCCCAGACCCCGGACTTGTCGTGGACCCATTCGGCCCCGCGCACCGCCCCAAGGGCAAAGCCGCGTCGCGAGCGGGCATCATGCCGCAGTTCCAGCGTGTCGTATTCGCTGGTCGCGGTCACAATGTGCTCGCCGTTCGCGTCTCCCACACGGTGCGACTCGACTGGAATTTCGATGCCAGGCCTGACCGTTTCGATGATCTCCCTGAGCGTGATCGCCGTTCCCGAAGGGGCATCGATCTTCGAGGTGTGGTGCGTTTCGCCGATGGCAAACCGGTAGCCGTCCAGCTTGGCCAATTCAGCGGTCAGCCGGAACAGCTTTTGCACGCCAATCGAGAAATTGGTTCCGTAGAGCAGAGCGCCGCTGCGCCTGTGGGCTATGGCCTTCAATTCGGCAAGCTGTCCATACCAACCCGTGGTGCCCACGACGATGCGGCAGCCGAGCGCCAACACGGCGCGGATGTTTTCAACCGCAGCTTCCGGCGTTGTGAAATCGATGACCGCATCGACGCCTGCGAGATTTGGCGCAGTCAATGCCGATGCGTGTTCGTTCTCGTATACGTCATAAGCGCGCACACCGTGGCCGCGCTCGCGCGCCACCTCGGCAACCAGAGTTCCGGTCTTGCCTTTACCAAGGACGAGGAAGAGCATTCCGACTGAGCTCCTAGCTGTCAGCCTCTAGCTTCTAGCTAAGAGACTTCGATTATGTAGATTCTGCGTGCTCCGGCCTTGACGAAATAAACTTCACCGCCGTTTGCAGCCGGGCCTTGCCTGTTGAAGAGGATACCAACAAGCTAGCAGCTAGGAGCTAGAGGCTAGAAGCTGTTTTTTGTGAGCTTCCACGTCAAACACGGCTGGGTCGGGATTCTGGAAGAAGGCCGCGTGCAGCGAACGCACCGCCTCATCGGCATCCTCTTCCTCAATCATGAAGCTCATGTTGATTTCGCTTGCCCCTTGCGAAATCATGCGCACGTTGATGTGGCGAATCGCTCCAAAGACCTGGGCTGCCATGCCGCTTTGCCCGCGAATGTCTTCCCCGACCATGCAGACCAGAGCCTTTTTTCCCTCGTATTTCACATCGGCCAGCTTGCCCAGGTCCGCCGCAATCGCGGGTAGCTTGTCATTCGAGTCGACGGTGAGCGAGACCGAAACTTCGCTGGTCGAAACCATGTCCACCGGGCACTGGTGTTTGTCGAAAATGGCAAAAATCTCGCTCAGATAGCCATGGGTCATCAGCATGCGGCTGGCGACCACATCGATGATGCTCAGCTTCTTTTTCACTGCAATGGATTTGAAGGGGCTCTTGCAGTGGGGCGCCAGCGAAATGATGCGCGTTCCCTCGTTGGAAGGGTTCCTGCTGTTGAGCACAAGGACCGGGATATTCTTTTTGACTGCAGGCAGAATCGTGGCTGGGTGCAGCACCTTGGCGCCGAAATAAGCGAGCTCGGCTGCTTCTTCGAAGCTGATGACCTTGACGCGCAGCGCGTCGGCGCAGACGCGTGGATCGCAGGTCATGATGCCGTCGACGTCTGTCCAGATTTCGATGGCGCTCGCGTTCAGAGCACCACCCACCAGCGCTCCGGTAAAGTCGGATCCGCCGCGGCCAAGCGTGGTGGTAATGCCGTCTTCATTCGAAGCAATGAAACCGCCCATCACCGGGACCTTGTTCTGGTCGAGGAGCGGGCACAACTCTTCAGCGGCCCGCTTTTCAATGATGCTGTCCTGCGGAATGGCCTTCCCGAATTGCGAGTCGGTGACGATTACGTCGCGCGCGTCCACGTGTGCCGCATCCATGCCGCGTTCACGGAATGCTGCAGCGACGATGCGGCTCGAAATCCGCTCGCCATAGCTGGAGACGAGATCGGAGATGCGCGGCGTGAGCTCGAGAATGGCAGCCAGGCCGCGCAGAACTTCGTCGAGCGAATCGAACTTCTGGTCGATCAGTGTGACAAGCTCGGCAGAGTTTTTCACGAGCGCCGTTGCCGTGTCGCGATGCCTGCAGCGAAGACGCGAACTGATCGCGAGTGCGCCGGTGCGGTCGCCTGACGCCGCCGCAGTAGCCGCGCGCAACAACTGGTCCGTAACTTTGGCGAGCGCACTCACCACCACAACGGGCCGCTTGCCGAGCGCCAGCCGCCCAGACACAATGCCCGCGGTGCGCGTAATGGCGGTCGGATCTTCGACCGACGTGCCGCCGAACTTCATCACAACGATACTCATGTGGAAATATCCATTGTGCAAATGTCGCGTTTCAGACGCGCGCTGCTGCTTCGGTGAGGGGCTCCAGTTTGCCGAGACTGGCCAGCAGCTCTGCATTCAAAATGGTAGCGCCGGCAGCGCCACGCACGGTGTTGTGGGAAAGCAGAACAAACTTCCAGTCGAGCAGGCCGCACGGGCGCAAGCGGCCGACGGTGATGGCCATGCCTCTCTCACGGTTGCGGTCGAGGCGCGGCTGCGGACGGTCAGGCTGCGCGGCGAATTGCACAGGCTGCTTGGGGGCGAACGGCAGATCGCGGCCAGCGAGCGGCTTGTAGCCGTCCCACGCGGTAAGGATTTCATCCGCCGTGGCTTTCTTGCGCAACTTGATGGAGACACATTCGGTGTGGCCATCGACGACCGGCACGCGGTTGCAATGGGCTGTTATCTTTGCCGCAAGCGGAGCGACAGCGTGGCCGTCAAGCCGCCCTAGAAGCTTAAGCGTCTCGGCCTCCATTTTCTCTTCTTCGCCGCCGATGTAGGGAACAACGTTGTCGAGGATGTCCATCGATGCCACGCCCGGATAACCGGCGCCGCTGACTGCCTGCATGGTGGTGACAAAGATTTGCTCGATGCCGAAGCGCTCTTCAAGGGGCTTGAGAGCCATGACGAGGCCGATGGTGGAGCAGTTGGGATTGGTGACCATGTAGCCGCCCGACTGCTTGCGCGAAGGTTGCTCCTCGATGAGGTGGAGGTGCTCAGCATTCACTTCCGGAATGACCAGGGGCACATTGGGGGTCATCCGGAAGGCGCTTGAGTTGGAAAGAACAGCGCAGCCCGCGTCCGCGAATTTGGGCTCGAGCTCACGGGCAATGGCAGCATCGACGGAAGCGAAGATGATGCCGGGCGCCCCGTCGGGCTCAGCAGGGGAGACAGGCATTTGGGCGATGCGCTCGGGGAGCGGCGTATCGAGGCGCCACTTGGCGGCTTCGCCGTAGGTTTTTCCGCTGGAGCGGTCACTGGCCGCAAGCCAGGTGATTTCGAACCAGGGATGGTCCTCGAGGAGCTGAATATAGCGCTGGCCCACCATTCCGGTGGCGCCGAGGATGCCGATTGGGTGCTTGATTTGCATGGCCTTGAACACTCCAGTGTACAGGAGGATCTCCTGTACACGAGGATCGCAGGGGCCGCTTTATTACCTGCGCGTTACGGCTGCGGAACGGACCCGCAGTTTCCGGAGTCGTCAGCTCTTGGCCGGAACTTCCGCCGGGCGTTTAGGATTTGCCGAGCCTTCTCCCACGACCGTCGTCCACTCGCGCACATACCATCGTTTCACCAGTCCGTTGGCAACGTAGGGATCGGACTTTGCGAAGCGCTCGGCAACTTCAGGCGAATCGCCTTTGAAAAGCAGCACGGCGCCGTCGACAGGATTGGCCAGCGCTCCGCCGAGCACCAGTTCGCCGCGCTCGCTCGCTTTCCACGCCAGGCCCAGATGAACGTCGCGAAACTCCGCGCGTCGCGTGAGGTAGTCGTCAACAAGTTCGTAAAATAGCAGGTAGTGAGTCATTTCTGTTTTCCACTCCGGATTCCTGTTGCCTACTTCTTGTCTTTATCCCATTGCCGCCAGTACCGCATCGGCAAATTGGATCGTTCCGGCCGTGCCGCCCACATCGCGCGTGAGCGTTTTGCGCTCGGCGTAAACGGTCTCGAGTGCTTTGTGGACTTTGTCGGCCGTGGCTTCTTCGTCGAGATGGCGGAGCATCAGGACGGCCGATTGCAGAAGAGCCGTCGGATTCGCCAGGTCCTTGCCCGCGATGTCGGGTGCTGAGCCGTGGACGGCTTCGAAGATCGCGCATTCATGGCCGAGGTTGGCGCCGGGAACGAGGCCGAGACCGCCGACGAAGGCAGCGCAGAGATCGCTGACGATGTCGCCGTAGAGGTTCTCGAGCAGCAGCGTGTCGTATTGGTATGGATTCATGACCAGCTGCATGCAGGTGTTATCGATGATGTGTTCGCCGTAGAAGATTTCTGGGAAGCCCTCAGCTACCTTGCGTGCGCAGCGCAGGAACAGGCCGTCGGACAACTTCATGATGTTGGCCTTGTGTACCGAGTGAATCTTTTTGCGGCCGTGCCTACGCGCGTATTCAAACGCGAACTTCGCGATGCGCGTTGAGCCTTTCTCGGTGATGACCTTGATGCTCTCGACCACGCCGGGAACGACCTCGTGCTCGAGGCCGACGTATTCGCCCTCGGTGTTTTCGCGCACGATGATCAAGTCGACGCCGGGCCACTTTGTTTCCATGCCGGGAAGATTCTTGATGGGCCGGAAGTTGGCGAAGAGGTCAAACTTTTTGCGCAACGTGACGTTGATGCTCTTGAACCCGCCACCGATCGGGGTTGTGACGGGGCCCTTGAGTGCAACCTTGTTGCGCTCGATTGATTCGTAGAGTGCAGCCGGAATGTATTCGCCGAAGATTTCGAAGGCCTCGGCTCCAGCCGCGTGCCTCTCCCACTCCCACTTGATACCGGTGGCTTCGAGGATGCGGACGACGGCTTGCGTGACTTCAGGGCCGATGCCGTCGCCGGGGATGAGGGTAATGCGATGTGTCTTTATCTCTGCCATAGCTGCTGATTAGAAGATACAGGGAGTACCTTCAGTTCTTGCTTTTGCCGCGGTGGGAATCGAGCAGGCCTTCCAGTTCTTGCTTGAATTCGCGGACGTCCTTGAAGTCGCGATAGACCGAGGCGAAGCGGATGTACGCCACCGTGTCGAGGCCCTTGAGCTCGTTCATGATCAGTTCGCCGATTTCACTGGTGGTGCGTTCGCGCTCCGGCGCATCGATGAGAAAGCTTTCGGTGGCGTCGACGATTTTTTCGAGCTGAAGGGATGAGACCGGGCGCTTTTCGCAGGCGCGGAGCAGGCCCCGCAGAATTTTTTCGCGGTCGAAGCGTTCGCGGCGGCCGTCCTTCTTGACGACCATGTAGGGGATTTCGTCGATGCGCTCGTAGGTGGTGAAGCGGCGGTTGCATTTTTCGCATTCGCGCCGGCGGCGAATGGAGTCGGCTTCCTTGCTCTCCCGCGAATCGACCACGCGGTCTTGTCCGAAGCCGCAATAGGGGCATTTCATGCTGGGGTTGATTTTACGGCATCGAGAAGATTGCGGCGGTGAACCGAGATGGGGCAACGAACTCGGATATCCTTTTGCGCATGGCTAACAGGGCAGATAAATGGGGGCGCAGATTTAGGAACATTGTTTTTCTAGGATGGGTTGCTCTGGCGGGTTTGCCGCTTGCTCTGATCGCGTGGCTGACCAAGGGTCGGATGCAGGAGACGGGGTTCTTGAGGTCTTACTGATTGTCCCCGAGCTCATTTACGTCTACGTCGTCAACATCTGGCATTGGAAGGAGCGGTACCGAGGCAAGCACAGTGACCTTTGGGGGGCGATCATTCTGCTAGAGACAACTGGCTGGATGAAGATTGTCTACACATTGCGACATCTCCTCCCCGATATGCTGCAAGTGGGCCGCTATCGGCGGATCGTTGAACTTTCGCAACAAATCAGTGAAGAAAGTCTGCGATAGCCGCGACGACGGTTTCTTGTTCGTCTTTGCGCAGTTCCGGGAAGATGGGCAGCGCGAGGACTTCGCGGGAGGCGCGCTCGGCTTCAGGGAAACTGCCTTCCGCGTAGCCAAGACTCTTCAAAGCTTCCTGCATGTGGAGCGGGACGGGGTAATAAATCTCGCTTCCAATTTTGCGTTCGGCGAGGAAATCGCGTAACGCGTCGCGGCGTTTCGTCCGGATCACATACTGATGCCAGACATGCTTGCTGCCGGGAACTTCGTGCGGCAAAACGATACCCTTGCCCGGGCACGCGCCGGCTTCAGCCAGTCCTGCGGCGTGAAAGAGCGCATGATAGCGCCTGGCGATCAAGTGACGCGCCTGGTTCCATCCGTCGATGTATTTCAGCTTGACCTTGAGGATCGCGCCCTGGAAGCCGTCCATGCGGGCATTCCATCCGATTTCGTCGTGATGGTAGCGGCGGCGCATGCCGTGCTGGCGCAGCATCCGAGCGCGTTCGGTCAGTTCCGCTGAGTTGGTCGTGACCATGCCGGCGTCGCCCGCGGCGCTCAAATTTTTGGTGGGGTAGAAGCTGAAGGCGGCAATGTCGCCCAGGCCGCCTGCGGCAATGCGACCCCACATAGCGCCAAAAGCCTGAGCGGCGTCTTCGATGAGTTTGAGGTTGCGGGTCTTGGCGATCCCGGCAAACCTTGCCATGTCGGCGGGCTGACCGTAGAGGTGTACCGGAAGGATAGCTTTGACCGCCTCGCCGTCTGGGCCCGCCAGGACAGCCTGGACGGCAGCGGGATCCAGATTGAAGCTGGTTGGGTCGATGTCGGCCAGCACCGGCCGGGCGCCCGCTCGCAGAATCGCGCTCACCGAGGCGAAAAAGCTAAAAGGAGTGGTGATTACGGCCGACCCTGACGAAATTTCGGCGGCAGCCAGCGCCAGCCAGAGTGCGTCGGTGCCTGACGCGCATCCAATAGCGTGAGAGACGCCCAGGTGAGTGGCCGCGGCTTCTTCGAAGGCGGCTACAGGCTCACCGAGGATAAAGTGTTGCGTCTCCAGTACATGCCCGAGGGCCTCAAGCAGCTCACGGTGCAAGGGCTCGTACTGCCGCTTCAGGTCAAGCATCGGAACCGGTTGGCTTTTCGAAGCGGAATGCACGGCAGATTGAGCGCGGTCTTGCACCCCAATAGGGTAGCAGCCGCGCACAAAAAGGAGTTCAACTGAAGGCGGTCGAGTCAGAAACCCAATGCGGCTCGTCACTGTATGCAATGGGCGGAGTTGAAAAGGTGAGTGAACCTCGCTATTGTTGACACATTGCGGGATCAGGCGGAACCGGGGCTTCCGGCGCCGCGCCCGCCGATTTGTATTTTCACGAAAGTGCAGGATGGTTGCACCCAACACCCTACTCTACGAAAGCAGGAGATCGGCACATGGAAAACAAGCCGGCACAGAATATTCAGGACACCTTCCTGAATACCGTTCGCAAAGATAAAACTCCGATCACGATTTATCTGGTCAGCGGCGTCAAGTTGACTGGAAAGATCCGCTCCTTCGATAAGTACTCAGTGCTGCTTGAAAACAACAGCCAGGAGCAATTGATCTTCAAACACGCCATTTCAACCGTGGTCAGCAACCGGAGCGTCCTCCATACGGCGGAGCATCGCCCCGCAGTTGGGCACACGGGGCTTGGCCCATCCGCAGTACCGGCGCCGACGCCGGCTGCAGCCACGGCGGAGCAACGTTAAGCCCGCCAGGCAGATGTTGAAGATGGTGTGATCGTTCGCTCCAAGAAGACTGACATGCGCGGCAGGCGGTCGCGGCTGCACGCCCAACAGGCGACAGACGCGGATCGCGTAGCCGTGCGGCCGGAGCGCGCTGTTCTGGTTGGCGTCGACTTCACCGGACGCTCTGTGAAGAATCGCGCAGGCTTGGCGGCTGCTCGTCTGGCTGCGTCGCAGCGCACTGCTGCGGCTGCGGAGAACGGTGCGGTGGCGCATGCGCCGGCAGCGGACAGCGAGATTGTTTCCTCTAATGCCGCCGGATTCGGTGTCGAGGAATCTCTGGCGGAGTTTCGCGAGCTTGTAGCCAGCGCAGGCGCCGAAGTCGCGGCTGAATTGCTCCAGCGGCGTCCACGGCCCGATCCTGCGACGCTTGTCGGAGCCGGGAAAGTGGAAGAGATTGCCGGAGTCGCCTCATCGACGGAAGCGGACCTGGTGCTGTTCGATCACGACCTCTCCCCGACGCAACTGCGCAATCTCGAGGCCGCTCTGCCATGCCGCGTGCTGGACCGCACGCAGCTTATCCTGGACATCTTTGCGCGTCATGCCCGGACCCGCGAAGGGCAGTTGCAGGTGGAGCTGGCGCAGCTTGAATACATGCTGCCGCGGCTCACGGGCCGGGGCAAAGCCATGTCGCAGCTCGGCGGCGGCATTGGCACGCGCGGACCCGGTGAAACGCAGCTCGAAACCGACCGCCGCAAGATTCAGCGGCGCATCGATCAAGTCAAGATTGATTTGGAGTCGGTGCGGCGGGTGCGCCGCCAGCAGCGACAACGTCGCGAGTCTGTGCCTGTTCCAACAGTGGCGCTGGTCGGCTATACCAACGCGGGCAAGAGCACGCTGTTCAATCAGCTAACGGGCGCACAGGTTTTGCAGTCATCGCGCATGTTTGCCACGCTTGATCCAAAACTTCGCGTTGTGAATCTGCCCAGCCGGCGCCAGGTGTTGCTGTCGGACACCGTGGGATTCATCCGCAACCTGCCCCACACGCTGGTCACGAGCTTTCGCGCCACCTTGGAAGAAGTGGAACAGGCGGAGGTGCTGCTTCATGTGCGCGACGCAGCCTCAGGCTATGGCGAGGAGCAAAAAGAGCAGGTGGAGAAAGTGCTGGCCGAGTTGGACGCACTGAAGAAGCCGCGCGTTGAAGTGCTGAACAAGATCGATCTGCTTCCGGAACACGAGCGCGCAGGTCTTGCGTCTCGAGGTGAAGTGTTGGTCTCCGCCCGCACGGGGGAAGGAATGGATGCGCTGCTTGAGGCCATCGACCGCGCGCTCCACTCCGATCCCATTCTGGACGCTGAACTACGCGTTCCGCAGCGCGAAGGCTCGGTGCTGGCGGCAATCGAGGCCGGCATGGTGGTGCATGAAAGGGCGTACGAAGGAAACATGGTGCGCCTCGTCGTGAGCGGGCCCGCATCCCTTATCGGCAGGCTACGCGCCTATCGCGTGCGTCCTGCAGAAGCCGTGGGCGAAGTTGACTGAACCGTCTCGAGCCGTAGTGCAATTTCGGAATTCACGTGGCTCATTGAGAGAATCGAAAGTCGCCGTCTTCTCGATGAAAACGCCACTTCGCGAGGTGTTTCTGTCTACACAAATTCCGAAACTGCTATAGCCCGGTGCATGGCACACTAGAACTGTGAGCGACCAATCCTCTCGAGAGCCGACGTCATCGCCTGTACCCGCGCCTTCCATTTCAACCCTGTCGAGCCGCGAGATTTATCGCAACCGCTGGCTGCGGCTGCGCGAGGACCGGATCCTGCGGTCCAATGGGAAAGAGGGGATCTACAGCGTTGTCGATAAGGACGAGTGCGCGATTATCTTGCCCATCGAGAACGATCGCGTGTGGCTGGTGGAGCAGTTTCGCTACACGATTCAGGCGCGAGCATGGGAGTTGCCGCAAGGCGGTTGGGAAAAGGAAATTGTTGATCCAGAGGAACTGGCGCGCGGTGAGTTGAAAGAGGAGACGGGGCTGCAGGCTGAGAGGATGGTGCGTCTGGGCTCACTTTGGATCGCCTACGGATTCGCGCGGCAGAAGCAACACGTTTTTCTGGCATCGGATCTGAATCAGTCAAAGACAGACCGCGACGCGGAGGAACATGACCTCGCCGTGCGCAGCTTCGCGATCGAACGCTTCGAGCGGATGATGCGCGAGGGCACGATTGCAGACGCGAGCACGCTCGCGGCCTGGGGGCTCTACCAGCTCTGGATATCGGGCCAAAAGTAACCGGCCAAACCCCAATTGCGCTTCAAGAAAACCTCAATTCTGATCGATAGTAGAACGGTGGGATCGCACACCCTGCGGTCCGTTGGAGCATTGCGTGGCGCGCACGACATTAAATCCCAGGCCGGAAGTGGGCAAGGACTCGCATTGGGACTCGCGTGAAGAGGTTGGTCGGAGCGCCGGACTGATGGAGAGCCTGTGGGCGGCGGGTGAATTTGTGCGGGCGTTCCGAGTGAAGTTGCGCTTTGGCGAACTGACGCGTGCGCCGCTGCGCCTGCTTCGCCTGCAGGTTACGGAGACTGACGTGGAATGCGATCTGCTGGCCAGGCGCGCGGACAGTTGGGATGCGGGGCTTTCGGGCAAGGTGCGGCAGAGGAACGAGGCGCAACAGACGCTGCACGACGCGATCCAGGTGCGGGCCCTCCTTTTCAAGACCCTGCGGGGAGTGGATCAGGGCGAGTTGCGGATTTATCGCGAGACAGGGAGCGGGCGCGAGTTGATTGCGGCGGGCCGTGTGGAGCGGAGAGATCGCGTAGCGCGCAACGTACGGTCGCTTGCGATGCGTGCCAAGCTCCTCGGTTTCCAATTCGCTTTCGAGGATGACGTACTGTTGCGGATGGCTCCGGAACCGTACAAGGGCGGCGGGTGGTCTCCGGCCGCGTAGGCGACAGAATTACGAACAATTGAGGAAAAAGGACAGAGACATCGCGATGTCTCCGCTGCGATATTCCCACGACGGTATGCGGTTACTTGCCGATCACCAGGATCTGAAACGAATTTGGAATCATCGGTGCGCGCGGACCACGCATCCATGGGGGAGGGGCCGGTGACCCTGCGCCGGATGGAGGAGCCCCGGATGAAGGACTGCTGGCAGGCTGGGCAGTCGCAGCGCCCTGAGCCAGCGCTGCTGGAACTGGGCCGTACTCGGCAGTGATGGTCAGAATCCGATTGGTCTGAGTATCGAGGGTCAGCACCTTCGCCCTTGGCGGTGTGGGGACTGTCTGCTCCACTGAAAAGCTGGTCGGCGAATCTTCTTTCACCACGGTCAAAGTGCCGTCGCCCTGTGAACTGAAGGTCTCCATCGTGGCCGGATTGAAAGTCGCCCCATCCGACCCGTTCCCGATCGGCAGATCGGTGAGGATGCGCCCGTCCGTGGCAGACAGGATGATCATGTTCTGTTTTTCGCGGCATGAAGCGAAGAGGACATTGTTCTTCGCATCGAGGGCAAGGCCCGCGCAGCCTCCGCCTTTGCTCGAAATGTCGTACTTCCCAACCATCTGCATTGTGTTTGCATCGATGACGGCGATGGCGCCTTTGTCTACGATGTCGACGTAGATTTTACCGTGGCCATCGGTGGCCGCCTGCTCCGGTGCGCCGCCAATGGCGATGGTGCCGAGAATCGAGCCATCCTTGTCGTCGAGGACGGTAATATTCGGCGCGGAATGGCTGAGTACATAGAAGCGGTGATTGTAAGCGTCGTTGAGATCTTTCAATTACCCACAAGTTTGTGCGATCCGCGATGAGTATTAGCACAGGATATTCTGCCTCAAGTCTGGCACTTACATCGGCATGAAAGTCGTGGCGAAGTGTGAGGCATGAGCCTCAGGCAGTCGTTAGGCGACGTCGGATGCGGAGAAGCGTCGGATCGAGAAGCGGATGAATGGATTGACAATGAAGTTGTGGGATGTGAGTTCCAGGACGCTCGGCATGGGAAGAGGCTGCGCCAGCTGCTGGAGCAACTGTCGAGCAAAGTAGGCGCGTCTACGCCGTGGGCCTGCCAGGACTGGGCAAACACTAAGGCCGCGTATCGATTTTTTGGCAATGATCGAATCAGCGAAGCCAACATTTTGGCTGGGCACTTTGCATCGACGCGGGAGCGATTCGATGCGGCGTCTGAATCTCCGGTTTTGGTGCTTCACGACACGACAGAGTTCTCCTATCGGCAGGAGGACACGGCGCCGATTGGGATACTGGGCAAAGCGCCGCTGTTCGACGGCAAGCAAGGGATACCTCGTTTTCACACAACATGTGGGATTTTGATGCACTCGAGTCTGGTGATTACGCCAGCGGGTCTGCCACTGGGGTTGGCGGCGATCAAGTTCTGGAACCGAGATAAATTCCACGGCGCCAATGCTCTAAAGCGCCACATCAACCCCACCCGCGTGCCGATCGAAAAGAAGGAGAGTATTCGCTGGCTGGACAATCTGCGTCAGTCCACTGAGTTGCTGGCAGATGCTGGACGTTGCGTCCATATCGGGGATCGAGAAAGCGATATATACGAGTTGTTCTGTCTGGCGCAAAAGCTGGGTACGCACTTTTTAGTGCGCACCTGCGTAGACCGCCTCGCCAAAGACGGGTCCACCACGGTTGGCGAGGAGATGAAGGAGTCAGGATTGCGTGGTCTACACTCGCTCACGGTGCGCAACAAACAGGGCGAGCAAACCACTGCCGTGCTCGAGTTGCGCTTCCGCCGCATCGTGGTTCGTCCGCCGATAGGCAAGCAAAAAGATTATCCGGAGTTGGTCTTGACCGCCATCTATGCTGCGGAAAGAAACGCTCCAAAAGATCGGGAGAAGATCAACTGGAAGCTGCTGACAGACCTTCCTGTGCGTTCCTGCCTGGACGCCATCGAGAAGCTCGAATGGTACTCCCAAAGATGGAAGATCGAGACCTTCCACAAAATCCTCAAATCCGGATGCAGAGCCGAAGAAGCGAAGCTGAGAACCGCGGAACGACTCGTGAATCTCATCGCCATCCTGACCATCCTCAGCTGGAGAATCTTCTGGATCACAATGCTCAACCGAACTCGTCCCGATGCTTCGCCGGCAGAGGCCTTCACGGATCTTGATCAATATCTGCTCGACGAACTCGTCCCCAACAAGAGCGCGCCTCCTTCGACTCCCTCGCTGGGACACTATATCGTCAAGCTCGCTCGACTTGGTGGTTACCTCGCCCGCACCCATGATCCGCCGCCGGGAAATACCGTTATCTGGAGAGGTCTGTCACGGTTAACGGACATCGAACTGGGCATCATGATCGGAGCAAAACTTGTGGGTAATTGAAAGCGTTGAGATAGCCGTCGGGATTGCCTTCAACGTCGATCTTCTTCAGAATGGCAAATGTCTTCGCATCGAACATCGTCACCGGCTTCGACGTTGCGAATCCGTGTCCGGTTGCGGTATCGACTGCTCCGCCATGCGCGCTCACTCCCGGGATATCTCCCACTTGGGCGAGGGTATCGAGGTTAAAGACGGCGATGTGTCCGGCTGGGCCAGAGCGAGCGACATACAGATTGCGGTCGTCGGAGTCGGCAGTGACATAGTCGAATCCGCCCTCGCCGCCGACCAGTTGAATCTTGAGAACCTTATAGGGGCCGTTATCTTGAGCTCGGGCGCGGCCTGCGAACGCGAGAATAGCGGCGAGCGTTGCAACAGCGATTGATTTCCAGGCCATGGTTGTGTCTCCAATTCAGATTTGGCGGTCATCCGGGGGAGTGGACGTTTGAGTCCATTAATTTCCCGCTTTTCTGGCAGATCGAGGATACACGCTGCGATCTGGCGGTTTCGTGAATGGGGAGATGCGTCAGCATCGCCCTCAGCCGAGTTTGAAGGTTCTCTGCTATGGGCGAGATTTTCCAGCGATTAACCTCCGGCCGCCGTGAGCAGCGCTTCAACTTTCGCGTCAAGATCGCAGGCGACCTGTGAAGCGGCAAGGTTCCCATAAGGCGCAAGAAAGCCAGCCATTAAATCGTAGGAAAGATGAACGCCGTCCTTGCGTTCATCGATGAGGATCGTCACCGGGGCGTAGGAACCGGCGTCCGGTACGTGCTCTGCCATACGCTTCATGATGAGGGGATTTCCCACGACCAGACGCACGATTCGCGGTGTAGTTGGGCCATGGTCTTTGGCAATCATGTGTCCATGGTCGAAGCGGAGGAACTCCATGAACCCTGCGGGTCCGAGTGCAGCCTGCACGACCTTTTCGAACTCCGCCCATGTCTTTGCCTCATTCACATTCTTTCCGAACTCGCGCATGTCGGGATGACCGACAGCGGCGTCAAGGGCCTGGACAATTTCATCGAATGGTTTGGAAGAGACGACGCTGAAACGCTCTACAGCTATTGGCCGAATCGCCACGCGCACCTGCCTCGCGCATTGGATGTAACGAGCAGGGTGTCGGGGCGCAAAGAATCTTGCTTCGTCTCGGGACGGCGAGTTTTGGACGCCAGCGATTCGCGCGCTAGGCGCGCTCTTCGACCGCAATCCAGTGGCAGGGATAGTCGGGTCCGATGTACTCGGCGCGCGGACGGATCAGACGGTTGTCATCCAGCTGCTCGATCACGTGGGCGGCCCAGCCGGCGATGCGGCTGATGGCGAAGATCGGCGTGTAGAGATCGATGTCGATGCCGAGGGTTGCGTAAGTGGACGCGGAGTAAAAGTCGACGTTCGCGTTGAGCTTCTTGTCCTTGTTGATGTAGAGCTCAATGGCGCGGGACATCTCATACCACTTAGGCTGTCCAGCGTCTTTGCCCAATTGCTCGCTCATGCGGCGCAGGTGGGTTGCGCGGGGGTCCTCGGTTTTGTAGACGCGATGGCCGAAGCCGGAGATCTTCTGCTTCGCGGCCAGCATACTTTTGACGTATTCCACGGGGTCGGCGCCGGCTTTGTCGATGGTATGCAGCAGGCGCATCACGCCTTCATTAGCGCCGCCGTGCAGCGGGCCCTTCAGCGCGCCGATGGCGCCGGTAATGGCTGAATGAATGTCGGAGAGTGTAGCGGCGATGACGCGGGCGGCAAAGGTGGAAGCGTTCAACTCGTGGTCGGCATGAAGAATAAGTGCGATATCAAGGGTACGGGTTGCCGTTTCCGAGGGTTTGACGCCGTTGAGCATCCAAAGAAAATTTGCTGCGTGCGAGAGGGAGCGATCAGGAGGAATGACTTCGAGTCCCTTACGGAGCCGGTCATAGATTGCGACGATCATGGCGATCTGCGCGGTCAGGTTATAAGCCTTGCGCACGTTCGCGTCGTGGGAGTTGTCTTTTTCGTCGGCGTCATAAAAGCTCAGCGCCGATACCGCGGTTCGCAGCACTTCCATCGGCGTGGCGGAAGAAGGAAAACTGCGTAGCAAGTCGACGATGCGCTGATCGAGGGAGCGGGCCAGGGCCAGTTGCGCCTGAAATTCGCGCAGGTCGAACTGGTTGGGCAAATGGCCATTCCACAGGAGGTAGGTCGTTTCCTCGAAGCTGGAATTCTCGGCCAGCTCATGAATGTCGATGCCGCGGTACGCGAGCACGCCCGCCTCTCCGTCGATCCAGCAGATGCCGGAGTTGGCGGCGACAATTCCTTCCAAACCCTTTCCCGCGACAGCGGTAGACATGGCCTTTGGACTCCCTCTTGCACTTATTTCTTCAGTGATATGGACCCTGATCCTGGCGCGTCAGGTGTGCCGGACCCGGAAAATGCAGCAAAGTTCTTTATAGCCTAGCGATTGATGAGTTGTCACGGCGGAGGCCGCGGCGTGTCCCAAATTGGAATTCACGAGTTTATCGTCTGAAATGGGACTGCCGAGTCCCTGCGACGGTCACAATTGACCGTCTCAACAACGCGCAACAGCGTAGCGTCGTCCTAACACCAGCCCTCTCAATCCTCAGGCCACACCTCAAAAATCGCTCCAATCTTGCATCCGCACTCACATCCCTCCTCCGCTGGTAAGAGCCGGGAGGAATCCCGGCTCGTCTCGTTCGTCTTCGGTCGCGGTACCCACCCAAAGAACGCCAGTGCGAAGCAGGCCGGACGACAGTTACTCTTTGCATGTTTCCGGCACGCTAACACCTCGCGCCTGAGGCTTTTTCGTTCTATAGTGAGTGCAATCCCCGGAGGCGTTCCGCACGCGTACATTCTGTTGCCAAACGGTTTCCGGCCATTTTTTTGAAGAGCAGGGAACGCGCCACAGGCAACTCTGGATCGACTCGAAATCTGATTCGAGGGCGCTAACCCGGAAGCTGCGGTTCGTTCGAGTGGACCGCCAAGCAGGAGGAAAGGTAAACGATGAGTGACGAACTTGAAAATGCCCCGAGAACCTATTCCGGCGCTTTGCTGGCAGTGATCGGAGCAGCACTGGTGGCTGCGGTGGCCGGTCTGATCTGGACCTATACGCTGAGCGGCCGCATTGCGCACCAGGAAGCAGCGTTGACCGAAGCGAACCAGCAGAACGTGAAGCTGGCTGCCGAGCTGCGCGAAACCAATGCGCGCCTCACTGTGGCAACCGACGAGCTGGGCAAGTCGCTCGGGCTGACGCAGAGGCAGTTGGACGAGCGGGCCCAAAGCCTGATCGCGCGCGAACAGGCCGACAGCCGCCGCCTTGAGACTGCGCAAAAGCAGACTGCACAGCAGGTGAGCGCCGTTGCCAGCGATGTTTCCAGCGTGAAGACCGATGTGGGCGGCGTGAAGACCGACCTGACGCAGACGAAGACCGATCTGCAGGGCGCCATCTCACAACTGACGTCGATGAAGGGCGACTTGAGCGACCACTCGAGCCTGATCGCGCGGAATGCGCAGGAGCTCGAGGTGCTGAAGCACAGGGGCGACCGGAATTACTACGAGTTCACGCTCGCCAAGGGCCAGAAGAAGCCCGTGGGCACGGTGAGCCTGGAACTGAAGAAGTCCGACCAGAAGAAGAGCCGGTTCACGCTGGTGATCTACGCGGACGATCGCAGTTACGAGAAGAAGGACCGCAACGTCGACGAGCCATTGCAGTTCTACAGCGGCAAAGATCCGGCGCTTTACGAGATTGTAGTCAACTCGATAGGCGGAAAGAACCAGGTTTCAGGCTATCTCTCGACACCCAAGGGTGCGCCCGCGCCGGTCACACCTAGCGGTCAATAACCGCGCCGGTTGCGTTGACCTTGACTTCCGGCTGATAGCGGAAGCCGAAGGTAAAGTCCAGAGCCTTCCGCGCATCCCATTGATCCTTTGCCATGCGGAAGGAGGAGACGAAAGTCCCCTCCGCCGTTTGCCCGGGCTCGAGCGTCAGCTCGGACGAGAGCGGCGTGTTGTGCCACTGGGCCATGGTGGGATACGCCAGAAAAACGCGCTCGTACTGCGAAGCTGTGGCGGCGAAGCTAGTATTCACTGTGCCATCGGCCATCGTCACGTTGGTCATGATCTGGTGCAGGAAGAGCGGCTGTTTGCTCTGATTGTGCAGGCGCACACGGGTGAAGACCAGCACCTGGTCGAAGGATTCCTGCGATACGCTTGAACCGTTGGCATCGAATGCCGGGGTGACGGAGTGCATGGGGTGCGCCCAGGTCTCCAGCACTTCACCTGTAGCGACGGGCGGCTTCTCTCCGGCGATTACGTAGATTGCAATTGCAATGGAGACGACCACGGCAGCGGCGATGCTGGCCCACACCAGATGGCTGCTGCCCTTGGTAAACGACTCGCCGCGTGCAGCGTCGTCCAGCTCTCCGGGTTTTTCCTGATGGAGCAGACTCATGGCGCCCTTATCTTATCTTCTGGCGCGTCAGGTGGGCTATGAATTCCTGTGACCTCTTTTCGCACCCGCTCACCGGCTTGCAATTCCAACATTTGATTTTGCGAATTTCTTTGTCGGAGTGGGAATCCTCCGCTGGTGCGTCGAGTCAAATTACCAGGAGGTTTACCCGTGCGAACCTCATTCCGAACACCGTTCCTCGTGCTTCTTGCCATCGCATTTACAGTCTGGGGCCAGAACGCCTCGGGTCAGGACAGCCAGACCCAACCAGCGGCACAACCCACCAGCACATCGCTGCCTTCCAATACGCAGACTTCTGGCGAGCGGCAGGCCCATCCAACCAGCCCCGGTGGCGACGTCGGCAGGGGTGCGGGAGACATCGGCAAAGGAACGGCCAAGGGCGCCGGGGCGGCAGCCAAGGGTGTCGGGAAGGGTGCGGTCGATCTTGTCACGCTTCACCCGCTCGATGCGGCCGGCAATGTCGGCAAGGGCGCAGGCGTGGCCGGCAAGGACGTCGGCGTCGGCGCCGTCAAGGGCACAGGCAAAATCGCCAAGGGCACCGGTCGGGGAATTGGCAAAATCTTCCACCATCACCATGAGGCTGAGGCAGGGCCGGATCCCTCCGAACGCTAGGCCACGCCGGGATTCCTGGTTGCAGGTCAATCCCTCCTGACACACTATTTCCTAATCTGCCATAGCGCGGACATCATGGCCGCGGGCGAAGCGCAGCAAGGAATGCCTCAGGACCGCGCGTATTCAGCACGTCCTCGGGTCCTAGCCAGGCGCGGCGCAGTTGACGGATGCCGTAGGTCATTTTGTCGAAGTCGCGCAGGTTGTGCGCATCGGTGTTGATCACGATTTTGCAGCCGAGTTCCTTGGCGAGGCGCAGATCGCGATCACACAAGTCGAGGCGTTCGGGTGCGGCGTTATGTTCAACCGCCACGCCCAGTTCGGCGGCCCTGCGCAGGACAACGCCCAGGTCGATCTGGAACGGTTCGCGCCGCAAGAGTTGCCTGCCCGTGGGGTGGCCGAGGATGCGCGTATACGGGTTCTCGATGGCGCGGAGGCACCGGGCGGTCATCTCTTCGCGGCTTTGCTCAAAGCGCGTGTGGACGCTGGCGATCACCACGTCCATCTGGGCCAGCACTTCGTCGTCCAAGTCGAGAGCGCCGTCGGTCAGGATGTCAACTTCGATTCCGGCGAAGACACGAATGCGGCCTTCCATCTGCTGGTCGACTTTCTTGATTCGTTTAACGTGTTCGAGGGCGCGGGCTTCGTCGAGGCCGTTGGTCATGGCCAGGTTTTTCGAGTGGTCGGTGATGGCGACGTACTGGTATCCGTGCGCGAGGCCGGCCTCGGCCATCTCGCGGATGGAGTTGCGCCCGTCCGTCTCCGTGGTGTGCATGTGCACGTCGCCCTTGATGTCCGACAGTTCGATCAGGCGCGGCAGGGCGTGATTCGCAGCCGCTTCAATTTCGCCCAGGTTCTCGCGCAGCTCCGAGGGCATCCAGTCCATGCCGAGGGCGGCATAAATCTCTTCTTCCGTTGCCGCGGCGACGGTTGATCCATCGTCCAGCCGCGCGAGCGACCATTCGCTGAGGGTGTAGCCCATCTTCAACGCCCGCTGGCGCAGCGAGACGTTGTGGGCCTTGGAGCCGGTGAAGTATTGCAGCGCGGCGCCGTAGGACTCCGAGGGCAGCAGGCGCACGTCCACCTGCAGGCTGTTGCTTAGATAAAAGCTGACTTTGTTCTCGCCCTTGGCGATCATGCTGTGGATGCCCGGATAGGCGGCGACATATTCGACGGCTGCCTCGGCATGGCCCGGCTGGCAGGCGGAGCCCGTAACCAGCAGATCCAGATCGCCGGCTGTCTCCCGGCCGCGGCGCAGCGAACCAGCTGGTGTCACACGCTCGATCCCTTTGAAGGCGAGCAGATAAGTGGTAATGCGGGTCGCTGCGTCTTCTGCCTCGTCGATGCGGAAGCGTCCGGCGCTGCGGCGATAATCCTCAATGCCCTTTTTGATTTTCTCGATTTGCTTGGCGCCCATCCGCGGCAGTTTGGCGAGACGGCCATCCTCGATCGCTGCGGCGAGCTGGTCGATGCTGGTGATCTGCGCGGCGGACCAGAAGAGGGCGATCGTCTTGGGGCCCATGCCAGGGAGTTTGAGCAGCTGGAGGATGCCGGTGCCGTATTTTGCGACCAACTGGTCGCGCTGGGGAAGGGAGCCGCTGGCAGCGATGGACTGAATATTGGCGGCCATGCTTTTGCCGATACCGGGAATCTCGAGCAGGCGGTCAGTGTCGGCGACGACGGCCATAAGGTCGACAGTGGTCTGCTCGGCGGCTTCGGCAGCGCGTCGATAGCTGAGAATGCGAAAGCTGTCGGCCCCGTCGATGGACATAAGGTCGGCGGTCTCGGACAGCAAATTCGCGATTGTGGCGTTGTCCACTCAAAAGTCTCCGCCACCAGTATCAACGATTAGAGCAATTTCGGAATTCACGTACGCATTTTGAAAGCATCGAAAGGTGCCGTTTTCTTGATGAAAACGCCACTTTGCAAAGTGCTTTCGGTCCACAGCAATTCCGAAACTGCTGTAGCGCCGATTTTCCGCTCATCTTCGCGAGGGCACAAATGCTGCCTGGTCCTGGCTTGAAGGACCCGGGCTGAAAGGAGTCAGATTGTGACGAGTGTTTGGCAGTCAGGCGCAACCATCCCGCACCACCATTGTGGTTAGGATGTTACGCCCGGTGGTTCGCGAGACTCCTGGAGTGTTTTCGTGGTGTTAAGCCACGAAAGCGTCTCCTAAAGCACTACGCTGCTGTATGGGCGGCGTCCCTGAGGCGGAGTACTGCGTCCGCTTGGGGGCCTTTCTGGCCCTGGACGATGTCGAACTCTACATCATCGCCCTCTTTCAGTGTCTTGTAGCCGTCCAATTGAATTGCCGAGTAGTGGACGAACACATCGGGGCCATCATCGCGACCGATGAATCCGTAGCCCTTGGCGTTGTTAAACCACTTGACTTTGCCTTTGTACTGAGCCACAGGCTTCTGCCTTTCCTTACCGAGAGGAGTAAACGGCGAACGAAGTTCCGGGGGACGCTCACCGTATGTTCGATATGACGAAGGAAGAGAGCGAAAGGTTGATTGGAATTTACCGCCGGCAGTTCACAACGTGAGACAAAAGGCGCGGGCAAAACCCGGAAGCCGTTGATTCAATGGGAAGAGCCGATTTAGGGCGCTATTTTTTTCTGCTTTTTGTGATCAAACGCGCAAACAGCAGGACACTCGTGAGCGTTTTGCCGTCGAGGATCGCGCCCTTCTCAATCATCCGCAGAACTTCGGACAACTTCACCAGCCTCAGCTCGATTTGCTCGTCCTCCTCGGGATGCGCGTCGCCGGGGATCAGCCCCTCGGCTAGGAAGACCTTCATCGACTCGCCAAGGAAACCTGGACTGGCGTAGTACTCAACCAGCGGCTTCCACTTCTTCGCCTTGTAGCCGGTCTCTTCTTCGAGCTCGCGCTTGGCTCCTGATAGCGGATCCTCACCCGCCTCCAGCTTGCCTGCCGGCAGCTCCCAAAGAAACTGGTTGGCTGCATGGCGATATTGGCGCTCGATCACGATCCAGGGGTCCTTCTTGCTTTTGGAGTTGTCGAGTGCCAGGATGACCACGCTGCCGTTGTGCCGGATCACATCCCGCTCACTGTGTTTGCCGCCCGGCTCAATCAGCTTGTCGTGCCGCACGCGGAACAAGGGACACTCAAATACAACCACGGAACTGAGCAGCTCCGCCGTCTCAACGGGCTCTCGTTTGGGGGCCTTGGACTTCAAAGCTTTCAGGGGTTTGCGCTTCTTTGTCGGCTTAGCGGTCTTTTTCGGCATTGCGGGCGATCTCCTAGGCGACGGATTCGTCAAAGTATCAGCATAAGGCAGGGGCACGGTTGTGCATCGATCCGGCCCAGCATGGCATCCTTAACACAACCGGTTCTTAGAAAGTGTTTTTTCCCCGGCTATGTCACGTCTCACCCATTGGAAGTGAACGCGTTGCACCTCGCAGACTGTCATCCGATTCCACCCCAGGGACAAAGACCCGGGGACCCCGGCATCACCATGGCGCCAGGGCTCAGCCGGCTCTATGCGGACTACTGCGCGGGCGAGCCTGCGTTGCTGCCGTTCTTCGGCTTTGTTCCATCTTCTTCGGGGTGGCAGGTGCGGCCGCCGCTGCCTGCGCATTGGTCGGAATTGGTTGAGATTCTTGCTGCGCAGAACCCCGTTGCGTCAACTGGTCCGGCACTCGGAGCACTGCGTTCCGGAGCAGGCGTTGTTGTCACCGGGCAGCAGGTGGGGCTCTTTGGTGGGCCGTTGTTTACGCCACTCAAAGCGGCCACGGCATTAGCGCGCGCCCGGCAGGCAACTTCGTCGGGCAGACCCTATACGGCGATTTTCTGGCTCGCGACAGAAGACCACGACTTCGCCGAGATCAATCACGTCACGTTTCCATCGCGCCGCGAGCTGAAGAAACTTGTCTACGAAACGGCACCTCCGGCTCCGGTGCCTGTCGGCCGCGTAGTGCTCGACGAAACGATCAATCCACTCATCGATCAAGCCTGGGAGCTGCTCGGTTCGTCTGACGCGATGGACGCCCTTGCTGCCGCCTATAAGCCGGGCCGGACGTTCGCGCAGGCATTTACTGATCTCTATGCCAAGGTTTTCGCTGCGCAGGGACTGCTGATACTCAATGCGGAAGGGCGCGACCTCCATCGCATGGGCGCGCCGGTATTGCGCGCAGGGCTGGAACGAGCCGACGAATTTCATGCAGCGCTGATCGAGCGCAATCGCGCTCTCTCAACGGCCGGCTATCATGCGCAGGTTGCGGTCGCGCCGCAATCGAGCCTCCTGTTCCTGATCGACGAGCGAACCGGAGCGCGTACCGCCCTGAAGCGCACCCCGGCAAGCGCGCAGGAGCCGGATGGACTGTGGCAGGCTGGACGCGAACGCTATGCAACGGCGGACCTGGTTGGAATTCTCGACACGGCGCCGGAGCGCATCTCGCCCGCTGCCTTGTTGCGGCCCGTCTTCCAGGATTACCTGCTGGGGACCTCTCTCACCATCGGCGGCCCTGCGGAGATCGCCTATTTTGCGCAGTCGGCGGTGCTGTTTGAGAAGATTCTTGGCCGCATGACACTGGCCGAGCCGCGCTTTTCAGCCACGCTGATCGAACCGGAGATTGGCGAGCTGCTACGCAAACACGAGCTCACACTCGATCGCGTCTTTAGCGAGACTGCCGATTCGCTGGCGCAGTTGCTGGCCGCGCGGGCCATGCCGGTCGAAGGTAAGCGCAAGATTGCTGCGGCCGGGATCGCTCTCGATGCCGAGCTTACCCCGCTGCTTGAATGGATGCGCGCTCTAGATGCCGGACTTGGCCGCTCGGCTGAAACTGCAGCCAACAAGATGCGCTACCAGATGAACCGGCTGCGACGGCTGGCAGCCAACTTTCAGTTGCAAAAGGAAGAGTCGATCAAGCGCCATGCCCAGGCCATCAGCCGGGCGCTTTATCCCAACGGCGTGCTGCAGGAGCGACTGCATGGGGCGGCCTATTATTTTGCGCGCTACGGTTTCGATCTCGCCGAGCAGCTCACGACGCAAGCTGCGGCAGGTTGCACTGGACATACGGCGATTTGGCTCTAGGCGATTCGGCTCTAAAGGACAGGGAGTAGAGAGCCGGGCACAGAGACCTTACCGTGGATTTCTATTGCCTGCTTCCCGTTCTCGTATAATCGCCGCGAATACCCATGGGGCTCGGATGAAGCGACTCTTTCTCGTTCTTGCATTCTGCTTTGCATTCGCTACCGGCGCACTTGCGCAGAAAAATTCATGCGCCATCGCCGGCCAGAACAATGCCTTCCTCGGGATTCAGACGATTCGCCTGTGGGCGGGCCCGGCGCCGCAGGCCAAGGGCGATGCCTGCGAAGACATTCCCACACTGACGATCTTCGAGCCACAGCGCGGCACAGAAAACGGTTCGGCAGTCGTGATCTTTCCCGGCGGGGCTTATCGGGACCTGGCAGCGAACCTTGAAGGCAGGCAGTTTGCCGATTGGTTTACGGTGCGCGGGTTTCGCGCCTTTGTTCTGAGCTATCGGTTGACGAGCAACGGCTATGTTCTGCCAGTTCCGCTGCTCGATGCCCGGCGCGCAATTCAAATCGTCCGCTCGCGGGCACGGGATTACTTCGTCAATCCGAATCGCATCGTCGTCATTGGTTCTTCGGCCGGTGGTCATCTGGCTGCGCTGGCAGGCACGCAGTTCGTGCCCGGCAATCCTGAAGCGGAGGATCCGACGGAGCGCGTTTCAAGCCGGCCCGATTACCTGGTGCTTGTCTATCCCTGGATCGGGGCTATCACCACAGACACCTCGCACCTGAGCTACTGCAAGATCTTCAATCTGATGGATCGGTGCGATGCCCTTCGAGCGGCGTACTCTCCTGATCTTTTTGTCACCAAAGACACGCCGCCGACGTTCTGGTATCACACCTTCAACGACCAGACTGTCCCCGTGGAACAAGGCCTGCACTTCTATGAGGCACTCGTCAAAGCGGGCGTTCCGGCAGAGGCAGACATCTTTCCCAATGGAGCGCACGGCAGCGGGTTGGGCAAAGGCGATGCCGCGCTCGATCAATGGCCCGGCCTACTGGAGACATGGCTGCGCGGGCAAGGGCTGCTCACGAACGATCCCTCTGTCGCGCAACCCAAGCCCTAGTCAGTGAAGTTGTCCCAGAGTTCCTCGAACGATTGCAAGTCTAAAAACATTCGTCAATCTGGAGGTCCATTGTCGATGGCACGCCGTAGCTTGGCTTCGTTTTCGATCGCCGCGGGTCTGCTCGTCCCTAATCTTGCGGCCGTTGCCCAGGAGCATCCACCTGTGGCCGCCGCACCGGCTCCGGCGCCGCCAAACGCCGACCAGCACAAGGATACCGACAAAGACAACACGCCTGTTCCGCCGGAAAAGCCGGTGGCCACCCATCACGAGATGACGCTCGACGGCAAATCGCTCAAGTACACCGCGACCGCCGGGAATCTGATCATTCGCGATGAGGAAGACAAGCCCTACGGCAGCCTCTTCTATGTCGCCTACGCTCTGGACGGCGCCGACGCCGGCACACGCCCCGTGAGCTTTCTGTATAACGGCGGTCCTGGCTCCGCCACTTTGTGGCTGCACATGGGTTCGTTTTCGCCGGTGCGCGTGCGTACCGACAGCCCCAATCCCACGGCTGGCCCGCCTTTCAAACTCGAGCCCAATGAGTATTCGCTACTCGACAAGTCCGATCTTGTTTTCGTCGATGCGCCCCTCACCGGCTACTCGCGTGCCGTGGGCAAAGGCACGCCCAAGGATTTCAACGGCGTCGATCCAGACCTGCGCGCGTTCGATCGGTTCATCGTTCGCTACCTGACGGTGAACCTGCGCTGGAACTCGCCGAAATTCCTGATCGGCGAATCGTACGGGACCACGCGCTCGGCGGCGCTGGCCGACATGCTTGGCAATGATGGCGTCCAGTTGAACGGTGTAGTGCTGATTTCCTCGATCCTGAATTACAACATCCGCGCTCCAGGTTACGACGGCATCTACGTCTTCAACCTGCCCAGCTACGCCGCTGCTGCGTGGTACTTCAACAAGATTCCTGACAAGCCTGCCGACGTGGCCACATGGGTGCAGCAAGCCCGCGAGTTTGCCTCCGGACCCTATGCACAGGCGTTGTTCGCGGGCGACCGACTGCCGGCCGCGCAAGTGGACGAGGTCGCAAAACAGGTCAGCCACTTTACGGGGCTTCCCATCGACTACATCAAGGAAGCAAATCTCCGTATTTCGCCGACGCGTTTCCGCAAAGAAGTTCTGCGCGACGATCGCCGGACGCTGGGCCGCTACGACATGCGCTTTGAAGGCGTGGATGTAGACGCGGCTGGCGAGAATCCGAGCTACGATGCATCGGATACAGGCATCAGCGGGGCCTTTGTGGCCGCGCTCCACGATTATCTTTCGCGCGAGTTGAAATACGACTCGACCGATGAATACCGTCCAAGCTCCAACTCGATTGCGCAGTGGGAATGGAAACATCATCCAACCAGCGGCGCGCCCGGGCCCGGGGGAGGAGATCAGTCGCAACCCTACGTCGCCGCCGACCTGGCCAGCGCCATCCGCAAGAATCCGCACCTGCGTGTTTTCTCAGCCAATGGTTACTTCGATCTGGCCACGCCGTTTTTCGCGACTGAGTTCGATCTCGATCACATGAATCTCGATCCGGCGCTGCGGGGCAATGTGCAATTCGGCTACTATCCGTCTGGCCACATGATCTACCTGAACGTTGAAGCGCTGCACAAGCTCAAGGATGATCTGGCTGCTTTCATCGTCGATGCGACGAAGTAGGGCAGAATCGCAAGGGGGCCCGATTCGGCTCCTGCGATCAAGCTCCGACTTCACATCTGCGGCTGCGGTGCACCTTCGGGCGGCCCGCCTTGAGGTCCACCTTCACGTCCGCCGCGGCCCATGTGTTCCTGCATCGATTCGAACTTCTGCTTCTGCTGATCGTTCAGGACCGCTTCTATCTTGGCCTGCGTGTCCTGCCGGATCGTCTGCATCTTCGCACGACGGTCTTGCTGTGCGATCGACTGATCCTGGAAGAGCGCCTGCATCTTTTGCTGGCGGTCGACGAGCAACGGCCTGATCTGACTCTGCTGATCGGCTGATAATCCGAGTTCCTTTGTCATATGTTCGAGCTGCCGGTCGGGATTCATTCGACCGGGACCGCGACCTTGCCAGCCCTGGTCTTGCGTGGGCGCCGCGGCTGGTGCGGGGTTGTCCTGGGCCATCGCGGCGGCGCTCACGCCAAATGTGAGCAATCCGCCCAGTGCGAGGGTAAAGAGTTGGTTACGCATAGGTTGAAGTTCCTCCGTTTTCGTCTCATCGCGGTTTCAAATCGTTGTGGGGAAATCGTCCTCCCAAACGGCGTTCTTCATCTGGGGAAAAAGGCCATCGTGCATGGAAGCTCAAACCTCCACTCGAGCTGGAAAACCGCTCCAGGAACCGACCGCAGATTACCGGCCAGGGGCTCAGGTTCCTCGTTCGTTCCCGTCGCGCGTGCGGTGGCGGGAAGCCGGTCATTGAGGTAGACGGAGAATCTCCTCGCGCAGACCAGTAGTGCAAAATTTAGTCTGGAAATTAAGAAGCGGGCCACCAGCTTCGGGAGTGGAGAGACTTCCCGGAACTGGCTGCCCGCTGGACCCTGAACCGGGTCTAGGTGGTATGTTTAGTTTAGGCCTGTTGTCAGGGAAAGCAAGCGGTATTTTCTGCAAAGTTTCTTATTCGTGACAGCAATCACAAAGCCTCATGAAATCAGCCTGTCCGCGTTGACTTGCGGGTTCCTGCCTGATACAAAAAAGTGTTCCACCGCAATAGTTTTGCAACATTGAACACCCGCAATCCCGGTGCCTGAATGCAAGAAATCTTCCAACAACTAGAGGGCTACTTCATTGGTGCTGTGCCCACCTCCTTGTTGTTCATTGTGCTGGTTTTGGCCTATCAGTTTCTTATCCAGGGGCCGCTGACTGCGACTTTGAAGGAGCGCCGCGCCCGCACGGAAGGCGCGGTCGAGGCTGCACACAAGGCAATCGAGGGAGCCGAGGCACGCGCGGCTGAGTATGCCGCGAAGTTACGCCAGGCCCGGGCAGATATTTTCAAGGCTCGTGAAGAGCGCATCAAACAGTGGAACGCCGAGCGCGACGCCGCTCTTGAAGTCGCGCGCAAAGCGGCCGCAGACCGCGTGAACCAGGCCAAGGCGGAGCTGGAAGGCGAAGCCGCGCAGGCCCGCAAGGTCGTGCAGGCTTCCGTCGCAGAGCTGGCGAGTCAGGTTGTCCGGGCAGTTCTTCCTGCGACTGCCGGGGGTTCCCGTTGAGTCATTCCATGCATGCTTCGCGTTTTTCCCGCCGAACCGTCTCGATCCTCTTATTCGCATTTTTGACGGCATCGATTCCCGCCGTGTCGGTGCGTGCGAATGCACAGCAGCCGGCTCCCGCTGCGAAGAGCTCCGCGGCCGGCGCGAATTCCGTCGACAAGACGATCGCTAAATCCGGCGCTACTGAGAATGCCGCCGAAGACGAGAACGTTTACCGGCACACACCGATGGTGCGATCGCTGGCCCGCTTGTTTCATCTCGACGTCGAGACGACGGCTCGCCTTTTCGAGTTCTTCAATTTTGCCATCATCGTTCTGGCCATCATCATTCCTCTGGCGCGCTTGATGCCGAGGATCATGCGCAAGCGCTCTGAGACTTTGAAGCACGATCTGGAATCGGCGCGCAAGCTGACCCAGGACGCCAACGCACGCCTGAGCGCGGTAGAAGCCAAGCTGGCTAAACTCGACCAGGAAATTGCAGGAATTCGCGTGCAGGTTGAAGAAGAAAGCAAGAACGACGAAGTGCGCATCAAGGCGACGATTCAAGAAGAAAGCGGCCGCATCGTCGCGTCGGCCGAACAGGAAATCGTCTTGGCTGCGGCGCAGGCCAAGCGCGAGCTGCGTCATTTTGCTGCTGACCTGGCCATCGAACAGGCCGTCAAGCAGATGGTCCTGACACCGGAGTCCGATCGCGCCCTGATCGCCCAGTTTGTGGGCGACGTGGCCAAAGGAGAGCAGAACTAAATGGCAGCATTCGTCTCCCGCTACGCGCGCGCCTTTCTTGACGTGGTCACTTCTGCCCGGCTCGACACCGCCGCGATCGACAAACAGCTGGCCGACTTTGAAGCTACCTGGGACGGCAGTCCGGAGCTGCAAACATTCTTTGAGAACCCCGCCGCAGCCGCCGTGCAAAAGGTTGCGATTCTCGACAAGCTCAATGCAAAGCTCGGCCTGCAAAGAGAACTGCGCAATCTGCTCGCCGTGCTCATCAACAACGACCGCATCGGCCATGTGCACGAAGTGGCCGCAGCCTATCGCGCCGAGTTACGGGAACGGCTCGGCATTCGTGAGGCCGAAATTGTCACTGCACGCGAACTCGGCGATGACGAACGCAACACACTCCTCGCCGGCGTGGGCAAGCTGGCCGGAGCGCGCATCGAAGCGATATTCAAACTGGATCGATCCATCCTCGGGGGCGCCGTGGTGCGTATTGGTTCCACGATCTACGATGGTTCGGTTCGCGGGCGGCTGGAGCGACTGAGGGAAGTATTGGTTGCGGGCTGAAACCGGCAGTGATCAGCGGTCAGTGATCAGTGATCGGAACTGCATCGGCGGTTGAGATTTGCAACAGAGTTAAGGAAGCGAAAGGGAGGCAGGCGTTCAGCGGTTCGAGGCGGACAGAAATCGCAAGCAGCGAAGACTGACCACTGACCACTGTTCACTGTTCACTGTACATGGCTCAGATCAAGGCAGACGAAATAACACAACTTCTTCGCGAGCAGATCGCGAACTACGACTCCAAGGTGCAGGTCGACGAAGTCGGGACGATCACTTCGCTCGGCGACGGCATTGCGCGTCTCCACGGTCTTGACAAGGTGATGGCCGGCGAACTGCTCAGCTTTCCGCACGGCATTGCCGGACTGGCCCTGAGCCTCGAAGAAGATCAGGTGGGCGCTGTGATCCTTGGCGACTACACCGAGCTCAGCGAAGGCAACGAGGTGAAGCGCACCGGCACGATTCTGAGTGTCCCGGTGGGCGAGGGCATGATCGGCCGCGTGGTCGACGCTCTTGGCCAGCCTATCGACGACAAGGGCCCCATCGCGTCCAAGGAGAGGCTCCCAATCGAGCGGCTGGCGCCGGGCATCATTGACCGCCAGGGGGTTCGGGAGCCGATGGCGACCGGCCTCAAGGCCATCGACGCCATGATCCCCATCGGCCGTGGCCAGCGCGAATTGATCATCGGCGACCGTCAGACGGGCAAGACAGCCGTGCTGCTCGACACCATCATCAACAACGCCAAAAACGATCTGATTTGTATCTACTGCGCGATCGGCCAGAAGCGGTCCTCGATCGCCCAGGTAGTGCAGACACTGACCGAAGCCGGCGCCATGGGGCACACCATCGTGGTGGCCGCCTCAGCCTCAGAACCCGCGCCGATGCTCTACATCGCGCCCTATGCAGCGACGGCGATCGGCGAATATTTCCGCGATTCCGGCCGCCATGCCCTGGTGATGTACGACGATCTTTCGAAGCACGCGATGGCTTACCGCGAGATTTCGCTGCTGCTGCGCCGTCCGCCGGGCCGCGAAGCCTATCCGGGCGACGTGTTCTATCTGCACTCCCGGCTGCTCGAGCGCTCGTCCAAGATGAGCGCCAAGCGGGGCGGCGGTTCATTGACGGCGCTGCCTGTCATCGAGACCCAGGCGGGTGACGTCTCGGCGTACATTCCCACGAACGTAATTTCGATTACCGACGGCCAGATCTTTTTGGAAACTGACCTGTTTAACTCCGGCGTGCGCCCGGCAGTCAACGTGGGCCTCTCTGTTTCGCGCGTAGGCTTCTCAGCGGCGATCAAAGCGGTCAAGCAGGTTGGCTCCACGCTCAAACTCGATCTCGCCCAATATCGCGAGTTGGCCGCATTCGCCCAGTTCGGCTCGGACCTCGATCCGTTGACGCAGAAGCAATTGAATCGCGGTCAGCGCCTGACGGAATTGTTGAAGCAACCGCAGTTTCACCCGCTCACGTGGCAACAGCAGGTGTTGATTCTCTTCAGTGGCACGCAAGGTTACCTGGATGATCTCAAGGTCTCCGATATTCGCGCCTTTGAAGACGGCTTGTACAAGTACTTCGCTGCTGCGCAGGGCGGTCTTTTGGACGATCTCACCAAAAAGAAGCAACTCGACGACGATCTCCGCAATCGCCTGCACGAGGCCCTCAAGGAGTACAAGGCCGGCTTCACAGCGGAGAAGGTCGAAACCGTAAAGGCGTAAACACAGTTCTGAGTTCTAAGTTCTCAGGCCAGGGCAGAACCGAAATTTACTGAGAACCGTGAACTAAGAACTGTGAACTACGAACGATGAACTGAGAACACAGAAATGGCTAACGTCCTCGATCTCCGACGCCGCATTCGCAGCGTGAAAAATACGCGGCAGATCACCAAGGCTATGAAGATGGTGGCCGCGGCCAAACTACGTCGCGCGCAGGAGCGTGCAATCGCGGCGCGGCCCTACGCCAAAATGATCACCAGCGTGCTGGAGTCGCTCACACGGCGCATCGAGATCTTCGATCCGGAGACCGGCAACCTGCGCCATCCGTTGTTCATCACTCGCCCCGAAAAGCGAGTTCTTCTCGTGATCGTCAGCGGCGACAAAGGATTTGCCGGCGCGTTCAACGCCAACATCCTCAAGACTGCCTACCAGTTCATCTCGGGAAACACCGACAAGGAAATTGACGTTGAGGCGGTTGGCCGCAAAGGCCGCGACCAGATGCGCCGCCGTTACCCGATCGCCGTCTACACCGAAGCTCAGGACGCGGAAGGCCACACGCACAAGTCGCGCGAGCGCAAGGCGCCCATCGAAGTCACGGGAGATCATCCCGGCATGCTTGAAAAGCTCGAAACAGGGCGTGTCTTCGAACTGGCCAAGGACATCATCGCGCGCTACATTCACGAAGAGATTGACGCGTGCTACATCGTCTACAACGAATTCAAGTCGGTCATCTCGCAGCGCCTTGTCGTTGAGCAGCTGCTTCCGCTGATCAAGATAGGCAGTCCGCGGATCACAGGCGCTGTCGAACCGACACTGGAAGAGCGCGAACGATTCGCTGAGGCCGCACGCAGCGCGGGCATCGAGCTCGAGCCGGCTGACACGCACGAGGCCGAAGAGGAATCGAAAAAATTTGGCACAGCCGAGGTGGATTACATCTACGAGCAGCCGGCGGAAGAGCTCTTCACGGGCCTTATTCCGCAATATGTTTTCGCAATGCTGTTTCACGCCATGGCAGAGTCGGTGGCAGCGGAGCAGGCTGCGCGTATGACCGCGATGGATTCGGCGACCAACAACGCGTCCGACATGATCGACGCGTACACGCTGCAGATGAACCGTGTGCGGCAGGCCGCTATCACCAAGGAAATCATTGAAATTGTCAGCGGCGCCGCCGCTGTCTAGCTCTTCAAGAAGGCAGATATGGCAGAAAACATCGGCAAGGTAATCCAGATCTCGGGGCCAGCGGTCGACGTGCAGTTTGAAGAAGCGACCATGCCGCCCATCTACCAGGCATTGCGCGTCACCAGCGACGGGTTTAAAGTGCCCGCGCCCATCAACGTGATTCTCGAGGTGCAGCAGCACCTGGGTGAAGGCCGCGTGCGCACGGTCGCCATGGAAGCCACCGACGGCATGGTGCGCGGCATGAAGGCGCAGGATCTCGGCGGTCCCATTCGCGTCCCTGTGGGCAAAGAAACGCTGGGCCGCGTCATCAACGTGATCGGCGAGCCGGTCGACGAGCTCGGGCCCATCGGCGAGAAGACCCGCATGCCCATTCATCGCCCTGCACCGCTCTTCGATGAGCAGTCGACGAGCGAAGAAATGTTTGAGACCGGCATCAAGGTAATCGACCTGATCCAGCCGTTTTTGAAGGGCGGTAAGATCGGTCTCTTCGGCGGCGCCGGCGTGGGCAAAACGGTTGTGATTCAGGAACTCATCACCAATGTGGCCACGAAACATGGCGGCTTCTCGGTGTTTGCCGGCGTGGGCGAGCGCACCCGCGAGGGAAACGACCTCTGGGCAGAGATGACCGAGTCCGGTGTGATCAAGCCCGGCAAGTGGCAGGAGTCAAAGTGCGCGCTGGTGTACGGTCAAATGACCGAGCCGCCTGGAGCGCGCCTGCGCGTGGCGCTGACCGGCCTCACCGTCGCCGAGTACTTCCGCGACGTGGAGGGCGCAGACACGCTGCTCTTCATCGACAACATTTTCCGTTTCACGCAGGCTGGCTCCGAGGTCTCCACGCTGCTCGGTCGTATGCCTTCCGCCGTGGGCTACCAGCCTAACCTCGCTACGGAAATGGGTGAGCTGCAGGAGCGCATCACCTCGACCAGCAAGGGTTCTGTCACATCCGTGCAGGCTGTCTACGTGCCTGCCGACGATTTGACCGATCCCGCGCCGGCGACAACCTTTGCTCACCTCGACGCGACCACAGTGTTGAGCCGCCCGCTCTCGGAACTCGGTATCTATCCGGCAGTCGACCCGCTGGCGTCAACCTCCCGCATCCTCACCGCACGCGTGGTGGGCGAGGAGCACTACGATGTGGCCCAAGGCGTCAAAAGAATTCTGCAGCGCTACAAGGACCTGCAGGACATCATCGCCATTCTCGGCATCGACGAGCTTTCGGAAGAAGACAAGCTCACCGTGGCCCGCGCGCGCAAAGTGCAGAAGTTTTTGTCGCAACCCTTCCACGTGGCAGAGCAATTTACCGGCATCGCGGGTCAGTACGTGAAGATTGCCGATACGGTGCGCAGCTTCAAGGGCATCATTGAGGGCAAATACGACGACATACCCGAGCAGGCTTTTTACATGCAGGGTGCAATTGAAGACGTGCTCAAGAAGGCAGAAGAGCTGAAAGCAACGGCGTAAAAGACAGGGAATAGGGATTGGGGAACAGGGAACTGTCATGATCGTGCGAATTCGGAATTCTCGGGCTTTCTATTCCCTATTCCCTGATCCCTGTTCCCTTGAATCCTGGAAGGATTCACATGGCTGACGCAACCACAAATCAACTCCGTGTCCGGCTGGTCACTCCGGAGCGCATCCTCTTCGAGTCGCTCGCCGATTCGGTCGATTTACCGGGGAAGACCGGCTACTTTGAGCCGCTCTACGGGCATGCCCCCCTTGTGTCGTTGCTGGGCGCGGGCGACGTGATTGTGCACGGGGGCGTGCAAGACGGGCAACGCTACAACGTGAACTGGGGTTTCGTAGAAGTCCTGCCGGATCGCGTGACGATCCTGGCCAACGACGCGCTCAAACCCGAAGAGATCGATGTGCCGCGCGCAGAAAAACAGCTTGACCGCGGACTGCAGGAATGGAAAGACGCCGGCGACAGCGAAGACGCCTACACGGAAGCTCTCCGCGTCATCGCCGAGGCCGAAGCCAAGATTGCTTCGGCGGGCGCGAAAGTGGGTCACTGACTGCTTACAATCCCGCTGCAAGAGATGAAGGCCCTGCTCCGCGAGCAGGGCCTTCTTGCGATGGAAGAGTTCGCGAGATAACTGGCGCGATGTGGACTCTTTGCCAGACAATGTTTCTTCTCCCTGCAGTGCGAGATTGAAAGCGAGCCTAGATGAGACACGTTGGGAAACTCCGGTTTTTTGCGGTGCTGAGCTTTGTCGCAACCAGCGTTCTTGCTGCCCAATCTTTTCCGCCCACGCACGTCGACGACTTCACCGGCCATCCGCGCGTCGTCATCATCAGCGACATCGGCAACGAGCCTGACGATCAGATGTCCTTTGTCCGCCTGATGCTCTACTCCAACGAACTCGACATCGAGGCCATGATCGCGACCACTTCGACGTGGCAGAAGAAGGCAACGCATCCTGAGACCATGCACCAGCTCATCGATGCCTACGGACAGGTCCGGCCCAACCTCCTGCTCAACGCCAAGGGCTGGCCCGAAGCTGCAGAACTCGACCGCCGCGTCTACGCCGGCCAAACAGCGTACGGCATGGCGGCCACCGGTCCCGGCAAAACGTCCGAGGGCGCCCGCGCGATCCTCAGCGCCGCTGAACGAGACGACCCACGTCCGCTGTGGATCTGCATCTGGGGCGGCGCCAACACTCTCGCGCAAGCGCTGATGGACGCACGCGCTTCAGGCACGCCCGACCAGCTCGCCAAGCTCATCGCCAGGCTTCGCGTCTACTCCATCTCCGATCAGGACGACGCGGGCCCGTGGATTCGCCGCGAATTTCCTGACCTCTTCTACATCGTGTCGCCATCTACGCCTACCAGCGGGGAATACTATTTCGCTACGTGGACCGGGATCAGCGGAGACCGTTACTACCGCAACGGAGCGGGCGCTGACTCCTCCACCGTCACCAACGAATGGCTCGATTCGAACATCCGCAGCAAAGGCCCGCTGGGCAAGGCTTACCCGAAATTCATGTTCATCATGGAAGGCGACACGCCGTCGTATCTGAACCTGATCGATAACGGCCTCTCGGCCTGGCGTCGTCCCGACTGGGGCGGCTGGGGCGGCCGCTACATTTATCGCCAACCGTACGGGGAAACTCATCCCATCTGGACGCAGGGGGGCGACGAATTTGCGCGTGTCACATCGCAGGACACCGTGACGGGTGTCGACGGCGCAGACCACGTCTCCGATCAGGCGACGATCTGGCGCTGGCGCGAAGCATTCCAGGACGATTTCGCCGCGCGGATGACATGGACCGTCGCCGACTTCGCCCACGCCAACCACAATCCTATGGCGGTGGTGAACGGAGAGACCGGCACGGCTCCCATCGAGATGGACGTTAACGCAGGCCAATCTGTCACGCTCGATGCCAGCCAAAGCTCCGATCCGGATGCTCAGCCGCTAATCTTTCACTGGTTCCACTACGCCGAAGCGGGTAGTGCCGACGGCAACCTCGCCGCATTGACGCTGACCGGTTCAGACATGCCGCGCCTCACTGTGCATGCCGATGCGCCCTGCCGTCCGCTCTGGCTTCCGCTGATTCCCTGCAAGGGTGAGGGTACGGCTCACGTCATTCTTGCGGTGACTGACAACGGCACGCCGCAGCTGACCTCCTACCGGCGGGTCATTCTGCATGTGCATCCGGCAGCGGCGACGCCCTAGCCGCCGGGAGTGGGCAACCGGCGTAGCAAGCGCCTACAATGCAAGTGTCATGGCCAAAGCGAAGGAACAAACGTTCGAAGTTGCGTGCCCCGATTGCGGTGCGATGATCAAGATCGATGCCGGCACCGGCCTGGTGGTGAGTCATACGCCCGCGCCGCGCAAGCGCATGTTTGAAGATCTTGAAACCGCTGCCAAAGCGATGCGCGAGCAGGAGGAGCGCAAGGAGTCCATCTTCCGTCAATCCGTTGATGCGGAGCGGAATAAGGAAGACCTGCTTGAAAAGAAATTCGCCGAGGCGCTGCGCAAAGCCAAGGACGCGCCCGAGGGCAAGCCGCTGCGCGATTTCGACTTGGATTGATCGCGCACGCTCGGGCTCAAATAATTTCGGCCCACTTTTCCTCAGCACATCAACGGTCGCATCGTACTTCCCATGCAGCATAATGAACCTGCATCGCTGCAACGAAGGAGAAATGAATGGGCATCGTGTCAATCCCCAGACGCAAGGCGAGTGAACGCGAACAGGTGAACGCCCCCGTGGCGGATTCTCCCAATTGGGTCAACATCGCTGCCGGTGGAACGCTGCTGGCAGGAGGCCTGCTTCTGCTCACAGGCCAACGCCGCGCTGGCATCGTCATGGCCGTGGCCGGCTCGGCACTCACGCTGCTCGGCGAGCAGGAGATTGTGCGTGACTGGTGGGAGCAAATCCCCACTTACGTCGATCACGTGCAGAACATGATTGGCCGCGTGCAAAGTTCAATGGAAGAGCTCACGGTCACGCGCGAAAATCTGCACCAGGCAATCACCGGCACAGGTCGATAGCTTCGAACCGGGCCTGATCTTTTTCTAGATGCCCAACTGGCGCCGACCCGCTTCGCTGATGCGGTGCGGCGTCCATTTCGGCTCCCACACCAGGTCGACTTCCACTTTGCTGATTTCCTGCATGCCGGCCAACCGGTTGTTGACTTGCTCGAAGATCAGTCCGCTGGCGGGGCATTGCGGCGTGGTCAGCGTCATGGTCACCTTGACCCATTGGCGCGGCCAGGCTGGCGGGGAATCCGGGTCGGGACCGGTGGCGACGCCATAAATCAATCCCAGGTCAACCAGATTGAGTTTCACCTCGGGGTCGAAGCAATCGCGCAAAGCTTGCAGGATGTCGGCTTCGGCGAGCATTTCTAGCTTCTAGCTCCCAGCTCTAATAGGCAGTGCACAATCGACTCACTTGGGTGCATCCATCGATGGTCCGAGCAACACGGTTTTGAGCCACCCTTCCTGAGTCACCCATCCGTCGGATTTCTGAATGGATCCGGTAACGCACGACCAAGTCCTATCTTGACCATTCACGGTCACGATGGTTCCCTTTGGAAAGCGGACGGTCCAGGTACTGGAAGGCGAGAAGTCGGTGGGAAACGAGAAGTCGATGGGAGGCTCTTTCTCGACCCGCCGGATAGGCGAAATACGTTTGTAGCGGCAAATAGTTTTTGGCGGCGTCGTTTGATCGGTCTCTTTCACCGGTCCCTGTTGCGCAAATACGGCCGACGCAGCCATAAGAACGTACGCGGTGAAGGGAGAGTTTCGCATGAGGCACGCTCCTTCTAATTCTTTCGCTCGACCAGGTATCGAGCTACCGACTTGAGCCCGTCGGCGCGGCTGCCATAGGGCGCGAGCGCGGCAAAACCCTCTTCAATTAGGCTCGCGGCATCGCGGCGACTCTGCTCAATGCCGAACACCGCAGGCCATGTGGCTTTCTCGGTCGCTTGATCCTTGCCCGCGGTCTTGCCCAGGTGCGCCGAGTCCACGGTCATGTCCAGGACATCGTCGACGATTTGGAAAGCCAGGCCAGCCTTGCGCCCAAACAGATCGAGCCGCGTGACATCGTCGGCATTGGCACCTGCATAGACACCGCCCGCTACCACGCTGACGCGAATCAACGCACCGGTTTTGGCGCGATGAATCGCTTCCACCAATTCTGGCGTTGGCTTCAGATGTTCGCTCTCGAGATCCAATACCTGTCCGCCGATCATGCCATCGACGGTCCCGACTGCATTCGCGATTAACCCGATCATCTGGACAACAGCAGCGGGCGGCGCGTCGAGTCCAGCCAGCACTTCAAACGCCCGCGTCTGCAAGGCGTCGCCGGCGAGAATGGCGATTGCTTCCCCAAATGCCTTGTGGCACGTCGGCTTGCCTCGGCGCAGGTCGTCGTTGTCGAGCGCCGGCAGGTCGTCGTGAATCAGCGAATAGGTGTGGAGCATTTCGATGGCTGCACCGAGGCGCTCGATGCCCTGGGGGACTTCGCCGGCAATGGTGGCAGCGGCCTGCATGGCCAGCACAGGACGGAGCCGTTTTCCGCCGGCAAATGTCGAGTGGCGCATTGCACCGTGAATCGATGCGGGCACGACATCGGTGCCGGGAATCAGCGCTTCCAGCGCCTTGTCGGTCAGCTCTGCGCCTTCCTGAATCAGAGATTTGACGTCGCTCGGCATTCACCTCATGATAACCGAGTAGGCGAAAGTCTTCTCTCCATCCAACCCGTACAAAGCAGCAGCACAAGCGCCAAGGCGCTCAGCCAGCGCCCAATCCATGTGTCCTCGGTCGCCGTCCAATTCACCGTTACGTGGTCTTTGCCTTGTGGAACAGGCACCGCGATCAGGCCATCGGCTCGTTCGGGCTGGGGCGCAGCCAGCTGGCCGTTCACGCGTACCTGCCATGCCGGATATCTGCGCAGCCGCAGGATCAGATAGCCATCGTAAGGGACATCGGCCCCCACGCTCAGATGCTCTGCCGATTCGTGACGATCGACCGCTGCGGGAAATGTCTTTTCGCAGCCACCCTGATCGGGTGACCACTCGAGTTCGCCCCCCGCCGAGGCTTGTCCCAGCGGCGTAGTCGCCGTCGGGCTCAGGCAAGCCACGGGAAGCCCCATCGCGAGCAGGGAATTGTCCGCGTGGAGCGGCGCATATTCGTCGACGCCTTCAAACCCTGTGCCCGCGCGGTAGACGCTTAGCATGCCCGCGACCGCGTCTTCCTCGTCGCACTCCTGAAAAAAGCTGAACCCGGCCAAACCCGCCGCCGCCAGAAACACGAGAACGCAAACCGTAAGTGCGGCGATGAGCCACCCGCGCCGAGAAATCCAGATCGCCGACGCGAAGAAAATGCCCATCGGGGCCTCGGCCACCACGAGCCAGCGCCACGGGAATTGCAGGAATCGCAGTTTGGGCAGCAGGTTCCACACCGGATCGGAAATCGGGAACTGCAAAAAAAGTACGGCCAGGGGAATGAGCGCCAATGGAATCCACCAGCGCGTCTTGCCCCGAAATTGATGACGTGCCCAGCAAACCAGCACGCCTGAAACAGCGACCGCCAGCATGGTTGTGGCAATGCCCGATGCTTTCAGCAGTTCCAGGTCGTGCAGCTCCAGCGCGGGATTGGCATGGCGCGCGAAGAGCCAGCTGTTCTCCACCTGGTATCCGGGATCGTCGATGGCTTGGCGAATGTCGACCCAGTGTTGCTCGATCGCAGCCGGCACCATGTAGAACGCCGCGAGGCCCATTCCGATCAACGCCGCTGCCGTAGCGCGGACAAGCGGCGCGCCCGATCGCCGCAGGACCGCAACAACCAAACCCACGGCTGCGAGAAGATAGCAGGCCATCACGCCCAACGGCGCATTCGAGAGCCATGCGCCAGCTACCACCAGCGCGAGCGGAGCAGCTGAGCCATCAAACGCTCGTCGCCACGCCGGTGCGCTCGGCATGCGGTCGCGCTGGATAAACAATAACAGCAGCGGTATCCAGAAGCCGCCGGCGAGTTCGCCGAAGTCCGACCTCTCGTAGGCCGTGAACAAGGCATAGCCGGAAAAGAGTGCCGCGCACCCGGCTAGCGTTGCCGCGCCTTCGCTCAATTGCTGGCGTGCCAGTGCGCGCGTCGCCAGGCCGGTTCCTGCCAGGCAAAGATAGGTAATGGCAATCGGAACCATCTTCCATGGCATCACGAATCCGAGTGCAGCGCCCAGCATCCACGTAAGCGGCGGATAGAAGATGAATCGCGGTTCCCCCGCGCCAAAGTTCGCACTCGGCGACCAGTGCGGGTACACGATTCCTTCGCGCCAGCTCTGTTGCGCATCGAGCCATGAGACCAGATGGAAGTCGAAATCGTGTCCGCATGAATTGCCCAGGAATAATTGCGGAGTTGTGGCCACCAATGCAGCAACAACGATCACAGCAAGACTGATGAGCCGGCGCCGATTCTCGTTCTCCCAGAGTCTTCCGGCGAATCCTGATCCCTGTTCCCGATTTCCTGTTCCCTCGTCCATCATGGCAGCAGACGCAGCGTGTGTTGCGTGTGTGCGGCTACAGCGGCAGCGCTGAAGGGCAACGCGAATGTCGTGCCGCTCATATAGTCGTTCCACTGGTCACGGAAATAGGGACTGAGTGGGTTGCCACTCTCGCCGAGCACGATGTTCTCCGTAGACCCGTCGATGTTGCTCCAGTCCATTGTGAATCGCTGCGAGGGCCCGAAGGCACGGCCTGCCTGCTTTACTGTCACCGTGTCCCCGCTCAGCGGCTGCGGTCCGGTGCCCGCGATTCCGCTGACGAAAGGCAGAAAGCCGGCCAATGGGTGTTCGAGATCGATCACGTGCCAGTTGCCATAATTCCAGCGGCTCACATCGGCCGGAGCTTTGCCTTGATCCATTCCGCGGCGCACGGCTTCCGTTAGCGCAGCGTCCCAATCCTTGTAGCCCGACGGAAGCCAGTCCACGTTGCCATGCATCACAATCTCTTCCATGGCAAAGTTCGACTCGGACCAGAGATACTGACTGGCCAGGTCTCCGAGTTTCGGCTGCAGGATCATCGGCTTCAGCGCTTCGCGCGCCCGCGTCACGACGGACGCAGCGGCGGAGTCCGTGCTCAATCGCCCATCCCAGCTCCGCATGAGGTCGGCCGCTTTGCGCAGGCGATCGTCGACACCGGCCGTGTGGTCAATGGCATACGCAAAGCGATGCGCAAGCTCCTGGTCTACTTCGCTGTAGATATCCGTTTGCGCTGCCAGCATGTCCTGCGGGCGAAGTTGATCGTGCCCCTGCAGCATTTTGTAGATGCGCTCGGCGCGGTACGGATCAGCCCACTCCAGCGTTAGCACGTTGGGCGAATTATCGGTCGTCACCCGCGAGTTGGCCGTCGCGAGAAATCCCGACGGCGGATCGAATGCATTCGGCAAGCTCTCAAACGGGATGTAACCCTGCCACTCATGCGCCGCATCTTGGATAGGCACTCCTGAAAGGATAGGCACTCCTGAAAGGATAGGCACTCCTGAAAGCCCCGATGGACGGAGCGGAACGCGGCCCACCGCGTGATACGCTATGTGTCCCTGGTCGTCGGCGTAGACGACGTTCAGTGTGGGCGAACTCCACGTGCTCAGTGCCGCCGTCGCTTCGGCGCAACTCGCTGCCGTGTCGAGCTGGAAGATCGGCAGCGTGTTGAGCGTCGCGTCGTAAAGCGTCCACTTCAACGCTAACGGTCGCGTCTCCTTCGTGAACAGCGGATTCATCAGCGGCCCGTGCGCCGTCGATTGCACATCGACGATCACGTCCTCGGCGCCGCGCACGTAAATCGTTTCGTGGTCCACAGACAGCGGTTTCCAACTGCCATCCATCGCCTGGTAGTTGCCCTTGCCGTCGAGCTTCTCCACGTAAAGATCCTGCACATCGGCATAGAGCGCCGTGTAGCCCCACGCCACATGATCGTTGTGTCCGGCCACGATGAAGGGAACACCTGCGAGCGACACGCCCGCGGCATGAAATCCCGGCGCGCGCAGATCGGCCATGTACCAGATGTTCGGCACCGTCAGTGCCAGGTGCATGTCATTCGAGAGGAGCGGCTTTCCGCTGGCAGTGTAGCGTCCGGCAATCACCCACTGGTTTGATCCAGGAACACAATCGGCGCACGCGCTCTGACGAAGCAGGGTGTGTAGCATGCGCATATCTTCGTGCGGCATGACGCGCGTTTGCGTGCGGTCGTCATCCTCATCCTCATCGTGGCTGGGCGGAATTGGATGCGGCTGGGTCAGGTCCACGACCAACCCGGTGGGCGGATGGTCACGCCATGAACCAACCGGATACAAATCTGCTTCGAGTTTCGCGTTGTGCAGCCTCGCGGCAATCTGCTCGCGCGCCAGCTTCGCATCCCAATGGTCGTCCAGTGTCTGCGCCATCATGGCCACGCCAATACTCAGCGAATCCGCTCCGCTCCAGGGCTTGGGACGATAGTGGAGCAGCACGAACTCCGGAGGAAGCGCATCCGGGTGCTGCGCGATGAACTGGTTCACCCCGCGCGCATACGCATCCAGCCGGGAGCGGTCGGGCCCGGCAAGGTTCGCGTAAATCCGCTGCGCCGTATTGCGAAATTGGAAGACACGTTGTACGGTGTCGTGCCTTATCAGCGACCTGCCCATCACTTCGGCCAATTCGCCGTTGGCACTGCGCCGCAAAACGTCCATCTGCCACAAGCGATCCTGCGCGGTCACGTACCCTTGCGCTAAAAATAAGTCTTCCTGCGTTGCTGCATCGATATGGGGGACGCCATGCGCATCTCGCCGAACTAGAACAGGCGCAGAAAGCCCAGCCAGATGAAGATCGCCATCGAGAACCGGCAAGGCTGCCCTGGTTACAGAGCGCAACCAGAGCACGCCTGCGCCACCTACCAGGAGCAGAACCAAAAGCAGGCTGACCCCCGACCACTGCAGAATCCGAAGCCAGCGGCGCGTTCGACTACGAGCCAGCGGAGCGGTTGATTTGTCGGTTGTGGGGTTCTCGGGATACGGCATCGGTCACGAACAGGATACCGCCGTACACCCTTCGCGTTGACTTGGATTGTCCGTGATCAACGTCCGCGATGAAAATCACGCAAAACTCGACCGCACGCCGCCTACGGCAGCGCAGCCGCCGCTGCCTCCCGTTTGCGTCCGTAAACGACCAGCAGGAGCGCGAGCAACAGCAAAATCACCGGCGCCGCCAACAGACTGCCTTCCGGCCCGTCGGTGCCGCCCGACCACAAAGCATTTCCCACCGGCGTCGTCGTCAGAAAATGACCTTGCGCCACGAATCCGCTGTCCGGCGTGCCATAGAAATACGTTTCGGCCCAGTCCCACGCCCCATGGCACCCGATCGCCCACCACGCCGAGCCTGTCACCCGCACGCTGACGCAGAATACGAACCCGATGAACGCAGCGGCAAAAATTCCGATTGCATTCTCACCGTTGTTACCAGTGTGAAAATAGCCGAACGCCGTCGAGGTAGCCCATGATGCCTGCCAGAAGCTTGAATCTTTCGCGCCGGCGCGATGCACAAGCCAGCACGGAAGCACTCCCAGCAGCGCGATCACGAAAACACCTGCGGACCCCTTTGGATTGTGGCTCCCCAATAACAGCAGGCACAGACTGCCTCCCGTGGCCAGCGCCCACCAGAAATTAATACCCCGTGTGAGAGTGAAAAGCAGGTAACACCGGAAACTTCCTTCCTCAAACAGCCCAACCAGAAGAAATGCGCATGCCCACACGCTGCCGTATTCGAGCGCCTGACCGGCACCGAGCGCCACACGCCCAAAGTGAATCCAACCACCCGCAGCCAGCGCGGCAAGCAGCACGGAAAGCGCTGCAAACCCCGCTGCGATTCCGCCGGCGAAGTGTCGCACCCGTCGCGAATCAGCCAGGTGATAGGCCTCCAATCGCCGATGCTCGATGTGCGCCATCACCACGCCGATGGCGAGAATGGCAACCACCGGGATCAACTCGGAGATGAGGACGTTGAACGGCGAAAATACTCCGTCCGCCAGGCGAGGATAGGCGGTGACCGCAATCGTGTCCAGCACCGGCGTCACAAGCGAATAGAGCGCGATGGCCAGCAAAGCAGACCACCCGGCGCGCAGGCCCTGGTCGCCCATCAGAATCCAGGAGAGGCCGTGCTCCTGCTTGAATTCGGGAACGGTAACTTCGCGTCTCCCGGCCTCGAATCCATTCCCGGGGCTTTCATCCGGAGACGCCTCCGGTGTGCGGGAATCCAAATGCGGCTCCATCGACGCTCCTCGACCCCCGGCGCAGATATCCTGAAAAGAGAATTCTACTGAAGACCGATTGCAGCAAGATATTGATTTGTCTTCTTTGGCGGTTGATCTGGTCCAAATCAAAACCGCCGCGCCTTGACAGAATGAGCCCCGCACACGATTCTTAACATTCCGGTTTCTACGGAATTTGTCCAACGGAGCAGTGCGTTTTGCAACTTCGCGTGTTCTACCACGATAAGTGTTTCGACGGAGCTTGCTCAGCCTCGCTGTTTACTCGCTTTCATCGCGAGTGCATCGCCAGCGGCGCTGCGTATTCGTATCACGGTCTGGTTCATCGCGCCGGAGCCCTCTTCGACGAGACCGAGTTCACGGGCGACGAGAACGCAATCGTTGATTTCAAATACTCTGCCTCGCCGAGAATTACCTGGTGGTTCGATCATCATCTTTCGGCATTTCTGACCCCGCTGGACCAGGAGCACTTCCGCGCCTGCCTGCGCGATCCGGCCTGCGCGGCGCGCAAGTTCTTTGATCCCACCTACACTTCGTGTACGAAATTTCTTGCGCACATCGGATCGACCAAGTTCGGATTCAACACCGAACCCATGGCCGACATGATTCACTGGGCCAACATCGTCGACGGTGCGCAGTACGAGAGCCCAGAAGCGGCAGTAGAAATGGCCGCGCCGGCCATGAAGCTCACCCTGATCATTGAATCAACGCAGGACCCCGCATTCATCCCGCGACTCATTCCGCTGCTCACGGAGATGCCGCTGGCCGAGGTGCTGGCCCAGCCGTTTGTCGCCAACTTGCTGCCTCCGTTGCTCGAAAGTCATCAGCAGGCCATCGAGCTGATCCGCTCGCGCAGTCAAGAAAAAGAGGGCACGATCTTCTTCGACATCACGGATCAGCCGATGGAGGGGTTCAACAAGTTCATCCCGTATTACCTGCACCCGCAGGCCACCTACTCCATCGGTCTGTCGAAGTCGAGCTTCCGGACCAAGGTTGCGGTCGGTTCCAATCCCTGGACCAAGGCCGATCCTGCGAAGATGGTGAACCTGGCGCAGGTCTGCGAGCGCTACGGCGGCGGTGGGCATGCCCGCGTGGGCGCCATCAGCTTCCCGCCTGACCAGGCCGATAAGGCCCGTGCCGCAGCCGCAGAAATCGTCGCCGAGCTACGGGCCAAGAACCCTCTGTAAGCGGATTTTCACTTTTTGCTGCGCACAGCCCGGATTCGCCATGAGCCAATATCTGTTCGCCTACGGAACTTTGCAGCCGGGGCTCGCGCCGGGAGAGATCGCGCCAGTGGTGGAGAAACTGCGGCCAATGGGCGAAGGATTCACGTTTGGACGGCTCTATGATCTTCGTTCGTATCCGGCCGCAGTCTTCGATCCTGCATCGGCGTGGATCATCCATGGGACTGTCTACGAACTGCCGGAGGATGTGGAGATCTTGCGCCAGCTGGACGCCTACGAAGGGCCCGAGTATGTGCGGATCGAACAGTTGGTGACTCTGACGGCGGGTCGTGTGGTGAGCTGTTGGGTCTACGACTTCCAAGGCAGGCCCGGCGAAGAGCGCTTTATCGAAAGCGGGCGATGGGTCGATCGGCGGCGGTCCTAATCCGCTGCTTACACTTTTTCCTTCAGGCTCGGCCAATCGGCGCGGCGTTTATGCAAAAACGCCTGAACGCCTTCCTTGAAGTCCTCGGTTGAGCGCTGCTGCGCGTTCGCGTCAATGGCGTCCGCGAGCTCTTCATCGAGACGGCGCCTGGCGTGCTTGGCCAGCAGTTTTTTCACGCACTGCATCGCCTGCGGACTGTTTTGCAAGAGCGACTGCGCCAGCGCTTTAGCCGTGCACATCAACTGGTCCGCTGTCACAATCTGCGTCACGAGCCCGAGGTCCAGCGCTTCCTGTGCCTTGATCAGCCGCCCGGTCAGCAGGAGGTCGCGCGTGTGCTTCTCTCCCACCTGACGCAGCAGGAACGACGCCACGATCGCAGGCACGAAACCGATGCGTACCTCGGTGTAGCCGAATTTCGCTTCCGGCACCGCCAACGTGAAATCGGGAATCGTTGCCAGACCCATGCCGCCTGCAATCGCCGGCCCGTTTACGGCCGCAATCACCGGCTTGGGAAAGTCATAAAGCGCACGCAACACGCGCGCCACATTCTCCGAGTCGCGACGATTCTCCTCCGGCGTCCGCGCCGAAAGCGTCGCCAAGTGATCGAGGTCGAGCCCCGAACAGAAAGCAGCGCCAGCACCCGTCAAAATAACCACGCCGCAACTGCACTCCGCCGCATCGTGCAACGCGCCCGTCAGTTCTTCAATCAACTCAGGGCTCAGGGCGTTGCGTTTCTCCGGGCGATTCAATGTCAGCGTTCGCACTCCGTGGGCGGTCTCGGCAAGAATGTATTGAAAGCGGGACATGGGAGCCTCTTTCCGCGAATGAGCTGGCCAGCATCAGTGGCGAAGCTTATCGTAGCGCAAAACCAAGATGCCACGCAGGTGACAGCGGGCACCGCGGTGTTGACGATTGGACGAGCAGCCTTCTGTCAGAGCCCTATCTCCCCTGCCCGCTTCTTCATCGCCTCCAGACAGAACCCGATATGCGCGTCCAAGTCCACACCCAGTTCCGCGGCGCCCTGGATCACATCCTCCCGATTTACCCCACGCGCGAACGCCTTGTCCTTCATCTTTTTGCGCACGCTGGCCACTTCCACATCCGCGATGGCCTTGGTCGGCTTTACCAGAGCACACGCCGTCAAAAAGCCCGCCAGCTCATCGCAGGCAAACAAGGCCTTGTCCAAATGGGTGACCCGCGGCACACCGGAATACTGTGCGTGCCCCAGAATCGCTGTGCGTAACTCCGCTGGCCAGCCTTGCCGCTCCAATTCGCGGACACCCACGAATGGATGCTCCTCCTGTGTTGGGTGCCGCTCGTAGTCAAAGTCATGCAACAGCGCGGTTGTGGCGCACAGTTCCAAAAATCTCTCCCGTTCCTCGCCGCTGAGGCCCAACCGGTCCGCCTCCGCCACACCGCACGCCGAGACGCAGATTTCGACCGCCCGCGCATGCTTGCGCAGGCTGTCACTCTGCGTCCACTCGGTCAACAATTGCCAGGCTTGCTCGCGGCCATATTTCGCTGCGTTATGGGCGCTGGATTCCATAAATTTTTGCCTCCAGTTTATTCATTTGGTTCGTGATTCTTCGGGGTTTTAAGGGTATGATGGGGAAATCTTAGGGTTGACCCTAAGTTTCTACTTGACAGTTATGGTTCATTCCCCCGAAAGTATCACCTATCACGGTGCAAATGTGCACCGCGGAAGCCAAGCTCTGGCACTCCGCAACCAAACGATGGCCACCACACTTGTGAGCGTGGATACGAGAGAAGTCCTGCGTTGCGATCATTGCAAGTTAGTGCAATACCGCCCCAGCAACTCTCTCTGCAGAAAATGCCGGCGGCCCCTTGATATCGAGGAGCCAGCGCCTCTAGCCCCACAATTGGTGACCACCCAGCCCGTGCCGGCTTGTGCCGAAGCAGGTCTGCAGGTGGCCGGTCAGGTGCGCGAGATTCGTCGCGCGCGTCACCTGAGCCAGCGCCAGTTGGCGAGTCGCATGCAGGTGCCTCGCACCTACATCTCGAAAATCGAGAACGGGAAGGCCATCCCCACACTCGGATCGTTGGAGCGTCTTGCCAACGCGCTCGAAGTGGAAGTGAGCGCGCTTGTCCGCGACTCGCGCAGCCGTCGCGAAGAAGAAGTGGCCGCGATTCTCGCAGATCCGTTCCTGGCCGAGATCGCCTCGTTGCTTCCGCACCTCGACTCGCTCCATCGCACCTTGGTTTACGGCTCCGTGCGCGACATGGCGACGGGCCGGCGACGCATGGCTTAAGACGACTCCAGACTAGGTGTTTGTGCACTTTGCGCCGCCGGCTCTCTCTAGGCCGGCGACGAAGGCCGTCGCCGGGGGCCCCGGCCTGCGAATGAATCGACCGGAGATTGGCGGCTCCGGTGTACAGCACTCTGGGATCATCTGGCGCAGTTCGCCTGGCATATACCTTCGCGTCAGCGTGGCACACTGTGTCTTTCATCACTTCGGTGTCGCGCTGCGGTCCGCGGCGTTTGCGGCACGTCCGCGCATGTGCTAGGTTCGATGGTGTCGAGACTTTTTCCGGCAATCGGAGTTCAAACGTGGCTCCGTGCCGTTAAATTAACTGGCCCTCCGTCCGGACTGGTCGCCAAATGCCGGTCCATATTGTCGATGCTCCTGAGCGCCGGCCCGGAAGCCAAAAGTGCGGTAAAGAGGCAATTCCGTTGCAACTGTCTGGCACGCTGCGTATCGACGAGCTCACCTCGGATGAGCTCGCGATCTACGCAACCCTCAAGCCCGAACGTCTTCCAGACCACGTCGCCATCATCATGGATGGAAATGGACGCTGGGCCGGCCGCCGTTCGTTGAAGCGCTTTCTCGGCCATCAGCAGGGGGCGAAGAGTGTTCAGTTGGTCACGGAAACTGCCTCGCGCATCGGCCTTCCCTGGCTAACCCTTTACGCTTTTTCACTGGAAAATAACCTGCGCCGCCCGCGTGCCGAGGTCAACTTCCTGATGCGTCTGCTCAAGAGCTATCTCGAGAGCAACGTGCAGCGCATGATGGATAACAACGTTCGCATCCGCTACATCGGCCGCACCCACGATCTTCCGTCAGAAGTGCAGGATAAGATGCGCTGGGCTGAGGAAACCACTGCCAGCAACACCGGTACCACTCTCACCCTTGCGCTCAACTATGGCGCACGCTCCGAGATGGTCGATGCCTTCCGCGGCCTGGCGGCAGAGATGCGCCTCAAACACATTGCCCCCGAGCGCATCACGGAAGAAGACATTCACCGCCATCTCTACACGGCTCACATGCCCGATCCCGACTTGCTGATCCGCACCTCCGGCGAGATGCGCGTGTCGAATTATCTTCTGTGGCAAATCGCCTACGCCGAAATCTACGTGACCGATAGGCTGTGGCCCGACTTTCGCGGCATTCATCTGCTCGAAGCCATCGCTGCCTTCCAGCAGCGCGAACGTCGCTTCGGCGGCATCGGCGAAAGCTGCGGCGAAGTGGAAGAAGATCCCGAGCGCATCAAGCTCGCCGCTAGCTGAGCTCCAAATCGCTGCACGAATCCCAATTACGCGATCGCGCGATCCGGCCTATTATCCCTTCCCAAGACTAACTACCAGTTTTCCCCGAGCGCGCCCTTCATCGAGATCCCGCATCGCCTGAGCGGTCTCGCTCAACGGGTAGCACTTGTCAATCACCGGCGTAACTTTCCCGCTCGCCATCAGCTCGCCCAAGGCGGTCAGGTCCTCTCTGTTCACCTTAGCGACAAACATGACCAACTTCCGGCTCAGGAAACGCGACAACACAAATGCGATGAAAACCATAGTGAGCATTCGAACGATTGCTCCTGCCAGGTGACCGGTCGGACCTCCGACGGCGACATAGATCCCCTTGGAACTGAGGACGCGCCTGCATTCCAGCGGCGGGTGGCTCGTATGGCAGTCGAAGATGACATCGTAGAGTTGCCCGGTCTTCGTGAAGTCCTCGTGCGCGTAATCGATGACATGATCGGCGCCCATTGCACGCATGAGATCGACGTTCCTTGAGTTGGATACGGCGGTCACCTCTCCGCCGAGTGCCTTGGCAATCTGCACAGCGAAGGTTCCAACGCCCCCTCCCGCGCCGTTAATCAGGACTTTCTGCCCCGGCTGAAGCTTTCCTTTGTCGCGGAGCCCCTGCAGCGCGGTCAGTCCGGCCACCGGCGCTGCAGCGGCTTGGTCAAAAGTGATATTGGCGGGTTTCGTGACCAATGCCTTTTCGACCGTACACGCATATTCGCCGAAGGCTCCGTCGGCAATATCCATCCAGCTGTTCCCGGTACATGCGCCGAATACCGCATCGCCTGGTTTGAACCGCGTCACGCTGCTGCCAACTGCTTCAACCTCCCCAGCCACATCGCGCCCGGGCCGCGTGACCTTTGGTTTGGGAAAACCGAAGAAGAAGCGAGCGACGTACGGCCGGCCCTTCATCAATCCGACGTCGAGCGCATTAAGGGCTGCTGCATGGACTCGGATGAGAACTTGATTGTCGGTCGGGACGGGCTTGGCGACTTCCTCGCATTGGAGAACATCGGGGGAACCATAGGTGTGATAGACCATGGCTTTCATCGGTAATCCTCCTATCTGGAGAACTGAAGCACATCCCGCAAACTTTTTGCTTCAGTGCACAAATGTGCCGCCAGTCCGCATCCGCCGCTCTATTGCAGCTTGATGACAACTTTTCCGCGCGCATGTCCGTTTTCGAGATACCGGATCGCGTCGGGGACCTCCCTCAGCCTATAGCACCGATCGATGACAGGCTTGATCTTTCCCGTCGCGAGAAGTTCCGCCATCAGATTGAGGTCGTCTTGGCTCCGTTTTGCCAGAATGCCGAGGAGCTTTTGGCGTGCGAACAAAGACAGCACCATCGATCCGATCATGTGGCCGATCAGATCGGACGCGGGCCTGTCCGGGCCGCCGCCTCCGCAGCCGATGTATGTCCCAACCGGTGTCAAAGCGCGCCGAAACTCCGACAATGTGCGGTTGCCGACCAAGTCGAAGATCACGTCGTAGCGTTGGGAGCCTGCTGCAAAGTCCTCGCGCGTATAGTCCACGACGAAATGCGCACCGAGACGCCGCACCAAGTCCACATTGCCCGTGCTGCACACACCTGTCACCTCAGCGTCCATCCACTTTGCGATTTGCACCGCAAATGTGCCCACGCCTCCCGCTGCGCCGTTGATCAGCACCTTCTGCCCTGCTTGGACCTTACCCTTGTCGCGAAGAGCCTACACGGCAGTGAAAGCTGCTATGGCAACACAAGCTGCTTCTTCAAAAGTCACGCTCTCCGGCTTCTTCACGATGGCTGACTCAGCCACGCGTGCATACTCAGCGAAAGCCCCGTTGCACGCGCCAAACACGGCATCTCCCGGCTTGAACTGCTTTACGTCTCGGCCGACGGCCTCCACCGTGCCCGCAACATCCACGCCGAGTTGCTTGTTCTTTGGTGCCCGAAGACCGGCGAATAGACGAAGGAAAGCCGGCGTGCCTCTCATCATGTGCCAGTCCAGGGGATTGAGCGCGGCCGCATGAACCTTGATCAGAACTTCATTGGCAGTCGGCGTCGGCTTTTCGATCTCTTCGTGTCGGAGAACCTCGGGTGGGCCATAAGCGCGATACACGATTGCGTTCATCGTGTTCTCCTGTTCTGGAAGACGAGGAAAGTATAGGCCTTCCTGTTCTTCGTTCTTGTGCATCACCCCTGAACGTGATCAACGCGCCGGCGGGCGTCCTCTTTGCGCGCAGGTTATCCTTCGTCCATGATCGAAACGCTCGCGATCTCCGGCTACCGCTCGCTGCGCAGTCTCGTTCTTCCGCTGGGACGGCTCAATGTGGTGACCGGCGCGAACGGAAGCGGGAAATCTAGCCTCTATCGAGCTCTCCGCCTTCTGGCGGATGCGGCACTGAACACGGTCGTCGGTTCGCTGGCCCGCGAAGGCGGATTGCCCTCGACCCTCTGGGCCGGGCCGGAAACGATTGCGCGCAGCGTTCGGCAGGGTGAGCACCCGGTGCAGGGAACTCCGCGGCAACAAGCCGTAAGCCTCAAGCTTGGATTTGCGGGCGAGCCATTCAGCTATTGCATTGACCTCGGCTATCCGCCACCCGCGCAAACGGCCTTCCCCCTCGATCCCGCGATCAAGCGCGAGTGCATCTGGCACGGCGCCGTGTATCGGCGCGCTGCTGTTTTCGTTGATCGCGCCAATCGACTGGTGCAACTGGCACCCGCTAAAACCGCCAAACATGAGGAGCCTGTCCTGCTGACTAAGGAACTCAGCTCGACCGACAGCATGCTTGCCAGCATCGCCGATCCGCAGCGGGCTCCGGAGATGCTCGCCGTGCGCGAGACCGTGCGCGGGTGGCGCTTTTATGAAGGCTTTCGCACGGATCAGGACGCTCCGGTACGTGTGCCCCAGGTGGGAACATTTACTCCCGTTCTCAGCGACGAAGGGATGGACCTCGCCGCCGCACTGGAGACAATCAGCCTCTTCGGCGACAAAGGGGCGTTGGCCCGTACCGTCGATGATGCGTTTCCCGGCAGCCGTGTGAGCGTGGAAGTGCAGAATGGACGCTTCGAAGTGCAGCTCAAACAACATGGGCTGCTGCGTCCCCTCGGCGCTGCGGAACTCTCCGATGGCACGCTTCGTTTTCTACTTTGGACCGCAGCGTTGCTCACGCCCCGTCTTCCGGAGCTGATGGTGCTGAACGAGCCCGAGACCAGCTTGCACCCGGACTTGCTGCCTGCTCTCGCGCGCCTGATCGCACTCGCTGCGGAGCGCACGCAGATCGTGGTGGTGTCGCATTCCGCCTCTCTGATTGAGTCGCTCGAGAAGAATGAAAGCTGCCGCCGGCTGCATCTTGAGAAGTCTTTCGGCGAAACGACTCTCGCCGGCCAGACGAAGTTCAACACACCGAAATGGGAGTGGCCCTCGCGATAGCAAGGTTTTTTCGCCGGTGATATTTCGCGCTCCGGTCAACCGCCTCGGCGCCGATATGCTTTTCGTAACGTGCCCTGGCGAGACCCACGGTGTATTCTCATCCCTGAATGCGACGCATCCTGACCGCTCTGGTACTGGCGCCCCTGGCGTTGGCTCTGGTATTTCTCGGGCCCAAAGGTCTCATCACGATCACGGCTGCCGCCATCGCCATGCTGGCGGGGTGGGAGTTCCTCGGACTGGCCGAGCGCTGTGGCGCCAAGCCGCCGCGTCTCGCCGTCATGGCTGCGCTCGCGGCCCTCTTTGCCGGCAATTACCAATGGCCCGATCAAACGCTGATCATCTTCGGTGGGCTCAGCCTCAGTCTCTTCGCCTGCTGCACCTTCCGCAAGCCCGTCGACCGCGCAATGATCGACTCGATGTCCTCCGTCTTCGCGCTGTGCTATGTCGGGCTCACGCTCCTCGCCGTTCCGACGTTGCGCGAGCAGTCCAACGGCCCCACGCTGGTTGTCTTCCTGCTGCTTACCGTTTGGGCAGGCGACATTGTCGCGCTCTATGTTGGCCGCATGTGGGGCAAGCGAAAGTTCGCGCCTGCCATCAGCCCCAACAAAACCTGGGCCGGGGCGATCGGCTCGGTGCTCGGCAGTGTCCTCGTCACCGGCGGGCTGTACTGGCTTTCGATCGAGCTCGCCCAGTGGAACTTCACCAGGCTCTCTTTCGACGAAGTCTGGTGGTACTGGCTCACGATGGCCGTCGTGGTGAATGTGGCCGCGCAGGTGGGCGACTTGGCCGAATCTGCGCTCAAGCGCTCGGCAGGCGTGAAGGATTCCGGAAGCCTTCTGCCGGGCCACGGCGGTGTGCTCGACCGCATCGATGCCCTGCTATTCGCGGCTCCGGTGTTGTGGTACATGCAGGTGATTCGCTAGTCGGCTTGTAAGCCGTGCGTGCCACTGCAGCCGCAGTGCGATGTCGGCGATAATAGTAGCGAGGCAATCGGCACAGCATTGAAGCGACTCGCCATTCTCGGCTCGACCGGCTCGATCGGGCAAAGCACACTCTCCATCGTCGAACAATTTCCCGAGCGCTACTCTGTGGCCGCGTTGGCCGCAGGGCGCAATATTGACGAAGCCTTTGCACAAGTCTCCCGCTGGCGGCCGAAGATCGTCTCGCTGGGGACCGAAGAGTTGGCCGGCGTTTTGTCGGCACGTCTTCGGCATGCCGGAATCAAGGAAGTTGAAGTTGTGCACGGCGCTGAGGGCACCGTAGCCTGCGCGATTCTCCCAGAGGTTGATTTCGTCGTCTCCGCCATCGTTGGTGTCGCGGGACTCGAAGCCACGCATGCTGCCATCCTTGCCGGCAAGCCGGTCGGACTCGCAAACAAGGAATGCATGGTCGCCGCCGGCGAAATCCTCACCGCCGCCGCGCGAGAACACAAAGTGCCCATTCTGCCCATCGACAGCGAGCACAACGCTGTCCATCAGTGCCTCCGCGTCGGCGCGCATTCCGAGGTAAAAACCATCTGGCTCACGGCGTCGGGCGGACCGTTTCGCCGGCTTCCACTGGAGCAATTCGAGTCCATCACACCGGAGCAGGCTCTCAAACATCCCACCTGGGTCATGGGCCGCCGGATCACGATCGACTCCGCCACCATGCTCAACAAAGGCCTGGAAATCATCGAGGCTTGCCGCCTTTTCGACGTTTTCCCGAGCCAGGTCCAAGTCACGGTTCATCCGCAATCAACGGTTCATTCGCTTGTGGAATACGTGGACGGCTCAATCCTCGCCCAGATCTCGGTTACCGACATGCGGCTGCCGATCCTTTATGCACTGGCGTACCCAGAGCGCCCGGCTTCCAACTTGACCTTCGACCTTGCCGCCCTAAGTCACCTTGACTTTGAGCCGCCCGACTTTAACCGCTTTCCTTGCTTACGTTTGGCGTACGAGGCGGCAGAGAAGGGCGGGGCACACTGCATCGCCCTGAATGCAGCCGATGAGGTGGCTGTGGAAGCATTCCTGAACAGGCGAATTCCATTTACCGGAATCCCGCGTACAATTGAAAAAGTGCTCGCATCTATCCGCGAGACGCACCCAACGACAATCTCCGGGGTGCTCGCGGCCGACCGGGAGGCGCGTCAAATGGCTCGTGTGCTCACTTCTCTCTCTGAAGCCGAACCGGCGTCGCAACGGATGCAGTCCTAAGGATTGACCCCAGATTTATGCATGAATTTTTAGTAGCTGCACTAGCCTTCATCGTTTTGATTGGCATCATGGTCGTGGTCCACGAGTTTGGCCATTTCGCCGTGGCCAAGTTGTGTCGCGTCCGCGTTGAGTCTTTCTCCGTGGGCTTTGGACCGCGCCTGTTCGGAATCAAGCATGGCGACACCGACTATAAAGTTTGTCTTTTGCCGCTCGGCGGCTACGTGAAAATGACCGGAGAAAACCCGGGCGATGACCAGCCTGCGGATGATCCGGCTGCGTTTTCTTCCCATCCGCGTTGGCAGCGCATGCTCATCGGCCTGGCCGGTCCGGCATCGAATTTCATCCTCGCCTTCGTGCTGATGGTGATCTATTTTGGCTGGATCAACGAGGTTCCGGACATCAAGAGCGCGACCCTCGAATGGGTCACCCCCGGTTCCGCTGCGGACCAGGCAGGCCTGCAGCCTGGCGACGTATTTCGCCAGTTCGGTAATGCGAAAAACCCTGACTTCGAAGCCGTCGTCGATCTGGCCCGAAGTGACGCAGATCAGACCATCCCGGTTGTCGTCGAGCGCAACGGAAAAACCGTTCAGACCTCATTACATATACCCGACAAGACCTCGAAAAATGGATTTGAGCTGAGCCAGACGGGGATGTTCCTGCAATACGTCCATGGCCCGATTGGTGTGGATCAGACCGTGCCCAATTCGCCCGCGGATAAAGCCGGCCTCAAGGGCGGTGATTCTCTTGCGGCTGTCGATGGCCATGTCTTTCACACCGTCGATCCGCTGCTCGACTATCTCCAGCAGGGGCAGGGAAAGCCGGTCACCCTGACAGTAGAGCGCAACGGCGCAGTTCTCCCGCCCACGATCGTTCATCCGTCGATGCAGGATGCGCAGTGGCGCCTTGGCTTCATGGCCGTTCCGCCCGCTGATCCACCGATGCATCAGCGGCCATTGTCCTTCTCTGAAGCCGTTGGCGAATCGCGCGATTTCTGTGCTGAGAATTCGTTGCTGATTGTCGACGTGCTGAAGAAACTGCTCACGCGGCAAGCCTCAGTCAAGCAGCTTGCCGGTCCGGTGGGCATCGCGCACGCAGCGGGGCAGGCCGCGGAAACGAAATACTGGGCGCCCAAATTCGGACTTGCCGCGGGTATCAGCCTCAACCTCGGCATTCTGAATCTGCTGCCCTTCCCGATTCTCGACGGCGGGCTGATTATGCTGCTGCTGATAGAGAGCGTCATGCGGCACGACATCAGCATGGTCGTGAAGGAGCGCATCTACCAGGCGGCGTTCGTGGTGCTGGTGATGTTTTTCTGCTACGTCAGTTTCAACGACGTTGCCAAGCTGTCGATCTTCAGCCATTTGAAACCCTGATTCCGCAGAGCATCTGATCCAAGAGAGAGCAAGGATGCCAACCGTCACGCACCAAGTGCGCGTGCGCTACGCCGAAACCGACCAGATGGGCATTGTGTACTACGCCAACTATCTGGTCTGGTTTGAGCTAGGCCGCGTGGAGCTTTTGCGCTCGCTGGGACTCGCTTATAGCCAATTGGAGAAGGAGCATGAATGCATTTTGCCCGTGGTTGAGGCGACGTGCCGCTATCGCGCTCCCGCCCGCTACGACGACGAAATCCTGATTGAGACTAGGCCTGCGATGTTGCGTGGGTCGGTGTTGAAGTTTGCGTATCGCGTTTTGCGCAAGGGTGCGGATGGAGCGGACCCGACCCTATTGGCGGAGGGCGAAACGGTGCACGTCGTCTGCGATGACCAGCTCAACAAGAAGCCGCTACCGGAACACTACGCGGCGGCGCTGCGTGAGTTGATGGTGACGCACTGAAGCCACGAGCAGAGCGAAACCAGAGTAACTGTATCCTCTTGAGTTTTGTGCAGGGTCGCCACTCCCTGGTGGTCGCGTCGACTTGAACGCTGTGGCTTCGGGATACATCGACTCTGGTTTCGCTATAGGGCCATTCGACTGACCACAAAACTCTGGAAGTTGTTATCTCTGGGCGAATTGCATCCCGGCCACCTGGCTTTTTTTCCCTGAATTGCAATCGACGCAGGTCGTCAGAAGGTTCACTTCGCTGTCGTCGCCGCCTTCCGCGATCGGCTTCACGTAGTCGAGCGTGGCGGTGAAGCGGGTGAGTTGCTTCTGACAGTGGCGGCATTTGTAGTCGTCGCGCTCGAAGACGCGGATGCGGGTCTTGAACGCCTCGTCTTGGTCGACAGTGGATGCAGGGAACATTAGCGCTGGTTCCTCCGTCATCCTCTCGGCGCGGAACTTTCGACACGCTTCAATCTCCCCGGGAATCAGAACGCGGTAGAGGGTGCCCTGCCGGTTGGGCTCGGCCTCCTTGCGGATCGCGCCGACGTTCTCCAGCGCGCGCAGCGTCTCTTGCACCTTTCCCAGGGAAACAGAATTCTCAACGGCCTGCGAGTAGGAGGAACGGACAACGGCTCGCTGCAGGAATCGCGTGCTTACCCGGATGTACGGGCTACCGTCATTGGCGATGGAATGGCGGAAGAGAAACCAATAGAAGGCCGCGTCGTAGGGGGTCAACAGCGGCTGCAGGTTGTCGACGATCTCCTGAACAACCGTAGGCAGCTCAAGAGCAGAGAAGCCGCGATCGCCAGCCGGATCTATTTCGGCTCCTGCTTCGATCTCGCTCAGAAGCTGGCGTATCTTCTCGATGCGCGCATTCATTGCAAAGAATTCTACGCCAGGGTTCCCGCCTGGTGCCTGCGCGTCTCAAAGCGGCCCTTCGGTTATCGCGGATCCGCACTTAACCTGGCCGACGGTTTGTTCAATCTTTTCCATCGAGAGACATTCGTTTCGAATCTCTGACTTGTCGGAGCTTGGAAGCGTTCGATTGCGAATTAGGGAGCGAATGCTTCGCCGGCAGCAGAGCATCGCCTGGCCGCACGTCTCTTCCAGCAGTTACCGGCGTACCTCGGGCGCTTTCAAACTGGTCCCTTACTATAGAGAGGCGCCCCAATGTGGCGATGCCTCAAGCAGCCTGCCGCCAGTGCTCGCAGATGGTTGATCGACGCCTTTCCTTATGAACCCCATTCGTTGCCGGTTCTTGTGTTCGGAGAAACCCCCACAAGGAATAAACACAATGAATCTCCGCTTCCGATTTGCTCTTTTTGCTATCTTCGGTTTCGCCTTCACGCTCTCATTGGGAGGATGCAAGGCGAATAACAGCGCATCCCCTACGAGCCAGAACGCGCAACCAGCGCAATCCGCTCAGAGCCCCCAGCAGCCCTCGGCATCGGGGCAACCTGCTGCACCTGCTGCCGACCAGTCATCGACTTCCGTTCCTGCGGCGAACCAGCCGGCTCAAACGAACGGCCAAGCGGCCGCGCCTGCTCCACAGGCTCCGCCCCCTCCGGCTGTCATCCAATTGCCCGCCGGCACGCACCTGCGCGTCCGGCTGGACTCAGATCTGAGCTCCGGCACCTCGCATCCGGGCGACTCGTTTACCGCGACGGTTGCAGACGATGTCGTCGTGAACGGGCAAACCATCATTCCACGCGGTGCGCGCGCGGAAGGCACTGTGGTGGAGGCGAAATCCCTGGGCCACTTCAAGGGCGGGGCCCTGCTTTCGATCCGGCTGGAACAAGTCCACACACGCTGGGGAACCTACCCGGTAGCGACCAGTTCGATTGATCGCGCGGAAGAGGGCAAGGGAAAACGCTCGGCAGGCTTTATCGGAGGGGGCGCTGGATTCGGAGCCTTAATTGGCGGATTGGCCGGCGGGGGCAAAGGGGCGGCCATCGGCGCGCTGGCAGGCGGCGGAGCAGGCACGGCCGGGACCGCCTTCACTGGCAACAAGCAGATTGTTCTGCCTGCGGAGACCTTGCTCACGTTTCGTCTAGAGCATTCGGTCCGCATCACTGAGCAGCGTCAACAGGAGCCGGGATTACAGCAGCGGTGACGACATGGCGATCGCGGCGAGAACGGTCAACGCACGACGACCGCGAGCGCAAACCCGTCGTAGCCCTTGCTGCCGACGGTCTGAAGCACGGTCGAGCTCAAGCGTGGCTCCGCAGCGACGAGGTCGGTGAAGCGACGAACACCCTGGATATTGGGGTCGGAATTGTCCGGATCGATTACCTTGCCATCGCGTACCACGTTATCGGCGACGATAACTGTTCCAGGGCGCGAGAGCTTGAGCGACCACTCGAGGTATTCGGGATAGCTAGCCTTGTCGGCGTCGATGAAGATGAGATCGAAGGGCGCGGCATGGCCGGCGACAAGGGCCTGAAGAAGGTCGCGAGCGCGGCCGACGCGCAGGTCGACGCGGTTCAACATGCCGGCGTTGCGAAGATTAGCGCGGGCGATCTCGGCGTGACGCGGCTCTAGTTCCAGGGTGATGACCTGGCCGTTTTGAGGCAACGCACGGGCGAGCCAAAGAGTGCTGTAGCCCCCGAGTGTCCCCATTTCAAGCACGCGGCGCGCGCCGGAGATTCGCACCAGCAGCTCAAGAAACTTGCCTTGCAGCGGAGTGACGTCGATGGCAGGCAAGTCCGCCTTGCGGTTGGCGGCGAGTGCAGCATCAAACGCTGGATCGGGCGGAATAAGCCGATCGAAGTAGCGGTCAACCTCCGTCCACACTTTTTGCGCGGTTTTGGTCATCGTAACGGGAACTATTTTTCGCGGGCTACGACAAAGTCCGGGACCCAAAGCAACGCGCGTTTGAAGTCGGACTCGGGAAAGGAAGCGAGCGCCTGGCGCGATTGCTCGGCGTAGTGATCCGCGGCGGCCATGGCATATTCGACCGAGCCGTTGCGGACAAGGATCTCTTGGATACGCTCGCGGCTGATGTGCTCGAAGCTGCGGTCGTCGAGGACGCGCTGAATCATCTGGCGATCGCGCGCCGTTCCGTGGTCGATGGAGTGAATCACGGGGAGGGTGGCCTTGCCCTCGCGCAGATCGCTGGCCACAGGCTTGCCCAGGACTTCTTCGGTAGCCGTCAAGTCGAGTACGTCGTCCACGATTTGGAACGAAAGACCCACGGCGCGGCCATAGGTCGCGAGGTTGGCTTCCTGCGCCTCAGTCGCCCCGGCGAGAACCGCGCCGAGCTTCATGGAAACCGAAAAAAGGCAGGCGGTTTTGCGGAAGATGAGGTCGTAGTATTCAGCCTCGGATACGGCTTTACCGAGGCGCTGAATCTGCAGCAGCTCGCCTTCGACCATTTGCTGGGTAAGTCCGATGAGCAGCTCGAGGACGCGGAGGTTCTGCTCTTCGAGTGCCACGCGGAAGGCCTGCATGTAGAGCCAGTCTCCGGCCAGGACACATTTCTCGTTGCCCCATGTCGTATTAGGCGAGGGGCGACCGCGGCGGGTTTGGGCGCCGTCGATGATGTCGTCGTGGACCAGAGTCGCCGTGTGGACCATCTCGACCACCGCGCCGAGGCGGATGGCACTTGGACCCGAGTAATCGAGCAGATGGGCAGCGAGCAGCAGCAGCGAAGGACGGATGCGCTTGCCGCCGCCCTCGCGCAGGTACTCGGCAATTTCGGTAATGGTGCTGACGCCGGAAGCAGCGTCGCGGCCCAACTCCTGCTCGATTGCTACGAGATCTTCCCGCAGCAACTCGAATACCTCTCGTGCCGTCGCTATCGCCAAAGTACTCAAGCTTTCGGTTCTCGCGCTTTCTGTCCCTGGGCAGGCTTGAAGGTTGGGGCGCCGAGTAAAATGCGCCGCAGCGGGCCAGGAAGTCTCTTAATTCGTGCGGTAGTTCGTGAACGTCAGTGCCACGCCAAGATCCTTGCCTCGCAGGGTAGCCATGATGGCTTGCAGGTCGTCGCGGTCTTTTCCGGCTATTCTCACAGTATCGCCTTGAATGCTGGCCTGCACCTTCTTTTTTGAATCCTTGACGATGCGGACGATCTCTTTGGCCTTCTCCGTGGGGATGCCCTGCTGCAGGCTGATCTTCTGGCGGACGCTTTGGCCCGCGGCTGGTTCCAGCTTGCCGTAGGTAAGATTCTTGAGCGAAACCGCGCGCTTCACGAGCTTCTGGCCGAGGATTTCCTTCACCGCTTCCAGCTTGTATTCATTGGCCGACGCGAGCTGAATGGCGTCGCTGCCTTCGAGGTTGATCTCGGAGTGGGAGTCCTTGAGGTCGAAGCGCTGGTGGATTTCCTTGAGCGCCTGGTCAATCGCGTTGCGGACTTCCTGCATGTCCACTTTGCTGACGATGTCGAATGAGTTGTCTTGAGCCATGTTTCCCTCGATGCCCAATAGCTGGGAGTCCAGCCGGGCAAGTGCCACTCTACTAGTTTCCCATGCCGGAGGGGAGGCGAAAAAGCCGGGCGAAGTTTTGGGTGGTGGCGGAGGCGATTTCCTCGGGAGTGAGGCCGTGGAGGTCGGCGAGCGCGGCGGCGGTGCGGGCAACGAAGGCAGGCTCGTTGCGTGTGCCGCGGTCGGGCGCAGGCGCGAGCCAGGGGGCGTCGGTCTCAACCAGGACGGAATCGAGCGGTAGGCGGGCAGCGACGTCGCGCAATGGCTGAGCCTTGGGGTAGGTCAGGTTCCCGGCGAAGGAGACCAGGAAGCCCAGGTCGAGCGAGCGGGTGGCCTGTTCCCAGTCGCCACCGAAGCAGTGCATGACGCCGCCGAGGCCGGTGTGCCGCCAGTACGTGTCGAGGGTCAGGAACAGGTGATCCCAGGCGTCGTGCAGCCCGTCTTTCGGCCGGCAGTGGATCAGGATGGGACGCTTCCGCGCGGCGGCAATCTCAAGCTGATGCACGAGACCCGCCCGCTGTACTTCGTGCGCGGCGCCCTCATGGTAATAGTCGAGGCCGATCTCGCCACAGGCGATGACTTCGGGTTCGGCGAGCAGGCTGTCTAGCTTGGCGAGAGTCGTGTCGTCAGCTTCCTGGGTGTTATGGGGATAGATGCCGGCGCTGGCGTAGAGCCGGGGCATGCCGGGGCGGCAGTTGAACTCGCGGCAGAGGTCGAGCGCCTGGTGCATCTCTGCCGCGCCTTCGCCGATGCCAATCGAAAGCACAGCGCCGACGCCAGCCTCATAAGCGCGGGCGAGCATGGCCGCGCGGTCTTCGGCGTAGCGCTCGCTGTCGAGATGGGCGTGAGAATCGATCAGCAAGTGATGGAGCCTCCGGAGTGGTCGAAGCTAAGAAACTGGGCGACGGCTCGTCCGCGCCACCGAAGGCTCAAGCCTGGCTTGGGGTTACTTCAACCGAGCGCCGATGGGTACTTCTTCGAGGAATCCAGCGAGCACAGGGGCGCCGTCGGGCAAGGATGCAGCCAGCAGCATGCCGTTCGATTCGAGGCCGCGCATCTTGCGCGGAGCCAGATTGGCGACGATGACGATTTTGCGCCCGATCAGCTTTTCCGGCTCGTAGTGCTGCGCGATGCCAGCGAGAATCTGGCGCTTTTCATAGCCAAGGTCGACTTCAAGACGAAGTAACTTGTCGGCCTTGGGAATCCGTTCGGCGACGAGCACCTGGGCAACCCGCAGCTCCACTTTTGCGAAATCATCGATGGTGATGTGCTCAGACTGTTCCGCGGCAGGTGTTGCCGCGGAACTGGTCTGCTGCGGTGCCGAACTAGGGTTTTGCTTCTTCTCTTCGGACACCTGCGGTGTGGCCGCCTCTGGCTGTTTCGGTGTCAGGGGAGAGTCCAGGGGAGCATCTGAAGGCGTCGTACTCAGCCTGCTGCTGGAGAGATCGGCCGAAACCTGGTGTACGTTGGTGGTCTTCGTCGGCTTCTCGGCGTCGTGCGAGACGTTCGTGGTCTGCGTCAGATTTTCGTTGGCCTTCGACTCGTCTGCATCCGTGGACATGACTGAAGAAACAGATGGGGCCGCGGTGGGCGGTGCGGGTGCAGCTGGCTGGTTCTTGTTTCCAGACTGGCTCGCTGCCTCCACGGCGCTGCGATTGTTTTCGTCTTCGAGATTCTGCATGCGTTCGACTGCGTCCTTCTCCGCGCGGGGGAACAGCGGCGCGGGCTCGCTGAATTGGGTTCCTGCCTTCAATCCGCCCCACGCGAGATGGGTGAGGAAGGACTGCCTGGCCGCATCGGCGATCTCGCCCAATCCGAGCTGGCGCCAGACTTTTGCGGCGGCGTCGGGCAGGATGGGGTAGACCAGCGCCGTTATGATGCGGATGGCCTCGGCGGCTGTTGCCAGCACGCGCGCCTGAAGTTGTTTGTGCTCCTCATCGCTGCGTCCTTCGGGCTTTTTCCACGGGGCGTTGGCGGTTAGATAGCCGTCGGTCTCGGAGACCAGGATCCACAGGCTCTTGAGCGCATCCGAGAAATTGAGCTCGTCGAATGTTGGAGCGAATTCAGCAATGGTTTGTTCGGCCAGCGCGCGCAACTTGATTTCAGCCGGAGTTGTCTCGCCGGTCTCGGGCACCACGCCCCCGAAGTATTTGTGCACCATGTTGACGACGCGGCTGACCAGATTGCCGTAGCCGTTGGCGAGGTCGCCGTTGTAGCGCTGAACCAGCGCGTCGAAGGAGAAATTGCCGTCTTGGCCGAAAGGAATTTCGCGGAGGAGGAAGTAGCGGAGCGCATCGGCGCCGAGGATTTCCTGAACAGTCTCGGCGCGCACAATGTTGCCGCGCGACTTAGACATCTTGCCCTGATCGAACAGCAGCCAGCCATTGGCGCGCACCGAATACGGCAGGGGGATGCCGGCAGCCATGAGAAAAGCCGGCCAGTAGACACAATGGAAGCGGCTGATCTCTTTGCCGATGAGGTGGATATTGGCCGGCCAGAACTTTTCGAAGCGCGCCTTGTCCTCCGGATCATCGGACCCGTAGCCAAGCGCCGTGATGTAGTTGGAGAGCGCATCGAACCAGACATAGACGACCTGCTTCTCGTCGCCGGGTATGGGGATGCCCCAGGTGAAGCTGGTGCGGCTCACGGAGAGATCCTTAAGCCCGCTGCGGACGAAAGAGATGACCTCGCGCCGGGTGGACTCGGGCTGCATGAAGCTGGGGTTGGCTTCGTAGAACTCGAGGAGCTTGCGCTCAAAAGCAGACAGTTTGAAAAAGTAATTCTCTTCGCTGACTGTTTCGGTGATGCGGCCGCAGTCGGGGCACGGGGCACCGGGCGGCACGTCGACCCAGGCTTCGTCGGAGACGCAGTATTGGCCGGTGTAGAAGCCCTTGTAGATGAAGCCCTTGTCGCGGATAGCCGCGAAGAGCTTCTGCGCGCCGTGGACGTGGCGCGGCTCCGTAGTGCGAATGAAGTTGTCGTAGGTGATGCCGAGCCGGTCCCACAACCCGCGGAATTCGCCGGCGATCGCTGTGGCGAACTCCTGAGGCGTCCGGCCTGCCTGCTTGGCCGAGCGCTCGATCTTCTCGCCGTGCTCGTCGGTGCCGGTCAGGAACCAGGTTTCGATGCCAAGTGCGCGCTTGCGGCGGGCAATGGCGTCGCACACGATGGTGGAGTAGGCGTGCCCCAGGTGCGGACGCGCGTTCACGTAGTAAATGGGCGTGGTGAGATAAAAGTGGGCGGAGTTGGACGCAGAATTTGTCATCAATATTGTCTGACCGCGCGCTCACTTTCGTTCCCTGAAAGGTCTTCGTCGATCACTGTCCATCTTACGGCATCTGGTCTGCCCCATCGCAGGTGGTCTGTTAGAATCGCCTTGAAAATCAAGCAGTTTTGAGGCTTTCCTAGTGTATCTGGAATTGAAGAACAGGCTTGAAGCGCGCCTTCACGATGTGCTCAAGGCAAAGTACGATCTCCACGTCGAAAACATCCCGCTGGAGACTCCGCCGGAGCTGAAGTTTGGCGAACTGGCCACACCGATTGCGTTTGAGCTCGCGCGCAAGCTGCGCAAGGCGCCCAAGGTGATCGCGCAGGAGATTGTCGCGGCGGTGGGCCAGGTGGAGGGATTCATCAGATTTGAAGTTGCCGGCGCAGGGTACATTAATGCGCGGCTGGATCGGGCAGTGAGTGTGCAATCGGTTGCCGCGGCGGGAACCGCGCCGCTGGCGTCATCCGGAATTCACTCGCTTGTCGAGCATACGAGCATCAATCCCAACAAGGCCGCGCACGTCGGGCACCTGCGCAACGCGATTTTGGGCGACACGTTTGTGCGCCTGCTACGCGCCGCCGGGCAACTGGTCACGGTACAGAACTACATCGATAACACCGGCGTGCAAGTGGCGGATGTGGTAGTTGGTTTTCAGCATCTCGAAGGCGTGTCGCTGAGCGGCGTCCGGCAGTTGGTTGCGGATTGCGAAACACGCGCCAAAGGCGCATTTAGCCACACCGCAGGTGTTGATTACTATTGCTGGGACCTCTACGCACGGACGTCGGCCTGGTACGAGCAAGGGAGTGAAGAGGAGAAGGCTGCGCGCAAGGGCCTGCGGTATGCCACGCTGCACCAGATCGAGCAGGGTGGCAATGAGACCGCGGAGATCGCCGAGTTGATTTCGACGGCGGTGCTCCGGCGGCATCTCGAAACCATGTTGCGGCTCGACATCGAGTACGATTTTCTGCCGCGCGAGAGCGAGATTCTGCACCTGAATTTCTGGGCGCTGGCGTTTGAGCAATTGAAGAAAACCGGCGTCCTGTATTTCGAAAACGATGGAAAAAACAAGGGCTGCTGGGTGATGACGCGGCCTGCGGCTGCGGGCAAGACGTCCGGAGCAGAAAAGCCGGGCGCAGATGCGCCGGAGGACGAGAACAGCGCGAATGAAACCGACGAAGACGCAAAGGTGATTGTCCGCTCGAACGGGACAGTGACCTACGTCGGCAAGGACATTGCCTATCACCTCTGGAAGTTCGGCTTGCTGGGGCGCGACTTCGGGTACAAGAGGTTCTTTACCTATCCCGACCACGAGTGCTGGATTTCGACAGAGACTGGCGAACCGAATCACCCACACTTCGGTGGCGCAAACGCGATCTACAACGTCATCGACGTGAGGCAAACCGATCCGCAGGCGAATCTGGTCCAGGCTTTGCGGGGGATGGGGTACATCGATCAGGCCGATCACTGTATCCATTTCGGATACGAGAAGGTCGCACTCACGCCGCGCTGCGCGCTCGAGATGGGCTACGAGGTGGCGCAAGAAGACCTCGATAGTCCCTATATTCTGGTGAGCGGCCGCAAGGGATTCGGTGTGAAGGCCGATGACCTGATCGACAAGCTGATTGCAGCAACACGGGCCGAGGTTAACTCACGGCAGACGGGCCGCGACGAAGTTGAGCGGCAGAAGATCGCCGGGCAGATTGCCATCGGAGCGCTGCGCTACTTCATGTTGAAGTACACGCGGAATTCGGTCATCGCGTTCGACTTCAAAGATGCGTTGAGCTTCGAGGGCGAGACGGGGCCCTACATCCAATATGCCGTGGTGCGGGCGCGAAATATTTTTCGCAAGGCTGAGACGACACCCGACGCAGTGCTGGCCGAGTTTGTGGGTGCCGCAAGCAGAAACGTCTCGGAGTATCTCAGCGGCGATGAGAACGAAGATATCTGGGCACTCTGGCTCCGCGCGGGCCGGCGCACTGCGACTCTGGAACAGTGCATTGCGACCTCGGAGCCTGCCTACCTCGCGAAGCATGCATTCCAGCTAGCGCAGGAGTTCAACAACTTCTACCACAAGCACCACATCCTGACCGAAGAAGATCCAGGACGAAAAATGTTTCTATTGGCGACGGCCGCGGTGGTGCTGCGTGAACTCGTCACAGTGCTTGGCTGGCTGGGCATCGAGAGTCCCGAGGCCATGTAAGCGCATCATTTCCAATGTGGCACACGTCACACTGATCCCCGTGGCGCCACGATATAGTGCTCCACGGCTAGTTCTATGACGAATACAGGTTTGATGACGCCTACTCTTCTCCCAATCCAGGATGTTGCACGTAAGCTTGCGCTGCGACCCGAAGAATACGAAACCATTGGCTCATACGGCGCGAAGCTCAGGCTGGACCTGATCGACAACCCTGCGTTTCCTGTGCGCGGCAAGCTGATCCTGGTGACCGCGACAACGCCGACGACTTCCGGCGAGGGCAAGACGGTTGTGTCGATCGGCCTGGCACAAGGGCTGGAGCGCATCGGTCGCAAGGCTATCGTCACTTCGCGCGAGCCGTCGCTGGGGCCTGTCTTCGGCATGAAAGGCGGGGCAGCGGGGGGCGGCCGGTCGCAGGTCGAGCCAAGTCAGCAGATCAACCTGCACTTCCATGGCGATTTTCATGCCATCACCTCGGCGCACAATTTGCTGGCGGCGATGGTGGACTCGCATCTTTTCTTTGGCAATGCGCTGGACCTCGATCCGGCGCGGATCACGTGGCCGCGCGCGATGGATATGAACGATCGTGCGCTGCGGCGTGTGATCGTGAGCGCCGGTCAGCAGGATAAGCCCGGCCGTGAAGGCGCCGATCGAGAGACCGGCTTTGTTATCACGGCGGCCTCGGAGATCATGGCGATCCTTGGCCTGGCGACGAGTCAGGCCGACCTGCGGCGGCGGTTGGGTTCCATCGTGATCGGCGTTTCGCGTGCGGGGCGTCCAGTGGCAGCTGCTGAACTGGGCGCGACCGGCGCAATGATGGCGCTGCTCCATGACGCCTTGCTGCCAAACCTCGTGCAGACCACGGAGGGCACTCCTGCACTTGTCCATACTGGGCCATTTGCCAACATCGCACATGGAACAAGCTCCGTGCTATCGCAACAAATGGGAATTCGGCTTGCGGATTATGTGGTGAACGAGTGCGGGTTTGCCGCCGATTTAGGTGCGGAAAAGTTTTTCGATATCGTAACGGGTGTATCGGGCATTCGGCCGGCAGTGGCTGTTCTAGTCGCAACCGTGCAGAGCCTGCGCGCGCAAGGCGAGGGTAATCTTGAGGCGGGATTCGCCAACCTCAGGCATCATCTCCGGGTGTTGCGCGGGTATGGTGTGCCGGTTGTGGTGGCGATCAACCGTTTTCCCCCAGATACACCGGCGGAACTGGAGGCGATTGCCGCCGAGTGCGCGCGACTTGGCGCAGCATCCGCGATCACTACCGCATTCATCAAGGGCGGGGAGGGCTCAGTTGATTTGGCTGAAAAGGTCGTCGGGCTGATGGAGAGCAATCCTTCGCCGGATGTAAGGCCGGTGTACGGACTCGACGAGCCTCTGGAAAAGAAGATCCAAAAAGTCGCCACCAAAGTGTACGGAGCCGATGGTGTAACGCTCAGCGATGTTGCGCGGGCCAAGCTCGATCTTTATGCCGAGTGGGGCTTTGGGCTTCTCCCCGTGTGCATTGCGAAGACGCAGTACTCGCTGACCGACGATCCGAAGCGCATGGGGGCGCCGACTGGCTGGATGCTGCATGTGACCGATGTTTCGCTATCGGCAGGGGCAGGTTTTGTTGTCGTCGTCGCCGGCAACATGATGCTGATGCCGGGATTACCCAAGGAACCGCGTGCGCTCGCGATCGACGTCGACGACGACGGCACGATCGTCGGCGTGTAATGCTTCTCGACTCAGACCGTCAATTCGGCGTCGGTTTCGCCCATCAGCGCAGCCATGCATTCTTCAATGGACATCCGCCGTTGGCTGCGGTCCAGAAGTGACAGCTGGTAGCGCATCTGCAGCGCCGCATTCTGGCGCTGCGTTTCGCTGGCGATTTTCATCCTGCCGCGGCAGCACACGGTGTTCTCAGTTTCCTGGAGCTTGCGACCTGCCTTGTCCTCAAGGGAGGGTTTCTGGTTTGGCGATAGTCCTGCTGTTTGCAAGATCATTGCGTTGTCCTCCGCTGGTTTCGAGAAAGGATTGCAGCAATTCGACGCCTGCATCCGTCGCATGCCTCGTAATAACGCAGATCAGTTCGCCATGCAATCAAGATGGCATAAAGAAATGCCAAAAAGCGGGCGCAGAGGGTGTCGAACCCGCGAGTTGGCGCGTGAACGGCCGATGAATCGTGCTCAAGAGGCTCATCGGTCTAAACCTACCGTTGCAGATAGTCGTTCCGGAGGGAGCAGGGGGATTTATCCCCCTGAAAAACCAGCACAAATTTCGGGGCCCTTAGGCTCGAATTTATGTGATCCGAGGCAAGTGCAACTGTAGTACTAAGCTGAAAAGCTTCGCACCCACTCCAGAATCGACCGCACGCCAATGCCGCTGGGGCCGCTCGCCACGTAGGGTTTCGACTCGTCAATCCACGCCAGCCCCGCAATGTCGAGATGAATCCACGGAGTGTCCTCGGCGAAAACCTTCAGGAATTCTGCAGCGGTGCTGGCTCCGCCGTAGCGGCCGCCGGTATTTTTGATATCGGCAATATCGGACTTGATTAGGTCTGCGTATTCCTCTCCGAGGGGCATGCGCCAGAACTTCTCGCCGGAAAGAGCAAGCGCTGCGTTGAACCTCTCAAACGTCGCTTCATCATTGGAGAACGCGCCGGCGTTGATCTTGCCCAGCGCAACACCGATAGCGCCGGTCAGCGTCGCGGCGTCAATCAGGTGGGTCGCTCCGAGTTTCTTCGCGTAGCAAAGGCCGTCGGCCAGCACCAGCCGGCCTTCGGCGTCGGTATTGATGATGTCGATTGTCTTCCCAGACATTGCTGTCAAAACGTCGCCGGGTTTATAGGCCTTGCCGTCGGGCATATTCTCCGAAGCGCAGACGACGGCGATGACACGGACTTTGGGTTTGAGCTGCGCAATGGCACGCATGGCGCCGAGCATGGCCGCGCCGCCCGCCATGTCGTACTTCATCTTTTCCATGTTGTCGCCGGGCTTGATAGAGATGCCGCCGGTGTCGAAGGTGATGCCTTTGCCCACGAGGCCGAGAATAGGGCCGTCTTCTTTCCCCTCAGGCTCATAGCGAAGAACGATCAGCGCGGGCGGCTCTTCGGACCCCTGGGAGACACCCCAGAAGGCCCCCATTTTGAGCTCTTGCAGCTTGTCGGTGGAATGTACTTCGCAAGCCAGACCCACCTCTCTTGCCATGGCTTTGGCGCGCTGGCCCATGATGGTCGGGGTCAGCTTGTTGCCGGGCTCGTTGACCAGTGAGCGCGTGAAGTTCTGACTCTCACCGATGACGACGCCCTCGGCAAAGGCCGATTCGGCGGCAGCCCGGTCTGTTCCCGCGGGAGCGACAAGAGTGAAGGACTGAACGCTCTGGTCCTTGCGATCGCTGCGGTAGGTGTCGGGATCGAAGTCCCCAACGAAAGCACCCTCAACTGCAGCCCTGGCACTGGATGGAGAGGACCAGTCTTTGGCATCGGGCAACGCAAAGGCAAGCTCACGGATTCCCCGCGGCTTGCTAAAGCGGACTGCGGTGCCGGCGGCATTGCGGACGCTATGAACAGTGGCCTTGGCCTGCTTGCCGAGGCCGACGAGGAGGAGGCGTTTGGCGGCGAGACCGGCTGGCGCGTGCAGCAGGAGGGTCTCGTTGGCGCCGGCCTTGTATTCGCCGGTTGCGAGCACCGCGGCTGCCGCGGCCGCGACCATTGGGTCGGCGGTGAGAAGCACGGGCGCCGGTTTGGCGTTGGGGCCCTTTTCGGTCTGGGTGTCTATGGCTGGGATAGCGAGCAATTCGGTTTGAATTTCGGCAAGAGTTGCAAAAGACAGCGTAGTTTTCATCGATTCCTCAGGTTGGCTTTGAAAGCGAACGACAGTCAATTGCCGCGGCGATGTTTACTGGCGTTGATGGCAGAGCGGGCCTCGCGGTCGGCCTCGCGGCGGCGCTCGGTTTCCCGCTTGTCCCAGTCCTGTTTGCCCTTGGCGAGGGCCAGTTCGCACTTGACGCGGCCATTGCGGAAGTAAAGCCGGGTGGGGATGAGCGTGTGTCCCTTGATCTGCGTCTTTGACTGTAGCTTGCGAACCTCGCCTCGGTGCATCAGCAGTTTGCGTGTACGCAGTGCGTCGTGATTTGAAATATTGCCGTGTGAATAAGGACCTATATGTACATTGAGCAGGAAGGCTTCTCCGTCCTTAATCAGCCCATAGGAGTCCTTCAAATTGGCTTTGCCTTCGCGGATGGATTTGACTTCGGTCCCGCGGAGGGCGACGCCAGCCTCGAATTTTTCAAGGAGGAAGTAGTTGTGACTGGCTGCGCGGTTCTGGGCTGCGTCGCGTTCGCCGGAAGCCACGGGGTCGCGGGGACGCACGGGTTTTTGAGGCCCGGAGCCTTCCTTTGGAGCGATCGTGTGGCTAGTCTGGCGGGGCATGGCAACGTTCCTCGAATTTTCATCGTAGCATCGGCGGAGAAAATGGTATCCAGAGCCGGTGCCTGGTGGCCGCTCTGAAAGGGCAAACGAACGGACATGCAGGATCGTGCGCTGTCTGGGCGCCAGCTTGGCTTTGTTAGAATGAGGCGACGTTGGATGGGTGTTTCGATTATTGAATATTGCGTCATGGGATGGCGGGAGCGGCTCGAAGCAGAGGATGTACCCGACACGACGCTGAGGAGTTCGATGAGTCGCTGCGCAGCCGCACAGTCCGCATCCCACATTCTTTTCAGGATCGCGCTTTTCGCCCTTCTGGCCGGATTCGGCGCAGGATCGGCCAAGCTGTATGCCGAGTCTGCCAAGTCCTGGTACAAGCAGGGACAGGCTGCCGAAGCGCGCGAGGATTACGATGCGGCTTTCATCGATTATCAGAAAGCCTATTCGATATCCCCCAAGGACATGAGCTACAAGGAAGCTTATTACCGGGTGCAGATCCCTGCGACCGCGCTGCATATGAAGAAAGGGCGCAAGCTATACGAGACCGGCGATGAGCAAGGCGCATTAATGGAGTTTTTGCGCGCTTCCGAGATCGACCCCGGAGATGAAGCGGCTCTCCAGGAGATCGCCAAGATACGAGCCTTGCATAAGGAGCAGATGCCGGCGAATGTTTCCGGCCTGCCGGAAGGCGCCAGCGAGCAAACGGATCTGGACTCAATGGCAGCGCCTGTGCAGTTGAAGCCTGTCACCAATGAGCCTTTGACCTTGCACATGGTGGAAGACTCGAAAAATGTCTACCAGGCAGTCGGCAAAGCGGCCGGCATCAATGTCTTGTTTGATCCGGACTACACAGGGAAACGAATCCAGGTGGACCTGACGAATGTGTCCCTGATGGATGCGCTGCGCATTGTCGGGACGTTGTCGACAACCTTTTGGCGCCCCGTCACGAGCAACACAATTTTTGTCGCTGCGAATACGCGTTCGAAGAGAACCGAGCTCGACGAACAGGCAGTCCAGACGTTCTATCTGACCAATGCATGGCAGCAGAACGATCTGACGGATGTGCAGACGGCCATCCGCAATGTGCTCCCGAACTCGCACGCCTATGGGGTTGCGAGCCAGAATGCCATCGTGATGCGGGGCACGCCGGATGAACTGCTGTTGGCGCAAAAGCTGGTGAACGACCTGGATAAGGCGCGGCCCGAGGTGGTGGTCGACATTGCGGTCCTGGAAGTAAACAAAAGCTGGCAGCGAACCCTGGGTATTTCATGGCCACAGAGCGCCACGGTGACGCTGCAATCGCCAAACGCCAGCAGCACGACCTGCCCGACCGGGAGCACGACCTGTACTCCCAGCAGCAGCAGCAGTAGTACGAATCCGACGCTTTATAACCTGGCCCATTTGAACTCCAACGATTTTGCCGTCACGATCGGCACGGCGACGGCCAACGCACTGCTTTCCGATTCGAATACCAAGACCCTGCAAAACCCGCGCATCCGATCGACAGACGCTCAGAAGGCCACAATGAAGATCGGTTCCAGAATTCCGATCGCCACGGGGTCGTTTCAATCGGGTGTGGGTGTGGCCGCTGCGGTGACGCCGTTGGCTGAGACGCAGTTCCAATACATCGACGTGGGCGTGAACATCGACATGACGCCGACGGTGCATTACAACCACGACGTTACGTTGAAGATTGCGATCGAGGTGAGCTCGGAGAGCAACAACGTCACGATCGAAGGCGTGACCGAGCCGATCATCGCGCAGAAGAAAAGTGAGCAGACCATTCGCCTGCGCGAGGGAGAGGCAGCCATCCTCGGCGGAATTCTGAACCAGCAGGACATTCAGAGCTGGACAGGAATTCCGGGACTGAGTTCGATTCCGATTCTGAAATACCTGTTTGGCTCGAAAGACCACCAGATCACGGACGACGAAATCGTGTTCCTGCTGATTCCGCACGTTGTTCGCTCGCCGGAATTGACAGCGTCGAACCTGCGTCCGATCGACACTGGAGCCGGCCAGCAGATCGAATTGCGGCGCACATCGACCGAAGGCAATCTTTCCCCGATTGCTCCACCGGTTCGTCCCCCGGTTCTTCCTCCAGTTCAACCGGGAATTGGCTCAGTGCCGGGGCAGAGTGCGCAAGCTGCGGCTCCGGAAGCACTGGCGCAAATGCGTGCTTCCACGCAAGGCGGTCCTCCGCCATCGACACCGAATGCTGCGTCGCCGCCTGCGACCATGACCCCGCCGGCCGGGGTGCGCTTCTCGCTGGTGCCGTCGTCGGGCTCCTCCGTTGCAGCGGGTACCACGTTCCAGGTCCCCATCGTAATCACCGGAGCCAGGGACATTGCCTCTGTGCCTCTGCAGGTGCAATACGACCCGGCGAAGCTGTCGCTGGTGAATGTAGGCGACGGAGACATTCTCGGCCGTGACGGGCAGGCCGTGGCGCTGGTGCATCGAGATGACGGGCCAGGCATGATTACGATTAACGCCTCGCGTCCGCCGGGAACGGTCGGCGTGAGCGGAGCCGGGGTGGTCTGCGTCTTGACTTTCCAGGCGAAGGCTGCTGGCGAAACGCCCATCAGCATCACACGTCCCGGAGCTATGACCAGTGCGCAGCAGCCAGTTCCGGCTGAGGGCGCACAGACCACCATCGTGGTGAAGTAGAGTGCAGTGCCGATGAGCAGCAAGCGGCCAATCCGGAAATGCACGGAACGCGGCCTGACGTTGATCGAGCTGATCGTCACGGTGGCAATCCTGGCGATTCTTGCATCGGCGGCAGTGCCGGTGGCGCGTTTCAAGGTGAAGCGAGACCGTGAACGCGAATTACGGCGCGATTTGTGGGAGATGCGTGACGCAATCGATCACTACAAAGATGCGGCGGACCGCGGCGCGTTTCAGACCAAGGTGGACAGCCAGAACTATCCGCCCGACCTGGACACGCTAGTGAACGGAGTGGACGTGCAAGGCAAGAAGGTCAAGTTTCTGCGCCGCATTCCCGTCGACCCCATGACCGGGAAGGCCGAGTGGGGCATGCGTTCGATGCAGGACGATCCCACGTCGGACTCGTTCGGCGGGCAGAGTGTTTTCGACGTGTATTCGAAATCGCAGGGCACGGCGCTCGACGGCACCAAGTACGCGGACTGGTAGGACAGCCATGCGCAGAATGCGGAGACAAGACACGGGCTTTACGCTGATGGAACTGATGATCGTGATGGCGATCATCGGAATCCTCGCGACACTGGCCATTCCCAGTTTTGTCGGCGCGATGAGGTCGGCGCGGGAGGCGGTGCTGCGTGAAGACCTGCACGTGATGCGTGCGGCCATCGACTCCTACACGATGGATAAGCAAAAGGCACCACAGTCACTTGACGACCTGATCCAGGACGGCTACCTTCGGAGCATCCCGGAAGACCCGATGACGCACAGTAAAGACACGTGGGTAACGGATACGAGCGATACGCTTTCTTCCGTGGACCAGACGGACTCGGGCGGCATCAACGATGTGCACTCGGGATCGCAAGAATCGGGAACAGACGGGCAGCCCTACTCGACCTGGTAGATTCCGACGAGCTTGCCCAAAGGAACGGCATGATTCAACGGGCATATCGCTCTCTTCTTCTAATGGCATTCGTGGGCGGCTGTTTCACCGGATTGCTGCCTGCGCAAAACGGAAGAGTGATTACGATCAAAGTGCGGGATGGCAAGACCGGCGCATCCGTTACCCCTTCGAATATTCACGTGCGCTTCAACCATCAGGGGGAAGCGAGCGGAAACTGGGTGGACCAGAAAGACGATGGCACGATCGAAGTGAGACTGCCCGTGGACGCCAAGGCCATTACGGTGCGCGCTACCTACGAGAATTCCATGGAGTACTTCGTCAACTGCGACATGGCGAAGCAGAAGGACAGCACGGCGGACAGCTGGTATCCCGTGTCGGACATTCTTACAGCGGGCATTGCAATTCCGAACGATTGCGTCAGGCCGAAGGATGCGGACAAAGTGAAGGCCGACGCGAAACCGGGCGAGTTTGTTCTCTTCGTGAGAAAGCGGAACTGGAAGGAAGAGGCGAAAGAATACTAGGTCTCTGACCGCTTGTACTTGTACCATCTCCGTGCCCCATCCTTTCGCCTTTGTTCTGGCGAAAGGGTGGGAAAGCAAGAAATTCAAAGTGCGAATTAACGCGGTCAGAATACTAGCGTTGCGAAACCCCCTCAGAGAGAGACTGGAACTTGGCGCACGATCCCCAGACAGTGGCGGGATACAGCTTTTCCCTTGCAGCTTACAAGTTTTATTTCGCCCTGACGCAGGCGATGGACGCTGAGCGATCGTCTGGCCAAGCGCCGAGTCAGGATCCGAAGCTTGAGCCAATTCCTGAGCCAGGTCTGGGCGGCAGGCTTCTGTGGGCTGGGGAGCTTGACGGCTCTGGCCGCGCGATTGTTGTGGCAGGCAACATCTCGGGCGTGGCGACTTTGGCAGCCACTGCGGATTCAAATGCACAGAAGCAGGCCATTCGCGATGGCATCGTGGATTTCCTGGTGACGTCGCTCGATGAGGCGCTGCGCATCCTGAAGAACGAAATTCGCAAGCGACAAACAGTGGCTGTATGCGTCGGCTCGGCGCCCGATTTGATCCAGCGCGAGATGCTTGAGCGGGGAGTGCAGCCGGATTTATATCGAGAGGGCGTCATCGCCGCATCGGAGCGGTCCAATGCGCGAAACAAGCCAGGAGAGAACAAGCAGGGCCAGTCTGATCGGATGGAGAATCAGGCGCTTGTGATTTGGCGCGTGGATGCGTCGCCGGCAGTAGGTCTGCCGAAGCTGGATGCGATTGCGCTTGACTGTCTCGATTCCGAAGACGAGCTCGCTCGCCGCTGGATCCGGCTTGCTCCCCGCTACATGGGACGACTTGGACACGGCGTGCATTTGCTCGTGAGCAATCGCAAATTCGCTGCAAGCTTTGTTGAGCGGGTGCGGGAGCTAGAACGACGCGGAGAGATCGCGTTTCAAGGCCAGATTCAAGTGAGCCACTCGGATCGGAACGAGGAGTACAGTTTTCCGTCGGATAACTGAGCGAAGTTGATTGACCTCAGCTTTCTTCTGTATCTCCCGACTCGATCCGGCTCCAGAGTACGTCGATACCGGCACCTGTTTTAGCGGAAACAGGAAGAATCTCGTCCAGCTCCAACCCTTTTTTCAGAGCAAGCAGATTCCGCGTGCGCTCGTTGCCGCTCAGGCGATCGACCTTGGTGGCGACGACGGCGAAGCCGCGTCCAGCATGGCGGAGCCAATCGATGAGTTGTTTATCTCCAGGCTGCGCGGGAATGTTCGAGTCGATGAGGCAGATGCAAAGGCTGAGTGTCTCGCGATTCTGGAGATAAGGCTCGATGAAGGCCGGCCATCCTGCGGAGATGGATTTCGAAATCTTCGCATAGCCGTAGCCAGGCAGGTCGGCGAGGATTCTTCTCGGGCGTTGGCGCTGGTCCAGCAGGGCAAAAAAATTGATGGCGCGCGTGCGGCCGGGTGTCGACGAGACCTTGGCAGCCTTGTCGCCGACAAGCGCATTCAGCAGGCTCGATTTGCCTACATTGGATCGGCCGAGAAAAGCAATCTCCGGCACCGTGGGAACGGGAAACTGTGCAGCCGACAGGGCGGAGAGCAGGAATTGAGTGGTATAGCGCATGAGGTGAGGGATAGCGAGCCAGCAGGCCAGCGAATCGGCTCGCAGATCAGTATCTTGATCCTTCAGCATACAGGAATCACTCAAGCTGAAGGGCTCGCTTCTACTCCTGTTGCTCAGATCGGTTGTCTGAGATCTTGAAGAGCAATCGGCTCTGGTACGAATATGGGCTGCTCGTCAGCAACTGCGGCAGGTTGAAACTCAACCAGGACAAGAGAAATATCATCCTGCTGCGAATCCGCTTTGCGCTCTGACCATGCCGTCACCTGGTCAAACAATGCGCTGCAGAAGAGATCTGCGGGCAGGTCCGAATTGCTGGCAAAGAATTCGCTGAGACGCGGCGCGCCAAACTCTTCGTCTTTGCGATTCGAAGCTTCGACGACTCCATCGGTGTAGAGAAGACAGCGGTCACCCGGCTCAAACGGCGAGCTTACCGCGGAGTACTTCGCCTGGGGGAATGGCCCTAAAAACAGACCGTTCTCTTCAATGGATTCAACGCTCTTCGTCGCGCAGCGCCAAACCAGCAGGGGAGGATGCCCCGCGCCCGCGTAGCGCAGCTCGTGTCTCGCACTATCGAAGTACGCGTAGGCGGCGGTGATGAATTGACTGCCGAGCATGCCGCGCAATGTCCTGTTCAAGCCGGAAAGAACCTCCGCGGGGTTGGAGATCTGGTCAGCCTGCGCTCGCAAGGCGACCTTGAGCATGGAAGCCGAGAGAGCCGCCGGAACTCCGTGGCCAGAAACATCGGCGATCAGCACGCCCATTCCGCGTCCGTCGGAGAGCACATCGTAGAAATCGCCTGCGACTGATCCGGCCGGAGCATAGCGGGCGTGAATTTCCACACCGGCGATCGCCTCATCCAGTTTTGGCAGGAGCGACGCCTGAATCTGGCGCGCGATATCGAGCTCGTTGCGAATGGCGAGGAGATTTGTTTCCACGCGCAAACTGCGTGACGCGCTCACGTAGAAGAAAGACCCCAGCAGGAAGACCATGCCGAAAGGCTCGAAGAAGCCCAACTGAGGCAACACGTGCATTACTGATAGGTTTTGGAAGAGAGAGAACAGCCCCAAAGCCAGCAGTCCGAAGCGAAGGACGCGCACTTCTCGGTCGATCGGAATCTTCGGAAAGAACCCGATATAAAGCCAGCCCACCAGGCTTACCACCGTGAGCAATCCGTTCAGATACCAGACGTGTTCCATAGGCGCTTGCTGAATCAGCGTGAATGCGCCTAGCGCTCCGATCAAGACGACCAGGACGATTACTGTTTTTGTGAACCACGGGTACGCACGCGCGAGCGTGCTTCCGAGATAAAGCGCGAATGGCACCCCGATCACGAGCGTGATCGAGTGATCGAAGACTCTCCAGGGAACGGAAGGAAAGGCTGCTGGCAGCATTTGCAGTTCGACGATGAGCCTGAGCCCGTAGAGGAGTGAAACGACGCCGAAGTACAACGTGGAGCGGTCCGTCGATCGAGTGCGGAGTCAATGCAGGATGAGGGCGCACAAGCCAGCCGTCAGGATGAGCTGGCCAACCACGAGACGAAACACGTCACTGCGCAACACGTCAGAAGCGACGGCGATCTGCACGGGGTCATTCTACAGATTTTCGCGGGCAAATTCGTCCCTGCGCAATTTCTCGCAGAGTTACTCGATTTTGCCCACTCGCAGCGCGGGATCTCCCCAGTCTTACTGCCGTGCCGTCTGTCCACTGCCAACTTCGCTCGACGGCACCGCAGCGAGAACTTCGCTTTCCGCCGGGAAGGGCGTGGGAAGCGGGCTCTCGAGAGCGAGCGCCAGCACCTCGTCCATCGTGTCGACGAAATGAAGCTTCATCGAATTCTTGATGTTGTCCGGAAGCTCAGCCACATCCTTCTCGTTGGACTTGGGAAGAATGGCTTCAAAGATGCCCGCACGCAGAGCAGCGAGCAGTTTCTCTTTCAGGCCGCCAATAGGCAGAACTTTGCCGCGCAACGTGATTTCACCGGTCATGGCGATGTCGCGGCGCACCGGAATTTTGGCGAGTGCGCTGGCAAGGGCTGTGGCCATCGTGATGCCGGCCGAGGGACCGTCCTTGGGGATGGCGCCTTCAGGTACATGCAGATGGATATCGAGGTTGCGATAAAACTCGCGGCTGAGGCCGAGTGCCTGGGCGCGCCCGCGAATGTAGCTGAGCGCGGCCTGTGCCGACTCCTGCATCACGTCGCCGAGCTGGCCGGTAATGGTGAGCTTGCCCTTGCCGTCGAGTACTTGTACCTCGGTGGTGAGAATGCTCCCACCCACCTCAGTCCAGGCCAAGCCAGTGACGAGGCCGACTTCGCTCTTTTCGTGCACTTCGGAGTCGCGGAACCGGATGACGCCGAGAAACTCGTGGATGTTGGCCCCGGTGATCTCTTCCTTGTGTTTAGCGCCTTTTTTTACAACGCGACGCGCGACTTTGCGGCAAACGTTGCCGATTTCGCGCTCGAGGTTGCGCACGCCGGCTTCGCGTGTGTAGCAGCGGATGATCTCAAGGATCGCATCGTCCTGGAAGACGATGTTTTTGTCGCTCAGGCCGGTTTGCTCGCGCTGCTTTTTGACAAGGTACTGGCGCGCGATTTCAAGCTTCTCCTGCTCGGTGTAACCCTGCAGGCGGAGGACCTCCATGCGGTCCTGCAGCGCCGGAGGAATGGTGTGCATCACGTTGGCGGTGGCCACGAAGAGCACCTGCGAGAGGTCATAGTCGACATCGAGGTAGTGATCCTGGAAGGCGGTGTTCTGCTCGGGATCGAGAACTTCAAGCAGCGCCGAAGCCGGATCGCCGCGGAAATCGGAAGCCATCTTGTCGACTTCATCGAGCAAGAAGACAGGATTCTTCGTGCCCGCGCGCTTCATGTGCTGGATGATCTGCCCGGGGAGCGCGCCGATATACGTCCGGCGATGGCCGCGGATTTCGGCTTCATCGCGTACGCCGCCGAGCGAAAGACGAACGAACTTGCGGCCAGTCGACTTGGCAATCGACATTCCCAGCGAAGTTTTGCCCACCCCCGGAGGTCCAACGAAGCACAAGATGCTGCCTTTGGGATTTTTGACGAGCTGGCGGACGGCAAGGAATTCGAGGATGCGCTCCTTGATCTTCTCCAGCCCATAGTGATCTTCGTTGAGAACCTTTTCAGCGTAGTCGATCGAACGGGTCTCCTTGGACTTCTTCTTCCACGGCACCGCGAGAAGCCAGTCAATGTAGTTGCGGCTGACGGTTGATTCCGCGGACATGGGCGGCATCGCCTCAAGCTTTTTCAGCTCCTGGATCGCTTTGTCGAGCGTTTCCTTTGGCATGCCTGCAGATTCGATCTTCTTGCGGAGTTCATCGAACTCGCTTTTTTCCCCGCGGCCCAGTTCCTTTTGAATCGCCTTGATCTTTTCGTTGAGGTAATACTCTTTCTGGGCTCGCTCCATCTGGCGCTTGACGCGCGACTGGATGTTGCGGTCCAAGTCGAGTTTCTCGATTTCGATGTCAAGCACATCGGCGATGCGCGCCAGACGCGCAGCGGGATCGAAGATGCCAAGCAGCTCCTGCTTTTCCTCAATGCCGATCTGGAGGTTGGCCGCGATGGTGTCGGAGAGCTTGGCTGGCTCGTCCATCCGAACTGAGGCAATGATGGTTTCGTAATTGAGCGACTGTTGGAGCTTGACGTACTGCTCAAAGAGCGACGTGACGCGCTGCATGAGCTGCTCGACGGCCGCGGTCATTTCAAATTCGGTTTTGCCGGTGCGCACCGTGGCGACAAAGAAGCCGTCGCGATCGTTGATCTCGACAGACTTGGCCCGTTCCACACCCTCCACCAGCACCTTAATGTTGCCATCGGGCATCTTCACGCTCTGCACAATGTTGCAGATTGCGCCTACTTGATAGATTTCCTTGGCTTTGGGCTCGTCGATGGAGGCGTCGTGCTGCGTGGCGAGAAAGATCTTGCGGTCGCCGGTAAGCGCCTCTTCGAGGGCGCGCACGCTGGAAAGGCGGCCTACCACGAAGGGCGTCATCATATAGGGGAAGATCACCATATCCCGGATGGGCATCATGGGAAGCTTGCGTGGTTCGGACTTGTCACGGGACGTGGTCATAGGCACACCTTTGGGGAAACCATGAACATTGGACGCGCGAAGCCGGTATCGGCTGCAGAGAAGATTCCACGGCTCATGTTGGGATTGTACAGCGGAATCGGTTGAGGCACGAGCGCCAGTGGAATGCCGGAAACTCCATGATCATGAGCAGGATGCTCTCGTTCGCCGTGTGCAGAATCGAAGCAAAGAGATCCTTGATCGAGTGAAAGACGAGGGAAAGAGTAAAGCCCGGTTTGATCAGATGGAAGAACTCCTTATCGGAGACTCGTCGAGTCATGTGTTGCTGGTCGGGCCGGTAGAGGTTTTGGACGGTTCATTCAAGGCCGGCACATGATGCCGCGTCCGGCGGGAAAACCGCGGGCACGGTCAGGTCTTGCGCCCTCGTGCGCCTGAGGAAAAGCCTGGGCAAAAGGAACTAGGAAGGGCGAGGTGTCATCGAAGTCCTGCAAAAACACCGACCTACGAGAAGTATGACCACGGACTGATTATTTCCTGGTTTTTGCCGATATATGGATATGCCACCGACCGACACATCTGCCCCCAGCCTTCCGTCGACGGATTTGCTGCAGCTCGCACGCTACGTAGCTAGGCAACCGATTTTGACGCCGGACGAACGAGTTTTTGGATATGAACTGCTGTTTCGTTCCGATGCCGCGAACCATTTCCGCAGTTCGGACCCGACGGACGCTACACGCTCAGTGATCGACATGTCGAGCCTGCTCGGCCTGGGTGTCCTCTGCGACAACACGCTCGCCTTCATCAACTGCAATCGCGATATCCTTCTGAGCGAGTTCATCACACTCCTTCCCCCCGAAAATGTCGTGCTCGAAATCCTGAGCACGGTTCCTCCTGACGAAGAAGTGATGCAGGCCTGCACCCAACTGAAACGAGCCGGGGTCAAAATTGCGCTCGACGATTACGTGGTCGACGATCCGCGGGAGCCGTTAGCCTATTTTGCGGATTTCATCAAGGTGGATCTGCGGCAGACTTCCTTAACCGATGCCGGGCTGATCGTCGCCAGTCACCGGGCCGTGTGCCGGATGATTGCCATGAAGGTCGAAACACGGCAGGATTTTCAGTTCGCCAAAAAAGCGGGCTTCCAGCTGGTGCAAGGGTATTTCTTCCGCAGGCCCCAGATGGTGCGAACCTGGACAGGGTCTGCGAATCAAGCCATCCACCTATCCATCTTGAATGCCGTTCTCAAGCCCGAGCTGGACCTGAAGCAGGTGGAAGACCTGATCAAGAAAGACGCGACGCTTTGTTTCCGGCTATTGCGCTATTTGAACTCGCCCATGTTCGGGTTCCGCGCCGAAATCTGCTCGGTTCGCCAGGCGTTGCTCATTCTTGGAGAGAATGAGATTCGCCGCTGGTGCCGACTTGCTGTGACGTTGGAAATGACTCACGGCCGGACGTCGGACCTGATGCTGACTGCCCTGACGCGCGCCCACTTCTGCGAATTAGTCGGGCCAACCGTCGTCGACGGAAACATTGACCTTTTCCTCCTGGGGCTTCTCTCCCTCATGGATGCGATTCTGGAGATTCCCATGGCAGCCGTGGTCGATGCCCTTTCAGTCCACCAGGACATCAAATCGGCATTGATGCAGAAGGATTCAACCCTGTCGCCTCTTTACACCCTCATGCTCGCGGTCGAGGCTGGAGAATGGGCTGAGGTCTCGAAATTGTGCGAGGACATGCATGTATCCGAGCCATTCATCTCAGAATCGCAGTGGAAGGCCATGGAATGGGCCCAGCTGGTGAGCTCGGGCGATCGGTAGATTAAAAAGCAGGGGAATAGGGAATCAGGAATAGAAAGACTGTCTCAGCCGTTTCTGCGGTGAAAAAAATTCAGGGGAGCAAAAGCATTGACCCTCAGCGATTGGCTGAGGGTCAATGTGCGTTTGGATTTAATTTGATCGTTATCCGGCCTTTTCGAGCAGGCAGAGCGAGAGGTCGCGGCGTTCCACCATGTCTTTGGTGATCTCGAGATCGCGAACCCGCTTGTTCGACGGCAGATGATACATCAGGTCGAGCATCAGCTCCTCGAGGATCATGCGCAGGCCGCGCGCGCCGACCTTGCGGGCCAGGGCCTCGCGAGCAACGGCTGCGGTGGCGTCCGTGGTGAAGTGCAGGCGGACATTCTCGTACTCAAGCAGGCGCTGGTACTGCTTGAGGATGGCGTTGCGGGGTTTGGTGAGAATCTCGATCAGCGCCGGCTCATCGAGCTCGTCGAGGATGCCCATCACAGGTAGACGTCCGACAAACTCCGGGATCAAACCGTACTTGATGAGGTCTTGGGGTTCCGTCTTGCGCAGCAATTCGGTGTCGCGGTGCGAGCGAACCGTTGCCGCATCGGCTTCAGCATCGACAGACTTGAAGCCGAGAGCCTTTTTGCCGATGCGACGGCCGACAACGCGCTCAAGGCCGACGAAGGCTCCGCCGCAGATGAAGAGGATGTTGGTGGTGTCGACGGCCGTGAATTCCTGGTGCGGATGCTTGCGCCCGCCCTGCGGTGGGACATTGGCGACAGTGCCCTCGAGAATCTTGAGCAAGGCCTGCTGCACGCCCTCACCCGAAACATCGCGAGTAATGGAGGGGTTTTCGTCCTTGCGGCCGATCTTGTCGATTTCGTCGATATAGATGATGCCCTGCTGGGCGCGGTTCACATCGCCGTCGGCTGCCTGCAGCAACTTGAGGATGATGTTCTCGACATCCTCGCCGACGTAGCCGGCCTCCGTCAGAGTGGTGGCGTCGACAATCGCAAAGGGAACATCGAGCATCTTGGCCAGGGTGTGGGCCAGAAGGGTCTTGCCGGACCCGGTTGGGCCGATCAGCAGGATGTTGGACTTGGCGAGCTCAACTTCGTTGTTGCGCATGCGGTTCATCTGGATGCGCTTGTAATGGTTGTAAACGGCGACCGCCAGCTTCTTCTTGGTCTGGTCCTGTCCGATCACGAAGTCATCAAGAAAGCTTTTGACCTCTTGCGGCTTGGGGAGGTGTCCGGCGGTGGTAGCGGGATGCGCCTCACCGCGGTCGTCTTCAAGGATGGAATTGCAGACCGCAACGCATTCATCGCAGATGTACGCGCGAGGATAGTCGCTGGGCGACGAGATCAATTTGGCCACGGCGTCCTGCGACTTGTGGCAGAACGAGCAGCGTAGCGCTTCTTCGGGTCCCGTGCGCGTTTTCATTTGGACCACCCCCTGATAAGATACCGCGATTTGACTTCCGTTGCCTATGGCCCTTAAGTGCGGGGCCGGTCGATAATTTCGTCGATGATGCCGTATTCTTTCGCCTGTTGCGCGTTCATGATAAAGTCCCGCTCGACATCGTGTTCGATGCGGTCGAGGGACTGGCCAGTGTGTGTGGCCATCAGAGTGTTGGTAATCTCACGGATGCGGAGAATCTCGCGGGCGTGAATGTCGATATCGGTGGCCTGACCGCTGAGACCCCCCATCGAAGGCTGGTGAATGAGGATACGGGAGTTGGGCAGCGCAAAGCGCTTGCCCTTGGTCCCGGCCAACAGGAGAAATGCCCCCATGCTGGCTGCCTGGCCGATGCAATAAGTCACAACGTTGTTCTTGATGAACTGCATGGTGTCGTAGATGGCAAGGCCGGCCGTGATCGAGCCACCCGGGGAGTTGATGTAGAGCTGAACGTCCTTCTCCGGATCCTCACCAGAGAGGAAGAGCATTTGGGCGACGATAAGATTGGCGACCTGGTCGTCGATGGGGGTACCAAGAAAAATGATGTTATCGCGAAGCAGACGGGAGTAGATGTCGTAGGCGCGCTCGCCCCGACTCGTCTGCTCAACCACCATGGGAACTAATGCCATTCGAGTGCTTCTCTCGCTCTTCCGTCGGGGGCCTGTTTTCCCCCTCCCTTTTGAGGGCCGCGCGGTTCGGGTTGGGGCGAATCCGAAACGGGCAGCGTTAAATGCGACTTCCGCCTTTAGCTGGGAAGCCGTTCGTACAGTAAATTCGCGGTTTTTTCGCGTTTCATTTGTTCCCGGATTCTAGCTAGACCGCCATCCTGAGTCAAACGAGTGCGAAGCGTCTCAACTGGTTCATTCGATTGCAGGGCCGCAAGTTGCAGTTCGCGGTCCAACTCTTCGTCGCTTACAGTGATGCCTTCCGCCTCGGCGATTTTGTCGAGCAGAAGGTTGGTTTTGACTTCGGCAATCGCGCCGTCGCGTTGGGCAGCGCGCAGGCGGGTGAAGTCGAGCCTGCGCATCTGTTCGGTATCCATGCCCTGTGCGGCAAGGGCGCGCAAGCCACGCTCCAGGCGGGCGTCCACCTGATCCTGAACGAGGGACTCGGGAACGGGGAACGAATACTTCTGAGTGAGCTCCGCGAAGAGCTTGTCTTTCGTCTCGGCGGCCACGCTGCGGCGCTTGCGGTTGTTCATATGCTCGCGCACGCGGGTTTCGAGCTCAGACAGGCTCTCATATTGGCCAAGTTCCTTGGCGAAATCGTCGCTCAACTCGGGGACGATCCGCTTCTTGATGGCTTTGACCGTAACCTCATAAGAAACCGTCTTGCCGGCCAACCGGGCTTCGCCGTAATCGGCGGGGTAGATGACTTCGGCTTTCAATTCCTGACCGGGCTTGGCGCCGCGAAGGACGGCATTGAAGGCCTCCACCGTGTCTTTGCCGCCGATTTCGACCAGAGAATCCTGCCCGGTGATGGGGGCCGCTTCGGCCTCGCCTTCCACCTGGCCGGAGTAGGAGATCTGCGCCCAGTCGCCATCGACAAGAGCGCGGTCTTCCTCCACAGGCTCAATCGTGGCGCGCGATTCGCGGAGCTCCGTCATCTCGTGCTGAAATTCTTCGTCAGTGACTTCGGCGGAAGGCTTTTCGACAACGACGTCTTTGTAGCCCTCGATGGAAAAGGTGGGCACGTATTCGAACGCTGCTCTCACGTGCAAAGGCTGCCCGTCTTCCACGGTAAGTTCAGTGACCTGAGGTTGCCCGACGGGCTGCACACCCAGCTCGCGCACGCCCTGGTTGAAACGTTGCGGGAGAAGACCGTCGATGACTTCCTTGCGAATCTCGGTCGCGAAACGGCGCCGCACCACCGATTCAGGAACCTTCCCCGGACGAAAGCCGGGAATCTTGGCGTACTTTTGATAATTCCGTGTCACGGAGCGGAAAGATTTCGAAACGTCTTCGGCAGGAATGTCGAGCACCAGCTCGCGAGTGCAATCGGGATTTAGAACCGGACCGTGGGTGTGTTCGTGAACATCTTCATGATCGTGATCATGGGTGTGGGTGGCTTCGGGAGAGGCGGGGTTTTCGAGGGTGTCAGTAGAACTCAACGTTTTGCCTTCCGGGCGCGACAAGCGCCATAGATACTGCCGCCGCCGCGCCGGGGCGATACTGCCGCGTGTGGCTCGGGAATCTCTTCAATCCATGGTAAGAGGGATTGCGGGTAGGGTCAAACCCACGGCGGCAAGGTTGCCTTCGTCGCCAATGCGGAGGTCACGTAACGTTACTGTTCAGTGACTTGCGGCTTGCGGACATAGGGCAGGAACCGACGGTCCGCGGCGCCGCAGCGGAGATAGGAGGCGCGTGCTTCAGTCAGGCTCAGATGGCCGTTCACAGTCAGCCGGATATCGGAAGCATCGTCGTCTTCCTGTCCGTCGTCTTCCCACCAGCAGACAGGGCACAACGCCATGGCGGCGGGTGCTTCCAGCGTCTTAAATCCGCAGCACGGACAGCGGAAACGAGCCTCAGGCGATGTATCGCCAGTGGATAGCTGCATATAAGGATAGACGGGGATTTCGTGACCTGTGTTTACTGGGTCGGATTGAGTTGGGACGCGAATCGAGCCCCGAGCGGGCGCGCCCGCGTCTTCCGTCTATTCTGTACAACGAAGTGCAGGGAGCGAAGGAGCTCCACCGAATGAAAGAACCTGGTTTGTCGTTTGCCCGAGGATACCGCCGCTTCGTCTGGACGGGGCTATTTCTTCTGTTGCCGTTCTCATTGAATGCCCAAAATGGGTCTGGATCGGCCCAGGGTCCGCTGCGTGTTGCCATTGTGGGCCTGGTGCACGATCACGTTGCGGGATTCCTGGCGCAGCTGCCGCAACACCACGATGTTGAGCTTGTCGGCATTGCGGAGCCGGATCCTGCGCTGCAGGCGAAATATCAAAAGAAGTACGGGCTCGCTGACAATCTCTTCTTCAAAGACCCGGCCAAGATGATTGAGCAGCGCCGCCCGCAGGCGTTGCTGGCCTACACAACCATTGCCGACCATCGGCGCGTCGTCGAAATCGGCGCGTACTACGGCGTGTCTGTGATGGTGGAGAAACCGCTCACGATTTCGCTCGAAGATGCGCTGGCAATTCGCAAGATCGCTCGCGAAAAAAAGATTCACGTGCTGGTGAACTACGAAACCACCTGGTACCCGAGCAACAAGGCTGCCTATGACGAGGTGCGGGACCGCAAGCTTGGCGATGTGCGCCGCGTCGTGGTGCACGACGGCCATCAGGGACCAAAAGAAATCGGGGTATCGCCGGAGTTTCTCAAGTGGCTTACCGATCCCCAGCAGAATGGAGCGGGCGCGCTGTACGACTTCGGCTGCTATGGCGTGGACCTGATGACTTGGCTGATGCAAGGCGAGACCCCCGAGACCGTGACTGCGGTCGTGAATCAGGACAAGCCGGAGATCTATTCCAAAGTGGATGATGATTCGACGATCGTGCTCAAGTACCGTCGTGCCCAGGCATTGATTCAGGGCTCGTGGAACTGGCCGTTTTCGCGGAAAGACATGGAGGTGTATGGCGCGACGGGTTATGCGATCACGGTTGCGGCCGACCACATGCGGGTGCGGCACGAGCACGACAACGAGGAGCAGATGACCACGCCTGCGCCCTTGCGAGAGCAGGAGAGCAACTCGCTGAGTTATCTCGCGGCAGTATTGCGCGGGCAAATTCGTGATCAGGGTGACCTCAGCGCGCTCGATACCAATGTGACAGTGATGCAGATTCTCGATGCAGCCCGCGAGTCGGCAAGGACAGGAAGAAGCGTGCACCTGTCGCCGATCGGCCAATAGCGTCGCACGGGCTCACCTTTTCACAAAGCATCAATCCTCAAACATGGGTTCCCCATCCAAGCTCCGCTTGGGTGGGAAACCACGAACTTTCTTTGACAGAGCATCAATCCGCACAAACATGGGTGCCCCATCCAAGCTCCGCTTGGGTGGGAAGCCACAAACCTGCCTTCGACAGGGCATCCATCCTTACAAACATGGGTGCCCCATCCAAGCTCCGCTTGGGAAGCCGAAGGGGATCTGCTTCTCGCAACTTTCTCCCAATCATCGGTACACAGTGGAATCGGCACCCGCACACAACTCAACAATACGCAGCCGATCGAGTCCGCTCTAAAATGAGATGTGCGAAAAGCCGTCTTCTTTGCTGTCCTTGCGCTGCTCATCTTGGTGCCCATCCTGATCGTCTCAGCACGATCCGCAACGCCTGTCGTTGACTTGCCCGCATCCATCACGACTCTGGGCCAGGCGACTCCAGTCAGCGTGCAGGTCCATGATCCGCGCGGAATCCGAAAGATCGCGGCAACGGTCGAGCAAAACGGAGTCAGCTATCCGGTGGGCGCCACCACGCAACCTTCCACCGCCTCTGACAGTAAGTGGAGTTTCACAGCCGGCGTCAAGTCGACGCCGCAACTGAAAGATGGTGCTGCGAAGTTGATCGTCGAGGCGACGTCGAATGATCTACTCGGCAAGAAAGCTCGTGCCGAGCGGGACGTCACCGTGGTCACCCGTCCGCCGTCGTTGAGTGTCGATTCGGACCAGCACTACTTGTATCTCGGCATGGCCGACCTGGTCACTTTCAACGTGTCGGGCGGATGGACCGCGGCCGGCGTGCGCGTGGGCGACCAGACGTATCGCAGCTGGCCCATGCCCGACGGCAAGCCTGGCCGCTTTTCGCTCTTTGCCTTCGCGTGGAACATGCCGCCTGGCACAGCGCCCGTGGTCTATGCATCCATTGGCGCGGGAAACGACGTGACCAGCCCCATCGTTTTTCAATTCCCAAAGAAAGAGCAGCCCCACTACACGGTTCACGATCTCCAAATCAGCGATGCGTTCATGCAGAAAGTCGTCAACGAGCTTGATCCCAACGGTTCGGGCGATCCGGTCGCGCGCTTTGTAAAAATCAACAGCGAGATGCGCCGGGCGAATAACAAGACTCTCGCCGATCTCCGTTTCAAGACGGCCGAGCAGTTTCTCTGGTCGCAGCCTTTCGCGCGGCAGGCGCATGCGCAGGCCGAGGCCACCTTCGCCGATCTACGCAATTACATCTATCACGGCAAGAAGATCGACCAGCAGGTGCATCTTGGCTACGACCTCGCCGTCACCCAGCATGTCGGCGTGGAAGCCTCAAACGACGGGCAGATCGTGTATGCCGCTCCCCTCGGCATCTACGGCAACTGCGTCGTGGTCGATCACGGCTACGGCCTGCAGACTATCTACGGCCACATGAGCCAAATCGACGTACATGTGGGCGACACGGTCAAGCGCGGCCAGGTAATGGGGCGCAGCGGAATGACCGGAATGGCCGGGGGGGATCACATCCACTTCGCCATGCAGCTCGATGGAGTCCAAATCGATCCCAAGGAATGGTGGGACCCGCACTGGATCCACGACCACATCGCGCGCCGGGTCGATCTGCCGGGATTTAAGGGATAAGGGGCAAGGTTGACCGAAGAGTAACTACTGGCATGGTCCGCCGCCTAAGCCGCCTGAGGGTGTAGAGGTAAGCGAAGGAGGTGTTCCATGGAGATTCGCACCATCGGCATCGATTTAGGGAAGACTGTGTTTCACCTTGTGGGCGTCAACACGCGCGGCGAAGTCGTGGTTCGCAAGAAGTGCTCGCGGACTCAGCTACTTCGTTTCACATCCAACGTTCGCGTGTGCCTGATCGGGATGGAGGCCTGCGGAGGGTCTCATTTTCTGGGCCGTGCTCTGCGGGAACAGGGTCATGATGTGCGCCTGATGCCGGCACAGTATGTGAAGCCCTACGTGAAGACGAACAAGAACGACTACATCGACGCCGAAGCGTGTGCCGAGGCTGTGACCCGGCCCACGATGCGGTTTGTTCCGATCAAGTCCGATGACCAGCTGGACCTGCAGTCGCTGCACCGGGTGCGCGAGCGGTGGGTGGTGCGCCGCACTGCGGTGATCACCAGATTCGCGGCTTGCTGCTGGAGCGCGGCATCACCATCCGCAAGGGACGCCAGCATATTGAAACGGCTCTACCCGGTATCCTGGAAGACCCGGACAACAAGCTGTCTGGCGCATTGCGCGTACTTCTGACACAGCTGCGGTTGGAAATGCAGTATCTGCACGGGCAGATCGAGGAATCCGACAAGCTGATCGTGCGCATCGCCGGCGAACTTGAACCCTGCAGGCGCCTGGTCGCGATCCCCGGAATTGGACCGATCACGGCGACGGCCACGATCGCAGCCATCGGCAACGGGGCTGCCTTCAAGAAGGGCCGCGGATTCGCAGCCTGGTTAGGGGTGGTTCCGGGCGAGCACTCCACCGGAGGGAAGCAAAAGCTGACCGGTACCAGCAGGCGGGGGAACAAATACCTGCGAAAGCTCTTCGTGCAGGGAGCGCATTCGGTGCTGCTGCAGAGAACGAAACAAACTTCAGCTCTGAGTATGTGGCTGGCCCATCTGGCATCACGCAAGCGCCCTCAGGTGGCCACCGTGGCGTTAGCCAACAAGATGGCGCGCATGGCCTGGGTGGTTTTGTACAAAGGAGAAGCGTATCGGCCACCGCAATTACCACAAACGGTTGCAGCATGATGGCCTGCACATGACGCCTGGCACAAGCGCCAGGCTTGGAAATCGCTGACGCGATTCCCACATCCGCAGACCAACGACGACTGATCTGAGTTTGGAGATTCCTGCCAGGTTTGCTGGCGAACCATGAGATGGCACAACGGTCGATCCCGGCGCTCCCGAAACCTGTACCCGGAAAATGCCTTAAGAGGCACCGAAACTAAAAAGGACGAGGGCGCAGCGCATTCCATTCAGGCCAGGAGATCGCTACTCCAATAAAGGCCGGATACATTCGCGCAGACCTACATGTCATTCTCATTTTTCGCTTGCAATGCGGCGGCGGACCATACATTCCGGATTGAGGGTTATTCGGTCAAGGTGGGGGGGCATTCGCGCGAATGCCTGCAACTTCCGCGCAACCGTTACAAATCGTTACAGACAGCCGAGCCGAGATGCTGGACAATTTCGTTGTCAGTGTTGTCCCGAGGTACACAACGATGAAACTTCTCGTCTCGTCACTTCTGCTTTCCGTTACGTTTGCGCAGTCTCCCGACGATCCAAGAATCGTGACATTCAACCAAGCGGACGCCGAGCATTGTAAGGTAATCATGGTCAGCGGCAAGCCGATGCTCGCCACCAGCTACGAAGGGACAACTGTGGCGATCACCATGCCGCAGAACTGGGAAAACGGCGAATTCTCTGTCTTCATCGCGGTCGCCCAGGTTGGACCTGGCGAAGCGGACGTCAATCCCAAAGCGATCTCTGCACTTTACCCCGACCCTACCCACACTCGCTTCCACTGGTTCGATAAGGCTCATGATCTGGATACGCTGGCCAGCATGCACGCCGCGGGCCTGGATCAGTCCGGCGGTGCTCCTCCCGGGGGCCCCGGCATGCCCGGAAGACCCCCGGAATCCGGTTCCGTGACCGAAAGCAACAGCGCCTCACCGCCGCCCAATCATCCAGAAGCAATGGGCCCAATTGACCCGCATGCCGCTACAAGATCTGAAGAGGAAGGTCGTCTCTTTCAATTGCGAAACCAGGCCGGGAAAGGTTCCTCTTTGTCGCAGATCGATCCGGCACATCCCCCTGTCTTTCTCCGGATCACTGCAGTGAGACAGGGCTCGAGAGCATCGGGGTACGTGTTCCTCCGCAAGCCGAAGGGCTCCAAAGTTGAGGTGTCCCCCAGCACGATGCTGGAAGAAATCGACATCCCCATCAACGGAGTCATCTTCCGCTTTTGACCAGAATTGAATTTCAAAGAGCTTTCGAACCAGAAAAACGGCGGTTAGTTCCGGATCGGCCACATCTCACTCGGAACCCAAGATTTTTGGCGCATACATCCTACAACGGCAAGAAACCTCCGCTTTCGGACTTCCATATCGGAGCGCAGACCCCCGTCGAGCACTGGCGATACCTACGCGCGATCCGGCGAGGTACCGCATCTATTTTCCGACAGTCGAAGTTCTCGCGCCTGCGTCGTAGGCTGAACGCAGACGCGATATTCCCGATTGCTTACGGCACAAACACGTGCAGCCGCACATGCCACTTGGTGCTTGCGCCGGGCTTGAGCGTGACCATACCGGTGTCCATCTTCCCCCACTCATTGCCAAAAGGATCGGCGAAATTGAACTGGTCCTCGATAGCGACGAACTGCATCGGCGGCGGCGCGTACATCTGGATGGTCTTGATCTCTGGCGAAAGCCCGACGATATCGACGCCGTAGTGTGCTGCAGGATCGATGACTTTCACGGTGACTACGCCGTTCTTCCACTCGAGTTTGCTCCAGTTGTCGTCGTAGAAGTTATGCGCGAGTGCGACGCCGTCAGGGGCGCGCAGATCGTATTGCGTTCCATCTACAGGTTTGAGTTTGCCCGTCGGGAAGACGTTGTCATAGTTGTCAACCTCGGCGAGATTGGACCCCGGAATATGGATGCGCACCTGGGTGCGGTCGCCCGACGGCAAAGCAAAATAAGGGTGCCAGCCGATGGCGATGGGCTCGGCTTCGCTGCCGACATTGTGTGCCACGATGCTGGCGTCGATGGCCTCTGCTGTCAGCGCGATGGTGAAGTCGAGATCAGTCTTCGAGAGCCAGTGGCCGCCGAAGTCGCCCGCGTGAATGACTCCCGTGACTTCCTGGCCGTCCGGAATATCCTTCACATGCACGTCATCGGTTTTGGCTTTCAGAATCAGGCCGTGCATGGCATGGCGCTCAGCGCCTGGATTCTTCCCGATGTTGTTCGCCGGCAAAGTAATCGTGTGGCCTTCCCATGAGGTGGTGAGGGTTTGGCCGTCCGCCGAGAGTTTGCCGCGAATGCGATTGGGGTAGGGAACCAGGAATGCGGATCCGAGACGATAGCCCAGGTCGCCATTCGCGTCGTCCTTCTCGTCGAGCATCTGCTTCGCTCCGGCGAGGTCTGGCGAGGCCAGGACATTCACGCTGCCCTTGCCCGGGAAGTTCGCGGTGATCTGAATCAGTTCCATGCCGCGCCCGGGAGCGAGAGTGACGCTGGTGAACTCGGGCTTGGTCTTGCTGACGGCGGTGCGTGTGAGGGTGACGATTTTCTGGCCGCCAATTTCGGTGACGTCTTGTGCAGGGCTACTCATGACGAAAAGGCTCCCCATGAAAACCGGCAGGGCAATGGGAAGAGCAATCAATGTGCGGAAGGAATTCTTCATCTTGGTCCATCCCTGAAGGTGCGATCGAATTTTCCGGATTGGCCGTGCGCGCAGATGTAAATTTGCCGTCGCAAGAAAGCGTATTCCGGAAGCGGCCTCATTCTACGACAGAGGGGGTCGGCCGATGCTTCGGCCGGGAGATTTAGAAGGGCAGCCAAGGACTTGGCGCCGAAATCCGATCACCAGGATTTTCATCGGGTCACAAGAGATCTGGGAGCGCAGGAGGCAAACCGTCACATTCGGGTTGACATTCTACCCAAAGCGGTTAATATTTGGGTCGAATGACTACCCAAGAGAACAACGACGACCGCATCGCCCTGTTACAAGGCACCCTAGATCTGCTCATCCTGAAAACCCTGATCCCCGGTCCCCGCCATGGGCAAGGTGTGGCGCGGACGATTCAACGGCAGTCCGAAGACGTGTTTCTTGTCGACCACGGCTCGCTCTATGTGGCGCTGCAGCGGCTCGAAGATAAGGGATGGATTGGGGCCAAGTGGGGCGTGAGCGAGAACAACCGCAAGGCGCGGTTCTATTCGTTAACGCCGAAGGGGCGTGCGCAGCTTGTGGAGAAGACAGGTGAATGGCGCCGCCTGACGCGGGCGATGGGGCTGATTCTGGATTCGAACGATGGCACGCAAGGTCAGGAGGCGTAAGCATGTTGAAACGCAAGCGCAGTGCAGAGGACTTTGCGGAGGAGATCAAGGCGCATCTTGCGCTCGAGGCCGACGACCTGCAACATGAAGGCCTGAGCAAAGACGAGGCACAATGGAAAGCGCGACAGCAGTTCGGCAATGTCCGCGCAGCCCAAGAGCGCTTCTACATGCGAGGCCGCTGGATTGGTCTCGACAAGTTGGGTCGCGATCTGCGCTTTGGGCTGCGGTCATTGCGGCAGAGTCCGGGATTTGCAGTCACAGCGATCCTTACACTGGCACTGGGAGTAGGCGCGAACACGGCGGTTTTCAGCGTGATGAACGCGGTGCTGTTGCGGTCGTTACCGGTGTCCGATCCAAGCCGCTTGGTGTATCTAAGAACATCGAACCCTCCGCGTGGGACCGGCACCATCGATACCAACAAGACCTTCTCGTATCCGGTTTACGATGCGCTGCGAAAGCAGAGTGGCGGGGTCTCGCCACTGATCGCCTTTGTGCCCCTCTCGGGCGGCAAGGTCGCCGTCCGCTATGGATCGCAGCCGGAAGAGGCGGAAGGCGACATGGTGAGCGGCGCCTTTTTCTCCGGCCTCGGCGTGAATTTGCCCCTCGGCCGCGGATTCAGCGAACAGGACGAGACCAACCATGCGCCCATTGCCGTGATCAGTTACAACTACTGGACGCGGCGGTTCGCACGAAATCCGGACGTACTGGGGCAAACGCTTTTTGTGAACGGCGTGCCGATGACTATCGTTGGAATCACCGCAGAAGGCTTTGAAGGCGTCGAAGGCGGCAGTTCGACGGATTTCTGGATTCCCTTGCAGAACCGCCCGGAATTGAACGCGTGGGGGAATCCTCCGGATGAAGGCAAGACCTATATAAACGATCCGACATGGTGGTGCCTGCAGCTGATCGCGCGGCTTGCTCCAGGCGTAACGCGCGCGCAAGCCTCAGCGCAATTGCAACCCGTCTTTCAGCGCGCTGCTTATGTAGGGCTCGGTGGGACGCCGATGGAAGGCGAGAAGCCGCCCGTTCTCAGCTTCGTCGACGCAAAGAGTTTTCCCGGCTCCGACCAAATGTACGGAAATCCACTGCGCATTCTAATGGCGATGGTGGGACTGGTTCTGCTGATTGCGATGGCCAATGTGGTCATGCTGCTGATGGCGCGCAATGCAACGCGGCAGCGGGAGTTTTCATTGCGTTTGGCTCTCGGTGCGGGGCGCGGCGAGTTGTTCCGGCAACTGCTGATGGAGAGCGCGATCCTGGTAACGGCGGGTGGCGCATTGGCGTGGGCCTTTGCTGAGATGGCGGCGCGGTTGTTAGGCCGATGGGCGCAGATCGAAACCAGTCTTGCACCCGACAAGACGGTGCTGCTGTTCACGCTGGGCATTCTGGTCCTCGCTGCGCTGGTGTTTGGCCTCGCGCCGTTGCGTGTTGCTCTTTCCGGTGGAGCAGAACTGGTGCTGAAGACCTCTGCCGCAACATCGAATACCGATGCGGGCAAATCGCGCGGTGGAAGAATGATTGTCGCTTTGCAGATGGCGCTGTGCGTAGTGCTGCTCGTGGGTGCCGGGTTGTTGATTCGTACCTTGCAGAATCTTGAAAACAGTCCTCTGGGAGTGCGCGTCGATGGTCTCGTGGTTTTCGGAGTGAAACCAAATATTCCATCGGTTCCCGCGGGCATTGCCTTTTACAGGAACCTGATCAGCAAATTGCGGGTATTGCCGGGCGTGGAATCGGTGACCATCATGGAGTCCCGCCTCGGATCGGGATGGTCCGACAACAGCGACATGATGGTGGACGGCAGGCTGCCGGAGGTCGCAAACGGCGCATCAAGGACAGTCCGAAGCAATGTGGCCGGACCAGATTTTTTCCGTACTCTGGGTGTGCCTGTGCTTGCGGGTCGCGATTTTGCAGACTCCGACACCGCATCGTCACCGCACGCGGGAGTCATCAATGAGCTGTTTGCACAACGTTTCCTGCCTCATCGGAACCCTCTGGGCCACACCATTGGAACCGACGACGGCCGCTATACGATGACGATCGTCGGCGTGGTGAAGAACCACAAATATCGCAGCATTAGCGAAGTGCCGATTCCCATGGCCTGGTGCATGTATGCGCAGATTCCAGTTATCGGAGAGATGCAAGTCGAGATGCGCGTGTACGGCGAGCCGATGGCGATTCTTCCTGTGGCCCGCAAAGTGGTCCAGCAACTCGACCCGAACCTGCCGCTCATCCAGCCGATGACACAGCGCGCGCAATACGACACGACCATCTCCGGGCAAACTCTCTTCGCGCGGCTAGCCGGCTTCTTCGGTGTCTTGGCGGTGGTGTTAGTGGCGACGGGGCTCTACGGGTCTCTAGCGTATCGGGTGAGCGTGCGGACAGCCGAGATCGGCGTGCGCATGGCTGTGGGTGCTCGGCGCGAGCAAGTCGTCTGGATGATATTGAAGGATAGCTTGCTGCTCACTGTCGCTGGGGTTGCGCTGGGTATTCCGCTGGCATTGCTTGTTGGCCGCGCGTTGGCGTCGTCGTTATATGGGGTGAAACCTCTCGATGCGATGAGTCATCTCATTGCAGTGGCCGGAGTCGCCGCGGTTGCACTGGCGGCAAGTGCGCTGCCTGCGGGGCGAGCGGCGAGTATCGATCCCATGAAAGCGCTACGCACGGAGTAGAAGCTCTTGATTTTGTCGACTGGGACTAACTACCGCAAGTCCACTCTCTTGCCTGGGTATCGCCGACCGACTTACGCTGCTCGAGGTTGATAAGGCGAGCGGCCCGCAACGTCTCAAAGGAGTCTCATCCATGAAAAGACCGTTGATCTTGTTTCTGTCCGTGCTTGCTCTTTCATCGTTTTCCGGCCTGTCGACCAAAGCTCAATCGAGCGCGCAATCCGGCCCTTCACAACCTGACTCCCTGTTTACGACAATTCAATCTCTAGATACCAAGCTCTTCGATGCGTATAATCACTGTGACTTGACGACGCTTGGATCGATGGTGTCGGATGACCTCGAGTTTTATCACGACCAAACAGGCCTGATGGTGGGGAAGGCGCCGTTTCTTGCCGCCCTTCAACAGAATGTCTGCGGAAAGGTGCAGCGGACGCTGCTGCTGGACACGCTGGAGGTCTACCCGCTCAACGGATATGGAGCGGTGGAGATCGGCATACATCGCTTCCACCACCCTGGGCACCCGGAGGATGGTATGGGGGACGCGAAGTTTGTGACGCTGTGGCAGAACAAGAATGGCGTGTGGAAGATAACGCGCGCGATCAGTTATGAGCACAACCGCGGATTGCTGGCGAAGTAAGCGCTGAAAGATGCTCGACAATCCATCTTCAACTGGATCCGTTGAATAAGTTCGATCGTCTCAGCTTTCATGTGTGACCTCGGCATGACCAGCACCTGGGGCTGCGAACGACCGCGGTGATAGCAGTCCAAGCGTGGTGATCACCTCTTCCGGCAGTTCCTCATAGTAGAGGACCGCCGACTTCGCGCGATGGCGATTGAAGGCCCACAGCGCTAACGCTGCGGCGAGCAGACCGGCGCTCAGCCTGGCTAACTCGCGCGGATGATTGAGTGCATGCAGTTCATGGTTAGCCCCCGAGGCGACTAACGGAATGATTACCATGGCGAAGAACCAGAACACATATTGGATGTTTGACTTTCCTGGTAAGTAGGAACAGGTGAAGGGCACCTTGAAGAATCCGATCAGGCTGATGTCCGCGAGGATGGACCCGAGGACCGCCAATATTGCAAGATGGGCCACGACCTGATGTGCTGGTCTGAACGAAAGCGACAGGACGGCCGAGACTATCCACCAAGGAAGCACAGCGATCCACAGTAACGCTTGACGGGTCGCCGCGAAGTACTTTTCCGTCGGACGCAATTGCGCGATCCGCAAGACCCAGTTCGCGGTGAGCGAGATGGGAAGTGCGAAGACTCGGCTCAATCCAACGATGGCGAACAGCATCATCATGAAGGTCGACATGAGGAATCCGCTGGTGAGCGGAGCAGGCGCGCGTGCCGTCAGGGATCCGCGAACAACGGAAAGCGCGATGGCGCAGACTATGGCGAGATAGAACGCATAGGCAACTCGATGTTGACGGCTGCGGATAAGTGAGCGAAGGGTGAAGTAACCGATCGCGGTCGTGAGCGAATTGCCGAGGCGAGGCGCCCAGTGGAAGCCCCGCGCACCCGGCACAAGGTCTGGTTGTTCGATTGTTTTTTGCATCGTGTGTGTGAAACAGAGAAGCAGAGATGCGGACGATCCGGCGGTCACGACCCCAAGGCCGATCCATGCACGAGAAGCCAGCCATGCAAGTGCGGGCGGCAGTGTTCCATTGAGTTGGTTGAACAGTGCAAAGAACCAGAACGAAGGCGATGAAGCGAAAATCCACTGGTTTCCCGGATCCGCCAATACCGGCGGGGAGGACAGGGAGGGCTGCAAAAAATAGACTCCGAGGAATAGTCCGAAGGCAGCGAGTTGCAAGATCGCCGAAAGGCGCAGAAACAAGCGGCGCGGAAGCAACAACGCCGTCAGGCCCTGAACGGTAAGCACCGACCCGCAAACAAAGCTGCTGGCGGCGATCATCGTGAACCAATAGGCAGCGAGATAACGAAGAAATCCGAATAGGCCACCGTGCGCGTAACCGAGGACCAGCGGCAGAACGAAGCCTGAAGCGAAGTTCAATGTAAGAACGGCGAGCAGCCATATGGAACAGGACGACGCGATCTTGGCGAAGAGCACTGTGCGAGAGGCAATCGGCAAGGGCGCGAGGATCATGGCGTCGCGGCGGTCTGGAAATGTCGAATCCCAGGCAATGACTGTGAACAGTCCGACCACGAGCATCATAGTTGCGATGAAGTAATGCTCGAAGTACCAGGAGACCGCAAGAAAATCTTGAGGAGAACGAGTACTGACCAGAGAGACGTAGAAACCCACCGTGTGAATCATGCTGAGCATCATCAGCACTCCGGCAAACTGCCCGAGGAACCTGGGTATGTCCGCCTGGATGGAGAGAGCCTCGAGATCGATCACGCGCAACAGAAACTGGTGATAGAGTACGCGGAAGTCCAGTGGCAGACGGGCGATCAACGGCTCGATAAGTTTACGCATCGATCAAATCTGCGATCTGCCGCGCCATGGCCGGTGAGTCTTGCTCGACCGCAAGCTGGGCAAAGATTTTTTCGAGAGTCGGGAGCTTCATGAGCGAACGAAGATGTTCGATCGAGTCGTCGGCGACAAGTTTGGCGCGATGGAGAATGACGACGTGGGAACAAATGCGCTCCACGGTGTCGAGTTCGTGCGAGCTGAAGAGGACGACTTTGCCGCGCGCGGCAAGCTCTTGAATGAGGCTGCGGAGAACCAGTGCGGAGGCTACGTCAAGACCGGAAAACGGTTCGTCGAGGAGGATAAGGTCGGGGTTGTGGAGCAGGGCGGCAATAAGCAGGATCTTTTGACGCATTCCCTTCGAGTAGCCGGAAATGGAGGCATGGCGGTCGTCGTAAAGGGAAAAGAGGCGGAGCATGCCGTCGATGCGCTCCGCAGATTGACGCGCCGCGAGATCGCGGAGCTGAGCGACCATGGTGAGATATTCGGCGCCGGAAAGATGGGTGTACAAATATGGCTCCTCGGGCACGTAACCCATGCGGCGCTTATAGGCGATGAGGTCGTCGTGGATTGGTTTGCCGGAAAAGAGAATCTGGCCATACGTCATTTCGATGAGCCCGGTGATCATCTTGATGGTGGTGGATTTGCCGGAGCCGTTGGGGCCGAGATAGCCGGTCACCTCACCCGCACGCGCAATGAAGCTTGCATTGTCCACCGCAGGGATGCCGGAAAAGTGCTTCGATACGTTACGGAGTTCGAGCGTCAGCATTTGGCATACCCTATGTAGCATTCGATATTATATTTGTCAAGCAGAACGCTACATAGGCAGGATGAATCTCGTTTTTTAGCGGAATGACTCGCGTGCGCGCGTTGAGCAGCCTGCGCGCAAGCAGGCTGCTATCGAAAGCGAGCTGAAATTACCACATTCGGACGGGCAGATTAGGACTGCCAGCCGCCGCCGAGAGCGCCGTAGAGTTGCACGAGGGCCAGCGCTTCTCCCTGCTGCGCAGTTACGAGGCTCAACTGCGCCGAAAACAGATTGGAATCGGTGGTCAGCACTTCCAGATATCCCGTAGACCCGCCCTGGTAACGGACGCGTGCCAGGCGCGTCGCATCCTTTGCTGCTTCAACAAGCTTCTCCTGCTGCTCGCGGTAAGCGCGCTGCTTGTTCAGCGCGATCAGGGCATTCGAAACATCACGCAAGGCGCCCGCAATCGTCTTCTGATAGCTCAGCACCATTTCTTTTTGAGTCTCTTGCGAGAGTTGAAGCTGGCCGCGCAGCTTGCCGCCCTCGAAAAGGGGTTGCGTGAGCGTGCCGATGCCGTAGATTGTCTTTCCGGCAGGATCGAAGATACTCGATAAACTATCTCCACCTACACCCCCTGAGGCGCTGATGGAAAGATTAGGAAAGAACTGTGCGCGAGCCACGCCGATTTGTGCGTTGGCAGCGACCAGGGTGGCTTCCGCCTCCTGAATATCGGGCCGACGCTCAAGAAGCTGCGATGGTATTCCGGTCGGCAGACCCTGGGGCGGAGGTGCGAGTGCATTCGGGTCCTGATGCGCAATGGGCCCGGGATTCTCGCCCAGCAGGAGCGCAATCGCATTCTCCTGTTGTTGGATTTGCTGCTCCAGTTGCGGTATCTCTGAAGTCGCCGTGTAAAGCAGTTGCTCTGCCTGGCGGACGTCCGAAAGCGGCACCGATCCTCCGCTTTCAAGGGTCTTGGTGAGGGCAACAGAATCCTGCCGAACTTTCAGGGTTTCCTTTGTAATTTCGAGCTGGGCATCGAGTGCGCGAATCTGCAAATAGGCAGTCGCTACCTGCTGCACAAGGGTCAGCCGCACTGCGCGCTGTGCCCACACCTGCGCCAGCAACTGTGCGCGCGCTGCCTCAGTCTGTCTGCGGTAGAGGCCCCAGAAGTCAGGTGTCCATGCGGCCGAAACGTTGAACGATCCGTCGACTAGCGGGCTGCCAATCTGGGTTCCCAACGAAGAAGGCAGAGTGGCGCCAATGCCCGTTCCGCCCACCGTTATGCTCGGGAACTGCTGTGAGCGCGTGATTCTAACCTGGGCCTGCTGTTCGAGGATGCGCTGCGCAGCAATCCGCACGTCGTAGTTATTGGCGAGTGCCTTTCGGATCAAGTCCTGGAGTTCTGGTTCGCGATAGACTGCTGCCCATTGTTCATCGCCAAGTGAGTTCTTGACGTCGCTCGCGACGGCGCCATCGTCCGCGCCGCGATAGGCAGGCGGCGCAGGATAATTCGGCCGCACATATTTTGGCCCCACCGTGCATCCGGCCAAAAAGCCGACTGCACTTGCAAGCAGGCCGAGCTTGGAGAGCTTGGAGAATCTCATCATGCCTGGCCTCCTTCAACACTGGCGTGAGACATGGCTGGCTCGCCGGATTGCGTTCCCGGCCCGCAGATCGAGTCCATCGTTGTGCCCTTGCCACCCCTTACAAAGCGGTGCGAAAGGAACTCGACCACTGCGAATGTGACAGGGATGAAGATGAGGCCGAGTATCGTCGAGAGCGTCATACCGCCGACAACGACGGTGCCGAGAATTCGGCGGGAGGCGGCACCTGAGCCGCTCGCTGTCCACAGTGGAATACAACCAACAATGAACGCCAGGGCGGTCATGACGATCGGCCGGAAACGCAGACGTGCGGCGTCCAGCGCGGCTTCGCAGATACTCTCACCACGTTCGTAATTCGTTTTGGCAAACTCGACGATCAGGATGGCGTTCTTTGCGGATAGCCCGATAAGCATGACGAGACCGATAGTGGCGAAGATATCGTTCTCGAAACTCCGCGCGTGGAGAGCAAGATACGCGCCTAAGATTGCGACAGGTGTACTGAGCAAAACGCTAAAAGGAAGGGTCCAGCTCTCATATAGCGCCGCCAGGATAAGAAACACGAACACCAGGGACAGGCCGAAGACAGCCCACGACGGGACGCCCTTTTCGGCTTGCTGCTCCTGAAACGACATGCCGGAATAATCGAAGCCTGCGCCGGCAGGCATGGTCTCTCTGAATACTTCTTCAAGCGCCTTGCGTACCTGGCCGGAGCTATAGCCGGGCGCGCCTGTGATATTGAGCTGCGCGGCGTTGAATTCATTGAATCGGTAAATGAACTCAGGGCCCGTAATCCGGTTGACCTTGACGAGTGCGCTGAGCGGTACCTGGCTGCCGTTGGCGCTGCGCACATAAAACTGATCGATGTTGGCGATATTCGTGCGCGATGTACCATCTGCTTCAACGTACGTCTGCCACTGCCGGCCGAATCGATTGAAGTAATTGACCAGATAGCCGCCCATGAATGTCTGCATGGTCGTATAGATGTTGGAAAGATCAACTTGCTGCTGGAGTGCCTTTTCCTTGTCTACGTCGGCATAGAGTTGGGGCACGGCAGGTTGATACGAGGGGATTGCAGCGGCGATCTCAGGACGTTTTGAAATCGCTCCGAGAAATGTGAAGACATTCTTTGTCAGTGTTGTTGGATCGTCGGAGCCCGACCGGTCTTCGAGGATCATGGTAACGCCGCCTGAGGTTCCGATTCCCGGAATGGACGGAGGCGGGAATGCGAACGCGATGCCATCGGGATTACCGGCGAGTTGCTGTTGCAAATGGCTCTGGATGTATTCGAGCTGCTGCTCTTTGGATTTGCGCACTGCCCAGGGCTTGAGGCTCACAAAGAAGAAGCCAGCATTAGTGCTCTGGACTTGGGTGAGAAGCGAGAAGTTATTCACGGCAATGACGCCTTCGATACCGGGAGTCTTCAAAAGGGCATCACTTATCTTTTGCTCGGCGGCATCGGTACGTTGCGCTGAGGCGCCATCGGGAAGCTGCAGGGCAAGGAACATGTACCCCTGGTCCTCAGTCGGGATGAAACCGCCGGGAAGGCTGCTGCCAAGGTAAACCGCAACGGCAGCGAGCGCCACCAAACCGAGCATGGCGAATGTCGATTTATGAATGAGCACGCGCGATAGGCCGACGAATCCATCCGTGGTGCGGCCAAAGAATCTGTTGAAGACACCATAGCCTCTGTCGAGAAGACTTTTCTTACCGCCCTCCTGTTTCGGTTTGAGAAGAAGCGCGGAGAGCGCCGGAGACAGGGTAAGAGCGTTGAATGCCGAGATCAAAACCGAAATCGCGATGGTCACGGCAAACTGCTGGTACATGCGTCCAGTAATACCGGGAATTGCCGCGGTTGGAATGAAGACGGCTGCCAGGATCAGCGCGATGGCGACCACCGGACCACCGACCTCCTCCATTGCTCTTTCTGTCGCGGACTTCGGATCCATGCCTTCTTCGATGTGGTGTTCGACAGCCTCTACAACAATGATGGCGTCGTCGACGACCAGGCCAATGGCAAGCACGAGGCCAAACAACGAGAGCGTGTTGATTGAAAAACCGAGCGCCGGAAAAATGATGAACGTTCCAATGAGTGAAACAGGAACGGCCAACAATGGAATCAGCGTGGCCCGCCAGCCCTGAAGGAAGATGAAGACGACTATGACCACGAGGCCGAGCGCTTCAAGAAGCGTGAGCACGATCTCGTGAATGCCGGCCGTGACTGCCTTGGTGGTGTCGAGCGGAACGCTGTAGGTGATGCTCGGCGGGAATGTAGCGGACAGCTCCTTCATCCGCTGATTTACCGCTGCCGCGGTCTCCACGGCATTGGAGCCCGGGAGCTGGTAGATAGCCATCACGCCGGATGGCGCCTGGTTATAACGGGCCGAAACTCCGTAGGCCTGGTCCCCGAGCTCGATGCGAGCGACGTCACTGAGATGCAGAATCGATCCGTCTGGATTGGCGCGAAGGATGATGTTTCCGAACTCCTCGGGCTTCACCAGTCGGCCCTGTGTGCGCACCGTGTAAGTGAACTGCTGCCCCTTGGGAATTGGCTCGCCACCAATTTGTCCTGCAGGGTTGACATTGTTCTGGGTCTGGATCGCTGAGATCACTTCCGTTGCTGTTACGCCGAGCTTCGCGAGTTTGTCGGGCTGGACCCAAACGCGCAAAGCATATTGTCCGCCGAAGACCTGCACCCGCGAGACGCCATAGACGCGAGCGAGCTGATCCTGAAGGTTGATGATGGCGTAGTTCGTGAGAAAATCCTGGCTCAACTTGCCGCCCGGTGAGTTGATGGCGACGAGCATCAGCGGCGAAGTGAGCGCCTTCTGCACAGTCAGACCCGCCGTTGTGACCTGTGCAGGGAGCTGGGACTGGGCTTGGTCAACACGTAGCTGGGCCAACACCTGGTCGATGTTGGGATCGGTCTTGACGTCGAAATCCACGAACAGCTGAACCACGCCATTGTTGGCGCTGACCGAGTCCATGTAGATCATGTTGTCGACGCCATTCATCTGCTGCTCGATGGGCGTCGACACCGCCTGGCTCACAGTCTTGGCATCAGCGCCAGGATACGTGGCAGTTACGAGAATCTCTGGCGGAACGATGTTGGGATATTGCGAGATTGGCAACGTCAGCATGGAGACGGTGCCGATCACGACAGTGATAATCGCGATGACAATCGCCACGATGGGGCGGCGGATAAAGAATTTTGACATGATTTACCTACCCGCCGCCTGTGTCGTCTGCGCCGTGTTCAGGGCATGAAACTCCCCAGGCTGCGGGCTCACGGGCGCGCCCTCGCGAATCTTTTGAAGATTGTCGATAATGACCAGCGATCCGCTTGCGAGGCCGCTTTCGACCACCCAGCTATTCCCATACTGGGAGCCGAGTGTCACGGTATTTACATGAACCGTGTTATTCGCGCCGACAGTGTATACCTGTTCCTGGCCTTGAAACTCTGTGACCGCTACCTGCGGGACCAGGATCGCGTTCTGGAGAATCCGGGTTTCAGCCTTCACCCTCCCAAACTGTCCGGGCCGAAGTATATTTCCAGGATTCGGAAATGCTGCGGCAATTCGAATCGCGCCGGTCTGGGAGTTCAATTGCCGATCGACGAACACGACATGACCTTTTTGCGGATAGGCTTCTCCGTTGGAGAGCGTGAGAGTCAGGGGAATATTCGAAGCACCATGAAGTAGGTCACTGCCGCCCGCGCCCGCGCGTTTGGTCAATGCGAGATATTCGCTGTCGCTGATGGAAAAATAGACTTTGATCGGATCGAGTTGTGAAACCGAAGTTAGTACAGATTGCGTGCTGACAAGATTGCCGACCTGCGTCGTGGCTTGACCCGCTACGCCTGCAATTAACGAGCGAACCTTCGTAAACCCGAGATTGAGATTCGCCGTTGCGACCGCGGCCTCCGCAGTCTTTACCGAAGCTTCCGCTTGCGCTTTCTGTTGGACCTCGTTGTCGAGCTGACTTCTCGCGATGGCATGAGCTTCCGCCAGCGGCGCGTCGCGGTTGACGTTGATCTGGGCGAGAGCTAGCTGTGCTTGCGCTTGTCCAAGTTGACCTTGCGCCTGTTCAAGCGCCGCTTCAAATGGGCGAGGGTCGATCTCGAACAATACCTGCCCGTCTTGCACCTGCGACCCTTCGCGATAATCCTGGCGAATGAGATATCCGTTTGCCTGGGGCTGAATCTGCGCATTGACATATCCATCCAGCGTGCCCACCCATTCGCCCGTCAACGGCACATTGCTCTGCTCGGCCTTCACAACAGTCACTCTCATCGCAGGGCGAGCGCCGGAAGTCGTCGCACTCGCGCCCTTCCCGCAACCTGTCAGTGACACTGCACCAAGGGTCAACCCTGCGGTGATGGCAACGACGGCTGGAAGGTAGTGGGGGGTTATTGCGGCCCATTTTCGATACGGCAGCGTCATACTCATTCTCCAGTCAAGCGTGAAATGTTTTCTACGAGGGGTCGTTCGCGCCGCGAAAACACGTATGCGTGTCCAACTTTGATGAATGGATAGCTTTTACGGATTCACAAAGTGATCGTGAGCGTAAGCTTCGGACCGCTCTTTGCTTGCTCAAGATAGGGATGGAGGTAGGGAAGCTTCGGAGATTTCAAAAAGTCGCCTTGGCGAGCCGATGGCCCTTGCTTTGCTTCATCGGATCGGCTCGATCTGACCGTGGGCCACTGGCTATGTGCTGGCAAAAGTCATAATTTCGACGGGAGTGTTGAATAAATGAAGAACGAAACGTCTAGGTAATACTTCACGAGTGTTTGAGGCCTGTCAACGCTCTCTTACTTAGAGAAATGAGTGGTCCACGAACGGAGATATCGTAAGGTCTGACTATCTGTTTTCTTCGTTACGATCCGTGATACGTAGTCGCTGACGATCCCGCTTAACTAGCCGATGACGTTCAATTCGAAGAGGAGTGCACGTGGAAGCGCAGAACCATCCTCGAGATCACAGGCCGGATCGTATCGCGGGCGCTTCGATTCTCCTCTGGGGGAGAGAGCGATCGTTGTGGCGCGATCGGCGCGGGCCGGCGTAATATGCACGGACGTTTGTTGCTATTTAAATTGAAGCATCCTTCGAGGTAGCGAACCCTATCGTGAGCCGGTTGCCGTCGGCCAATCTTTCATAGTTGAGCGATCCTCCGAAATGGCGCAGCAATCGGAGCCCATTTCCCCCCGGTTGAATCGATTCGAGGCTGACAGATTTCGTCTCGTCGTCCCGCCATCCGGGTGCGATGGGGGAAAAGGGTGGTGCCTGATCGTCGATCGTGAACATGAGGGTGTCCGCAGAGACGGAAGTCTCTAAGACGATGGGATGTCCAGGTTCGCTGCGATAGCCGTGCAGAATCACGTTCGCCAAAGCTTCTTCCATGCACAATTGCATGGCAAACCGAGTATCCTCCGCAACTCCGTGCCGATCGGCTATCGCTTCGATCCACGGCTGTACACGGCTCAACTCCGTGAGCTGGCTGTCCAGTTCAAGCCGGTCTTGCGGATTACCCATGAGCATCTCCGGCCCTGCATCGGATGTGTGAGGCTCGTCAACGCAAGGCTGGCGCACTCTTAGCACAGCGCTGCAACCGCTGAATCGAGATCGTGAAAGATAGGAATAATCTGGTCGATGTTGCTGGCCTTCAGTACTTCTTCCACCATCGGGACCGGATTGAACAGCGCAACTTTGCCCCCACGGCGGCTGACCGCTTGCGCCGGGATGACGATGGAGCGAAGTCCCATGGAACCCAGAAATGACACGTTGCTCAGGTCGATCAACAGAAACTTGCTGCTGCCAGCCAAGACGTTCATCTTCAGATCGACGGCAGCTGCGCCTTGAATATCCAGACGCCCGTCCAGGAGCACCCGTACGATGCCGCCATCCATGGACTCAGTCGAGATTGTCATTCACTCTTTCCTTTCCAATCGGCAGAATCTGCGAGGCGGACTTGCCGGAAGGCCTCGCTCATCGTAACCGCCCATTGTTAATGTCTTGTTACATGTTGCCGGCTTCAGGAATTGCATCGGTCCTGGCGACGCCATCCTCGGAGCCCCGGTAGCGCACTACAAGAAGAGTGACATCGTCTGACTGACTTGCGCCCTCTGTAAACTTCTCGACGGCGCTCAGTATTCCATCCTGAAGGGATTTCAAAGATGAATCCTGATGCTGGCCGAGGGCTGCCTTGAGCCGCCCTTCTTGAAACAGCTGCCGCTTTCTATCCTCTGCCTCCGTCACACCGTCCGTGTAAAGCAACAGCGTGTCTCCGGGTTCGAGTTGGATACGAGTGGACGTGAAGGTCGCCTTCTCCACCAGACCGATGGGGAAAGATCCCGTGGAATACAGATCGCTCACCTCGCCTCGCCGCAACAACAGTGGAGAAGGATGGCCGGCGCGGACGAACTCAAGAGTGCCATCGGGGTCGAGCAGCCCGAAGAACATGGTTGCGTAACGGCCCACCGCTGCGCGATCGCAGAGAAAGCGGTTCAGATGATTGAAGACCTTCACCGGGTCGACGCCAAGCGTCATTCCTGAGAGTGCTCCCTGCAGCATGGTTGTGAGCAGAGCAGCTCCCAGGCCCTTGCCGGCGACATCGGCAATCAAAAGCGCAATGCGCCCATCCGACATGGGACAAACGTCGAAGTAGTCGCCTCCCACCTCATAACAGGGCCGGTGAGTTCCAGTGATGGAGAAATGCGGATAGTCCTGCAATCCTTGCGGAACAAGGGCCTGCTGAATTTCGCGCGCGATGCTCAGCTCTTGCTCGAGACGCTGGCGCTCCCGTTCGTGCTCGATCAGCCGGGCGTTTTCGAGAATGCTTCCGGCTTGTGCACCCAGGGCGTCCAGGATCTTCCGGTCCAGCGCCGAAAAGGTGGCCGTGCGCTTGGAATCAAGATACACAGCGCCCAGCAATTGCCCCCGAGCTGCTTCTCCAGAAGAATCAACCTGCCCACGCGGCGTGCCGTACAACGGAATCACGACCGACGAGCGCAAAAGTTGGAGTACAACGCTCTGCGCGCTCTGCAGGTTTATATCAGCCAGGTTGAGGTCCTCGTTGACCACTGCGGATCGAAGTTCGATAGCGCTCCCGAGCACTGAACGGCTGGGATTCATCGCCTCCGGCGCAAGACTCTCGCCGTCCCGCCCACGCGCTACCTTGACCTGCAGCACACCGGACGCATCGGGCTCCAGCAACATTCCGCGGTCGGCGTGCGTGATGACGATCGCGTGATCGAGCATCGAGGCCAGCACGGATTCCAGAGGAAGCTGTGAATGCATGAGCGACGTCGCTTCAAGCAGAAGCCTGAGCCCGTTGAGTTCATCGGAAGAGTCGCGTCCAAAGGAGCCAATGAAGCTTCGCAGTTTCGTCTCAGCTTCCTCCTGGAGGATCGCTTCCGTCGGCAGACGGAAGACAAGCTGGCATCCGTCGTCGGTGCCCAGACGAATCCGGTCACCGTCTGCGAGCGATCGGGCCTTCGTCAGTTCGCCGTTGACGAAGATGCCGTCGCGCTGGCCACGATCCTCGATGAGGAGCCCGGAGGCGCCTGCGGAAATAGCCACACACTTGCGCGAGATGCGCATGTCATCGAGTGACAAGTGGTTGCCGTTCTCTCGGCCCCTGCCGACGAAGAACGGAAGTTCATTGACAGGAACTACCTGCCTGGGACGGTCAGGAAATAGGACTTCGAGATACGCGTTGACTGGAACAATCGATTCGGGCATAGATTATGGGTGGCTGAATTCTAGCAGTTGGCTGATTTCCAGTACGGATAAAGCAAGCATTTTCCGCGGGATGAAAGATCGTTGCATCAATTGTTAATTTCGGACCGGATTTGTCCAAGTGTCTTGACAATTCACAATCCCTTCAATAGTTTGGAATCTCATCGCCCCTGAAAGGCTCTCTCCCATAAGTGCCAAGTGATCTTGGCCCACTTATGCGGCATGAATAGCCCGGAAAGCGGTGCCATTCCCCCAATGGCAATTTGAGTTTGGTTTCGGCAAGATTCTTGACTGTGCCGAACTTGCAGGGCGGCTGCCCGTGTCCACAGGAGATGCGCGCCCGATTCCGGACCATCGCCAGTGTATTTAAATTCAATAACTTAGCACACGCGCCTAGGGGGAGAGCGATGAAAGCAGTAACCATGTCTTCAAAGAGTTCCGGCAATCGGAAGCTGATCCCCCTGTTCGAAACCTCACGTCCGCCATTTGTATGGGCACGAGGTGTGGCCCGCTTTCGAGCGGCGCTGATGTTAGCGCTCGGAGGCGCGAGGTCGATGACGCCTGCGTTGGTCGCCTTGACTCTGATCGCGGGGAGCGCCGCCGCCCGGGCGCAGAGCTGCTCTGGTTCCCCCAGCTACTCGCCGGATTTCTCTTCGAATCAAAGTTGTTTTTCGCTGCTCGGCAATGGCTACAGCTCCCCCCCCACCATCGCCAGCTTCCAGCCGGGGAGCGGACGAGGCCCTTTGCTGCAGATCACCCCAAATAGCTCACAGCAACGGGGGTACGCGTGGTACATCTCCCCGCAGCCCGTTGGCAATTCTTTTTCAACCGCCTTTACGTTTCAGTTGACCGGCACCGGCGGCAACCCCGCCGATGGCTTCGCGTTCGTGATCCAGAATTCGGCTGCCGGAGCGAATACAGTGGGCCCGATTGGCTCGGATGGCTGCGGGCTTGGTTTCGGCGACGATCCCTCGGGTAGTGGTTGCGTGGCTGCGACTGGCGGCATCACGAACAGCGTGGCGGTAGGGTTCAAGACCTTTAACAGCGGTTCGGGTTTTCCGAATCCGGACAGCGTTTTCATTGCGAGCAATGGAACGGGCGCGAACTGCGTCGACACTGGCGCGGGAGGCTGCGTGATCGCGGAGAACGATCTGACAAGCCCGAGCATTACTCTGGCAGACGGCAACGTGCATACGGTGACGGTTACCTACGCGATACAACCGTTATCTTCGCAAACGGCCTGTGTCAGCGCCTCCATGCCCTGCCTTGATGTGATTCTGGATGGCACTGACCTGTTTCCTGCAGGCGTGCCTTTCAATATGACGTCAATTGGTTTGGCCAACAACTCGGCCTATGTCGGTTTCACGGGGGCGACGGGCGGCGGTGTTGAAAACAACGACATCCTGAGCTGGACCCTTACGCCGCAGAGTTTCGGCAACATCAATGTTTGCCCGGGAGCGACCACTCCGGCGCCATGCAGCAACTCGCTGCCCGTGACCTTCAACATCGCGGCGAATACAACGATCGGCTCGGTTCAGGTGGTGACGCAAGGCGTCACAGGCCTGGACTTCCAGGAGGTCAGCAACGGCGACAACTGTACCACCACCTTCCCCTCAGCTGGTTCCTGCACAGTGAATGTCAAGTTTGCGCCGCTTGCCCCCGGATTGCGCATGGGCGCGGTGAATCTATTCGCCGGTAGCAGCCCCAGCGGTACCCCGTTGGCAACCACGCTGATCTACGGCACTGGCAAGGGACCGGCAGTTGCTTTCAGCCCGGGTACGCAGACCACGGTGAACAACACACCTCTCTCCGTGCCGAATGGCGTGGCAGTCGACGCGGCAGGAGATGTTTTCATCTCGGATAGCGGCAACCATCGAGTTGTGGAGGTTGCGGCCAATGGCACCGCAACTACGGTGGGCACAGGCCTGAATTATCCGCAGGGCCTGGCGGTGGATGGAGCGGGCGATCTCTTTATCGCGGACAACAACCTGAATGAAGTGGTCGAGGTTCCGGCCGGCTGTACCAGCGGTACCTGTCAGCAAATATTGGACAGCCCTCAGTGCGATCTCGCGACCAGCAGCGGTTTTTGCGCCCAATTGGGAGTAGCGGTCGATGGACAGGGAGATGTCTTCATCGCCAGTTACAATAGTGAGGTCGAGGAGGTTCCAGCCAATGGGGGCGCGCCGATCGTGGTATACAACCCATCTGGATCTCATCCGATCGGTTTGGCGGTCGATGCAGCCGGTGATTTATTCATCGCCGATTATGGCATGGCAAAGGTGGTAGAGATTCCCGTCGGTTGCCCCAGCAGCGCCTGCTGGAATTCAGTGGGTACCGGCTGGGAGTATCCAGAAGCCGTGGCGGTAGATGCGGCGGGCGATGTCTTTGTCGCAGATGAAGCGCCCAAAGTGGTGGAAGTTCCCGCAGGTTGCATTAACAAAAGCGCCTGCCAGATCACCATCAGTGGAACCTATGCCTACGGCGTGGCAGTGGATGGAAAGGGCAATGTTTACATCCCCGACCGCAGCGGCAGCGCCCCATACTCGACCCCCGACAGTACTAATAACGATGTCATTCTTGTCAACAAGTCTCAGCCGCCAACGTTGAACTTCCCGACGCCGACGACCGTGGGTTCAAGTGACGCCACCGACGGTGCGAGTTTGGTAACCCTGCAAAACGTGGGCAATACCACCCTCAGCTTCCCGGTTCCATCGTCGGGCGACAATCCCAGCATCGGCCCCGACTTCTCCCTGCTCAGCATTGGCGAGGGCGACTGCCCGCTCACGACCGCCTCATCCTCGTCGCCGGGCGCGCTGGCAGTGGGAGCCTTGTGTGTCTATTCCGTCACCCTTGCGCCGATAAACGCGGGGAGCCTCAGTGAATCCTTGGTCCTGACCGACAACAACCTGAATGCTATTTCTCCTTCGGTTGCGACTACGCAGACCATTAGCCTCACCGGCACGGGCTTGGTGGCCAACTATACGTTGGCCGTGAGCACTGCCGGCACCGGGAGTGGCACAGTGACGGGCACGAATTGTTCGACGGCATCGTATCCTTCAGGGACCGTGGTCACGTGCATGGAGACGCCGGCCGTCGGCTCCCAATTTACCGGCTGGAGCGGAGGATCTTGCAGCGGCACCGGCGGCTGCTCGTTTCCGCTGAGTTCAAATTCAACGGTCGTTGCGAACTTTTCGGTAGCACAGGTGACCGTCCCGAGCGTGGTTGGGTTGACGCAAGCGGCGGCGACGACAACCATCACTGGCGCGGATCTGGCGTTGAGAACCGTGACTAACCAATACAGCGATACCGTGCCATCGGGCAATGTCATCAGCGAAAGCCCGCTCGCCGGGATGATGGTCAACTACGGGTCATCTGTCAACCTCATCGTCTCAGAGGGCACGCCGCCTTCAACTGATCAACTCACGCTCGAGAATAACTATTTTGTTACTGGCGACTACGCCTCCGGGGGAGTCACTCTGCACGGCGCAGCCAGCGGAACCATCACCATTCCCGATCCCAGTCCCTGCGCCCCTCCTGGCTGTGGCCCCGGTGTTCCTGACGGCGCCGACATTATTGATGGTTTTCTGTACTGGACAACCGTGGAGACCTCTACGTCACCTTCAGGCAATACCGGGACCTTCCTGGGTTATTCCATCACCGGGCAGCAGATCGGGAGCGACATAACCGGCTATACCGACGGCACGTATTCGGGAACGCTCCGCGTGTATCGCGCCGATGTCAACTCCTATTTCCAGGTGCAGCCGAACTGGAACGGGGCGCGCCTCGGCTCAGGCATGTTTACCGTTACTTTGCCCAACAGCGGCGGAGCCGTCACCGAGGGTGCAAGCCTCGTGGTGATCTACCGTGTGTTGTCTCAGAATTTCCCTCTCAAGTCCGTAGTCATCTACGACGGATCGATCGCACCAACTTCGACCACCGGCCCCATTCCTCAGGCCGTGCAGGGATTCTACGACGCGGTTGGCGGAGCGAATGGCACGGGAGAAGTTACCAGCCTCTACACCAGTAGCGGAACCTGGAACAACAACGAGAATTCCCAAACGCTCAGGCAATCGAACCAATATATTGACACGCTGAATACCGGCAATGCCTATGCCGCGGTCATTCTCAGCACGCCTGTCAACAATAGCGATAACGATGGAATTCTGGACGCGTGGAAAACCGCGCAAGGCTATACCGACGTGAAGAGCGGCACATGGGTGACGTTGCCTGGCGCGACGCACGGCGAACAGGACCTCTTCGTTCAATTCGACTACATGTGCTCCGCCTTAACCGGAAACGCGTGCGATTTCACCCAGCCCAATCTGTACCCCTCACCGGACGCCCAGGGCAACGACCCACTGGCGATGGTCACGCAGGCATACGCCAATATTGGAGTGCACCTGCACCTCGCGCCCGGCAACGCGATTCTCGAAACCACCTGTACCGACACTGGCACCAATCCGTCGCAGCTGTGCATGTTCCCCAACCAGCCGGGAGTGGTCACCTGGGATGGCAGCGTGCAACTCTCGAAGGTGTTGCCAGCCAATTATTCCGCGTGCACGTCTAGCCCATCGCCCGCCAGTTGCGCGCCTCGTTTCCCATATGGTCAGAAAGACAGCTATCACTACGTCCTGTTCGGTTACTCTGTCGCGATACCTTCCTGGACCACGCGCAGTGGATCCATTACATCAATAACGGTGAGTGGAGCATCCGCGAACAGTGGCGGGTCCGGGTCCATCGTTACCACCGGCCTCGGAACGACTTGCCCAACCCGCATCACAGTCACCGGCGTGCAGGGGAACCCGAACCTCAACGCGATATACAACAACCTGACTTGCGATAGCGGATATAAAACGATTTATTTCTCAACTCCTGTGGGTGTCCCCAACTGGAGCTATAGCTCGACCGTTTCCAACGGTCTGGCTGAACCGGCGATCGCCGTGACCTCCGGCACAGTGACAACCATGTCCGGTTTCTCCGATCTGGGCGGTTCCGATTCAGTCGTAAGCCTGGGGGCGTGGGCGACGTCTACGGCTCAGAACATGAGTAAGTCGGCAACCGTGGTAGCCGGCACGCTGTTTCATGAGATTGGGCACACGCTTGGGTTGACCCACGGCGGCCTCTACTTTGACACACCCAACAGCTACATTCCAACCTTTGAAGCCAATTGCAAGCCGAACTTTCAAAGCTCGATGAACTATCTCTTCCAGATCGACGGAGTGGGGTCGAACGCGGCCATTGCATACTCGAATCAGGCCCTTGAGGGCCTGGTGCCGGGCACATTACCCGCGATTTTGGGCGGGGATAGCAGCACCACCAATCCCAACACGATTCCTTTTGGTTCGGTGGTTGATCTTACCGATGCCTCAGGCAATCCTGCGACGTTCCCAACCTCGTCCTGGTACACGACTGTGGCACCCAGCACGACAACCAGTCCCGCCACGATGCATTGTGACGGCTCACCGCTCAACGGCGCTGTCGCCTATCGCGTGACTGGACAAGTTGATCCCATCTCTCCGGCGTGGGTCAATGGACAAAACATTACATTCGACGGCGCGCAGTATTCCGACTTGCGAGGATACAACGACGTGTCCAGCTTTGACCTGCGCCAGGTAGGCGCCGCCAGCGGCGAGCTCGCAGCTCTGGCGAACGAGATCTCGTACCGCCAAGGCGGCGTCTTCTACGGAGGGAGCGGCGGACTCAGCATCGGAGGGAGCGGCGGACTCAGCATCGGAGGCAGCGGCGGCCTCAGCATTGGAGGGAGCGGCGGACTCAGCATTGGAGGGAGCGGCGGCCTCAGCATCGGAGGGAGCGGCGGACTCAGCATTGGAGGCAGCGGCGGACTTAGCATTGGAGGCAGCGGCGGACTCAGCATCGGAGGCAGCGGCGGCGTCCCCACTGAAGTGGATTACTTAACCGCCAACTCAATCGTCCGGCCGCCGTCTTCACCCACGCTCACGCCTGCGATGACAAACGGGGCGGTGACAAGTGTCACGGTTGATTGGAAGGCGCCGGCTTTCGGTGTCGTTCAGTACTACACGGTCTATCGCGGCTGCAACCCCAACGGCTCGGACGCCGTCAATATTGGCGTTGTCAACGGTGTCGGTGGAGCTGCTCCAGCGACGGAATTCATTGACTCAAACCCGGTGACGTGCTCGGGCTCATCAACGGTGGTTTACACGATTTCGACCACCCTCCAGTCGGTGCCGATCGATCCGACCACACGGTCGAGTGCGCCTTCGGTGCCCGCGATCGTGAAGAATCTCCAGACTATTGTCCTTGGCTCATTACAGAGTTCTGTTACATATTCAGATGCGCCCCCTCCCGTTATGGTGACAGCGATAGCCGAGACGAACGGGAGCCCGAACGGACTGCAAGTGAACTTTGTCGCAACAGGTCCGTGCTCCGTCACCAGCCAGACGGTCGGGTCCGTATCGAATGGCACCGGCGGCGTTTCCACGGCCACTGTGTCCGTCAACGACCCGGGAAGCAACCCCGCTAGCTGCACCATCACAGCGTCGCAACCGGGCACCAATCCGACGGCATTGAGCACGCCCCCCTATTACGATGCCGCGAATTCGGTGTCCGAGTCATTCACGATCGAGCCGGCGGGTTCTACCACGAAATCGCAGACGATCACCTTTGCGCCGGTGGGGAATGTGCAGTACGGCAAAACATTCTCGTTGAGCGCATCGTCCAACTCCGGGCTGGCGATCACTTTCGCATCCGCCGGGCCATGCACGACAAGCGGGACCACGACCGGTGTCGGCCAGTGCACGATTACGGCTTCGCAGATGGGCAACAGCACCTATAGCTCAGCCTCCGTGTCGCAGTCGTTCAGCATCACCCCGGCGGTGCTCACGGTCACGGCAACGAGCTTCCCCTCGGTTCCGTATGGACAGCCGATTCCGACGCTGACCTACGCAATCAAAGGCTATGTGAATAATGATCTAACTTCGGTAGTTAGCGGCGCGCCGGCACTGTCCACGACTGCAGCTTCATTGAGCCCTGTCGGCACCTACCCGATCACGATTTCGACCGGCTCGTTGGCCGCGGCGAACTACTCCTTCCTCTTCGTGCCCGGCACGTTGACCATTACTCCTGGACCATTTGTCACCGTGTCTCCATCCAGTATCAACTTCGGCTCGGTGACTCTGGACAGCATCACGACTCATATCGTCACAGTGAGCAACACAGGAAGCGCGGCCGCCACCATCAGCACGCCTCTCCTTTCACTTCTGCAGGCAGAGAACTTAGACGAGTTCGTTGTGGTCAATCTCTGCCCGTCGTCGCTGGCCGCGGGTAAATCCTGCCCGATTACGGTCTCCTTCGTCGCGGGCGCATACTACAATACAGCGCAAACCGCGACCTTGAAGGTCATGGACAATGCGCCGGGAAGTCCGCAGGGGATCATGCTGAGCGCGACCGTTCTTGCCACGCCGACCATCAGCATCAGCGATATCCCGGCGAGTCCGGTATACGGCGGCAGCTTCACGGCGAAGTATCTCTACTCGGGCACCGGGTCGCCGACCGAGTCGGTGGCGTCGAGCACGACCAGTGTGTGCACGGCGTCGGGCAGCTCGGTGAGCTTCGTGGGGGTGGGTACCTGCACGCTCAAGGCGAGCGCAACGGCAACGACGGCCGATGCCGCGGTGACGGGCAGCGCGCAAAGCTTTACTGTGGGCAAGGCCACGCCGACCATCAGCATCAGCGATATCCCGGCGAGTCCGGTATACGGCGGCAGCTTCACGGCGAAGTATCTCTACTCGGGCACCGGGTCGCCGACCGAGTCGGTGGCGTCGAGCACGACCAGTGTGTGCACGGCGTCGGGCAGCTCGGTGAGCTTCGTGGGGGTGGGTACCTGCACGCTCAAGGCGAGCGCAACGGCAACGACGGCCGATGCCGCGGTGACGGGCAGTGCGCAAAGCTTTACCGTGGGCAAGGCTGCGCAGGCGATCACATTCAGCACCAATCCTCCGCCGAGCGCCGCAAACAAGAGCGCCTTCAAGGTGGCGGCTACGGCCTCCAGCGGACTCACGGTCACCTTCACGGCTTCCGGATCGTGCAGCGTCCCGCCGGGCAGCGCAACCTACACCATGACCAGCGCCACAGGAACGTGCTCGGTGATCGCCAACCAGGCGGGGAACTCTGACTACGCGGCAGCGGCGCAGGTTACGAAGACCGTGACCGCGAAACAATGACACCGTTTCACACGCGATCTCCAGCATTGCGATCAAGGGGACGAATACCAGCGACTTCGCTCCCGCCAACCACTGTCCTATTGCCCCGAACACTTTCGCGGCTGGGTCTACAACGATTTCACAATGACTGTATCCGGGAAGCGCGGTTCTAAAGTGCACTTTCCTCATGAAAGAGGCGCCCTTGCTGTTGCAGAAACATCGGTTCCGCCGCCGCTTATTGGCCAATGCGGTGGCGAATGTCGGCCACCAACGGATCCTCCGAGGACTGCCCGCGAATGCTGAGGTAGCTCTTATAGAAGTCAGCAAACCCCTCGCTATTCATTCCTTGCCGTACGCGCCCCTGATAGTAGTAGACGGGCGGAAAATAAGCATAAGTCGGCACATTGTCCAAAAATAGTTCGATGGCTTCGCCTCCCCGCTTCATGCACTGATCGAATTGTGAATCAGCCTCAGTGAACGCTCCCGCTTCCAGGTACGCCTGCCCCAGATCGAAATGACCGATCCAGGTGTCGAGCAGGTTGTTCGCGGCTGTGATTTGCCGGATTGCTTCGTTCGAGTCTTTCCGCTTCAGTGCCATCATGCCCGTTACGATCCTGCCGTAAGCCTGCGACTCACTTGGAAGCGCAGAAGAAAGGCTCGTTGCAAGCTTTTGCGCTTTAGCCATCTCTCCAGCATCGACATACGTGCTGGCCGCCAGAAATTCAATCTGAGTAGACTGGCTGTATGTCAGCGCCTTGCCAATATCAGAGAACGCTGCCGCATGCTTTCCTTGCAATTCCTCGATGTTTCCCAGCGCTGCGTACTTCCTCGCGGCGTTGTCGGTGTCCTTGGCCGCAACATCGGCACGGGCTCCGTCTGCAAGGTTCGTCGCTGCCTCCGTGTACTTTCCCTGATAGGCAGCGAGATCGGCCAGCCCAGCGTTCGCCACAGACGACGCCACCGGACCAAGACCCGCAAGCTGGTGGTACGATTCGATTGCTTTGTCGATCTGCCCCTCGCCAACTTGAGCTTCGGCGAGCACCAGGTATCCCTGCACGGACGAGGGATTGAGCGTCAACCCGGCACGCGCTTCCTTTTCGCCCGCCGCAAAATCTCCGTCAAAGGAACTGATGAATGACAGGTTCAGACGGGGCCCCACTCCCTTGGGGACAATCGCAACCGCATGTTGCGCTGCCTCCAACGCCTTCGGCACGTTGCGCAGCTGCATATAGCAAGTAGCAAGGTTGTACTGGCCGACGCGATCGGCAGGGTAGTGAGTCACCAGCTGTGTATACTCCTGAGCGCAGTTTTGCCAGTCACCCGTGATGAGGTAGTACAGCGCGCGGTTGCGGTAGCGTTCCCGCTCCGTCATGCTGTCGACGTGTTCCATCGCAAGCTTCATGTACTTTACTGCGTCTCCCGGTCTGCCCAGATTCTGGGCCATCGCCGCCATGCCGGTGTACGGCCGCGCAAACTTTGGATCCTGTTGCGAAGCTTTCTGGAACGAATCAAACGCATCCTGGAACTTGCCCGCGAACTGCTCGTCAACACCTTGAGCGTCCTCGTGAACAGCCTCAAGAGATGCGGCGGTAAACCCTCCGCTGACCTCATCGAATTGCACCGAAGCGGGCGTCGAGTCGCCCAGGGCTTTGCGGATCGGCGCCACGAGCTTGGGAATGCTGCTCACAATATCCTGTTTGTTGGCGACGCTGACCTCCGATTTTGCCAGCACCTTGCCGCTCACCGCGTCCAGGGCCATCGCCGAAATATCGTACTCGTCGCCCCGCAGACTGATCTCGCCCGTAATCACCGCGTTGACGCCCTGGTTTACCGCGACCAGCCGCGCTGACTGCTCGTCGAGTTTGTCCGTGGGATGCGGGAGTTTCCCGGCCAGCTTACGCGCATCCCCGCGACTGTACGCGTTCACGAAACTCGCGCCTTCCAAGGCCACACCGAGCATTGGCTCGATCGTGTTGTCCAAAAGCGGGTCGCCGGTATGGTTCGCAAAGTCGCCAACCAGCACCGAAACCGGGCCGTGCGCCACTGATTTCGCGGCCTGTTGCCTCCTGATGACGTACCAGGCAATTCCCGCTGCGATCGCCACAATCAGAACGCCCGCGACTGCGAGACGCGGCCATGGAAGTTCCCGAATGCGGTTCATGCGCAGCCGCGCCGAGGAAGCAGAGACTTTTTTCCCGCCGCTCCTGCCTTGCCACGCACGAAGATCTCCATCTAGTTCTTCTGCGCTCTGATAGCGGTTCGCCGGGTCCTTCTCAAGACATTTGGCGACGATATTGCTCAGTGTGCCCGGAATATTCCTATCGACATCCGCCAACGGAACGGCGCGTTGCTGCGTGCGCTTCAATAAACTCGCAATCGCACTTTCCGCGTAGAAGGGTGTGACTCCTGCCAGCAGCTCGTACAGAATCAGGCCGACTGTAAAAATATCGGAGCTGGCCTTCACGTCCATGCCCTGCGCCTGCTCCGGCGACATATACTCCATGGTCCCCAGCATGGCCCCGGTGCGCGTCATTCCATCGCCGGAAAATGTGCGAGCCAATCCAAAGTCCATCAGCACCACGCGACCGCTTTTGTCCCGCATGATGTTGCTGGGCTTTAAATCGCGGTGGATGATTCCTACCGCGTGAGCGGCAGCCAGACCGCAGGCCACCTGTTCCATGATGTCGACCGCTTCTGCAACTTCCAGCTTGTCCCGTGTCTTCAGAATCTGGTGGAGGTTCTCGCCCTCCAGGTATTCCATCGTGATGAACTTCACACCCTGGGCTTCACCGAGGTCGTAAATCCGGATCACGTTGCGATGGGTTACCTGAGACGAGAGCAGCAACTCCTGTTTGAAACGGGCCAAAATTTCAGGGTTCGAGGCCATTTCGGGCCGGATGACTTTCAAGGCCACGATTCGATCGACCTCGCGGTCGGCGGCCTTGTACACGGCTCCCATGCCGCCTTCCCCTAGGAGTTCGAGAATCTCATACCGGTTACCAAGAACGATTCCGATTTGCAGCAGCACCGCGCTTGCGCCAGGGCCGTTCGCGCCTTCCGGAGGTGGGCTCCGGCGAGCGGAGGTTCCCGGAGCGATGGTGGCAGCGCCCGACACGATTGTCGCCGCACCATCGTTCATGCGCGGCAAGCCGACCATCGTTGCCCCTGGGTTTTGTGCCGGCGTTTCGTCAGCAACCGGAGGGTCAGAATCTTGCGCTCCTGTGGGCTGGTCGCGGAGAGGAGGCGGCGCGCTGTCCGGTGGCGCGGAAGAAAGAGCTACTCGCGCACCGCGAGACGCTGCTTCTCCTGGAACACGTGTTTTGTCGCTGCCATCATCCATATCGCGCTTCGCAAGCTGCCAGAAAGTGAAAGAATGGTCCGGCCCCAAAGCTGGTTGGGGGAACGCCGGGATGGGGGTAGTGGCAAAAGTATAAATGATTCTTTGATTATGCAGATGGTTACTAGCGAGCGGAGCAGTAGTAACTGAACCAGGACAGCTCGTGGAGTCTGCCAAGAATCCGCCGCGCAACAACAGGGCGAAGCGCCACCTGCCATCGATCTTGATATACTTTTGAGATTCGCTTTGGTGTTGTTCGTACTCTCCATGCTTACGACGCAGCGTGGTACGGACGGTCGCCGAAGCGGGCGAAAAGGGCACATTCCGAGACAGCGAATCTCGAATCTCGAATTCGGGTAGTAAATCGGAATCAATCATACGAGTGATTGATTTCATGGGCGGGAGTAGTTCAGTGGTAGAACGTCAGCTTCCCAAGCTGAATGTCGCCGGTTCGATCCCGGTCTCCCGCTCCATAAATCCACTAAGATGCGCGCCGAAATTAAAATAGAAATACCCCAAAACCCCGCTCATACAACCCCAGGACCGCACTCATACAATTGCCGCAGCGTCTCCGAATTCAAACGGCCTCGTTCTCAGAAAGGCAGCGTAAAATTCCGCGTTCCCAAAGAGTCGCATGGGAATTGATAAGGAGCGGCTCGCGACGAGGAAGGCAAGCAACGTGCATAGGAGTCGAGGGAGGCTTATTTTGTTTGAGGGTACATGACTGCGAAAACGATCGTTGCGTGTCACCATCGATGTTGAATCCGATCGTAAATAGAGCAGGGAAGGGCCTGAAAATCGGGGCCCGAGAAGGCCCGGGTTGTGGCCGCTCAGAGCGAATCCAACTGCGATCATATGAAGACGAATAAATCAGCTTATTAAATATTCGGAGAGAAATGATCGAGAAATCGTCAAACTATGCAGAAAGCAGTTCTGCATCGTGCCGCGTGGGGGATACAATCTGCCCAGCATGTCCGACTCGCTGAACCAGCGCTCCGAAAAGATTATTAAGTTGCTTCTTAAAACCGGCACTGCAACGATCGAGGAAATTCTCGATGTCGCGGGATCCTCGGCACCCAGTATTCGGCGCGATCTGGCGCGACTGGAAGGGCGAGGTCTGATTCGCCGTACCCACGGCGGTGCAACGCTAGTCGAACCACTGCTTTACGAGCCATTTCGATTCGATAGCTCCTTTTTGGCGCGCGAACAACGTCACGCTACCGAGAAGCGCCGGATCGGTCTCGCGGCGGCCGAGCTTGTTCAGGCCAACGAGACTGTGGGCCTGACGGCGGGCACAACCACGACGCATGTCGGTCGCAGCCTGCGGCACCGCGAGAAAATTCAGGTTGTTACGAACGCCATTAATATCGGCATGGAACTTTGTAACCAGCCCGGCATCCGAACATACGTGACCGGCGGCGTGAGTCCGTGGGCATGGTCGTTCTCGCTTACGGGAAATGCCGCGCTTACTTTCCTGGATAACGTCTATATGGACAAGGTGTTCTTGAGCGTAACTGGCCTCGACGCCGATCGGGGCGCCACGACCCTCGAGACCGACGAGGCGTTGGTTTACCGCAAGATGCTCAAGCAGGCGAAACAAGTGATTGTCACAGCTGATTCCAGCAAACTCGGCAACGTCAGCCCCGCATTCATCTGCCCCGCGGGAGACATCAATATATTGATCACCGACACGGGAGCTTCGGCCGAGGCGGTTGCCCCCTTCGAACGCCAGGGCATTCGCGTGATCCGCGTTTAAACCACCGAACGAGTCGCAACTTCGGATGAATCGGAAAGCTGCGGCCAATACGCTCTTCGTCGCCCGCGTCTTATTGCGCTTGTGTCTGAAATTCCCTGGCTGCGAACTCCCGGTGTAACAAGCGAACTGCCTCGTGCACATCTGCCTCCGACACGACCGGGCTGGAGCGCGAAGATCGCCGCTTTCGCTGCAGACCCTCTTCACCATGCTCAACAAACTTGCGGGACAACGATCCATGCAGATGGGACACTCCGGTGCGGCGCAGAACCTCAACCAGGCTCGCCAGCTGCAGTCCACCTCCAGCCATGACATCCAACCGCCCGACCGCGAGCGTACGCAGCTTGGCAATCGATTCCGCGCCAGTGAGCACATCCGGTTCGCCGCCCGAGGTCAGCAAGCAATCGACGCCGCAGCGGATTACGTCCTCCAGGGCTCCCACCATGTCCGGCGTCTCATCGAAAGCCCGGTGGAAGGTCACCTTCATCGGTTTCGCCAGCGCCACCAGCTCTCGGGTCCTTTCCACATCCACGCGACCATCCGGAAGCAGAACGCCAGTTGCCACACCCGCAGCTCCGGCGGCCTTCGCCCGTTCGATCTGCCGCTTCATCTCGCCGAATTCGGCCGACGAGAAGACAAAGTCTCCGGGACGTGGACGAATCAACACATGGACCGGAATCAAAAGTGTTTGAATGGTCTTCGTCATAAGCTCATGATCCGGCGTTACTCCGCCGACGGAGAGCTGGGAGCAAAGCTCGATTCGATCGGCACCCCCACTTTCGGCCGCTCGCGCGGCCTCGAGATCGGTGACACACAGCTCAAAGAGAGGAACTTTCATGGCGAGGACACATGCTTTCCGGTGGCGCGAGCCAATCGGGCTCGTTGGAACAGTTGAAATAGGTATCGAAAATGGATTGGTGGCGTATCGGGTCTGTAAAGTCGTCCCCGCTTTCGCTCTGAGCATATATCAAAGCTTGCCATTGTTCATAAAAATTTGGTCATAAAGCCGACCAGTGCTCAAACTTTTGATCAACTGTGCGCATTTCAACGGAAGCCAAGACCAAAACGACACAAACTCGAGAAGCTGCGTTCTCGCCGATGTGAGATCAACCGCCGTTGGAATCTCATCGGAATCTCTGAGTTATCTGTTTTATATTCAGTTATATAATAGATATATCGATGCGAGTCGTGCCTGGAAACGAAAGTGTTCCTTCCGGATCTTGATAGGATCTTTATGCCCTATCTGTACTACTGTTGGCAAGTATTCTGTTGCGCCATGGAGAACGGATTTTCCACAAATCTGATCATTTTGTCTCAATTTGGTCATTTTTTGCTTGCCAACGGCTTGACCCTGTCTTAATGTTCTTGCCACCTGGTATTGTGCGTTGCCCCACGAGCCGGCGAGTTTGCAATGCACGTTCTCTCCCAGGCGACGCAAGTGAGAGGAGACTTGGCCCAGCGCGTGAAGATGGCCAGGCTAACCCAGATTTGAACCACTTTTTTGGAAGGTTGTGATGCGCAGACAGAACGGCCTATCGCGGAATTTCAAGCAACGAGCATCAACGTTCTCAATAAAGGTTGCGATACGGTCGGTTGTTTCTGTTCCACGCCTCTTTGACTATCCGGAGCGATCGTTTCCTGCAACTCTTCCGCTCCATGGCTTCAGAAATCAACCATCGGTGCCCAACGAGCGCATCGACTACCACTGGATTTCAAGGAGACGCCCGATGATCGTCAATCACTTTGAGAGGTCTTCGAACTATTCGTCTGGATCGCGATGCAACAAGCCGGCATTCAATGGCTCTTTCGAAAAGAGAAGTCTGAGCTGCGGAATCCGCGCGCTGTTTTGCATGTTCGCCATTCTGCTTCTGTGCAGCCCTCTAATGGCGCGCGCACAGGAACTCACGGCAACGCTCAGCGGCGTTGTGACAGACTCTTCAGGTGCTGTGATTCCGCATGCCTCGATTTCCATCACGCAGAATGGCGTCAATGGCGCTGCCCGCGTCGTGGAGTCCGATGGTTCCGGCAACTACACCGCCACGAACCTTGCCGCTGGAACCTACACCATTACTGTAACCGCAGCGGGCTTTCAGACCTTTAAGGCCAAGGACATCGTCCTCAACGTCTCCGACAAGCACACCGTGAATGCTCTGCTCAAGACTGGCTCTGTCACCACCACGGTTACGGTCGAAGACAACCCGGTGGCAGTCGACACCGAGACCAGCGGCCAGGCCGGAACCATCTCCAGCCAGCAGGTCGAGGAACTCGAAATCAACAGCCGCAACTTCGAGCAGCTGATCACTCTGCAGCCAGGCGTTGTGAACCAACTCGGCGATGAAGCCAACTCCGGCAACACAGCCATCTCCGTCAACGGCGCGCGCACCACGGCCAACAACTGGACCGTCGACGGCGCCGACATCAACGACTCCGGATCCAACGGCACCGCGGTCAACGAGCCCAGCATGGAAGCCATTCAGGAGATCACCCTGCAGCGCGGCAACTACGACGCAGGTTTCGGGCGCTCCGGCGGCGGCCAGGTTCTGGTAGCCACCAAGAGCGGCACCAGCTCCTTCCACGGGAATGGATACGAGTATGTCCGCACCACCGATTTCAACGCGAACGACTACCTCAACAAACAAAGCCAGATCAGCCAGGGCCAGCCCAATGTGCCCGGTGTGTACCATCAGAATGTCTACGGCTTCACCATTGGTGGGCCGATCTACATTCCCAAGGTTTACAACGAGGACAAAAAGAAGACCTTCTTCTTCTGGTCAGAGGACTGGCACAAGATCAATCAGGCCGGTTCCAGCATCAGTCTGAACACCCCGACGCCTGACCAACTGGCAGGTAACTTCACCGTTCCCGCACCCGCAGCTGGAGGCGCTCTCATCGCTCCGCCTGCACTGCCCGCGGGCGTGGCCGCGAGTTGCGAGACCTTTACCCGCAACGCAGACGGAAGCGGTCAGGGAACCATCAATGTCGCCCAGCCCGGCTGCGTCAGCAAAGACGCGCAGGTCTACGTGACCAACGTTTTTGGCCCCAACGCGAACGCCTCTGGAGTGGAAGTCGTCAACGTCCCTGCGCAGAACGATTATCGCGACGACATCGTCCGCATTGACCACTACTTTAACGACAAGGTGCACTTTTATGCGCGCGGAATGAATGACATCATGCCCGTGACCGAACCGCTCGGCCTATGGGCGGGCAACAACTTTCCCAAACTTGCCGCCGCCAGCGTCGACTCGCCCGGCAAGAACGTGGTGGGCAACCTCAGCTACGCCATCTCCCCGACTATCGTCAACGAGCTGGAGTTCGTCTACTCGCAAGGGACCTACCACTCCTCATTCATAGGCAGTCCTTTTGCCGATTCCGCCAGCGCGCTCAGCTCGCTCTCGCCACAGACACAGAAGTATTCGGATCCTTATGGGCGCCTTCCAGGCGTTGCCATCAATAACATCCAGAGCTTTTCCGCCGGCTCCACTCCATGGAAAGAGCGCAACCTGGACCGCACATACTTTGACAACCTGGCCATCTCGGCGGGCAAGAATACCCTGCGCTTCGGCTTCCAGATTCAGCAGATGTTGAAAAGTGAAAACGCCGTCGCCGGCGAAGCCAACTTCACTTTCACCCAGCAATACAACCCCTTCGCCAACTTCCTGCTCGGCAACGTCTCCACTTATAGCCAGCAGAACGAAGACACGATCCCCGATCTCAACTACTACAACCGCGAGGTCTATGCTCAGGACGACTTCAAGCTGAACAAGAAGCTGACCCTGAACCTCGGCATCCGTTGGAGCAGCTTCCCCTCGGCGACCGACAAGAACAACACCCTCACCAATTTCGATTCGCAACTGTTCAGCCCGGCAGCTGCTCCGATGATTGACCCCACGACCGGCAACTTTGTCGCCAACCAGACGCTGGCCGGGTCCGGGGCTCCGCTGATTCCGGCCACCTACGCCAATGGCATCATCTTCCCCACCGGAGCGGCCTGCGCCAAGGCGAAGACCTTCTCCACGCAGGTACAGTGCTCGCCGTTCGGCAGCACCATCAACCCGAACGACAACGCCAATTTCGCGCCTCGCTTGGGATTTGCCTACAATCCCGACGGTCGCGGACTGACCTCGATCCGCGGCGGCTTCGGCATCTTCTACGATCGCCTGCTCAACGGAATCTATGAGCAGAACGCCTTCTACGATCCACCGGTGGTGCAGACCGTCACCGTCAACGACACCTACTTCGACACAGCCGCCGGCGCCTCTGGTGCCGTCAACCTCGGGCCCAATCTACTCTGGACCACGGGTACGCCCACCTTCCGTGCACCCAACTATGCTGATTGGAACTTCACCGTGGAACGCCAGGTTTTGCCCACGACGGTTCTTTCCGTAGCTTGGGTAGCCAACGAGTCGCGGCACCTGCTGGGTGAGTACGACGGCAACCAGCCCACCGCTGCGGCCAGAGCGGCTGCGCCGGCAGGGACTGACGTCAACGCCATTCGCCCCTACCTGGGCTACAGCTACCTGCGTACCAAGTCGCCCATCTTCACCAGCAACTACAACTCGCTGCAGGTGGACCTCAGCCACCGCTCCGGGAATCTAACCGTGAACCTGGCCTACACCTGGTCCAAGTCTCTGACCACTAACTCCAACGACCGCGGCACCGCTGCAACCAATACCTATAACCTGAGGGGGGATTACGGTCCGTCGACGTTCAACACCCCACAGGTGCTTGTCTTCAACTATGTCTACACCATGCCGTTTTACAAGAACGAGGTCGGCGCAACAGGCAGACTGTTGGGTGGGTGGGAACTCTCCGGCATCACCTCACTGATCTCCGGTTCCAGCTTCTCCCTCATCCAGTCCGAAGATCCCTTCGCCACGACCTATGGTGGACGCGGTCTCGGCATCGGCATAGTCGACCCCGACAATGCCTCCCGTGTGACGCAGACTGCCCCGGTGCACATGACCAGGAAACCTGGACAGTGGTTCACTCCCGGCTCGTTTACGCAGACCGTCGGCACATTCAGCGCCTTGGCGCCAGGCTCGCTGCTTGGACCTGGAATCGATAAGTGGGATATGGCGCTCGCCAAGAACACCGCGATCGCCGAACATGTCGACTTCCAGATCAGGGTCGAAGCCTTCAACGTTTTCAACCATGCGATCTTCGGCAGCCCTACCTCGAGCGGCCTCGGTGGTACCAGCGGCATCAGCAACAATATCGACTCCTCCAACTTCGGAGCAGTCACCGCCGACCACGAACCCCGCATCCTGCAAATGGGTGGAAAGATCCGCTTCTAGATATCTCTGCTTCATTGCGGCATAACCAAAGGCCGGGGCGAATGTCCCGGCCTTTGCTTTATGTAGATATCTCTTCCGATGTGCAGTTCGATGGGCCTTGCGGCTACTGGGCAGGAGATGCGGCAGCCGCGCCCTGGGGCGTGCGCTCCTGTTGCGGAACCCGGGACATCACTTTGAGAAGTCTTTCGTCGGCGATTTTGTTCAGGCTCTTCGATTTGTCAAATTCAGTCTTCGCCTCGGCTGTCTTTCCCATGGAGCGATAGAGCCGGCCAAGCCGCCAATGTGCATTCACATCGTCAGGTTTCAGCTTGATGGCCGTTTTGAACTCGCCCAGCGCATCCTCTTTGCGTCCGGCGTCGGCGTAGACAATGCCCATATCGAGATGTCCCATGGAGTTCGTGGGGCTCATCTTCACCACCGCTTCCAGCAACGGCCTGGCATCCTCAAAACGGTTCATCTGAAGATAAGAATCGGCCAGGTAGAGCGTCGCCTGGTTGTGTCCCGGAATATTACTGAGCTCGGCCTGAAACTCGTGAGCAGCCTCCTCCGTATGACCTTGCGTCCACAACAGGTATCCCAGGGCGAAGTGCACGTTCGGTTCCTTTGGATTGACCAAGACGGCGGCGCGAAGTTCGCGGATGGCGCCGTTCGTATCCTTCATCTCATCCAGCGCTTCGCCCATCAGCATATGGGCTTCTGCAGACTCTGCGTTCAACGACATAATCCGGTGAAACGCATCGAGGACACATTGGTATTGGTTCGACAGCAGACAACTATGCGCCAGAGTCAGAAGCAGCGGAAGATTCTGCGCATCACGATCCGAAGCCTGCTTCAAATAAGGATCCGCCGCCACAAACTCCGCAAGCCCATAGTGGGACATCCCGATCAGAATCGCGAGTCGTTGCGCTTCGTCTGAATCCGGCTGTTCCGTTTTGATCAAAGGCTGGAACTGCTGAAGTGCTTCCTTGTAGGCGCCTGCCTTGAAGTACGCAAGCCCCAGGTTGAAACGCAGGCGGGGCATCGCGGGATCCAACGCCATCGCCTTGCGGTAAGCTGCAACCGCCTCCGTGTAATGCTCCTGGCGAGCTTCGAGCAAGCCTAAATGGGCAAACGGCTCGGCGTTCGTTGGGTACGCCTTGGCCAAAGCGCTCCACGCGGCTTCAGCCTCTGTCGTCTTGCCCTGCTGCTCCAGTGCGATCGCTGCCTGCCGGGGATCGTCCTGCGACCAGGAGATCAATCTCCAACTGGCTGCGACCAGCACCAAGCCGAATGTCACTTTGCGTTTCAACAAGTAGCTCCCCGTCTCTCTTTGAATTCTCGTTTGTAGATGGAGGAACACGCAACCGATGGAATGATTGTGAGTGCCGCTCAAGAGCAGCTATCCTCGACAGGTCAATACTTTCTAATTTTTGAGGCGTTTGATATGCAGAAATATTTCCCGCCGCGCCTGCTCCGGGCAGCCTTCCTCACTTTGCTGGTTCTCATTGGATGCGCCTCCCAATCGCTCGCGCAGGCGCGCCACCACGGAAAGATCTTCGGGGGCTATTTCGAAGAATGGGGCGTCCGCTACGCCAATTACAACATCGCAGATCTGCAGAAGAGCGGCGTTGCCGATGAATTGACGCATCTCATCTACGCCTTTGGCAGCGTGACCCCCACTGCGTCGCCGGCTTGCGCGGTCGCCGATCCGTTGGCTGCCTATCAGGATGCGACTCTTCCAAGCGTGACCGGCAAGCCCTACACCGCGCCACTCTTCGGAAACTTTGGCGCGATTCAACAACTCAAGGCGCTCCATCCCAATCTGACGGTGTTGATCTCCTTGGGCGGACAAGCCGGCAACATTGCAGGCTTCACGAACGCCGCTGGCACCGAGGCCGGTCGTGCCGCGCTTGCCGCTTCGTGCATTGACATGTTCGTCAAGGGCAACGTCGCGCCAGGCGTCACAGCTCCCGGCTTGTTTGACGGTTTCAATATCGATTGGGAGTTTCCGACGGCGGCGGACAAGCAGAACTTTACCTCGCTGCTGACGGAGTTCCGCAACCAACTCGATGCCTTGACGAAGACGACCGGGAAGAGATACACCCTGACCTTCGACTCCCCTGCGGACCCCAAGAAATATGTCAACATCGATCTGAAGGCCGTTGCTGCGCAAGTAGACTTCCTCACGATCGACGGATACGACTATGCCGGTACGTGGGACAAGCAAACCAATGAGTCATCGTCGCTCTACGACACGGCTGCGGACCCTGTGTCGAGCGAAGCCCGTTCTATCGATGCGACAGTCAGAGCCTATCTAAAGGCTGGTGTGCCGGCGGCCAAATACACCATGGGTATGCCCCTCTATGCCGTCGGCTGGAAAGGCGTTTCGAGCGCCAATCACGGCTTATATCAAAATGCAACAGGCGATTCACCGGTTCTTCTCGCCGACGGATCTGGCGCCTGTCCCAATCCAAGTAAGACCGCTCCCGCGCCAGGGTGCGACACCATCTTGACTGCGGGTTTCCTGACTTACTCGACGATCGAAAACCTCACTAACAAAAATGGCTACATCGCGTGGTACGACTCAGCAAGAGTGGGAGCGACACTCTATAACCCGACCACTGAAACTTTCTATTCCTACGACAGCCCCACTTCAGTAGCAGCGAAAACGGCTTACATCAAGAAATACAAGCTTGGCGGCACTTACGTGTGGGCGCTGAATGACGACGACGTCAACGGATCGCTGACAAAAACGATTGCGGCAGGTTTGAAATAGACCAGTGCTCGATGGAGGATCGAAGAACTTCAGAGAGGTACTTCCCCTCACAAGCTATCTATCTTTTCCGTAAGGATTGCCCAGCGTTCATAAACCGCATCATGCTCCTTCTGCGCTGCTTCCAACTCCGCCAACGCTTCAGTTAGCGCTTTCGCATCCGTCGCAACAGCGGGATCATCGATGTGCGCGCGCAGCGCCTGGAGCCTCGTATCCGCCGCTTCGATGCGTGCTTCGATGCCATCGTATTCACGTTGTTCGATGTAGGAGAGCTTCTTTTTTGACGCTGTTGAGGGAGCAATCTGCGATGCCTGCGTTGTGCCGGGGACAGCGCGCTTTTCGCTTTCCGATCCGCCGCCCTCGGCGCGCCATTCCTCCCACTGCCTGTAATCCGCGAACAGCTCTGCATGACCGCGGCCATCCAGCCCGACCACCGAGTTGGTCACGCGGTCCAGCAGATAGCGGTCGTGGGTCACCAGCACCAGCGCGCCGGAGAAATCGAGAAGCGCTTCTTCCAGGATCTCCAGCGTCGGAATATCGAGGTCGTTTGTCGGCTCATCAAGGATGAGGACATCGGCAGGTTCCAGCATCAGCCGCGCAATCAATACACGCGCGCGCTCGCCTCCACTCAGCCGCTCGATCGGCTGGTTGAGTTGCTCGCCTGTGAATAGAAATCTGGCCGCATAGCTGGCGACGTGCACAACTCGGTCCAGATACACAACAGAATCGGAGTCGGGAGCAAGGGCCCGGCGCAAAGTGAGAGTGCCGTCGATCTCGCGCATCTGGGAGAAATAGACGATGCGTAGCTTTGCGGCACGCCACACGGTTCCCGCGCTTGCCTCGAGTTCGCCGGTCATCGCACGCAAAAGCGTTGTCTTGCCCGATCCGTTGGGGCCGACCAAGCCAAGTTTCATGCCGTTGTTCAGGCCGAAACGGATGCCGCGCAGGATCTCCCGGCCACCCAGCTCGACTGTGACCCCGTCCAACTCGATGAGACGCTTGGTCTGTCGATTCGTAGCCTCGAAGCTGATCCCGGCGGTTGCCACGCGGCTGCGGGCCTCGGAATCTTCGAGCCGCGCAATCAGCTCATGCGCATTGTCGATGCGCGCCTTGGCCTTGGTGGCGCGCGCCTTGGGGCCGCGGCGGAGCCATTCAATCTCAGTCCTCACGCGATTGCGCAGCCCTTCCTGCGCGCGCTGCTCCGACTCGAGCCACGCCTCGCGGCCTTCGAGAAACTTCGAATAGCTGCCCTTCAAACGCAGCAGTCCGTCGCTGTACATGCGGTTCAGCTCAACGACTTCGGAAGCCACGTTCTCCAGGAAGTAGCGATCGTGCGCAACGAGGATAAACGCGAAATTCGCCGTCGCGAGCAAGCCTTCCAGCCACTCAATGCCTTCGAGATCAAGATGATTTGTTGGTTCGTCGAGCAACAAAACGTCCGGTTTGACGACCAGGGCTTCCGCAATCGCCAGCCGCTTGCGCCAACCGCCGCTTAAGCTGGCTGCATCGGCATCCATCGTGGGGCCGGTCGATCCTGCGTTATCCGCAAAGCCCGCTCGACCCAATGTTTCCCGTAAACGCTGCTCGTGTTCATTCTCAGGCACGGCCGCATTGGCCATTGCCGCTTCGATTGCGGTGCGAACCGTGATCCCCGGCAGGTATTCCGAAATCTGATGCACATAGCCCACGCGGGCACGCTTGCGGAACGCGACTTCACCGGTGTCAGGTTGCAACTCGCCGGCAAGCATGGCCAGAAGCGTGGACTTCCCGGCTCCATTCGGCCCGATGAGACCAATCCGGTCACCCTCATGCACAGCGAAAAATATGCCCTGAAATAAAGGTTGGGCGCCGAATCGTTTGGAAATATTCTGCGCATTCAGGATCGGCGGCATTCGTTCAGTGTACTGTTAGCCTCTCGCTTCGATAGCTTGACGCATGGATAGATCATTCCAAGAAAATGCGACTGGCTTTCTGCCCATAGCCAACCGACGCGACACCTTTGGACGTTCAGGGCTTCTGCGGTTCCTGCTGAATCTTCAGCACCAGACAGGTGACGAACTTGTCTCCGGACACGAGCATCTGGTGAGGCAGCCCGGCCGGCACATGCGCCACATCGCCCGCTCGCAACTCCTGGTGGATCCCACCCTCGACCGATGAGCCGCGAATCTCCCCAGGAGCGATGATTTTGCCATCGGCAATGGTGCCGCCTGTGACCAGGGCCGCGCGGCCTTCGAGGACGAAGAAAAGGTCGGCGAAGTTCTCGTGCAACTCGGCGCCGCCGTTGCGGCTGCGCACAAGCAGATGAATGGCATGCTGCGGGTATTCCTTCAGAACTTCGCCCGCGGAGCCATCGCCGTGCTTGGCCAGCTTGCGCAGATAGGCTGCGCGCTCCAGAAGAATCGGCGAGGACAAATGATCGAGCGCATCGTCGCGGCGTTTTCGCTTCGCTTTGGGAGGCACCGGGAGCTCTTTCTCGACCGGCAGGAGTTCCTTGAGAATCGTTTTGGAGAAGTCATCCATTGGAATGATTCTAACTTTATTCTACGGCGGAAAGGATCGGAGTTTCGAGCCCAGCCAGCTCTCGTGCGCGCTTGAAGATGGCGAGGAACGTCGGTCGCGTCAGCCGGCCTGTATTGGTGTTTTGCAAAGAGGGATGGAAGCTGGCGATGACGTGGAGGCCGTTGGGAAGTGTGTACTCCGCTCCATGGCGAAAGCTATAGCCAGCGCGCGAGGAAATGACCGCGGTGCGCTGAGCATGTGCAAGGAACCCATCGAACGCGATGCGGCCAAGGCAGACCACAACACGAAGATTGCGAAGAAGGCGGAATTCCTCGTCAAGCCAGGGAGCGCAGTTGCGTAGTTCGTGAAGCGTCGGTTTGTTGTCCGGCGGCGCGCAACGCACTACGGAGGTGATTTGTAAATCCGTAAGCTTCATGCCGTCGTCGCGTGATGTCGCGCGGTCCTGCGAGGCAAACCCGGCTTCGTGGAGCACCGGATAGAGAAAATCGCCAGACCCATCGCCGGTGAAGGGGCGACCCGTGCGATTCGACCCGTGAGCACCGGGAGCGAGGCCCAGCGCGAGGACCCGCGCGTCGGGATCGCCAAAAGAGGGAACCGGCCGGCCCCAGTACTCCCAATCCGCGTAGGCGCGGCGGCGGACGCGCGCAACCTCGGCGCAGTAGGTGCGCAGCCGGTCGCAACGATCGCAGGCAATGATGCGAGCATTGAGAGCGTCGAGCGCGGAGACCGAAGATGCCATGGCTAAATTTTATGGCATCGATGGCCATCTTGTTGGAGTTGGGTTGTACTTCAAGGGCGGAGAAGGTGCCGTGAATCGATGATCGTGCAGGGACATCGAAAAGTTGGAAGATTTACCCGTCAATGCTTCTCCTTCGGCTTGCTGAAGAGCGATACTGGCGGTGAAAGTCGTACATTTATGAACGATTCAATCGAGCGATTTGGAGACGATGCAATGAAATCTGCGAAGTTATTGCTGCTTGCCGGCGATTTTGTTGAGGATTACGAGATCATGGTTCCTTTCCAGGCCCTGCAGATGGTCGGACACACGGTCCACGCGGTGTGTCCTGGCAAGAAAAAGGGAGAACAGGTGCGAACGGCGATCCACGATTTTGAAGGCGACCAGACCTATTCAGAGAAGCGCGGGCACAACTTCACACTGAATGCGACGTTCGATGAAGCGAAGCCGGCCGACTACGATGCGTTGGTGATTCCGGGCGGCCGTGCGCCAGAGTATTTGCGTCTGAATGCGCAGGTGCTCGATGTGATTCGGCATTTCGATAAGGCAGGGAAACCGATTGCCGCGCTGTGCCACGGCCCGCAATTGCTGGCGGCCGCAGGCGTGCTGAAAGGCCGCAAGCTGAATGCCTATCCCGCATGTGCGCCTGAAGTGGAACTAGCCGGTGGCACATTTGTAAAACTCGATTTCAGCGAAGCATTCGTCGATGGAAACCTGGTGACAGGGCCGGCATGGACGGCGCATCCGGCGTGGCTGGCCAAGTTTCTGGATGTGCTGGAGGCGCACCTGGCGAACAAGGCCGCATGAAGGTTAGCGCCTTCATCTCATTCGCACGAGTTCGCAGGAATTTCTCTGATCGCGCGCACGTTGCGTAGTGGCTGTCCAGTCGCAGCGGTCAGCGCCTCTTGAATCTCCGCGACGATCGAGAGCGCGATGGCAGCAGGCGTGTCGGCGCCGAGATCGAGGCCAGTGGGCGCGTGCATTCGGGCAAGCCAGCGGTCGACTCGGTCCGCGGTCGCAGGCAAATGCAGCAGGCGCGCCGCCTCCGCGAGCAGTTCGCGCGTGCGGCGCTGCGGCCCGAGAACGCCAAGATAGGCTGGCGCCGCATCGAGCGCAAGCAGTGAAGCGAGAATGCGCGAGTCCTGATCGAAGCTGTGCGTCATCACAACCGCCGCATCAGAGGGGCGCAAGGACAGATGATGCGGCGCGTCTCCAGGCAAATCGAAAACCGGCAGAACCCGCAGGTCATCGACCGTGGAGAAACGCTCCCTTGTAGCGAGATGAGAGCGGCCGTCTGCAACGGCAACAAACCATCCCAGCGTCTGTGCGATTTGGACAAGCGGCTTGGCGTCATCGCCTGCACTGAAGAGCCAGAGGCCCGCGCGCGGTGCCTGATGGTCTACAAAAACGCGCGTCGATACACCATCAAACAGAAGATTCTGTACGAATGATGTGCGATTCTCGAGCGCAAGACGGGCAAGGCTCTTCAACTCGCCAGCGATTGATCCGCATTTTCCATTGTCGACGTCGAGTCGTTGCGCCTCTTGCGAGTCATGGTCGTTCGCGCCAGCAACGGCTCGTTCTCCGATGTACGGACCCTCGAGAACCGTGGCAATGGCCAGCCCGGTGCGCGCTTTGAACGCGCTCTCCAAAGCCATCAACAGCGGCGCCGCAGTGGAGCGCCGCTCGAGCAGAAGAAAAACCACCCCGCCACAGCCAGAACCGTACGGGCGCTCGTCCTCATCGTCGACCGTAGAATACCGTTCAACCACCGGCCCATTTGCGGTGAGCCACCACGCGCGACGCGCCACTTCAGCTTCAAGGCATCCCCCGCTTACGGTGCCGGCACGGCGGCCATCCTGCGCCAGAAGCATGCGCGCGCCCGGTTTACGATAGCTGGAGCCCTCGACAGCAACCACCGTCGCGAGAACGTAATCCACCCCGGAGCCTTCCAGTTCGCGCCAAAGTGGCAGAATCTGTCCGACGTCGTTCATTGACTCCTATTCTCGCGCAAGCCGCGTCGTTAAACTTCAACCATCTTCGATTGCAGCAAATGTTCGATGCGCACCGGCAACTCGCGGACGCGCACGCCCGTGGCGTGGTACACCGCTGCGGTGATGGCCGAGGCAACACCAGCAAGGCCGATCTCGCCCACGCCACGTGCACCATATTCGCCCATCGCGGGATCGGGATAATCAAGGAAGGTCACGTCAATATCGGGCGAATCGGCGCATGTAGCCATCAGGTAATCGGCCATGCTGCCGTTGATGGGCTGACCCGATCGCTGATCGTAGACGGTTTCCTCAAGCAATCCCATACCGACACCCATCACGACGGCGCCTGCAATCTGATTGGCCGCTGACTTCGGATTGATGATGCGTCCAGCGTCGATGACTGTGACCACGCGGCTCACGCGCAGGCGTGCAATTTCGGGCTCCCACTCCACCTCGACAAACTGTGCGCCATAAGAATGCAGCGAGACGCCCTTGGCCTTTGGGTCTTCCCAGGACGGCTGCGTTTTTCCCTCGGCGCTGAGGCCATTGAGCCGCGCCATCTTCAGAAGTTCGGCGAAGTGTATGCCATTGTCAGGATTCTGATCCTTTACATGGAGACGTCCGTTGGTGAACGCCACGTTTTCTACCTTCGCATTTTGGAACGGCGAACCTTCGGTGGATGCGGCAAGCTTTTGCAGCTTCTGAATCGCGCCATCGGCGCCCGCAGCGATCGCATTCAGCACCGAGCCCGTGACCATGGAGCCGCCCGACATCGGCCCATCAGGTAACGCACTGTCACCAAGAATCACATCGATGCGATCGAGGCGGACGCCAGTCTTTTCGCTGAGAACCTGCGCAAAGATGGTGTAGGTGCCGGTACCGATGTCCTGTGTGCCGCAGCGAACGCAAAGCCTCCCGTCGGCACAAAATTCGACGGAGGCTGTACATGGCAGCCTCAGCGCAACCCAGCTCGCGCCAGCCAGGCCCCAGCCGAGAATTTTGCCATCACGCCGCATCGATCCAACGCCGGCAGTACGTTTATCCCATCCGAACTTTTTCGCTCCGACTTCGAAGCACTCCTTCAGATGACGCGAGGAAAACGGCATGTTGTTGCTCTCGTCTTTCTCCGCATCGTTGATCAGCCGCAGCTGAAGCGGATCGATGCTCAACTGCTCGGCCAGCTCGTTCACGCCCGACTCGAGCGCATAAAGTCCAGGCACCGCGCCGGGACCGCGCATGTACATCGGCGCGCCGACATGACGACGAACCAGACCGCTGGTGACCTCGAGGTTCGCCACACTATAGAGATAGGGCGTTGCCTCGCCGCAACCTTCGTTAAAGTCGTCGAGCTGCGACGTGACGTTGAGATAGTCATGGCGCAGGGCCAGCAGTTTGCCTTCTTTTGTGGCGCCAAGCTTGATGTGCTGTTCGGTGCGAGGTCGATAGCCGACGCTGGAAAACATCATGCGCCGATTCATGCTCAGCTTGACCGGGCGATTCAGCCGCCGCGCGGCAACCGCCGCCATGGCGGTGTGGGGCCACGGAAAGAGCTTGCCGCCAAATCCGGAGCCGAGAAAACGCGTAACCACACGAACGTTTTCGACGGGAAGACCAAGCACCTGCGCCATCACGGCGCGATGATTGACGACGCCCTGCGAGGTCTCGTAGAGCGTAACGCGGTCGCCTTCCCATACAGCCACGGAGGCGTGCAACTCAATCGGGTTGTGCGTCTCAACCGGCGTGATATAGGTCTGGTCGACTTTGACCGGTGCCGAAGTGAAGGCCGCATCCGGATCGCCGCGCTTGGAAACAGATTTGCGCTCTCCGGTGTAGTCGTCGAGGTTCGCACGCAGATTCGCCGCCCGCGGTTCGTATTCGACTTTCACACCAGCGGCGCCGGCGGTCGCCTGCTCGAGCGTTTCTGCGATCACGACAGCGACGTGCTGTCCCCAATGCCGAACGACATCATCCTCGAACGCAGAGCGCACTTCGCTGTTCGTGGCGTTGTCATCGCCGGGGACCGTGCGATAGAGCGGGCCAATATTTCCGTGGTGGAGCACCAGCAGCACGCCGGGCATCTGTTCCGCAGTGCTCGTGTCGAGCTTGGCAATGCGCCCACTGGCGATCGAGGCGCCAACAGGCACGGCATGCGCCATGCGATCGAAGTGAAAGTCAGCCGCGTATTCGGCAGCGCCGGTGGTCTTCAACGGTCCGTCAATGCGTGGTGTTGCCGTGCCAATGATTGAATCGGTCTTGCTCATGCTTGCCTTTCTTGCTGATCACACTTCTTGCAGCGACTGGGCACCGTATTCCTCTTCAGACTTCGAGCACCTTCGACTGCAACAGATCCTCAATGCGGATCGGCAATTCGCGCACGCGAACGCCGGTGGCGTGGTACACGGCCGAAGCAATAGCCGGCGCTACACCTGCCATACCGATTTCGCCGATGCCGCGCGCGCCATACTCATTCACGATCAGGTCTGGATAGTCCAGAAACGTCACGTCGAGATCGGGCAGGTCGGCGCACGTGGCGACAAGATAGTCCGCAAAGTTGCCATTGATGGGCTGGCCGAAGTGCTTGTCGTAATGCGTTTCCTCAAACAGGGACATACCCACGCCCATCACCGCCGCGCCGAGAATTTGGTTTGTGCCGGCCTTCGTGTTGATGATGCGGCCGCAATCGAAGATGGAAAAAATGCGGCTCACGCGCAGGTGAGCAATCTCCGGTTCCCATTCCACTTCGGCAAAATGCGCGCCGTAAGAATGCAGCGAATATTTCTGGGCCTTCGGATCTTCGAAAGATGGAAACGTATGTCCCGTTGCGGTGATGCCGCTGAGATTCGCGAGGCGCAACACCTCTTCGAACGGAAGCCCGTTGGCAGTGAGATCGGCGCCGGAACGCATCGCCACACCAACGACCTGGGGTTGCTGTTCCTTCGAGACCACGCGGCCATCCGCGATGGTGAGCGAGTCAGGATGAGCCCCATGGAACGGCGAACCGGGCGTTTGCGCAGCAATGTTGAGCAGGCGTGTCACCGCCTGGCTCACAGCTGCTGTGGCCGCGGGCAGAATGGCGCTGGTCACCATGGAACCACCGGAGGTTGGCCCATCCGGAAGCGAGGAATCCCCGAGGAAGACATCGATGCGATCCAGAGGCACGCCGGTCTTCGCATGAGCGACCTGCGCAAAGAGCGTGTAGGTTCCGGTACCGATATCCTGCGTCGCACAGCGCACGCAAACGCGACCGTTGGGGCAGAACTCAAATGAAGCGGTGCAGGGAATGCGCGCTGCCGACCACGATGCGGCGCCTACGCCCATGCCAATGATCTTGCCGTTACGGCGCATCGAGCCTACTTCGGGCGTGCGCTGCTTCCAGCCAATCTTTTCGGCGCCTACTTGGTAGCACTCCTTCAAATGGCGCGAGGAAAAGGGAAGATTCTTGCCTTCGTCGCGCTCGGCATCGTTTTTATAACGCAGCTCGAGAGGATCCATCTTGAGCTTCACCGCTAGCTCGTCGATCGCCGATTCGAGCGCGAAAAGGCCAGGCACCGCGCCGGGACCGCGCATGGGCGCCGGGGCACCCACACTGCGCCGGACCATAGCCGTCGTCACTTCGAGATTCGGGCAGCTGTAAATGAACGGAGTCTGCTCGCCGCAATGCTCCACAAAGTCGTCGAGCTGGGAGGTCTCTGTGTAGAAGTCGTGCCGGATCGCCGTGAGCTTGCCGTCCGGCGTGGCGCCCAATCGAATGCGTTGCTGCGTGCGCGGACGATGACCGACATTGGAAAACATCATGCGCCGGTCCACGCTCAGCTTCACTGGCCGGCTCAACTGGCGCGCCGCCGCGGCCGCGAGCGTTGCCTGCGGCCACGGAGAAAGCTTGCCCCCGAAACCTGAACCAATGAACCGCGAGATGATGCGGACGTTTTCGCGTGGCACCCCGAGAACCTCAGACATGACCGTCCGAAAACTGACGACCCCCTGCGAACTGTCGTAGAGAGTTACGTTGTCGCCATCCCACACCGCGACCGTTCCATGCATCTCCATCGGGTTGTGTGTTTCTACCGGAGTGGAGTAGGTCTGATCGATCACCACCGGCGCGGACGTCAGGGCCTGATCGGGATCGCCGCGTTTCCAGCTGCTTTCGCGCTTGCCGTCGAAGTCCGCACTCAGGTCAGTGCGGACGTCGGGCGGTTCAACCTCGTAGTCCGCGCGAACCGCAGAGGCGGCCGCCTTTGCCTGTTCCAACGTCTCGGCCACTACGACTGCGATGTACTGGCCCCAATAGTAGATGTTCTCGTCCTCAAACGGAGCGCGTGACTCGGCCATCGCCCCATCCTGCTGGCGCGGGAATGTGCGGAAGACGTTCTGAATGTTGCCATGGCGCAGGACGAGCAGAACACCGGGCATTTTTTCGGCGGCAGCGACATCGAGCGAGCGAATCCGTCCTTTGCCGATGGTGCTTTGCACGGCGACAGCATGAACCAAGTTAGGGAAGTCATGATCGACCGCGTAGCGCGCGGTGCCCGTCGTCTTCAATGGGCCATCGATGCGAGGCACGGCCGCGCCAATAATGTTGGAAGCGTGGGGAAGTGTATCGGTCGCCATTGTGATCTCCTTGAAGCCGCGATCCGTCCAGGGTTGATTTACGGTCTCGTAAGAGAAACCTGGTTACTCATTTCGAAATCTAGGCAGTTGCGAGCTTGAGCGTGCGGACCAGGCAGCGCCTTGCCAGTTCGACCTTGAAGACATTGTCGGTACGGGGCTTTGCGGCGGCAAGCGCAGCTTCGGCTGCTTTTCGAAACGTTGCAGCATCTGCGGCTTTGCCCATCAGAGCGGCTTCGGCCTCGTGCGATCGCCAGGGCTTTGTACCCACACCACCCATTGCAACCCGCACATAGCGGATGTGTCCGCCCTCGACCTTGGCGACGACAGCGGCCGAGGAAAGCGCGAACTCGTAGCTGGCGCGATCTCGCAGCTTGAGATACACCGACTTCGATCCTTCAATCGGTTTAGGCAGGTCGACATACGTGACCAATTCGCCCGGTGCCAGCGCGTTCTCGATGTTGGGCGTATCGCCGGGCAGCTTATGGAACTCTGCAAAGGGAATCGTCCGCTTTCCCTTCGGGCCTTCCACGTGGATCACGGCCTCGAGAGCGGCCATCGCCACGCACATGTCAGAAGGATGCGTCGCGATGCAGTGCTCGCTGGTGCCTAGAATCGCATGGGTTCGGTGAAATCCTTCAAGCGCTGCGCAGCCGGTGCCGGGCGTGCGCTTGTTGCAGCCATAACCGCCAGGTGTCCCGGCGCTCGGCTCGCGGAAATAGGCGCACCGCGTCCGCTGCAGCAGGTTGCCACCAGTAGTAGCCATGTTGCGCAGCTGCGGAGACGCCCCGGAAAGAAGAGCCTCCGACAGCACTGCGTATTTATCCTTCACATCAGCATTCCAGGCCAGATCGGAGTTGCGAACCAGCGCGCCGATGCGCAATCCGCCGTCCGGCAGCGGTTCTATTTTGTCCAACGGCAGCAGATTGATATCGACCAGTGCAGCAGGCTGCTCGACGCTGAGCTTCATCAGGTCTACGAGCGTGGTGCCCCCGGCAATAAACTTGCCTGAAGGTGCACCCGCCAGTGCCTTATCGACGCTCGATGCCTTGACGTAGTTAAAAGTCTGCATGGTGTCTTCTCCTTCGTCAGGCTTGCGCCCGCACGCGTTTCACCGCGGCAACAATATTGGTGTAGGCGCCGCAGCGGCAGATATTGCCTGCCATGGCGTGCTTGATGTCTTCATCCGCGGGTCCGATGGGCTCTTTGAGCAGCGCAACCGCGCTCATGATCTGGCCGCTTGTGCAGTAGCCGCATTGATAGCCGTCATGTTCCACGAACGCCGCTTGCATCGCGTGCAGGTTGTCGGGCTGTCCAATCCCTTCAATGGTGGTGATTTCATCGCCTTCATGCATCACCGCGAAGGAGAGGCAGCTGTTCACCCGGCGACCATTCACATGCACAGTGCATGCGCCGCATTGGCCGTGATCGCAGCCCTTTTTTGTGCCGGTAAGATGGATCCGCTCGCGCAGCGTATCAAGCAACGTGGCGCGCGTATCCAAGCCCCGCAGCGTGCAGTCCTTGCCATTGATGCGGAGAGAGACTGTCGTGGTTCCCGCGGCGTCTGTCGTCTCATCGGCCCCGGGAGCAATCACTGGAGCAGCCGCAGCTAACGGGGCAGCGCCAGCCAGAAGCCCCGTCGCGCCAATGCCGGAAAGAAACGACCGGCGACTGAATCGCCCGCCGCTCGCCGTAGAATTGGGCGGAGGCAACGGCTCTAACTCCACCGTCTGCTGGTCCGGAGCCAGCTCCTTTTGAGGCGATTGGGCGCGCAGGTGCTTGAGATGCAGAGGAAGCGTATCTGCCACAGGGGACCTCCTCGGGACGAATCCCGTGCCGCCATCCTACCCGAGTCTCCGACAAGGGTAGAAAGGGTGATTCGACGAGGAACGAAGAATCATTCCTGTCGAGTGAAAAGACCGAATCGAAACGTGGAGAATCGTCGCGAATCGGTAGCTCGGTTCTTCCAGGGCCTGCTTCAAGAATCCAGGAACAGATCATCAGACCCAAGAAGCTAAACGTTGACCAATGCCTTCATCGCCGGCACGTACCGATCGCCGGATACGGCGTCCGGGGGGAATATTTCACGCAAAGAATTTACCACTTCTGGAGAAAGCGTGAAATCTACTGCAGCCGCATTTTCCTCAAGATACTTCCGGCGCTTCGTTCCGGGTAGTGGAACAATATCTTCGCCCTGTGCCATCACCCAAGCCAGCGCAAGTTGACCGGGTGTCATGCCCGCAGCCTCTGCATACTGCCTGACCTTTGCAACCAGCTCTAGGTTGCGTTGGAAGTTCTCGCCCTGGAAACGGGGACTGTTCCGGCGATAGTCGTCAGGGTCGAAGTCGTCAGGGCTCTTGATCGCACCAGTCAGAAATCCCCGCCCCAGCGGACTGTAAGCGACAAATCCGATCCCGAGACGACGGCAGGTGGGCAGAATTTCCGGCTCCGGGTCCCGCGTCCAAAGGGAGTATTCAGTCTGCAGCGCGGTGATGGCATGGACACGATGTGCACGCTCAATAGTCGCCGGTGCCGCTTCTGAGAGACCAAGATAGCGGACCTTGCCTTCCTCGATCAGCCGCGCCATGGCCCCCACTGTCTCTTCAATAGGAGTCTTGGGATCGACCCGATGCTGGTAATAGAGGTCGATGGTCTCGATGCCAAGTCTCTGCAGGCTGCCTTCGACCGACTTGCGTACATAGGCGGGGCTGCCATCGACGCCCCGGCGCGTCGGATCGGACGGGTCGCGCACAATGCCAAACTTGGTCGCGACAAAAAATCGATTCCGCCGCCCCTTGAGCGCCTTGCCCACCAGGATTTCGTTTTTGTGAGGGCCGTAAACATCCGAAGTATCGAGAAAATCGATACCCAGTTCAAGAGCGCGATCGATGGTGGCCAGGGATTCCTGGTCGTCGCGCCCACCATAGAACTCGCTCATGCCCATGCAGCCAAGGCCAATGGCCGAGACCACCGGACCATGCGAGCCCAACCTGCAGGTCTTCATGGTGACTACCTCTGAGTGTTTTGATGCTCGTCAGCCAACGGGCTCAAGCGCGCGATCGACTTCCGGTTCGGCCAGGACCGGGTTGGTAACACGAATGCGCTCTTCGATCATCTTGTAGTTGGCAATCTTGTGTGTGAGGAGCGCGTGGGCCCGCTGCAATTCTACGATCTGTTCGGCTATGCCGGTTTGATGGTCTTCAAGAATCTTGCGCCGCTCAAGCGACGTGGCATCGCCCAGTTCGCGCAGCTCGGCATAACGTTGCATTTCGCGAATCGGCATGCTCGTCGCCCGCATGCAATGGAGGAAATGGAGCCAGGCCTCGTCGGCCTCGGAATAGCGCCGGTGACCGTTGCGCGCGCGTCCAACCGGCTGAATCAGCCCTACGCGCTCATAGTAGCGAAGCGTGTGCGCGGTCATTCCGCACCGCTCTGCCATGCTTCGTATGGTGTATCCCGGGTTCTGCATAACATCACCGTACAACTTAAAGCGCGCTCGAAGTCAAGCGCTCTGCTGGCTTCCGAAGCTCGGCTCGCCCTAAAGGCAAGAAACATCCACGTCGCGCGGGAAAGCCGGACGCCATAACTATTGCGCCTTCAATCACATGTTGAAGTCGCCGCAATCCAGCAGCCGGGATTTGCTTAACAATTCTTAAGAAAGAAACGAGACCAGAATCGGGGGCTGTGAAGGGCATAGCAAGCGCTTCAATCTCGTATGATCGAACCGGGAAGACCGTTGGGTGAGGCGATCGTGGCCGTGGACGCAGGGACGCAGAAGGGCGTCGATACCGAGCTGTACAAGAGGATGCTGGCCGTGGCCCTCGAAGAGGCTCGGCTGGGCCGCGTCGAAGGCGGCATTCCGATCGGCGCAGCGCTCTTTAAGCGCAAGGGCGAGTTGGTCAGCCGCGGGCACAACCGGCGCGTGCAGCAGAACGATCCCAGCGTGCATGGCGAGACGGATGCCTTTCGGCGTGCGGGCCGCCAGCGCAGCTATCGCGACATGGTAATGGTGACCACCCTTGCTCCCTGTTGGTATTGCAGCGGGCTGGTGCGGCAATTTCGGATCGGTACGCTTGTGGTGGGCGAGAGCCGCACGTTTGCCGGCGGACTGGACTGGCTGCGCGAGAATGGCGTTGACGTCATCGATCTGGACGACAGCGCGTGCCGTGAGCTTCTTGAAGGCTACATTGCCGAACACCCCGAAGTCTGGAACGAAGACATCGGGGAAGAGTAAGTGGTTTGAGTCTTCTGAGCGGTTGGATGGTTTAAAGGGGCACGACTTCACAAGCTGCGGACAAAGCTCGATGCGGAGGGAGGCGGGGTTTCAACCACCGCAACAAGCCACCAGCGCTCGAACGCTCAATCCTGTACAGTGGTTCTGACTCGGAGGGACAATGCAACGGCGGAAATTTCTCGCGGCTTCTCTAGCCTCTTCGGCTGCGGCCATGTTGGGGGGGACACAAATGCGTGCTGAACACACACGCGAGTTCTATCAGCTTCGCCGCTACTTTCTGCAGTCCGGTCCGCAGCAGAAGCTGACTGAAACCTATTTGAGCGGCGCGCTGATTCCGGCCCTGACGCGCATGGGTATGGGGCCGGTCGGCGCCTTCCGCGTCGACATCGGTCCCGAAACGCCGACCTATGACATATTGATCCCGGCCTCGGATCTGGCCGCGCTCGCCGAAGTGGATCTGCATCTTGCGCAGGATACTGAATTCCTGAAAGCAGCAGATCCCTTCTTGAGTGCGCCTGCCATCGCGCCGGCTTTTCAGCGCGTGGAGTATTCGCTCCTCTCGGCATTTGAAGGATGGCCGAAGCTGACCCCGCCGCCCTCATCGGCCACGAAAACGAAGCGAATTTTCCAGCTTCGTACCTATGAGAGCCCGAGCTACAAAGACCACGTGGTGAAGGTGCAGATGTTCCACTCCGGCGAGTTTGAGATTTTCGCCAAAGCCGGCTTCCACATGGTCTTCTTTGGCGATACGCTCGTTGGTCCCCGCATGCCTAACCTGACCTACATGCTGAGCTTTGCCGACAGCGCAGAGTTGGACGCAAAGTGGGATATCTTCCGCAACGATCCGGATTGGAAGAAGCTTTCTGCCGATCCACGATTCGCCTATGAAGCGATTGTTTCGAATATCACGAATCTGATCCTGAGCCCGCTGGAAGCATCGCAAATCTAGAGCTGGGGCAGCAGCGAACGCCAAACTACTCCGTGCCCCATCCTTTCGCTTTCTTTCTGTCGAAAGGGTGGGAAAGCACGGACCCATTCGGGAAGCGACCATAGGTACGAACAGAGGTGCCCCATGTCTCGCTTCTGAGACATGGGAAAGCACGAACCCGCACCGACTGCTGTCATCCTCAACGGAGCGCAGCGAAGTCGGGGTCCCCGGCGACAGGTCTTCGTCGCAGGGGTGAAGAAGTCGAAGGACCTGCTGCTCGATATCGTGGCGAAAGGGTCGGCAAGCTCAGACCTCAACAAGCGAGGACGGGGAATCTGGAGCGATCCGAGTCGGGATAGTCTACGGCACAAACTTCAGCGAATACGCGGTCGTTGGGTCGATCGACCCATGCAGAATCCCGAGCGATTTAAGTTGCTCGTAGCTGATCTGCCACCGGGCCGCTGTCATTCGTCCGGTTTGCGCACCGCTCGGATCGCCCCCGGTGATGAATCCGCCGCCCCGCAAAGCCTGTGCAGTGTAAGCCTCCTGCGCGGGATTCAGCGCGGGGTTCAGCTTCAGCAGATATTCATTTGTCGGGCCGGGATTACGCAAATACTCCTGCCACCCACGGATGCTCGCCCGCACAAACTTCGCCACGATGTCTGGATGCTGCGCGACGAAATCCTGCGTAGTAAACTGAACTCGGTAAGGATCGTAGCCGGATGAGCTGATAAGAATTGTGCGAACGTCGGCGCCGGCCTGCTTGGCGAAGAACGGCTCGCTGGTGATAAATATCTGCTGGACGTAGTTCGGATCAGCGAGAAAGTTCGCGATCGACAGCGTCGATGGAATCTGGCGAACCTGGTGCAGGTTGTACCGCGAGATAACGTACTTGAGCCAGGTAGCGCCTGTTTGGGCGGCGATGGTCTGGCCTTCAAGGTCCTTGAAATCGTGGACCGGCGAATTCTTGTGCACCATCACCGCCTGCGGGTCGTGCTGCATCGTCACCGCGACTGCAATAAGCGGTAGCCCGTTGGAGTCCCACTCCAGAATCTGGTCGCTTGAGCCGAGGCCGAAGTCCGCCTTTCCCGTAGAGACAAGTTGCGCCACGCTGCCATATTGCGGCAATGGCAGAAGCGTCACATCGAGGCCTTCCGCTTTGTAATAACCATCGAGCGCTGCGGTGAAAAACCCCCCGTGCTCGGGCTGCGGATACCAGTCAAGCTGCATGCTCACCGGTGTGAGGCCGCTGTTAGGCGATTGCTGCGATCGGCAGCCGGTGAGAAGCAGCGCCAGGACGAAGATCGCAGTCAATGCGGCCGAGAGAAATCGTAGGTATCTCACTGCTGGACCTCAGAGAAACTAGGGCTGTGACCGCGTGTATTTGTACCATCTCCGTGCCCCATCCATTCGCGTTTCTTTTGGCGAATGGGTGGGAGGGCACGAACCTCAAAGTGCGAATTCACGCGGTCCGCGAACTAGGGCTTGAAATGAAACGTATCACGCAATCGGTTGCTCAGCTGCCCTCTTTCTCTGGGCGCCGATCCGCGCGGCGAGCTCCAGCAAAGGCTCGTCATTCCCGCGGGCCGCGGCCAATTGCATGCCGCCCGCTCTACCGGGGAGGGTGACGACCGGTACGCCGGCGAGGCTGAACGGCGTTGTGTAGCGCAGTAAACGCGCGCGCGTCTGACTGTGATCTGCTCCTACCGTGAGGCGGGAAACAGGTGTGGCAGGCATCAGAAGCAATTCGTGCGTCGAGAAAAGCTCGTCGATATGTGAATTGAAATCGGCATGACGCTGGCGTAGCGCAGCAATCTCGGCCTCGCTGATGCGCAATCCCCATTCCAGCCGTTCGCGAATGGCTGGCTGGAATTCATCGAAATGGCCGGCATGAATGCGCGCAGCCTCCCACGCCTGGATCGGCGCAAAGGTCTCGAAGGAACCAGTCCACCAGGCCGGATCGAACTCGAATTTTCGGAGGCCGAGCGATTCAAGGTCGGCGGCAGCCCCGTGCAGGGAGTCCACAATCTCCGGATCGCAATCGTGCAAGAACTTGTCGTCGATTACGGCAAAGCGGTTGAAGTCCGCGCGCGGCTCGACATGCCCTGGCGCGAATACCGCCCCAAGCAGCGGCGCGTCCTCGAGATCTCTAAAAAGCCACCCCATCGTGTCGAAGGCTTGCGCCAGATGCGCTCCGCCACGCCAGTCGCCGCGTCCCAACGACGCTCGGTAGCCAGCTAAACCGCACAGCGACGCGGGCGCGCGCACGGAGCCGCCCGTGTCCGTGCCAATGGCAGCGACGGCGGAGCCCTCCAGTACGCTGGCCGCTGCACCGGAAGACGACCCACCGGTGAGTGCCCCGGCGTCACCCGGTTGCACACAATCGCCGAATTCAGGATTTTCGCCGGTGATGCCATAGGCCAGCGGATGAAGATGTGTCTTGCCGGTAATGACCGCACCTGCTGCACGCAGCCGCTCCACAAGCCATGAATCGCGCGTCGCAATTCCGTTCAGGTCGCGATAGAAGTGAACGCCGCAGCTCGTGGGCGCACCGGCCAGATCGAAGCAGTCTTTTACGGAGATGGGCAAGCCCCAAAGTGCGTCGCGGCCATCGCCAAATGGACCGCCCTCGCCGCATGAGACGGTCTCCGCACGCGCCGCTTCCGCCAAAGTCCACTTCGCATCGCGCCAGAGATACGTATTCTGACCCGCATTCCGATTCGCAGAGGCCAGAGCCTTCTCGGCCAGTTCAGAGGGCCGGACACTGCCCTCCTCGAGAGCGGCCCTGAGGCTACGGAGCGTCCATGGGAGTGCGGTCATACTGCGATTGTAGGTGCTGATTGCCGGTATCGGATTGGGCACAAGACGGGTCGGTATAAAGACCGCATAAGAGAAGGGTTTTTGTGTCCTGCACCCTCGGAACGGCATGCTAAGTTCGAGTATGGGTGTTGTTTCGATGGCCGCGTGCACCGTGCCCAAGCGGTTACTGCGCAATCTGAAGAAGGACACGGAACGCATGAAGGCGCTCATCTCTTTTACGGCCCGATCGCTGAAGACCGAGCGTCCGCGCCCCTTCGGCGCATCGATCGTTCAGACAGAATCCGGCGAGACGCTTCTGAATGCGCTCAACAACGTGGCGCAGGAGTTTGATCCAAGCGCGCATGCTGAGGTGCGAGCCATCCGCCTGGCGACCAAAAGGCTCAAACAGCTTTCCCTGGCGGGGTACACGCTCTACACCACCTGCGAGCCGTGCCCCATGTGCATGAGCACGGCACTCTGGGCTGGCGTCGATCGCGTCGTCTACGGCGCAACCATTGAAGACGCGAACCGGCATTTCAATCAGATTCAAATCCCCGCGGAAGAGGTGGCCGCGCGCAGCGATATGCGCTGCATCGTCGAGGGCCCGATTCTGCGCGACGAATGCTATGCTCTGTTTACCCACCCGACCATGCAGCGCGCGATCCGTCGCTGGTCGAGCCGCAAGCGCAAATGATGGACCACACGCAAGCGCTTTTTGCTCAAGAGGTCTCTTCTCATGTATGACCGGCTTGCAGAAGGATTGTCGGCGGTTGTTGCCGATCCCGCGCGCGTCTTGACCGCGCCTGCTGTGCTGGGGCGTTTGTCCCACGATTTCTACTGGTACTCGCCAGTCCTGCGGCCCAAATTGGCAAGCAAAAACGGAGACATCGCGGTACAGCCGGTAAATGTAGAAGAGGTACTCGCCGTTCTTCGTTTCGCTGGTCGCAACGAAATCCCGGTAACCGTTCGTGGCGCAGGTACGGGGAACTACGGACAGTGCGTACCGTTGCACGGCGGCATCGTTCTCGATCTTTCGCTGATGGACAAGCTCGAGCAGATCACCCCGGATGGAGTCGCCGTCTGCCAGCCCGGTCTGCGCCTTGGCGCACTTGAAACCGAAGCGCGCAAGCAAGGCTGGGAACTCCGCATGTACCCATCAACTCTGGTGAAGGCATCCGTCGGCGGATTCCTCGCCGGAGGCTCCGGCGGAATCGGCTCGGTGACTCACGGCGGCCTGCGCGACTTCGACACGGTGCGCGCATTTGAAGTGGTAACGATGGAAGACGAGCCGCGCGTGGTCCTGCACGAAGGCGCGGGGGTGCACGAAATCCTGCATGCCTGGGGCACGAATGGCGTTCTTACGCGCATCTGGTTCGCGCTGGCGAAGGCCGAGCAGTGGACGCAATGTACCGCAGTGTTCGACACCTACGACGAGGCATTTGGATTTACGGAATCAATCGCAACGGACTCGGCCTGGACAAAGCGACTGGCAACGGTCTTCGAGTGGCCGATTCCTTCCTTTTTTACGCCCATCAAGAAGCTTGCGCGCGATGGAAAATCGATGGCGCTAATCATGATTGCAGCCGCGCAGTTGGATGCTTTGACCGCAGCAGCGAAAGCAGCCGGCGGCGAAGTAACGTTTTCCGGTGCATACGATGGACCGCGTACACAACCGCTGCTGAGCGATTACACATGGAACCACACCACGCTCTGGGCGATGAAGGCCGATGCCGCATACACCTATTTGCAATGCGGTTTTTCACCGACCGAATGCCGCGAGCAATTCCGCAAACTTCGCGAGCGCTACGGCAACGAGATTCTGTTTCACATCGAGTTTATGAAGAATGGTGAGGGGGTTGTAATTCCAGGAGCGATTCCAGTCGTCCGCTTCACGACGGAAGAGCGTCTGAACGACATGATTGCGTTTTGCCGGTCAATCAGCGTGTTTGTTGCAAACCCGCATGTAAATTACCTTGAAGACGGCGGGCGTTTTCGCTCTGACAATATCCAATTAGCGGCCAAGCAGAAATACGATCCCCGCGGTTTGCTCAATCCCGGCAAGATGATCAGCTTTCAAAAACAGGCGGTCGCGCCGTGAAAACCTGGATCCCCGACGGGCGCAATTTCGCCTATCTCACTTGGAAGCAGGTAGACGCACTTTCGCGCGAGACCACGCTGCTCGTATTGCCAACAGCGGCGATCGAGCAGCATGGCCATCACTTGCCTCTCGCGACCGATACCCTGATCAATAATCTCCTTCTCGGCAAAGCGCTGCAATTGGTGCCGTCTGATTTGTCGATTTATGCGTTGCCTCCAGTCTGCTACGGCAAAAGCAACGAACATCTCGGATTCCCGGGAACACTCTCGGTGAGCGCGCAGACATTTCTTGCTGTCGTACGTGACCTGGGCGCGAGCATCGCAGCGAGCGGCTTCAAAAAGCTCGTTCTTTACAACACCCACGGCGGCAATACATCGCTCGTCGACGTGCTGGCACGGGATTTGCGCGCCGAGTTCGGGCTACGGACTTTCTCGCTCTTCGGATCGCCCGGCGCGACCTTTGACGGCGTAAGCAAACAGGAGCGCACCTACGGCTTTCACGCCGGCGAGATTGAAACCGCATACCTGCTGCACGGAACGCCTGAGTTGGTGCATCCGGAAGAATACACGACAAACTATATTGCGCGAGTCGATGATCCGGAGTTGCTGAAGCCAGAAGGATCAGCGGCGAACTTCGCATGGCTCACGCGCGACATTGCGCCGAGCGGCGTGTTAGGCGATCCAACCGCTGCCACTGCGGAGAACGGTCAGCGATGGGCCAGGGAAGCGGCGGCACGAATCGCCGAGATTCTGGTCGCGATGTATAACTTCGAGCCGAAACACGGGGCCTGACAAATGCCACTCATCGATTGCGGCAACGGAGTTCGCCTCGAGCGAGGCATTCGTTGCAAATTCGGCGACGGAGTCACACTGGTTTCCGATCATTACTATCCAGCGGGCGAGGGGCCTTGGCCCACGCTCCTGATGCGCCAACCGTACGGCCGCGACATCGCATCAACCGTGGTCTACGCGCATCCGGTTTGGTTCGCGCAACAGGGATTCCACGTTGCGATTCAGGACGTGCGCGGACGCGGCGGATCGGAAGGCGAATTCTATCCATTTCGTCATGAGGGTCGCGATGGCGCGGAGACGATCTCGTGGCTGCGTACGAAAACGGCCTGCAACGGCCGCATTGGCATGTATGGATTCTCCTACCAGGGCGCAACGCAATTGCTGGCCGCGGCAGAGCAGCCAGAGGGGCTCCAGTGCATCGCGCCGCACATGACGGCCACTGATCTTTATCACGGCTGGTTTTACCACCAAGGCGCGCTTCGACTGAGTTCGGCGCTCGCGTGGGGCATCCAAATGCTGCGTGAAGACGCGAAACGTAAAAATCTTCGCGAGGCAAGCAACAAGTTGGAGGGGGCATGGACCAACATTCGTGCGCAAGCCGCCCAAGTTCCCTATGCCGAGCATCCAGCGATTACCGATCCTGCGTTGCCCAGCTATGTACGCGATTGGTTTGCACACCGCGAGCCCGGCGAATATTGGACCTCGCAGGACGTCAGCACGCGCATCGACCAAATCAAAGTACCGGCGCTGCACATAGCAGGCTGGTACGACACGTATCTCGAGGGCTCCATCGCAGGCTATCTTGCGCTGCGCAAGGGCGCGGGCACGGAATTTGCACGCGAACATCAGTATCTTTTCGTCGGCCCGTGGGTCCACATTCCCTGGGGAGATCGCATCGGCGATACCAACCTGGGAGAGGCCGCGAATCTCAACACCAACGAGATCCTGCTCCGCTGGTTCAATCATTGGCTGAAAGATACATCCGAATTCTCGATGGACGCGCGTGTCCGTTATTTTCGAATGGGCATCAACAACTGGCGCGGAGCCCACGACTGGAATGAGGAGACATACACGCTTTATCTACACGGTGGGGGCAACGCCAATGCGCGCGAAGGAGACGGGTGCCTCTCTCCCAACGCGCCGGAGATCGAGGAGCCCCGCGATGTGTTTGTCTATGATCCCGAGGTGCCGGTAATAGCGCCCGGTGGTCCGCAGGCGTTGAGCGGTCCTTTTGATCAGGCACCTCTCGAAATGGGGAACAACCTGCTGGTCTACACGTCCGAGCCCGTCCAGCAACCAACAGAGGTCTTCGGCCAGCCGCGCGTGAAGCTCTATGCCGCTACATCTGCGGGCCAAGCGGACCTTGTTGCGAAGCTCGTGCGCGTCACAGCGGCGGGCCGCGCTGAATTCCTCTGCATCGGGATCGCACGAAGCTCGTGGCTCTTTCGCGAGGCAGGCTACACAGCCGATCAAGTCCACGCATGGGAGTTTTCGCTTGAGCCGATCGCTTTTGTGCTGGCGGAGGGTGAGCGCGTCCGACTGGAGATCGCCAGCTCGGCGTTTCCTCTCTACGACCGCAATCCCTCGACCGATATTCCGCCACAATGCGCGGACAACTGGAACTGGGCGCGCTCGACGCAGCAAATCCTGCACACGGCCGATCATCCATCGCTGCTCTATCTCCCCATCAAAGGAACTCCCGGATGGTGAGGCACGAACCGGGAACCGTTCCTGAAATTGCGCTGCAGGGCGTGACGAAGCGTTACAGAAATGCGTCCGTCGCGCTCGAAGACATTTCGCTCACTGTCGAACGCGGAGAGTTCGTGACTTTTCTCGGACCCTCGGGCTGCGGCAAATCGACGCTCCTGAAGCTCGTTTCGGGCCTCAGCCCTGCCAGCGATGGCACCGTGCAAGTGAACGGGATGACGCCCGAGAATGCCCGTGAGATGATGAGCTTCATCTTTCAGGATGCGACACTGTTGCCGTGGCGCACGGTGGAGCGCAACGTAGCGCTGGGGCTCGAACTCGAATACGCCGCCCGCGACCTCCGAAAGGAGCGAGTTGCGCAAATGCTCCAGCTCGTGAGCCTCGGTCACGTAGCGCAGCGTTATCCGCGCCAGCTCTCGGGCGGAATGAAGATGCGCGTATCGATTGCGCGCGCCCTCGTAAGCCGGCCGCGGATTCTTCTGCTGGACGAACCTTTCGCCGCGCTCGATGAGATGACGCGCGATCGTCTGAACGAAGAACTGCTTAAGCTTTATGCCGAGCAAAAGTGGACTGTGCTGTTTGTTACGCATTCGGTGGCCGAGGCGGTGTTTCTCTCCTCGCGCATCGTGATCCTGGCGGCGCATCCGGGACGCATTGCGCACCAGGTGGAAGTGACTCTTCCCTGGCCACGCACTGCGGAAACACGCGAATCGACCGAGTTTGAAGAGATGGTCATGCACACGTCCCGCCTGCTTCGGGGAGTTTCGATGTCATGAAGCGACAAGGACTGCTCGCGCTCAACGCTGTCGTTGTGTTCCTATGCCTGATTGGGTTGTGGCAGGCCGTGGTCTGGCTCAATCACCTGCCGCCGTACATCCTGCCCGGGCCGAAGCTCGTGGCGCAGGCGCTCCACGATCGCTATCCATCGCTCTTGAACTCCCTTTGGATCACTACGGAAGAAGCTGCTGGTGGCTTGATCGGTAGCGTCGTCGTGGGGGTGGCGACGGCCATGATCTTTGCGCAGTGGCGCTGGCTGCGTCAGACGCTCTATCCGTACACGATCCTGCTGCAAACGGTGCCTATCGTGGCCATCGCGCCGCTGATCATCAATTGGGTTGGCGCCGGCATATTCTCCGTAACAATCGTGACATTCATCATTTGTCTCGCGCCGATCATCGCCAACACGACACAAGGCCTGGTAAGCGTCGAAGAGAACCTGATTCACTTGTTTATCATGCACAAAGCGACACCGGCACAAATCTTGTTCAAACTGCGGCTGCCTAACGCTACACCTAACCTCTTTACAGGGATCCGTATTTCGGCGGGCATCAGCGTGATCGGCGGCATCACTGGCGAGTTGTTCGCGGGTTCGACGCGCGTAGGCGAAGGTGGGTTGGGCTACGCGATCATTTATGCGAGTAATCAGATGGAGACAAGCTACCTGTTCGCACTGGTGTTTGCGGCCACCGTACTCGGATTCGCCTTTTTCTTTATCGTGATGTTTCTCGAATGGCTCTTCCTGCACAACTGGCATGAGTCGAGCATTCCGCAGACGACAGAATAGGAGGCGTACGAACAATGTTGCGCTTGGAAACGGAAACCGGCTGGTGGCTCATCAAGCACCCGGATCACGCGGAACTGGCGGGCGCATTCGCCGCGGCATGGGGCAACCAGATATTTCGCAAGCCGGAGCCGCGGCAACGCGTCCTGCTGGGCATCGCCCGGCACGATGACGGATGGACAACGCGCGATGCGCACCCCGTGATCACGCGGCAGGGGAAGCCGTCGGCATTCTCAATCGAGTTGGTGGGCAAGTATTCGGCATTTGAAGAGATCGATATCGAGGCGTATCTCGCCGTGCGCGATCGTGCGGTGCGCATCATGGCAGACAAGGATTCATATGCAGCCCTGCTGATTTCGATGCATACCTACAATTTGCTGACGGCCCACGCGGACCGGTCGACAATTGCACCTGAGGGGCTCGCGCTCCTTGACGCTTTCCTCGATAACCAGCGCAAGTTTCAAGACGATATGCGCACCGCCATACGAGAGGATCGATCGCTTCCGATTTTGGCGAAGCAGGATCAGACGATCACGGAGCATTTTCGACTGCTGCAGGCCTGCGACAATCTTTCTCTGCTCACCTGTGTGGCGTATTCTTCGCCGGCTCATCTGCTGCATCCCCTACCGCTGAATGACGGCGGAACAGCTGAAGTGAAGGTAGTTCCACTCGGTCCGCGGTACTTCCAATTGACTCCCTGGCCCTTTGAAGAACACGAGCTCCAGTTCGATTTTCCCGCGCGCTATGTGGAAGGCAAGGTTTTCAGTACGTCGGATGCGCTGGATGTAGCGTTTGCAGCCGCGATGGACCAGACATTGACGGTGACCTTAACTGGATAATCCCGGAGCGATGTCAAAGCCTCAACTCAAAGATAAGAGGGCGGTCCCGTGAGGAACCGCCCTCTTTTTTGCATTGCAGTCGAATCAGAAGTCGAACCGAAGCGACATCTGGATCTGTCGTGGGCTGCCGATGGTGTGGGTAACCACGCCAAGGGAGCCAGGGCAGTTGTAGAAACCCGTATTCGTGCCGTTCGGGTCGGATGAGCAGTTGTTCGTGGGCAACGCCTGCGTGGGAGCTGTCGCACTTGAGTTGGGGGCCGAAGGAAATGCGTTGTAGTACTGGTTCTGCGAAACCTCGTTGCCCGGAACGTCGAAGCTCGTGGTGTTCGTGAGGTTGTAGACGTCGAAGGTGTATTTGAAGTTGTACTTTTCCTTCAAGTTGAAAACCTTCACGAGAGAAGCGTCAGCGCGTTTTTGGAAAGCCTGCCGGAAGATGTTGCGCTGTCCTGTGGTGAATCCAGTCTCATAAGGATCAGAGCTGGGGATGGCGCCGCCCAATCCGCCGGCTGGCAAAAGCGGCAAAGTAAAGCACGCAGGATCAAGCGCCGCCGGGCTCCCGGCTGGGGTCCACGCGCCGGAATGTCCGGTGGTGGCCTTCTTCGCTGTGCAACCGTTGGCCAAAGGAACAATCGGGTTCGTGATCCCATCTGCGGTGGAGTAGTAGATGCTGCCGATTGCGCCGGAGAAGTCGATGACGCTGTAGGGCTGGCCGCTCTGCAGTGAAGCGAGGCCTATCAGCGACCATCCGTTGACGATCTTGCCCGTAAGCGAGGACTCCCGCGCCATGTTTGGAACCTGGAAGACGTAGTTCAAATTGATCACATGCGTGCGGTCGAAGTCGGCAGAGCCGTACGCCTCACGCAGGTTCAGCGGGTTGTTTCCGTTGTAGAAGAGGCCCAGACCGCTCTGCTCATCCAAAGTGTGTGAGTACGTGTAGGAGAAACCTACCTGCATGCCGTGGCTCATGCGTTTGTCGACATGCGCCTGCAGCGCGTCGTAGGCATCCACACCGGAGGCCATATATGAGATCGATTCAGCCGCATAGCCAATGTAGGGAACGCGCACGTCGACGTTGCCGCCCTCGTAGTTCGCCAAGTAGGGCGAACCATCATCCAGAGTCGCTCCGCCAACGTTATAGCCGTAGCTGTAGTTTTGCTGGTAAGGGCCTCCTGCCAGCGTGGGGTTTGAGGGGGATCCGATCACCGGTTGATTGAATGGCACTGGAATAACCTGATGGCGACCGCGGTTGCCTACATAGCCAAGTTCGACCGCGATGTCGTTCCGCGGCTGCCACTGGAGATCGAGAGTGAAGTTGAATGTGTACGGTAGCTTATTGGTTCGATCGTACACGCCCAGCGAAATAGGCTGACCGAAGCCGTTGATAATCGTCCCTGCATTCGGCAGATAGTTGTTGAGGTCGGATGCTTTGGGATTGTTCGGCGGCGCGAGCAGCGATGTTCCGTAGGGGTTCTCGAGATTGCCTGCCGCGTCAGAACCGCCGCATGTGGGGATGTAGCCCTCGTAGAAATACTGCGTGGCAACGGGACAGCTGGAAACATTCACGAACGGCAGTTGCTGATTGACGCCGAAAGGACCGCCGGTGACCGTGCCGATGGCGTACCCGGGCGAGAAGTAGCTGAACAACTCGCCGCGGTCGTAGTACATGCCGCCTCCCGCGCGAACGACCACTTTGTTGTGGAAGAATCCCGGTTGCCACGCAGCGCCGATGCGGGGAGCAATACCCCACTGGCGGCCGGTCAGCGTTGTTGGACTCACGCCCTTGGTTCCGTTGGTATTGTTGCCGGCGATGATCAGACCGGAATTGGCAATCGTGTCCGAACCCACTTCATAGCTGTAAGTCTTCGGATCGAAGTTGAAGATGCGCCCGTATTTCTCCGTGAGGCCGCCGTCCCAGTCATAGCGAACTCCCGCGGTCAGCGAGAGACCAGGCGTGATCTGCCACTTATCCTGCAGATAGGTTCCAAGCTGGTTGGCGCGGTAGTAGCGGTTGGCATTGCCTTGCAGGAACGAGCTGACATAGAAGCCCGTTGCCGAACTGCCCGGCGTTACAAAACCTTGGACCATCTGGCTGAAGTCGTCGGTTGCGATGGTGCCGGTGCCGGTGCGTTTGTCAATCGTGTTGAGTTGCGTGTAGCTATAGCTGGCGCCGAAGCTCAGGGTATGTTTGCCGAGCATCCAGATCGCATTGCCGGAAGGAGAGATACGGTTCTGGAAGACGCCCGTGTTCGGAGCCTGTCCTTCCGCATTCGGACCGATGTTGAGAATCGCCGTTGAGGTCCCGGCAGGTTGCGAATCGCCAAGCACGTTGTAGATGGATACGCCCGGGAAATATTTCGATCCGAACGTGTTGATCGACGCAGTTCCTGCGGCGCCTCCAGGGATCGCATCCGGTCCGAAAGGCTGCTGGTTGTCGCCCCAGATTTTTTCGCGAATGACGCCGAACGTTTCCGTCGTGCTCAGGTTCGACTTCACGATGTAGCTGTTGTTGATGGACATCACCTGCGCGCCCGCGTCGAGATGCTCGTCGAATCCCGGAACGCTGGAGTAGGAGAAGGGAGCGATTGCCGGATCATGCTGGTAGAAGTACTTCAGCGCCAGCGTGTCTTTCGACGTGGCGTTGTAGTCAAGATCGGCGACTGCCATGTCAGCGGTGAATCGCCCTGTACCTGGCAGAAATGCGTTGTCCACGTGGGCTGCTGTAGGGGCCGCGCCATTGAGTGCATCGTTCGGGATGAGCCACTTGCCCGGTTCTCCGGGAAGCGAAGGCGAATTGAAGAGCGCGAGCGCCGTCGGATCGATGTTCGCCGCGGTGATTGGGGTGCAGAAGCCAGCAGCTTGCCCGTCCGGGGTGCAAAATGAGTTGTTGGAAACGCTCGCCAATGCCCCGGCCGACCGGTCATCAGTCAAGCCCACCGGCACATCCAGAACAGAGTCCCCGATCTCCTGGTCCGACACATGAATGTGCTGATAGGAGAGGAAGCCGAACAGCTTGTCTTTGATAATAGGCCCGCCCAGACTGCCGCCGAGCGTGTAGCGGTGCAACTGTGGCACCTTGTTATTCGCGGGAATATCGTTGTCCTGATTAAAGAAGAAGGGTGCCGCATTGAGCCAGCTTGTGCCGCGGTGATAGTAAGCATTCCCATGGAAGGTATTTGTGCCCGAGGCAGTACTCATATCGATGTGCGCACCGGATGTCGAGCCCTGGGTCGCGTCATACATCGACGCGTTGACACGAACTTCGGAAAGGGTCTCGGGAGCAGGCGTTGGAATAGCGTTGCCGATGGAGAGATACACCGAGGCCAAGGTCTGAATCACCCCGCCGGCACCGTCGCTGCTTGAGACGCCCGTGCTGTTGATAACGCGCGCCGACGGCACCTGGCTCGTGCTCTTGCCGTTGAACAGGTTGCTGGCGTCCACGCCATTGAGGAGAAAACTGTTCGACGTGTCGCGCTGGCCGTTGGACCAGATGGGAGCGTTTCCCAAGCCGGAATTCGCACCAGTGCCACCGGAGAGCTCCGCATTCACGCCAGGGGATTGCACTGCAAGACCCGTAAAGCTGCCCGTCGCCAGTGGGACAGTGTCGATCTGCGACTTGTCCATGACATAGCCATTAGTCGTGTCGACCGCGTTCATCAAGGGTGTCGCGTCGACCTCGATAGTTTGGCCCGCTGCGGCTGCCACCTTGAGTTGGGCGTTGAGCGTCGCGGTGCGGTTTCCCTGCACGGTAATGTGCGGCGTCTTCTGCGTCTCGAATCCTGTAGCTTCGTAAGTAACCGTGTACGAGCCAATGGGCAGATTGACGAAGGAGTACGTGCCGGCGCCATTGGTGGTCGTCTTACGCGTCAGCGCGGTCTGCTCATCGACCAGAGTCACCGTGGCGTTCGGGATTACACTGCCGGATGGATCCGTAACGTCGCCAGTTATGCCGCCAAGCGTCTGTTGTGCCAAAAGGGCTGAACTGCACAGCACAGCGGCCGCCGCGAACATCAGCAGCCGGGGAAGCAAAGAGCAAAACAGTCTCATGGAATACCTCAAGGAAAACGGCCTCGGAAATAGAAGTTCCCACGGAGGTTTTTTGAAATCTCAAAAAACGCTCGGTTGGGCAATAGCGTTGAAATTCTGGGACCCGTAAAAAGAGGAAACGCGAAGCTGCCCTTCTCAAGCGAAGTAGCTTCTTATTCAGGTTCGGAGCGACCTGTGGTATATCAAAAGGATAATTGCTGGGAAATAAATTTCATCTAAAGATTTACGGGTTCCCTAGGCTGATTTGGCGCTTTCATTTCAGGCGGGAAGAAGCGAGACATGCGCCTGGACAATGCGCCAGCCCCGCGGGAAGCGAACCCAGACCTGGCTTTGCCTGCCACGCACTCGATTTGAGCCGGTTACCCGTTCAAATTCCAGCGTAATACTTGCAAAATCGCGGCCGAAACTCGCGATATCGAGTCGCATGACGGTACGCGCTAAATTAGCTGCCGGCCGCGCCTTCCGGAATGCTTCCAACTCTTCGGGACCATAAAGATTTTCGGTAACCCCGAATCGCATGACCTTTGGTCCGTCCCAAAACATTTCGACCAGTTTTTCCACATCATTCGCCACGAGCGCCCCCTCGTACTGCGGGTAGAGCGCCTCGAGTTCTGCGACAACTTCAGGATCGTTGATGGTCATCGGAGGGGAAATAGCTCCCGGGAGGGAAGGATCTGTTTGCTGAGTGCCCCGCTGATCGTATACATCGGTTCGTTGACAACCTGGCTAAGCCGCAATTTCAACGCGACACTGCAAAGCAGGTACGCATGCACTTCGCTGAATCCCCAGCGGCTCACCAGCAGCTCGATCATGCGAAGCGTCGCCGCGCGCGCTGTCTCGGCCATGTCGATTCCCGATTCGACGACAACCCAGGCGTCGCTTGTCGAGTCGGCGGCGGTTCTCTCACTGGCTTCGACAATCGGTCCAGCGAGCGGCTGGCGATTGTGCAGATGGAAACGCAGAGTCACGTCGAGCGGGCATTCGATGCCATTGATGCATACTTCGCCATCGCCCTGCGCCGCATGCCCATCGCCGCAACTGAACAATGCGCCAGCGTTATAGACAGGTAAATACAGCGTGGATCCCGCACAGAGTTCCCGTACGTCGAGATTGCCTCCGAAGGCGCCCGGTGGACGCGTGCGGAACGCTCCGTCTTCGCCGCGCGCCACTCCCATCACGCCGAGAAAGGGCCGCACCGGAACAATCGCCGGTTCAAGGGATCGCGTTTGCTCGCCTTCGAGCAGCCAGTGAAAAAGATAAGGCTCCTTGAAGCGATCTTTTAGAAAGCCAAGACCCTCCACCACGCTGCTCCAGCCCCAGCCCGCATGGCGCGTGGCCAAAACGTCGATCTGCAGAACATCGCCGGGTTCAGCGCCTTCAATCCAGATGGGCCCGGTGAGTGCGTGAATGCGCGTGCGATCGATGCGAAGATACTCCGCAACCGTCGTTCCCGGCGCGACCTGTCCGCCGCTCGCATCGAGGCACTCTATCTGCACCTCGTCTCCCGATTCGATGCGCAGACGAGGCTTCAACGAGCGGTCCCACACCGAGTGTGTGGGCTCGGCGGAAAGAACGTGCTCGCTCATGGCTCCTTCACGCGCACCGTCATTTGCACTTCGACCAAAGCGTTGCGCGGCAGCGCGCTCACTCCTACAGCTGCGCGCACATGGCGGCCGGCGTCTCCGAATACACGTACCAGCAGATCGGAGGCCCCATTGATCACCGCGGGCGAATCGGCGAATCCCGGTGATGCGTTGACATAGCCGTTCACGGTAAGCACTTCGGCAATGGCGTCGAGCGAGCCCAGTTCCCGCTTAAGCACGGCGAGTTGCGTGAGCGCGCAGGCCCTCGCCGCCGCGTAGCCATCTTCGATACTGCGGTCAGCTCCGACTGTTCCCGTGATGACCCCGTCCGCGCCTGTCGAGATGACACCGGAGAGATAGACGACCGCGCCCATGCGTTTCGCAGCGACGTAGTTGCCGCCGGGCGCCGGCAATTGCGGCAAAGCCAATCCAAGCGCCGTTAGGTTTTCTTCAGGACTGATAACCGCAGCCATTTGCATTCGAATGTAGCATGCGCACGGGAGTTTTTCTTGAGGTTTGCCGCCGCTCCACGGTAGCATGAGCCATGCCAAAATCAGAACGGAAGTGGGCAATGCCGCGGCACAATCCCGACAGCGCGCCCTGGCGGAGGTGCCCGCAGTGATCACCCGCACTGCCAAAACTCTGCTGGTCGCGGGCATCGCACTGTTTTATACGCTCGTCGTCTTCAACAACCTCACGGACTTCGATTCGAACTATCAATTCGTCCACCACGTACTGTCGATGGATTCGACCTTTCCGGGCAATCACGGCATGTGGCGCGCGCTCCCCTCGCCGGCAATGCAACTCGCCTTCTATGTCTCCATCATTGCGTGGGAAATCGTCACCATGATTTTGCTCTGGTGGGGCGTCGCAAATTTGCTGCGCGTTCTACGTCGAAATGTCGCAGCATTCCAATCCGCAAAGCGCATTCCCGTGATGGCGCTGACGCTCTCGATGCTCATGTGGCTCGTCGCATTTCTCTCAGTTGGCGCAGAGTGGTTCCTCATGTGGCAATCGCATACATGGAACGGCCAGGAACCGGCATTCCGCATGTTCGCGGTGGTCGGTCTTGTGCTGCTGATTCTCCTGCAACCAGAGACCGATACACAGCCTTAGGTCCCCGACCGCATGTTCTCGAGCCGCTTCGTGCCCCTTGCTTTCTGTCATCCTGAACGGGGCGCAGCGAAGTCGGGGTCCCCGGCGACAGGCCTTCGTCGCAGGGGTGAGAAGTCGAAGGACCCGCGGTTTAGCAATACGCCAATCATCACGACCCTCCGTGCCCCATCCTTTCGCCTTCCTTTTGGCGAAAGAGTGGGAACCCACGAACCTCAAAGTGCGAAATGACGCGGTCATAGATCCCTCGGTTCACCTTTTTGCGTTCACTGCCTTGTCTCGGCGAAGCACGTACCACACACTACCGGCTGCTATGTACGCGAGATAGATGTAGGGAATGCGCGCATGGACGGCGTCCGCAGTCGAGCGCAGATCAAACACAGCGATCAAAATCAGAACCACCACAGTGATAATGCTGACCACGGCCACCACGTGTGAATGCTGACCCATGGCACGCCGCGCAAACGGCAGGGCAAGCGCCACGAGCGCATAAGCCGTCAGAAACCCGAACACCGAAAGCGATCCGAGCAGGTCGTACATGTCGGAGCCTGTAAACGCGCGCCATTCCATGGCAAGCGTGGCCGCGAGCATCAGCCCCGCTGACAAGGCAATTGCGGTTCCGGGGGTGCCATGCTTCTTGCTCGTGCGTTCGAAGATGCTCGGAAGCAGGCGCCCATGCGCCATCCGCATCAGCACACGCGCCGCCGCGGTAGTACAAGCAAGTACGCAGGCGAACATGCTGATCAGCGCGCCGAAGTCAATCGCGACGCCAAGCGGAGCAATGCCCGCAATCTCGGCCAGGTGATGCAGCGGGCTTGTGGATTCGCTCAGCTTTCCCGATTCGCCGCGAAAGCCGAGCACTTCGGAGTAAGAACACAGCATGAAAAAAACACCGGCGAGGATCGCGCATTGAAGCACCGCGCGCGGAATGGTGTAGAGCGGATTGCGTGCCTCACTCCCCAGAGTGGTCGCACTTTCAAATCCGACGAAACTGAACATCGAAAGCACAAGCGCCGGCCCCAGCGACGAGAACGACGCACCTTTCAAGTGAAGCTGGTCCAAGTCGATGTGCAAACCAAACCGGATCGGCATTACCGCCAGCACCAGGACGATCAAGCTGACGGAGCCAACTTCAATCCACAGCATCAGCTCGGCCGAAAGCTTCACGTCCCGATAGGCGATGAACCCCGCAACCGCGCAAACCAGTGCGAGAGTGATCAGGCCGGGCGGAGCCCAATGGAAAAACTGCAGCGTTAGCAGGTTTGTGTAGTAGAGCGCGCCGCCTGCGACCGAGGCGCCGGTTGCGAGATAAGCCAGAAGAAGCCCCCACGCCGCGACTACTCCGAAAAACGGCGGCAACGTGTCAGCGGTATAGCTGTAGAGCGAGCCAGGCGAAGCAGAAAGCTTGGCGAAGCGGCTAATGCAGAACCCGACCAGGAGCGTCGTGCCCGTCGCCAGAAGATAGACAAACCACGTGGCATTTCCGGCCAGCGCGAAGACCAGCGGAATCGTCAGCGATGGCGACGTAGAAGGTGCCGTTGCCGAAACTGACTGCGCCAGCGTTTCAATGGGACCGAGGACCCCCGCATGCAGGCCATAGCTCTCGGCAGAGCCCCTCTCTGTGTACACTTCGCCTGCCGCACTCGCATGGTCCGTCACGGGTCTGCCTTCCGCAGTTTCAGTTGTTGCCTTGGTTGAACTAGTCTTGACCGTCGGGAACCCTCGCGTCAAGATCTGCGCGATACACTACTGCCAATGTCAGTTGCTGCCATCATCCTTGCCGCGGGACCGAGTAGTCGCCTTGGACAGCCGAAACAACTTGTCGGTTTCGGCGGAGAATCTCTGTTGGAACGCGCTCTGCGCCTGGCCAAGGAGGCAGAGGCATCGCCGGTGCTGGTGGTGCTGGGCGCCAATTTTGCCCCCATCTGCGCGTCGATCCCGTTTGACCGGGCGATTCCGGTGTTCAACGACAAATGGGAACAAGGCATGTCGACTTCGATCCATGCGGGCTTGAACGAGGCGGACGTACGTGCCCCAGAGTCTACAGGCGCATTGGTCATGCCCTGCGATCAGCCTCGTCTTTCATCAGGACACCTTCGCGCCCTGCTTCAGTCATTCGCCGCGCAAGACAAACCCACAATCGTCGCATCGGCTTATGCCGGGATTCACGGCATCCCGGCAGTGTTCCCGCGCAGCGTGTATGGCAAGTTGCACTCCTTGCACGGCGACAAAGGTGCACGTGCATTGCTCGCAAAGCCGCCTTGTTTGCTCATAGCTCTTCCCTTCGAAGGCGGCGAAGTGGACATCGATCTGCCCTCCGACCTCACACATCTCAACTAAGTCTCTGACCGCTCGTTTATGTACCACCTTCCGTGCCCCATCCTTTCGTCTTTTTTCCGGGGTCCCCACAGACAGGTCTTCGTCTGTGGGGCGGTGGCGAAAGGGTGGGAAAGCACGAACCCAAAAGTGCGAAATCACGTTGGTCAGAGACCTACAGCAAAACCAGGGTCGATGTATCCCGGAGCCGCGACACTCAAGTCGACGCGACCCCAAGGAGCGGCGACCTGGCAGGATTTCGATACGACACGGCTACCCTGGTTTTGCTCTAGCCGTCACCGTTCAATCGTGGCTTCGATATACCCATGCGGTTCGTCGATGGGCACGAAGATGTGGTTTGGATTGTCCTGGCCGAAGGGGCTCAGGTCAGCGAGTAGATGATGCAGATTCGGCATCGTAAGCGTGATCCGAGCGATCTCCGGAGCCGCATCCAGTGCGGCTTTGCCCATGTCGAACAGTGTGTGTTGCACGCTCATGCTGTCATGCGCGGCGAACTCTTTCAGCAGCGCGGCGATAATCCGCCTCCGAACATCAACATAATCCGGCGCAGCGGATGCATAATCCCAGATCACCGTCGCGCACGTGCCAAAAATCCGATCGGTGGCCGGTTTCAGAGTCGTGAGCTTGTCTTTGATATACCCCGTAAACGCCGATTTGGTCGTTTTGAGAATCGTCAAGCCATCCACTCCGGAAGTCACCGACCATGCCCCATTTTTTTCGCGCACCGCGACAACGGTTTGCAATTCGGGACCTCCCAATTTGAATGTCGTTGGCTCTGAGCATCCATCGACGTTCAGGCGCTGCCACGACTTCTCTCCGACTTCAATACTGACCTTCGCGACTTGCGGATTGTTGCTGAGGAGATAATCGCCCAGTTCCATCGCGAATTCTTCGATGGTTTCCGCCTTCGACGCACCGGCAATAGAGTAAACCGTGTTCTTCATCGTGTCGGTGGGCAGAATCTTGCTGTTGTCCGCCTCGGTGAAACTGGATTCGAAGTCGCCATGCAGCAGAACCCGAACCGTCCACTCGTTAAAGTCATGCCGATCGCCGCGCCGTGTAATGCGCGACAGCCGGACGCGTGATTTGCCGTACCGATTTTCGCCCAGTCGTGCCATGTCTAGCTTCCTCGATAGGTTGTGAAGCTGTTATCGCTCAAAAGCAGCGGAAGATGATAGTGTTCTCGGCAATCGCAGCGGAAGGTGACGGAAATCTCGGGATAGATGCTGGTGCGGCCATTGCTCTTCAAGTAAGGTCCCGTGAAAAAGGTGAGCCGATATACGCCCGCGCCGGCATCCGGCGCCAGATCGTGGCAGCGGCCATCCCCATCCGTTACCCCGGCAGCAAGATTGATCCATCCATCACCCTGCGTGGCGTCAAGCCGAATTTCAATTCCCACAGCCGGCTTGCCCAAAACCGCGTCCAGCACGTGCGTCGTGATCTTGCTCATTGCATCAACCACTTTCCCAGGCGAATCTGAAGAATCTGCCGTTGCTGTTCGGCAGCCTCGCGCAATTCCTCAGCTCTGTCGTTTGTCAGCCGCCGCTGCAGAATACCCAGCATCTCGTCAGCACTTCTTCCGGTTGCGCAGACGATGTAAGTAAATCCGAACCGCTCTTCGTAGAGCGCGTTTCCCTCCGCCAATTCAGAAAGAACGCGCTCCGTCGCTGATGCGGCGGCTGACTGCTCTTGCCGCGACCACGCAGCCGATTGCGCGCTTACGTGCGCCACTTTGCGCTCACCAATTCGCGGATGGCAGGCAAATGCCTCAAGCCAATCCGGCTCCTGCATCTCGCTCCAAGTCCGGTCCGCCGCTTCACTCAAGTCCACAATGCTTGCAAATGGCCGCTGCTCGACCATGGCGGCGGCCCAACGTTTGGCGCCACAGCACGCAATCATCGCAAGCAAAGCCTCATCCGCGACGGCACGGTTCCATTCGGCCAGCACGCGATTCATCGCGCCAATCCTTCCTTTTGGAGACCGACCAGGAACTCTTCCAGCAAATTTGCAGCAACACACTTGCGGTAATCAGCCGTAGACCGAATATCGTCGATGGGCACGACTTCGGCAAGCAAAGCATCCCGCGCCTGCTGGATAATCTCCGGTGTAACATCATGGCCGCAGACCGAATCTTCCGCCCGATAAAGCCGCGTCGGGAAAGCCGCAAGGCTCGCCGCCGCCAACCGAATCTCGCGCACCGATCCTTCATCGACGAGCGCGGTCGCAGCCAGCGCTACTTTGGAGATCGCCATCGCGCGACGCGTTCCGACCTTGCGCAAGTACTGGCGATGTTTGGAAAATCGCCGCGGAAGATGGATCGCATAGACGAGTTCATCGTTGGCAAGAACGGTGCGCTTGTAGCCGGTATGAAATTCCGTATAGGGGACGCGCCTCTTACCGCGCACCGATACGAGCTCGATCTCCGCGTCGTAAACCAGCAGCGCCGGCGAAGAATCGGCTGCCGGTGACCCGTTAACAAGATTTCCGCCGACAGTCGCGCGGCTTTGATTGGCAATCGATCCGATCCAGCTCGCGGCCATAGCAAGCAGCGGCCAATCATCACCCACGGCGTCGCTCAGGCGCAAATCGCGAAACGTGGCGCACGCACCGATGACGATATTTTCCGGAGTGGTCTCGATGAAGCGAAGGTCTGGAATTCCCCAAAGGCTTAGCAACTTTTTTGCATCGAGCCTGCCGGCCGCGTGGGCCACCATCAATTCGGTGCCGCCGGCGATAGGCGTCCACTGACCGGGCGCGCCGGCGAGCAAATCGAGTGCAGCATCAAGACTGCCGGGTGCGATGAATTCATGCGCTTCAGCATTACCGCGCATGAGCCGCCTCCTGTGCAGTCGGCTCGTTAGTTTGTGCTGCGGCCGAAATGACCGAATCGAAGATGCGCTTGAATCCGGTACAGCGGCAGAGATTCCCGGCCAGGCCCTCGCGTATCTCCGCCATGTTCGGATGTGGGTTATTGGCCAGCAAATGAGTTGCAGCCATCAGCATCCCCGGCGTGCAGATGCCGCACTGTGCGCCGCCGCAATGCAGAAATGCCTGCTGCAGCGGATGCAATTCACCATCGCAGGCAAGCCCCTCGACAGTTTGGATGCTCGCGTTCTGCACCTGAAGCACCGGCACAAGGCAGCTGTTGACCAGTTCGCCGTTCATGCGCACCGAGCAGGACCCACACTCGCCTTCGCCACAGCCCTCTTTCGTTCCGGTGAGGCGCAGGTCTTCGCGCAGCACGTCGAGCAGTCGCTTCATCGGCGACACATGCACCTTGCGCGCCTCGCCGTTGACAACGAATTCGATAGCAGGCCAACCGGCATTCATACCGCAGCCGCCTCTTCCACCGGCTTAACAGCAGCGAGTTGCTGGAACAAATCTTCGGGCAACAGTGGAATCGAAATGAACGAAACGCCAATGGCATCTCGTATGGCGTTCAGAATTGCAGGCGCAGGGCCGTCATGCGGCAATTCGCCAATGCCTTTTGCGCCGTATCCGCCGTGAATGAACGGGATCTCCTCAAAGTACACATGAATCGGCGGCACATCTTCGGCGGTGGGCATGATGTAGTTGGTCATCTGGTTGTTGATCATATGCCCGTTCTGCAGAAGCACCTTTTCGTAGAGTGCGTAGCCGATGCCTTGCGCAATGCCGCCTTCAATCTGCCCTCCGGCAAGCACAGGATTGAGCACGCGGCCAGCTTCCTGCACGGCCCAGAATTCTTCCACTTCAGCCGAGTAGGTCACAGTGTCCACCGCGACCTGCGCCACATGAATTGACCACGCATATGCGGGATAAGCCTCGCCGCGATACTTCTGGTCATCCCAGAAAATGCCAGGAGGCGCCTCATAGCGACAGAGCGATACCACCTCTCCCTTCGCAGCGCGATAGCGTTCGCATGCCGCAAGGAAGTCTTCGCGCGAAAAAACTTCAGACAGGCCGGCATGCTTCTGCAAGAAGCCAACAAGCTGCAGACTAGCCCGCTCGATCAAACGGCCGACAACCATGGACGTACGCGACGCAACTGTGGGACCCGAATTCGGAACGATGCCAGTGTCCGGTGGCGCCATGGCGACGTCGTCATATTCAAGTCCAATCGCCTCCGCCGCGATCTGCGTGAGGATGGTATTGGTCCCCTGGCCGAACTCGGTACTCGACACAAGCACGCGCACCTTGCCATCCGCGGTCACATCGATCCCCGCCAGCGAATTCAGATTTCTCTCGCCGGACCCGGTAAATCCTGACCCGTGATAAAACGCGGCTATGCCTATTCCGCGCTTCACCGGATTTGTCCTGTTCTCCTTCGCGAAGCGGGCGCGCTTGGCGTGAAATCCGCTCTCGGCCAGTGCGCGATCCAGCAGTTGATCGAGGATGACTGGCTCACGCATCACCTGCTCAGTGGCTGTCGTGTCCCCATCATGGAGAAAGTTGCGCCGCCGCAGTTCGATGGGATCGACGCCAATCGCCGCGGCAATCTCATCCATGTGGCGCTCTATCGCAAAGATAGCCTGCGGCGCACCAAACCCGCGAAACGCTCCGTAGGGCACGGTATTTGTAGCCCACGCGCGCGAGCGCACACGCACATTGGGGCACAGGTAAGGTCCTGGCGAATGCAAGGTCGCTCGCGAAAGCACCGTCGAGGAAAGCGTCGAATAGGCGCCGCCATCAGTGGCTACTTCAATATCCATCGCGAGCAATTTGCCGTTCGCGTCGAGTGCGGTGCGATGGCGTACCCGCGATGGATGCCGCTTGGTCGTGGCGGCCAGATCTTCCATGCGGTCGTAAACCATCTTCACCGGATGTCCGCTCTTCATCGCCAACAGGGCCGCATGCGCGGCCAACGTAGACGGGTAATCCTCTTTGCCGCCGAAGGCTCCGCCAGTCTCAGTCTGAATCACGCGGACCTTGTCCTCAGGCAAATCGAAAACCGCAAGCAACGACTTGTGCACGTAATAAGGGCACTGCAGCGAGCCCCAGATTGTGACTCCGCCCTCGTCACTGTATTCAGCGATCACGCCATTGTTCTCGATATAGAGATGTTCCTGCGCGCCAGTGCGATACTCGCCTTCAACAATGTGCGTCGCGCAGGACCAGGCCGAATCAACATCGCCTTTCTCCAGAAGAAAACTCTTCAGCACATTGTCGGCGCCCCACACAATTACATCCTGCCGCTCGCTCTCTTCGATCGTGAAGACAGGGGGCAGCGGATCGTATTCAATCTTCACTGCGGCGGCGGCTTCCCGCACCTTGTGTTTGTCCGGATGAGCCATCAGCACGATCGCTTCATCGCAGTGATTTACTTTGCCGTCAGCGAGGCAAGGCTGGTCGGCAAAGATGAGTTGAATGTGATTCTGGCCGGGAATGTCGGCAGCGGTGACAATTGTGAATTCGCTCCAGTCGATAGTGCGATCGAAACCGATGGAGCGAATGAGTCCACGTGGAATGGTGCTGCGGACAGTAGCTCCATGCCACATATCCTCGCGCTCAATGTCGTCGATGTACCGTGCGCGGCCCAGCAGTTTGTCGACCCCTTCCTTTCGGGGAACGGGGGAGCCAACGATGCGGGTTTTCGCATGCGCGCTCATGGTTGGGAAAGACGCAGTTCAGCGTACAGGTTGAGGGATATCCTACAACGAAGCCGCCTGGATGCAAAGCACCGCTCAGCTGGCAAGGTTCGCTAATGTGCGCGAAAGCACGTGAACGCCGGAGCCAATCCATTCCGGAGACGCGTATTCGTCGGGCCGATGGCTGACACCACCGCGGCAGGGAATGAACAGCATGGCCACAGGCGCGACGCGCGCCATGAACAGCGAATCGTGGTAAGCCCGGCTGACCATCTTCTTGTACGTCTTCCCGGCAGCTACGGCCGATTCTTCGAGTGCCGCGACAATCGCGCGATCGCACGTAGCAGGCGGATCGGCATTCACTAACTCGGTGGTAACGGATACGCCTCGGCGGCTCGCCACTTCGTCGCATGCGGTGTGAAGCGCATCGAGCACCCGGTCTCGGCGCGCGCCGTCCGTATCGCGCACGTCGGTTTCAAGGCGTACACGCGACGGGATGCTATTGACGGCTCCGGGGAACACGTCGCACACGCCGACCGTACCCACTGTATCGATTGCGCCGGTGGACTTCACCGCCTTTTCTAATGTCAGGATCAATTCAGCCGCGGCCGTCAGCGCGTCCTTCCGGCCAGGCATCAGCTTCCCGCCGGCGTGCCCGCCCTCGCCTTCAATCACGATGCGCATACTGGCTGGTGCCGCGATATGCGTCACAAGCCCCACGTCGAGGCCCTCTTGCTCAAGCAGCGGCCCCTGTTCGATATGCAGTTCGATGAATTGGTGGAATCGTCCTTCCGTCACCACGACCGATTCGAGCGGGCCCTTGAATCCAGCTGCGGTTCGCAACTCCTCCAGCCCGCGTCCTTCCTTGTCGCGCAGCGTTCGTGCCTGTTCAGGAGTGAGCACGTTGGCCATTATCCGGCTGCCCAGGCAGCCAATGCCGAACCGCGTAGGTTCCTCTGCGGTGAAGATCACGAGCTCGATGGAGCGCCGCGGCTTGAATCCAAGCTGTTGCAGAACGCGAATCGCCTCAAGGCCACCAAGCACACCCACACAACCGTCATACAGACCCGCGTTCGGGATCGCATCGATGTGCGATCCGGTGCCGATGGGCGCAAGATCTGCTTCGCTGCCTTGCCATCGCGCAAATGTATTGCCGACGGCGTCCTCCGAAATCGAAAGTCCCGCATCCGTGCAGAGTCTCTTCACATAAGTGCGCGCTCGCATGTCCGCCTCGCTGAATACGACACGCGTTACCACGGGAGGCTCTGCTTCAGAAATCGTCGCAAGCGTCTTCAGCTCCTCAATCAGCCGATCAGTCGTGAGTGAAGGGCGAGTTGTAGTCATGGCTCACGCTCCCAGTGGATGTCTGCGCCAGTCCTTGTAGATGAGGTATTTTGCGGGGCGCTTGCCGAGCGCCCCAAACCACTGCGGACAGTAGGGCGCCATCCAGATAAAGTCGCCTGCCTCGACTGGATACCACGAGTCACCAAGCCTGTAGATCCCGCCGCCTTCAAGCATCAATAGGCCGTGTTCCATTACGTGGATCTCGACCATGCTCAGCGCTGCGCCGGGATCGTACGTCATGGTGTTCACGGCGAAATCGTAAGCCAATCCGTCGGGCATAAGCGAACGCACGCGCAACGACTCGTCGCCCATGAGCGCAACGGGGGCGACTGATGCTTCGTTTCCCACGACAATTTTCGCCACAGCTCCGCCAGGCTCCTCTTGATAGGACTTCTCGATGACGGCAACACGGGCTGTGTCCAGCGAGTGCACTGTGTGCGCCGCGCCATGCGGCAGATAGGCGAACCCTCCGGCGGTAAGCACGTGCGTGCGCCCGCCCGTAGTCAGCTCCAGTTCGCCTTCGATCACATAGAGAAATCGCTGTGCCGGCGCTGGTTCCAACGCGCCGCCCGGCGCAAACTCGGCAGTCATCTGCGTAAACCGCGCCCCAAGCTGGGGCGCTACGTGAACGATGAAATCCACATTCGATGCGCCGGGTAGGGGCGTGCGAATGAACGTGTCGGGCGTTTGCAGCAGATGGTCCGCTTTCAGGCTGCTCCGGGTTGCTCCCAAATGGTGCAAGGTAGACCTCTGACAGGAAGTATCGCGACTGCGTTGATCGATTCTAGCGAATCTAGGTCTCCGACCGCTTGTTCTTGTACTATCTCCGTGCCCCATCCTTTCGCCTTTTTTCTGGCGAAAGGATGGGAAAGCTCTAACCCCGAAAGTGCGAAAGAACGCGGTCGGAGACCTCGCCCGCGAGACATTCCAGAAAGACGCGCATCACCTGCAGCGCTGCCTCCACGTCTGCGGTGCGTACGCTCTCCGCAGGATTATGGCTGATGCCGCCAGGACTGCGCAGAAACAGCATCGCCGTAGGCATCCGGGCCGCCATCACCATCGCATCGTGACCGGCTCCGCTGTGCATCCGTTTGGCCGGAAGTCCCGCGGCTTCCATCGCGTCCACGAGATAAGCGGTCATTCGTTCGTCCATGGAAACTGCGGGCTGATCCATCTGCGGCGTGCACTGCATCGCCAGGCTACGGCGGTCCGTAATCGCGTTGGCAGTCTCAATCAATGCGTTGACTGATCCGAGTCTGATCGCATCATGCGGATGCCGCGCGTCCAAGGTCATCGAGGCGGTCCCTGCGACGACATTGGTAGCGTTGGGCGCGACTTCGATTTTGCCAACGGTGGCCACAAGGCCCTCCGTTTGTTTGGCAAGTTTTTCCACGGCAGCGATCCATTCGGCAGCACCGGCAAGCGCGTCACGGCGAAGGTCCATCGGCGTTGTGCCGGCATGGTTGGCCTGGCCGGCCAACTCGAGCGTCAAACGTGTCTGGCCAACGATTCCCGTGACCGCGGCAACGCTGAGATTCTCGGCTTCGAGCACAGGGCCCTGTTCGATATGTATTTCAACAAAGCCGAGGGTGTCTTCATCGATCGCAGACTCGGTGATGCGCGAGGGGTCGAGACCGTAGGCACGAATCGCGTCTTCAAGAGTGACACCTTCCGCATCCTTGAGCGCGAGCAGCGCAGGATCGAACCGCCCGGCAATGGCACGGCTGCCAAGGAAGGGCACACCGAAACGCACCCCTTCTTCCTCAGAGAACGCGATGACCTCGATCGCCAGCGGCAGATCCAGCTCCCGCGCAAGATTGACGCATTCGATCGCCAAAACAACCCCGAGCACGCCGTCGAACGCGCCGGCGTCGGGAACCGTATCAATGTGCGACCCAAGGATCAATCTTCTGCCGCCCCTGCCCTCGGGACGAAAAATCCCGCGCAAATTTCCCGCATCGTCCAAATGGGCCGTCATGCCCAACGCTTCCATGCGCGCACGAAGATGTGCATGGACATCGTGGGTTGGCGGCGTCAGAAAGCGGCGCGTGACGTTCCCCGGCTCCTCTGACATCGCCGCGATAAGTTGACATTCCGAGAGGGCGCGGAGAGCTCGTTCCTTCATCGACGCACCTGTTCCCGGCCGCGTGGCTCCCCAATGAATTCACCGTTCCGGTAAACCGGTTCTCCGCGCATCCAGGTTTCGCGGACCCGTCCGCGCAATTTCGCGCCAAGGTACGGCGAAATCTTATGGCGAAACTGCAAGTCCTCCGGCGAAACCGTCCAAACCTTATCCGGATCAAAGACCACAAAGTCCGCGTCCGCACCCGGAGCCAGCGCCCCCTTCTTGCCGCTGAAGCCCCCCAGTCTCGCTGGCCCAGCGGCCATCCACTCGCCGACTCTTTCGAGGGCAATGCCGCGTTCTCTCATGCCCGTCCACAGAACGGGCAGTGCCAGGCCGAGACTGGCAATCCCGCCCCACGCCTTATCGAATCGTCCGGTATCGCGGCACTTCATCGCCGGCGGGCAAGGGGAGTGGTCGGTCACCACAAAATCAATATCGCCGTTCGCCAATGCCTTCCACAACCTCTCGCGGTTTTCTGCACGGCGGATCGGCGGCGCGCATTTGAACTCCGTCGCCCCCTCGGGAATATCCTCGGCTCCAAAGTGCAGGTACTGCGTGCAAGTTTCGACCGTAATGGGCACCCCACGCCTCCGCGCATCGGCCAGCAGCGGCAAAGCCTTCGCGCTCGACAGATGGACAATGTGGACCGGCGTATTGAATTCTTCCGCGAGTCGAATGAGAAGATCGGTGGCTTCGCTCTCAGCTTCGTCAGGACGTGAACCCAGGTAATTGGCATATACACGCCAATCCGCATTCGAAGAATTGAGCCTCTCGCTAGCTGCGTTCACCGGCCCCACTAGCTCAGCATGCGCCAGCAGCGGGAGTCCGGTGCCCGTCAGTTGTTCGAGCGCCAACCGCAGATCCGACTCATCCACCCACGCAAAGCCGTCAATGCCGGAGTGAATCAGAAAGCATTTGAACCCGGGCACGCCCGCGCCGGCAAGCGGCCTCAGACTATCCGAATTCCCCCGAACGACTCCACCCCACGCAGCCCAATCCACCCAGGTCTTTCCCCGAGCCGCCGCGCGCTTGACTTCGAGCGCCTCCTCATTGACCGTCTCCGGCACACAATTCAGCGGCATATCGACCAGCGTCGTCACACCCCCGGCCGCCGCAGCCCGCGTCGCAGTCCAGAATCCTTCCCACTCCGTGCGTCCCGGCTCGTTGATGTGCACATGCGAATCAACCAGTCCCGGTAGCAGCACCGCATTCCCAAAATCATGCAAGTCCGCCGCAGGAAGAACATCGCGACCGGTCCGGATCTCCGCGAAACGCCCCTCCTCGACCACAAGTGTCGCAGGCATCAGTCCCTGCTCCGTCAGTACGCGGGTTGACCGAAAGGCCTGTGCCATACTGTCTTTAACTTTCGCTCTCGAGTACTGGGAAGAGTCGATTCTTCATGTCCAGCCTACCAAATCCAGAATTCCTCCGACGGGCCATCGCGCTCGCAACACAGAATGTCGTCACCGGCAAAGGCGGCCCATTTGCCGCAGTCATCGTGCGTGCCGGGGAAGTGGTCGGCGAAGGTGCGAACTCCGTCACCGCAACGAATGATCCCACGGCTCACGGCGAGGTCAACGCCATCCGAGCCGCATGCAAGGCTCTGGGGACTTTTTCCCTCGCCGGATGCGAACTCTACACAAGCTGCGAGCCCTGTCCCATGTGCCTTGCCGCTGCATATTGGGCACGCCTCGACGCTGTTTATTTCGGTTGTAGCGCCGCCGATGCCGCCCGCGCTGACTTCGACGATGCCTTTCTCTACGCCGAATTTCTGAAGAGGCCAAAAGATCGAGGGCTCCCCTCAATGCAATTGCTCGGCGACGAAGCGTGGGCCAGCTTTGCCGCCTGGATCCAGTCCACGAACAAAATCGAATACTGAACGCCAGCCCGCCACCCAGCCTGAATCCCTTCCGCCCGCGCGCCTCCAGGCAATCAGCAGATCGACCCGATCGGCCCGCCAACACCCCACCGAACCATGTCAACGGCTCATGAATGCTGAACAAACCAATTGCCCATCCTACGTTTCATGCATTAACGTCAAAGACTCGTAAGCTTCTTGTGGGAGTTGGCGCTGCATGCCCCGATTGGTCCGTTGTTCCATCATCCAGGCCTCGAACGCCCTGCCGGCCACGGAGCCGCTGGCGGCGCAGAAGAAAGCCATGATCGAGAAGCACCTCGGCTTGATCCGCGAGGCCGCCAAAGCCGGCGCCCAGATCGTGTGCCTCCAGGAGATCTTCAACGGCCCATACTTTTGCGCCGAGCAATCCGTCAAATGGTATGAGACCACGGAAAGCGTTCCCGACGGGCCTACCGTGACCCTCATGCGCTCTCTCGCTAAAGAGCTTGGCATCGCCATGGTCGTGCCGGTCTACGAAATCGAGCAGGAAGGAATTTTCTACAACACGGCGGCGGTGATCCAGAAGGACGGCGCCTATCTGGGGAAATATCGCAAGACGCATATTCCGCATGTCGCGCCGGGCTTCTGGGAGAAGTTTTACTTTCGGCCGGGCAATTTGGGGTACCCGGTTTTCGATCTGGGTTTCGCCAAAATCGGCGTCTACATCTGTTATGACCGTCATTTTCCCGAGGGCGCGCGCTGCCTCGGATTGAATGGAGCTGAAATCGTGTTTAACCCCTCGGCCACGGTTGCCGGGCTCAGCGAATATCTGTGGAAGCTGGAACAGCCGGCGCACGCAGCCGCGAACGGCTATTTCATTGCGGCCATCAATCGCGTTGGTACCGAGCCGCCGTGGAACATCGGCGAATTTTACGGATCGAGTTATTTCGCCAATCCCCGCGGCCAGATAGTCGCACAGGCATCGCGCGATAAAGACGAAGTCCTGACCGCAGATTTGGACCTCGACCAGATCGCCGAAGTACGGCGCACATGGCAATTCTTCCGCGATCGCAGGCCCGATCAATATGGCCCCCTGGTCGCTTCGTAGCGCAGTTTTAGAGAGTGATTGCTTGGCATTTAAGACGAAACACGACGAGGACGAGATCGCAGAGGAACGGATGAGCACCACAACTTTACCGGACGATCCACAACTGCGTGAGCGCTTCACCGAGCTGAAGCCGCCTCTGACACCGCAGGCTGCGACGATCGAGGCCAATCGATGCCTCTATTGTTTTGATGCGCCTTGCACCGTCGCCTGCCCCACGCATATCGACGTTCCCGGGTTCATCAAGCGCATCGCCTCAGGCAATCTGCGCGGATCGGCCATGCGTATTCTCGACGCGAATATTCTAGGCGGCAGTTGTTCCCGCGCCTGTCCCGTCGACATACTCTGCGAAGGCGCATGCGTGATGCATAAGCAGGGCCGACATCCTATCCGAATTGGTCAGTTGCAGCGCCATGCCATCGACGCTTTTCACGATGCGGGCGGAGATGTGCAGACTGCGCCGCGCGGGTCCCGGCATGTGCGCGTGGCCTGCATCGGCGCTGGCCCTGCATCTCTGGCGTGTGCCGCGGAGTTATGCCGACAGGGCGCAAAGGCGACTGTCGTCGAGCGCCGTGCCTTGCCCGGTGGCCTCAACACCTATGGCGTAGCCGAGTACAAGTTGCGCGCTGCCGAAAGCCTGCGCGAAATTGAGATGATTCGCCGCATGGGCGTTGAATTTCGCTTCGGGGCAGGCATTGAGAGCGCCGAGGATCTCAAGGAACTGGAATCGGAATTTGACTTCATCTTTCTCGGTCTCGGCCTCGGTGCGATGCAGCAGTTGAATATTCCCGGCGAAGAGTCTGAAGGCGTAATGAACGCGCTCGAGTTGATCGCCGGATATAAAACCGGCCGCATTCGTGAATTGGCCGGAACCGTGGTCGTGGTTGGCGCGGGAAACACAGCCATCGATGCCGCCAACGCGGCGCGCCGCCTCGGTGCGGAGACGGTCTATCTGCTCTACCGCCGCGGAGAGCGCGACATCCCCGCCTTCGAGTCGGAATACGAACACTCCAAAGTGGAGGGCGTGCAATTTTTATGGCGCCGTCAGCCCATGGCCATTCGGGCCGACGCGCACGGTGTTCTTCTTCTCGACACGGTTCAGGTGCGCGAGGTCGACAAGGAGCTGGTGCCGATTCCGGATTCCAAATTGACTATCGCATGCCACCTCGTGGTGCCCGCCATCGGGCAGTCCCCTATTACAGACCTGATGCGCGATTTCTGCCGGATCGAGGTGCGCGACGGGCAGATCGTGATCGACCGCGCGACAGGGCAAACCGGCAATCCTCGCTATTTTGCTGGCGGCGACTGCACCAACGGCGGCAGGGAAGTCGTGGACGCGGTCGCCGATGGAAAACGCTCGGCGCTGGCGATGTTGAAGATCGCGGAGGCCATGTATGTCTGACATTCGCGTGCGAGGATTTGCGGGCAGCATCAACTCGCCCAATCCCTTCTGGCTTGCCTCTGCACCGCCGACCAATTGCGGCGAACAGATCATGCGCGCCTTTGATGCGGGCTGGGGTGGTGCTGTGTGGAAGACCATCGGCGAACCGGTAACCAATGTCAGTTCGCGCTACTCCGCCACCGATTGGAACGGCCTGCGCATCATGGGCTTCAACAATATCGAGCTCATCAGCGATCGCAGCGTAGAAGACAATCTGCGCGAAATGGCCGAAGTAAAGAAGCGCTATCCCCATCACGCAGTAATTGCCTCTCTGATGGTGGCGTCGAACCGCGAGGCATGGCACGAAATAGTAATGCGCTCCGAGGACGCTGGAGCCGACGGCCTCGAATTGAACTTCGGCTGCCCGCATGGCATGAGCGAGCGAGGCATGGGTTCGGCGGTTGGCCAGGTCCCCGAATATGCAGAGATGATCACCGCGTGGGTCAAGGAAAAAGCGCGCACGCCTGTACTAGTCAAGCTGACCCCGAACATCACGGACATTCGCACCGTCGCGCGCGCTGCCAAGCGCGGCGGCGCTGACGGTCTTTCTGCGATCAACACCATCAACTCCATTACCGGTATCGATCTGGATACATTGGTTCCGCGTCCAAACGTAGACGGCAAAACTTCGCACGGCGGCTACTGCGGACCTGCCGTCAAGCCCATCGCGTTGAACATGGTGCAGCAGGTCATGGCTGATCCCGAGTCGGCACTGCCGCTGTCAGGCATCGGGGGCATCGAGACGTGGCGCGACGCGGCCGAATTCATCCTGCTTGGCTGCGGAACCGTGCAGGTGTGCACCTCTGTGATGCATTACGGCTATCGCATCGTCGAGGACATGGCTGAGGGTCTCGAAAGCTGGATGCGCTCCAAGAAGTTCGATCGAATTGAGGATTTTCGCGGCCTCTCCCTCAATCGCGTTACAGATTGGAAGAACCTCAATCTCAACTACAAGATCGTTGCGCGCATCGACGAATCGAAATGTATCGGCTGCGATCTCTGCCACATCGCGTGCTGGGACGGCGCACACCAATGCATTCATCTCGATCGCGTAACCGGCCCAGTCAACGGGCATGTGGAATTGCACCCTACCCCCGCGCAAAATGAAGCCCACAGCCGCGCTTCGATCACAGTGACACCGGTGACACGCAAAGAGCGGGCAGCCGCCGGCGCAACGCATGGGCCCTACATGACGCCGATTGAGCGCATTCCGCGCGTGGATGAAACCGAATGCGTGGGCTGCAATCTTTGCGCGCTCGTCTGCCCCGTCGACCAGTGCATCACCATGGTTCGAGTCGATTCCGGTGTTCCCGCCGAGACATGGGAAGAACGCACGCACGGTTTAAGCTGCGCGGTTGAACCGCACCGTTCGTAACGCATTCGTTCTTCAACCATCGAGGCTTCGTGCCCCATCCTTTCGCCTTGTTTCTGGCGAAAGGATGGGAGAGCACGAAATCGCGCCATCGAATCGCGTGCTGACGAGCCTTCGTACGCGACAGACCAAGCCGAGTCTCTTCTAGGGTTCCTCCTGTCTCAGCTCAGATTCGAGCAAGCAATACCGAGCACCCTCCCGCATTTTGATGCTTGCCTGCGTGCGCATCGTCGTTTTTCGCCAAGGATCATCTAAAATCCCTCCATGCCTTCGACCCTCATCCAAAATGGCACCATCGTTAACGCCGCCTCCACCGTGCGCGCCGATCTGCTCATCGAGGCCGGCATCATCAAGGAAGTCCGCCCCGGCATTCCAGCGAACTCCGTGCAGACCGTCGTTGACGCCACGGGTCTGCTTCTTCTCCCCGGCGGCATCGATGCGCATACGCATCTCGACATGCCCTTCGGCGGCACCAACTCTGCTGACGACTTCCTCACCGGCACGCGCGCCGCAGCCATCGGTGGCACGACAACCATCGTCGATTTCGCCATCCAGGCGCGCGGAACCAAGATGCGCACCGCGCTCGACACCTGGTGGAAGAAGGCCGAGGGCAAAGCCTGCATCGATTACGGGCTGCACATGATCGTCACGGATCTTGGCGATGCCGGCCTTGAAGACATGGACGACATGGTGCGCGAGGGTGTGGCCAGCTTCAAGTTGTTCATGGCGTATCCCAATGTGCTCATGGTCGACGACGCCACCATCTTCAAAGCGATGCGACAGACCGCCAAGAACGGCGCGCTGATCTGCATGCACGCGGAAAACGGTTCTGTGATTGACGTGATCGTGCAGCAGGCGCTAGCCGAGGGCAAAACAGCTCCCATCTATCATGCGTTGACGCGACCAACGCGCGCAGAGGCCGAGGCCGTGCACCGTGCGATTGCGATGGCCGAGATGGCCGGCGTGCCCGTCTACATCGTGCATCTGTCGAGCGAAGACGCGCTCAATCAGGTCCGCGAAGCACGCGATCGCGGATTGCCCGCCTTCGCCGAAACGTGCCCGCAATACCTGTTGCTGTCGCTCGAAGACGTCGCAGACAAGGGCTGGGAAGGGGCGAAGTATGTCTTCACGCCGCCGTTGCGGGAGAAGAAGAATCAGCCCAAACTCTGGGAAGGTCTGCGCAAAGACAATCTGCAGGTCGTCTCCACGGACCATTGTCCGTTCTGCTTCGAAGATCAAAAGGCGCTGGGGAAAGATGATTTCACCAAAATCCCCAATGGCGGTCCCGGCATTGAGAATCGTTTGCAACTGCTCCATCATCATGGCGTCGGTCTAGGAAATCTCACCCTCCAGCGCTTCGTTGAGCTCGTTTCGACGGCGCCGGCGCGAATCTTCGGAATGTACCCGAAAAAGGGCGTACTCGCGCCGGGCAGCGACGCAGACATTGTCCTTTGGGATCCCATAGCCGCCCACACCATCTCTGCCGCAACGCACCACATGCGCGTCGACTACTCCATGTTCGAAGGCTTCAAGGTCAAGGGCAACGCCCGCGACGTGTACTCGCGCGGCGAATTGATTGTTTCCAAAGGCGAGTTCGTCGGCAAGCCCGGCCGCGGCCAATATCTGCGTCGCGAAGCACGCGGCGGTGCCTGGAAATAATCATCATTTCTTCTTTGTGCATTCATCGCTAGATTTAAAGGATCCTTGTCATCCTGAGCGAAGCACGCTTGGGGCCCCACGCAGTGGGGTGGCGAAGCCGGGGGGAGCGAAGGATCTGCTTCTCGCGATTTCGCGCGAGCAGATGTCTCCTCCAAAGGAGCTAGTTTGAGCGTTGTCGATCCATCCTTATCCAATCAGGACCTCCGTCCCACCACGCCTGCACAGCGCACATGGACGATGTACAACTACATCGCGTTGTGGTTTTCCATGTCTATGGAGATCACTACATACCAGCTCGCATCCTCGCTCATCGCCAAAGGTATGGATTGGAAACAGGCAGTAGGCACAGTGCTCCTAGGCAATCTCATCGTGCTGGTTCCCATGCTGCTGAATGCACACGCTGGCGCGAAGTACGGCATTCCGTTTCCGGTTTTCATTCGTGCGCCATTTGGAGTGCGCGGCGCAAACCTGCCCGCGCTTCTGCGGGCCATCGTGGCCTGCGGCTGGTTTGGCATCCAATCCTGGATCGGCGGCACAGCCATTCACTCCATGCTTGCGGTCATCTGGCCTGCGGCGGCGGATGCACCGGGTGTGCTCTGGGCATGCTTTCTGGGATTCTGGCTGCTCAACATGATCGTCGTCTGGCGCGGTGTCGAATCGATTCGTCACTTGCAGGCATTGGGCGCGCCGTTCATGTTCATCATGGCCGCGCTGCTTCTGATCTGGGTGCGCATCAAGGCAGGCAGCTTCGGCACCATGCTTTCGACGCCCAGCCAGTTTCATTCGATTGGCGAATTTCTCGCTGTGTTTTTCCCGTCTCTCACAGCGATGGTTGGCTATTGGGCAACACTGGCGCTGAATATTCCCGACTTCACACGCTACTCCAAATCGCAATCGGCGCAGTCGTGGGGACAGGCCTTTGGCTTGCCTGTCGCGATGACGCTTTACACGTTTGTGGGCATCTCGGTAACATCTGCCTCGACGGTGCTTTTTGGGCATCCCATCTGGAATCCAATCCTTCTCATCGGTGCGTTTCATCAGCCTGTGGTGGCATTCATCGCGTTGATTGCGATTCTCATCGCAACGCTGAATGTGAACATCGGCGCCAATGTTGTCTCGCCTTCGAATGATTTTTCGAACCTTTATCCGCGCCTCATCAGCTTCCGCACTGGCGGCCTCATCACCGGTTTTCTTGGATTAACGATGTGCCCCTGGAAGCTGCTGGCTACGCCTGACGCTTACATCTTCGGCTGGCTTGTCGGTTACTCCGGACTACTCGGACCCGTTGCGGGCATCATGGTTTCCGATTACTTTTTGATTCGGAAAACCGAACTGGATGTGAATTCGCTCTATCATCGCGAAGGCATTTATCACTACACGAAAGGCATCAACCCGCGCGCGATTTTTTCCTTGGCCGTGGGAGTGTTATTGGCTCTGGTAGGTCTAGCGGTCAAGCCGCTGCATTTTCTCTATGACTATGCGTGGTTCGTCGGTTTCTTCACGGCGGGAATTATTTATGTTGCGCTGATGCGGATCGTCGCACCGGCGAGTGCCGCGTCGGTCGATCCGGCCGTCGCAGAATCTGAGGCATCCTAGCGTAAGTCATCCCGCCAAATTGTTCCACGTGGAACAATTGTGTTGGGGAATACACAAGATTGCCGCGAATTGCGATGGATTCCCGTGTTTTCTGCTAGCATGTGCGATTCACGCGGAATGCGGCACATTCTCGCAGGTGCACGATTCAGGGGCCCGGAGGGGTAGGGGTGGCTGCTTCCGACCCTCGGGGGCCTTCCTTGAACCCTCAGCACAGAAGGCAGCGGACGCGAGGCTCGTCTGTGCCTTTATTCTTTTTGAAATCGGAGTCAGCGTCCGTGCGCGGTGTTTTCACGGGCTTCTGCAACGGACACTGGTCAGAAGAGAATGCGTACCTCGGAGATCAGGTTGTGGTTGTAGGTATGGAAACCCGACGTCGCGATCTGCATGCCTGAAGCGAACACGGCGAATGGATGCGTGGATTCCCACTGCTTGCGGCGCAGCACGTAGAAAGCCGCCGGTGTCACAAAGTTTTGTATCTTTCCGTCGTGGCTGCCCGCAAAGTAGAACGTCGCGTTGTTCTCGACTTCGAACCAAATATGGGGGGTCGCATGGAATTGCGTCGATTCGTTCCAGGCGATCGAACGCCCCTGAACCGCGATCTTGCCTGTCGGTAGAGTCCCACTCAGCGCGGAGATGAAGCTCAGGCGATGGATGGTGAAATCACCAACAAGCGTCGGTGTAAACGAATCGGTGAGCGCGCCGTTTTTATAGCTGCCGGTGGCAAAGCAGTGAGCCAGGCTGGCGGCCACTTCGAAGTTGCCGTGCTCGGCGTCGCCCGAAGCGATGCGAACTTTGCCGGATACGGTAGCGTCGCCGAAGCCGTCGATGGACGTACTGTTGTGCTGGATCCAGGGCGGCGGCATCGCATCGAACTCGAAGCGGCGAAAGGCAACCATGCCGGCGCCGCGCGCATTGCCGTAGTTCACGGTTTCGGTCCCCGCCGTTGTGAACTCGTTAGAGACGGCAAGACGCACGTATTGAATGAGACGTGGATCGGCGGCGACGAGCGGGGTGACCATCGCCGGCTGCAGCTTGGCCATGTCGGCGTTATGCGCGGCAAATCGCTCGCTGAAGGATTGCTGTGCGCAGAGAGTGTTTGTACCCAGAAGGCATGCCGCTACTGCGAGTGCTGCGAGCGTGTGTGAGCTCATCACCGGATGCTGATTGTTTGTAGCAACCGGGGCGGATCTGGCTCTGTGACATGGAGCACGGGATTTTTGGCGTCATCGGTTTCCCACCCTTTCCGCAAAAAGAAACGGAAAGGATGGGGCACGGAGTGTTTTGGTGCTCCAGCATCCCCGGTGGCGGCGGATATAGCAGTCTCCTATTGTTCTAGAGGAAAAACGCGACCGCTGAGTGGCTTTTTCCTCGAGAAAATGCCACCTTGAGCGCCTCTCGAAACGCCACGCGAATAGGCGAACTGCTCTATACTGCGGGCCATGCGATGGGTGTTGGTGGTTGCGTTGTGCGGGTTGGCTGCTGGTACGATGCGCGCGCCTGCGCAAGAGAGTGGTCCGTGGGGGATGCAGGAGTCGGGCTCGACGGCGGGTCTGCGCGGGATTGATTCGGTGGATGGCACGGTGGCCTGGGCGAGTGGGACGGACGGGACTGTTCTCAAGACTGTCGACGGCGGCGCGCATTGGCAGAAGTGCGCGATTCCGGATGCGGAGAAGGATGGCGCCACGCTGGATTTTCGTGGCGTGCAGGCGTGGGATGCGCAGACTGCGATTGTGATGGCATCGGGGCCGGGAGCCAAGAGCCGGCTGTACAAAACGACGGATGGGTGCAGGACGTGGATGCTGCTGTTTGCGAATCCGAGTGCGCCGCAAGGCTTTCTTGACAGCTTCTGGTTGAACGGTTCGCGCGGCATCTTGCTGGGCGATCCGGTGCGAGAACAGTTTGGGGTATTTCTTACTGAGAACAATGGCAAGACCTGGAAGCGCGATGAACACGGAGGGCTATCGATCCGTGGACGCTCGCTTGCAGTGTTTGCTGCGAGCAACAGCTCCATTCCGATCGGAAATGGTTTGTTTACCCGGGCGTTCGTGACGGGAGGGAAGAGCGGCTCAATCTTTTTCAGCCGGCCTTTCATGCGGCAGGAGGAACAACACGGAATGATTGACCGGCTGGTGCGGAAGGAACCTCCCTGGAAGTCCAGTCCAATTCCGATTGCCTCGGGGAGTGACAGCGCCGGCGCGTTTTCGGTCGCGTATCGTTATCCGGTCACGATTGGAGTGTGCGCGCAGTGCACGTTCAACGACAACTCGCTCTTTGTGGCGGTGGGTGGGGACTACACCAAACCGAATGAGTCGGCCGCGAGTGCTGCGTGGTCCGCGGATGGCGGCGCAACCTGGACGGTCGCAACGACTCGTCCGCATGGCTACCGTTCCGCTGTCCAATGGTCGGACTCGCAGAAGATTTGGGTCACTGTAGGGACGAACGGTTCGGACGTCAGCCGGGACGATGGGAAGACATGGGTACGTCTCGACGACGGGAATTGGAATGCGCTTTCGCTGCCGTTTGTGGTTGGGCCGAATGGTCGGATTGCGAAGCTGAATGCTGCGGGGATTCCGGCGCGCTGAGTCCGGGTGGCGGTTGATTGGTGTTGAGTGGATTCCCACCCTTTCCGCAGCAAGAAGCGGAAAGGATGGGGCACTCATGTTGGTGGCGATTGAAGCTGTGATCGAGCCCTAAGCCGTAACCAAAACGTTAAGAACGCTCTCAGCACGCCACCGGCAATTTGGGCCCGGTTTTGCAGATTGACGTTGACGGGCACGGTAGAATGGATCAACCGGATGAATCAAACCATTCCAGCGGCTGCCAGCCAGGCATCCCGCAGCCAGCGGGAACCGGACGCGCGGACGCCCTTGGTTTGCGTAAAGAACCTTGGAAAAACCTACAAAACCGCCCGTGGCACGCTCACTCTCTTCCAAGAATTGAACTTAGAGGTATTTCCGGGCGAGCTGGTGGCCGTTGTGGGTCAATCCGGTGCAGGCAAAAGTACCCTACTGCACATCCTCGGTGCTCTTGATATGGCGACCGCAGGAACGGTACACTGCGCGTCAACCAACGTAGCGAGTCTGAGCCCTCGGGAGGCGGCAGCCTTTCGGAACCGCGAGATCGGCTACGTTTGGCAGTTTCATTACTTATTGCCGGAGTTCACTGCTCTGGAAAACGTGGCCATGCCGCTGCTGGCGCGCGGACAAACAAGACGCGAATCGCTGGCTGTTGCATCTAATTGGCTTAGAGAGGTCGATCTGGAAGACCGCAGCGACCATCGGCCCGGAGAGCTATCGGGCGGCGAGCAGCAGCGAGTAGCATTGGCGCGCGCGCTGGTCGGCGGCCCGCGGCTGTTGCTGGCCGATGAGCCAACAGGCGATCTGGATGAAACCACGGCGGGCCGTGTATTCGATCTACTAGAACGGTTGCATGTTACTCATGGTCTCACTTCGATTGTGGTGACGCACAACATGGAATTGGCCGCGCGATGTACGCGGACTCTGCGCCTGGAGGGTGGGCGCCTGACTGGTTCGGGGCAAACATCCCGAGCCGGACTCAACCCCGGAAACGCGTGACGAATGACGCAGCGTTTCGGAGGTTTCGGGAGTCTGATAAGTAAGGGGTCTTTGACGGGAAACTCGCCCGTCCAAGGCTGACGAGGTTCGGGTGGTAGTCGTCGGTGGGCAAAAAGGGCCGAAGACGTTCGGACGGAAGGCAGGTCCGGAACCATCCAAAAGAGCTGTTCGGGGCATGCAAGCGGTTTTCAATCGGGGCCTCCGGCGGCGACTTTTACTGAAGGGCGCGTGCGGGTTGGGCTGAGGCCGGCGAAACGACCGGACGGCTACTCCTTACCGAGAGCCTGCTGCAAGGGAGAAAACAATGTTCGAACGCTATACGGAAAAGGCACGGCGCGTGATCTTTTTCGCGCGGTATGAGGCCAGCCAGTTTGGTTCGCCCTATATCGAGACCGAGCACCTGTTGCTCGGCCTTTTGCGCGAGGACAAGGCGTTAACCAACCGTTTTCTGCGCTCGCACGCATCGGTCGAGTCGATACGCAAGCAGATCGAGGCGCATACCACGATCCGCGAGAAAGTGTCGACCAGCGTGGACTTGCCGCTGTCGAACGAATGCAAAAGGGTGTTGGCTTATGCGGCGGAAGAAGCCGAGCGCCTAGGGCACAAGCACATTGGAACTGAGCACCTGCTGCTTGGCCTGCTGCGCGAAGAGAAGTGCTTTGCTTCTGAGATCCTGCAGGAGCGCGGCCTGAAGCTGGCGCAGATCCGCGATGAGCTGGCCCGCGTGACGCAGGAGAAAGCTCCGCAGCAGCAGCGCCAACGCGAGTCGAGTTTGCTGGCGGAGTTCAGCCGCGATTTGACGCAGGCGGCCATGGATGGGCAGCTTGATCCGTTAGTGGGACGCGATGGGGAGCTGGAGCGCGTGGTGCAGATTTTGTGCCGCCGGACAAAGAACAACCCCGTGCTGATCGGCGAGCCCGGCGTGGGCAAGACAGCGATCGTCGAGGGTCTTGCGCAGCGCATCGCCGATGGCGAAGTGCCGAGCTTCCTCGCGGATAAGCGAGTTCTGGGGCTGGATCTTTCGCTGATAGTGGCGGGCACCAAATACCGCGGTCAGTTTGAAGAGCGGCTGAAGACGATCATGAAAGAGCTGATGGAAAATCAGAATTCCATCATCTTTATCGACGAGCTGCACACGCTGGTGGGCGCGGGTTCTGCGGAGGGTTCGCTGGACGCGGCCAACATTCTGAAGCCGGCATTGTCGCGTGGTGAGATTCAGTGCATTGGTGCGACGACACCTGCGGAATATCGCAAGTCGATCGAGAAGGATCGTTCGCTCGAGCGGCGCTTCCAGGCTGTCAAGGTGCCTCCGCCGAACGAAGCCGACGCGATCAAGATCATCAACGGCATCAAGGACCGCTACGAGAAGTTTCACGCGGTAAGCTACACCGATGCCGCGGTCGAGTTCGCGGTGTCGCATTCGAATCGCTATATTCCGGATCGCTTCCTTCCCGATAAGGCAATCGACTTGATCGACGAGGCAGGCGCGCGTGTGAAGTTGCGCCAGACTTCGCTGCCCGAAGAGATCACCGAGGTGCAGAAGCGGATCAAGTTCATCGTGCACCGCATGGATTCGGCGATCGCGAATCACGAATTTGAGAAGGCGCGGTTCTACTCGGACGAGGAACGCAAAGAGCGCGAAAATCTGCGTGCTCTGCGCGACAAGTACCACCTCGACGATTCGGCGGCAGGGATTGTGGGCCGTGAGGACATCGAGGATGTGGTCAGCCGCTGGACGGGTGTTCCGGTGACGAGTATCAAGGAAGAAGAGACGCAGAAGCTGCTGCGTGTGGAAGAAGAACTCCACAAGCGCGTCATCTCGCAGGAGAAGGCCATCAGCGCGCTGGCGAGGGCGATCCGGCGTTCGCGTGCGGGTCTCAAGTCGCCACACCGTCCGATCGGCAGCTTCCTGTTCCTGGGACCGACAGGCGTGGGCAAAACCGAAATGGCGCGCACGCTGGCGCAGTTCCTGTTTGGCTCCGACAAGGCGCTGATCCGCTTCGATATGTCGGAGTTCATGGAAAAGCACTCGGTCTCGAAGCTGATTGGTTCGCCTCCGGGATACGTGGGCTACGAGGAAGGCGGCCAGTTGACGGAACGCGTCAAGCGCTCGCCCTACTCGGTGGTTCTGCTGGACGAAGTTGAAAAGGCGCACCCCGATGTATTTAATCTGCTGCTGCAGGTGTTTGAAGATGGCCAATTGACCGATGGACTGGGCAACACCGTCGACTTCAAGAACACCATCCTCATCATGACGTCGAACATTGGCGCGCGGCACCTGATGAAAAAGCAGGGCCTCGGCTTCCAGAGCGATCGCGAAGATATCGTCAGCGACAAGATCGAAGAGCTGGTCAAGAACGAGGTGAAGAAAACCTTCAACCCCGAGTTCCTGAACCGGCTTGACGAAGTGATCCTGTTCCAGTCGCTCAACGATGCCGACCTGATCCAGATCGTCGAGTTGCTCGTACAGCAACTCAACCTCAACCTGGCGCAGAAGGCCATCACGATCTCTGTCACCGACGATGCCAAGAAGTGGATTCTCGACAAAACGCTCGTGGACCGAAGCTACGGGGCTCGCCCCTTGCGCCGCGCACTGCAGCGTTACGTCGAGGACCCGTTGTCAGAGGCCTTGATCGCGGGGCACATCACAGCGCGCCCGGCGTTCCTCGAGGTCTATCTCGATGCCAACCAGCTGTTCTATCGCCCGGTCAGTGCGGACGATAGCGGCAGCGAAGAGAAGGCTGCGGGCGTTCTGCTGTTCAGCAACTAAGCTCAAGCACGACCAGAAAAAAGCCCCCGGTTCGCCGGGGGCTTTTCCTTTCAGCTTTCATTTCATAGGTAGGCTCAGGACTCTTCCCGCTCCGGCTCCCGGGGGTCGATCGGAACGCGGTCGAGGCGATCTTCGAGATCCCGTCGTCGTTCCTGTTCGCGCCGTTTCTCTTGTTCCTCGCGCTCTTCGCGTCCGTCCGCCATCGCACGTCCCTTTCTTATTCTAAGGATCGGTCAGGGCTTTTTCATCTCTGGGCGGATCGCCGGCAGGCTTTGGCGGTCGATTGACTCAGTTTATGAATCCAATTCCAGCCTCCAGTCACCGCGACCGCAGTACGAGCTTGTCATACAAGCCGCCGACAATGGCCCCCACGGTTAAAGTGGCCAGAACGGTGTAACCCGCTTCAATCACGAACAAGTCATGAGGCAGTTTTGCGATGGCATACCAACTCGTTGCGATCACGGCTCCGCAAAGCAGCACGGACACCAGAACTCCCGGAAGCACGCCTTTGCGGTGAGACACGGCAAGGAGCCACGCGACTCCGTATGCGAAGAGGAGACAGACAGCTGCGGTAAGCAGGTGCGGCCATACCCACCACACGATCTGCTTGACTTGCGTATGAGTGAGGCCGACGGCGTGTATCCACCGCTCGCGGAACATATAGTGTGAATGCCAAATCATTCCTACGTACCAGGCGGCAAACGCCGCCAGGAGAACGGGGAGGTGATAGATCTGTTTTCTTCCCGCCTTCACTTCGCCCGGTTTGTACGGTTCGGCTTGAATCGCCTGGGACAAGCATCCCTGGTTGCACTGCGAGCGTTCAGGCCAACATGTACAGTCAGACAAACGCAAATCGGGACTTCCATCCATGACTGTCGCTGCCGCATGCCGGAGATCGATGCCGACGACGGCGGGTTGCTGGTCTTTGGGGCAGGCAACCGGTCGACCGCCCGAATACCGCGCGTAAATCGCACGGCGCGAGAATGCGAGAAGAAGCAGAAGAAAGGAGACAACGACAAGAAAAAGCACGAGCCAGATCAGGAGAACCATGGCCCACCACCTTTCTTGCCCGAACTCTGCCCCTTCGTCGAAATTCTTTCAGTGACTCCCGTCACTTGAGCGCCGTCAAACGCGAAAGGACATACCGGCGAAGCTGACTACGCTCTGCTCATCGATATTCCATTGTTGGTATCGATGCAGAGTTCCCAGTGCACTCGGAACAGCCTTCAGAAAAGTGTAAACAGGCGATGATCCGCACCACTTCAAATCTTCGTTGTTCTCCTTGACCAATTCCCAGAAACCCCGTGCATCCGATACATTGATGCGCTCGATCCTCTGCTTGTCCCGCTCTCTCACCATTGCCATCTCATTCAAGTCGGCGCGCGCAGCGAACTTGTCTCCATAGCGCACGCCCATATGAGCCATGTCGATACCCAGAACCCAAAACAGTCGCCTTGATTCCCTCGCGGCGATCTCCTCCATCGCACCAAGAAAACGCTTCACACTCTCGCTGTCTTCGGGAACACCGCCTTCCTCGATGCTTTTGGCGAACGACCCGCAAAGGACAGGGAGGATGCGCACGTCGGGCCCGTAAATGGATTGCAGAAAGACGACTTGAAACTCGATCGAATGTTCCACCGCGTGACAGTAGTCCTCCATCAGAACAGCAGGCTGGCTCTCCAACTCCGACACCAGCTCTTCGTCGATTCGCGTCCTCCCAAGGGGCGTTTCGAACGGCTTTCGCGTGATTCCAAATTTGTCAGGTTCGCCATAGTGCGAAGTTCCCAGCACCACAAAGGTGCGATCCTGCAGGTCTGGAGTCAGCCATTGATACGCTGCCTGGTAACTTTGCCATCCATGTTCCGGACTGGCATGCGGCGCGGCGATCCCGATCATTCCGTCGTGTGTCGAAGTGGCACCGCCGACCAGATACTTGCGCATCACTTCTCGCAGCGGATCGATGTCTGCGGGATACGCCTTCCCCGCAAACGCGGCCTTCCGCACAGGACTCTGCGCAAACGACGCATGACAGCGTTCCTTGAGCCGTGCGTAGGTCTCGTCTTCGAGAAAGCCCGCTTCACTCAGCCGGTCGGCCAGAAGCTGAGCCGCATTTCCAATCTCGGAATCCCCCGCCAGCCGGGAAAGCTCCGTCTGCAGGTCGAGGCTTGTCTGCACGCCATCGAAAAAAAGCAAGCAACCGACGAGGAGTGGAGGAATGACCAGGGTGGCATCGGAGTATCCGAAACAGTCGCGAATCAAGAGCCCCGGTCGCTCACGGATCGGAGAGGGCATAAAGTTCAAATCGGATCGAAGCCTGGGAAGAATCATCTTCCAGCGCCGGCATTAGAGAATTTGTGGGGGACCGTCGGTCTCATCTCTCTACACGATAGCCCGAAATGAGCCGACTTCGAGGCCGGCCGCTCCGATTCCGGCTTCTTCTTAAGCATCCCAGCGGATGCTCTGACGCGCTTGCAGCGCATCCGCGTGCTTGGCGGAATATTCGGGCGCATGACCTGCCAGTTTTAAGGGCAACCGGTCGTACATTCCCTTGGCATGCGATGACACACGCTTCCAGGGCGCGGTGGGCCCCGATGCACCGGCCAGCAGTTCGAGAATGCCACGCCTGGAAATTGTTATTACTTGCCTGCCGGGGCCGCCTTCTTGTGCTCCACGAAGATGTGTGCTTGATGACAGCTCACACACGTCTTGTCTTTCATGAATGGATCAGGCTTCAGTTGTGCAACCTGATCGGTGTGACAGGTTTCGCATGTGCTTAAGGCCGGCGTGCCCGCGAAGTCCTTTGCTGTTGTCTCGCCATGGCACACGGTGCACTCGACACCGTTGTCGGCATGCGGGCTGGCTTTCCATTGGTCATAGATCACCTTGTGGCAGCTGGCACAAGTATCCCCGGCTGGGATCAGCCGATGGTAAATATGCTTGGCTTGATCCTGCTGAGCAATCGCAGGTTGGACGGCAACGGCCAAAACGAGAAAACCCAACAGGGTGAGACCGAACATGCGCGCACAGAAACTATTCACGGGCAGATCTCCTGAGTAGATGTTGGAGTATCGAACTGGCGATGGCTGCCGAGCAGTGATGCCAATCACGTCTCAACGGAATGCGATCTGCGCACTGGCCGCGAGATCTTTTGCCAAAGGAATGGTCACAACCTCGCTTTACACCGCTGTCTGTCGCTGCGGTCGTGCAGATTCACGCGCTATGATGCGCCTTTTCGCTACCACGCACCAGTGCCCTTTTTACGGGATTTCGGTGGATATACCGGATCACTTCGGACCGGGCTGTTTCAGAGGTACGGCGGTCCAGGAATCCTCGGCGCTAGCCGACATTCGGGGAGTAATCCGTTTCGGTGAGTGACTCGGCGGATAATTCGCGCATGGACGAACCGCAGCAGATCCCAGGTCCGGAGAGGTAACTAGCAGAAGCGCGCAGCTTGGCTTGATCGACTCCGGCGATTCGTCCCCCGACGCGGCGCCTACAGCTGCTATTCTCAAACGATCCAACCAGTCGGGAAATTACAATTTCATCGCACGTCGTCGCCAAAGCCTGTCCGCATGGCCCGCGTCGTGTGTACCGATGGAGACTTCGATGAAGAGATTCGCTGCGGCATTGTGCGCCCTGAGCATCGCAATGTTTTTCCCCTCCGCGCTTTATCCACAACAAGCGACCGAACGCCCTGAATTTCGCGTTGAGATCCAGCCCGCCGGGAATAGAGGTCCTAACTGCACCGTCACAAATCTTAGTGGCAAACCGGTGTGGGCTCTGGTCTTGGAAATCTCTTCTTCCTCGCAACCGGCAAGAAAAGCGAAAAAAGTCTGGGACATGCTCTTAGAAAGCCACCCTCCCATCGAACCAGGCGCCAGCATTGCGCGGCCGGTCTATGAGTTTGCCTTCAGTCCTTTGCCCGACCGTATCAAAGTGATCGCAGCAGTCTGGACCGACGGCGAGACTTTTGGCGCGCCCGCATCGGTCAACCTAATCCTCAACAATCGCGCCTTGCGCGCCGCCCAATACGAAGATGCAGCCGCCATTTTGCAGCAGGGTCTGAGCCAGAATTGGACTCGAGACCAGTATGAGCAAGCTTTTCGCGATAAGCCAGATACCGGCGCCGTCTACACCGTCCGCACCGCGCTTTCCGCAACGCTGCAAACTGCTCGGACGCCCCAAGACTTCACCCATACCATGCAATTCCTGCTGACGAATTTTCAGCAGTTATCGAAACAGCTTCGTAAAGTGAAACCGATCTAGGCCAGGATCGCAGACATAGTTGACCGTGGCAGTTGGCCACTCAGCGATCCAGCCACCCGCTGGAGCTGCGCCGCCGCTTCGGACGATGACGCACTCCGCCGACCCCGTTCTTCTCGGCCTAAAACGCCGCCGTGCCTTGCAGATCATTTCCCCGATCAGGGACATACTGGACTAAGTTCCGCTCCGGGCTGGCACGCCGATCCCGACTATCTCTGGCCGCGGTCGAATGCCCTGCACCGCCATCTGGGGCAATCCTCTAAGTCCTTTCCCCAGACGACTCTGTGCGTAAGTTCAATGTCTGAGCTACTTTGCAGCGGAAGCCATCCTCACGCTCAGGACTTTGTACCCAGAGTCCGGGGAAGGCATCCCTCATTCCGGTGCATTGCGGGCCGGACAGGACGGGACAGGACAGGGCCAGACGAGCCGGATCGGACAGGACTGGATCGGACAGGCTGGGAGGCGCCTGGAATCTAAGGTGACCTCCGGGAGCCCTGCGCACGGACATGGATCTGCTGGGATGCTATAAAGAAATGCCATGAATCCCAGCGATCCCGGCGGCCTTGAAGGCGAAGTAGGGGAGCTGCGCGCGCGTGTGCAGCGGCTTGAGGAAGCACTTTACCGGCAGGGAATTCTTTCTGAACGGTGGCAGGCGACCCCGCCCACCGACGAGCATCCGCCCGCTGTTGCGGCGCCGGCTATGCCGGTTGCGGCACCCGTTGCGCACGTGGCTCCAGCGGCTCCGGTGTTCGCGGGGCCGGTTCCTCCCGCTCCCGGTCATGCGCCGAACTTCGGTTATCTTCAATCGGAATCGACGAAGCCCGAGCGGTCGCTTGAGAGCCGCATTGGCTCGCAGTGGTTCAATCGCATCGGCATTCTCGCTGTGTTGATTGGGATGGCCTGGTTTCTCAAACTGGCCATCGACAATCATTGGATCGGTCCGCTGGGCCGCGTTCTGATTGGATTGATTGCCGGCGCCGCACTTATCGCCTGGTCTGAGCGCTTTCGCGCCCACGGTTACGCTGCATTTTCCTATTCGCTCAAATCTGTCGGCAGCGGCGTTCTCTACCTCTCGTTATGGGCTGCGTTCTCTCTCTTTCATCTGATTCCGGGATCGGTCGCTTTCGCGGCCATGATCGCGGTCACGGCTTTCAACGGATTTCTTTCGTGGGTGCAGGATTCCGAATTGCTGGCGCTCTACGCCATCGCGGGCGGCTTTGGCACCCCGTTGCTGGTGTCGACGGGCGAGAATCATGAGATCGCGTTATTCAGCTACATGCTGCTGCTGAATCTCACTGTGCTGATCCTGGTTGCGCTGCGGCCGTGGTCGCGTCTGCTGTTCGGGGCCTTTGCTGGAACGGTGTTCTATTCGGTCGGATGGAGCTCCACATTTTATTCAGCCGATCAGATCGGGACGACTGCATTCTTCTTTGGGTGTTTCTTCCTCCTGTTTGCTCTCGCGCCACGCATTGTGTGCATCGATCAGAGATACGGCGCGACCGATGAAACGGTGAATACGTCGACCTGGGACAAGCTGGCGACCATTCTTCTTCCGATCCTGAATGCGTCGCTCGGATTTCTAGCGTTCTACAGCCTGCTGGACTCGAAGCACCTGGAATCGGCTGAGCCATGGCTCGCGGTTGCCTTCGCGGGCTTTTATCTATTGCTGCTTCGACTGCCTGCCAGCGGACGTTGGCGGGCAAGCCCGGTCCTGCTTTCTGAACTGCATCTTGCCGCGGCCGTCGTGTTCCTCACGATTGCCATACCGCTGAAGGCCTCAGGGCGCTGGCTTACGATCGGCTGGTTCGCGGAAGGTGCAGGGTTGCTGTGGGTGGGAAGCCGTACGCGCTCGACGCTTCTGCGTGTGCTCGCGCTTTTTTGCCTGGCGCTTGCGCTGGTAGCACTGCTGACGGTGAACCCAACAACTTCAAACACGCCGATTTTCAATGCGCGCTTCGCAACCTATCTCGTCGGCATCGCGGCTTTTGCTTTTGCGGCTTGGATCGCGCAACGACCTTCGACCGAACAGCAGGACGTCCAGTTCCCGTGGGCCAGCATTGCCGCGTCGGCGGCCCTGATTATGAATGGCCTCATTCTCCTCGCGCTCGCACTGGAGATTCACGCTTATTGGTGGGGGCAGCCTTGGCGCGGGCAATACGGGCTCTACGGCGCTTATCGCATGTATGCACAGTTCAGTTACTCCGCGCTCTTCATGGTGTTCGGCGCCGTATTGCTTGGGCTGGGTTTCTCGCGGAATTCAGCCTTCCTGCGCTGGCAGGCGCTGGTGCTGCTTGCATTGTCGATTGGAAAAGTCTTCCTGGTGGACGTGAGCGAACTTAGCCAGGGTTATCGCATCCTCAGTTTCCTCGGCCTGGGCGCATTGCTGCTCGGCGTTAGTTTCATCTACCAACGCGATTGGTTCAACCTGCGCGGCGGCAAAGGACAGATCGAGTGAAGTGGCTTGCTGCTTTTCTTCTGATCGCCGCGGCTGCCGATCCAACGCCGGAGATCCGGTACTTCCAGTACCAGCGGTCTGTGCAGCCTTCGTCCGGCGCATCCGGGCAGACCTGCGCTGTACTTGATACCCGGACCTTCGTCCATGCATCTCCGGAGTTGGCCGATTTGCGTCTCTACCGAGATGCGTCGGAAGTCCCTTATGTCATTCACAGCGCGGTGCAGCATCTACCGGCTCCGCGGCCGATTGCACCTCTCAACCTTGGTCGGCGCAAAGGCAAGACGGTCTTCGACGCGGACATGCCGGAAGGGGAATACAGCGATCTGCAACTCAATGTGAGCGGGCAGAATTTTCTAGCGACCGTGGCCGTGTCTGGCAGTCAGAGTGAAACGGGCGCAGCAACTCGAATCGGTTCTTACACGATTTTCGACTTCACAGGTCAGAGACTTGGTCGCAGCACAGTTCTCCACCTGCCCAAATCCAATTTTCGCGTTCTGCACTTTGAAATTGGCGGACCTATCGAGCCGGATCACGTCGAGGGTATTTCCGCGGCGACTGCGCCCGCGATCGAACCAAAATACCTCACAGTCAGCGACGCAATTCGTTTTGCGCAAAAGGGGCACGACTCGGTAGCGGAAGTCGCGGTTCCCGCACACGTGCCGGTCGATCGCATTGTCTTTGTGCCGCCGGCGGAGCCCGTCATCTTCAGCCGGGACGTGAGCATTGAAGTGGCGGAGATGCCGCAAGAAAAAGACGAGAATGCTGAGAGATTGCCCCCGCCTGTCTCCGGCTATGGCAACCTGCTGCGCATTCATCGCGTGCAAGAGGGACATGCCATCAACGAAGAGCGACTGGTCGTGGATCCGCCGCAAGTATTTTTGGGAGCTTCGGCGAAATGGACCATCACTGTTGTCAACGGCGACGACGCTCCCATTCGCTTCACAAGCGTGCGGCTCGAAATGGTTCAGCGCAATCTGTGCTTTGAGGCTACCGCTAACGCGAGTTATGTCCTCTACTACGGCGATAAGGCGCTCGTTTCCCCGCGCTACGACTACTCTGCATGGTTCGCTCCGCAGGCGAATGCGCCCGTGGCCACGCCTGGGCCGGAGAAGATCAATGCGGGTTACGAGCAGCGTCCCGACCAACGGCCCTTCACTGAAAAGCATCCTGCATTGCTTTGGTTGGCGCTTATCGTGGTGATCCTGCTGTTGGGCCTCATTGCTGTTCGTTCAGCGAAGCGCGTGGAACCTCCCGCGCAAATGCCGTAGCATAATTGGGACAGTATCAGCATTCGGACAGTACCAGCCCCGAGGTCACATATGAGCGATGTAGTTGTCAGTCCTGAATTGACGGCCGAGCAGATTTCCAAGCTCACGCGCGAAACGAACTATGGCACGTGGCGCTTTCAGAAGACCTGGAAGCCGCTGTATATCGTGGATGCCGAAGGCTGCTGGATCACGGATGGCGCGGGCAAGAGATACCTCGATTTCAGTGCACAGCTGATGTGCGTCAACCTTGGCCACAAGAATCCGCGCGTGGTGGAAGCCATTGCCGAACAAGCGCGTGAGTTGGCCTATGTTGCGCCGGGCTATGCGACTGCGGCGCGCGCGAAGTTGAGCGCCAAGCTTCTCGAAGTCCTGCCGGCGGGGCTCGAAAAATTCTTCTTTGCCACGAGCGGTACCGAGGCCAACGAGGCGGCGTTCAAAATCGCCCGTATGTTTACCGGCAAGACGAAGATCATCTCCCGTTATCGCTCGTACCACGGTTCGACGATGGGTTCGATTGCGGCCACGGGCGATCCGCGCCGGTGGGCGATGGAGCCGGCGGGCAAGGGTGCCGGCGTTGTCTTTGCGCCGGAGACGAATTGTTACGACTGCCCGATCAAGCACACCTATCCCAGCTGCAACATCGCCTGTGCCGACTACATCGAGCACATGATCGAGAACGAGAGCGACGTTGCTGCCATCATTCTCGAGCCGGTGGTGGGAACGAACGGCGTGCTCATTCCTCCGCCAGAATATTTTCCCCGCCTGCGGGAGATCTGCGATCGCCATGGCGTGTTGATGATTGCCGATGAGGTGATGGCAGGGTGGGGGCGCACCGGCAAGTGGTTCGCGGTCGATCATTGGGGTGTGAAGCCCGACATCCTGGTCACGGCCAAGGGGATCACCTCGGCGTATGTACCACTGGGCCTTTGCGCAACGACGAAGAAGATTGCCGATTATTTTGAGGAACATTATTTTTCACACGGCCACACGTATGAGGCGCATCCGATCACGCTGGGACCAGCTGTGGCGACCATTGAAGAGATGCAGAGACTGAAGCTGGTGGAGCGTGCGGCTGAGCTGGAGCCTTATGTCCGCGAAAAGCTCGAGACGCTCAAGGCGAAGCATCCCTCGGTCGGCGATGTTCGCGGTTTGGGGCTTTTCTTCGCGGTTGAGCTGGTGAAGAATCGGGTGACCAAGGAGCCCTTCAACACGATGCGCGATAAGGTGGAGGGCAAGCCACTTGTGGTCGATCAGATCGCGGCGAAGATGATGGGGGATGGTGTGGCGCAGCAGGCGTGGGTGAGCCATTTCGTGATTGCGCCGCCGCTGATTGTGACCAAGGAAGAGCTCGATTTCGGTATCGCGACTCTTGACAAGCACCTCGGTATCGCCGACGCGCTGGTGGCGTAGGATTATCCGCCGATAACTGACAACTGATGGGACCTGCTCTAGTCGAACACGACTGTCTTGTTGCTGTAGCAGAGAATACGCCGGTCCAGGTGCCACCGGACGGCGCGTGACAGAACAAGCCGTTCGAGATCGCGGCCACGTGCAACCAGATCGTCGACCTGGTCGCGATGTGAGATTCGCGCCACGTCCTGCTCGATGATCGGACCGTCGTCGAGAACTTCAGTTACGTAATGGCTGGTTGCTCCAATGAGCTTGACGCCGCGCGCGTGGGCAGCGTGATACGGCCGCGCGCCGGTGAAGGCCGGCAAGAACGAGTGATGTACGTTAATGATTGCCGCGGGATATCGTGCGACAAAATCGGGCGAGAGAATCTGCATATAGCGTGCGAGCACGACTAAATCGACCGCGTTTTGCGCGAGCAGCTCTAGTTGCCGCGCTTCGGCTTCGACGCGCGTTGCAGTGGTGAGCGGAATAAATTCGAATGGGATGCCATAGAAGCCGGCCAGATTCTCGACTGCGCGATGATTCGAGACGATGATTGGAATCTCGCAGTCGAGCTCTCCGGTGCGCCAACGGTGCAGCAGGTCGGCCATACAATGCAGGTACTGCGAACAAAAAAGCGCAATGCGCGCGCGCCTGGAAGTCGCGCTCAATTTCCAGCGCATGTCGAGTTCCGCGGCCAGAGGTTCAAACGCTCGTTCGAATGCCCCGAGATCGAATCCGGAATTTCCGGTGCCGTTCAGGCCCCATTCGACGCGCATGAAGAACAGGCCCAACTCGTGGTCCTGGTGCTGGTCGGCATGCAGAATGTTCGCACCATGCTCGTAGAGCAGCCCGGCAACGCGGGCCACTAGTCCTTTGCGGTCGGGGCAATGGATGAGAAGAACGGCGGAGTCTTTCATGCCTTTTCAGATTAAGCGATTGAGTTGCTCTTCGATACTCGACTTCTTGAGGCTCTTGCGCGTCCGAAACCAGCGATGTCAAAGGGGCGTTCAGTTGCTGACGCAGACTATTGGCAAGGTCGGCCACAAGGCGCAGTTTGTCGGCGATCCCGATGGGCATTTCGCCTGCAGAGAGCGCCAATTGAGAATGCAAGAGCAATCCGGCGACGGTCGTTTTCACTTGAGCTTCAATGGCCACGGCCGCGGCTTTGTGAGCCAGTGCCTGCTCGCGCTCGCGGCGATGAAGGGCCGCACGGATTTCCCGAATGAGTCTGGCTGCGCCTGCGAGAGCGAAGTTGATCTGCAGCGGAATGGCAAGTCCCGCGTGTTCCCAGATCGCTTCAGCGGCGGCGGGGTCGCACTGGGCCAGCGACTCGTCCAGAATGATCACACGTTTGAGGCCGAAGTTCGCTTCGGGTTGTCGATCGTCGCTGGCAGTGCACCGCCTACGATGTCTAGAGTCAGGTTGATGGCTGGGCCTGCGAGAGCAGCCAACAGGTTTCGATTGGTTTGCAGTTCCCAGGCAAGATCGCCAATGAGTTTGGGCGGCATCTCTTCCCAGTATTTCGCGGCCTTCGAATTGTTGGCTGCTGCCGTCGGTAAGAGCCGCGCGAAATCCATTTGTGCGGGATTGCCCCCGGGCGTCGTGGTTGTCTTTTGTCTGCCTCCCAAATCCGCCAACCGGTCGACGAGCCGCCGGCTCGCCGCAGCCACTATTCTCAAGTCACTTCCATAGTGTTGATGAGTCGCCGAGAGCACACCCGGCTCGCTCAGAAGGTCGCAATAGAGACCGAGGGCGGCGACCATATTCCGTGCTTCATGCGCCACTTCTGACAGGTTTGTGTCTGCAATGGCTCGCGGGTTGAACGCGGTCAACGGTGCTTCCTCGTGGATAGTTTCTCTTGCTCCGAATGTCGATTTATTTTCCATCTGCAAACGCACCCTTTCTTGGTTCGCCTTGGTCTGCGACGATGTTCCTGGTTTCGAATACCGTGCAGTTTTTTGATTCCCGCTATGGCAATCTTCCTGTGAAATCTGTCCTCTTCTAATACACGCGGCGTGCCAAAGTAGGACGGTTTGGTATGTAGCTGAAGGTGTGAGGATTAGAACGGTGGGATGAAAATTGGCGGTCGTTTCCGAATCGACGAGGCGTTTCAAATTGGGAACCGGGAAGACGGTTCGGCGCGTCGGGTTCTTTAGATTCAAAGCGTTATCGGCATTCCCAAATTCGAGCGCAAAGATCGGCAGATTCCCACTGCGGAACGAGATCGGTGTTGCGCCGAATGCTGCTTTAACCGAACTGCGAGCTTTCTCCGTCCCGTACAATCCCCCTATGCATTCGTCAGCTTCCACATCTTTCTTTCGTCCCGGTGGCCGGACGCCCAAGCAGCTGCGTCCTCTCACACTCACCCCGGGATTTGTGCAGACCGCGGAGGGTTCAGTGCTGGTTTCGCTCGGCAATACGAGGGTCCTGACCAATGCGACGATCGAGCCCGGGGTTCCGGGGTGGCTGCGCAACTCCGGCCGCGGCTGGGTCACGGCGGAATATGCGATGCTGCCTCGCTCGACCGTGAGCCGTACGCCGCGCGAAAGTGAGCGTGGCAAAATCGGAGGACGCACGCATGAAATCCAACGGCTGATTGGCCGGAGCTTACGCTCAGTCGTCGACATGCAGGCACTCGGGGAGCGGACGGTGATCCTCGATTGCGATGTCATTCAGGCGGATGGAGGCACACGCACTGCGGCGATCACGGGTGCAGCGGTGGCGCTGGCCATCGCACTCAATGCACTGGTGACGGCCGGGGCGCTGAAGCAATCGCCCATGAAGCAACTGGTCGCGGCGACGTCAGTGGGGATTGTGAGCGGTACGATGCTGCTCGACCTCTGCTATGAGGAGGACTCGCAGGCGGAAGTGGATATGAACGTGGTGATGACGGCGGATGGCGGGCTGGTGGAAACGCAGGCGACGGCGGAGAAGGGAAGTTTTTCGCGCAGCGAACTGAACGGGCTTGTTGATCTGGCTGAAGCGGGATTGAAGGATATATTTGCGGCGCAGCGTGCAGTGCTGGGAGCCTAGCGCGCATCAGGAACGCTACGCGCATGAAGCTGCCGGTAACGAATGCGCGCGGCACTCGACCATGATCGATCCGCTGTAGTCTCTAACGTTACCGCGACGACGTATCATGAGGCGCCCGGCTCACCTTACACGATCACCCAGCCGCTGTCTCTTGCTGTTCAGCCGCGCTGAGCTGAAACGAAGCTGGATTCCGGCGGTTCCATCGGGCCGCCGGAATGCTTCACACGGGTCGAGGGTTCAGTATTGGGAGATGAGGTCGGTATACGATGCGTTCATTGCGTGGCATTGCCCGACTGCATGTCCAAATTCATTTTCAGAAACGTCCATTACGTATCCGGAGATTGGTCCTATCGTGACGCGGGACCCCGCACTGCTGCCTCGGTACTGATGTTCCTGGTCATCGGCTTCCCAACGCCATTTCAATTCAAGGCAAGCCTGCTGCCGCTGAAGGATGACATGGGTCAATGCGGCCATCTGGTGCCGTTCTGCCTGGCAGCGCAGCGCGAATTCCGTTCCGCAGGCAAGCAGTGCCGCGATAACGAAAAGGGTTATCGCTTCGGAATACTTTTTGAGCCAATGCAACAGTAGCTCCACGGCAAAGAAATGAGGATGATTGAGTGACCTCAGTATACCGTGAATCCAGTATTTCTCGGCTTCGTTGGGGTTCCGGCCGCGTTGAATTTCCCCATCCCAATGGAGTTTCAGTTACCTGCGGATCGCAAATCCCTAGTTCGCGGAAACAATGGGTAACTCGATGCTGCTGGCTGCGCCGAGCGTGTGATAGATGCGCTGCGTAGCTTTCTTGTAGTCCTCCGGTTTACTCCAGAAAATACTTGGCACGAAGGTCTGGGGGTTGCGGTCGTAGAGCGGAAACCAGCTGGATTGGACCTGCACCATGATGCGATGGCCAGGCAGGAAGACGTGATTCGCAGGAGGCAGTGCGAAGCGGTACGGGAGCGGTTTGCCGGGCTCGATGGCTTTGGGCGCAGAGAAGCTCTCGCGATAGCGGCCGCGGAAGATGTCCATGGCGACAGGAAGTTGGTAACCGCCCATTTCGGCGTGATCGGCGACCTGATCGGGAAAGACGTCGATCAGCTTGACGACCCAGTCGGAGTCAGTGCCGCTGGTGGAGGCGATGAGATTTGCGATCGGTTGGCCAGTGATGTGGATCGGCTCGGTGAGCACATCGGACGTGTAGGTGAGCACATCTGTGCGGCCCGAGGCTTCGCGCTGGTCGTCGACAAGCCACTCGGGCCAGGTGAGTGGCGCATCGTAGCCGATGGGCTGGCTAGGACGGGCGCGGTAAGGTACGGGGTGGGCGGGGTCAGAGACGTATGAGTCAGAATCAGCAGAGCTAGCGGCGTTCGCGGTGCTCGCTCCAGGTGGCGCAAAAGCGAGCCTAAATCCCGGCTCGAGATAGAGCGGCTTGGTTGCTGGCGCGACCGGCCATACTTGCAGATTCTGCCAGCGGTTGATGCCCGTTTCGAAGACGGTGATCGGCGCGACGTTGTCTGCCGGGGCATCGTCCTTGAGGTAGTGGTCAAGAAACGGCCGCAGGACGTTCTGGCGGAACCATGTGCCGGTGTCGGAGCCGAAACGGATCGCGCCGAGCGATGCGGCATCTTCGATCTCCTGGCCGTGGTGCCACGGTCCAAGGACCATGAAGACCTTGTCGTTGTTCATGTCGAGAGGCTTGATGGCCTTGTACACAGCGGGCGCGCCATAGATGTCTTCCTGGTCCCATAGGCTGTGCACCAGCATGATGGGTACCTTGATTCCTTCGCGCTTGAAGTCGTCGGCCAGAACTTTGTCGACAGCTTGATCGCTCCAAAACGAATCGTAGGCCGGGTGTCCGAGGATTTTTTTCCAGAAGCCCATTTGCTCCAGGCCATGTTCGCGGCCCAGTTCGCCTGCAGAGACGGCGCTCATGTACTCCTCGTAGTCGTCGAAGTGCGCGGTCCACCATTTCGCGTTGGCGTTGTTGTCGCGCGTGCCTTCCTGCTCGTAGATGTAGGGCATGTTCTGCTCGCGGAAAGCGCCATTGTGGAACCAGTCGTCGCCCATCCATCCATCGACCATGGGGTTCATCGGTACGGCCACTTTGAGCGCGGGATGCGGATTGACAAGCGCCATCGAGGGCAGGAACCCGTCGTAGGAGATGCCGAGAATGCCAACCTTGCCGTTGGTCTCGGGGATATTTTTGACGAGCCAGTCGATGGTGTCGTATGTATCAGTGGCTTCGTCTACAGGAGTGGGGTTCAACGGGCCGTGGATGGGGCGGTTCATCACGTAGTCGCCCTCGGAACCGTATTTACCGCGAATGTCCTCGACAACGCGAATGTAGCCGCCTTCAACAATGACATCGGTCGCGTTGTCGTATCCGTAAAGAGTCGGCCCGAGGTGTGCGCTGGGGACGTGCGTAGTGAGCTGGTCGGCGCCGTAGGGGGTGCGCGTGAGCAGGATCGGCGCGTGCTGTGCACCTTTGGGTACAAGGATGACAGTATGCAGCCGGACGCCGTCGCGCATCGGGATCATGGCCTCGCGCCGCGCATAGTCGAAGCCTGTCGTTGCGGGCTGCAGCTCCCGCGGTGTCTCGGTGGGGTAGTTGGGATATTGAGGCGCGGCGGGCTCGTTCTGCGCGAGGGCGGCGAGACACGATGAGGTGAGGGACAATGCGGCGAAGGCAAAGACGGCGACAGCGGCGCGGATGCTGTGCATGCGGAGGACCTTTCGGATAGAACGGATGGTTGCATTTGCAGAGTAACGCTCCTCCGTACGATGGACAAAGCGCTTTCCTGTCCGGCAAGCCTGGTTCGGCGCAAACAATCACGCATCTTTTGACACGCGCGGCGAATCACAACCAGCGGAAGGCCGTGCAGAAGCGCGGCCGGAATCTTCACGAGGAAAGGTATCTCTGATGCCTAACGACGCAGTACTGCGACAACAGCTGATCAGCCTGCTCACCGAGGGCAACGCCCACGCCACTTTCGATGCGGCCGTCAAGAATTTGCCTGAGGAACTGCGGGGTAAGCGGCCCAAAGGCTCCGAGCATTCCCCGTGGCAGATCCTGGAGCATTTGCGGATCGCGCAATGGGACATCCTGGAGTTTTCGCGCGATGCGAAACATAAGTCGCCAAAGTGGCCGGAGGAGTATTGGCCGGAGCGGCCCGCGCCCCCGGATGACAAGGTGTGGGACAAGAGCGTGCGCGCCTTTCGCAAAGACCTTAAGGCGCTGTGCGCGCTGGTTGCGGATGAGAAGACGGATTTGTTTGACAAAATCCCGCATGGAGACGGGCAGACGATTCTGCGCGAGGCACTTCTGACAGCGGATCACAACGCGTATCACATTGGGCAGCTGGTGCTGGTGCGGAAGCTGCTGGGGGCATGGAAGGGATGAGGCAGGGAATAGGGAGTAGAAACGCGCAGCAAACGGTCGGAGGTGTTCTTGGCGTTCTGCTCCCCCTTCAGTGTTTCGTGCCCACCCTATTTCCTACCCCCTATTCCCTACCCCAAGACTGCGGCCAATGCCAAGGTGCCTAACAGTCCCACAACCGACAGCACGGTTTCGAGTATCGTCCACGTGGCGAAGGTCTCCTTCATTTCCAAATTGAAGAAGGATTGAATCATCCAGAACCCGGGATCGTTGACTTGCGAGAAGACGAGCGAGCCCGTCCCGGTGGCGAGCACCAGCAACTCGGGGCGCACGCCGAGATGGCTGACCATGGGAGCGAGCACGCCTGACGCGACGGCCATGGCGACGGTCGCAGATCCCATAGACACACGCACCACGGCTGCGAGCAACCATGCCAGCAGCAGGGGTGGCATGTGTGCCTGCAATGCGAGCGATATGGTGGCTTGCGCGGCGCCGGAATCGCGCAGGATGCCGCTCAGTCCGCCTGCCGCAGCAAGGATCATGAGTACGTTGGCGATGGGCTCGAATGATTCCGACGTGAGTCGCCGCAGCAACTCGGTGCCGTGGTGGCGACCGGTCTGTATGCGTGGTCCCAGCGAGACGAGCGCTGCCAGCACGGCGATAAGGAGAGCCACGTCGGCGCTGCCAATGAAGTGGAGGCTGCGATTCGCGAGACTGCCCAGAGTCGCGAGCGAGTCGGCCCAGCTACCCAGAAAGATCAGTGCGATCGGCAGCAGAATTGCGCACGCGGCGCGGATTGGTCCGGCTGGCGTTGGTAAAGGTTCACTTTTGCTTGGCGCCTCTTCGGTTCCCACCCTTTCCGAAGAAGGAATCGGCAAGGATGGGGCACGGGAGGGTTGAGTCGCAGGGCCGGCTTCACTCGGATTGGAGATTTCAAACAGTGTCGGCTCTTCGGAATCCTTGTAAGTGGCGATGCGCTTTTTCCAGAAGAAATGTGTCAGGACCCATTCGAACACCGGGCCGGCCATGATGCCTGCAGGAATGCCGACCATGACGCCCCACACGATGGTGCGGCCGAGATCGGCATGATACTGCGTAGCCGCGAGCATCGCTGCCGGATGCGGCGGAATCGTACCGTGCACGATGGAAAGCCCGGCCAGCATCGGAAGACCAACGATGATCGGAGGGCGATGACTGCGCCGTGCTGCGGCGGCGATGATGGGCATCATCAGCACCAGGCCGACTTCGAAAAAGACAGGCATGCCGACGAGAATGCCGAGGCCGAGAAGCGCCCACGGCAGGCCTTTTTCGCCGCAACTCTCGACTAGTGTGCTGCCCAGCGAGGCTGCGCCGCCGGAACTCGCGAGCAGGCGGCCGAGGATAGCGCCGAGGCCGAGCACGAGGGCGATGTGTCCCATCAGGCCGCCTACTCCGGCTGTAAACGACAGCGGAACCTGCGCGAGGGGCATACCAGAAGCGATGCCCAGAGCGAAGGCCGAGACGGCGAGCGCGAGAGCGGGGTGAAGACGAACCCGCGCGATCAGGGCCAGCAAAAGGAGGACCGTCCCCGCGGCACAGGCGAGCAGGAACCAGCTGGAGGTGATTGCGGGGGCCACGGAATGCACGGACGGATTATTCCATATCCAATGCATCGAGGGGGTTGGCGGATGTGAGCGGCGGCACACTTTGTGCACCGATCCTTCTGCTACCATAAGGACGATTGCAGTTCCGTCAACCCTGCCGTCGATGCGCCGTGCCTAGGGGCGAGAGCGAGCCGGCAGCGGGATTTCAAGACACGGATTCAGAACACGGGTTTCAGGGCAAAGGAGAGTTGATATGCCTCTAGTTTCCATGCGGCAGCTTCTCGACGAGGCCGCCAAGGGCGGATACGGCGTCGGCGCATTCAACGTCAACGATATGGAACAGATTCAGGCCATCATGATTGCGGCGACCGAGACCAAGTCGCCGGTGATTGTGCAGGCCAGCCGCGGAGCGCGCAAGTTTGCCGAGGATCTCTATTTGTTCCGGCTGATCCAGGCGGCCGCTGAGCTGAATCCCGGAATTCCGATCGCGATGCACCAGGATCACGGCAACAGCTTCGAGACTTGCAAGAGCGCCATTGAGCTGGGCTACACGTCGGTGATGATGGACGGGTCGCTGAAAGAAGACGGCAAGACGCCGTCGACGTTTGAAGAAAATGTTGAGGTCACGCGCAAGGTGGTTGAGTACGCGCATCCTCGCGGCGTCACGGTCGAGGGCGAGATTGGCGTGCTGGGCGGCATTGAAGACGGCCACGGCGCGGGCGGATCGGGCCTCGAGCATGTGACCGACCCCGACCAGGCAGTAGAATTTGCCGAGCGCACTGGTGTCGACGCGCTGGCAATTGCCATCGGCACCAGCCATGGCGCCTACAAGTTCAACAAGAAGCCGGATGGCTCGGTGCTGAAGATGGACCTGCTCATCCAGATTCACAAGCGTCTTCCGCACACGCACCTGGTGATGCACGGCAGCTCGTCCGTGCCCAAGGACCTGCAGGACATTATTAACAAGTATGGCGGCAAGCTGAAGGAAACCTGGGGCGTGCCGGTCGAAGAGATTCAGCTCGGCATTAAGAACGGCGTGCGCAAGATCAACGTCGACACCGACAACCGGCTGGCCATCACGGGCGCCATCCGCAAGGTGTTTGCGGAGACTCCGGACAAGTTCGATCCGCGCGATTACTTGAAGCCGGCGCGCGAGGCGATGGCGAAGGTTGTTGCGCTGCGCATGACACAGTTCGGCCAGGCCGGTCATGCAGGCGACTACAAGCAGATCCCGATTACCGAGATGGCGAAGGGCTATGCGAGCGGAAAGCTCGACACGAGGCCGTCGCTGGTAGGCACGAAGTAGTCTCGGATTCCTGATTAAGAGGAAAGGCCGCTCCGCACTTGCGGAACGGCCTTTCCTCTTGCGTTGATGGGGAGGGGGAGATGGATCGCGGGCCTAACTCATTTATGTGAGCCGCCGCCACTGCTCCCGCCCCCTGAGGCACCGGAACTGCTGCCGGAGCTAGCAGAACTCGAACCGCCGCCACCTCCTCCGTGCGAGGCCCCGCCGCTGGAGCCGGAGCTGCCGCCTCCATGGGACGCACCGCCGCCCCCACCGCCGTGATAGCCCCCGCTAAATTCGCCTCCGCGATTACCGCCCCCGTTGAACGCCCCAGCATGATTTTGCAGATCGCCGCCGCGATTGCCCATCGGCGTCATCACGGCCACCGAGTGTCCCCCGCGCACTACATCGTGCGCCATCATGAAGCTCTGCGACTTGGCATTGAACGTGATGGGTGTGCCGGCGGGTTTGATCGGCGAACCCTTGGCGGCAGCAAGGTCCTTCATGGAATGGGCTTCCATATGCGGTTCGGCGACGTGCGGCAGCATTGCAAGCGTAGTAGTCCGGAACTCCTTTGGAGTGTCTTTTATCAATGAAATCGCACGCGGGTTGCCGAATTGCAACCGTTCTATCGAATGCCCGTTTTTGGAGTTCACGGCAAGCACAGGAGCCATGCGGTTCACCGGCAAACGGTTCTTTACATCGCGCGGATGCGTCGGAACAACGGCCATCGTATTGCCGTACTTGATCCAGTGCAGCGGAGGGTGGTGATGACAGCGACCGGCCACCCACACATACCGGTTGTTGTTGTAGATCCAGCTTCCCGAATGGCACACCGCCCACGCCCACGGCTGCATTTGGTATTGAGCGGATGCAGGAAGAACGCCGCCCCGAAACATCGCGCGCATTTGGCCCGGGATGCATGGGTAGAAGGCATCGAAGTCGGAGTATTGCGGAGGCGGACCCGAGGCCGCAGGCGGTCCAATAAAACGGATGTTCCGCGTGGTTGAGCTTTGCGCCGACGAAGTGTCGGCCACTGCGCGCGAAGCAATTTCGGATTGCTGCGGTGCCTTCTCACGCTGTGCTGGAACATCTGCTTGCGTTTGGCTGGCCGCACTTGGTGTCGGTGTCCAGCAAGTGCCATAGGGCTCGCACGGGAAGAACTTCCCCTGTCCGGCGAGATCGGCGAGTCCGGGGACCGGTGCGTTCAGGCCCGAAGCCTTCAATGCTTCGGCCATGGCCTGTTCGCGCGCAGCTGTTCGATCTGCAACCCAGCGATCCCAACTGCTAAAGTCTGGCGGGTGAATCGGTCCTGCATCCATGATCCGGTAATTGTCCTTGAAGTAGAGAGTGTTGCCAGGCGTCAAGTCTTCTTGAACCAAGCCAAGGCCGCTCCTCACGCCGAGCGTTCCGCCGCTCATCGGCGTAAGCGCCATCCCATCCGTGTAACTGCTAATCCTGAGGTATCCGGTCTGGGGATACTTCGTGACCACGTTATCGGTAGGCGTTCGCAAGGTGAACATCTCGCCTTCCACATAGGGATGCACATGGAGCGTCACGGTGCCAGACAACAATGCCATATCGGTGTTGGGAATTCCCGCAGTCGAGCTCAGATCGTTAATGGTGAGCACGGAGTTGGGCGCAAGATAGAGCGTGGACGCATTTTCAAGTTCGATCTCGGCGCGACCTTCGCCTGTGACGATGCTGTATCCGGCCCCGATCGGCAAATCGCTCTTAGCCTCTTCCCAGGTGGCGCTTTTGCGATGCTGGTCTTCCTCTCCGCGCGTAATGCGCACATCGCCGTCGACAATGCTGAGGCGCGCAATCTGCGGATAGATCGTGTCGGTGTGATGTTCGCCCATGATGAACAGCGCGCCCTTCTTGAGCTTTTCAGAGGAGTCGCTATTGAGGATCTCGTCAATCTCTTTCAGCGCCTTCTTTTCATCGTGCTGCATGAGCGATGCAAGAGCCAGCAGCTTCAGGTCGTCGCTCTGCTCGGCTTGGGGTTGCACGGGCTTTCCATTTTTGGAATGAATCTCAATTTCCAATGCGCCGCACTCTTCAATCCAATTGCTGCCCGGATGGCTGTTCCGAAGCGTGCCACAGGTTTCGAGCGCCGTGCCGCCCTGGCCCTGCCTGTCTTCGGCATACGCCTTCCAGTAAAGGGCTGCGTCGGCGTGCGTGCTGCCTTGTGCCGCGATGCGAGCGAAGATAGCGATCGCCTCGGACCAACGCCCGCTGTTGACTGCGCGCACTCCATCGGCATACGCGTTGTCATCGGGCGCGGTACCGGCGCCAGCATCTGCCTCCAGCGCAATTGGATCGCTGCTGGAGAGTAGGCTCTGTCCGGGCGTCCCTTGTGCGGGGCAGCAGGCGGGTGCGCCTGCTAGAGCGGCGAGAAACAGAGTGAGAACCGCGGCATTCGTTTTCATGCGATTCCTCCTTTGAGGTGAACGGCTGCCTGGCGGTCGGGAATCCGGGAGCGCAGGACTCGCACTTCAAACAGCAGGCCGTCTCTATTCATCTCAGCCTGAAGCTTGGCGATCGCATCGGCATTCAATCCGCCCGGTTGATTGGCAAGCCCGTTTAGAAGCTCACTCAAGTGGTCCAGAGCCTTAGTTAGTGCGGGGTCGCCGTTGGCTTCGGCTTCCTGGCGGCATTTGCGATTGGCGGCCAGCAGGCTGCGGGCTTCATCGCGCAGTGGCATCGCGAGCTGTGTGTCGTCTGCATTGGCGTGCTTGAGCTGCACCAGCAACCGCTCAGAGCGATCGAGATGATCGCTCAGCACCACCACGACAACGCGTTGCTGCGCGGGTGGAGCAGGATGGGACGCGATGGGGGGCGGCGAATTGCGATGTTCCCAGAGACGGCCAGCGTAGAAAGCGGCTGCCGCCAAAAGAGCGCAGGTAGCAGCGACGCTTAAGCCGATCCACAAAGGCTGCCGAAGCCAAGATTGCCTGGGCAAGACCCGCTGGAACAGGGGCCGCCGAAGGCCGGCGTGAACCGGCAACTGGCTGGAGATGGAATTCCACACCATCTCGCCGTAGTTTTCCGGGCGGGACGGCGGATCCAGGGCTTTCATATCGGCGAGATCGGCCTGCAGCGCTTCGTACTTCCGGGCACACTCCGAGCAGGTGTCCATGTGGCGCGCGCCTTCTGGGCCGTCTTCGCGGTAATAGAGTTCGACCAGTTCTTCTTGGCTCAAATGATTCATGTCCTCACCTTCAACAGTGCGAGCCGCTGCCGCAATTTGTGAACGGCGCGATAAACGGCTTGTTTTGCCGCATTGGGTGCAATTTCGAGCACGGCCGCAATTTCTTCCATCGGGCAATCTTCCATGTGCCGCAGCGTGAATGCTGTTCGCTCCAGCGGCGTAAGACTATGCATGGCCGTTTCCCGGAATGCGCCAATTTCTCCGCTCAGCAGCATCTGTTCCGGATTGGGTGCACGATCCGGAATCTGCACCGCTTCTGAATCTGCCTCGGCATGGTCAATCGCCCTGTCGTTCTTGTCGCCGACGCGCCGGCTGATCCGGTCGAGCGCGCAGCGCACGGCGATCCGGTAGATCCATGTGCCGAAGTTCGAACGGGATTCGAAGCTCTCCAGCTTGCGATATCCGCGTATGAATGCGTCCTGCACCACTTCTTCGGCGTCGGCCTCGTTGCCGGTGATGCGATAGGCCACACGAAAAACGCTGCGGCTATGCTGCACGACCAACGCCCCGTAGGCTTCCGTGTCTCCGGAGAGAACTGCCCGGATCGTTGCGTGGTCGTTCTTGCCCATGCACCCCATTAGACAGCAGGTTTTTGACGCCGGTTAGGGAAAGATAGGACTGTGCGTCCAGCGGAGGTTTCCTGTCCTAAGGCAAAGTGGGGGTATTCATTCGGGCACCGCCAATCGAGGGCAGGGAAAGCCCTTAGCCGTCCGGATGATGCTGACGCAGAATCTTTTGCTGACTTACAGCGTCGCCGTCACCGCTCTTCAGGCTGGCAAAAACCATCGTCGATGCAATGGTCAATCCGCCAAGAAATCGGAACGCGAGATGGATTCCGTGAATCATCTCCGCAGGCACGCGAGACGCTTCGTGGGGAACGAAGAAGGCAGTGGTAAGTCCGGCGGTGGCCACGCCAAAGCTAATAGACATTTGCTGCATGGTGCTGGCGATGGAGCTGGCGCTGCTCGAGTCATGTTCGGCGATATCGGAATACACAAGCGTATTCATGCTGGTGTATTGGATCGATGTGAAACTCCCGTACAAAAATGCAAGAAGCACGATCAACCACACCGGTGTTCGCTGATTGATGGTGGAGAAGAGCGCGAGAAGCATGCCAATGATGATCGTGTTCGAAATGAGGACGCCGCGATAACCAACCAAACCGAGCAAACGGCGAAGGATCGCCTTGATGCTCATGGCGCCGAGAGCCTGCGGCATGATGAGCAGTCCCGATTGAATCGGCGTAAAACCCAAGCCCGTCTGGTAGAGAAGCGGCAAGAGAAATGGGACGCCGCCGATGCCTAGCCGGGTGAAGAAACTGCCATTCACCGCGGCGCGAAATGTGCGGATGCTGAAGAGGCGGAGCTGCAGCAAAGGGAATTGGAGACTTTTCGCGTGCAGCCAATAGCCAATGAGCAGGGCAAATGAAAGAACAAGCATGCCCGTGATTTCTCGGCTACTGAGTTCATGCTCGCCGAACACCTCAAGCACATAAGACAGCAGCGCGATGCCGGAGCCGAAGAGGATGAGGCCAACGATGTCGAGGGGATGGGTTTCGTCTTCGCGGTAGTCGGGCAGGTGCAGATAAACCATGACCAGGCCGATGAGGCCGATGGGAATATTGAGAAAGAAAATGACACGCCAGTGGAAGTAGCCAACGATGAGGCCTCCGGCGATGGGCCCGAGCATGGGAGCAACAAGAGCGGGAATGGAAACGAAGCTCATGATGCGGATCAGGTCGGACTTGGCGAATGTTCGAACGAGAGTGAGCCGGCCGACGGGGACCATCATCGCTCCGCCCATGCCTTGCAGAACGCGGAATGCGACCAGCAGGTGAATGTTGATGGATAGCCCGCAGAGCAGCGATCCGAGGGTGAAGAGGCCGATTGCCGAGGCGAAGACGCGGCGGGTTCCGAAGCGGTCCGCCATCCAGCCGCTAATGGGGATGAAGACGGCTAGGCTCAACGTATAGCTCGCCAGAACGGCCTTCATGCTGAGCGGGGTTACGTGGAGCGCTTCCGAGACCGCGGGAACAGCGGTGTTGAGGATGGTGGTGTCGAGCGACTCCATGAAGAACGCGACCGCAACCAGCCACGGGAGCAGCCGCTTGCTCGCGTCAGACGGAGCCGGCGATTGGTCTGCGGCGCTTGGAGAAGTTGAAGCGTTCATGGGATTCGAAAGGCCAAGTTCGATTGAAGGGCTCTTGCGTGGAGAGGGTCTGTCAGATAACGACCTAGCTGGTTGCTGCGATAGCTGGCAAGCGAGCCGATTCGTCTTTTCCGTCGGCCCGCTCGAGCAGCCAATAATTGAACCCATCGACGATGGCCATGAGCGCGGCCTGGTTCATATCGCTGCTCACGCCTGCCGTGATCCACGGCTCGTATCCGTCGGCATGGAAGCTGACGGTGACGCGCACATAAGCAGCCGAGTCGTGTGCTGAGACGTCGAGCGCGGTGACGCTAAAGGTGCCGAGGCGCATCTGTGTGAGCGCGGGATACCATTTCTCCAGTTCGTGCCGCATGGCCTTGGTGAGCGCATCCACAGGTCCTGCGCCCTCCGCGCGTGTGGTGGTGACGGTCGTGTCGCCGACAGATAGCGTCATGAAAGCCTGCACGAATCGATTGCCGATTTCGTCGGACTCGTCGAACACACGCCAACTGCGGATGCCGAACCGGTTGGGCAGCGTGCCGAGAACCCGCAGGGCGGCCAGTCGGAATGAAATCTCGCTGGACGTGAATCCGCCGCCTTCAATCATGGCCTGATTGGCGTCGATGAGCGCCTGGGCCTGCGCGGAATCGAGAGGAACGCCAAGCGCTTCGGACAGCAGAATGACGTTCGCCTTGCCGGATTGGCGGTTGACGCCGATGGTGGGGTTGGCGCCGACGCGCGCTGGATCACACCATAGATACGCGCCCGGATTCTTGCGCTCGCTGCTACCGTGCATCCCGGCCCATGTGCCAAACGCCCCGGTTCCTACGATGGGAGCACCATGCGGCGGCTCAAGGCCAAATGCCGCATAGGCAGAGTGTGCAAGGCTAGTGAGACCTTTTAAGGATTCGGGCGGGACAAACTTTGCTTCGCCGCGGAGTTGCATCGATCCCACAACGGTGGTCAGGTTCACGTTGCCGCAACGCTCTCCGGTGCCGAGCAAGGTTCCTTGTACCTGGACGGCGCCCGCGAGGATCGCAGCACGCGTGTTTGCGATGCCAAGGCCGCGATCGGTGTGCCCGTGAAATCCGAAGCTGGCCGTGGGAAATTGGCGCGTCAAGCCACCGATCACATCGGCCACTTCTTCGGGACTGGCGCCGCCGGTTGTATCGCAGACCACGATGCGCGCTACGCGCTGCTGAACGCATTGGTCGGTGAGTTGATGGAAATAATCGAGGCTATGCGCATGGAAATCGGGCTCGCAGGCAATGCCATTTTCGCGTCGGCCGCAGTTGGCATCCATCGCGTGCTCAAAGTCGACGATGACTTCGAGGCCGTTGTCCTGAAGGCACTCGATCGTCTCCCGCGCCATGCGAAGATTTTCTTCGGGCGTGGTTTCCAGGGATTTCGTCACATCGAGCAGCCGTGACTTGACGACAATCACAGCAACGGGAACGCGCTGCTTATGGCGAATGATGAATTGGACGTCGGGCCATTCCTGGACTTTTGTGCCGTGACCCCGTGTGCGTCCAAAGAGCGCGAGCTTCATCGCCCCCGTGTCGACCGAAGCGAGAGCCCTGGTCAGGTCTTCAACAAACAGGTTGGCGCCCGCGAAGCCAATCTCCGCAAAGTGCACTCCAAAAGAGCCCATGCGTTGCAGAAGCAGTACTGCGTTGGGCACGGAGATTTCTAGATTGGGCTGCTGCAGCCCGTCCCGAAGGCTCGTGTCGAACAGCTCGATTGTTCCTGGTCCAGGTCCGTTCATCAATGCATATCACCGATTGCGGAAAGGCGGTTGGCAGGCCGCATGTGCTAATGATTTGAATCTTTATGATAGCTCGAATGCGGGATGGCAGGCGCGCGGATAGACTTACGGATTCGCGGTTTCGTCACATTGCAGGCGCTATCGATGGTTCGCGGGTGGGTGTGGGGGCGCCGCCCAGTTCCTGGTCTTTGTATTGCAATTGATAGAGCTTCCAATAGAGGCCTCGTTGCGCCAGCAGTTCCTGGTGCGAACCCATCTCACGCAGCTGCCCTTTGTGCATCACGAGGATCGATTCGGCGCGCTGCACAGTGGAGAGACGATGCGCAATCAGCACGCTGGTGCGGCCTTCGACCATGCGCTCGAGAGCGCCGCGAATGCGCAATTCCGTATCGGTGTCGACGCTCGAGGTGGCTTCATCGAGGATGAGGATGTGCGGATTGTAGGCCAGCGCGCGGGCGAAGTTGATGAGCTGTTTCTGCCCCGTAGAGAGTGAATTGCCGCGCTCGCGCACCGGTTCGTCGAAACCACGGGGCAGGCTATCGACGAAGTCGAGCACGTTGACATCGCGGGCGGCCCGGCGCAGTCCTTCTTCGGTGATCGCGTCGTTACTGAGACGAATGTTTTCGGCGATTGTGCCCGTAAAGAGGAATGGATCCTGGAGCACGACTGCAAAATGTCGACGCAGTTTGGTCAGGTCCTGCTCACGCAGGTCTACGCCGTCGACAACAATCTGTCCGGCTGTCACGTCATAGAAGCGCATCATGAGGCTGGTGAGGGTCGTTTTGCCGGCGCCTGTGTGGCCCACGATGGCGATCGTCTGACCGGGCTCGATGGTGAAGGAGACATCTTTGAGAATCCACTCGATGTCGTTGATCGCTGCAAGCGCTTGGCCTGGATTCGTGGACAAGGCGGCTAGATCAACCTCGGCTTGTTGCTCCGGCTTGAGTTTTTGATACGTGAACCAGACGTGGCGAAAATCGATGCGGTTGCTGCCGTCGCCGGTGCGCGGGTTTGCGGGACTGACGATTTCCGGCGCGGTGTCGAGCAGCTTGAAGATGCGCTCGCAGGCTGCCATTGCGGCTTGGAGGATGTTGTACTTGTCGCTCAGGTCCTGGATGGGGCGCCAGAAACGTTGCGAATACATATTGAAGCTGGCCAGCATGCCGATGGTGACTGAGCCGGAGAGCACGCCGAATCCGCCTCGCCAGATGACAAGGGCAATGGCGATGGCAGAAAGCAATTCGACCGCGGGATAGTAGAGCGCATAGGCGAAGATCGTGTCTTTGAACGCGATCATGTGCAGGCGGTTGACAGCTTCAAAGTCGTTGTAGGCGCGCTGCTCGCGATTGAAAAGCTGTACCACGCGCATCCCGCTGACGTGTTCCTGGGTAAAGCTGTTGATGCGGGCGATGGCGCCGCGCACGCGGCGGTAGCTCTCGCGCACGCTGATGCGAAAGAGACGCGTAACCACAAGAATGAGAGGCAGGACGGAAAAGGCGAGCAGGGCGAGCCACCAATTGATGCTAAGCATCACGATAGCCATGATCGATAGGGTAAAGAAGTCGTCGACAATCGCGAGGATGCCGCCGGTGAACATGTCATTGATGGCGTCGACGTCAGAGGTGAGGCGCGTAACCAGCCGGCCGACTGCGTGCGTATCGAAGAAGCCTACGTGCATCCGCTGCATGTGGCGGAAGATGTCGCGGCGCAGGTCAAACATGATTTTTTGGCCGGTCCACTGCATCAGGTAGGTCTGGATAAATTCGAAGAGATAGGCGGAAATCTGCAGAACCAGGTAAATCCCCGCAAGCTGGGTGATGCCTTGCCGGGGGTCAGTGCTCAGATGGCGCGTGAGCCAGTCTGCCGCTCCGAAGCCGTGCGCAGTGGGGGTTCTGGCATGGCCGGAATTCGTTCCCGAAGGGAAGTAGTGGTCGATGCCCACCATGACAAGGAACGGTCCAGAGACATCGCTGAGAGACTTGAGGGTGACGGCGGCCGAGGAAACAGCGGCCTGCCACCAATATGGCAGCAGATAACGGCCGAGACGCCGCATGAGGCGCGAGTCGTAGACCTTGCCGACCGGATCTTCGTCGGGCTTGGGCTGGTCTGGCTTGCGAGCGTCTTTGTTGGCCGGGTTGGTGGTTTTGGGGGTCTTCTCTGCCTGGTCCGCCATCGGTCCCGTCGGGCTTTCTTTTCTATTGTACGGGGAGCGCGAAGCGCGCGGCGAGCACTGTCAACCGATTCGGAACGCCGCAAGAATTCTTGCATTTGCCGCTTGACCTGTCTACAACTGGAGGGTTCACAGTGGAGATGGACGATGTTGACAGTGACCAAACTCGCCCGGCGCTGCGGTGTGAGCCGCACTGCCTTGTTGTATTACGAATCGATCGGTTTGATGCCCCGTCCGCAGCGCAGCGGCGGCAACTATCGGTGTTACGCCGAAGCGGATCTGCGGCGGCTGCTGCAGATCCGCGCCTACCGTGACGCCGGCCTGAATGTCGACGATATTCGGGCCATTCTCAAAACGAATCCGGATCGGCCGGGGACAGGCGCGGCCGGAGTTCTGAAGCGGCGGCTGCTCGAGCTCGACGCCGAGATCGGAACTTTGCGCGCCCACCAGCAGGCGATCCTCAAACTTCTCGAGCACAATGTGCTCAGAAAGGCCAAGATGATCACCAAAGAGAAGTGGGTTTCCATCATGAAGGGCTGCGGGTTCACGGGAGAGCAGATGAACCGGTGGCATGCGGAATTTGAACGCGCGGCACCCCAGGAGCACCAGGAGTTTTTGGAGTTCCTGCACATTCCGGCGGAGGAGATCAAGAGCATTCGCGATCACAGCCGTAAGGGGGTCTGACAAGAACCGGACGGTGCAAATCGGGTGGGCTCTTGCATCGACGCGGACTCCACTCGATTGCACTTTGCACTAAACTCGAAACGTGGGCTTCCAGCAATTTCTTGGCAATACGGCGACCGTGACGCACCTGCGGGAGTCGATCGCGGCAGGGCGCTTTCCGCAGTCGATGATCCTGGCCGGACCGAAGGGCGCGGGCAAGTACACGCTGGCACTGATGCTGGCGCGTGCGGTGAACTGCCTGGAGCCAACCGAATCGGACGGACTACCGGATTATTGCGGCCATTGCCGGATTTGTGAGCGCATTGGAGAATCGGCGAATCTCGACGAGCGCGTGGCTGAGGCTGTCGCCGCCCGCGAGGATATGCGCGATGTGGATAAGCGCGAGACGCGCATCCTCGTTCAAACGCATCCGGATGTGCTGATTGTGCCGCCTGACCCGCCGCAGCTTTTGATCAAGATGGGCCAAGTGCGGCAGGTCATTCATGTGGCATATTATCGGCCACCGGTAGAGGCGCGTCGCACATTCACGATATTCACGTCATCAGCCTTTATGAAAGAAGCAGCGAACAGCCTGCTGAAAGTGCTGGAAGAGCCGCCCGCGCACACATCGCTGATCTTACTCACCGAAAATCCGCAGGAACTGCTGCCTACGATTCGTTCGCGCGCGACGGTGTTCAGGCTGGGTGCGCTCCCTGCGACCGAATTGGAGTCGTTGCTCGCTCAGCGCCGGCCGGAGCTGAAGCCGCAGGAGCGTGCGCTGGTTGCGCGGCTCGCCGAAGGAGCGATAGGCCGCGCGCTCACGCTCGATTTGGCGGTTTACTTGACCAGCCGCCAGGACGCGCTGATCGTCTTGAAGAGCGCGCTGAAGGAGCCGGACCATTCGCAGCTTTTCAGAGTCACGGAGACCTATCGCGCCGGGGCGGATGGGCAGGAAAAAACGGTCGGCTTGCTACGCGCATTGGGCAGCCTTGTGGAGGACCTGCTCCTGATGGTCGCCGGCACTCCGGCGTTAGTGCGCAATGTGGATATTCAGCCGGAGCTTGAACGGCTGGCACAGGGGCTGACCGTCGACTGGATTGACGGCGCAGCGAGGGCACTTGTCCAAGTGGAACAGGGAATGCGACGTAACCTGCTTCGATCGCTGTCGTTGGACGCAATGGCCGTGAGCCTGGCCGAACGCTGAACTGTCCGTCCCAGGAAAAAGCAACCCGCGACCATGGGCGGGCATCTTTTCGGGTAGAATCAGGCAAACCCCTTAGACCGGTGGCCGGCTGAACAGGGACTCCCTGGGTTTGGCGGTCGTGTCTTTGCGGTTGAATAGCCTTGGGAACGCGCATTTGAGTGGGAGCTTGGGACTCGCCGCAGTTTGGAGCGGCAACCGCGAAGGGTGAGCGTCTTCGTTTTGATCTGGCAGTTTTTAGGTATCGGGCCTCACGCAAAGAGAGAGGATCGTAACCATGAGCACTCAAGCCGCAGTGACCGGGATTGAAAACGAGCCGAAAGCACCGATTGCTCCGCCGGCTGCGCGGAATGGAAAGAGAGCACCGCTGCCGTTCCACTTTACGCATCATGGGATAGAAGATGAGGGTGGACAGCGGCAGGCCGAGCTTTTTTATCTTCAGAAACAGATTCAATCGCAAACGCCGATGGTGATTGTGCTGGCGGACGGCGAGCATGTGGAAGGCTGCATTGAATGGTACGATCGCCGGACGCTGAAAGTGCGCGGGCGCGACAAGGTGCTGATTTATAAATCGGCGATTAAATATATGTATAAAGTGGGTGAGACCGGGCAATAACGCGCGTTGGGCTTGTGTGCAACGAATCTTCCAATGCGTCAAGCAGGCCAGTTTATCGGGCGGCTTTGAAAAGACGATCGCGCATTGCAGACCCCAGACCCTCGGCTGGCGGTAGAGGACAGACGATTACCGAACAGCCATGGGCGTCGAGTGAGCGTAGACCCGCGTAGAGATTGTGTGCCAGCTCTTCGGGTGCGTCCCAGTGTCCCCAGGAAAAGACGCGTGCGGTAGGGTGGGATTCGAGCAGCGCGGATGGAGAAATCTCGACGGGCAGCAGAAAACCCAGTCGCTCCGATGCGTGGCGGGCGGCTTCCTCCGCGATCCGGCTTGCCAATGTGGCAAGAGGACCATCGACCAAAACCAGGCGGGCGTGGGGCGCGTAGTGGCGAATCCCGACGCCGGGGGAAGGAAGCGGGCTCTCAGGAGTCGCAGGCTGCGTCGGGGCGGGTGTGTAGAAAACCACTGGACCGGCGACGTCGCGGATTTGCGCTGCGGTGATTGCGCCAGGACGGTAGATCATCATCGGGGACTGGTTGGGGTCGAGCACGGTGGATTCCACGCCGTGCAAGGTTGGACCCGCATCGAGCACTGCATCAATCCGGCCATCGAGATCGTCGAGGACGTGGGCTGCGGAAGTGGGGCTGATGTGGCCAAACACATTTGCGCTGGGAGCGGCGATTGGGACGCCGGCCTGCTCAATGAGCTCGAAGGCTACAGGGTGCGCGGGCATGCGCACGCCCACCAACGGCCGTCCGGCTGTGACGGCGTCGGGAACTGTAGCAGAGCGAGGAAGCAACAGCGTCAGCGGGCCGGGCCAGAAGTCCAGGATGAGGCCGCGTGTGGGGCCGGAGATCGCCGTCACGAGTGTTTCGAGCATCGGATTCTCCGCCACAGGACCGGCGATGTGAACGATGATCGGGTCCCATGAGGGTCGCTGTTTGGCCTCGAAGATGCGGGCTACTGCGGCAGCATCAAGAGCATTGGCGCCGAGTCCATAAACAGTTTCCGTCGGGAATGCGACCAATCCGCCTTTGCGCAGGATGTCCGCTGCCTGCGCGATGACACGCCGCGATTCCGGATCATCGAGATGAGCGGGGTCCACTGAGAGGCGGAGGGTCGTCACAGATCTATTGTCGCTTGTCCGCTGCCGTATACTCACTTCTTGACTATGGCGATTGAGACCGAAATCAAATTCCGTATAGACGACGCAGCAGAACTGGCGAAGCGGCTTGAGAAAGCCGGATTCCGGTTGGAGACGCCGCGCGAATTTGAAAGCAACGTGCTTTTTGACACGCCGGATCGGGCGATGCGCGCACGCACAGAGATTCTCCGCATCCGCCACTACGGCGAGCGTTGCGTGGTGACTCATAAGCGGCTGCCGGACGTGGGTCCGGGCGAGGACCGGCACAAGCACAGGGTTGAGACCGAAACGACCGTGGGTGACGGCGATGTTCTCGCTGAGATATTCGAATCCGTCGGACTGGTAGCCGTGTTCCGTTATGAAAAATGGCGTTCCGAGTGGAGCGACGGGGAGGGTCATTGTGTCGTCGACGAAACGCCCATCGGGAACTTTGCCGAGCTCGAAGGCATGCCTGCGTGGATTGACCGGGCGGCTGCGCGACTAGGCGTCAATCCCTCCGAATATTTGACTCTAAGTTATGGGCGGCTTTTTGATCTATGGAGAGAGCAACATCACTCCTCTGCGCAGGATCTGACCTTTGCCGCCATCGGCGCCAGCAGTCGTTCGAACTGAGGAGCCGCGCGGTAAGCCGGTTCGCGGTGTGTAGAATCTGGGCTCGTTCTGCGAACCGGCTCTGCGCACTATTTTTCGACGCCGTGGCATTTCTTGTATTTCTTGCCTGAACCACAGGGGCAGGGATCATTGCGGCCGACCTTTTCACCGGCGTGGCGTTGTGTCGGAGCGCTCGACTCCCCTGCGCCGGCGCGGCTGGCCACAGCGAGTTCACGTTGTTTCTTGCGGTGAAATTCCTTTTCGAGAGCGTCGATGGTTGTGGAAGCCTGACGCGCCGGCATGGAGATTTCCCGTGGCTGCATGCCATGGCCATTTCCATTGATCGGCTGCGCCGCACTCGCGACGGGTGGCGCCGGAGGAACTGCGCGGCGGGGCTCAGGCGCGGCGTTGATCGGCTGGCCGTCCGGACCGAGAATCTGCATGCGGAAGAGGAAGCGAACTGTGTCTTCCTGGAACTTCAGCATCATGGCCTCGAACATGTCGAAAGACTCGCGCTTGTAGGCGACCAGCGGATCCTGCTGTGCGTAGCCGCGTAGACCGATGCCTTCCTTAAGATGGTCCATCGAGAGCAGGTGATCTTTCCATAACCCGTCGATGACGCTGAGCATGACCATCCGTTCGTGCTGACGCATGGTTTCAGCGCCTAGGATCTTCTCTTTGCCCTCGTAATTCTCCTTGAGTTTTTCAAAAATGGCGTCGCCGAGTTCGTGCCGCGAGAGCTCCTGCGCGTTGACGCCGGCGACGGAAAGGCTCAATCCGAAATGGCCGATGAGCTTCTCCTCAAGGGCCTTGATGTTCCATTGATCCGGACGCACGTTCTCGCCGGCGAATTCATCGAGCAGTCCGCTCAGGATTCCGCCGACATAATCTTCCAGAATTAACTCGCGCTGTTCGACGCCTTCGAGCAGCTGGCGGCGCAAGCCGTAGACGGCTTCGCGCTGCTTGTTCATCACGTCGTCGTACTCGAGCAGGTGTTTGCGCGATTCAAAGTTCTGCGATTCGACTGCCTTTTGCGCGCCCTCGATGCGTTTTGAAATCATCCTTGATTCGATGGGCACGCCTTCTTCCATGCCCAGCCGCTCGAGCAGCGTGGAGACCCACTGCTTTGCGAAGATGCGCATCAGGTCATCTTCAAGGGAAAGATAGAAGCGCGATGCACCCGGGTCGCCTTGGCGGCCGGCGCGTCCGCGGAGCTGGTTGTCGATGCGCCGTGATTCGTGCCGCTCGGTGCCGAGAATGAAGAGACCGCCTGCAGCAATCACATCTTCGTGATCCTGTTTTGCAGCCGCAGCGTGCACCTGGTTCACTTCGACCCAATCCGGTTCTGAGACTTCGAATTCCTGGCCCTGATAGTAGAAGCGCAGGAAACCTTTCGGCGCGGTTGGATTGATGGCTCCTTCAGCGACGCTGATAGCGCGCGCACGGCCCTTCTTGACCAACTCCTGGCGGGTCATGAAGTCGGCGTTGCCGCCGAGCAGAATGTCGGTACCGCGGCCGGCCATGTTGGTTGAAATGGTGACCATCCCAAGCCGGCCTGCCTGCGCGACGATCTCCGCTTCGCGTTCGTGGAACTTTGCGTTGAGCACGACGTGCCGCACTCCCTTGCGCTGGAGGATTCCGGAGAGAAGTTCGCTCTTCTCGATCGACGTTGTGCCCACGAGGACCGGCTGCTTGTTTTCGTGCAGTTCGGCAATCTCATCCGCGACGGCTTTGTATTTTTCCTTCGCTGTCCGGAACACCACGTCGGAATTCTCGAGGCGCAACATCGGCTTGTTGGTGGGAATCACGACGATTTCGAGTTTGTAGATCTTCTCGAATTCGGCAGCCTCGGTCTCGGCCGTACCCGTCATGCCGCTCAGTTTCTTATAGAGGCGGAAGTAATTCTGGAATGTAATGGTCGCCAGCGTCTGGTCTTCCTTGCGGATGTTGACGCCTTCCTTGGCTTCGATCGACTGATGCAGCCCATCGCTCCACCGGCGGCCCGGCATCAAGCGGCCAGTGAAGGTGTCGACAATAATGACTTCGCCGTCCTTGACCACGTAGTCCACGTCGCGCTTGTAGAGCGCGTGGGCCTTGATCCCCGTTTCGACGTAGTGCTTCAGATCCCAGTTTTCCGCGTCGGCAATGTTGTCGATGCCGAGAGCTTTCTCAATCGTGATCCATCCATCGTCGGTGACGCCGATTGTCCGGTGCTTTTCATCGACGACATAATCGCCGGAGAAATATTTTTCGCCTTCGCCGAGTTGAATGCCAAGCTCGGCCTGCCGCTTGTGATCGAGCGATTCGACCTCTTCGCCGAGTTGGAGCGTGGGAATGATCTTGCGCACGCGGGCATACTTGTCCGTCGTCTGATCGGTGGGTCCGGAGATGATGAGCGGCGTACGCGCTTCGTCGATAAGAATCGAATCCACCTCGTCGACGATGGCGTAATAGTGGCCCCGCTGCACGCAATCGGTGATGTCGAACTTCATGTTGTCGCGCAAGTAGTCGAAGCCGAACTCGTTGTTGGTGCCGTAGGTGATGTCAGCGGCATAGGCGGCCCGGCGCTGGTTGTCATCGAGGTCGTGGACGATGACGCCGACAGTCAGACCGAGGAACTCATAGATCTTGCCCATCCATTCGGCATCGCGCTTGGCAAGGTAGTCGTTGACTGTAACCACGTGCACGCCGTGACCGGCGAGTGCATTGAGGTAGCAGGCGAGGGTGGCAACGAGTGTTTTTCCTTCGCCGGTTTTCATTTCGGCGATCTTGCCCGGGTGCAGCACCATGCCGCCGATGAGCTGCACATCGAAGTGGCGCATCTGCACCGCGCGCCACCCAGCCTCGCGGACTACGGCGAAAGCCTCGGGAAGAATCTCATCAAGCGCCTCTCGCTCGGCGGTCTTGATCGCGTCGGCCTCGGTGATACCTTCGAGCTTCTGGGCAATGCGCGCGCGAAACTCGGCGGTCTTCGCGCGTAGCTCCTCATCGGAGAGTTTTTGTATCTCCGGCTCAAGCGCGTTGATGGTATCAACGATGGGCAACAGGCGCTTGATGGCGCGTTCGTTTGCGGTGCCGAATACTTTTGTAAGTGCCTTATCGAAAAACACGTGAATCTCCATCTACAAGTTTAACTGTGATTGAAGGAAACCAGCGACTTAGTGCGCGCTGGCCCGGCGCGGAATCTGGGGGCAGATCGCCCTCACTCCAGGCGCAAAACCAGCCGGTCCACTTTTTCGCCACGTCGAATGCGTTTCAGCTGGCGCAGGAGATGCCTCCGCGGCGTATCTGGACCGCCCTGGTCATCTTCCTCCGCATCTTCCTGATGTCGTATCTGCGCTTCCGCAATGAATGCGTGATGGGGGCGGTAGACGGTTGAAAGAAACAGAAACGCGGAGCCGATCGCAGCGGGAGAAGACGCCCCAAGCCGTACGATTCGCGATCGATTCCCTTGTTTCTTCTGCGGGGGATGGACGATGCGTGACCAGGCGACAACGATCATGATCAGCATCCACCACGTAATGGGAGAACCAAGCCACAGCAGAATTGTGGGGGCCATCTTTGTATGCGCTCCTTCCCGTAGAACATCTTCGCGAAAGGTCAGTCCCTGGACCTTGGCGATTCAAATTGCCAAAGCCTTCATCCTTGTGATCGAGGGGAACTAAGCGAGGAGCGAAGGCGGAGGGCGCTGGAACGAGAAGGGAAGTAAAGGAGCAGAGGGCACGCGGCCGAGAGACAGAACGGACCGGGACGAGATGAGATTCAAAGGAGTAACCAGGCCGATGAACAGAACGGGGAGAACGGCCTCCCACGCGCCGGAATCCGCACCATGCTGAGCAGACCCGAAGAGCAATGCTGCGTTGGACTGCCGCAGGGAGCGGCGCTCAAATCGACGTGGAGCGCCGATTGCGGCGTGTGCTCCCGCGCCTTGATGTCCAACCAGGAATTCGAAAACGGGATTTGCGTAAGCCGACGCAACCTGGATGCCTGCCTGTGCACGCGCAAGGGTAGCGACTGCCATGGCGGCGACCGCCAGCCAGATCCATGCGTTCCTGTGTCGCGATGCAGACATCGTCAAATCCTATCTCTTATTGTGCCATATTTGCCGAATCGTGGACTGTGCATAGGCGGAGATAGGGCTGGGCCTAGTTGGCCTTGGTTGGTCCGCCCTGGTTGGTCCCGAACCCGTACGGACAGGTTTGGCACGTTGGCGTGCTTGTTCAAACTTAGGGGATTGCGTGGTTTGCGGAGACCAGTCGTTCCGACACCGCCTCCACAATTTGCTCCTGCACCTCGTCGATGCTGAGATTGCCTTCGATCAGGACGACGCGCTCCGGTTCACGTTTGGCAATCTCGCGATACTTCAGCCAGACGCGGTGGAAGAAGGCTTCCTGTTCCTGTTCGAAGCGGCCTTCGTCTGCGCCATTCTGCGCAGCGGTGCGATCGTTGCGCCGGCGGGCGCGTTCGAGGCTGGCCGTGAGCGATGGCAACAAGAGCAGGGTGAGATCCGGCTGCAGGTCTCCGCAGATAAGCCGGTGCAACTCGAGCACTACTTCTGAGCCAATCTCGCGGCCGCCGCCCTGGTAGGCCTCGGTTGAATCGGTGAAGCGATCGCACAGCACGATCTTGCCGGCGGCCAGCGCGGGCTCAATCACTTCGGCAATGCACTGGGCGCGGTCGGCAAACATCAGGGCCATCTCTGCCTTGGGTGCAATCGGCGTCGAACCGGAATCGAGCAACAGGGTGCGCACGCGGTCGCCGGTCGCCGTCCCGCCGGGCTGCCGTGTGACCACGGGATTCAGCCCACGTTTCTGCATCCATGCGGCCAGCCGCTTGATCTGCGTCGTTTTGCCGGAGCCATCGAGGCCTTCCAGTGTGATGAACAGTCCGCGCGGCATGGCGAGAGTCTACCACCGCCTTTGGTAAGGAGACGGGATTGCTGCAATTGTGTTACAAACAGATGATTTTTGTGCGCCGAAGACCGCGCACTTTGGAGTAGTAAAGACCGTGAAAACTCGAATCCTCCCTCGCATGGCACTTTGTGGCTGCCTGCTCGCAATCCTATTCTCAGCCCAACGCACAAGCGCACAAAACCTCACACTCGAAGGACAGACCGGTGGCTTCATTACACCCACGGCTTACGTGGTCTATTCCGCCAAAGATAAATTCTTCTCGCATCCGGCTGTCGGCTATCACTTCGTGAATGCGTCCAACGTCATCGGCAACATTCACACCTTCAACATTGCGGAGGGATTCGCGAACCGCGCGGAGGTTGGCTATACGCGCAGTGAACACACCGAAGGCAATAGCGCAGCCTTCAGCAGCCTCTGGCACTACGCGGGAATGAACATCTTCAACGGCAAGGTTGTGGCGATCAAAGACGGACAATTCGGGCCTTGGACGCCAGGGATCGGTGCGGGATTCGTGGTGAGGACGGGCGACAAGTTCGTGAGCGGCGCTCTGAACCAGGAACTCACTGGATCCTTGAAGAGCTACACCAACGAGGATTTGTATGTTGCAGGAACGAAAACCTGGCTGCATCCGCCGGTGCCGTTTCTCATCAATCTCGGCTGGAAGGCAACCAACGCATCCATCTACGGGATCGGTGGGCAGGCGACTCGCTTTGGCGGAAGGCTCTTCGGTGGTATCGGCATTCCTCTACCAGCGCCTTTCCACACCGCGATTGTGCCTGCAATCGGCTTCACGCAGGAGCCTCCGCAAGTCAAGAACCTTGGGGCAATTCTGGTGGGAGGATCGGCGCATATTCCTACCACCATGGATTACGCGGTCCGTGTGACTCAGAAAGAGAATCCTCACTTTGCTTTCGACGTGGGCATCGGTCACGTTGCCGGAACGATCGGGCAGACCCCTGTGCTGGTTGGAGGAGTTCCTGTAGCGCTGATACCGGTGAATCTCGAGGCGAACCATGTATTCGGGATGGGACTGAGCGTGCGGTACTAGGAACTGTCGATCTCGCTCTTTTGGACCCAACCGCTAAGCTGCCAATGCATCTCAAACTAAAGAAATAGCAGGTGATTTCTCACTTGGAAGTGAACCCAAAGTAACAACTTTCTCGGCAACTTCAAATAGCAACCGGGGTTCAAACCGGAGTAGTCTAACCGCGCAGTTCGTTGCGCGTCTTTGATCCATTCCGCCCCTGTTTTTTGCGGAGAAAATCCGCAAGCAAGAGGGCCACAAAGTACCTGGAGGTTTTCCATGCGACTCTTTCGTTCTGCGCGTTGGATTTTGATGGTGCTCCTTCTCTGCCTCGTTCCGGCATCTTCGTACGCCGGTGTCTTTATCAGTGTCGGGTTTGCGCCGCCTGTTCTGCCAGTCTACGTGCAACCAGAATGCCCTCAGCCCGGATTGATGTGGACTCCCGGCTACTGGGCCTATGGGGACGATGGCTACTACTGGGTGCCTGGGGCATGGGTACCGGCTCCCTATGAGGGCGCTCTTTGGACCCCACCCTACTGGGGATGGTCGGGGGGCCTCTATGTCTGGCATCCAGGTTACTGGGGACCCCACGTCGGCTATTACGGCGGCGTGAATTATGGCTTCGGCTATATGGGGATCGGTTTCGCAGGCGGCATATGGCGCGGGCACGACTTTGTCTATAACACCGCCGTTGTCCGCGTGAACACGACGATCATTCACAACACGTACATTGATCGCACTGTCGTTGAGCGCAACACGATTGTGAATGACCGGCACGTTGCTTTCAGCGGCGGTCCCGGCGGCATCAATCACCCTCCGGGTCCGGAAGAGCGTGCGGCAATGAATGAGCACCACCTGGCGCCGACCTCGTTCCAGACGCAACACATGAACTCGGCGATGAGCGACCACAACTCGTATTTCAAGGCGAATGGCGGGCATCCGCAGAATCTGGCTGTCGCAAGACCGCTTCCGGCGGAGAATCACCCGGCGCCTTCATTCAACAACAATCGCGGCGCGACACCCGGCAACAACCACGTGGGACCGACGCAATCGTTCGGTGCGCAGTCTCATTCAATGAACCAGAATGAATACCACCCGGCTCCGCAGAACAATCAGTACCATTCCGCACCGCAAAACCAGTACCGTCCTGCGACTCCGAACCAATATCATCCGACGCCGCAGAGCCAGCCGCAGAATCAATACCACCCGGCGCCCCAGAATCAGCCGCACAACGACTCGCATCCTTCACCGCAGTCGCGTCCACAACCGCACGATTCCCATGATCATGGAAAGGGGCGATAGGGTCTTCGATTCAATTTGAGACCAATGAGGCCCGCGGCTGCTCGCCGTGGGCCTCATTGCGTCAGGCGGAAGCCGGTTCCATGCCCGCAATCTCCACTTCAATGCCGCCGTATTCAGGATGGTCGTTTTCGCGAATGCGATAGGCAAGATCGATGCGGCTGCCCTCGTGCAGGCCGAGTTCGGCAGCGCGAAATGCTATGTCCCAACCGACCGCGCGTATCGCGCCAAAGGTCACGCCGTCTGGCGCGGAAGGGCTCGCGCCTTGCGCCAGATCCAGGCGGACATGGCGTTCCTTCATCACGCGGAGTGGAGACATCAGGTGGGCATTGCGCGCCACAAAGACAGGCTCGGGATTGCCGTGCCCGAGTGGCTCAAGCTTGCGCAACCAGCCGGCAAGCACTGGTGTGATGCGATCCAGCGGAAGCTCCGCGTGTATATGCAGGACGCGTTCCGGCTCACGGGCCGCCAGCTTTTCGGCAGCATAGCTGCGTAGGCGCATTTTTAATTCCGGCAGTGCCGTTGCAGGCAGAGCAAATCCAACCGCAAACGCGTGGCCGCCAAAGCGCGTGAAGAGATCGGCGCAGGTTTCGATCGCTTCGAGCAGCGGAAAGCCATCGACCGAGCGCCCCGAGCCGTGTGCGATGCCGTCTTCCACGCAAATCACGATCGCCGGCTTGGCGGTGCGCTCCACTACGCGCGAAGCCAGAATGCCGATGACGCCGCGATGCCATCCATCGCCATCGAGCACCAGGAGCCGCTCGGCCGCGAGTTCAAGTTCATTCGCCAGCCGCGCTTCGATGGTCTTTAAGACGAACGCTTCGGTATCGCGTCGCTCGCGATTCAGTCGCTCAAGCTTTGCGGCGAGTTCCTGCGCGCGGCCGAGATCGCGCGTCGTAAAAAGTTCGATCACCTCGGATGCCACGTCCATGCGGCCGGCAGCGTTGATGCGTGGCGCTAGGCGAAAGGCTACATCGAAGCCCGTGAGCTGCTTTGCCGCGGGGTCAAGCTGAGCGGCGGCGAAGAGCGCTCGCAGACCGACGCCCATCGGACGTCGCAGTTCGCGTAGGCCAAGCGCGGCAATGGTCCGATTTTCTCCGCGCAAGGGAACAGCATCGGCGATGGTAGCGATGGCTGCCATCTTCAAAAAGCTGGGTAGCGTCTTCTCGCGGGTGCGGATGGGGTCATGGCGATCGAGCAAAGCCTGAGCCAGCTTGAGAGCGATGGCTGCGCCGCAAAGGGATTTTTCAGGATAGCTGCATCCCGGCTGATTGGGATTGAGAATCGCAAGCGCCCGCGGCACAGTATCGTGCGCATCCAGCAAATGGTGGTCCGTAACAATGAGGTCCATGCCGAGCCGCTGCGCGGTTTCGGCCTCAGCAAAGGCTCGCATCCCGGTATCGACCGTGATCACCAAGCGAATGCCCTCGGCACAGGCCGCTTCAAGTACGCTCGATTGCATTCCGTACCCCTCGCGGATGCGATGCGGCACATGAAAGCGAACAAGGCCGCCGAGCATTTCGATTGCAGTCTTCAGCAGGACCACAGCAGTCGTGCCATCCACGTCGTAATCGCCATAGAGAAGCACCGGCTCGCGATTGGCAATGGCTTGCTCCAGCCGCTTGACGGCTGCGGCCATGCCGAGCATCAGCAACGGGTCATGCAAATGCGCGGCTTCTGGATTCAAAAATACGAAGGCTTCGCTCGGTTGAGTGATGCCGCGAGAGACGAGCAACTCAGCGAGAACGTGCGGGAGCCGTGCCGTCTTGGCCAGCGTCTCAGCTTCTTGGGGATGGGACGGATCGATGATCCAACGTTGGCGAGGTCCGCGCCGCGCCGTATCTGCGCTGCTCGGCGGTACGGTTGCAATGCCCACTCGCTCTACTCGTCTTCGTCGTCGTGATGATGTTCGTCGATCACGATGTCCTGGAAGTTCTCAATATCTTCGAGGAGCGATTGAAACCGTTCGTACCACTCGGTGGTGGTTTCGTGGAGGAACGCCATGCCCTGATAGACGAATCCGAGCTGGATGTAACCCACCATGCCCGCATACTTGCGCAGCCACTGGGCCTCCACCAGCTCCGTGGCTTCCTCATCGGGGAAGTTCATCTCCCCCGCTTCTTCAATGAGCGATTCGAGTTCTTCGCGCTCCAATGACATTTCGCTGAAGGTGATGAAGGGCGCGCCGACGTGTTTGGCCATCTCCACAAAGTCCTTCCACGCGTCGGGATTGTTTTGGCTCTCCCAGAGGATGGACGGGATGTCCTCGGTGACATAGCCTGGCAGGCGTCGCAGGCCGTGCCCTTCGATAAAGGCCACCATGTCGTCTTTCAGCGAAAGCAGATTATCCGTACTCATAGTCAAGCACACATTCTCTCAGATACCGGTGGGCTATTTCGGTCAATTGTGGAAAGTGTTCGAAGAGTTTGGCAAAAGGGCCGAAAGCTTTACTCTGAAGATAGTCATTCCCAGGAGGTTCGCCGCTTGCCCTTATTCGACCATCACGTCTTTGTCTGCCATAACATGCGTCCGGAAGGCGCACCACGCCCATCGTGCACAAGCGACGGCAAAAGTGAACTGCACACCCAGTTGCAGCAGTTATCCAAGGCCGCAGGATTAGGCGCGACCGTGCGCATCAATAAATCGGGCTGCCTCGATCAATGCGAGCACGGTCCGACAGTAGTGGTCTATCCGGAAGCAATCTGGTACGGCAATGTGCGGCCCGAGGACGCGGAGGAAATCGTGAGTGAGCACCTGGTGGGTGGGCGGCCGGTCGAGCGGCTGCGGATCGCCGACGGGTGCCTGAACACAAGGACCTGCCCGCATCGAAGCTGAGAATGCGCGATTTCGGCACACTTCTCCGGTGTGCCGAGATTGATTCCGGGTTTGCCGCACTTTTCGCTGATCGTTGCAGCCAGCCGAGCCGATGAGCAGAGCGCGGAGAACTCCGATGAAGCGTGCCATTTGCTTGTTCGTGCTTGTGTCTGTACTCGGTTTTGCGAATCGTGCGAGGGCAGAAGAGCCAGAGGACGGAGCGTCCCCCGTGTTCTTCGTCCAATTCAACGTGAGCGTGGGCCCTTCTCTTCCTGCAGGCTTAATCATTCTCTGCAAAGCAGAGCTTGTGCCCGGCTCAAACGAGCTCGGGAGAGCGACGAGCCGGCGTTGGCCTACGCTTCACGGGCAGATGACCAGCGCGACGGTCCTGCGCGGCCCCGCGCTTCCCGACGAAGGTGTACACTCACCGGTCCAATGCGGTATTCTCATAACTTAACCCATGATTTTTTCGCGCGAATACATTGGGTATCTGGCCCGCCGCACGGTCAAGCACCTCATCGACGCCAAACTGATCTCCACCAGCAATTTGAAGGGGACGGAGACCCGCGTCACCGAGGGCTTAATCGAGGAGCTTTCCCTCGAGGATCGCATCAACGAGGAGGTGCGCGTCATTCTCGATGCCTACTCTGACGAGATGCGTAAGAGCGGCGCGCAATACGCCGAGATGTTCAAGAAAGTGAAAACGGAGCTCGCGAAAAAATACAAGGCGGTGCTATGAGGATCAGCCGCGACAAGCTCAACAAGCTGGCCCATACCGTGGCCGACACGCTGGCCGAGATTGATGAGGTCGGTTTCAATGAGGACCGCAACACGATCCGCCAGGAAGCGCGCAAGGCACTTGAAACGCTTCTCAACCAGGAGGCGGGAATCGACACGGCGGCGCGGCTCAAGATTGCGTCGCAGCGGAAGATCATCCTCGAAGGGTCGCAGGAGTGGGACATTCTCTATCGCAAGTACTACAACGACGAGGTGCGCAAGCTCGGCATTTAGGCAGCTTCTGCCTGCTGCACTTTTTGGCAGCCCATCGGATATTTGTTACATTAAGCAAGTGGTTCGCCGCGGCGGACCATCCCCTTCAGTTGTGGCGCTATCGTCTAGGGGTTAGGACGTGAGATTCTCAATCTTAAAACACGGGTTCGATTCCCGTTAGCGCTACCAGTCAGCTCCGCAAAGCCCGCTCAGTCCGCGGGCTTTTGCTTGTCACAGCACTCCTTAGAGACCTTTTCCATCGCATCATATTTCCAGCCCATCTTATTGCGAGGGCATCCCGGTAACATCGGGATCGTGTTCCCAATGGAGTCTGGGATGGGTGACTATTGCGCGCTAACTGGAAACGAATGACTGGATCAGGATAAAGAACTGTCGAGACATTTGGATGCAGGTTCTCATAGGATGCCTAATCAAGAGTTCGCTTGAACGGTTTCAAGCTTAGAAAAATAGTTCGGGCAAAGGAGATATACGAGATGCACAAACTAATGCTCAAAGTACATTTCAAGCTCCATTCCCTGATGGCAGGCGAAGAAGGCCAGGATCTGGTCGAGTATGCTCTTATCGTGGCGCTTATGGCCTTCGGCTGTGTGGCCGGAATGCAGAGCCTAGCCTCCGGGGTCAACCTTGCGTTCAACTCGGTTAGCAGTGAACTCGTGGACAGCTTGTAACTCCACTTGCTTTTTGAATCCTTGCTTTTTGAATCCTTGACAGGAACGTAGCCGTCTGGGCTGCGGGCCCTGGTACTTGCCAGTCAGATTACTACATAGATAGAATGCGGCATGGCCTCAGAGGCGAAGCTTTCGCACACAGCTGCGATGATCCTGCAAGCGATCGCCAGCGGTTGTGTTTACGGATTCAGCATCATGGAGATGACGGGGCTGCCCAGCGGCACCGTGTATCCGGCGATGCGGCGCCTGGAACGCGATCAGCTGATCAGCTCGCGCTGGGAACGGCAGTCCATCGCCGACGCTGAGCAAAGGCCGGCTCGAAAATATTACAAACTGACTTCGCAAGGCCGGACGACGCTTGAAGCGTCGCGCAAACGATATCCCTTGCTCGAACGGATGATTCCGTCTGAGGAGGCCCGGTCTCTATGAGCTCCGCGCTTCGGTTGGCACTCGGCGGGATGAATCGAGGCATTCTGCATTGCGCCTCCAGGCTGGTGCCACGAGAGCAGCGCGCCGATTGGTTACGCGAATGGAGTGCGGAACTTTGGCACATGAGGCGATCGTGCCCTCCTGTGGACGATTTCAGCTGGAAGTCCGAGGGAGTGGCGGCAGCCTTCTGTCTCGGGGCATTTCAGGACGCGTTCTGCGTCCGGCATCTCTGCCGTGAAGCATCAGTGGCGGCCTCTTCGCAACACGGCTCCGCCGGAGAGTGTTTGCTTTGGCTTGGCGGTCTTCTGGCTGTGAGTTACATCCTCACCTGCGTCCTGCCTGGTGTCTCCATGGAGAGCCACCCAGCGCATTATCAGCTCAACCCAGGGCTGGTGTTGCTGCAGAGCGAACTCTTCACCGACAGTTCCGCGGCAACCATCCATGGGCAACAGTTTCTCGATCTGAAGGCGTCGCGGCAGAGGGGCATCGACGGGCTGGCGTTTTATCGGATGGCGAAGGAAACGGTGTCGACCGGCGTCGATGCCAAACCGAAGTGGCGCATAGCTCACGCGAGTTTGAGTCTGTTTGCTTTGCTTGGCGCGCCAGCCGCTTTCTCAGTGGTGTCGAGCGAGCCTGCTGGAGACTTGCCGGCGGTTGTCCTGAGCGATGAATTGTGGAGGCGGCAATTCAGCGGGAATCCGAAGGTGATTGGAAGTGTGGTGCTCGTTGGTCGAAGCGCCGCAAAGGTTGTCGGGGTGCTGCCACGAGGATCATGGCGGTTGCCCGGCAGAGCGGATGCGTGGCTCCTCCAGCCGGACACGCAGATCCCGCGAGGTGCGGTCGGATATGTCGTAGCTCACCTGACGCGTTTCGGTCGATCGGAGATCTACGACGACCGCGTGCATATCAACGGCTTCGTTCCGGACGACCCGGACGAGGATCTTTGGGGTGTATCTTTCGGTGAGCGCACGCGTGGGCCGTGGACAATCTTCAGATTCGCGATTTTTCTTGCCTTTCTTGCATTGCCCGCCATCACGTCTGTGTCGTTGGGAGAATCCTGCTTCAGCTCGCATAGGCCGTCGCTGATGAGAAACCTGTATCGCTGGATTTTCCTCGGCACGAAAATCGCCCTGCTTCTTTCCATCGCTTATTTTGCCTCGCTCGATCTCTCGTACTGGAATGCAACCGGGTATTCGGAGCTCTCGGAATATGCCCAGCTCGCCTCGTCCTTTCTCATCTGCCTGTTCGGCATGCGATGGGTGTTGCTTGATCAACGCGAACGCTGTCCCGTCTGCCTCAGGCGCGTGACTCATCCGGCCCAGGTCGGACAGGCCTCGCGCACATTCCTTGCCTGGAATGGGACCGAGCTGATCTGCACCAGCGGCCATACGCTGCTCCACGTGCCCGGCCTGCCGACCAGCTGGTTTGGCACCCAGCGATGGATGTATCTCGACACCTCGTGGAAGTTCCTCTTCGCCGGCACCGGCGTTGGATGAGGATCAAGGCGTTTCAACTCCCAAAACACCCCACGTGCGATGCCACAAAAGTTGCAAATTCCCGCTGAATTTGCGATGCGGCGGGGTGGTAGCATGTGTGGACGGTGCGTGGATCACCCTACTTTACAAGCGGGCTTGCGTCATTTCGTGACTATTGAGTGCAGGGAAATTAAAGGAACGGATTACAAGCAACTCGAGTATCTTCTGGCCCCTGAAAGTGTTCGCGGAATGATCGCGTATGGAAGCAAAAAAATACACTATACAAAACCAGGCACGAGATACCGCGGTCTGCACCGGCGTCACGGCGATCAACTCCACGCTTGAGCCCTTGGCGGCACTGCGGGTCATGGTGGAGGGGCTTGAATCCGACAATAAAGCGGGCCTTTGGTTGACGCATGTCACCGTCATCCCAATGGTGCCAAGAATTTCTCCGTTTGACCTGGTTTATCTCGACAAAGAAGATCGAGTCGTGGAACGGGTTGAGCTACTCCCGGCCAGTGAGATTCCGCGATTCAAGAAACCGTCGGCAAGCGCGCTGGTTCTACCGTTCCGAACGATATCGTCAGCGAAGATCGAGCCCGGCGACCAGTTGGCCTTTAGCGAGATTCCTCAAGAGGAAGTTCAAGCAGCGGATAAGACCGAAAACGAGAATGAACCTTCGGCATCCGCTGTGGCGGATGATCCGGTTCCGGTTTATCTTGCGAAGGTTCAGCCCGTCAAGCAGGCCCCTTTCACAATTGAGGCTGCGGTAGAGGCCGAGACAGCACATGCCGAGGCCGCAGCAGAGGACGAGACCGCAACAGTGGCCTCATTATTTGCAGTTGGCGATCCTGTTGCGCACGACGAAGACGCCGAATCTCCTGCGGAAGTGCAGAGCCCCGTTGCTGAGGTTGTAACGCCGATCTTCGGCTCCTGGTTCCGCATGGAGCGGGAGGCGGAACAACAACGGCAGCCGCGACTCGAGCAACAACCGATTCCGATCGAGGCATCAGAATCGAAGGTTGGCGCGGAGGAGAACGCAATCGTTCCGTTGCCGGATGAGCCTCGACAGATGGTGCACTGGACGAAATTCACGGGGGCTCCGGAATCGTCCGTTGCCGAGACCTCCGGCCTGAGCAGCACCGAGACCCCCCACATTCAGGAAGCCCCATTCTTCGCTCCAGTTGAGCCCGCTCCGGAAGATTTTCCGATCGGCCCAAAAACTGATCCCGTCTCGGCGGTGCCTCCGAAGAACAGTCACGTCATTCATCTCGAACCGGCGAGGCCACGGCTCGAGGAAGTGTCGGTTTCCTCCGATCTGCAGGAAAAGAAACCGATCGTCGACAGATTCTTTCGGTGGCTCTATCCATCTCTCTACGACCAGAATCGCCGCGGTGCAGAGCGGCGACCTTCACCGGGACTGGTGGCCTACGAGCTTTCCGGAAACACGACGCAAATGCACGAAGTGGACAATATCAGCTCCACTGGCATCTATCTTCGGACAAGCGGTAGATGGGAACCCGGTGCAAGGGTTTCGCTCACTCTGCAAAGGAACGGGCCGCCGGAAGAAAATCCGCAGCAGCGGATCGCATTTGAAGCTGGCGCTGTTCGTGCGGGTGATGATGGCGTGGGATTGACGTTCGTTCTGCCGGAAGGCATGGATTTGAGGCTGTGGGAGAGCCCGGAAAGAACAGGAATCTACGAAGCCGAGCCCGACAGTGTGGTGCGCGAGCTTCGCATGGCGAGGGCGCTTGCCTTCCTGCGACGCATCTGCCCTCCTGCGGGGGAAGAGATTAAAGAGATGCTGCACAAATCTCTCAGCAGCGTGAGAGTCGCGAACGCCGTGGAGATCTCGTTCAAAGCCGAACGGCTCCTGGTGAATCAACCAAATGCCTATAGCATGGTGGCGCACCCCGACTTGATGGTGCGCATTCTCGAGCATGGCACGTGGGTTGACATGGAGTGGATTCAGGAACTCTGGGCGGGTCTCCTGGCCTCGTCGTGCACCTTCGAAGGGCAGGACGAATCGAATCTGGTATTCATCAATTTGCTCAGCCGGATGGCGCCGCTTCCTACGCAGATCCTGACTGCTGCCTGTGCGAAGGCGACTCAGGCGATTGCAGAGAGTGCATCGGTCTCTCCGTATCTGCTCGCCTTTTCCGCGGAAGAGATGGCTAAAATCACGCGCTCCAATAACCTTGCAAAAATCTACCGGTCGATTGCGGAGTTGTCGGAGCTTGGACTGCTTGAAAAGGGTCCAAGAATCTCATCGTCTGCAAATCCTGATACGGGCAAAGCCAAGCCGACTCACCTTGGCCTGCAAATGTATGCACGCTGCCAGGGGATTCGTGGAGCTGCCTAGGCCATTGGCTCGCCTGATGTTCATCGATGAAGAGCTGCGCCCAGCCATCTCCAGCATATTCAGCGACCGCGGCGATTTCCAAATTTCAGAAAAAGAAAAAGTCGCGGCGCGCTCAATTTCGCAGTAGGATGTCGGAATAATTCGCAATCACTCGCGGTTTGCCGGATGAATCGTCCGTTCGATACGGCGGACTGTGCCTATAGCAAAACCACAGCGTGTGGCGCTGAAGGTCTGTGCCGATGCGCCTGCCTGCGCGGGCTGGATGCTGGTTGCGCAAGGTGGTGTTATGCCGATTCTTTACCCTTGTACGCGCAATTCGACGATGGTACTGTGCCTCTTCCTGTCAATCACCGCAGTCGCATGGGGTGAAGACTTCGCCGAGTTGGAACGGCGGGCAGACAGGGGGAATTCGGACGCTGAATTTCGCATGGGGCTTGAATATGCGGTCGGCCAAAGGGTACCGCTGGATTTAGAGCAGGCAGCTCGTTGGTACCGCAAAGCTGCCGGCCACGGAAATCCGCTTGCGCAATATAACCTCGGCATCGCCTACCACAATGGCTTGGGCGTTGCGCGAGACGATACGGAATCTGTGCGCTGGCTTCGTAAGGCGGCCGATCAGGGAAATGCCGATGCGGAATTCCTTGTGGGACGGGCTTACGATACCGGAGTAGGAACAGCAAAGGACAAAACAAAAGCGGTTCTTTGGTACACCAGGTCCGACGAAGGCAGCGCGAATCCGGCAGCGGAGTATCGTCTCGGCGAGATTTACGGGTATGGAGATGGCGTTCCGAAAGATGCCCTTGAGGCGATGCGGTGGTACCGCAAAGCTGGAGAAAACGGAAACGCCGCGGCCCAATGCAGACTCGGCGCGGCCTACCTTCTTGGCATGGGTGTTCCGCAGGACAATGCACTGGCGGCCGCGTGGCTGCGCAAGGCGGCGGCGCAGGGTGCCGTCGCTGCCCAATACCAACTCGGGTCGATGTACCAGGCAGGAGAAGGTGTTGCGCAGGATTATGCCGAAGCGTATTTCTGGTTCAATCTGGCGGCTGCCGCAGAGAAGGAGCCGGTCCGGCAGGAAGAGATTGTCGCGCAGCGCGATGCCGCCGCTTCCAATCTACCGGAGACCGTGCTGGCGCAAACGCAGGAGCGCGTGCGCCGATGGAACTCGGAGCATTCCGCGGAACCTAGGGCGGAATAAGGATTCGCGACATCTTTCGTCTTCCTACACTCCAACAACCCATGCCTCTTCGGTTTTTCCTCGTGCAGAAGACGGGTTTGCGTTCTACTGGGACTTATCCAGAAGTGCGTTCCTCGGAGTCAGCGGTCAACGGTTGCAACGATGCCCCGTCTAATGAACTGAAAGTGTGCCTGATAAAAATGCAAAATCATAGGTTTCCCCATCTTGTGGTGGCATTTGGTCTTGTCTCTTGGCCGCTGGCAAGTATTGCCCAGCAATCCGCGTCGCAGCAGCCGGCGAATGACCAGCCGGTGACCACCCTACATGTGCAGGCGCGTGAGGTGCTGCTCCCGGTCACAGTGCGCGACAAGCATGGCGCGCTGGTGACCACGCTGCAAAAGAGCGACTTCACGCTTACCGAAGACGGCCGTCCGCAGGTGATCAAGAGCCTGATGCACGAGACGGACCTGCCCTCTCGGTTAGGCCTGCTCGTTGACACCAGCCGTAGCGTCTCGGGAGCGATGGAAGACGAGCGCAAGGCCGCGGACAAGTTTGTGGACCAGATGCTCCCTGGGGACAAGGCGAGCGCCGATCCTCCGGGTGCCGGTCATTCTGGAACAGCTGCGTCTGCTACTGGGGCCGTTCCGAACATGGCTTCGGCCAAAGACCAGGCGTTCCTGATCCACTTCGATCGCGAGGTCGAACTGCTGCAGGACTTCACCGCGTCGCGAGAAAAGCTTCACCATGAAATCGACGAGATGGGTCCGTCATCGCGTTCACAGAACGACAGCCAGGGCCCAGAGACCACCGGAGACGATCGCGACCGGCAGAGGAGCAGCGGGCGCGGTGGAACGCAACTCTACGATGCCATCTTTCTCGCGTCGGACGAGTTGATGAAGCCGAAGGACGGCCGGAAGGCGCTGGTCGTTTTTTCTGACGGCGTGGATCGCGGGAGCAAGGAGTCGCTGAACGAGTCCCTCGATGCGGCGGAGCGTGCGGATGTGACGGTCTACACCATCTATTTTAAAGGCGAACAGGAGCGCGGGGAGAATAACGGCTTCCCGGGCGGCGGGCGGCGCGGTGGCATAGGCTTTCCCGGAGGCGGCGGCGGTGGCTATCCCGGGGGCGGCGGCGGTTATCCCGGCGGTGGGCGCCGGGGCGGCTCCAGCGAACCCCAGGTCGATGGTAAGAAGATTATGGAAAAGATCGCCACGCAGACCGGCGGCCGGTATTTTGAGGCAAAGAAGAAAGACAACCTGGAAGAGATTTACAGTCAGATTGCCGAGGAGCTGCGCGGCCAGTACCTGCTCACGTATACGCCCGACAAGGTTGACACCGACGGCGGCTACCACAAAGTGGCGCTCAAAACCAACAAGGATGACCTGACTGTGCAGACGCGTGAAGGGTACTACGCGCCGGGCGGGGACACCTCAAAGTAGACCTCGGCGCGCTGTTTTTTAACTAGCTATTGGCAGCAGCTCTTTCGGTTCCGCTACCCGCGATTCCGGTTTCGACGACTCGGCTGCGACGGAATCCGTCACCGGCGCATTCGCGACCGCCGGCTTCTGCCCTTCCTCTTCGGTGACGACAGAGAAACGGCACAAATCTGCCTGGCCAAACGAAGTGGTGAGGGCAACATCGGAGGCATCGCGCCCCGTCGCCATCAGAACGCGGCCGATGCGCGGGGTGTTGTGGCGAGCGTCAAACGTCCACCAGCGGTTCTCGAGGAACACCTCGAACCAGGCGCTGAAATCCATGGGGCCGCCCGGGGGCACGCCGATGTCGCCCAGGTAGCCAGTCGCGTAGCGCGCAGGAATATTGAGGGCGCGGCAGAAGGTGACGGCCAGATGCTGGAAGTCGCGGCAGACGCCGACGCGTTCTGTAAAGACATCGAGGGCGGTCTTGGTGGGACGCGCTGATGCGTAGTCGAACCTGATCTTCTGGTGAACCCAGTCGCAGATCGCCTGCACCCGCGGCCACCCCGGCTGCGTGCTTCCGAAAAGCTCGAAGGCCGTGTTTGAAAAGCGGTCCACTTCGCAGTACCGGCTGTTCAGCAGATACATCAGTACCTCGTCGGGAAGGTCGCCGATCGGGCATTCGCGGGCAGACCACTTGACGGGATCAGGCTGACCGGTGTCGAGAACGAGCGTGGAACCGGTGAGGCGCAGCCTGCCGGCGGGGGCAACAAATCGCGTGCAGCGGTTTCCAAAAGAATCGAAGTAATAGGATACGAGCAACTCGGGCTCGGTGCGTACATCGTCAGGCTCCAGCAGGTCGAACGAGCGAGATGGATGCACGTTGAGCATGGCAAGCATGGCCACTTCGGCGGGCAGGTTGAATTCGATATCGTATCCGACGCGGATCAGCATGTTTTTTGTAAACCTCAGACGCGAAGAAATCTGGCCTTCGGCCGATTCAACGGGACAAGAACCCCTTGCCGAACATCGCGGCCCTTTTATTGGATGCAGGATTTCGGATCGTGAATGAGGAATTGGCTGGGTCGCTGAGTTTGGCGTCTGCATCGCGGTCTGGGCTTGATTCTGCGCTTTTTGGGGTGAGAATACAGCGAGGGCGCAGCCAATTGGCCGCGCCCTCGCTGTTACACCGGTTGCTTGATCAGTTGGTGCCGCTGTGCAAGTCTGGCCCCGTTTGCTGTTCCTGGAGTGCCGCCTGCGCAGCCGCAAGCCTCGCCGTCAACAACCGGAAGGGCGAGCAGGATACATAGTTGAGCCCGATTTTGTGGCAGAACTTGACGGATTCAGGATCGCCGCCATGTTCGCCGCAGATGCCCACCTTGAGGGTTGGGCGTGTGTTGCGTCCCTTGGCCGTGGCCATCTTCACCAGCTGTCCAACGCCTGCCTGGTCGAGAGTGGCGAAAGGATCTTGTTTGAAGATGCCGTACTTCAAGTAGGCCGGCAGGAAGTTGTTGATGTCGTCACGCGAGATGCCGAATGTCGTCTGCGTCAGATCGTTGGTGCCGAAGCTGAAGAACTCAGCATCTTCCGCGATTTGATCCGCAGTGAGGGCCGCGCGCGGCAGCTCGATCATGGTGCCCACCATGTAATCGACCTTCGTGCTCTTCTCGGCGAAGACTTCCTCGGCGACACGGCGGATGATGGCGGACTGATTGCGCATCTCCTCGATGGAGCCGATGAGCGGGACCATGATTTCGAGATGCGGATCGCCGCCCTTTTTCTTGACGATGACCGCAGCCTCAAAGATGGCGCGCACCTGCATTTCTGTGATCTCGGGGAACGCGATGCCGAGACGGCAGCCGCGCAGACCGAGCATGGGGTTCTGTTCGTGCAGCTCTTCGACGCGCGCCAGCAGCGGACGCAGCTCCTTGAGCTTGGGCGAGCGGGGCTTGGTGTCTTCAAGGTGCTTGATCTCGACGAGCAGATCTTCCCGCTTGGGCAGGAACTCATGCAGCGGCGGATCGAGCAGGCGAATGGTGACCGGCAGAGACTCCATGCTCTTGAAGAGGCCGACGAAGTCGGCGCGCTGCATGGGCAGGAGCTTCTTCAGTGCCGCACGACGATCCTTTTCATTGTCGGCCAGGATCATGGTGCGCATGTGCTCGATGCGATCTTCAGCAAAGAACATATGCTCGGTGCGGCAAAGGCCGATGCCTTCTGCGCCGAATGTGCGAGCCTGTTTGGCATCGCGCGGGATGTCGGCATTGGCGCGAATCTTGAGCCGACGGACCGGGTCAACCCAGCTCATGAATTTCACGAGATCGGGATCGTCGGGCTGTGCATCGAGGGTTTTGAGCTTGCCTGCGATGACACGGCCCGTTGTGCCGTCGAGTGAGATCCAGTCGCCGTGCTTGTAGGTGTGTCCTTTGACGCGGAGTTCCCTCTTGGCTTCGTCGACCGTGCAGTCGCCTGCGCCAGCCACGCAGCATTTGCCCATGCCGCGCGTCACGACAGCCGCGTGCGAGGTCATACCGCCGCGCGAGGTCAGAATGCCCGAAGCAACTTCCATGCCGGCGATGTCCTCAGGTGTGGTCTCACCGCGTACAAGGATGACGGATTTGAAGGAGCCGTTGGTGTGGTATTTCACCGCGTCTTCCGCGGTGAAAACGATCTGGCCTACAGCCGCTCCGGGAGAAGCCGGCAAACCGGTAGCGAGGACTTCGATCTTCTCGCCCTTCTCGACAAGGCGCGGAACCAGGAAGTCGTACAACTGGTTGGGCTCGACGCGGAAGATGGCTTCTTCCTGGGTGATCAGGCCTTCGCGCACCATGTCAATGGCGACGCGCACGGCGGCTAAGCCAGTGCGCTTGCCGTTGCGGGTCTGCAGCATGTAGAGCTTGCCATCCTGGATGGTGAACTCGAAATCCTGCATGTCGCGATAGTGCTTTTCCATCTTCCAGGTGATGGCCTTGAGATGGTCGTAGACCTTGGGCATCGCGCGTTCGAGCTCGCTGATCGAGAGCGGCGTGCGCACGCCCGAGACGACATCCTCGCCCTGCGCGTTCATCAAGTACTCGCCGAAGAATACGTGCTCGCCCGTGGCGGGATTGCGGGTGAAGCCGACGCCAGTGCCGGAGTTCTCACCGAGGTTGCCGAAGACCATGGCTTGCACGTTGACGGCTGTGCCCAGCCAGTCATCGATGTGGTTGATGCGGCGGTAGGTCTTGGCGCGATCATTCTGCCAGCTGCGGAAAACGGCATCGCGGGCAGCAACGAGCTGCTCGAGCGGTTTCTGCGGAAATTCCTTGCCCGTTTCCTTCTTCACGAGCTTCTTGTATTCGACGATGATGCTTTGCAGCGCTGCCGGTGTGAGTTCGTAATCGAACTTGACCTTCTCACGATGTTTGACGCTGTCGAAGATATGCTCGAACTTCTTCTTGGGAACATCGAGGACCACGTCGCCGAACATCTGGATCAGGCGGCGATAGGAGTCATACGCGAACCGGGGATTCTTGCTGCGCTCCGCGAGCGCTTCCACGGCTTCGTCATTCAGACCCAGATTCAGGATGGTGTCCATCATGCCCGGCATGGAAAACTTGGCGCCAGAGCGGACGGAAACGAGCAGCGGGTTTTCACCCGCGCCGAGCTTCTGGCCCTGCAATTTCTCGAGCCGTTCCAGAGCGGCGTACATTTCCTTATCAATGGCGGGACTCAGTGCGCCGCGCATGTATTCGCGACAGGCTTCAGTCTGAATCGTGAATCCCGGGGGTACGGGCAGACCCGCATTGGTCATTTCAGCGAGGCCGGCGCCCTTGCCGCCCAGCACGTCCTTCATGCGGCCGTTGCCGTCCGCTTTGCCATCGCCAAAGAAGTAAACATACTTGGTTGTTGCTGCCTTTGAGGTTGAACCTGCCTTGTCGGCAAGTTGCGGATCCAGTACTGCCTGCGCCATGGAATGAAGCCTCCGATGTAGGATGTTCAACCCGAGCGACGAAAAGTGTCGCAGGGGCCCGGTACTCCGCAAAGGCGGCGCCCATGAAAGGGTGGCGGTACGTCAGCTCGGTTCATTCGCGGGAAGATCGGGTAAAAAACCAAGCGCGTGCAGGCACTCAAACACGTTGACTGCGCCTTGCGGAGTCACGCGATTCGCATTAACAAATAGCGCGGCAAGTATACACTTGCCTGTGCCTTACATCACAGCCCTTGCTAAAGAGCATTGAATCCTGGTGGTTTTTCAAGCGCCGGGCGCGGAAAAGCCACAGCGTCGCTTCGAAATCTGCAAGCCGATGCCTACCCATGGCTCTTAGTTTTCGGACCGCGCTTCGACGCACGGATTTCCTTTTCCAGTTCGACCCGCAGATCGAACGGAGCCTTCGGATCGGATTTGTCGAGAATGTCCCAGATGCGCCATTGGCCACCCTCAGGTACCAGTGTCATTTCGAGCGAGCGACGATCCCGGTCGGTGCTTGCCTTCGGTGCAAACAGCGCAAACGAGACCGCAGCCTTCGCGCGTCCATCACCCAGCGGTTGAATGGCAATCTTCAGATCCCAGATTCCATCCCAATCCTGACAGCTGCAGATCGGGTCGCCGTCCAGCACTCCCACCTCGTCCGGACCTATGGCCTTCTGGTCCGCGTGCAGTAGTGCGATCAGCGAGGAATCGAACACGTCTCGGGCCTTGGGTCCGGTAAAATCGATGCCCTTACCGTGATTCGCATAATGCTCATAGACAGAGGTGAGAAATTGCTTCGCCGAATCCGCATTCTGCCCCGAGGCAGGGATGGCCGACAAAGCTGCAGCCAGGACAATCAGCAGCGGCGAATCGACCAATGAAAATCGAGAGAAAACGCGCACGAAGAACGCTCACTTTCAAGGACGAGCAGAAAAGATCAGAAGCGATTCTACGCGGGCGTTCGATCGGAAAACTGGGATGAGTTGTAAATGTGTGTGTTTCTCAACTTCGCGAACACGAGGACAATTCTGCACGACTCGCACCGCCGCGCAGATTCGCACAATCGGCGAACTTACGCGGCGGGCTGGGCGAAGCAGGGTTCAGGTTGAGGGCAGGGAACCGCATTGTGGGAAATCAGAATGCGGTCCAGTCCTACCAGAGCAAGAATTTCCGCCACACGCGCAGATGCATTCACGACGGCGAAATCGTTCCCTGCGGTATGGGCGCATCCGTAGAGCGAGATAAGCGCGGCGATGCCCGCGGCATCGATGCGCTCGACGTGAGTCAGGTCAAGGATGACGCTCTGCCGGCGCACCAGCGGGGTCAGCCGGGTGACGAGTTCCTGCTCCTGGCCGCGTACTAGCTCGTGCAGGTCGCCGGGCGGGATGAGCAGTGTGTCATCGGTATGGGAAAGAATGTTATTCATATATTCTCCTCAGGATACCAGCAGCCTCCGAGTCAGAAGGGGGAGAGAGCTGCCGAAATCGGCTCTTACCTAGCCTTTAGTTTGCACCCGGTCTGCCAAACTGACCCTGCGGCGGAATATGCTGAAATCACAGTGGATGCGAGCGATGCATCCCGGCTGGCTTAGCGTTCTGGGTGTCCGGATTTGGCCCTGGCGTCCGCTATCGAACATGCTGCAGACAGGTACGCAGATAAAACGGAGAAGTTCCCGTGGATGTTAACAACTCAGGCACTGGGGTTGAGAAAACGGTTACTGGTCTCACAACTGACCAGGCGCGCGCATTCGCGCTTGAAGCAGGGTTTAGCGAGGCTGGCTTAGTCGCGCTTCCATACGCCGATGAAGCCCGCGACGCCATACGATTCGCAGGGTGGGTGAAGGCTGGACGTTCAGGTTCCATGTCTTATTTGACTCGCAGGGACGAGGCCGGGAAACATTTTGTTCGTGCGAAGGTTGGTACTCCATTCCCTTGGGCGCGCTCAGCAATTGTTTGCCTGGCGAACTATAACTCGGCTCGGCCGCGTTCGATTGCGCCTGCCGATCCGGAATCCGGCTGGATCGCGCGCTATGCCTGGTCCAGCCGCGTGGATGATAACGGCGTGCGCCGTCCGTCGGATTATCACAAAGTGCTGAAGAGGCGGCTGCAGGCACTTGAAGCGCGGCTGCATCAGGAATTCGGCACGTTTGAAGCAGGCGCCTATGTAGATACCGGGCCGGTTGTGGAACGCTCGCTGGCGACGGCGGCGGGGCTTGGCTGGACCGGCAAGAATACTTGTCTCATCCACCCCAAGCTTGGGTCGTTTGGATTTTTGGGTGTTCTTCTCATCTCAATGCCAGTCCAAAAAGGAAAAGCGCCCACGGGGCCGGAGGTCCCGGATCGGTGTGGGAGTTGCAGGCGCTGTATCGAGGCTTGTCCGACCGACGCGCTGATTGCGCCCTACCAGATGGACGCGGCGAGGTGCATCGCTTATCTGACCATCGAACACAAGGGGCCCATTGCGCCGGAGCTGATGGAGGGCATGGGACGTCAGGTGTTCGGTTGCGATATCTGCCAAGATGTGTGCCCTTGGAATCGAAAAGCGCCCATCAGCATGGATGCGGAGCTGGAACCGCGGTCAGAACTTGTGAATCCCGCGCTGGCGGCGTTGGCGGCGATGGACGAGCAATCCTTCGAACGGACGTTTAATGGTTCGCCGGTGCGGCGCGCAGGGTTCGCGGGCCTGCGACGCAATGTCGCGATTGCCATGGCGAACAGCGGCGCGCGCGAGTTTGCACCGCGACTGCGCGAATGGGCCAGCGCAACCGACGAAGGCTTGCGCGCGGCGGCCCAGTGGGCCCTTAAGAAGTTCAATTTGTAGTTGGGTCCGACGGAAAAAATGGAAACTCGAAACCCAGGCAACGCCGGCCTATGCAAACGCAGGCCTGCAAAATTTGGACTATGAAACCCGCATCACATTGGCCGCGCTGAGGCCCTTGGGGCCTTGCTGGCACTCAAATTCGACGGCTTCGCCCTCATTGAGCGTCTTGTATCCTTCTTCCTGAATGGCGGAAAAGTGGACAAAGACATCCTCTCCGCTTGACCGCTGGATGAAACCGTAACCCTTTGCACCGTTGAACCATTTCACGACACCTTGTTCCTTCATGTACTAGCTCCTTCATTGGTGGTCGGCACAACACCCTGACTCGCGCGGCACGAAACGGATTGCGTGAACGGAGAGTGTTTTATCTCCAGAAACGCCGCGAGCCGCCCATGCACGCGTGAAACCGTGCGCAGTGGCAGCTCGTTGAATTCCCGGATTTGAGGTTGTGCTCGCCAAGAACCAAAACATCCAAAACGAACGGCCTTCCAACTGATTCGAACCAGCGTGCCTCCCGGCGCGCCGTGCTCAAGTTATGGCAGGAAACGGGTTAGGATGCAAGGAGAAAATGGGTGTTACCAAGCCCCGGACAATGAACCTTCGTCACGGCAGGCTGGGCCGAATGCATCTATCCTTGAGTAGAAGTCAACGAAACCGCACAGGGACTGGCTGTCCAGGCGTTGGTCCACTAGTTATTCATTTGGCGAGGTTTACGTGTCAGACGTCTCAGATGCCGGTACGCTTGGCGGAACTGCAATCCAAACCGAGTGCGCCGAGCCGCCCGCTCCACCAGTTACCCAATCCAAGTGGTTCAGGCTGCGGCGAAGCTGTGAACCGGTACTGAGCTATCTGCTCGACAGCGAAGTGCATACCTACGCCTTCAGCGTGGCGGCGAATGCGATCATTTCGTTTATCCCGTTTATCGTCCTGCTCTATACGCTTTCGCGCGCATTCTTCCATTCGACAATGATGGTGGAAGTGGTAGGCAAGATGGTGCACTACTTTCTGCCTTCCAACCAGGATTGGGTGGCTGCCAGCCTGGCCAACGCCGCCAGCCGCCAGGGGGTCCAGTGGCTCTCGGTGGTGATGATTTTGATTTCGTGCACGGGAATTTTTCTGCCCCTTGAAGTGGCCTTGAACCAGGCCTGGGGAGTGAGCAAGAGCCGCAATTACCTGTTCAACCAATTGGTCGCGTTTGGGCTTGCGATCCTGATGGTGGCTTTGGCGATTGTGAGCATCCTGGCGAGTACATGGCAACGGCAAATTCTCGGCGTGCTGTTTTTTCATCACACCGACAACTTCTTCTTCGAGGGCATCAGCTATTTGTGGCTCGCGCTCTCGACGGGGATCGCGTCCATTCTGTTCTTTTTCTCGATTTACTGGATCCTTCCCAACCGCAAGATTCCGGCGCGTCATGTACTACGGACTTCCATAGTGACCGGAATCATCTGGCTGCTGGCCAAGAACATCTACGTCGCTGTGCTGCCGCATCTGGATCTGAAAGCGCTCTATGGTCCTTTTTATGTTTCGGTGGGACTGCTCTTCTGGGCCTATGTTTCCGGGCTGATCCTGTTTGCCGGCGCGCAGTTCAGCGTGACGCGGTTCAACGGAGAAAAGTGAACGGGAGACAGTGAACAGCCTCGGGCCGTAGAGCTCGGTGCGAGAATGGGCGTCATGGATGACTTTCCCAGGTTCATGAAGCACGACGCAAACAGGATTGCAACCGCGAACAATGCGACGCCTGGAGTCGAAGGAAATGTTTTCGACGGAGCAGACGGGAGTCAGATGGCCTTTTGGACATGCGGTCAATCGGCGTCTTCCTCCGCGCATGCGCACGAGTTCGACGAGTACATGCTCGTGGTGCAGGGCTGCTATACGCTCATCATCGATGGCCGGCACATTCCTCTCAATGCCGGATCTGAATACCTCATCCCTCGAGGCGTGCTGCACAGCGGCGAAGTCCTCGCCGGAACTCGCACGATCCACGCTTTCGGAGGCCACCGCGCGAGTCGAATCCCAGTGACCGTTGCAGAGAATTAGGGCAGCCTGAAGGCTTTCACTGCGATGGCATTCGGGTTGCGTCCTGCGGGCAGCATAGTAAAGAGCGAGTGCGAGGCTGTGCGCACTACGGCCACATCTCCCGAGCGCGCATCGACAACAAACAGGAGATGGCCGGACGCAGAAAAAGCTAGGGCTGAGGGGCCGTCGCCCACGTGAATGGAGCCCGCGCGCTTGCCATCGTCGATGGCGTAAATGGTGACTTCCTGCGAGCGCAAGTTGCCGACGTAGAGCAGGGAATTATCGGCGGAAACCAGGCCGCGCACAGGATCGGCGCCCATGAGATAAGCGCCTAATACGTCGTCGGTCCCGGTAATCACTTCGGAGATGGAATCGCTGAGTGAATTCGATACGAAGATTTCGCCGCCGTCGGGCTTGAGCGCAAGCTGGATGGGTTGGCGGCCCACATCGAGGAGAGATTCGACTCGATCGGGACGTGGTGGACGGGCATCGCCATGTGCGAGCGCGATAGCCAGGACCTGATGGCCTCCGGAGCAGGCCGCGAAGGCCTTGGACGAATCAGGCAGAATGACGACATCGTTCGCGCCCGGACATCCCTCGAAAACGGCGCGCACCTGCCGCGAAGAGGGGTCGACGAGGCTGACAGAATTGCCGCGGCGGTTCGCGATCGCAAGCGTCAAGCCGTCGGGGGAGACGCGCACCGCTGCAGGCTCTTCTCCGGTGCCGATGACTGCCACTTCGCGGCGCGCCTTGAGATCGATGACCGACACACTGTTCGAAGCAGAATTGGCGACGTAGGCAAGCTTGTCATCAGGATCGAGCGCAAGAGCAACCGGTTGTTTGTGCAACGGAATTGTCGTTGCGACGCTGTTGTTCTCAGTGTTGATGATTGAGAGGGACCCCTGTCCTCCGGGCGCGCCGGAGTTGACCACGTAAACCTCGTTGCGCGTGGCGCTCGGCGCGACCGCAACCGGATTCTGACCTACCTGCAATTCGCGGTCGAGCCGAACATTCACGACATCGTAGATGGAAACCGTGCCGCTGCCGCCGTTTGTCACATAGGCGTATTCGCGGTAGTTGGCGGGATATTGGGGGAAGTCGTGCGGGCGACAGCCGACGAGGGAAACGGGCAACACGAGGACCAGAAGGCGCACAGTGAAGCATCCGCGGGGCATGAACATCCCGAAAAGCAGGTCCTTCGCTTCGCTCAGGATGACAACCTTAGCGCGCCTTGGCGACATGCGTGTCCGCCGAACCAGTCTCGATGTGCAAGCCGCGGGGCAGCTTGCGATGAACCACAGGCGCGATCTGCTCAAGCTCGTTCATCATGTGGGCGAATTGGTTGGGGTAGATCGATTGCGCGCCGTCCGACAGGGCCTTGTCCGGCTGGTGATGCACTTCCACCAGAATGCCGTCGGCGCCCGCGGCAATCGCGGCGCGGGCCATCGGCAGCACGTTGTCGCGCTTGCCGGTGCCATGGCTCGGGTCGACAAGAATCGGCAGATGGCTCAACTTCTGCGCGGCTGGAACAATGCTGAGGTCGAGTGTATTCCGGGTGTGATCGGCAAAGGTGCGTACGCCGCGTTCGCACAAGATGACCTCGTAGTTGCCCTCGCTCATGATGTATTCGGCGGCCATTAAAAACTCATCCAGCGTGGCGCTCAGGCCGCGCTTCAGCAGGACCGGTTTTCGCAGGCGCCCGGCATGCTTGAGCAGCGAAAAATTCTGCATGTTGCGCGCGCCGATCTGAATGACGTCGGCCCATTCCGCAACGAGTTCTAGAGTCTCGTTGTCGATAGCCTCGGTAACGATACGCAATCCGAATTTGTCCCTGATCTCAGCCATGATTTTCAAGGCTTCGACGCCGAGACCCTGAAACGCGTAGGGCGATGTGCGAGGCTTATATGCGCCGCCCCGGAAGAACTGTGCGCCGGCGGCTGCCACTTGTTCGGCGATGGCGAACGCCTGTTCGCGGCTTTCGATGGAGCAGGGCCCGGCGATCATCGCCAGATTGCGACCACCGATGGCCGCGTCGGTTCCGGGAAAGCGGATGACGGTGTCTTCTTCTTTTACGTCGCGGCTGGCAAGTTTGTAGGGTTTGCTGACGCGGATGACGTCGGCTACGCCGGAGAGATCCTCGAAGTTGCCGCGGTCGATTTCACCGGGGTTCCCCGTGATGCCGATGGCAGTGCGTTGCGCGCCCGGCAGCGGATGGGCGCGAAAGCCCATTTGTTCGATGTGGTCGCAGACCGCCTGGATCTCCTCTGGCGTTGCCTGCGCTTTCATGACGACTAGCATCTCTGGCCCCTCAATACTTCAGTTTACGGCACTCCCGCAAGCATGGCGATGTGATGACCACCGCATGTCTAGCCACGCAATTCAGCGCGAACGCTGTCCCCGCCGCTCGGCGTTGCGCTTTTCGGCGTGCCATTTCAGGCCAAGCCATGCAAGATATCCGAGTTGCAGAGCCCAGGTGACGGAATACGCGGCAATTACAAATTGGTGGTCGAGAATCGCGGCTTGACTCATATTTTCCTTGTCCTGGGCGAGGGCCTCGGCGGATCAGATATTGGCCGCCAGAGCTTCCTCGGCTTCCTCTGTTGCGTATTGCTGATGCTTGCGTTCGACGTTGTAACGCAGGATGAGGACGAAGATGCCCCACATCATCCACGCCAGCATGTTCCACAAGAACGGTCCAACCATGGATTTGTCCATGCCCGAGCCCTCCGCGCCGCCAAAGACGGGTGCGGGATGCTGGGTGCGCCACCAGCGGTTCGACATGTAGACGATGGGCACATCGAGCGCCCCAAAGATGCCGAGCACTGCGGCAAGAGTCTGCACCTGCGGTCCTGCGGCAAAACGGCGCAAGAGAAGATAGCTGACGTAGATGAGCCACAGCACCAGTGTGGTGGTCAGGCGAGCATCCCATGTCCACCAGATGCCCCAGGCGCGCCGGCCCCAGAGCGGCCCGGTGGTCAGCACAACAGTGCAAAAGACTACGCCGACTTCGGCTCCGGCGAGAGCCCAGGCATCGGCGACCTGCGCCCATTCAGGATGGCTACGGCGATAGGCCAAATAGCCGATAGAGCCGAGAAGCGAGATTGCGAAAAACAGGAAGGCCACTGACGCCGAGGGCACGTGATAGAAGATGATGCGGAAGATTTCGCCTTGCATCGCATCGATTGGCGCGACGTAGATGGCTTGATAGAAGCCCCAGACCATCATCGCGACGGTGATGGTGGCGTAAAGCCCGATGGCGAGTTTCTTCATACTTGAACCCTGAATTCGACTGTTATCAGTGTACGACGGAGGTGATGCAGCGGTCTCCATCGCATGGTTGACGTCCTATTCCGCGTGAAAGATCACATCGAAGAGCAACAAACTTACGGTGGTGAAGATAATGTCGTAGCCGACCAGCAGCTTGATCCAGAGGGACGGATCGCTTTCGCCGGTCAGAATCGAGGTGGTGGCAACGACCATCGCGAGCAGAGCGGGCAGAAAGATAGGAAACAAGATCAGCGGCAACAGCAACTCGCGATTTCGGCTGCGGATCGCGAGTGCAGCGAAGAATGTACCATTCGCCACAAGTGCCCATGTGCCGAGTGGCAACACCAGCGCCAGCAGCCACGCGTTGCCCTCGATGTGCAGGTTGTACATCACCAGGAACACGGGCGCGAGTGCGATTTGCACGATGGTGACGAACAGAAAGTTGGCCAAAACCTTGGCCAGAAAAAGTTCAGCTCCTGGCGAGGGCGCCATGCGCTGCGCGTCCAGCACCTGGTGGCGAATCTCGCGTGCCCAGGCCTGATTGAGCGCGCTGACCGAGGCAAACATCGTCGCGACACACAAAACGCCACCGGCAATATCGCGAGCAAAGGCTCCGCGCGGGTCAAAAGAGATGGAAAACAACACAACGACCAGCAGCGCGAAGAACAGCATCGAGTTGATGGCGTCTTTCGAGCGCCACTCGATGCGCAGGTCTTTGACGAGATGGGTCCAGAGGGCGCGGGTCATTTGTGGACCTCAGTCGCGGCCGACTTGATCAGGTCGGCAGTCTGGACTTCTACATCGAGAGCCTGGGCCGCGCGCAGGTAGTCGTCCGGGCTAAGAATAAGCTGTATGCCGCGGGCTCCCGCAGAGACACTGATTTTGTCGAAGAGAATGGCGGACTCGTCAATGTAGACGGGGAAAGGCTTTCTCGATCCGAAGAGGGTGACGCCGCCACGAATGTAACCGGTGAGCGGCTGCACCTCCTTGAGCGGGGCCATTTCAGCTTTGCGGAGTCCAGCGGCGCGTGCGAGTTTTTTAAAGTCGAGTTCGGCGTCGCCGGGGATCACGGCGAATCGGTAAATGTTCGGTCCGCCGGTAGTCAGCAGAGTCTTGAAGACCTGCTCCGCGGGCATGCCGACTTTTTTCGCTACAATGATCGCCGACAAATCCTCGGGATCGACTTCGTACTCGCGCAGTTCGAACGGAATGCCGAGGCTTTCGAGGAAACGTGCGCCGTTGGTCTTCATTTCGTGGGCCTGCCGGGTTCGAACGACGCGACGCGCCCGGCCTTCAGAGCCAATACCCAATCCGCAATCGGAGCGGCGGCATCGCGTTGATGGGTCGTGATGACAATGGTGCGATTGCCCTGGCGAAATCCGGAAAGCAGTTCGACCATCTGCTGCACGCTCTCCACATCCATGTTGGAGAAGGGCTCATCAAGCAGAAGTAACTCGGGAATAGGCAAAAGCACGCGGGCCAGAGATGTGCGTTGCCGCATGCCCTGTGAATATTGGCCGAACGGCCGCTGCAATTCGGGATCGAGGCCGACTTGGCGCAGAGCCTCGGCGGGGGCCAGGCACTTCTGTCCTGGATAAAGGCTCGCAAAGTAGCGGAGATTTTCCTGGGCGGTCAGCTCATCGTAGAGCATGGGTGCGTGGCTCATGTAGCCGATCCGTGCCCGCGCGTCGTGCGGCTCCTGATCCCCGAAGACCGTCACGGTCCCGTGTGTGGGACGAAGCAGCCCGGCCAGGATGCGCAGCAACGTCGATTTGCCGGCTCCGTTTTCGCCGATCAGTACGTAGCAGCGGCCCGGCTCGAGATCGACTGAAACTTTGCGAAGGGCTGCGAAGGAGCCAAAGAGTTTGGAGACTTGATCGAGACGGGCGCAATGTGGGCGGGCGAGGAGGTTCGAGCTATCGGCCTCCGTGGCGAGGGTCATGCGCTTATTCGGCAGTTGCCAGGCGGTCGGAACTCGTCTTCGTTGTTACGGACGCCGTGGCCGCATGTGGATTAACGGGAGCGGCGGCCGGCTTGGCAGGCGCGGCGCCGGGTTGCGCGGGCGCATATTTGCTGGCGCACTTGGCTTGCAATTCTGTGGCGTGGAAGACTCCGTCGCGCCCAAAAGTGCCTGCAGCGAGGGCCTGTGCGTCATCTTTGAAAGTGTCCGGCGGAGGCTCGGAACCCTTGTAATTCACAAGGAGGGAGCGGCCTGTCGCAGCCTTTGGCGAATGGCTTTCGAACTCGTTCAGAACAAATTGGACATGGGTCCCGCTTTGCTCGATCGAGCCCGGCTTCACAAAACCCTCCACGCGCAAATTGCTCTTGTAAGCTTTATCGCCCATGCCGCCCAGTTCGGCGACCGTGACGTAGTAGCTCTTGCTGGAGCCGTAGCCCGAGTAGGCCAGCCACCCGATGGTGCCGAGAATGACGGCGACCGCAATGCCGATCCGAAGCGAGTTGGAGGATTTCTTCATGTTCTGATGCCCAGCTTTAACGATACGGGCCCAAGCGGGCGGGGTCAATGATTCAGAGCCCTGCGGGGCCAACTTAGGTGATCTGGATCACAAATCTTAGCTCGCCAATTCATTCCTCCAAAGCGTTGCTCTCCGCAGGGTTAGTGGGCAGATTCAAGCGTTTGCGCCGCGCGGTCGAGTGCCTGGGTCAGCACCGAGAGCTGCTGACTGCCCCTTTCCGCATCCTTGGCGTCGATGGCCTCATTTACGCCGGGAATGACCACAGCGGAGTAGCCGGTGTATTCGCCTGGAGCATAGATGGTGTGCTTGTACCAGGGGCGATTTGGCAGCCCCTGCGGCGAGAGCAGCGCAGTCTCGGCTGCGCGAAGGGCCTTGTTCAGGCTTGCGGGGTCGCTGGGCGGAGCGATCTGGGCGGCGTGCGCCTTATTGGCCGCGGCAGTCAACCGGGTGGCGGCAGCCAAAGCTGGGCCGAAGTCCATGGAGCCGAGTCCGGCATCGTTTGCCTTGCGCTTCGCGGTCTCGACATAGGACGTGATCTCGCGGGCGTAGGCGACGTAGTCGTAGGGCAGAACGTCGGCGTCCGCCATGCGAAGAGATTCCAGGCCGAAGACCCGCGCCATTTCCTGAAGGTAAACAAACCTTGGGTCTGCGTTCATAACGAACCAGGCATAGTCGTCGAATGTGGAGTGGTAGACGCCGTATGGCCCCGAGGAACCGACGTCGGCGGAGGGGACTCCGGCGTGTTGCAGAAACGGCGTGAAGTCGGAGCCCGAGCCGAGATCGGCAACGCGCACTTCTTCGCCCGGCTGCAGCGGAGCATTCGTGGAACGGTGTTCGTCACCCTTGTCGCGATTGAGCCGCCATTCCTGGTAGACGGTGCCTCCCAGCGGACTTGGAACGGACTTGGTTACGTCGCGTACAAACTGCTTCAGTGACGGCACAGCAGACGCGTTGAAATCGGGTCCGGCCACACCAACGTCGGTGTTGAAGTAGGCAACGGCGTGGTCGAGGGTTTGCGCGTGTTGCTCCACCCATTCCGTTGAGCCGATCAGGCCCTCTTCTTCGGCATCCCAGCTGCAAAAGAGGATGGTTCGTTTGGGCCTCCATCCGTCCTTCAGCAGAACGCCGATGCCGTGGACCGCCTCGAGCATGGCGGCAGTGCCGCTGTTGGGGTCGACCGCCCCGTAGACCCAGGCATCGCGATGATTGCCGTTCACGACCCATTCATCGGGATACTGCGATCCCCTGATTTTGCCGACGACATCCCAGATCAAACGGCGCTGATAGTCCTGCTGTGAAACCAGGTGGACCTTCACGCCTCCTGCGCCGAGGTGATAGCGGAAAGGAAGCGCGCCCTGCCAGCCCTGCGGTACTCCGGGGCCCTTAAGAGCCTGCAAAATGGGAGCTGCGTCGTGATAGCTGATGGGGATGGAGATAATGTGCGGCTGATTGCCATCAGGATTGATACGCGCGGAATCCGGCAGATCGGGAGTCGATGCAACGCCGGGTGTCTCTGGATCGCCGGGGTATTTGAAGAGATATTGAACCGATCCTCGTTGCACACCGGTTTCAGGACGCCATGGTCCGATTGGATAGGCATCGCCTTTAAAGTAGCCGTCGTCTTGCGGATCGGAGTAGATAAGCACTCCAGCTGCGCCGCGCTGCTCGGCCAGGTAGACCTTGACACCTCGAAAATTGGCGCCGTAGCGCGCGATGACAATCTTGCCGTGCAGGTCGATGTGCTGCGCAGCGAGTTGATCGAAATCCTCCAGCCGGCCGTAGTTGGCGTACACCACTTCGCCGGTCACATCTCCCGAACCGGAAGAGCCGTTGAAGGGCATGACGACCCGAGGATCGTCCTGTCCGGGATCGTTCTGCACATGCTCGGGCGTGGGACCGCTCATCAGCGGCCTGTTCTCGGAGTCGAAAGCTTCGACTCGCACGACTTTGGGATGATTCAGCAGCACGCGATAAGGGACGATCTCGGTTTCGAGGCCTGAAGCGCGAAACTTTTCGGCTACGTATTCCGCGGTCTTGTGGTCTTCAGGAGAGGCAGCGATGTGTGGCTCGGCCGTGAGGATTTTCAACTCTTCGCCGGCCAATTTGGGGCTGGGCACGTCGAGGAATTTGGCTTCGATCGTGGCCTCTTTGGAGAAGTCTGTGTAGCCGAATGCCGATGGTGCGGCAGCCTGCGCGGAAGAGCGAGGCCCAGGTTGACCGGGGACGAGCGCGAGCAACAGAAGAAGCGCAGAAGATTTGCGAATGAGCATCGAATAGGCCTTTAGCCGAGTGCTTGTGCAGTGGGGATTGTCAGAGGACGGACGCGAACGGCTCGTCGCATTTCACCTCAGCTTACACTAGGAAAGCGGGGGGGCGTTTTCTGGACGAAGAGCGGAGGCCAAACGATGAATGGATGCGTACCGTGCAGCAAGAGTCTGCTCTCGGAGCGATGGATTCCCCGAGCGCGCGCGAGACGAAGCTGCCGCAGATGGCGCGCGCCCTGCGCAATCCAAATTTCCGGCTCTTCTGGAGCGGCAACTTTCTATCCAACATCGGCACCTGGATGCAGAATGTGGCGCAGGGCTGGCTCGTTCTTCTTCTAACCAACTCTGCGTTCTGGCTCGGGGTAGTAGGATTTGCGGGGTCGATTCCGTTTCTGATTTTCACTCTCTTTGGCGGCGTGATTGCCGATCGGGTGGACAAGCGGCGCCTGCTGCTGGTGACGCAGACAGTCATGATGATGCTGGCGTTCCTGCTGGCTGCGCTGGCTTGGTTCAAAGTCATCACCGTGTGGGAAGTCGCGGCGATCGCATTTATGAATGGCGTGGCCATGTCGATGAACGCCCCCAGTTATCAGGCGATGGTGCCGCGCCTGGTGAAGCGGGAGGACCTGACGAACGCGATCGCGCTGAACTCCGCGCAATTCAATATGTCGCGCATCCTTGGGCCTACGTTGGGCGGTTACGCGATGGCGATCTTTGGCGTGGCGGGGAATTTTTTTCTAAACGGTGTGAGCTTTCTCGCCGTGCTGTGGGCACTCACGCATATTGAATACCCAGACGAGAAGCCGGCCCGCCACGAGAGCATGTGGGCGAGCCTGCGTGGCGGATTCGCCTATCTGCACGAGAACAAGCAGATGCTGGTGCTGATGTGGATGACAGTGGCGGCGAGCCTGTTTGGCATTCCATTTCTCACCTTCATTCCGTACTTTGCCAAGGTGCAGTTGAACGCGGGCGAGAGCGGACTCGGGTGGCTGCTCGCGGCCTCGGGTTTTGGAGCTGTCCTTGGCGCGATGACAGTGGCAATTGCGGGCATGATCCGACAACGGGGACGAGTGTTGACGGTTGCGGGAGTCATCTTTTTCCTGGCCATCATCGGATTCAGCGAATCGCACAGCTTTGCGCTCTCCGAATGCCTGGCATTTTTCGAAGGCTATTGCGGGATCATGATGATCTCCTGTTTCAACGTGTCGATTCAGCATCTGTCGTCGGACGAAATGCGCGGGCGAGTGATGAGCATCTATGCAACAAGCTTTTTAGGGCTGCCGCCGCTGGGCGCATTGCTGGCGGGCGAACTTTCGCGGCACATGCCAACCGGCCATGCATTGTCGATGATGGCCGGGACGGCGTTACTGTGCTTCCTCGGTTTCTTTGCCTTCTCGCAACCGCTGCGCGAGCTGGACTGATGGCCCGATGCAACCCCGGAGCTAGGCTACGAGTTGCGCGCAGTGAGCGCAGCGCCTCGCGGCGGCTGGAATGTCACTAAGGCACTCAGGGCAAGCCTTGGTGGCCGGCGGCGTATCGGGCACTGGCTTCTTGAAACGCGCCAGCAGAGCATTGACGGGGAGTACGAAGGCGAAGTAGACCACCGAGGCGATCAGCGTGAACGAGATGACGTGATCGATGAAGTTGCCAACCTTTACTTGTCCCTTGCCAACATGAAGGATGATCGAGCTGAAGTCTGGTTGCCCCACGGTAGCCGCAATCAGTGGATTGATAATGTCGCTCACCAGCGAAGTAACGATGGCTCCAAACGCGGCGCCGATGATGACGGCCACGGCCAGGTCCACAACGTTTCCGCGAAGAATAAAATCACGAAAGCCTTTGAGCATGTCTTCCTCCTGCAATTGATTCGTAGCTCGTTCCCCGCCGAGTGCAATGCAGCCTTGCCGCCGGCGCGCCGTGCGTACAGCCATGCTACACGGCCAAGATGAAAAGGCCATCCCTGAAGTTGGAGTAGACTTGCGGCAAGCTTCCCCGCAACCTGTTCGTGAGGTATTGCGATGAAGTTTGCAAGAACCTCGGCAATAGTCCTCCTGGTTTTCCTGGGGCTGAGCGGAATCGCTGGCGGAGCGCCGATGATCGTTAGCTCGATTTGGAAAACGCGGGCGTTCATGCCCCTGAACCTGCTCCAGCACTCGCCGTTTCATTCGTATCTGATTCCCGGCATCATTCTCCTCGTAGCGAATGGGCTGCTTGCCTTGTGGATCGTGCGTCTCGTGATCCAGAGAAGGCCGGGATATGGGCTGTGGACGGCGCTGCAGGGATGCGTGCTGATGGGTTGGCTCGTGGTGGAATGCATCATGCTCCGGCTGGTCATCTGGCCACACTACCTATATGGCGCCGTGGCGCTGCTGCTGATCGTATTTGGGTTTGTGCAGCGAGGCGGATATGTGCAGACACCCTCTCAGGGGTAGGCGACAAGGAACACAATCATCGCCAGGATCATGAGATCGGCGTAGAGAAGCAGCAGGACTCCGCCATGGTAGAGACTCCATTTGCGCTGCAGGCAGCGCGCGATCTCTCCCATGCCCCATGCGGCGATAAAAAGAGCAAGGATCTGCCAGCGGGAGCCGTGAAGGTTCTCGATGTGAGGGAACCCCGCCAACAAAAGGCTGGCAAGAAATGCGCCCAGCGAAAGCACGATGCCGCGCACGAGAGACTTCTGCCGAAGATGGACGAAGGCAAGGCGAGGCCGCACAATTTCTTACTGTAGACGGTTGTGCCTACCGAGAGACCAGTTCCATCTCACGCAGCGACTCGGCGTAGGGGGCGCGGAGCACACCGCGCTCGGTGATGATGGCGGTGACATACTTTGCCGGGGTCACGTCGAAGGCAGGATTGCAGATGCCCACGCCATGCGGAGTGAGTTGCTTACCACCGTGATGAGTAACCTCGATGGCGTTGCGCTCCTCGATGGGGATCGCGTCGCCTGTGAGAGTAGCCGTATCGATGGTGGACCAGGGCGCGGCGCAATAAAACGGAATGCCATGCTCCTTCGCGAGAATGGCAACGTTGTACGTGCCGATCTTGTTGGCGAAGTCCCCGTTGGCGGCGATGCGGTCCGCGCCTACCACCACGGCCTGGATACGGCCGGCACGCATGAGACTCGCAGCCATGTTGTCGCAGATCACGGTGGTCGCAATGCCGTCAGCCATCAGTTCCCACGCCGTGAGCCGCGCGCCTTGCAGAAACGGTCGTGTCTCATCGGCGTAGACGTGAATGCGCTTGCCTTGCTCGACTGCTGAGCGGATGATACCCAGCGCGGTTCCATAGCCGCAAGTGGCAAGTGCGCCCGCGTTGCAGTGGGTAAGCACGCCGCCTTCTTGCGGCAAAAGCTCGCCGCCGAAGGCGCCCATGGCCTTGCAGGCGGAAATGTCTTCTTTGTACATTGCGTGTGCTTCGGCGAGGAATCGCTCCTTGACCTCAAGCATCGAGGCGCCGGAAGCTCGAAGCGTTTTAAAGAGCCGCTTCATCCGATCAATGGCCCAGAAGAGGTTGACTGCTGTAGGGCGCGTGCCGGCCAGCCGCGAGCAGATCTTCTCAAATTCAGGCGCAAATTCATCGGCGGTGCCAGCGCGGGTTTGCTGAGCGCCGAGCGCGATACCGTAGGCGGCGGAAACACCGATGGCCGGAGCGCCGCGCACGACCATGGTGACAATCACATCTGCCACTTGTTCGTACGTCGTCGCGAGAACGTAGCTCTCTTCCAGGGGAAGCTTGGTTTGGTCGATAAAACGGACGCCTTCCGGGGTCCAGGCAAGTGTCGGAATCATGTTTCTCCAGTTTAACCGCAAGGTTTGTCCCACGGTCTGCCCCATGCAGCGGGTGCTGAAAACATTTACAAAATCTACTGGACGGCCCTCCGCCTTCCTCCGTACATTGGAGACCGTACTCCAGCGTGGCTTCCGTGTTAGCTGCGGCCGCTTTGAGCCGCTTCAACGGGAGCCTCGGCTGTTCAAGGAGCAGTCTTGAAACTCACCTCGGTCGACTGGCTGATCATGCTGTTGTATTTCGTCTTTGTGCTGGGCATCGGTTTTGCCTTGAAGCGCTACATGAAGACGAGCAAGGACTTTTTTCAAGCCGGCCGCGCGCTGCCCGCATGGATCTGCGGCTTGGCTTTCATCAGCGCCAATCTCGGAGCGCAGGAAGTGATTGGCATGGGCGCCTCAGGCGCCAAATATGGCCTTGAGACCGCGCAATTCTATGGAATCGGCGCGATCCCCGCCATGATCTTCGTGGGCATTTTTATGATGCCGTTCTATTACGGCTCCAAGGCGCGCTCGGTGCCGGAGTTTCTCAGGCTGCGTTACGACGAGAAAACGCGCGCGCTCAACGCCTGCTCCTTCGCCGTAATGACAGTCTTCAGCTCCGGTATCTCAATGTACGCAATGGCCCGGCTCATCCAGGCGTTGCACGTGTTTGATGGACTGTTTCGCGCGCTGGGCCTGCCCCCGGGAGGCATCTTCACGTTCTCCATCGTGCTCTCCGCGATCATCGTGCTGCTCTACATCTTTCTTGGCGGTCTCACCAGCGCCATCTACAACGAAGTTTTGCAATTCTTTCTCATCATTGCCGGGTTCCTCCCGTTGGTGATATTGGGGCTGAAAAACATTGGCGGCTGGTCAGGGCTGAAAGCCGCCCTGCCCGTCCAGTACATGCACGAGTGGAAGGGCGTGATGCATGCCAGTACAAACCCCATGGGGATCGACATTATTGGGATTGGCATTGGCCTCGGCTTCGTGCTCGGCTCCGGTTATTGGTGCACCGATTTCCTGGTCATTCAGACAGCGATGGCCTCGCACAACATGGATTCCGCGCGACGAGTTCCGCTGATTGCTGCGATTCCCAAGATGGTTTTTCCGTTCCTCGTCATTCTGCCCGGTCTGTTGGCGATCGCGATTGCAACGCCGCACACGACCACGGTGGTACGCAATGAAAACGGAGTGATCTATCACGAGACAAACGTGGTTCCCAAAGAAGTTGAGGAGGGCCGCGGTCTGGTTCCGGCAAAAATCAATCCAGTGACCGGGCAGCCGATGCTCGATGCCAGCGGCCATCCTCTGCTGGACTACGACATGGCAACGCCCAATCTGCTGCTGCACTACTTTCCCACCGGCATTCTGGGTCTGGGATTGACAGCGCTGCTGGCCAGCTTCATGAGCGGAATGGCAGGCAACGTGACGGCGTTCAATACGGTGTTTACCTACGATCTTTATCAGTCCTACATTCACAAAGGCGCAAGCGACAAGCACTACCTTGCGGTTGGCCGATGGGCTACGGTCGGCGGAATCCTGTTCTCCATTGGAACTGCGTTTGCAGTGATCAGCTTCAACAATATTCTCGACATTCTGCAACTCGTCTTCTCGATCGTGAATGCTCCGCTATTTGCGACATTTCTGCTGGGTATGTTTTCAAAGCGCACAACAGGTCACGGAGCATTCGCCGGACTCGTCGCCGGCACCTCTGCGGCCTTGCTGCACCATGGGCTCACGCTGCCCATCGAAGCCCGTCCCGGCATTCACGGCGGCTGGATCACCGTACTGCACCACTACCCCAGCGATATGGCGCAGAATTTTTATGGAGCGATTTTTGCCTTCGGCACCAACCTTGTCGTTGCGGTAGTGGTGAGTCTGTGCACTAAACCACGACCCGAAGCGGAGTTGGTTGGCTTGGTCCATTCACTCACTCCCAAGCCGCCGCGCGCACACAACCGGTGGTGGAAGAGCCCCGAGGCTTTGGCCGTTGCTATTCTCATTTGCGCCATTGCGCTGAACATCTTCTTTGCCTGAGACGCCAGATGAAAGAGAGGATACGATGAGTCTCGATTTGCGCATTCCCATGGGCCTGATGTTCACATTCACCGGTCTGATCCTCACCGTCTTCGGATTTGCTACTAGAGACAATGTCGCACTTTACACAAAGAGCCTCGGCATCAATGCGAACCTATGGTGGGGGCTCGTACTGCTCGCTTTCGGCCTCACGATGTTTTTGCTGGGCCGCCGCGGACAGGCGAAGCTTGCAAAAAAACCGCCCCAACTGGATAGTGGCGAGACTCGGCGCGGACACTAATCGCGCCCATGCTCTCATAGTGCGGTATAAGGCTCATCTTTATGGCGTCGTCGTTACACTGAAAGAGCGATGAAGCGAAAGATTGAGCATTACGAAATCGTCCGCAAGCTGGGTGCTGGCGGCAGCGGGGTGGTGTACCTGGCCAATGACACCTTGCTGCAGCGCCCCGTCGTGCTCAAGATTCTGCGGGCTGGGTTGCTCTCAGCACAGCAGATGCGCACCACGGTGTTACGTGAGGCGCGGCTCGCTTCCGCAATCGAACATCCCAACGTCTGCGCGATTTACGAAGTGGGCGAGGCCGGCGACGAGGGCTATATCGTCATGCAGTATGTGCCCGGCCAGTCAATCGATCAGCTCATTGCGCGCGGACCCGCCACTCCGCAGTTGTTATTGTCGGTCGGCATCCAGATCGCAGACGGTTTGCAGGCTGCGCATGCACTGGGCATCTTTCATCGAGACCTGAAACCCCAGAACGTGATGCTGACTGAGGGCGGGCTCGTCAAGATACTCGATTTTGGCCTGGCGCGACGCCTTCAACCAGAGGAAGCCGGATTTGACCCGAGCAAACCTGCGCTGGCAAAAGACGCATCCGTCGCCGCAACGTACACCGCGCGGGGCGGCACGATCCGCTACATGGCGCCGGAGCAATTCGTCACTGGCCAATCGAGCGTGCAGTCCGACGTTTGGGCTCTGGGAGTGATTTTGTATGAGCTCGCAAGCGGACGCCATCCATTTACGCGACCGGACGCCGAGGATTTTCAGGCGATTCGCGCCATTCAGTTTTCCGATCCGCCTGACCTCAGCGAAATCGACCCCACGATTCCGATCGAATTGAAAAGTGTGATTGCGACCTGTCTGGAAAAGAGTCCAGCGGCGCGCTACAACACAGCCGCCGAAGTGCGCGAAGCGCTGAAGACGATCATGAAGGCGCTGCAGATCGAAACCGGGATTATTCCCGGCGATGCAGCGGCAATTTTGCCCACGACCGGCGCGGAGGCCGAGAAGCGCAATACTGGCATTCTCTCCATGCTGGCCGAGCGATTCCGCGAATCGGCGAGCGAACGCGCAGCCCAGAATTCTCTTGTTGTATTGCCGTTTGCGAATCTTGGAGCGACAGACGTCGCCCCCCTCTATGGATACGCGCTGGCCGATGCGATTGCTGCCCGTTTGGCGCGCATTCCGTCGCTTATCGTGCGCCCTTCGAGCACGCTGATGTCGCTGCCCATTGCGCAGATGGATCCGCTTTCCGTCGGTCAGCGATTGCTGGTCTCGTTTGTGCTGGCAGGAAGTTTTGTGCGCTCGGAACTCGGTTTCGATCTGAATTGGCAATTGCTCGATGTGGCATCGCAAAGTGTGCGTGCGGGCGGGGCAATCCAAGTGGCTTCGCTCGATCTGATCGCGGTGCAGACCGAAATTTCGAATGAAGTATTTGCAGCGTTGCACGGTCTAAGCGGCGCCGACAGAATCGAAACCGCAAACGCCGACGCACCGCGTGCGGTGGCGCGCGACGCATCGCTGGCTGGCCCGGTGAGCGAGGAGTACCTGCAAGCGCGCGCGCTGCTGAGTTCGTTCATGGTCCGAACGGGCGCGCGTTCGGATCTAGACCGCGCCTGCGCATTGTTCGACAGCGTCACCAAGAAGGATCCGCGATTCGCGGCCGCATGGAGTGGCCTTGGCATTGCCGAGCTGCAATATGTGCGCCACGGCTTCGGCGGCCAGATTCACGTGATGCACGCGCGCCGCGCACTCGATGAGGCTCTGCGTCTCGATCCTGGAGCAACCGAGGCCAATCTTTACCGCATTTATATGCTGCTCTCGCGGGGAGAAAAGGAATCGGCTCGTCATGGCATTGCCAATCTGCTTGCCTCTGGACCGAATGACTGGAACGTGCACATGGTCGCCGGGCTCGCTCTGCGCGGCGACGGCATGTACGACGAGGCTCTGCAGCAATTCAGCCAGGCATTCAAGTTAAATCCGGCCAACGCGGCAATCCTCTACAACCACCGAGCACGCGTATATCACTATCAAAATCAAATTGAGCTTGCGGGCGATGAGCTGGAGAAGGGATTGGCTCTCGAGCCGCGTCATCCGCTGTTGCGCACTTCGGCGGGCTATCAGCAAATGCGAATGGGCCACCTGACTGAAGCGATCGAGATTCTCGAGGGCGTGATCCGCGACGATGAGCTGATGCGCATCGCCGTGCCAACGCTCGCACTATGCTACGTGCAAGCCGGAGATCGTGCCCTGGCAGCGACATTGCTGAAGGACGACACCTTGGCTGCCGCCGAAGCCGACAGCGAGATGGCCTACCGGCTGGCGACGTATTTTGCCGTTGAGGGCGATTCGAGTGAAGCACTGCATTGGCTGCGCCGGGCCATCTACCTTGGCAACGAAAACTATCCGTGGTTCCAAAAGAATCCAGCGTGGAATAACCTGCGGACGAATTCGGATTTTGAGCGCATCCTCGAAGATCTGAAACGCAGCTTCCGTAGAAACCAGAAGACCTGGAAGAGGCTGCTGGAGCAGGTGCCGCCGGAGGCCGAGTAGTTAAAATGCATCGCGACTCTGTGGCCTGCACGATAAACTAACGCACATGTTTCTCGAGCCTGCGACAGAAGCAGATTACCCAGCGATCATTGACCTCATCAACGTCGCCTTTCGTGCAACCGGCCCTTCGGCAAGTTGGAACATTGAGACCGGCGTGATCGAAGGTCAGCGCATGAACGATTCTCTGCTCAGGGAAGACCTGGCCGCAAAGCCCGCGGCGAATCTACTTGTTTATCGTGATCCTCTGGACAAATCCGTCCTGGGGACGGTTTGGCTCGATCCGGGCGACGACGGCGTCTGGTATCTTGGCTTGCTCACGATCAAGCCTGCACTGCAAAAGCAAAAGCTGGGTAGCACCTTGTTGTCCGCAGCAGAAGAGTTCGCGAAAGCAAGGGGAGCGTTCCGTATCCGCATGACCGTTGTCAACGTACGCGATAGGTTGATTGCGTGGTATCAACGGCGGGGTTATACGCTGACCGACGACACCAAACCGTTTCCGTATGATGACAATCGATTCGGCACGCCTCTCCGCGACGATCTCTACTTCGTGGTGCTCGAGAAGCCTGTCTAGTTCCGGAAATTCCCAGAGCTTGCGCACCAGTCCAGCCCTGGGAATCCGAGAATGATCCGTTTCCGGACTATTTCAAATTGACTATCGCCTTCAACGGCAAATCCTGCGATGAACTGCCCACCAGGATCGTGTAATCGCCGGGAAGCAGCGTCCATCCATCCTTTGCTTCGTCGAAGATCGACAGATATTTTGGATCCATGTCAACGCTCACGGTCTGCTTTGCTTTTGCATCGAGCTTGATCTTCGTGAAGCCCACCAGCCGTTTGAAAGGCTCGCCCGCAGCTTCGGGGAGCATCGCGTAGACTTCAGCGATTTCCGATCCCTCGCGCGCGCCCGTGTTCGTCACCGTGAAGGTTGCTTTGACGGTATCGCCCGGCGTGACTTGTAGGGCTGAGTATTTGTAGGTGGTGTATGAGAGGCCAAAGCCGAAGGGAAACAGCACAGGCTTCTTTTCAGCGTCGTACCACTTGTAACCCACATTCGCGCCTTCGTCATATGTGACCTGGAAGGGCGGCAGCCCTTTAGCCCATTGCTCGCGATTTACCGGCCCGGAGAAATGCTCCGACTCCGGTGGCGGCTTCACGAGCGTGGGATGCGGCAAATCCTCGACGCTCTTCGGGAAGGTGTTGGGCAGTTTGCCGCTCGGATTTACCGATCCGAAGAGCACGTTGCCGACGGCATTGGCCCCGTCGCTGCCAGCGAACCATGCTTCGAGAATCGCCGATGGCGCATTGACCCACGGCATGGTGACCGGATTCCCCGTTTCGAGCACGACAATCGTGTGCGGATTGGCCGCTGCCACCTGCGCGATCACTTCGTCTTGCTGATGCGGCAAGGTGAGATCGGGCAAATCCATGCCTTCGCTTGCCCACTCATAAGCAAACACGATGGCTACATCTGCGCCTTTCGCCGCGGCCGCAGCCGCAGCGGGGTCAGTACCGGGATCGTATTTGACGGTTGCTTTGGGCGCGCGTGCCTGGATGGCTTTCAGGGGAGACGTGGGAAACCAGATCTCTTCCTGCCAGTGCGTCGCGCCTTTGCCTTCCGGCATGATGGCGTTTCCGCCGATGGGGTCGACCTGTGCTGAGCCGCCGCCGGAGATCATGCCCACGTCCGAGTGCGAGCCAATGACCGCGATGGTGTGCAGCCTCGCGGAATTCAGAGGCAGCGCGGCATGATCGTTCTTCAGCAGTACGATGCCGCTTTCTTCAATCTTGCGGGAAGTCTCAAATCCGGCAAATGGGTCGATGACGCTGCGCTGGCGCGGATAGTCGATGACCCCCGCGGCAAACATCGAACGCAGAATGCGATGCACATGTTCGTCCAATTCGGCAGTTGAAATCGTGCCTGCTTCGACGGCAGCTTTGAACTTATCGCCGAAGAAGAAGCTGCCCGGCTCTTCATTGTCGAGTCCCGCGCCGGACGCTTTCTCCGTGCTGTGCGTGCCGCCCCAGTCGGACAAAACGAATCCAGGAAACTTCCAATCCTTCTTCAGAACATCAGTCAACAGGTACTTGTTCTCGCAGGCGAAGTCGCCGTTCACGCGGTTGTACGAACACATGACGGCCGCTGGATTTCCCCTGGTGACGCCGATTTCGAACGCAAGCAGGTCGCTTTCGCGCATGGCTCGCTTGCCGATGTTGATGTTGACGGCGTTGCGTCCGCTTTCCTGGTCGTTCAGCGCATAGTGTTTGATGTCGCCAATAACGTGCGCCGACTGCGTGCCTTCAATGAGCTTGGCAACCAGCGTTCCGGCCAGCACTGGGTCCTCACCTAAATATTCAAAGGTGCGCCCGTTGCGCGGGTCGCGCGTAAGATTCGTTCCGCCGCCGAGCGACATATTGAACCCCTGCGCGCGCAATTCACGCCCGATAAGCGCGCCGTATTCAAATGCAGCCTCTGGATCCCAGCTTGCCGCTGCGGCGACGTTTGCAGGCAATGCAGTGGAATAGCGTCCGTTGACGCCACTGGAACGAACACCGTAAGCTGCGTCGCTCATATCGATTCCCGGAATCCCCAGCCGTGGAACACCGACTGCGTAGCCGACGCCGCGATTCGAAGGCGCATTCTCTGGAGTGACAGGCTCGTCGGTGGGCATGCCGACGCCGTGGAGCAAGGCAACTTTCTCGTCGAGCGTCATCTCCTTCAATACGAGGTCGGCGCGCTCATCGGGCGAAAGGCTCGTGTTCATCCAAGGACCGGTGGGCGGCGGGGTCCGCTGAGGGCGCTGCGCTGCGCTGGGGTAAACGCACACGAGCAAAAAGAGCAGGAGCACTGGAGTGCCCCGGCCGGATCCTCCCAAGAACTGCATCATTGAAATACCTCGCTCAAACGATTTTTTAGGCGAGATAATCCTATCAGCGCTCTTCCACTATGGCCAGATCCCATGCACCAAGCTCGATCTCCAGGCCGTGAGCCGTTGCTTTACCGTCCAGCAGATTGCTCCCGTCGCCATACCCATAACTGAACTTGAGCGGGCTAGCCGAGTAGTTGAAGTAGTAGTGCACGCGCTTGCCCATGCGGTTGACGCCATGCTGCACATGGAGGCGCGGTGGAAGCTGTTGATCGGAACTCGTAAGCCCCGCCTCGTCAACGGCGCGCTTGAGCACCGCCGATTGCAACTCATCGGAAAGATACGTTCCCTCATACAGCAGCGAGCCGGAGCCGAATTGATTTTCCGTGATGGCCGGCCATTTTCCGAAGAAGGGATGGTCATAGTACGCAATGGCTTTCGCGTGTTCGGGCATCAGGAACTCCGCCCAGAACTGGACCTGGTTGTTCACGCCCACGTGAAATGGATCGTCCTTGAGATTCAACGGATGTTCGAGGTTTGAAAACTCCTGATAGCTAAAGCCAGCCGCCTCGCGCAGCGGGCCTGGGGCGCGAACCCATCGGACTGCGGAATTTTCGTTGGCGAACCCGCTCTTGAACGTCATCACTACATGGCCGCCATTTTTAACGTAGTCAGAGATCCGCTGCAGCAGCGCGTCATCCGCGATATAAAGCGCGGGCACGATCAGCAGCTTGTAGGTGGAGAAGTCCTGCGTGGTGGGAACAACAAAATCCGAGTCAATATTCAGATCGTAGAGCGCTTTGTGCATCTGCTGCACCAGCGACACATAACCATCGGGCTCGCCGGTCCAGCTCCTTGCCGGTACGTCGCCACCATAGGGCATAAAGCTGATGGCGTTCGCCGAATCGCGGCTCCACAAGATTGCGACGTCATTGTGAATCTTCATTCCGACAAGGTGCGGTCCGATCTTTTCGAGCTCGTGTGCCGTGCGGCTCATTTCGGCATATTCGCGATTAGGCTCGAGATCGTGCGACAAAATCCCTTTCCAGTAGGTCTCCTGATTCGCCGCGATTGAGGCCCAGTGCCAATACTCCACCATGTTGGCGCCATTGGAAAGATACGTGTACACATCCTCGCGCAGCTGGCCATCGTACGGTGGATACTGGCCCTGCGATGTCCACCCGATGGTCTGCGCATTAGTTTCCGTCACGAGGAAATTCCCATGTTTCAGTGAACGGGAAAAATCGCTCTGCAGCGCTTGAAACGATCCGTCATAGTGGTCCTGCGTGCCGTGATAGATGTTGTCGGCCACGATATCCAGCGACTCGGCAACAGCTTCTTCATTGACGTCGCGCTTCATCATGCCGCCGTAGTCGGTGGTGACAAATTGCTGCGCTCCGGCGCATTCGCGGACTAATGCGGCCTGCCAGTGCAGAAAATCCGTAACGCGCATCTGGCTCCAGCGTGACCACTCCAGCTTGTAGCCGGTGGAGATGGTGCCATCGCGCCTCGGCAGGTCTTCCCACGTATGCAGATTCTCGCCCCAATAGTTGAGGAACCATGCCTTGCTCAACGCTTCGGGCGTGCCGAACTTTTTCTCGAGATAGTGCTGGAAGCCGATGAAGACGTCGGGATTGGCCGCGTCGTAGCTCGAGGTCTCGTTGTCGAGCTGCCAGCCGATGACCGTGGGATTGTCCTTGTAGTGGGAGACGATGTGCCGGATCAGCCGCTCCGCGTAGAAACGGTATGCGGGCGAATCGGTGTCCATGTTCTGGCGAAGCCCATACACGCTTGGCACCGGCTTGCCGCCGAACATCCCGGGCGGAATGCGGTCGGCAAAGATCTCTGGATGCTGGTGCGCCATCCAAGCGGGGATCGAATAGGTAGGGGTGCCGAGGATGACCTTGATGCCGGCCTTGCCCATCGCATCGACGATGCGGTCCATCCACGCATATTCGAATTGCCCGTCTGCCGGTTCCCACAAACTCCACGTGGATTCCCCCATGCGCACGACGTTCAAGCCCGCAGCCTTCATCAGGGCGACGTCCTTTTCCAACCGGGCAGCTTGATCTCCCGGCATGTACTCGTTGTAGTAGGCAACACCGTAAAGGACGGTTGGGAAATTCAAATCCGGACCGGAAGCACGGGAGCTGGGGCTCGTCTGTTGCGTGCGCGCTACGGGTACGATTGCGAGAGCAACAATGATGAGGAGTAGAAGAAAGCGATTGCGCGAAGCTTGCATAGTCCGTCCTTTTTCAAATCACGTGGCGATTCTGAAAAATCAGAAGGAATATAAGAACACCTCTACTCGAATGTGAGCAAGACGACCTCGGGATGTGTCCCCACGCGCATCGGCGGTCCCCACGTGCCTGCGCCGCTTGAGGTGAGCACCTGGAGTGCCCCGAAGCGTTGCAGGCCATAAGTGAATTTGCCGAACGCACGGCGCGTGATCCACGAGAAAGGGAAGACCTGGCCCCCGTGCGTGTGGCCGCTCAATTGAAGACTCACACCTGCCTGCTCCACGACCGGGAGCCGAGTGGGCACATGCTGCAGAAGGATAGCGGCGGCGCCCTCGTTCAGACGGAGGCTCATCAGAATGTGGCGAAGCCGGAGGGGATAATTCGAAACTTCATAAGGCACGCCCACAATCTGCAAATCGTCGACGGTGACGCGCTCGTTGTCGAGGACACGAAACCCCGCGTGCTTGAGCGACTCCGCATAATGCGTGGAACCGCCGAACTCCTCGTGATTGCCGGACACAAAGAAAACGCCGAAAGGCGGCGCCAACTCGAACAAAGGAGCCGCGATTTTTTCCGGTCCGGCCTTGGTGCCGTCGAAGAGGTCTCCGGGGATGAAGATGACATCGGGGTTGAGCTGCTTGGCCATCGCAGTGATGCGGCGGGCGAATCGCACTCCGTTAATATTGCCCAGGTGCAAATCGCTCATCACCAGCGCGGTCCTGCCACGCCACGTTGCGGGCAGTTTTTCCAGTTTCACAGGCACGCGGCGGATACGGATCACGCGGGCATTCAAAATGCCGTAAATGCCGGTAACAATCGCCGCAATGAAGAGAACACCAGCAATTGCGGGCCGTGCGCGCAGATGGTCGTTCCCCGGCAGTGCGAAGCGGAGCACGAAATCGACGATCCAGGCAAGGCATGCTGCGACAAAGAAAAAGTTCAGCAGGCCCAGCCACACCGCGGCGATCTGATAAATGAAGGCGACCAGCCAGTTGGTAAATCGGAAACCGAGCAAAGCGCCCACGATGAAAATGACTGAAAGCCCAATGAGGGCGGACTTCAGGGCAAATGTCGCTGCCGGACTCAGCGGCCACCAGAATGCCGTCCACGTGAAATAGAGGAACCAATGCGCAAGGCAAAGAAAAGCCTGGACAATCAGAATGCCCAGAATTGGCCACGCTTTCACCCCGGGGTCTCCTTCCTACATTCTGGCATGGTCTCCCGCGCGACGCAGACATGGGCCGTCGATCTCGTGAAAGAATTCATCTATGGCAGGCCCGAAAAGCGACAAGCTCGGTCTTTATATTTCGATTCCTTTTTGCCGCTCCAAGTGCACGTACTGCAACTTTGCTTCCGGCGTTTTCCCGGCCAGCGAGCACGCGCACTATGTAAAGCGGCTGTGCGAAGACCTGCAGCGGTCGGAAGCGTGGGCAGAGGAGATGGGTGTCGAACTGCCGCGAACGATTGACACGATTTATTTCGGTGGAGGAACGCCGAGTTTGTTGGAGCCGGCACTTATTGCTCAGCTCTTCGCAGCAATTCGAGCAGGCTTTAACGTCGAAAATACGGCTGAAATCACCGTCGAATGTGCGCCCGGCCAGCTCGCGGACGAGGCAATTGAAGCACTGGCACGTGCGGGCGTCAATCGCGCGAGCCTCGGCGTGCAGAGCTTCGTGGACCGGGAAGCGCATGTCAGCGGGCGCCTTCATAACCGAGTCGTGGTGCTCGACGATTTGCGTCGTCTGCGTGCGGCGGGAATGACTAATCTGAACATTGACCTGATCGCCGGTCTCGCCGGCCAGACTTTCGCTTCATGGGACGAGTCCTTGGCCGTGCTGATCGATGCAGGCACGTCCCATGCCAGCGTCTACATGCTCGAAGTGGATGAGGACTCGCGCCTGGGCAGAGAACTGCTCGGCGGCGGGACCCGTTACCACGCGGAGCTGGTTCCGACCGACGATGCGATTGCTCGTATGTACGAGACCGCTATTGAGAGGCTCGAGAGCGCCGGCTTGCGACAGTACGAGATTTCCAACTTCGCGCGGCGCGGTTTTCAGTCCAAGCACAATCTGCGCTATTGGGAGAGGCGACCCTACCTGGGGCTCGGCTTGGACGCCTCCTCGGCTCTGCGCGCAGGTGCCGAGCCATCGAATCGACGAAGCGAGTTGCGGTACATCCTGCGATCGAAAACGACAAAAGACTTGAAGGACTATCTCTCCGGTCCGCAAGCAGTGGAGACCGCGTGGCTCTCGCCTGAGAGACAGCAAGAAGAAGCATGGTTTTTGGGGCTGCGGCTGAACGGAGGCGTCAAACTCGGGGCCCTCAAACGTGAGTTTGGGTTGGAGGGGATTGAGCGGGCGCTCGCTGCTGTGGAGCGGTTGGCCGAGTCCGGCCTCGTGGTTTCGGATGGGGATACGGTACGCCTCACGGCGCGAGGTCGAATGCTGTCGAACGATGTGTTTCAGGAATTCCTGTTTGCGGCCGAACCTGCGAGTGACCTGGAGGAAGCAGCAACAACCTGACGGACGCCAATTCTTGTGGGTTCGCCAAATTGCCCGAGGATGGCGCTCGCCTTATGACAGGAATCCGATCGAATCCATTTCCAGGTCGGGTCTGTGAACAAAGCATTGAATGGATTCAGGTCCAAATTCCTGGGCTCGGTGCAATGCCAGTTCGGCTTCGCGTACGACCACCAGGGGCGAGCGACCCTGGCTCGAAGCAATGCCGAAGCATGCCGACAGACGAAGCGATTCGCCAAGCGAAGGAATTGGTTCCGAGAAGACATCCACACGCAAGCGCTCGGCGAGCAAGTTTGCATTGACCGTACTGCAGCCAGGCAAGATCAACTGAAATTCGTGATCGCCGCTTCGTCCGAATGTGTCATAGCTTCGCAGCAGACGGCTGCTCCGCTCAACGATTGCACGCAATAAGCTATCGCATGCTTTCGCTCCCAGGGCGGAATTCCAGTGTTCGAAATCATCAATTTCAAAGAGGACAAGACTGAGCGGGTTTCTCAACCGCTGCGCCCGGTCGGTTTCGCGAAACAATGTAGAGAGGAGAGCCGAGCGGTTGTAGACGCCGGTCAGCGGGTCAGTTTGCGCATTGCCTTGCGCTGCCTCGCGCAGATGATCGAGTTCACGCAAGCGATCGCATGTACGAAGGACGAAATCGAGGCGAAGACGCCAATGAGGATTCGTTTGAGCGCGAGGAATTGCGTCGTCGAGGACACCTTCGGCCAAGCGTCGACGCCATTCTTCAGGAACGAGGTCCGCAAGCACGACGATAGGATAGGGATGGGTGCCAGTCGATGCGTGGGCGGCCGCGATCAACTGGCCGATTTCTGCTTGCGACAACGCCCCGTCGAGCAATGCGAGTATCGGCAAAGGGGCCGCCGCCATTGCAGTCAACGCGGTTGTGGTGAAATCGGCGACCTCTATGCGTGCGCCCGTCGCAGCGAGCACGGGTTGGAGGCCGGTGAGCAGAGCCGGGTCGCGGCAAACCACTAGGATTTTGGGCAGGATTTCTGCGAGCATCCGGAATTCCTCAGACTACGGATGCATCGGCAAAGATTAGAAAATCTTTACAGGTTCGAACTAATCGACAAAATCCACTTGCGGCTTAATCGGGATGATGCCGCGCTCGTGGCCCACATCGAGAAGCTTGCGAATGGCATTGCGGCCGTCCACACCGTAGTCGAGCGTGCGGTCGTTCACGTACATGCTGACAAATCGGTTGGCGAGCGTGGAATCGAGATCGCGCGCGAACTGCATCGCATACTCAAGAGCTTGTTCGCGATGATCGAGAGCATGCTGGATGCTGTCACGCAAGGCTTTCGAAATGATCCTGTGCTGCTCGGCGCCTAACGAGCGCCGGATCGCATTGCCGCCGAGCGGAAGCACCAGGCCGGTCGTTTCGCGCCACCAGGCGCCCAAATCGAGCACCCGATAAAGCCCGCTGGACGAGTAGGTCAGCTGTCCCTCGTGGATAATGAGGCCCGCTTCGAATTTTCCAGAGAGAATGCCGGGAATGATCTGGTCGAAGGCGACAGTCTCGGTCTCGATGGCCGGGTTGAAGATTTTTAGTGCCAGAAAAGCGGTCGTCAGCTGGCCCGGAACCGCGATGCGAAAGCGATCCAGATCGGTCGGAGCCAGGGGGCGATTGGAGACGATCATCGGCCCGTAGCCTTCGCCTACACTGCCTCCGCATCCCATGAGCGTGTAGTTCTTCTGAACATAGGGATAGGCATGGAAACTGATTGCTGTGACGTCGAAGAAGGCCTCATCTTGTGCCTTCCGATTCAATGTTTCGATGTCGGAAAGCGTGTGCGAGAAGCGATAGCCGGGAACGCGCACCTTGTTGGTCGCGAGGCCATAGAACATAAAGGCATCGTCGGAATCCGGACTGTGTGCGATGGAAATATCGGTCACGGTTTGCGCGTTGGCCACTGCTGAAGTCTCATTACTCACAAAGCACCAAGGTCCTTTCGACGAAATACGGCAGAATTACTCTAAGAAACTACTGATGTTGCCGACGGGTACTTTGCCAGCCCGCCGCAATGCCCGCTGCAACGGCTACTTTCAATGCATCCCCCGGCACAAACGTTAGCATTCCGGCGGAGATCGCTGGCCATCTCATTGCGTGGGTGCCGACAGCGAGCCACGCGGCGCCGGAGGCCAGGATCAGCAGGTCGGCCAATGCTGCACTGAACAAAGCCATTGAAAATCCGCGCCCTTTGCGACGCCAGAGGAACGAAATGAGTCCGGCAGACACCGGATAGGCCATGAGGTACCCGCCCGTCGGTCCAAGCAGGTGCGCCATGCCGCCGATCGCCGTCGGCGCAAAGACGGGCAAACCAACAGCGCCCTCGGCAAGATAAGCGACGAGCGTTGTGACAGCGATGCGGGGCGATAGCAGCAGGCCCAGCAGCAATACCCCGAAGGGTTGCAGGGACAGTGGCACCGGGGTAAAACCCAGTGGCACCGACACGTGCGCACAAATCGCAAGAAGCAGGCTGCCCACCAGAACGATTCCGGCAGAGCGCAGCCATGAAGGCACGACAATCCACGTGGCCGACGGAGAGATCGGCGAAGTAATTCCTTTGTGCATTCGATCCCCTTACGGTTCTGATTCTAGATCTGCTTCTTCGCTTGCCGGTGCGGGTTGCGCCGGCACCTTGTCGCGCACCCTGGCGCGTCGAAGCCAGATGTGACGCGCCACTCCCCCTGCCGCAAGCAGGAGCGCGCAAAGCGAAACAAGAAGGGCAATCACTAACCAATGCATGACTGCAAAAGGCCAGAATACCAGATGGTTTGCAGTGCAGTTGGAATGACCGGAGGATAACGGCGCCGCGTCTAGCGTTTGCTTAAACTTGCCACCAGCCAGTCGAGATAACCGGGGCTGCCCGATTCAACTTCGAGCACCAGGAACTCCGGCGTCGCATAGGTGTGCAGGGCGCGAATTCGGACTTCGAGCGCAGCCAACTGCTCCGCGCCCGTCTTGATCAGAAGCATGGTTTCGGTGGAATCTTCGATCTTGCCTTGCCATCGGTAGATCGATCGGACCGCGGGGATCAGTGTGGTGCACGCGGCCAGTTGCTCCTCTACTAGAGTGCGAGCCAGGTGCTCCCCTTCTTCAGGATTCGCGGCGGTGGTTAGAACGATGCGGGCAGGGGTAGGACCATCGGGCATAAATCACATCCAACTCCAGTGTAAGGCGCTCACCGAAGGCGGCAGGGAATTCAACCCGACTGCAACTTGCCGACTCGGCTCCGGTGTTGCAGTATGTTCCTTGCGGCTGGCGAACCCGGTGCGCGGAGATGAACGATGAGCAAAGGAATTAAGTTTGGCACTTCCGGTTGGAGGGCAATCGTTGCCGACGAGTTCACCGTGGCCAACATTCGCCTCGCTGTTGCAGGCATCGCCGCCTATGTCACCACTCAACCGGAGCCGCATCGTGTGCTGGTGGGCCGCGACCCGCGCTTTCTCGGCGACAGCTTTGTTGCTGAGGCCGCCGGTGTGCTCGCCGCGGCGGGGGTTACACCGATCGTGATTCCGAAGCCGGCGCCGACACCTGCCATTGCTTACGCTGTCCGCCAGATGAAAACCTCGGGGGCAATCAACTTCACCGCGTCGCATAATCCGCCCGAGTATAACGGGATCAAGTTTTCGACGCACGACGGCGCACCTGCATTGCCCGAGGTGACGAAGCAGATCGAAGCCGCGATTGCCGCGACGCCGGCCGATGCAAAGATTCCAAAATCCGACCCGCCGGCAGCAGGTTTTGAGACCACCGATGTAAAGCCGGAGTTTCTGAAGCGGATTGCGGAACTCGTCGACGTGAAGGCCATCGCGAAGTCCGGCATCAAGGTGGCCTTCGACCCATTCTGGGGCGCGGGCCGCGGTTACAGTTGCCATATTCTTCGCCAAGCCGGCGTCACGGTGGAGACCGTTCATGATTATCGCGATGTGCTCTTCGGCGGCCACGCTCCAGAGCCGGACGATCACTTGCTGGGCGATTGCAAGGCGAAGATGAAGGAGATAGGCGCGAAGATCGGCATTGCGACCGACGGCGATGCGGACCGGTTCGGCATTGTGGATGAAGACGGAACCTTCATCCAGCCCAACTACATCATCGCGCTGCTGTTCGATTACCTGGTGGAGACGCGCGGGTGGAAGAATGGTGTGGCCAAGAGTGTTGCTACCACGAACCTGATCAATGCCCTTGCCGAACACCACAAAGTGCCCCTCAATGAGACGCCGGTGGGATTCAAATATATCGGCGAGCTGATTATTGCCGACAAAATCGCAATCGGCGGCGAGGAGTCGGCCGGCTTGACGATTCGCGGCCATGTCCCTGAGAAGGATGGCGTGATCGCAGGTCTGCTGGTCAGCGAGATGGTCGCCGTGCGGGGCAAGAGTCTGGGCACGCAGTTACGAGAGTTATTTGCCAAGGTAGGTTCCTTCTATCCGGTCCGCGAGAACTTCCGCTTGACCCCGGACCGCATGGCCGCGTTCACTGAGAAGCTGAAGACCGATCCAACTGAGCTAAGCGGGCGCAAGGTAGCCGGTGTAGTGAGGACCGATGGACTGAAGCTGATTTTGGGCGACGGATCCTGGGTCTGCTACCGGCTCTCTGGTACCGAGCCGGTGGTGCGGGCTTATACCGAAGCACGAAGCGAACAGGATATGGAGTCGCTGAGTGCGGCGGCTAAAAACTTTGTCTTAGCGTAGACGTATATCGAGGATCAATGCAGGAAGGTAGAACAGAATCCGCGGGGCGCGGCGAAGAAATCAGGTTTGACCTCCTGCGTGAGCGGGCGCTTGATGCGGCGCAATCCGTGTGGCGCCCTGCGGGGACCGCCATTGCGATTGCGCTGATCCTGCTTTTCGGTTGGGGCGTGGTGAATGGCAAGCACGGTCTTTCAGCTTGGCAGCAACAGCGCCTCAAGGACCATGAACTCCGCCAGGAGATCCAGGATCTTCAACAGGAAAACGCGCGGTTGCACGACCATGTGGACCGCCTGAAGTCCGACAGCAATGCAATTGAGCACGAAGCGCGCGAACAATTGCACTATGCCAAGCCGGGCGAGATCATCTACACCCTTCCCGCGCAGCCGCGAACACAGAGCCAGTCCACCGCCAGCGGAAAATAGCTTCGGCCAGTTGATCACCGGATGCAACGCAGCTGTACCCCAGGCCGCCGTTTTCAATTTCAGGTCGTCGGTACCCCTGTGAGTTGCCCGGGCGAATTTGCAGTGCGGGAAAACCACGACGCCCCTGCGCCCACCAGTGGCGCCCGGTCCCCAAGAAGGGAAGTGCGCAGTTGAAGCGCAAGGCCCTGCAGTTCGCGATGAGCTGCGGGAAGGAAGAGAGGAGCTGCGTGCGAGATGCCCCCTCCAAGCACGGCGACTTCAGGAGCAAAGTCGCGCAGCAATTTACGAAGCACACGCCCGAGACTGCGGCCAAACTCCTGAAAGACCTGGACTGCCGCGGGGTCCTGTGCGGCGCCCGCCGCGATCTCCGCCACTTCGCGCTCGTGCCCCGTACGTTCCTTGTATCCCTGCTGTATTGAACGGGTGGAGATCAGATCTTCAACGATGCCACCTTCAAAAGGCAGATTCCAGATTTCGCCCCCGTGGGGAACGCCGCGTCCATCCGTTAAAAGATGTCCATCGAGGGCAAATGCCGACCCGATGCCAGTTCCCAGCGTGATGCCAACGGTGCGCGAAACGTCGTGCGCGGCTCCTGCTCCAATTTCGCCCAACAGAAATGCAGCAGCGTCGTTGAGGAATTGCACCTGTTCGTCTTTCCACCCTAATCGCTCAACGAGCGCGTGGCGGACATTGACGCCGTAGAGATAGGGCATCTTATGTCGCATCCAGCTCACACCCGCGACGTAATCGAAGGGTCCCGGCATCGCGAGCACGGCGCCCGGTACGCATTGTGTGCCGGCTGTGACCTGGGACCCCAACTGGTCCAGCGTTTCAAGGAATGAGTCGATCGATCGGGGTTGAAGGGCTTTTGCGACTGGACCGAGAGCGAGATCGGACTCGGCGCAGACTGCCGCAGAAATATGGCTTCCCCCAATGTCGTACACCAGGACACACCGACCGTCGAAAGTGGTCACGCCATCCTCCGCATGAGGGGGAAACCTCTATTTTAGCCGCTGGGGGAGCCCTTCCCATGACACACAAGTGGGATGGGCCACAGGACTGGATATTTCCCCATGCACTAGGAGCCCGTCTGAGTAACGGTCGCGATCAGATTACAGTGGCCGGTGTCGGTTGTTTTCGCCGGAGCGGGCCGTCCGCTCCGCGATCGCCATGCCTGACTCGCGGGATATGACCGGCCCGTTTTAGGCCGTGCATACCCTGTAGAGTTTCAGCAGGTTGTGTGTTGTGCACACCAGGGCCCACTCGCCACGCACCTTTTCCATGCCGCGCAGCAGGAACTGCCGGAAGCCCTGCGCCTGTTTGATCTGACCGAAGACCGGCTCAACGATGGTTTTTCGTCGCGCATAAATCGCTCGCCCTGCTACGGTCGCGAGTTTGCGTTTCATTCTGTCGACCGGCGTGGCTGACTTTGGAATGCGCCCGCGCGGGCTGGGCTGCTGCGGTTGGTTGTGCTTCTGCTTGCCGGTAGCCACATATAAGTCCACTTTCTTCTTTGCCGCTCGACGAAGATTTTCCTCCGAGCAGTAGCCGCTGTCGGCTATCGCCACCTGCACTTTCTGACCCGATTGCTCTTTCACGGCTTCGATCATCGGTAGCAGTTGCTTCTTGTCATTGGCCTGTTGGGTTACGGCTTGTCCCACGATCAGTTGCAGTGCCGGCTCGACCGCGATCTGTGCGTTGTAGGCCTGCACGAACCCGTCCGGACCCTTCATGATCCGCGATTCAGGATCGGTAAAGTTATGTTGCGACTTCGGCTCCGGCGTGGCCTCGCCGGCATTGCAATCCTTCTTCTCTTCTGCCTCGGCTCGGGCGCGCTCTTCCAACTCGCGCCTGGCTTCGGCGATGCGCTGCAACCGATCCTCGCGCCGTGCCAACTCTGCCGGCAATTCATCGCCGCGGTTGGAACGCCCGTAGCGCTTGTCTTCGTCCTTATCAATCTGCTCGGCTTCGGCCAGCAAGCGACGGGCTTCTTCGCGCAGACGCTTCTGTTCTTCCTGGATGCGCCGATAGCTCATCGCCTTGTGCTTGCTGGCGTTGGCCCTGATCTTCGTGCCGTCGATCGCCACCCGGCCCAGCTTCATCGCGCCCAACTTCAGAGCCAACCGCAGCACCTGCTCGAAAAGACCCTCAAGCGCCTTCAGATGGATGCGTCGAAATTCCGAAATCGTTCGGAAGTCCGGCTCGTTGCCTGCGGCCAGTACCCGGAATGCCACGTCTTCGACCAGGCGCTGCTCCAGCTTGCGCGACGAGAACACCCCCACGCAGTAGCCATATACCAGCACCTTCGTCATCATGCGCGGATGATACGGTGGATAGCCACGCTGCTCCCGCTCGTAGTAGTCTTCGATCCCCCCCAGGTTCAGCTGGTCGACCATATCGGAAACAAAATACGCCAGGTGGTTCTCCGGAAGCCACTCGCGCAGACTGGGAGGAAGAAGAAAATCCTGCTCAGGAAAATACGGCCGGTAAACCTTCGCCATGCCTCAAGACTGCCAGCTTCCAAGCCGCTGTTCAAGCGCCACGAAATCAAAAAACGTTATTACTCAGACACGCTCCTAGAAGTCCACGTGGGCGCGCACCGAACCCACCCATACGGGCCCGCGGTCGCGGTTGTATCCCGGATTGTTAATGTGCTGTACGTTCAAGGAGTAAAACATGCCTCGCCAGGCATGCCAGTTGTAATAGCTCTCCACGATGGTCTCGCGGCCGTAATTCAGTGTTCCATCGCCCAGCAGAAAACCCAGGCCACCCAGCTTTAAATAATTTTGGTGGTCCCGCTTGATCGCATTGGACACCACGACGAGGCCGATCTTGTCCACCGGGCGACGCCAACGGCTTCCGAAATAGTCAGCACCACCTTCAACGGTCTGATCCACTTCGGTGTAAGCAAAGGATTCATGTTGGCCCTCGTTCCATCCGAAGCGGCCGAAAACGCGCAGATTTTCTGTCAATTCCTGCTCACTGTTGTAGCCAAAGCCGTACTTGAGCGCGCCAAAGTGCTCGTGCAGCGTGATCCTCGGCGCCGTTACGCCGTATGTTGCGGTGTCAGTTCCATTGAGGAAATCTTCGACCGCTTCCCGATACGTCCCCATATGGGCTCGGTTGGCGTAAAACAGCAACCGCGTCACACCCTTGCGATCGCTCACAAAACTGTGGCGCAGCTCAAACTCGCCGTTCTGCCCGTGCGCCCGGCTGAAGGCCCAATCCATATCGATGCCGTTGGCTACCGTGGGCATGGCAAAGAGCCCGTAGCGCAGGCTCCAGACCCTGTCGTCGTATTCGGCCATGCCGCCCACTGTGTACCCGCGCGTGTCAGCGGCATAGTCCCATGCGCCATTGTTGTCCACCGTCCAATTCATGAATTGGAGGTGACTGTCTGAGCCTGGTCCATTGACATCGAAGAAATCGGGGAGGGTTAGCTTCCCGATTCGGAATTCCAGGCGGCGCAGGGGCACAGTCGGCGCGAGGCCGAAGAAGCCGGGCTCTTGGCTGATGGTCTTTTCGGATAGACCGATCACTTGATGAATCTGGTAGCGCGCCAGGTAGGGAGTGGAACCCAGGTTCGGATTGCGCACTACGTCGAGATTGGTAAATCCGGCAAGTCCGAATGCCTCGCTCAGACCTCGCCCGCCGGCACTCTCCAGGTCGAGGATCAGATCGGTGTTGTAACGAATGGAGCGGCTGCGGCGCAGTGCCGTGTAGAGCGTTCCGACCATCGAAGTCTTGTATTCTGCCGAACTGCGAAAACTGTTCGTTCCCTCATACGGAGAGTGGAAAGGCAGTCTGCCCTGGAAGATGATGTTGGCCTGGCCCGAAATCCAATAGATGCTGTCTTCCGGATGCGGAGCCATGGCGACCACGGGTGACTCCTGCGACTCGCGGCCGGCCGGACCGGGGTCTGCCGCCAACTCCTGTCCAACTTCAATCTGGCTTCCCATCACCTTGGCCGGCTCAGCCAGATTTGCAGCCGCTGCTGGTGCAGTTTGCGGTTCGGGCGCTGGGGGGAACTGGGAGATGGAATCGACTGCCATCGCACCGATTCCATTGACAGGAGCTTGCGCCGAGAGCGAAGCAGCCGCCAGAAATGCGAGCACTGCGAACTCGCACATCGAGGTCAGCCTTCGAACTGCAAGCTTCAGTGTGAACATATTCTTCCTATGTGGGATGTGGAGGCTCCGGCAGTGAGGGATACAATAATCGAAGCTATACCCCCACTGGGTAGATAGTATACCCCCACTGGGTATAGTCAAGGGGAGAAACCCGATGTCGCATCAGGAGCGGGAGAAAGTCAAGTTGCTGCAGCGCGTGCGCAAACTTCGTGGACAGTTGGATGCCGTGGAGAGAACTCTGACGTCCGACGACGACTGCGGAGACCAGTTGATGTTGCTGGCCGCGGTACGCGGTGGCGTGAACAGCCTGATGGGCGAAGTTCTCGAAACCCACATTCGATTTCACCTGGCGGATGGGGCCAAAGAGCAGATTGCTCCAGAGCTGGCGGAGGACCTGATCGACCTGGTACGCGCCTATCTTAAGTAGCTTCATGGCGAAAGGCCCCATTCGGTGTGGCTTCCGATCATGGTATCGGGCGAGCGGACCCAGCATTGTTAACGTTGTGTTGATTCGGCGGTTGGTCCAGGTCGTCTATATCAACACAAATCGCTTTAGGCTCTTCCAGCAAACTCCCGCGTCTCGGTTGAAACCTTTACCCTTTCCCCTTCCTTAATGAAAAACGGCACGCGGATTTCAAGTCCGGTCTCAAGCCTCGCCGGCTTGGTCACTGCGCCGCTTGCCGTGTCGCCTCGGACGCCGGGCTCGGTATAAGCAACAGCGAGCTCGACTTGCGTGGGCAACTGCAGCCCGATTGGGTTGCCATTGAACTTGTCGACGCGGATGATTGCGCCTTCCAGCAGGAAATCGAGGGCGTCGCCGAGCTTATCGTTCGAGAGCGTGATCGTGTCGAAGGTGACCTGATCGAGGAAGTGTGAGCCTTCGCTGTCGGAATAAAGGTAGGACGCCTCGACGGTTTCGAGATCAGGCTCCTTGAATTTTTCGCCAGCCTTGAAGGTCTTGTCGAAGACGGCGCGAGTGAGCAGGTTGCGCATTTTAAGGCGAACAAGGGTCTGGCCCCCTCGTGCGGTGGGAGTGGAGACATCCACGTCCATGCAATAGTAGGGGGCGTTTTCAAACTCGAAGTACATCTTGCGCTTGATATCGATGGCGTCGAGAAGTGCAGGCATGGATTAATTTTAAGATCTCCGTGCCGCAAGGTGCGGTTGGGAAACCTCAAGTGTCTGCCCTCCGAATTTAACGGTCACATTCCTGTTGCTTTCCCAAAGGAAATTGGGCATACTCCCTGTTGGAAACCCAAAGGTCGAATCAATGAGCGAAAAACCGGATGTTCTGCAGGGAACTTTGGCACTGATGGTTCTGAAAACCCTCGATGTGCTCGGGCCCTTGCACGGCTATGGAATCGCCCGCCGCATCGAGCAGATCAGTGGAGACCTGCTTGCTTTGAACCAGGGAACGCTGTATCCGCTTCTGCTCAAACTGGAGCATGAAGGCGCGATCGCATCCGAATGGGGTGCGTCGGAAAATAATCGCCGCGCGCGTTTCTACCGGCTGACACGCGCGGGTCACAAGCAGTTGCAGGCAGAAACCCGCGATTGGGAGCAAACCGCAGCGATCATCGCGAGGTTTTTCGAGGTCAAAGCGGAGGACCTGTCATGAAATTCCTGTTGCGCTTCTTTGTGCGGCTGTCGAACTTCACCACCGGACGCCGGGCGGATCGGCGCTTGCGGGAAGAAATGGAAGAGCATCTCGCTCTGCAGGTCGACGAGAATCTTCGTGCGGGCATGACGCCGGCGGAGGCACGCCGCCAGGCTGTGCTCAAGTTCGGCTCCGTGGAAAGGATTCGTGAGGAGTACCACTCGGAGCAAAGCCTGCCGTTCATTGAGAATCTATTGCGGGACCTGAGATATGCGATGCGTCAGCTGGCAAATTCGCCTGGATTCGCCACGATCGCGATTCTGACCATGGCGTTGGGCATCGGCGCCACGACGGCGATTTACAGCGTTGTCGATGCCACACTGCTGCACCCGTTGCCCTACCCGCATCCGGAACAGCTGGTTCGCATCGAGGACGATCTGCCCGGCGTGGGCGCGCGCGATATTGGCCTGTCTGTGCCCGAGTGGAAAGATTTTCAACGCTCCGGAATCTTCCAATATGTATCGGTGGAAGGGTCTGGATCGGTGAACCTCACGGGCTCTTCCCAGCCTGCGCGCATTATTTTTAAACCGGTCTCGCCGACTTACTTTGCGGTACTCGGAGTGGAGCCCGAATTAGGACGCGTGTTCAATCCCGATGATCAAACGCCGGGCTTCAACCTGGAAGTGGTCATCAGCGACGGGCTGTGGAAGCGGGACTTCGGCGCTGACCCGCATATTCTCGGCAGAAGTCTGCGGCTGGATAACGACGTGTACCATGTCGTCGGCGTCATGCCGGCTGGTTTTCACGATCAGGGCCGCACAACCGATGAAAGGAATACCGAACTGTGGGCAGCAGCCGGTTTTTCCGCTGCGCCTACTCCGCCCCCCGTGCGCAGTTCGCGCTTTATTCCGGGAGCCATCGCACGGCTGGCGCCTGGTCTCACGATCGCGGCGGCACAGAGCCAACTGGATGCGCTCGTGGCCTCTTTGAAGAAACAGTTCCCAGCAGACTATCCGCCGGAAAGCGCATGGAACGTCCGCCTGGTGCCGCTCAGCGAAACCGTGGTCGGCAATGTGCGCCAGCCGTTGATGCTGCTCCTGGGTGCAGTTGGATTAGTCCTGCTGATCGGCTGCGTGAATGTGGCAAATCTTCTGCTGGCGCGGGCTTCCGCCAGAGGGCGGGAGACGGCCATTCGCCAGGCACTCGGGGCGGCGAAAACACGGCTGATACGGCAGTTGCTCACCGAGAGCCTGCTCCTTTCCGTGCTAGGCGGAATCGCTGGTTTGGGAATTCTCTTCTGCACCAAAAAGCTTCTATTGCAAATGGTTCCCTCAACTCTGCCGCGGCTCAACGACATCTCGATCAGCTGGGGCGTTTTGACCTTCGCACTTGGCGTCTCCGTAATCGCAGGAGCCTTCTTCGGCCTCGCTCCTGCGTTGCAGGCGGGGCGACTCGACCCGAGTCATATGCTCCGGCAGGAGGGTCGCGGCTCGAAGGGATCCAGGAGCCAGACCCGCACGCGCAGCATCCTGGTAGTCACGGAGTTCGCCCTGTCGCTGGTCCTGATGATCGCTGCAGGACTTCTGCTGCGCAGCTTCTGGGATTTGTTCAAAGTGCGGCTCGGATTCGATCCCGAAAATGTCATGGCCGTGCGCTTGTGGCTCCCGGTGCCCAATGACCCAACGACAGATATCTATGGGAGCGCAGCCAAGGAGGCGCCATTCATCCGCGAAATCATGCACCGCGGCCAATCGCTGCCGGGAGTGACGGAAATCGCCGTCGGAAGCCTCCAGTCTATTCCCTTGAATCACGATAGAAATTTAATCACGCTCGCCCTGGAAGGAAGCGACACGCGCAGCAACCTGCAGCATCAGGTCCAAGGGTCGAGTGTTACGCCGGAGTATTTTCATCTGCTGGGAATCCCGCTCCTCCGCGGCCGGCTATTCACCAACGCGGACAACGAGAATGCGCCCAACGTCGCGGTGATCAATGAGGCATTCGCACGTACCTGGTGGCCCAATGATGATCCGCTCGGCAAGCGCATCAAGCTTGGCCGCGCGCCTACTTCATGGACCACGGTGGCCGGGGTTGTCGCCGATGCCCGCACCGAGTCGCTCGAAGATGCGAACACTCCACAAGTCTATTTGAGTTCATATCAGAGAACAGATAAAGAGCTGGCTATATTCCTGCGCGGAAGGCTGGATCCCGGCGCGATTCCGGAACAGGCACGCGCACTGGTCCAATCCATTGATCCCGAGCTTCCCGTCTTCGGAGCGAAGAGGCTTCCCGATGTCGTCTCCGGCTCTCTCGCGCAGCGGCGCTTTTCCATGGAGACGGTTTTGCTTTTCGCTTTGACCGCCTTGTTGCTCGCAGGAATCGGAATCTACGGAACTATCTCGTATGTCGTCAGCGAGCGCACTCGGGACATCGGCGTGCGCATCGCGCTCGGTGCCTCAAGAGCGAGTATCCTTCAGATGGTTCTGCGCCAGGGACTGGGCCTCGCCATTGCGGGCGCAACCGTCGGACTCCTTGGCGCGCTCGTTGTGTCGCATCTCATGGCGGGATTGCTTTATGGCGTTTCGCCCAACGATCCGGTCACGTTCGCCGGCGTCACTCTTGTGCTTACCACCGTAGCGGGCAGCCTGCTATATTCCTGCGCGAAGGGCTATGAGCGTCGATCCGATTGTTGCTCTGCGTTACGAATAGAACCTGCCGCGCTGTCCCGCAGCTCTAGTCAAGCGCGGGTAAAGAAGAATCTAAGCGGCCGGCGCGCGCATCGCTTCAAGGGCGGCCGTCAGATCGGTGGCCAGGGATTGCTGCGTCTCAGGGCTGAGCTTGGCGCCTTGGCTAGTCAAATAGAAAACGTCAATCGCCGTTTCTCCTTCAGTATCGATCAACGCCACTTCGATGTTGCACTGATGTGTACTGAGAGTGAGCGCGATCTGACGCAGCAGACCTGGGACGTCCTGCGCCACAACTTGCAGCAGTGTTGAGTGGCTCGACGACTCGTTGTCGAATTGCAGGCGCGTTGTGACTTCGACCTTGATGTTGCCGGCGCTGTTAAGGTGCGCTCGCGATTCGAGCATCTGTGTGACCGGCACCTTCTGAGCGACCACGTCATGCAGATAAGCGAGGAAGCGGTCCTTCTCGCTCGGGTTCAGTTCTATGGTGCGGAAGACGTCGGTGAATTGAAAGCTGTCGACGACTACGCCTGCTTCGTTGGAGAAGGCTCCGGCCTTGACGATATTCATGCCCCAGGCTGCCAGCGCTCCTGCCACATCAGCAAAAAGGCGGGTGCGATCGCGCACGATCACGGTGAGATCGAAGAGCTGTCGATGCGGGCGAAGGTCGAGCTGGACTGGATCCTCGTCCAGTTTGGCGGCCAGTTGAAAGTGATCACGGATGACTTCAGGGAGACGCGTTTGCAGGTAGCGTTGGGGCAGGCCTTCGAGGAATTGTTTGAGATCGCCATATTGAGTGACGGGCACCATGGCGCGGATGCGGTTCAGCAGCGTTGGATCGATGGCCGCATGGTAGCGGACTTCGTCCACACTGCGGTCCATGAAGTTGGCCGTGGCCATGTAGAACTGCCAGAGATTTTCGGCCTTCCACGGCGTAAGCGCCTCAGGATTGACGGCCTTGATATCTGCGTATGTCATCAGCGTGAGCATCTTCAGCAAGCTGGGGCTGCCGATTTTGTCGGCGAATGCGCGGATGTTTTCGATATCGAAGATGTCGCGGCGCATGGCGTTCGACATTTCGAGATGCAGGCGGATGAGCGTCAGAATCGATTCACGCTCTTCGGCATCGAAGTCGAGCCGAGCGAGGAAGCTGTCGGCAAGCTCGACGCTCTGCCCGGTGTGCGCGCCGCTACGACGGCCCTTGCCTGTGTCGTGCAACAGCAGCGCCAACATGAAAAGGTCGAGTCGGTCGACCTCGGGCAAAAGCTGCGCAAGTCGGTGCTCCCAGTCGTGCGTGGGTTGGCGCAGACTGTGCACGTTGTCGATGGCGAGGAAGGTATGTTCGTCGACGGTGTAGCGGTGGTAAGAATCCCGAATGACGAGCGCGTCGATGCCGTGGAACTCGGGGATCAGCATTTCGAGCACGCCGAGCGCGTGCATGGTGCGCAAAGCGTGCGCCGCGTGGGGGCCCAGCAACACTTCGCGCAATGCATTCCACAGGTACGGGCCTTCGGGTATGTGGATGGCGAGTGCTGGCAGCGCGTCGGTGATGCGATCTTCCGCGGCCTGTGAAAGCGCGTAGCCGTGAGTTGCCATCAACGAAAAAATGCGCAAGATGGCGGCGGTGTCTGAGAATTGCGCGCCGGGAAGAATGTCGATGCGTCCCTGGTCGAGGATGAAGTCCGTGCCGGCAATCGGGGTGCGGCGGCGGCGAAACTGGCGATAGAAGCTGACCGGCGCGGGCAGATGTTCCATCAGGAGCGCGGCACGGCGATAGATGATACGTGCGTGGCGATAGTAGGTGCGCATCCAGTAAGCCGGGTCTGCGGTGCCGCGCGTTTCGAGGCCGATCGAGTTCGCCGCGGCCTCGTCCTGCGATTGCCAGTCGAGCGTATTGTCATCGCGGCCGTGGCGGAAGTGAAGGAAACATCGAGCGGCGGCGAGGAAGTCGAAGGCGGCTTCGGCGTCGCCGCGGGCGGACTGGAAGACTCCACCTCGTTGCCTTGGCCACTCCTTGGTTTCCTTCAGGTGGAACAGCAAGGCAAACCAGACGGCCAGATGGTAGTCGCGCAGACCGCCTGGACAGTCCTTGAGATTGGGCTCGAGATGAAAGATTGTATTGCCGAATTTGGCGTGGCGGGCGCGGGCAACTTCTCCCAGTTTCTGTGTAATGGTGTTCCACTCGCTCAATACCAGGCCGGGGAGCACGGTCTGATGGAGCTGCTGATAAAGGGGGAACTGTCCGGCGAGAAAGCGACGGTCGAGAGTGGCGAGCGTGAATTCGAGATTATCCGGATCGAAACGGGCTATTTCTTTGACTGTGCGTGAACTGGGGCTGGCGCGCAGGCCGATGTCCCACATCCCTTGAATAATGCCACGGACCGCTTCTCGAGCCTGCTCTTCAGTTTTCTCATCGGCGAACGCAAAAAGCACGTCGATGTCGGAGAAGGGGAAGAGATCTTTGCGGCCGTACCCGCCAAGGGCCAGCAGGGAAATATTGGGAGGCGTTTGGCCGGCGAAGGCGCGTCGCCACATTTCGATCAGAATCCGGTCGACTACGGCGGACCGGCGCCGAATCGCAGCAGTCCCATCGCCCGTACGTTCACAGGTCTGGCGGACGAGCGCCATCTCCCGAAGATACTGATCCCGTAGGTCGTCAACCGCCAAAGCGACTGGAGTCATGTCAAATGTGGGTGGTTCGGCGAAGCCAAAAAAGATTGTTTTAACAGAATACTAAAGATTCACCGATCAAAAGAGCGGATTGTGCGGGGAACGAGAAAGACATTCCCGAAAACGTGCCGCTTTGAATCGGGGGATCGAGCGACCCGGCTCGCGTTTCAGCTGGCCTGCCCTCACAATGCGGGATTGTTCGTGATCGAGATGCACTTAGAGTGCCGATTCGCCGCGCTCGTCGTTGCGGATGCGGATGGCCTCGTCGATGCGGCTGACGAATATCTTCCCATCGCCAATGCGGCCAGTGCGCGCCGCGCTCATGATGGCCTGGATTGCGCTTTCCTTCAAATCATCTGTGATGACGAGCTCGATCTTGACCTTGGGAAGAAGGTCTACCGTGTACTCACGCCCGCGGTAGAACTCCGTATGGCCTTTCTGGCGGCCGTGGCCTCGGGCTTCGAGGATGGTCATACCTTCGATGCCGGCTTCCAGCAGGGCATCTTTTACTGCGTCCAGCTTCGACGGCTGGAGAACCGCTTCGATCTTGAGCATGTGCCAGAGCCTCATTACCGCATTTCCGGAATGCGAGCGGAGAATATTGTTTCCAAAAATGCTTATGACAGCCTATCAGTCCGAGCGCCTGTGTGGACTGATAGGGTTGAAACTTTTCAACAGAAGATAAACAAACCTGTTTACGAATTGAGATCGTACCCCTCCTCGCCGTGTTGCGAGAGATCGAGGCCTGCCGATTCTTCTTCAGCGGAGACGCGCAGCCCGATCACCTTATCGACGGCGAACAGGAGCACAAATGTACCCACGATGGAGATGCCCCAGGCGATGGCGACGCCTGCCGCCTGATTGAGAACTTGGCTCCAGTGGCCGTCCATTGCCCCCGTGGGGACGCCTTTACCAAAGGCGGCGTTGATGGCGCTGGTGGCAAAGAAGCCCGTGAGCAGCGCACCGAGAGTACCCCCTGCTCCGTGCACGCCGAAGGCATCGAGGGAGTCGTCGTAACCCAGGCGGCTTTTGACTTCGAAGACCATAAACGAACAGAAAGCCCCCGCCACAACGCCGATGAGAAGTGCGGAGAAGGGCTGCACGAAGCCCGAGGCTGGGGTAATGGCAACGAGGCCGGCGACGGCGCCTGAGATCGCTCCCAGGGCCGTTGGTTTGCCGTTGTGGATCCACTCTGCGATGGTCCAGCCGAAGGCGGCTGCGGCAGCTGCGAAGTGTGTGTTCACGAAGGCGCTAGTGGCCAGCGGGCCGGAGCCAAGTGCACTCCCGGCGTTGAACCCGAACCAACCCACCCACAACAGGCAAGCGCCAATAAAGCTGAGGACCATGGAATGCGGTGGCATGTTTGTGTGCGGATAGCCGAGGCGCTTTCCGAGATAAATTGCAGTGATGAGTGCGGAGACACCGGAGGTGATGTGAACCACGGTCCCCCCGGCGAAGTCGAGGCTGGGAATATGCCCCCCCTTCGCATTCAACAGGCCACCGACACCCCAAACCATATGCGCCATCGGGCTGTAGACGAGCAGTGACCACAAAGAGAGAAAGACGGCCATGGCGCTGAACTTCATCCGCTCGGCGAAAGCGCCCGTAATGAGTGCCGGGGTGATGATGGCGAACATGAGCTGGTACACCATGTAGGTCTGTTCGGGAATCGTCGGCGCGTAATCGTTGTTGGGCGTCAATCCAACTCCGTGCAGGAATGCGTGCTCGAAACCTCCGATGAAGACGTTGCCGTGACCAAATGCCAGCGAATAGCCGAGGCTCGCCCACAGAATCGTCACCAGGCCCATCATGGCGAAGCTCTGCATCATGGTCCCAAGGATGTTTTTGCGGCGGACCAGTCCGCCATAGAACAACGCGAGGCCAGGGCCGGTCATGAGCAAAACGAGGGCGGCCGAGGTCAGCATCCAGGCATTGTCGGCATTCATTTGCGCGTTTTGAATGGACTGCTGGAGAGCGGCGATTTGTGCTTGTGTGGTCGGGGCCGGTGTGGGTCCCTGTGCCGAAGCTAAAAACGGAGAGGCGAACATCGCGGATAAGAGCAGCAACTTGCGAGTACAACTCATTTTGACTTCGCTCCGAAAGATCCCGCGGGCGAATGCGGGAGGTGAAAACCAAATTGCTTAGCAAACAAACTGGGCGGTCTTTGCTTCAAAATCCACTGCAGACGGAACGAAACATTCCAGATGTTTCGCCGCATGCGCAACGACCGGTGGTTTCCTGCATGAATTTGGTGAACATTGGAGAATAGCGCAAGAGGTCGCGTTGCACATGAGGATTTCGTATCGCTCGCAAATTCTTTGCGCAGGGACAACCTGCGAGTCTGTCGAATCGCTTCCCCGACCCCTGCATGCTTGTCTCTGAGCGATTTGGAGTTATAGTAGTTGCATGGCGGCAACGCAGGAGCGCGATCGCTACGTCTTCGGTGCATTGGAAAGCAGTGCACAGAATCGCGCCAAGCTCAAGGAAGTCAACTACGGTTTTGAACAGCCCGAGGGGGTTCTCCTTACCTCGCTCGATTTCGCTGTGAACTGGGTTCGCAAGAGCTCAGTATGGCCCGTCACTTTTGGTTTGGCGTGCTGCGCTATCGAAATGATGTCGATGGGTGCATCGCGCTTCGACATCGCACGATTCGGCGCCGAGGTCTTCCGGCCGTCTCCGCGCCAGGCTGACCTGATGATCATTGCCGGCCGCGTCTCTCAAAAAATGGCGCCTGTGATCCGGCGGCTCTACGATCAAATGCCGGAGCCAAAATGGGTTATATCGATGGGCGCCTGCGCCACTTCCGGTGGTGTCTTCAACAACTACGCAATCGTCCAGGGAGTGAATCAGGTGATTCCAGTGGACGTTTATGTACCTGGATGTCCACCACGTCCTGAGCAACTCCTGTACGCAATTACGCTTCTTCAAGAGAAGATTCAACGCGAACCACGCAGTTTGCTGAAAACCCTCAACGCCGAATGAGCCCTTGAATGCAGGGAAAGCAAGGCTCTCAAAGCTGCTGAACGCAGGTGAGGTTCTGGGGTAATTTGGGTCCCGCAAGCTCTCGTTTGGGGAGTGTCAGTGGTGGCAACTTGCTCAGAAAGTGGACCTCCCAGACCCTCCTCTATGGTACGCTTACCGGTGTCGTGTCAATAGTTTCCGTAACAGCTCAGTGAGCGAATTTGACCAGACCTGAAAGCTGATTCATGGGGAAAATTGACTAAACGGGAAACAGAGCAAGTCAATCGCTGTCCCCCAAGACAAAACCAGATTGATTGCGGAGGAAAACCAGAATGTACTTGCAAAAATTGAAATCCCTGAGCCGGACGCTCGCGATCACGTGCCTTGCGTTCACCCCGATCGCATTGGCAGCCCAGGATGCCCCCAAACCCGCGCCCACGACCAATCCAGGCGACTATGCATCCCGCTGGGACATCTTTGCCGGATACAGTTATCTTGCTCCCAAAGGAACTGTAGACGTTCCTCAAGGGAATGGAACGACGATTCCTTACAGCTACAACGCTGTGAACCTTGGAGGTTTGTTCAGCGGAGCCTACTACTTCAATAAGTACGTTGGCGCGCAGGCCGAAGTCGGCTTCCATGAGTGGGGCGACGCGGATCCGAATGGAAGCAATAACGGCACCCACGGCAACGACGATGGGTTTACCACCGCCTCAGGCGGCATCATCTTCCGCTATCCAACTGCAGATATCACTCCGTTTGTCCATGGCCTGGTAGGCGGAGCCCTTATCAATGGGCCAGATAAGAATCCAAATACCTGGGGCCCCGATCTCACTGTGGGCGGCGGCATCGACTATGAGACGCCGTTTTTTAACCACCATCTCGCCATCCGAGTTTTCCAGGCTGACTATTCATACATGCACGCCGACTTCGGCCCGGGGCTGAATGGTGGACGCGCCAATATCAATGCAGCTCGTTTGAGCGGCGGTCTTGTGTTCCACGCTGGGTCAATTGCCCCTCCACCTCCGCCGACCATCGCATGCTCGGCGAGCCCGGCAACCGTGTTCCCGGGTGATCCAGTCACCGTAACGGCGACGGCCAACGGGCTCAATCCGAAAGAGAACGCCATCTACACCTGGAGCGGCGACGGTGTGACCGGAAATGGCACAACAGCCACGGTTGCGACCGGCTCCCTGGCTCCAGGTACCTATACCGTGAAGTGCGGAGTGAAAGAAGGCAAGCCAGGCAAGGAAGGTCTGAAGCCATGGCAAGTTGCCGACGCATCGACCACCTTTACCGTGAAGGATTTTGAGCCTCCGACTATCAGCTGCTCGGCAGATCCAAGCACAATCAAGCCGGGTGATACCGCAACCTTGACTGCGACTGCCGTCAGCCCGCAGAACCGTCCGCTAACCTACAGCTTTAATGCCACGGCAGGCACCGTCACTCCGTCCGGCTCGACGGCAACATACAACTCGACCGGAGCGCCGAGCGGAACTGTCGATGTCACCTGCAACGTGGCGGACGACAAGGGCCATACCGCCACTTCGACCGCGACGTTGACGATTCTTCCGCCACCGCCACCGCCGGGCCCCTCGCCGGAGCAAATCCGCCTCGAAGCACGTCTGGCGCTCCACAGTATCTTCTTCCCGACCGCGCAGCCTCGAGCGACGCATCCGGAGGGAGGCCTTGTGCCGAGCCAGCAGCAAACATTGACCACACTGGCGTCGGATTTCAAGAGCTACCTCGCCATCAAGCCTGACGCTCACCTTACGTTGACTGGCCACGCCGATCCCCGTGGCTCGGTTGAATACAACCAGGCGCTCACGGAACGCCGTGTCAACCGCGCAAAGGCCTTCCTGGTAGAACAGGGAGTCCCCGAGAATGCGATCGAGACGCGCGCCGTGGGCAAGGAACAGCAACTCTCCGCTGATCAGGTGAAAGCTCTCGTCGAACAGAATCCTGACCTGAGCGAGGTGGAGAAGAAGAAGGTTCTGCACAGATTAGGGGTCATCGTCCTGGCGCAGAATCGGCGTGTCGACGTCACCTTAACCAACACGGGCCAACAATCGGTGCAACTGTATCCGTTCAACGCGGCCGATTCGATGACCCTTTTAAGTGAAAAGGCTCCGACCCCCAAAAAGAAGGCTGCACCAAAGAAGCCGTAGACGTGAAACACTTGCCTACGAAATGCAAATGAAGTAAACCAGCAGGGGGGCGAAAGTCGCCCCCCTGAAGCACGGATGGCGGTATTGTTCGGCTTGATTACGAAGGAGAATCGTATGCAATCGCGCGGATTGAAGTCTCTTTGTCTGGTTCTTGTTGCGGCGAGTTTTACGCTCGTACCGATGGGGTGCAAAAAGCAACCACCAATCACCCTTTCAGCCCAGGCTGCTCCGCCTGCGGTGTTCCCGGGTGAGCCGGTCACCGTATCGGCGACCGCCGGGTCGCTTTCCACCAAGAAGAACAACAACGTGGTCTACAGCTGGTCGGGACAGGGTGTCAACGGCAATGGTCCAACAGCCACAGTGGCCACCGATTCGCTCGCACCCGGTGCTTACACGGTGAAGGCGGAGGTGAAGGAAGGCAAGAAGGGCAAGGAAGGTCTGAAGCCCGGCCAAACTGCAGACGCCACTGCCAACTTCACAGTGAAGGAATTCGAGCCGCCGACCATCAGCTGCTCAGTGAGCCCAACCACCATTAAGCCAGGTGATACGGCAACGGTTACGGCGACCGGCGCAAGCCCGCAAAATCGACCGTTGACCTACAGCTACTCGGCTGCAGCAGGCTCCGTGAACGGCACGGGCACGACGGCAGAATTCAATTCGACGGGCGCGCCAACCGGCTCTGTCGATATCACCTGCAAGGTGTCTGACGACAAGAACCACACCGCTACAGCCACTACGACGGTGTCGATCGTTGCACCACCGCCGCCACCCCAACCCCATGCGCAGGCGCTTTGCGGTCTTTCGTTTGATACAGACAAAAAGCGTCCGACTCGTGTGAACAACGAAGCCAAAGCTTGCCTTGATGAAGTTGCACTCGATCTGCAGAAGCAAGCTGATGCGAAGGTCGTTATCGTTGGCGAATCGGATGCCAAGGAGAAAGCGAAGACCGAGAAACAAGCCAAGTATGCCGCCAAGCACAAGCGCGCGAAGGTGATGGACGCTGCTGCGCAACGTGCAGTGAATGCCAAGGCCTATCTGGTGGAAGAGAAGGGCATCGACGCTTCTCGCGTGAGTGTGGCGACCGGGACGGAAGACGGCCAGAAGATAGAGACCTACCTCGTGCCAGCCGGAGCGAATTTCAGCTCCGACGTTCAGGGAACCACGCCAGTGGACGAGTCGACGGTGAAGGCTGAAGCGCGCAAAGAGATGCATCATCGCTAAGGTGCGACGAAAGCCGCGGGTAGTAGAGACCGCGTATCGCGTGAAGAGTGATATGCGGTCCCGCACATGAAGCAATCCTCAAACCTGCCGCTGCGAGCGGATGGACAGGGCAGGGAAGATTCCTCTGTGGTATTCGGAGGTTGACCCGCATCCGGTCAGCCTCCTTTCATTGTTCTTGGAGATCTTTTCAATCTTGGCACTGCTTTTGGTGACGAATCGCGCCTATGGATTCCTTCGAATCTGTTTCCCGCGCAGATGGGTTTCATGTCTTCTCATCGGTTTGTTCTCGTTCTCGGCCGCGTTTGGCCAGTCGGCGTCGCCGCCCTGGACTACCGTGGGCCCCGAGGGCGGAGACGCACGATCTATTGCGGCCATCCAGGGTGATCCTTCGCATCTTTTTCTCGGCACCACGAATAGCTGGATTTATGAATCGAGGGACGGTGGCCTCAGCTGGCATCGTCTGGCGAAGCTTGAATCAACGGACGACCTGGTCATCGATCACATCGTGGTCGACTCGGCGAATCCGGCCATTCTTTATGCCGCGGCGTGGACTCTGGGCCATCCCGGCGGCGGCCTGTGGATAAGCCGCGATGGCGGCAAAAACTGGAACCAGGCTGCGGGGCTAAATGATCAATCGATTCGCGCCTTTGTGCAAGCGCCTTCGAACTCCGCAATACTTTTCGCCGGAACTTTGGAAGGAGTCTTTCGCAGCTCCGACGGCGGCGCGACGTGGGAGCAGATCAGCCCCAAGGGGAGCAGCGAGATTCACGAGATCGAGTCGTTGGCCGTCGATCCCGCCAACCCCGACATCGTGTATGCGGGCACATGGCATCTTCCCTGGAAGACGACCGACGGCGGCCAGAACTGGCACAACATCAAGAAGGGCATGATCGACGACTCCGACGTCTTCTCGATCATCGTCGATCCTGAAAAGCCGAGTGTCGTCTACGCCAGCGCGTGCAGCGGTATTTACAAGAGCAACAATGGCGGGGAACTGTTCCGCAAGATTCAGGGCATTCCTGCCACCGCGCGCAGAACCCGCGTCCTGCGGCAGGATCCGGAGCACCTCGACGTGTTGTACGCCGGAACGACAGAGGGGCTCTACAAGACCACCGATGCCGGCAAGACCTTCAGGCGCATGACCAGTGCGGATGTGATCGTGAACGACGTGAACATCGATTTCTCCGACCCGAATCACGTTTTGCTAGCGACGGATCGGGGCGGCGTTCTTGCAAGTCACGATGGATTCGCGACATTCGTGCCCGCAAACGCAGGAATCTCAGCACGCAAAGTCGATGCATTGCTGGTGGACAACCGCGATCCGCAACGAGTCTTTGCCGGCGTAGTGAACGACAAGGCCTATGGAAGCGTGTTCGTCTCCGGCGGTAGCGGTATGCAGTGGAAGCAGGTGGCCGATGGGCTCGATGGGCGCGATGTGTTCGCGCTCGCGCAGTCGCCGCAAGGTACGGTCCTGGCCGGGACAAATAGCGGCATTTTCGCCCTGGATCCGGGAGCGGCTGCATGGCAACCTAGGAACCTGATTGCATATGCTCCGTCGACGACGACCGCGCCGGTGGGCAAAACTCGCGTGAGCGACAAGAAGCGCGCGCAAGCAAAGCCTCGGGCGACAGAAAAATCGCATCCGACCGACCAGTCGCATGTGATCGACGGGCGTGTTTTTGCAATGGACCTTTGCGGCGATGCATGGCTCGCTTCGACGTCCGGTGGCCTCTACACCAGCAAAGACAAGGGAGTCACCTGGCAGGGAGGGCCGGTGATGGGTGTGGCCGGCTACCTCTCCGTGGCCTCTGACGGTGCGCTGATGGCCGCTGCCCGCCCGGATGCCGTGGTCGTCTCCCAGGACGCAGGCCAGAACTGGTGGCCGGTGAGCATTCCCATCGCGCTAACCCGGATCCATCGCGTCGCATTTTCGCCCGATGGAACACTTTGGATCGGTGGACGCGAGGGTGTTTACTTCACTCGCGACGGAGGCAAGTCCTGGATGTGGGTTCATCGGCTTCCGCTGGTCGACATTGACGATCTCTACTACGACCCTCAACTGGGGAAGTTATTAGTCAGTTCGCGCGGCAGTGACTTCGTGTATGCCGTTGATGCCGAAACACTCGATTGGAAGTGGTGGCAGACGGGATACAAACTTTCCGCGGTGCGCACCATGGGGGGGCGTTTGCTCGCGGCGTCGCTCGAAGATGGCGTTCTGCTGGAGCCTCTTTCAGGAGAAGCTGAAATTGGCCAACGCTAGTCCCGCCTGCCGATATCGCCAAACTTCGGTATCATCAAAACATGCAGGCTGAGTCCTCCGGTCCTCGCTCAAACGCCGCTTTTCGGACGTACGATCCGCGCTTGGAGTCCATTGCTGCCAAGGTGCTGGGGCAGGAGCGGCTTAACTTCGACGACGGGCTTGCGCTGTATGGTTCGTCCGATGTGCTGGCCGTGGGTTGGCTCGCGAACCATGTGCGCGAGCGGATGCATGGCGACGTTACCTACTTCAACGTCAATCGCCACATCAATCCGACGAACGTGTGCGTGGCGGCATGCAAGCTGTGCGCCTTTGGCCGCAAAAAGGGCGACCCTGCCGGATACACCATGGCGTTGGAAGAAGCGTGGGCGACAGCCGCGTCCGGATACTCCGAAGCGGTGACGGAATTTCATATCGTAGGTGGACTGCATCCCGACTTACCACTTGAATACTCTCTCGACTTGGTGAGCGGGCTCAAGGAGCGCTTCCCGAAGGTGCACATCAAGGCCTTCACGATGGTTGAAATCGCATTTCTTGCCCGGCGTGCGAAACTCTCGGTTGAGCAGACTTTGATCAAGTTGCGTGACGCTGGGGTCGATTCAATGCCCGGCGGCGGAGCGGAAATCTTCTCCGCGCGCGTGCGTTCCATCATCTGCGATCACAAAATCGATGGCGAAGAATGGATCGAAACAGCCCGGCTCGCGCACAAACTCGGCTTCCGTTCGAATGCGACGATGCTCTACGGTCACATCGAAAACAACGAAGACCGCGTGGACCACCTCCTGAAGCTCCGCGCGCTTCAGGACGAAACCGGCGGCTTCCAGACCTTCATTCCCCTCGCGTTTCATCCGGAAAACACCCCGCTTGATCACTTGCCGGTAACCACGGGACTGACTGACATTCGCCAGATCGCAGTAAGCCGCCTGCTGCTTGATAACTTCTCGCACATCAAAGCCTATTGGCAGATGCTCACGCCCAAGATCGCGCAAATTGCGCTCCGCTTTGGCGCCGACGATCTGGACGGCACAGTCATCGAAGAGAAGATTTATCACGATGCGGGCGCAACCACTCCTCAGGGCATGACGCGCAAGGATCTCTGCCGCTTAATTACCGAGGCTGGCAGGGTTCCGGTGGAACGAGACACGCTGTACCACGCTGTGACGCGCAGCGAGGACACCTTTACGGTGGCGGTCTGAGCCCGCGAGAAAGAGGCGAGTGCGATGATCGAGTTTGGTCCTGCCGCAGTGATCGGACTTTGCGTCGGATTCTTCTGGGGCATCGGTTGCTCGCTTGCCATCCTCTATTCCATCTATCTTGGCGGCTATCGCAAAGCGGTCGAGGACTCGCTGGCGCTGGAAAAGTCTAAGCGCTATAACGCGACGCTGGCGAAGATACGAACCCGCCTTGCTGTAGAGAAAAACTGAATCACCGTTTCAGTTTGCGCACCTCAGCACCGTTCTTCGCTGCGAAGACGATACTCTCCAACATGCAGTGACACACAGCCTTGAAGGGTTTGACATCCGGAATAGCACATTAGTGTAGGGCGAATACACCTTAGGCGTAGATCAATGAAGCCCCGATCAAGAATAGAGTGAAATCTGAACTGCAAGGCTCAAGGGCCGGGTTTTCAAATGAATTAGGGACTTTTCAATAAGATTGAGCTTGGAAATACGTGAGGTCAGCCCGCCTGACTCAGTTTGTAAGCGTGTTCTAGTCTAACGCTTCAATTGTGGCGTTTCAATAAATCGAATTCCGGGCCTTAAAACCCGAATTCTCGTCCCGGAAAATCAACCTTAGTTATAGTTATCTGAAATGCTGTCCGTTGCAAGCTAGCATGACTCACACTCAAAACGCTGATCGCGTTCGAAGATACGTTCCGTGTCTGGAAGGTATCCGGGGTTACGGCTTTCTACTTGTCTTTTGCGCTCACTACTTTTCGCCATACCAACTGGCGCATCCGGGTACGGTCCGCTTCAAGGTCCTAGCGGCCCTCCAGTCTCTCGCCATTTTTGCAGTTCCGGCTTTTTTTGTGTTGTCCGGATATTTGATCGGCGGCATCTTATATGACACCCGGAACAGAGAAGGGTACTTCAGAGTCTTCTATTCTCGCCGAATTCTCCGAGTTTTTCCAGTCTACTACGTCACCTTGCTGGCGATCGTTAGTTTCTACGCGATTCATGGAATCGTTCCCAATTATCACTTCTGGGTTCATTTTCTCTATATACAAAATCTATTTCCGAGCTACGCGTTGCAACACGACGGACCAGTGAAGATTGTTCATTTCTGGTCTTTAGCCGTCGAGGAACAATTCTACTTGCTGTGGCCGGTTGTGACTTGGTGTTTTCCCGACAGGCGAAAACTAATTGGAATCGCGAGCATGCTCATCGCCTGCAGCTGCGGCATTCGACTCGCGGCTCCGCTCATTTCGTGGTCGCCAGAACCACTCTTTCACTTCACTCCGACGCGTGTGGATGCGATCCTGTTGGGAGTCGTGCTGGCGCTAATTCGCCATGATGTTGTTTTCGATAGGCTCAAAGCTTTTGCGAAATGGGTTGTGCTTGCTGGCATTGTAGCGGCGGCCATCCTCGCCGATTGGAAAGGCCAGGTATGGTCAGGAACATATTGTGGCGTTGAGGTATTGATTCCTCTGGCGAATGTTACAGCGGCCGCCATCGTCATTGCTGTGATGGAAGAAAACAGTTTGGCGAATCGAGCATGCAGCCAGCGATGGGCATGCTGGCTTGGGAGTCTGAGTTACAGCCTATATCTCTTTCATCTCACTTTTCACGATTTCTTCATGAACTCCTTGGTCGCTCGACTTTGCATCTACATGCGATTCTCGTTTGCGTTCCTCACGTCAGGTGCGCTTGCGTTGGCTCTGACAATCGTCCTGTCTATCTTGAGTTACCGCTTTATCGAAGGGCCGATCATCAATCTGAAACGGCACGTGAAGTACGGGTCCGCAAAACCGCTCGCCACCTCGCAAGGAGTTGGTGAACGAGTCCTCGTCAGTGCAGGCGATTAGCACTACTGCCGCACGATTGCTCCATTCTTCATCACAAAGCTGACGTGCTCCACAACGCTGATGTCGTCGAGGGGATTTCCCGGAACGGCGACAACATCTGCATCGTAGCCTGGTTTTAGTTCGCCGATTTGTCCCTCCCACCCCAGCAGTTTCGCGCCATTGATCATGTCAGCCTGGAGCGCGGCCAGCGGTTTCATGCCGTACTGCACCATCAGGGTCAGCTCATGTGCTTGCGTGCCATGTGGGAATGGCCCGACGTCCGAGCCGACAGCGAAAGGAACTCCCGCCGCCACCTGTTTCTTGAACTCGCGAATCTTGTAGTCGAGCAGTGCCGCCTCGCTCGCCGCCTCTTGTGCAGTCGATCGGTTGTGAGCAAAGTAATCGAAAATGGTAAACGTGGGCACAGCAAAGATGCCCTTTTCCCGCATCAGGCGCATGGTTTCGTCGCTCAACTGCGTGGCGTGGTCGATAGAAGCCACACCCGCCTGCGCCGCATACAGCGTGCCGGGCTCACCCATGGCATGCACTCCGACTGTGGTTCCCAGGCGGCGTGCTTCCCCGACCGCCGCAGTCAGCTGCGCCGCCGTATATTGATACGGCGTATGGAGTACTCCGTCGATCATGCGATCCGGTCCGGTTTCGTAGATCTTGGCGAAATCCGATCCCTCCTTGTGCTGTTCGCGCATTACCTCGATCATTTGTTCGGAAGAATTTGCGTAGTCGGCATTCGAAAGGACATATTGGGCCGGGTTGTAGCCGTTCGCGTCTTCATGACCGCCGAGAATGTCGATGGCATTGCCGCTGATGCGCATGCGCGGCCCGAGGATGAGCCCTGTATCGATCGCAGTGCGGATCGCTGTGTCGGCGGAGCCCGCGCCCTCCGTGCCCATGTCGCGCTCGGCGGTGAATCCGGCAAGAAGATCTGCTTTGGCTGCCTGCTCGGCGAGGATCACGCGCCAGGGAACTGATTCCTCCACGGTCTGCAAATCCTCAGCTCCTGGATGCAGGAAGAGATGCACATGCGCGTCGATAAGTCCGGGCAGCAGCGTCGTGTCACCCAGATCGATGACGCGTGCACCCCGCGGATGCTCTACCGTCACCCCGACAGCCCGAATGCGATTTCCTTCAACCAGAATTTCGCCCGGATGGAGAAGGGTGCCTGTGTCCACCTGAAGTAGTCGCGCGGCGTGTAGCACAATCGACGCGGATTCCGCTGGCTGAGCCGCAACGAATCCAACCGACAGATACGAAATCAGAGTGAACGTAAGGATTCCAGCAAGGGTTAAAAAAGGAGGTCGCCGCATGAGTATGACTATGCCGCCGTCCCCCAATACTTGTCGATGAACAATTTCACCCCTCACTCAAATTTAGGGAATTGAGGTCCGAGGCGCTCTTTCTGGATCGAAGGCGAGGGCTGCATTGGTCGGAACCCGGACAAGGTAAATGGATGACGAACGCGGCGCCCTTGAGCCCATTGCTTGCGCCCGCGGGACGTACCTGGATGCTGCCTCCATGCCTGCCCACGATCTCCTTCGCGACCCACAAGCCCAAACCCGTGCCAACATCCTGCTTCGTGGTGAAGAATGGATCAAATATACGATCCAACAGCTCAGGAGCGACGCCGGGGCCATCGTCTTCGATCAGCACTTCTGCAACCCTGCCAGTGCTCGTTTCTGAATCGCGGCATCGAATCGCGATCTTGCCCTTGTTCGGCACAACATCAATCGCATTGGCGATGAGGTTCGCAATCACTTGCTTCAGTTCGCCGGCCACCCCCCAGATCGGGGGACAGTTGTCCGCAGTGAAGTCAAGGCTGATTTCCTTCGATTTCACTTTGTTTGAATAAAGCCGGAGGATGGGCTCGATGATGCTTGGAATCTCGATCTCTGAGGGCGCGTTGGACTCGCGATAAAACCCGAGCGTCTGGCGGGTAATATGCGCCACCCGTTCCAATTCCTGTTCCGCCAGAGTGAGGTGTTCGGCAACCTCCGCGGTCGCCCCCGGTGAGCTCTTGGCAATGAAAAGAAGATTGACGACGGCTTCCAGCGGATTGTTGATTTCATGCGCAACCGTGGCTGACAAGCGGGCTGCAGCCGCAAGTTTTTCGGTCTTGCGAAGAATCTCTTGTGAATCGCGCTTTGCCGTAGAATCGCGAAATACAAGCACAACACCGATTATTCGGCCGGCGTCATCGCAGATGGGGGCCGCGCTGTCTTCGATAGGGAGGAGACGTCCGTCGCGATGCTGTAAGACCGTGTGATTCGCGAGCCCCACGACAATGCCGAGACTCATCACCTTCTTCACAGGATTCTCTATTCTCTTTCCGGAGAATTCGTTGAAGATCGGGAAGACTTCCTGTACGTCCTTTCCGCGTGCGTTTGCGAGGCTAATTCCGGTAAGAGATTCCGCGATTGGATTCAAAAAGGTGACGACTCCCTGAGGGTCCGTCGCGATGACCCCGTCGCCGATACTTGTCAATGCAACGCGGAACCATTCTTCACGCGCGCGCAATTCCTCCGCATGCAGTTCTCGCATTCTTCTTTCGCGCAAGATGAAGTTTGCGAGCACAACCATGCCCAGAATGGCGATGAGCGTGGCCGAATAAATGGCGGCAACGGCGATCTGAATGCTTCGTTTGTAAGCAGAATTGCGAACTGCTTCAAGCGATGCTTCCTCTTGCTGCATCTGCCCAATCTGTTGACGGATCTGGTTCATGAGGATCAGACCGCGATCGGAAAGCACGATTGCCCGGGCTGCAGACGAATTGCCCGTTCGATAGAGCGAGATGGTTTCAGCCAGTTCGTCAAGTTTCTGATGAGCCAAATTGCGCAGAGCGCCCACGTGCTCTTGCTGACGAGGATTGTCGGCGGTCAGTCGAGCCAGATCCTCAATGTTGGAACTGAATGCTGTAATTGTATCTTGATAGGGCTTGAGGTATTTTGCCCCGCCGGTGAAGAGATATCCTCGCTGGCCGGTTTCAGCATCGGTGGCAAGTAATTCTGTCTGCGCCAATAGGTATCGTACCTGTTGTGCGTGAGCTACCCACCCTTGGTTTTCGACCAGGACACCGATTCGGTGCCTTGTTATTACAGCGTTCCCAATGAGAAGAAGTACTAATAGCGAGAAGCCCGTGACGACGCTGAATCTTTGGATAAATGCATTCATAAAATGAAGGTTCGATATTGGGGACCGTTCATTTGAGACCAGCGTTCAAAGAATCCCGTGAGCAAGTGGGCGGCGCTGGGTTCATGATGGAACTCCTTGTCCACATTTAGCAGCGCGCAGTACTTTTCGGCCGCGGATAAATGCCGGATGCGATTAGCTCGAGCAGGATCGTTGTTTCAAGAGGATGCTGCATCGATCTTTGCCAGAATTTGGCACACCTAACAGAGGAGAAACAGCACCACAACCATCGAACGCATGGCATCGGCCGCCGAAGAAAGCTACATGTTCGCTCATCGTACTTTGCGGCTGCAGTCAGGTCAAGACGTCTTATCCGCTATGTGTTACCGGCGAACGGGCGACCACGAGAGGATGCCACCTTTGTGGTGAGACTTCGAACCATCCTCGGCAATGTTAGAATTCCGGCGATCGCTTGCGCGTTGTCTTGCGCCGGCTGGAGAAGGGTCTGGTCAAAGGAACACAATCCGGATTGCACACAGTGCTTGGTCTCGACATTGGCGGCACAAAGACGGCATGCGTCGAGGGTACGGTCAGAGGCGAGGTTCTCCAGCGGGTCGAGATTCCCTCGCACGCGTCTGCACCTTTTGCGATCACGTTTCCTGTGATTGTGCGGCATGTCCGTGAAGTCATCCGCACTGCAACGAGGAGCAATCGAACGATTGCCGCGATCAGTGTTTCCGTGGGAGGTCCACTCAAGATAGATGAAGGAGTTTTGATCAATCCCCCGCACCTACGCGGCTGGCATCATGTCGAACTGAAGAAGTGTTTGCTGCAGGAATTCCCAAAGATTCCAGTTGTGATCGAGCACGATGGCAATGCCGGGGCCCTCGCGGAATTTCATTTCGGCGTGGGGAAGGGGCGGCGCGATCTGAAGCATCTCGTCTTCCTTACCTTCGGCACAGGGGTAGGCGCCGGGTTCATCCTCAACGGGGAAATTCTTCGCGGAGCAAGCGACACTGCGGGGGAAGTAGGTCATTGGCGCCTGGCTGAAGATGGACCGCTCGGGTTCGGAAAGAGGGGTTCGTGGGAGTCGTTTGCATCGGGGGCGGGGTTGATCGAACTTGCCGCCCAGATGTTTCCTCGCCGGTGGACGTCGGCGACACCGATTCGCAACCTTGTGGAGAACATGCTCGCGAACGATGCTGAGGCATTGCAGGTCGCCGAAGTGGCGGGCAAGTGGATGGGGCGAGGTTTAGCGTTATTGATCGATGCGTTGAACCCGCAAGTGATCGTCTTTGGCTCGCTCGGCGTGGCTCTGGGTGAGCGTGTGCTGGGACCCGCGCGTAGAGTGATCGCCGAAGAGGCGCTCCCCCAGGCTGCTGCCGCATGCCAATTGGTGCCATCCGCGCTGGGAAAACAGATAGGCGACGTGGCAGCCCTGATGGCGGCCCTCACGGATCACTCGATTCGATCCGTGCTGGAAACGGGCTTTTGAGAAGCGGCGCGCCGGTTGCGACAAGACGGAAGAGAATCTTCCTATGCCGGGTGCCTATGACTCTTCCGTTCTTGTAAGTGAGTTACGGATACGTACAGTGCCTGTTACCTGCGACTGCAGTTAGCAAGTTACTTTATTGGGTGACCTATCCACTTCTTCTTGATCTGTTTGTTCCGGCGCGCAGTTCTTGTGAATCGAAGGGTTTGCACATAGATACTTTCTGTGAATCAACCCACTTTTTCACAACTCTTTAGATAACTCGCTCTCTGAATGAAGTCAGCCCCGTGGTACTATCGCACCGAGGTTAAAACAAATGCCAACTAACAGCTACGATAGTGCCTTTGAACAGGCCAGCAATGATCGTGTTGAAGTCCGCGTCGCCATCGAGAAGCTTCTGACCCGCGGCGAAATGCTCGACAAGCTTCTGGAATGTCTAGCGCCATTTGTCTCAAGTCCAAAGCCAGTCGGCGAATCGGAAACGGTTCACGAAGGCCACGAACATCACTCGGAAGAACACCAGTCTCACGAGACGCCAGTCCATCACGAAGGGTAGCGAGGACGGAGTTTGCGATCCGGATCGCATGAGCGACGCGAGACCGCCAGGTATCAACGTCGCTGGTTTGTGGTGAGCCGCGCGCGAGAGAAATACGTCGGCGTTAGGAACGCCGTGCATTGGATTTGCATTTCCATCGAGGTCCCCCCTCGAAGGTTTTTCAATACGCTGCGATTCCGGTGAGGTGCTGGCCGAGAATCAGAGCGTGAATGTCATGCGTTCCCTCGTATGTCTTTACGGATTCCAGATTCATCATGTGGCGCATAATCGGGTAGTCCTCAGTGATGCCGTTGGCACCCAGGATGTCGCGCGACATGCGCGCCGTTTCGAGAGCCATCCATACATTGTTACGCTTAGCCATCGAGATGTGCTCGTGGCCCGCGGTACCCGCATCCTTCATCCGCCCGACATGCAGTGACAGCAGCTGTGCTTTCGAGATCTCGCTTGCCATCCAAACCAGTTTTTCCTGAATCAACTGGTGACTGGCGATTGGCTGCCCATGAAATTGTTTTCGAGCCTTTGCATATTGCAGAGCCGTATCGTAACAAGCCATGGCTGCGCCGATCGCCCCCCAGCTGATTCCATAGCGCGCCTGGTTCAGGCACATCAGCGGACTCTTGAGCCCGCCAGAACCCGGCAGCAGATTGGCGGCGGGCACATGGACGTCCTGCAGAGAGAGACCGCTGGTGACCGAAGCGCGCAGTGACCATTTGCCATGAACTTCGTGCGCTTTGAAACCGGGACGGTCTGTCTCGACAAGGAATCCGCGGACCTTATTGTCCTCGTTTTCGACCTTGGCCCAGACCACAGCCACGTCCGCGATGTTGCCTGACGTGATCCACATCTTCTCGCCGGTGAGAATGTAGTCATCACCAGCCTTGCGTGCCGTGGTGGTCAATCCGCCCGGGTTGGAGCCAAAACCCGGTTCGGTGAGTCCGAAGCAGCCAAGCTTTTCTCCGGTGGCCAGGACGGGCAGCCACGCGTTCTTTTGCTCGTCCGATCCGAAGGTGTAGATGGGATACATGACCAGCGCGGATTGGACGCTGACGAAGCTTCGAAACCCCGAATCACCGCGCTCCAGCTCCTGCATCACCAGTCCATATTCGACGTTGGACATGCCGGCGCATCCGTAGCCCTCGAGATTTGCGCCGAAGAAGCCAAGTTCGCCCATGGCGGGAACGAGTTCGCGCGGAAAGCGCTCCGTGCGAAAGCATTCTTCGATGATCGGGATGAGATTGTCTTCGACGAAGTCGCGCGCCGTTCGCCGCACGAGGAGTTCATCTTCGCTCAAGGATTTATCAAGATGAAGAAAATCGAAGCCTTGGAACTTGAAGCCCATACGTGCACCCGCCACTCTTGCGCAGATTTGAAACTGAAGGGTAGCAGACGGGCAAGGAGCGTGGGAATAGAGGCGATTCAACGCGAATGAATCTGCCACTGAACGCGGGTGACAGCCATCACAGTTAGGATTGTGAAAGGAAAGTTTTTCTCTTCCTTTCTACTACTGACTGTTGGCGGCGTCATCCCCGTAGGTTGGATAGGGTTCGGGCTCGGTGCTCGTTGGCATGTCTGCGAGCGTCTTCAAATCAGCTTGGACTTGCGCCCATTTGGCAGGGTCCTTCTTGGTGGCAATCGGCGCGTCGGGGTTGGCGTAATATGCCTGAATCTCTGTCTTGATCCCAGGCGGAATTGGCTTCGTTGGCTGCTGAACGAGTCGATGCAGCAACTGAGCAAAAGTAGAATCCGTCAATCGATACCCGCCGGGCTGGACCACGCGACCCGTGTCTAGATCACGATTCGGCAAGGGGTGCCTTGGATCGTTCGACCGCAGCAACGTGTCCGGACTGGTCGCAGCAAGAATCGGAAGAAGTGCAGCCGGCGTGGGGGGGGCGTGGCTACTGGCCGCATTCTCACCACGCGGTGTGAATCGTCCAAGGACTCTTCGCAGAATTGCGTGAGAAACTACGATGCTTTGCATGTAGTCCCCTTCTGTCGCTGTCGTTGGGCCCTTCACTGCAACCATCTTGAGAGGACCGATCTTCGGCAGCACGAATAATAGACCCGCCAGCGCATACGTTTCCAGCCCGGCTTTGCGGCGGTACGCGTCCCAGTTGTTCTCCTGGCTCACTGCCGCAACCTGGGTCACCATCTCCGCGAATGCTGGAGTATCTGGCTCCGGTGGCTCCTTTCGGCGATGCAGGAGCGTGATCGCGTAGGCGATGCGCGGAATGAAAGTCCGCACGGCAAAGCGGTAGTCGCGGACGTTGAAGCGGCGTCCACGTCTCGATGAGAAATCTTCACTCAGGCCGTAGGTCTGGTAATAGGCAAGGGCGAGCTGTTTGGTCGGAACCTGGAGGCCGATGTGGCGTAGAAAACGCAGGGGTGCAAACCGGTGATGAGCAATTTCATCGATATCGAAAGCGAACTCTGTCTGTACATGCTGGTGCTCGCCCTCGGCATAGTTCACCACCGGCCCATACTTTGCGCCAAGTTTCGGAAATTCGATTGCCACCGCGCGATTCGTCGCCAAGGAATGACCGACCGAGTCGCCTATATAGTGAGACAGCGCTCCCACTGCAAAGGCCAGTTCGTCCGCATTCTGCGCGTTGCGAAAGAGATTGACGACAAAATCGCCGCTGCGCACGTAATGAGTCAAGTCAGAGAAAGACGCGTCGCCGAAGGGATAGTAGCCGATGTCCTGAATCACGCATCCGCCATATGCGTAGGCTCGGGCCTCGTCAAGCTGCGCCGGCGTCAGATTCGGATAATGACTCAGCAGAAGCGGGACGATCGAATTCTTCCACGCGAGGTCAATGAGTTGTTCGTGCGTGAGCACCGAATACCCCGCGGCATGCCGCTGCCAGGCGATCACCATGAGCAGCGAAAGGAGTAGGATTTTTGACAATCGCTTCAAGCTCATAGCCCACTCGTCCATTGGATTTGTTGTTGTCAAGCTGCAAGGCGAAAGTGTTACGCCAGGAATTCCCGGACAAACGGATCCTGACTGCCGACCAGATCAGCGAGCGAGCCGTCAAAGACCAGATGACCTTCCGAGAGCATGAGGAACGTTGTGTTGGGATCGGTCTGTCCGTTGGGCAAGGGAACCATGCGGCCGGAGTTTGGGTCGAATCGATGGGTACACATGGTAAACGCATCTTGAAGACGATGCGTCACCAGGAGCGACGGAGTGCGATAGACGTCGCGTTGCTTGACAATCAGTTCAATGATCGTGGTCGAGGTCACCGGATCGAGCCCCCCAGTCGGCGAATCGTAAAGCAACAAATCCGGTTTATGGATGAGCGCTCGGGCAATGGCGACTCGACGGCGCATGCCCCCCGAAAGGCTCGAAGGAAACAAATCGAATGTTTGTTCCAGCTCGACAAAGCGGAGAGCTTCGCGCACGCGAACGTCAATTTCGTTGTCAGGTATGAGCTCCTGAATCAACTGGTAGGCAACGTTATCGCGTACCGTCAGCGAATCGAATAGAGCACCCTCTTGAAAGACCATTCCGGTGCGCGTTCTGAGAGGAAAGAGCATTTCCTCCTTCATTCGTGAGATGTCTTCTCCAAAGAGAAAGATGTTGCCTGCGTCCGGAGTGAGCAAACCATTAGCCAGTTTCAACAACACGCTCTTGCCGACCCCAGTGGGCCCAAGCAATATCCGGGTTTCGCTCGGTGCAACAGAAAAGGTGATGTCTTCCAGAACCGGGGGGCCGTCAAAGGACAGCTCGACGCGGGAAAAAGTCAACACAGGTCCTGTGTCCGCCTTGGGAGCGGGGTCATGCGAGAAATGAGTCGATGGGAAACTCAGTTCCATGAGGCAAAGACATTCAGCAGGAATCGAGTAATGAAGAAATCCACAAAAATAATGAGAACGGATGCAGTGACGACCGCCTGGATCGTAGAACGGCCTACCCCTTCCGTACCACCAGTAGTCCTCATGCCATAGAAGCAGCCGATAGAGGAAAGGATGTAGCCGAAGAAAAGGGGTTTCATCAATCCCTGGACGATATCGGGGAGGCGAAGATGCTCCCAGGCCATGGCGAAGTACTGGGTTCCATTCTGGTTATTCATGAAAACGGTGACCAGGCCGCCGCCAAGAATGCCAAAGGCATCCGCTACGATCGTGAGAAAAAACAGCATCGCAATGGTCGAGTAGATGCGCGGAGTCACCAACTTTCGGATAGGATCAACACCAAGCGCACGCATTGCGTCGATTTGCTCAGTTACGACCATTGAGCCGAGTTCGCTGGCCATCGAGGAGGCATTTCGGCCAGAAACCATGACCCCCGTGAGCACCGGTCCGAGTTCGCGGATCATGGTCAGGCTCACGAACTGCCCTGTAACCGCCGTCGCACCGAACGCGGAAAGCGTTGCTGCAGATTGCAAAGCCAAAACTCCCCCCGTCGAAAGCCCGGAGAGGACGACAATCGACAACGAACCCACCCCGACAATGTCGGATTGAATGAGAAAATCAGTCCAGTAGACAGGCGGGCGGAAGATATTCATAAGCGCCCGATACGCGAACAGGGAGTAATCCTGTACGGTCAGCACGATTTGCTTGACAGTGTTGTCGATCGTCTCGAACGCCATTCGTTTACCGGACAATGAGATGCGAGATGGAAGGAAACCGCTTCTCTTTCCACAGAATAGCGCATGGTGCGTCAATCTCCCGGCCGATTGGGTGAACAGGCTGCAATCGAGGAAGACAATAGGCGCGGCGACCGGACTCAGATCGATTGGATCGCCGTATACCGAAGAATGGAAGAGAGTTAGAGTTGGGACTTAGAAATTGCGCTGTTCTTGTTGCATCTAAGTCTTGAGAGAGGGCCATTATGCATTCATTTCGCCTGCGCCTGATTCTCGTGCTTGTCGCATGCGTGACTGCAGTTTCTGTCGCCTCTACGTATTTCGAGGTGTTGGCGCATAAGCACTTTCTGCGAGAGGATTTGGAGCGCCGAACCAAATGGATGGGCGTCGGCTTGCAACCGTACCTGGAGCAGACGCTCGCCTCCGGCGATACCGCCGCGCTGCCTTCGCTTCTTGCCTCCTCGAAGGCGCGGACTGGGGTTCTGGGACTGGCCGTCGTCAACGCCCAGGGGCAATACCTAGCCTGGATCGGCCCTTCAGATCTTCTCCCGGCTTTGCCTCACCCACTGGTCGAAAAGTCATTGCGGAAGGGATCGGACGAGTCCGCGTTCGGGCATTCGAGCGACATGCAATGGCTCGAGGAGTCCTTCCCTCTGCACAACGGGAATCAATTGGAAGGAGCGCTGATTGTGCTTGCGGATGCAGGCTACATCCGCAGCGAAGGGTATGACAGTTGGCGCAGGAGCTTCTGGCGGATCGCGGAGATGGTCCTCCTCATAGCCGCCGTCACATTTGTCATGGTGCGCTGGTTCCTGATGCGGCCGATGATGCGAGTCGCCGAGCGGCTGCGCCGGTTGCGCAGCGGGCACGGGGATGAACCGGAGGATCCGCGCGCAAGAGAATTCAGCATGTTCACGCCTTTGGCGCGTGAAGTGGAGACGCTCGCGGAAAGCCTCGTGGCCGCGCGTGCTGCCGCCGAAGCCGAAGCTCGCATGCGTCACGCCGGAGAGAACATGTGGACGGCGGAAAGACTCGCGGTGTACATGCGCGAGAATGCCGGTTCGGGCCGTATTTTTGTAGCCTCGAATCGCGAACCGTATATGCACGTGCGCAAGGGGCGCGAGATCGTTTGCGAGGTGCCTCCAAGCGGCCTGGTTACCGCGATTGAGCCGGTGTTGCGCGCTTGTGACGGGGTGTGGGTGGCAAGCGGCAGCGGGAACGCGGACAAGGAAACGGTGGATGATTTCGATCGCCTGCGCGTGCCACCCGACGATCCGCGTTACACCTTGCGCCGCGTCTGGCTTTCGCCAGAAGAGGAGTCGCGCTACTACGATGGCTTTGCCAACGAAGGGCTATGGCCGCTGTGCCACAACGCGCACACCAGTCCCATCTTCCGGCCTGCCGATTGGGAGTGCTATCAACGCGTCAACGAGCGATTCGCCGCGGCACTGCTTGACGAAATGGAAGGCAGCGCCGAGCCCATCGTGTTCGTCCAGGATTATCACTTTGCGCTCTTGCCTCGCCTGGTCAAAGCCGCGCGGCCCGATGCCCGCGTCGCGATTTTCTGGCATATCCCGTGGCCGAACCCCGAAGCATTTGTGATTTGTCCCTGGCAAGCGGAGATTCTGGATGGTTTGCTTGGCGCGGATCTAATCGGATTTCATATTCCTCTCCACTGCAATAATTTCCTTTCTGCTGTGGACCGGGTCTTCGAAGCGCGCACGGATCGAGAGCATGCCACAGTGATCCGGCACGGCCACACCACCAGCGTCAGGCCCTATCCGATCAGTGTTGCATTCACGGGGTCTGCGATGCCGTCCGGTCCCGTGAGCATCGACAATCCCGGCGAGGAAGAGTCCGTGCGCGCTGCGGCACGCAATAACTTGCTTCACGAATTTGGCATTCGCGCGGAGAGTCTTGCCGTTGGAGTCGACCGGCTGGACTACACCAAGGGCATCGTGCAACGGCTACTTGCCCTGGAATACCTGCTTGAAATGCACCCGTGGCATTGGGAGCGACTCACATTGGTGCAGGTTGCCTCGCCAAGCCGTACGCGCATCCCTGCCTATGAGGAACTGCATCGCCGTGTGAACGAAGAAGTGGCGCGCATCAATCAGCGATTCCAAACGGCGCGATGGAAGCCGATTGTCCTGATCGAGAGACAAGCAGACCATCAGGAGATCGAACGCTGGTATCGTGCGGCGAATCTTTGTCTGATTACCTCGCTGCATGACGGCATGAATCTTGTGGCCAAGGAGTTTGTGGCAGCTCGCGACGATGAGGATGGGGTGCTGATTCTCAGCAAATTCACCGGCGCCGCCGTCGAGCTCCGCGATGCGCTCGTAGTGAATCCTTACGACATTGCCGGCGTGGCGGAAGCCATGCATCGGGGCCTGGAAATGGACCGCGCAGAACGTCGCGACCGTATGCAACGGATGCGGCGCCAAGTGATGGAGAACAATATCTATCGCTGGGCAGCCAACGTGCTTGGTGCTTTACGCGAAATACGCCTGGAGGATAACACCAGCGGGGAGTCGGCCGCATCGAATTCGATTACGATTGTCCCCTCGGAACCTGCGCAACGTAGACTGGCATAAATCAGAACAAACGAGACCGAGCGTTGAACCGTAAAGTGGCAAGAAAACTTCGAGAATTCTTTTCTTCATTTCCCGGCACATCGACCGCTCTTCTGCTGCTGGATTACGATGGCACGCTGGCGGACTTTCGCATCGATCGCTTTAAGGCGCGGCCATGGGCTGGGGTGAGGGAGCTGTTGGACGCAATCCAAAAGCAGAAAAAAACGCGCATCGCTGTCGTCACCGGGCGGCCCGGGACCGAGATTCCGCCCATGCTTGCGCTTGAAACTCCGGTGGAAGTGTGGGGATTGCATGGTGCGGAGCGGCTTTACTCTGACGGGCGCCGCGAACTTGAGGTGCAGGCTCCTGCAGTGCGGCAGGCTCTCCAGGATCTTCGCACGCGCTTGAAGCGCGATCCGCTTGGCGGTCTGTTTGAAGACAAACCCAACGCCGCGGTGATGCATTGGCGCGGCCGCTCACCCGACGAGGCGAAGGGGATTGAAAAAAGAACCCGAGAGATTTTCGAGCCGCTTGCCAAGCTGGATGGTCTCCGGCTGCTTGAGTTTTCAGCAGGTCTCGAGTTGCGTGCTGGACGCGACAAAGGCGGCGCAGTGCGTGAAATAATCCGCGAGGCCGGAACGGATGCGCCTATTACCTATCTCGGCGACGACATCACCGACGAATCTGCATTTCAAGCGGTCAACGAAGCGAAAGCGCCGCACCTCAGCGTGTTGATGCGCCGTGCTCCACGCAAGACAGAAGCCGACGTGTGGCTCAAGCCTCCGAAAGAGCTGCGAGAGTTTCTGGGGATGTGGCTTGACGCGGGAGTATGACTGCCGGAAGTCGATTCCTAATCGCGCCCCCGCTTGCGGATCTCGATATTCAGCCGTTTGATCTTTTGGTTAAGCGTGGAGAGCGGAATGCGGAACTGCTCGGCAGCGTCGGTCTGGTTGCCGTTACAGCGCTCCAGCTTTTCAATAATGATGCGGCGCTCAATGTCTTCAAGAATATCGAAGAGCGAAGCGTTGGGATTGTGCTCGAGCAGCGCGTCCTGAAAACTGCGGCCCGTGATGTGTCCAGGCAAAAGGTCCGAGCCGATCACCGGTCCCGAAGAAAGCACCACGCCGCGCTCAATTGAATTTTCCAGCTCGCGTACATTGCCGGGCCATTCGTAATCCACCAGCGCGCGCATGGCGTCGGAAGACAGCCTGCGCGGCGAAAGCCCGTTCTCGTTGGCATAGAAATCCAAAAAGTGCTGCACGAGCAGCGGAATGTCCTCACGCCGGGCGCGAAGTGGGGGCAGATCGACCGTGATGACATTCAGCCGATAAAAGAGATCTTCGCGGAAGCGGCCATCGCGCACGGCCTGGCGCAGATCGATGTTGGTGGCCGCAAGAATGCGCACATCCACCTGGATCTCCTGAATACCGCCCAGGTGCATGAACCGCTTGTCCTGCAGGACGCGCAGAATTTTGGCCTGCGTGTCCATTCCCATGGTCGCGATTTCATCCAGAAAAAGTGTGCCGCCATTCGCGACTTCAAACAGACCCTTCTTTGAAGCGACTGCCGAAGTGAAGGCGCCTTTCACGTGGCCGAAGAGCGTGGATTCCAGAAGCTCCGATGGCATTGCCCCGGTGTTGATGGGCACAAATGGCTTGTCGCGCCGTGGCGAGTTGGCATGAATTGCCTTCGCGATGATTTCCTTGCCTGTGCCGCTCTCGCCTTGAATCAGAACCGTGGATCGACTGGGCGCAACCTGTGCAATCAGGTCGAACACCCGCAGCATCGTTTCGCTCTTGCCCACGATGTTCGAGAAACTGTAGCGCTGTTTGAGGGTGCGCTTCAGTTGCAGGTTTTCTTCTTCGGCGCGATGACGCGCGACGGCCGAGCGGATGTCGGCCATCAGCTTTTCGTTGTCCCATGGCTTTTGGACAAAGTTTTCTGCGCCGGCACGGACAGCCTCGACAACGTTGTCCACCGTGCCATAGGCAGTAATCATGATGACCGGCGTTTCCGGCTGGCGTTCTTTGATCTGCGGCAGCAGTTCCAGCCCGCTCTGGCCAGGCAGCGCAAGGTCGAGCAGAACGAGATCGAAGTTCTCGACCTCCAGGATGCGCAATCCCTGCTCGCCGTCCATTGCCGTGCGCACCCCGTATCCCTCCAGTGTGAGCAGCACCTCGAGAGATTCGCGGATACCGGCTTCATCGTCGATCACGAGGATGCTCGCGCTGTTCGCGAGTGCGGACAGCGCAGGAGCTGACACAGAAAAACTCAACGGCTGATCGACCTCAGACATTTACGGTCTTCCTTAACAGGGGGAACTCAAGATGAAAAGTTGTTCCGGCGCCTACCGCGCTCTCTACATGAATTTTTCCGGCGTGCTCCTGAATGATGCCGTAAGAAACTGAGAGACCAAGTCCTGTCCCGCGCCGTTCCCCTGGCTTGGGCATGGTCTTGGTGGTAAAAAACGGGTCGTAAATGCGCTTCAAATTCTCGGGTGCGATTCCGGTCCCGGAGTCGGCCACGATGGCTTCCACATGCCCGTTCGCAAGCGTCGCCACGCGCAACCGGCCGCCTCCCGGCATCGCTTCTTTCGCATTCAGAAGCAGGTTCAGGAAGACCTGTTGCAGCTTCCCAGGATTGCCATGGATTGTGGGTAACTGCTCCGCCAGCTCGATGTCCAAATCAATCCGTGCTGTCTTGAATTGATGCTCCAGCAGCGAAAGCGTATCGCGAATCACCTGATTCAAATTTGTCTCTCGAAACTCCGTTGTTGATGTGCGCGAAAAATTCAATAAGCCATTGGCGATTTCCGACGCGCGGAAACTTTGCTGGGTGATTTTTTCAAGCACAGGACCGAGCCGTGGATCGCCGCGCATTTGTTTTGACAGCAGCTGCGAATAGGAGGAGATCACCGCCAAGGGTGTGTTGATCTCATGCGCAACGCCAGCCGCCAACAACCCGATCGAGCTCAACTTGTCGGCCTGGGCAAGCTGGGTCTCGAGCGAAATCCGTTCGGTGATGTCGTCGACCAGAACAATGCGGCCTACAACGACAAAGTCGCGCGACAGGAGTGGCGCGATCGCGATGTTCGCCACTCGCTGCTCACCGGCGCGTGTGATCAGGGGAAACTTGTAGAGATTGTGAACGCCAGCTTCGTTCCGTGACCGATCCAGGGCCTCGACGAACTCAGAAGGAAAGACGGCACTAAGTTCCTGACCGATAGCCTCGGCCCGGCTTAGCGCATACATCGCTTCCATCTGTGCGTTCCAGCTCTCGATGCGGTCGTCGAGATCCAATGCGAGAATGCCGACGTTAATGGATTCAACGATATTCTCGTTGAACTCCTTCAACCGCTCGAACTCGCTGATCTTCTCTCCGAGCTGCGCATAGAGGCTTGCGTTCTGCAACGCAATACCAATGTAGCTGGCAAGCGATTCGAGCAGTTCCACGTCCTCGCTCGAAAGAAAGTCGCCGCCGATGGTACGGCCGAGCCCGATCACTGCGATCGTGCGTGTGGCTGCGCCGTCCTGCACCCGGCAGGGCAGGTAGTAGTTCAGGTCGAGCAATGCTGCGGTCTCACGCTGGCTCTCAGACAAGTGCAGCGCCTGTTGCGCATTTTCGAGGAAGATGTGCGAATGATCGCTGGCCTTGTCGAAATCCAGAAAACCCAGGTCAAGAAGACCCGACTGGCGTGGATTCGGCGCGGCACGGAATTCCGGCGGTAATCCGTGACAGGCTGCAAGCCGCAGCGCGCCGGGTCCCTCCGTCAAGAAAACGGCGACGCGTGAAACCTGCAAGGTGGACGGGAGCCGCTCCACAATGGATTCGAGCAACGCGCGCAAATCCGTCTCCGAACTGAGACCACGGCCGAACTCCACCAGAGCTTTTCTATAGTCGTAGCGCTGCCGATCGAAGGCCCGATCCACCCATCCTTGAATACGGCGCTTCAGCGGATCGAAGATGAGCGCGGTGGCAAGGATTGCGATCGCTAGCACCCACTCGCGGATCGCCTCAGGGAAGCGCTGGTGCAGCGTCACGGCGATAATCGCGATAACGCCGAAGTAGCCGCCGAGGATGAGCCCTGTTGCCAGCGTATATGCCACGCCGCGCTTGAAGATAAGGTCCGTATCCATCAGCCGGTAGCGCACGATGGCCCACGCGAACGTCAGCGGCAGAAAGACCAGAGACAAACCTGCAAGCTTCGTCAGCAAGCTGGGCATGCGCACATCCAGCAGGAACGGGATGGCGTAGAGCAGCGTAAACGGCAGCACCGCCAGAAGCGCACCCCGCCAGAGCCACTTCAGCTGCTGGCGTTGCAACGGGTTATTGGAGCGCAAATAGCTGTTCAGGAATAGGACGGACGCCAGCACGTAAAACGCGGCATCGTACCCAGTCCCCGCCTGATCGAGCCGGTGCTTCAGCAGGCCCGTCGCCTCCCAGCGATTGATGGCCATCAGCCAGAGCCCGAAGAGGGCAATTCCCGGCGCGTAGACCAACGGAACCAGGAGACGGCGGCGAATGTTTTTGAGGCGCTCCTCTGGGAAGCTCAGCGCAAAGTGCAGAAAAAGCGCCGGCTGCAGCGACTCAGCGATTACGTTGGACCAGAAGACGGTTTGATCGAGCCAATCCCATTTGCCCGTATATTTGAAGGCGTTCAACGCGAAAGAGACCAGGCAAAAAAGATAAAAGTGGGTGGCGCGCGGCGCAGTCCATCGCCGGAACAGGACGTAAACACCGATGGCCAGGTAGATGAGGCCAATCAGGCGCGATGCCTGCTGCAGGCTGCGATCGGGCGGCTCAGGAATGACAACGACAGAGGAGTCAAGCTGGATGCCGTCGCGCGTAATTGTGTATTCGGCCTTGGTGTAAACGCCGTTTCGATAGAGCTCCCGCTCAAAATCCGAAAGGTGGACAACCGGCGCATCGTTCACTGCAGTGAGCAGATCGCCAGGGTGAATGCCCGCACGCTGACCGGGGCTATCGGGCACGACCTTCTGCGCCTCCAACCCTGCGCCTGACGGCGCCTCAATCCACCAAACCCCGTCATCCGGCTGCTGGAACTGGCGCTCCTGCCTCAGATTCAACACGGCAAGCAGCACCAGACCGACCGTAGCCACGGCCAGCAGTGTCGCCTGCAGACGGTTGATGAGATTCGTCTCCATTTCAGGAGCACCCTTAGGACAAGATAGAAAGATGCACGTCAGTTGCCACGAGGAGAAGCTTCCTCTATCAATTCAAGCTTACCTTTAACCGACTGAGAAGATGCAACATATCGACGAAATCCATGACGAAACGTCAACGTCTGATGCGTCCGGTAGATGTGGAAAATACGGAAAAGAATAGAGTTCCTATGCGAATAAGGATTCACCTACCAGAAATAGTAGCGCCTTTTGGCGCAAGACTTTGGCCTGCAACCTTTGCTTCCAACACTTTCAGAATCCTCATAGCGCTCGACGCTACTCGGCTTTACCGGACGGGTGATCGACTTGGCCGTAGGTCGCGTTCGGGCCGTGTTTGCGCAAGTAATGGTGCTCGCTCACATGTGTGGGAATCTCCGTTGCCGAGTGGCTCAGCAAGACTGTCCGGAAGGCCAGCCGAGCGATGTACTCCAGCACATCGGCATGTTCCACCGCCTCGGCTGGCGTCTTGCCCCAGGCGAACGGCGCGTGGCCGGCGACCAGCACCCCCGGCACAGCGACAGGGTCGAGGTTCCCGGAGCGAAAACGGCGAACGATGACCGAGCCGGTGTTACGCACGTAGCCGCCGGCGACTTCTTCGGCGGTCAGCGGTTCGGTCACAGGTACCGATCCGTGAAAATAGTCCGCATGGGTGGTCCCAAGACAGGGAATCGACCGACAAGCCTGCGCCCACGAGGTCGCAAACTCGGAGTGAGTGTGGACGATCCCTCCGAGCTGGGGAAATTCGCGGTAGAGAAAGGTGTGTGTATCCAGGTCGCTCGATGGCCGAAGGGACCCCTCGACAATCTTCCCGTCAAGATCTGTCACAACCAGGTCGCCGGGGGTAAGCTCGGCGTAATCGACACCGCTGGGCTTGATGACCACCAGCGGCTTGGAGCCGGTGCGATCGATTCCGCTGGCATTCCCAAAGGTATGCGGAGCCAAACCACGGCGCGCAATTTCGCGGTTGGCGAGGAGAACCTGTTCACGAAGCGAATCAAGCGACATACGGATTTCCTGCCTTGCTCGGAAAGCGTTTTCTAAACGAGTTTAGCAGTCGCTCCTCGCCGTCTGGAAACGTCGCAAGCCTTCGAATTCGCCTAATCACACTGAAATTGTGAAACCAGAAGCGTAATCGGTTGCCGCCATGCGGGACCCGGTCTACGATGTAGGCGCGAACTTCATGCGAGTCTTTTTGGCATTTCAACCAGACCTTGAGGTGACTTTTATGCGCCGTGTTCTTCTGTTCGTATTGGGCGGATTGATGATTTGTTTTGCGACGTCGACCATCGCTCGCGCCGCGGGACACAATGTTGCCGATTACCCGCTGCGGGTCCATATCTTTCAATTCAATTCGCATTCGCATTATTACCGCGCGGGCGGGTTCAACGGTCCATCGTCTTTGGACATGGTGGATGGGGAGGGCCGTGCCAATCTCTGTCAGAACGGAGAACCGCGTGGCTTCGATTTCAGTTACAGTTGCGGCGCACGGCTGATGGTTTCGCCCGGATATGAAACCTATCCGGCGCGTTGGAAAAAGCCGGGCCAGACGCTGGAGATTTTACAGCCCGCCCTAGGCAAGCCTGGGGCATTTGAGTCGTGCGAAATGAAAATTGGCTTGAAGGACGCCGCGTATTTCAAGCACAACGGTTTGCTCGATGAAGAACCGGCAGCGACGTTCAAGGCGTGGATGGAAAAGCATCAATACGACCCGGAGCACGGCAAGATCGAGCCACAACCCGTGCCCACACCTGCCAAAGCATCTGTGCCAGCGGCCGTGCCTGCACCCTCGGCCGAGGCTCCCGGACCCCAATAGCGACTCATGCAGGTTCGCTGTCGAAGCACGGTGGCAATGCCTCCGCCCACATCGGTGTATTCCCGCGATGGAGCAAAGCGACTGTTGCGTTGAAGCGCAGCCCTGCCAAGGGAGTACGTGAATCGTCGCGCTCGCTGTAAACTCGCCACCAAAGCGGGCGTCTACCTAAGTGATGGCAGCCTGCACGACAATAGATCCGATGACCATCGCCAGAGCGGACGAACAAGCCGCGCAGGAGTTCTCGAGCGTTGTTGCGAGTCACCGTCCGCAGATCTTCCGGTTTCTGCTTGCATCCACGCGGGACGTGGATCTTGCAGAGACCTTGACCCAGGAGTGCTTCCTCAAAGCGCACCGCAACTGGTCTAGCTTTCGCGGCGACTCAAGTGCGATGACGTGGTTGATGCGAATCGCGATCAACCTGCAGAAGGATCACTGGCGCAACCGGCGGATGCAGTTCTGGCGGCAGACGCGCACCAACTCGGTCGACCTGGACGAGGCCAGCGAATGGCTGCCGAGCGGTGAGAGTTCGCAAGAGCAGAAGCTGCTGGCGCGCGAAAGAGTGACGCAGGTCTGGAAGGCGGTCGAAGGGTTAAGCGAAAGGCAGCGCACCGTCTTTTTGCTGCGCTACGTGGAGGAATTGGAACTGGCTGAAATTGCGCAAACCACAGGCTTGAGCGAGGGGACAGTGAAAGCGCATCTATCCCGAGCTTTGGGCAGGGTGCGCGCGGAATTGGGAGGAAAGCGATGAACTGGAAGCCAAAGTTGACCAGCCGACCCGAAGAGCCGGCAGACATTGAGGCGCTCGATCCGGCTTTGAAGCAGGCGTTGGGAGATTTCAAGGCCAGCGTGCGCGGTTGGAGCGATGCAGCCTACAATCGGCAGCACACGGCACAGAGCATAGTTGTGAGCAGGTCATGGCGGCTTGCCGCCGGTTGGAGTCTGGCGGCTGTGCTGCTGGCTGGGACCGTGTCAGGCGGCTTCTACGAGCACCAGAAGCTGGTGGTTGCCGCGCAGATTGCAGCCGCTGAAAAAGCGCAGCAGGAGCGGCAGGCTGCCGCGCAGCGCGCCCGCAATGAGGCCCAGAAGGAAGATGACATCCTGGCCAGCGTCGACACAGATGTTTCGCGTGAGGTGCCAAGCGCGATGGAGCCGCTGGCTCAATTGGACGATGAAGGCGAATCCAGATAATCGCAAAGATCAACAAAGAACGTGGGGGAAGGGAAAACAATGAAAGGTTCGATTCGAGCTCGGCTAGGTTTGGCAATTGGAGCACTTTTGATGGTGGGGACTGCGATGGCACAGGGGCCTGGAATGGGTCACGGTCCCGTGGGCGGTCCGGGACAAGGAATGGATGGCCATCGGCCTCCGTTTGAACGAGCCTTCGGCGGTCGCGGAATCGAAGGCAGATGGTGGAATAACCCACGCATCGTGGATCGGCTCAAGTTGACCGACGACCAGCGCAAGCAATTCGATCAGATTCTGTTGCAGCATCGGGAGACGCTGATTGATTTGCACGCCAACCTCGAAAAAGCCGAGTTGGCACTGGAGCCGCTGGTACGCGACGATCAGCCCAACGAGTCGGCCATTCTGGAGCAGATCGACAAGGTGGCGCAGGCACGTGCGGAATTGGAAAAAGCGAATGCGCGTTATCTCCTGGCATTGCGCAGCAAACTAACGCCGGAACAGTGGAAGATGGTGCAGCAGTTCCGCGAGAACCGCGAACAGATGCGCGGCAATTGGGGACCGGGCGGCCGCGATCGCGACGAGCGAGGTCCTGGTGGCCCCGACGGGCGCGGCCCTGATGGACACCACGGTGGCGCGAACGGGCCGAATGCGGCGCCTCCTGCTCCCGGAGCGCAAGGAATGCTCGACGATGACGGTTCTCTCAATGGGCCAGCGCAAGAGCCTGCACCTGGCGCAGGCCTTCCACAGTAACCGAAGATTCGCGTAAGAGGTTTTGGCAGAGAGCAACTGCGGTTGTTGTCAACACCGATGGCGGCGAGAGGCGATCCTCTTGCCGCCGTTTTTTTGCGGCTATTGATTGCGCGCGAAGCGGGAAGGTAAGACGGGTCTCGATGCCGCACTTGTGTCGAGAAAAAAGACAGTCGGTTGGAGCGTTTTGAAACAGCAGTTGAAGCGAGTTGGAACAGGAGTTGAGTCGAACTGAGACGCGATTGAAGCGAGTTGCGACAATGGGGCAAAACACAGGCTTCGAAAAATGACTAAAGTTCTCCGGGGCTGCTCCGATGAAGGGTGCAGATGCAAATGGTGCCCAGCAGACGTAACGGTGGACCTGGCAGAAACGAATAAGCACAGGCCGGCGTGGACACGAGCGCCGAGAATATTGTTGCCTCGCTCGGCCCCGACGGCACAACACTGACGTTCACTGAATCGAACTCGGCTCCGTCCAATGCAGTCACGCCGTCCGTTTCCACGCCCACGGCACTCACCGATCATCCGGCCGTCACCCCCGGCAGCACACTCGGGTCTCTTTCGGCAAATAATGCCGACGACACGCTCACCGGATCCTTCACTATTAAGGAAGGCGTGGACGGCAAGAACACTTCCACGACCCTCGACTTCACCAACCAGACGCTGGCCCAGATCGAGCAGACAATCAACGCCGGCGGGTATGGTATTACGGCAATCCCCAACCCGGCAGGAAACGGGCTCGTCGCCGGTACTCTGCTTACGTTCACGCAAACCGCCAGTGACACCGGAACGGCCAGCATCACAAATAATGGGGTCGTCGTCGACACCGCTCCCGCAGTGACGAATCCCGCGGTAAATATCACCAACCCCGCTGGAGGAAATATTGGCACCCTGTCGGCAGCCACCAGCGGCGACATGCTCAGCGGATCTTTCAGCATTGTGAGCGCCACCGGCGTCTCATCCACTTACGGCTTCCAGGGCCAAACGCTTGCAGAGATAGCGCAGTCATTCAATCAGCCGCCCGACGAGCAGAACGACAACACAGGAATTACCGCCGCTCTCAACCCAGCCGGCACAATGATCACATTTACGGTCACGGCGGGCGGTACGCCGAGCATCAGCGGCGTGGGCATCAAGGATGTGACTCCAGCCTCTTCGGAGAATCAATGGCGATACTCTCACGCTTTCGCAGACCGTTGGAGACCCCGGCACGGCGAATGTTACGAAGAACGGGCTCCTCACCGACCAGATCCAAGCCCCCACGGCAACCCAATCCCTGACCGGTCCGACCATGTTGAACACCCTGACGGCCGGCGGCGCCGCTGATCCGCTGAGCGGGATTCTCACCATTCAAGAGGGCGCGGACGCCAAGGCCACTACATCTACCTATAACCTTGCCGGGCAGACGATCGACGAGATTGTGGCGGCTTTCACCACCGGTGCCGAGGCAAACCTCGGAATCACAGCAACAGAAAATGTGGCCAAAACTCAGGTGACGTTTTCGCAGACGCCTGGAGATCTCGGCACAGCGAAGGTCACAACCTCGGGAACCATTCTCGACGGTACCGCGTTGAATGCGACTCCGATAGCGGTCGCTACCGGAACCATGCTGGACACGCTCTCGGTGAACAACAGCACCGATCGGCTCGGCGGCACTCTGAACCTGACCTCTGGATTTGGGGGGACCGTCGCGCTTCCCCTCGGCACTACGGGCACGACCGATACTCTGGCCGACCTGGCGGCGGATTTCACTACCGGCGCCGATAAGAATCTGGGAATCGCTGCTAATCTGAATCCAACTGGAACACAGATTACGTTCACGCAGTCGGGCGGCGGATTTCCCGCAGCTGTAGGCAGCACATCCATCACGGATTCCGAAGGAATGAAAATTGCCCCCAGCACAAGTCTCGGCAGTCTGACAGTCTCGACCGCCAACGATACTCTGAACGGAGCTCTCACCGGCGTGGAAGGCAACGGTACAACTCCATACACAATCAACCTGGGTATTGGCGGTGCTACCGACACTCTCCAGAACCTGTTACATACCATCAACGTTACCGATGCCACCTACGGGATCACAGCGATGCTCAACCCGGCCGGCACCCAACTGACGTTCTCAGCAACCAATGGAGACAGCGGCACGCCGACCCTTGGAAACCAGGGAAGCATCACGGACACCACGCCGGCTCTTCAAACTCCGATTAGCCTTACGAAGACGCCAACCAACGGGTCGGTGGACTCGACTGTGTTAGGATCTCTTTCGATTTTGAGCACAGACACTCTCAGCGGCAGCATTACGATCGGGAATAATATCATCGACATCGGCTCGACCAACAACTCGGCGGCCTTGCTGACGGCCGCGATAAACAAGGGCAATTACGGGGTGACTGCCTCTTACAACTCAGGCACCGGTGCCATGACATTCACCTCGCCGAATTCCGGGCTTTCGGTTAACACCAGCAGTCTCGATGCAACCATCCTCAATGGTTCAGTTGCGACCAGCGTCGGCCCAGTGACCGGGACAGCCTCCACTTCTTCCAGCTATTACAGCATCGGAATTTCGGGCAACATCACAGATACCAGCACGGCAGTGGCCGTCGGGAATACTACAACGTATGGCGGTACGGCCAACGTCGGCATTACCGCCGACTCGAACGGTGCAGGCGGGATAGCCGCGATGGGGTACTCCGACTCAGCCGGCCAATCGCTCAGCGGCACGGACTTGCTCGACCAGAGCGATGCCCAGAGCGCGCTCAACGAACTCAATGTCGCTATCACCGACGCCGCAGCGCAGGACGGATACATCGGCGCGCAGATCAACACGCTCAACTCGATCAGCCAGGTGATGAGTACCCAGCAGGAGAATGTGCTCTCGGCGCAGAATGCGATCCAAGCCACCGACTATGCCTCTGCCACTTCGAACATGTCGAAGTACGAGATTCTTTCGCAGACCGGCATTGCTGCCCTGGCACAGGCAAACAGCGTGCAGCAGGAAGTCACCAAGCTTTTGCAGTAAGTAATCCGGCTTTTATGTAAACGCAAGATTGAAAGACTTCAAGAAAACCCAGGGACAGGGCGGTGGCAAGGACACAATCCTTGCCACCCTTTTTTGCTTTCGCGATGCTATTTCGGCAGTTCTTGCGTTCCTGTCACGGTGAATTCCGCCTCAGTCTTCGCCTGTGTCTCCTCCGGCTGCGCGCCGCCGACACTCAGCGTGTATTTGCCCGAAAGAATCGAACGGTTTCCCTGCGAGTCGACACTCGAAAGCGATCGCGGATCGATCTCCAGTGTCACTTCCTTGCTTGCTCCCGCAGCGATCGTGACACGCTTGAATCCAACCAGCGAATGGATTGGTCCATCGGTTTGCGGTGTCTTCAAATACGCTTCGACCACTTCGTCACCACCAACGGTGCTGCTATTTGTCACCGCCACTGTCGCAGTCAGCGGTTCTCCTGCCTTCAGCGTCTCCGCCGACAGCTTCACCGCACTGTATTTGAATGTTGAATAGCTGAGCCCGTATCCGAATCCCCACAGCGGTTTTCCTGCGAAGTAGCGATAGGTCCGGCCCTTCAGCGAGTAGTCGGTGAAAGCAGGCAGGCCATCAAGACCGGCATAGAACGTGACCGGCAAACGCCCCGCAGGATTGTTGATTCCATCCAATGTCTGCCGAATCGCCGTGCCGCCCTCCACCCCCGGGTACCATGCTTCGAGAATTGCGGCGGCATGTTCATTCGCCCATTTCAGTGCCACCGCGCTGCCGCTCTGCAACACAACCACGAGCGGCTTGCCGGTTGCGGCCAACGCTTCCAGCAGCTTCTGTTGCGGAGCAGGCAGGTCGAGGCTGGTACGGTCTCCGCCGTCGAATCCCTCAATTTTGATGGGCATCTCCTCGCCCTCGAGTTGCGGCGACAAGCCGACGAACGCCACCACCACATCGGATTCCTTTGCGCGCGCCACGGCCTCATCCAGCTGCGCCTGCGCAGGAGCTTCCCATTTCAGCGTCACGCCGCCACCGGCGCGATCACCGGAGTGAGAATACTCCAGCACAAAGTCGTGCGGATTTGTGTCGGTGAAATCCATCGGAATCGACGGCACCTTGGGGAAAGCCATCACCGGCGGCGCAGTTGGCGAGGCACCAGGAGCCGCCTTGAAATTGCCCATCGCGGAGAGATCGTGTCCCGCGCGCAGGGTCCCCTCGCCGGCGACCTTTCCATCGATCAGCAACCGATAGCTCTCTTCCGGCGAATAAGGGAAACTGTCCCCCGATTCAAGCGTGAATACATAATGCCCCGCGGCCGGAACGGTGAGCGTTCCACTCCAGCGCACGGAGTAGTTCACCGTCGCAACACCGGCCGCAGGCATCGCGTTTTCCCAATCGGCCTGCACCAGCGGTTCGGTAGTTGTAGCTACAGCGCGGCCTGTCCAAACGGGCGTAGCGAAGAACTCCGTCTTCAATCCCTTCTTCATCCCAAAGGCAGTTCGCGGCACCGGCACGCCGACTCCCGCCGCGAGCGTAGCACCTTGTGCATAGACAATTCTGTTGGCACTTTCCGCAAGAATGCCGTCGAGCGGCGTTACGGGCTTCACCGGCGTCCCGACATAATTTCCCAGAATCGAGGGCAGCGAGTCTGCAGTGGGTCCAATCACAGCGATGTGTTGTTGTGCGCCCTTCAGCGGCAGCACACCATTATTTTTCAGCAGCACAATGCTTTCTTCGGCAGCTTTGAGCGCAGTGGACCGGTGCACGCCCGATGCAGCATCGGAAAACGGAACCCGGTCCAGCGGGTTTGATCCTTGCGGATCAAAGAGTCCCAGCTGCATGCGTGCCGTGTAGAGCCGCTCCGCAGCCTGCGTCACCAAAGCCTCTGGCACTAACCCCTGATGAACGGCTTCTCCGAGCGAATTAAATCCCGGTGTCCAGATGCTGCAGGAGAGATCGGTTCCTGCTTCGAGCGAAAGCGCCGCGGCATGCGTGATGTCGGTAGTCTTCTTGTGTCCCTGGTACACATCCACAATCGCGCCGCAGTCTGACACCACGAATCCCTTGAATCCCCACGCATCGCGCAGGTGCTCTTTCAGCAGCATTTTGTTGGTGCACGCTGGCCACTCGTCAATCGAGTTGTAGGCGCACATCACCGATTGCACGTGACCCTCGGTCACCGTCGCGCGAAACGCGGGCAGATAAGTCTCTTCGAGATCGCGCGCACTAGGATCGACATTGAATCCGTGCCGCAAAGTCTCCGGTCCCGAGTGCACGGCAAAATGTTTGCTGGTAGCCACGGCACGCAGATGATTCAGGTCCGGTCCCTGGACCCCTGAAATAAACGCGACGGCCATCCGCGAAGTTAGAAACGGATCCTCGCCGTAGGTCTCCTGGCCCCGCCCCCACCGCGGATCGCGAAAGATGTTGATGTTCGGCGACCAGAACGTCAGTCCATAAAAGATGCGGTGGTTGCCCTCGCGCTGCGCCTGATTGTACTTCGCTCGAGCCTCGTCGGAGATGACGTTGCCCATTCCTTGCACGATCGCCGGATCCCACGTTGCTCCCATGCCGACAGCCTGCGGAAACACCGTAGCGTAGCCCGCACGCGCGACTCCATGCAGAGCCTCGTTCCAGGTCTGATAGTCCGGGATGCCGAGCCGCGGAATCGCTGTCGCCCAGTCTTCCAGTTGATTCACTTTTTCCTCCAGAGTCATGCGGCCGACAAGGTCGTGCGCACGCTCTTGCGGAGAAAGATGGGTATTGAGGTAAGCGGGCTGCTGGGCCGAAGCCAGAGCGGCGAAGAATGCAATCAAAACCGCCAACAAAAAAGATCGCCGAAACACCATGAGATCGTTCCTCCCGAGTCTTGATCCCCACGTTCGCGCCCGTGCCTACCGAGAATTGGCGGGAGAGGCGACACATCTCATGGGAGGGCAAGCTCGCAGAAACTCTACAAGGGTTGGGCAGCTCTTGGCTAGCTTTATCGCTTTACTAGAAGAAAATCACATGCCTCGGCGGATGCTAGTCCTTGGGCTTGATCGCGTAAGTCAGCCCCATCGTGAATTGAAACGAATTCCTTTTCGTGGGCGGCAAGGAGGCCGGCGGATCGTTCAGATACGAGTCGTTCGTTCCCAGGGAGAAACTGAGATTTTTGTAAGTGGGAAACGCAAGAGTGTCTGTTTCCATGGCCGAGTAGGCGCGTTCGTTGTTGTAGGCAGGAATAAACGAAACACCTTGCGTATAGGTCAGCAGCTTGGTGTGAAGAATGTAGGTCGCTGCAAAGGTCGAGCCGATCAAATCCTGTTCGGTGCCGGACGTCCCGCTGATAAACTGCTGCTTCTCGTACTGAACCGTACCTTTCAGATCGCCTTCCTGGTTCGGCGTTTTGAGCACAGTCCAACCGAAGCCGCCTCCATAAATCTGCTGCAGGTTCAAGTCCTGAGAAAAGTTGTGGTCGAACGCCGTTTGCACCAGTGCGTATACCCGCGGTGAAAAATACTCATCGCGCTCGGCGTCCGCATGGTAGATTGCGGATTTTGTCGATGACGCCGGCACTAACGTCGGCGTCGTTGCCGGCGGCACCGGCGGCACCGTATATCCGGGCTCCGTGATCTTTCCAAACGAGCCCGTAAAGTCCACAGACGTGCGATTGCGCGGATCGAGCCAGCTCACCGTCGGGATCGCGCGTACCAGCCCGATCCCACCCGACACCGTGTACTGATTCTGTGTTGCCGAGACGAGCGTCGCTCCGGCCGTTGCTGCACCTTCCCAGCCAGAGAAGAAGCTCGGATTGTGATGCAACTCTTGGTCGAGCGTCGCCGCGTCCATGATGTAGAGCGCGCTTTTTACTGGAATCGGCGCGAGAGGCCCACCCGCTTCCTGCTGCACGGTCACCGCCTGGTTCTCTACATCCACGGTTCCCGTCGGAATAGTTCCTCCACTCCTCCGTCCAGTTGGTTTCAGATTCTTTTCGAGCACCGCGAGTTTTTGGGTCGAATGCAGTTCTTTCACCTTGTCCCAGCTGATCGAAACGTCACCCAGCGGGTCACTATGAAAGGTCAGTTTTCCTTGGATGGAGCTGACAAATTTGCCGTGCAACGTGTCGCCATTGCTGAGAACAAGCACGTCGGGATCCGGTTTAGGTGCGGGGTTAGTTTGTGCCGCGCCCGTGAGTGCCGCGCCGGTCAAAATCGCCAATAGCAAAACACGCGCAGCCGTTCGCGCGCTCCAAACCGGAGTCGTGGAAAAGAAAAATCGCAAGGTCATGGAGGAATGATCCTTATCAAAGAATTTGAAAGGCCCGGAGACCGCCGGAGCGGCCCTAGGACCGATAGTAACAAGACGCGAACCGCCATGCACCTGTACTGTCATGGTTTGCAGGGCCCCGGCCCAGTCTGTAGGATGATGTGGATTTCAAGGACACAGCTCAAGGGGCTCAGAACGATGCGACCGAATTTCAACCTGATGAAGGCCACTCTCACCGGAGCGCTCGGTGGCCTGCTTTTCGGCTTTGATACTGTCGTTATCTCCGGCATCATCGACGCGGTCGTGCGCCTCTACCACCTGAGCGATTACGGCAAAGGGTGGACCGTGGCGATCGCCCTCATCGGGACCGTGGTCGGATCGTTTAGTGCCGGTGTCGTGGGGCACAAATTGGGTAGCCGCGAAACTCTGCGCCTCACCGCTGTTCTCTACGTGCTCTCCGCCATTGGCAGCGCGCTCGCATGGAGTTGGCCATCCCTGATGGTCTTCCGATTTATAGGTGGCCTTGGCATCGGCGCGTCCTCGGTGCTGGGTCCGGTTTACATCGCGGAGCTTGCTCCGGCGAAATGGCGCGGCCGTCTTGTCGGCGCTTTTCAGTTCAATGTGGTCTTCGGCATCCTCGTTGCTTACACTTCGAATTACCTCATCCGGCTTCTTCATCTGGGCGCAACAGAGTGGCGCTGGCAGGTGGGCGTCGCGGCATTGCCTGCCGCGATATTCCTGGCTCTGTTATTCGGCATCCCACGCAGCCCCCGTTGGTCCGCATCGCGTGACCGCATTGACGAAGCTCTCGAAGTGCTGAAGTTGATGGGAGAGCAAAATCCCGAGGCTGAGCTGGCTGACATCCGCGCCGCGCTGGCCGAGGAACATGCAACCGCACGCGAGCCGGTTTTCCGTTGGAAATACCGCTATCCGCTTTTCCTCGCCATCACCATCGGCGCCTTTAATCAGCTCGCCGGCATCAACGCGATCCTCTACTACCTGAACGACATTTTCGCGGCGGCCGGTTTCAGCCAGCTCTCAAGCGATCAGCAGGCCATCGCCATCGGCTTGACCAACCTCATCTTTACCATCGTCGGCATGAGCGTCATCGACAAAATAGGCCGCAAGACGCTGTTGCTCATTGGCGCCGCGGGCACGGCAACTTGCCTCGCCGGAGTCGCATGGATTTTTTCGACCAACTCGCATCAGGGAATGCTGGTCTGGCTCCTGATTGTCTACATCGGCTTCTTTGCACTGTCGCAGGGGGCTGTCATCTGGGTGTACATCGGCGAAGTTTTTCCCAATCACGTCCGCTCGAAAGGTCAGGGCGTGGGCAATGCCAGCCACTGGACGATGAACACAATCATCGCGCTCGAATTTCCCGTATTGGCCGCGAGCATCGGGCGCGGCGCGCCGTTTATTTTCTTCGCCGTGATGACGGCAATTCAGTTCCTGGTGGTGCTCTTCACGTATCCCGAGACAAAGGGGCAGACGCTGGAACAACTGCAACGCAAACTTGTGGCGGCCGATTAGTTTCAAGATCGATTCGTTAAAATCGACCGAATAGCGCATGGGAAATCTCGGATCCAGTCTGCCGCCAGCGGTGCGTGCGTTTGTTGATCTGTGATTCTTGTCACGAACCCCGTTGGCAGCCTCAGCCAAAATATACTTTTGTGGCATTTGCGGGCCGGGAGCCGGGTCGTTTCGTAGTCGTATCTCATGGATTCGCGCCCGCAGGGAATGATTATGACCCAACAGGCACAGCCGATTGCCGAGCAGGGAACGGAAGTTGCGGGGGAAACGCAGCGTATTCCGCGCCCTGAAGAGATCTCTCCGGCAGCGGCAGCTAATTCCCATGAAGCAGATGCTCTGCGCGCGGAAATCATCGCGGTCGGCCGGAAGCTGTGGGAGCGTAGTTACGTGGATGGCAATGGTGGCAACATCAGCGTGCGCCTCGGCGCGCGCTATGTCCTCTGCACGCCGACCATGATTAGCAAGGGCGACCTCCAGCCCACCGACATCTGCCTGTGCGATCTCGAAGGCAACACGCTTGCGGGCAATGGAACACGTACCAGCGAATTGCTTTTGCATCTCGAAATCTACAAAGCCAATCCGCATGCCCGCGCTGTCGTCCACTGCCATCCGCCCCATGCCACGGCTTTCGCGATCACCGGCACCACCCCGCCTATCGGCCTCATCCCCGAGTACGAGATGTTCATCGGCCCCTCCGCCGTGGCACGCTACGAGACGCCGGGTACCCAAGCCTTCGCTGAGACCGTGTTGCCCTTCATTCAGGATCACAACGCCATCCTGCTCTCGAACCACGGCATCGTGTGCTGGGCCGACACAGTGACCCACGCCGAGTGGCTGGTCGAAATTCTCGAGAACTACTGCAAGACCTACCTCATCGCGCAGCAGATCGGCAAACCCCTTACGTTCCTTCCCGACGAGAAGATTCAGGAGATTCTTGAGATCAAGCGCCGCATGGGCCTTCCTGACGCCCGCATGGCGCCTCTTGAGGACCACAAGTAACCCGTCGCGCCGGGCCACACCCAAGACGAAAATCAACATCGTGCTATACTTAGCTTGCGCTCAGTGATTTGGTCGTGAGCGGCGATTGCCTCTAGCAAGGCAATTCAGCCTGGCACAGATTTCCCCAAGCCCCTACAGCGTAGCCACTTTGGTCTCCCGTTGACTGGGAATGTCCCAGCCATGTATCGGGAGTGTGGTGCCCCTCGGCAGTGAGCCGATCGGCGAAGCAAGTAGCGTGCGGCAGTTCCGGGCTGCGGTCGTTCTCCCCTTGAATGTCCGTTGGTCAGTCCCAGGGACGTATTTGGTTCTCCCTTACGCATATTTCTAAAATGCAGGCTCGCGCCGAATTTCTTGTTGCGCGAATCTCAAGTCCGGTTTCGTTTGCAGGCCTCAAGGAAAACAGAGGCTCCGGAACCCTACAGGAAACGATTTAATTTTGGACACTCAGTTTTCGCAGTTTTCTCTTTCGGCCGCCCTTCAGGCGCGGCTTGACGCCAACAAGTTTGTGACCCCCACTCCGGTGCAGGCTGGAGCAATTCCCCCCGCGCTCGAAGGCCGGGACGTGCTGGCCACCGCGCAGACAGGCACGGGCAAGACCCTCAGCTTCCTCATCCCGATTGTGGAAATGCTGCAAAAGACTCCGGAGCGGAACGCCGCTCAGGCCCTGATCCTTCTGCCCACACGCGAGCTGGCAATGCAGGTCGAGGCGGCATTCAAGGCCATTCGCTCGCACCATCTCCAGACCGTGGCACTCGTGGTCGGCGGCATGCAGGAGCGCCCGCAACTCGACGCCATTCGCCGCGGGGCGCGCCTTATCGTCGCCACGCCGGGCCGCCTCGAGGACTTTCTCAAGCGCCGTCTGGTCCGCCTCGATCAGGTCAAAATCCTCGTCCTGGACGAAGTCGACCGCATGCTCGATATGGGCTTTCAGCCCGCCATCGCACGCATCGCTGCCACGTTGCCAGCAACGCGTCAGACCCTCTGCTACTCTGCCACGCTCGAAGGACAAGTGAAGGAAGTCGCGCGCAAGTATCTGAACAATCCCGCGCGTATTGAAATCGGCTCAGTCCTCAAGCCCGCGGAGAATGTTGAACTGCGCACTTTTGAAGTGGAGCAGAACAACAAGCAGGAACTCCTCGAGCACCTGCTCGGCGCGGAACAAGGCAGCTTTCTGGTCTTCGTCCGCACCAAGCACGGAGCGGATCGCGTTGCACGGCGACTCACTCGTTCCGGCTGGTCCGCTACGCAGATTCATGGAGACCGCTCGCAGTCGCAACGGAACTCCGCTCTGCGCAGCTTTAAAGAGGGGCACCATCGAGTGCTGGTTGCCACCGACGTGGCCGCGCGCGGCATCGACGTCGCGAATGTTGCCCATGTGGTCAACTACGACCTTCCCAAGGTCGCCGAAGACTTCGTTCATCGGATCGGACGCACCGGGCGCGCCTCAGCGCACGGAGTTGCTTCCACTTTCGCTGTCGCAGCCGAGCGCGGCGAGTTGCGCAAAATTGAACGCACGCTGTCAATTCAGATGAAGCGCTTCCGGGTCCACTCGATGAACGAGAGCGCAGCCTGAATAGGCAGATTGCCGAGCTATAGCAGTTTCGGAATTGGTGCAGACCGAAAACACGCTGCAGAGTGGCGTTTTCATCAAGAAAACGGAACCTTTCGATTCTGTCAAAAAGTCTGGGTGAATTCCGAAATTGGACTAGCGGGCTGCTATTTTGAGCAGCCTGCGGCCTACCAGAAAGAACCACACTGGGTAGAGCGGCCCGGCAATCGCCATAAGGACAACGCCGGCGGTGGGCAGGAAGAGTCCCGTAAGAATGTGTCCCAGGTCGAGCCCGTGCATTACGATGCCGAGCCAAGCCGTCCCCTTGCTGAACACGCCGCCGCGCAGCATTACGACGCAGATCAGAATTGCGCCGCACTGCACCAGCACGCCGCCCATAATGGCGCCCGTCGCATGCCAGATATCTGAAGCCATCACCGCTTCCCCAGCGGCAAGGAACTGTTGCTTCACTACATCGCTCGTCGCCGCTTCGAACTTGTCGCTGAGGGCAAGCATCGAAAGAGCCGTTGGTGTGGCGAGCAGCAGCGTTACCCCAACAAAAGCCAATGCGGTGGCGAGCATGGCTTGCGCGCGATCGATTCGGCGCAATGCGGCAAAGAGCCCGAGAAACAGCAGGTAATAAAGGGGCATCATCGCAACAGTCGGCAGATCGAGACGCAATAGCCCCAACATTTTGTTGCGTTGCAAGAGGCCGAAGGCCTCCGCGGCGGTTGCAGGCTGGCCTCCCAGGACTGCCATCTGAGCGATAGTCGCAATCGAATAAACAATCAGAATGAACGCGGCGATTCCGCCGAGACGACACCAGCCCCGAAACTCGCCGGGGCCTGTTTCGATGGTTTTGTCTTGCTGAACTGCTGTAGTCGCCATTTCGCACTCCTCCCGGTCTCAGACCGTGGTCTCGTATCTCGAGTTCTCGTTCTCAAGGTGTGCATGAAAGAAAGCCACGATGCGCCGTCGCGCGTCGATTGTCGCAGGTTCGTTGTACCCGATGCTCTTGACGCGCAGGATCTTGAGCACGAATCCGAGGTGGTTGTTCATAAAGGAATGGCCGGCGTCCGGGTACTCCTTCACGTCATAGGGAACAAGAGCGCGTTCGAGGGCTTGCTGCAACTGATCGGCGTGGCCTTGCTCCCACTTCGCCATGCCTCCATAGCTACCGACGACAGGGCAGGCGGTTTTGAGGAACCCATCGACGTCTGGCGGGATTGGACCGCCATAGTTGATGCTGGCAGCGGAGAAGCCGTGTCCGGAAATGAGCAGGAGGGCGAAACCCCCGCCCATGCAGAAGCCGATGACACCGATTTTGCCGCTGCAGTTGGGATTAGAGAGGAGCCAGGCGCGCGAGACTTCGACGTCGTCGAAGGCAGGTCCAGTGCGGGCCATGAGGTCGCGGATGACCGAGCGGATGCAGAGAAGACGCCCGCCGCGATAGTAAAGATTGGGCGAGAGCGCGAGAAACCCGGCTTCGGCGAGCCAATCGCTCTGGTTGCGAAGGTCCTGGCTCATGCCCAAGACGTCGTGAAGCACAATGACGCCGGGCGCCGGGTTCACGAAGGTAGGAACGGCAAGATATGCGGGCATTCGGCCACGCGGGGTCGGAATGAGAACGTCGGGCATAGCTGTTGCCGGGATTCTATGCCCGCGTCCGATTACATCGCTGTGACATATCGTGAAAATTCAACTGGGCAGGACCGCCGGCGACTCGTCGAGTCTCTTCCGCGAGCTCTTCCACGTTCCGGTCGCATAGAGATACCAGGCCAGCCACGCCGGTGTCGTCCATATGTAATACCACGAGGTGATCCCAAGATCCGCGAAAAGCTCGATCAGCGCGACCACCCCGAACACCGCGATTGGAATCCACGAGCGCCGCGCAGCAATTGCTCGATATAAGCCAACCAGCACTGCCGGCAGCAGTACCGCTTCATCCATCAGCCACGCATACGGCGCGCACACGAGCGAAATCAAAAGCACAAGCAGTCCCTGGTCCATCCAGTCCCATCGTTCGCGCCTTGTCCAGAAATACCCCATCGCCCAAGCGCTTGCGACGGCCGCAGGCAGGTATTGCAGCCAAACTGCTTCAGGCGCAATGAGAAAACGCAGCTCTGAGCTCAAGGTGGGTAATGGAATTAGGAACAATCGCGTTGAGCGCATCAGATCGAAGTATTCAAACCAGATTCGGTGATCGAGGAGCACCGTTAGCCCGCAAACTGTGACGAATGCGGAGAGGAATCCCACAATCAGAATGTACTTTCTCTTGTAGATCGTCCAAAGCAGAAGCGCGGCCATGAATGGCAGGAACAAATGGGGCTTCAACGCACAGGGCAACAGCACAACCCCTGCAAGGAACGGTCTCGCATCGCACAGAAAAATAAAGAGAACAATACCGCATAGCATGAAAATGCCCAGTTGGCCCGCCTGCAGGGAAGCCAGTGCTGGAGCAAAAGCGAAGCCGAGCAAATGGTACCGGGAATCCGGCTTGCCCAGGACGATCCATAAAACCCAGATGGAGCAAGCCAGGCAGCCGAGTTGTGCGAGCGACCAGAGAATGAGTCCCGTCTTCGCGCTGACGAAGCCGAGGGGCGCCAGCAACGCAAGAGCCACGGGCGGACTCACCGAAGCTTTTGGATCCTGTCCTTCAAGTCCGGCTGTCTGTTCGATTCTGAGAATCGCCTCGAGTCTGTAGGGATTGGCATGATCCACCAGGAGGTGTCCCGCGGCCCAATACTGGATGTAATCTCTTTCCGTCGCGCTTTTGTTGGTCAAGTCGATCGAGTAGATAGCGCAGACCAGCAAAGCGCCCCCGAGGACAATGCAAGCTGCGGCAACTTTGCGGCCGGAGACCTTCCTCATAAGTTACCCGTGGCTCTGGCCGGCGACGACGTCTGTGGCAATTCAGGTTGCGTGCCACTCTTCTTCAGCCTCGTCCCGTAGAGATAACAGGCGAGCCATGCCGGGCTGGTCCATAGAAAAAACCACGTTGTTATCTTCACGCCACTTGCGAGTTCGGCCAGCGCAACTCCCGCCGCCAGGGCGATCGGCAACGGAGATCGGTTGTTTTGCCTGGCGCACATCGCTGCCGTCAGCACCGCGGGCAAAAGCACTGATTCGTCCGTGAACCACGCATAGGGCGAACAAAGCACCGAAACCAGGAGCACCAGCAGTCCTTGGTCCATCCAGTCCCAGTGATCGCGTCGAGTCCATAAATACCAGAATGCCCATCCGCAACCGATCGCCAGCGGGACGAAACGCGGCCATTCCGCGTTCCACGCGACCATGAGTCGGAAGGCCACACCTAACGTCGGAGTGTAGCGGTCCTGCAGGGTTGCCGATCGAGTCATCGCGACGTAGTGTGTCCAGATGGCAGGATCGAAGAACAACGTCACTGCACTGCTTGCAGCCGCGATCGAAGCGGCTCCTTCAAGCACGCGGTAGGCCTGGTTGAACCCGGCCCAGAGAATCAGCGCAAGGAAAAACAGTACGAACAAATGCGGCTTCAGCATGCAAGGCAGCAAGACTGCGCCGGCAAGGAATGGGTTGGTCCGAATGAAATAGAGAAACAATACGACGCTGAGCAGAAGGAATACGCCAAGTTGTCCCGCCTGAAGGCACGCAATCGCCGGCGCGAAGACGAAGCCGAAAAGGTGTAGTCGCGTCGGCGGACGCCCGTGCAGCAGCCAAAGAACTGTCAACGACAACGCCAAAGCAGCAAACTGCGTCATGGTCCAGACAAAGAGCCCGGCCCTCACGCTAAGTTCGCCGAGCGGCAGAAGAAGGAGCAACCCCACAGGCGGACTAGGAGTCAGCCGCGGTTCGGCGCCGTCATAGCCTACGCTCTTCTCCAGTTGGAGCACGGCCTGGAGATCATAGGGGTTCGCATGACGCACTAACTGCTGGCCTGCTACCCAGTAACCAATGAAGTCGCTGGCCGTGGGATTGATGCCTTGCAGGCTCACAGCGTAGGAGCCCGCAATCGCCAGAAAGCCAGCCATCACAATGCCGCAGGCCGCGGCGATTCGCCAGTAACTCGTCGGCCGCGGTGGATTCCGGGTCTCGGCAGGATCCATCGGGGCTTCAACGAACTTCGATCCGGCACTTTCCCCGACGATTGCCATGGCCTCCAATGTATACGGGAAGTGGGCGGCTATCTAGTTACCGATGTGGAACCTAGGGCAGTCGAATCGGGCCGAACAAGGGGTGGTATTGGATCTCGATCGACAGCGTGATTCCGTTGACTCTGCATTTTAATTCGGTTATTCTAGAGTCCTTGCGCGGTGTTGTGCCTGGGGTCTGTGTGTGCTCAACCTGACCCTGCCGATAAGTCCTCTGAAAATGGGGTCTTCCCGGAACAGGCCATCAGCCGCTGGACATTCGTCGGTCGAGTCCAGTCGAGCCAGAGCCCCTTCGAGGGCCAACTCCCCGCAATCCTCACGCGAACAGGTTTGTTTGGCAGTGGGTGGAATCAGGCCCTGCGCTTTTGCGTGGGCACCAGCGCTTTGCGCGAGATTTTTGCGACCGGTCGGTGCGGTCGAAGAGTTTTTTCAAAGGCAGGAAGAAAATGTCGACCTTTGTTCCGAGCGGCAAGAATATTGACCGCAAATGGTATGTGGTAGATGCCCAGGGGCAGACGCTGGGACGGCTGGCCACCAAGGCTGCCAGTGTCCTCAGCGGCAAACTGAACCCCAAATACGTGCCGTACATTGACATGGGCGACCACGTCATCGTGATCAACGCAGCAAAGGTCCGCCTCACAGGCCTCAAGGCTCAAAGCAAACTGTATCGCCGGTATACCGGTTTCCCCGGCGGTCTGCGCGAGGAGTCCTTTACCCGCCTTATTAACCGCAGGCCGGAAAAGGTTTTGGAGGAGGCGATCAAAGGTATGCTGCCCAAGACCAAGCTGGGCCGGGCCATGGGATCGAAGTTGAAGGTTTATCGCGACGACAAGCACCCGCACGCGGCGCAGCAGCCGGTGGCACTCGAAATCGCTTAACAGCAGCCGCTAGCTGCTAGCTTCTAGCCGCTAGCTTTGAAGTTCGTGGTCGAAAGTTTTGGTTTCTAGCTAGAGGCTAGAAGCTAGTAGCTAGGAGCTAAGCAACGTATGGCAGATTTGGTTCAATACTACGGGACAGGCCGCCGCAAGTCGGCGATCGCCCGCGTCTTTCTGCGTCCCGGTACGGGTGAGTGGAAGGTCAACGGCAAGGCATTCGAAGAATACTTTGTCACCGAGCAGCAGCGCGTCTCCGCCAAGCGCACTTTGGTTGTTGCCGAGCTGGCGAGCAGCTTTGACGTCGTGACCACCGTTTCCTCGGGGGGCGTGTCTTCGCAGGCAGACGCCGTCAAGATGGGCGTAGCCCGTGCATTGATCGTGTTCAACCCCGAGCTGCGCAAGATGCTCAAGGCCGAAGGACTGCTGACGCGCGACGCGCGCCAGAAAGAACGTAAGAAGTACGGGCAGAAGGGTGCCCGCAAGCGGTTCCAGTTCAGCAAGCGTTAACGCGCTTGCAGCTGTTAGCTTTTAGCCTCTAGCTTCTAGCTTCTTTTGCCCGGATGGGCCACTTGGGATCTTGAAGAGGCGGATTCCGGAACGAAAGAGCTAGAAGCTGAAAGCTAGAGGCTAGGAGCTGGTTTTTCAATCTCCCGCGCAAGCGGGTTCAATCCGGGCCCACGAAGTATCTGCCCGGATGCAATCCACGAAGGAGGCCCATTGGCCACGATCACAATGAAGGAGCTGCTCGAAGCGGGTGTTCACTTCGGGCATCAGACCAAGCGCTGGAATCCCAAGATGAAGGATTACATCTTCGGTGAGCGCAACGGGATCTACATCATCGACCTGCAAAAGACGCTCAAGCTTTTCAAAGATGCGTCGAAATTCGTAACCGACCTGTGCGCCAGTGGCAAGACGATTCTGTTCGTCGGCACCAAGCGCCAGGCGCAGGACGCCGTCGCCGAAGAGGCAAACCGCGCTGGAATGCCGTACATCAATCAGCGCTGGCTGGGCGGACTGCTCACCAACTGGGTGACGGTGCAGAAATCGGTGAAGCGCCTTCAGGAACTGGATGATATGGCCACGGACGGCCGATACGAGTTGCTGACCAAGAAGGAAGTGATCAAGTTGGAGCGCGAGCGTAAGCACCTCCAGGCAAATTTGGCCGGCATCAAGACCATGAAGCGCCTGCCTGACGCGCTCTTCATCGTCGACTCGAACAACGAAGCAATCGCCGTCAAGGAAGCCCGCAAGCTAGGCATCCCAGTCGTCGCTGTGGTCGATACCAACTGCGACCCCACGGTCGTCGACTACGTGATTCCAGGCAACGACGACGCGCTACGCGCGATTCGCCTGTTCACTTCGAAGATTGCCGACTCGGCTGCCGAGGGCGTGAACCTCGTCGGCGACAAGGCCTTTGCAGAAGTAGTTCCCGTGGCCCTGCCCGATGAAGTCGTAGCAGTCGACGCAGCCGCAGTGGAAGAAGTCGACCTCGAAGCAGCCCTGGGCGGCGGCATTCGCAAGGCTCCAGCCGCGGTGGCCGCGCTGGACGAGGCAGAAGTAGCGGAAGGCTTTTAATCATTTCTGCGCATGAATGTGCGCATACTGAGACAAGCGTGGCCGCCGAAATTCAGGTCACGCTTTTCCTTTGCCAAGAATTATCTGGCTGAAGCCAATCGAAGGATTGGGTGGAGACTAAAGAAGAGAGATGACGACAGTGGCTGACAAGATTGATGCAAAGTTGGTGAAGAATCTTCGTGAAAAGTCCGGCGCGCCCATGGGCGACTGCCTCAAGGCTCTCCAGGAGACCAAGGGGAACATTGAAGACGCATTCGTTGTTCTAAGGAAACGAGGCATGGCATCCGCGCAGAAAAAGGCGGCCCGTACCACCAACGAAGGCGCGGTGGGCACCTACATTCATGCCGGCGGCAAAATCGGCGTGCTCCTCGAAGTCAACTGCGAGAGCGACTTCGTTGCCCGCACCGACGACTTCCAGGAACTGCTCAAGGACATCGCGATGCACATCGCGGCGAGTGATCCGCGCTACGTGAAGCCCGAAGACGTGACCACTGAGGACCTGGAGCGCGAGAAGGAAATCTATCGCGCGCAGGCTGCTGCCACTGGCAAGCCCGCACAGGTCATCGAGAAGATCGTCGACGGCAAGATGGCGAAGTTCTATGAGGAAGTCTGCCTCCTCGAACAGCCCTTCATCAAGGACCAGGCCATCTCCATCAAGGAACTCGTCGCGCAAAAAGTCGGCAAACTCGGCGAGAACATCACCGTCCGCCGCTTCGCCCGCTTCAAGGTTGGCGCACCCGATTGGACCGTGTCCCAGACCAAGGCCGTCGAGCCCGCGGGCGAGTAATCTCGGCAATCCGGCTCAATGATCAGAAGGCTCGGAGCACCCGCTCCGGGCCTTTGCATTTCTGACTAGGTCTGTGCGCTAGGCCCGGAAGTTTACGCCACTTCCGGGGCGATACTCAACCACCCCAAGCCCTTAAGCAACACAGGGATTTCCGCCTGCATCAGATTGCAACGAGGACAAGCCGTCGCGACCAGCTTGCCTAGAGTTTGCATCATAAAAGACTGAGTTACGCATCACGTTCGGATCCGACAAGGTGGTTCGGCCGGCTCATCCATTTGAAGCCCCCATTTGAAGCCCACCGAGTTCAGGCTCAACTAGAAACGCAGGGAACTTCTTCTCAGAAGCATGGGATTGCTTCCGGGAATTCCACCGAGGTGGTCTATCAAGTTGGCAGCAATATGGCGCTCTGGCCTCTAACTTGGCGCCGTAGATCATCAAACGAGAAAAGCATGCAACTGCGACCAGGAGTAAGGCGGACGGATGGAGAACGGACAAACTCGCCTGTTAACAGGGATCGCTGGGCTCGATGACATTCTTCATGGAGGACTGGCCAAAGGTTTTCTTTACCTGATCGAGGGCAACCCCGGTGCTGGCAAGACAACCTTAGCCCTGCAGTTCCTGCTGGAGGGAGCCAAACAAGGCGAAACCGGCTTGTACATCTCTCTGGCGGAGAGTGAATCGGAACTGCGTCACGTGGCTGCTTCACATGGATTCACAATCGATTGCGTGACCATCGCGAAGATTTCGCCACCGGAAATTGCCGGCTCGACAGAGCAGTACACGGTCTTTCAGCCTGCGGAAGTGGAGTTGGCCGACGTGCTTGAAACCATTCTTGCCAAGGTGCGAGACTTGTCTCCTTCGCGCGTCGTGATTGATTCGATGTCGGAGTTGCGCATGCTGGCCCGAGACTCCCTTCGCTACCGTAGGCAGATCCTGAGCTTGAAGCAGTTCTTTGAGGGAAGAGACTGCACCACGCTGCTGCTCGACGAGCGATTTCGCAATAACCCGGAAAGCCAGGTTCAAACCATCGCCCATGGAGTGATCAGCCTCGAAGTGCTGCAGCGCAACTATGGCAGTACGCGGCGCCGAATGGAGGTTCTGAAAGTGCGTGCCTCCAGTTTTCGCGAGGGGTACCACGATTACATTATCGTGAAGGGCGGTGTAAAGGTTTTCCCAAGGTTGGTCTCGAGTGAACATCGCCGCGACGAGGTGTCAGTGCTAGCAGAAGACCTGCCCAGCGGCCTCGCCGAACTGGATGCGCTTTTTAACGGAGGCGTTCAGCGTGGAACCAGCACGCTCATCGTCGGCCCCACCGGCTGCGGAAAGTCCACGTTGTGCACACAGTTCGTCGTCTCTGCAGCCAAGCGCAGCGAGAGGAGTGCCATCTTCGCCTTCGACGAGACAAGGCAATCGTTCATCGAGCGCAGTCGCGGCCTCGGTCTTGAAGTGGATCGATACCTTGAAGACGGAACCGTCTATCTGGAGCAGATTGATCCGGCGGAACTGTCTCCAGGCGAATTTGTCCAACAGATTCGTCTGGGCGTCGAAAACAACAATTGGCGCATTGTCGTGATCGATAGCCTGAACGGGTTGTTGAACTCCATGAGTGAAGAGCACGCACTGACTGTGCAGCTTCACGAGGTGCTCTCCTATTTGAATCAAGTTGGTGTGGCCTCTTTTATGGTGCTGGCGCAGTATGGGCTGCCCGGACACACAATCTCGTCGCCTACCGACGTAAGTTACCTGGCCGACAATGTGCTGCTGTTGCGCTATTTTGAGGCTGCAGGTGAGGTGCGGCAGGCGCTGTCGGTTGTCAAGCGCCGTTCCGGCCCGCACGAGCGTTCGATTCGTGAGCTGTTGATCAGAAATGGCCGGCTCAGCATTGGCGACCCGCTCAAGAATTTTACCGGCGTGCTCACTGGCACCCCGGAATTCAAGGGAGGACAACCACTTTTGTGAAGCCGGACCGGGCCCATTCCCTCAGTTTTGTCATTGTCGCTCCCGTTGGCCGCGACGGAGAACTGATCTGTTCGCTTCTCAGTTGTTCTGGCTACGCGGCAGTCCATTTGAAAACCATCCACGAAGTCGAATTGATCGAGAGCCCATTTCTTCTGGGGTTGATTCTCACCGACGAAGCCTTAGCCAACGACGGTCTCGCTTCGCTGCGAAGAATTGTAAGTGTCCAACCAATCTGGTCCGATCTGCCCGTCATGCTGCTTACGAGCGGCTCCAGCGAGTCGCGCTATGCGGCAACGGCAAGCCAGGTGCGGATGGAGATTCGCAGTCTCTTTCTCCTGGATCGTCCTGTTCGCAAGGAGCTTCTGCTGAGCGCGGTGCAGGTCGCTTACACCTCAAGGTTGAAACAACTGGAAATCCGGGATGCGACCGAGAGGCAATCTCGAACCGACGAGGCGCTGCGCAACACTGAAAGGCTCGCGGCAGGCGGTCAACTCGCTGCCACCATGGCGCACGAAGTCAATAATCCTCTTGAGGCAATCGGTAATCTTCTTTATCTGGTTGAGAACAGTGTGTCCATCGAGGACGCGCAGACCTTTTCTAAACTGGCATCTCAGGAGCTTTCGCGCATCAGCGAGATCATCAGCCAGACGCTTCGGTATCATCGTGCGCCAGCCATTCCTGCACTGACTGAACTTTCCGAAATCATTGCTTCAGCGCTCGCTCTGTTTAAGGGAAAGCTTCGGGAACGCCGGATCAACCTCGCTATCAAAGCTCCAAAGACTATTGCCTTCTGCTCCGCTGGGGAGATCCGGCAGGCCTTGGTGAATCTCATCGGCAACGCTCTCGATGCGATGCCGGGAGGAGGCACCCTGCACCTGCGCGTGTCTTCTACGTCAATCGGTGGAAACGGCTGCGCGCGCGTGACCGTGGCAGATACGGGCAGCGGCATTCATGACGAGATCCGCCCCAGCTTGTTCACTCAATTCTTTACCACCAAGGGCAGTCGCGGCACGGGACTGGGCCTTTGGCTGACCAGGGACATCGTCCGGCGGAATCACGGCAAACTGCGGTTTCGTTCCCGCACCATTTCCCCCAGTGGCACAGTATTCTCCATCCTGCTGCCCTCGAGCGAAATCGGGCAGTCCGGCCACGCAGCCCCGGAATCGCCAGGGAGAGAGATTGAAGCTGCATGAGCTCCCTTGTGCTCAATTCTCCCCTTCCTGCCCCGAAAATGGACTTTGATTGTGGAGTGCGGGGCCGCGGGAACCTCGCTTTGGAGGTCACTGGCCGTATGCGATACTCAAAAAAGCATGTATAAGCGGATTGTTCTCAAGCTATCCGGCGAGGCGCTCGCAGGACCCAAACAGTTTGGCCTCGACGCCGACAAAGTCTCCGAAATCACCGCCGAATTGGCAGAAGTCCACGCAATGGGCGTCGAAATCGGAATCGTTGTGGGCGGCGGCAACTTCTTTCGCGGCGTCGCGCAGCAAGCGAAGGAAATGGACCGCGTGGCTGCCGATAACATGGGCATGCTTTCCACTGTCATCAATGCCATTGCCCTCCAGGACGCCCTTGAGGCTCGCGACGTCCAGTGTCGCGTGATGTCGGCCGTTTTCATGAATCAGATCGCCGAGCCCTACATTCGTCGGAGGGCAGTGCGCCACCTCGAGAAGGGCCGCGTGGTTATATTCGCTGCGGGGATTGGCAATCCGTTTTTCTCAACTGACACCGCCGCCAGCTTGCGCGCCATGGAAATCAAGGCCGACGTGCTACTGAAAGGTACCAAAGTCGAAGGCGTCTTCAACGCCGATCCGGTGCTGTTCAAAGATGCCGTGAAGTACGACGAGATCACGTATATGGAGATCCTGAAGCAGGGCCTGAAAGTCATGGATCTGACCGCCGTCAGCCTTTGCAAGGACAACAACTTGCCCATGATCATCTTCAATATGAACCAGCCGGGAAATATTCGGCGCGTGGCAGCAGGCGAGAAGGTTGGATCGCTGGTGACCGCCTGAAATCCCGTTTTCGGTAATCAGTTCTCAGTGTCACTTTCAGAGCGGCCGCGCAGCGACTCTCCATGGATGGACTGCGTCAGTCGGGGAGTCGTCTAAACGTAAGTGGAGAGCCCAAAGCCAGCCCCGCTGAAAGCCTTGACCGGTCTGCGCTGCTTCGCGGCCATCAACATCGTCCTCTTCCACTTCTCCAATCCTCAATGGTTTGGCTGGCTGGCTCCCGTCGTCAATGCGGGCTACGCCTCGGTGAGCTACTTCATCCTGCTCTCCGGTTTTGTGATGGCGTACAACTACTCAGCGCGTGCGCGGGCTGGCCAGTTCGACACTATCCGCTACTACAAGGCGCGATTTACGCGGCTCTATCCCATCTATCTGTTGAGCCTGCTGCTTGCCTGGCGCGTGTTGCCGCAAGAGTGGGTCTCGCACACGCACGGCATGTTCTGGGCGGGCATCGTACTGGCGCCGTTGTTGCTCCAGGGCTGGATCCCGGAGATCGCGACGTTCCTGAACACGCCGGCATGGACCATGTCTGCCGAGTCGTTTTACTACGTGATTTTTCCGTGGATGGCGCGATGGAAAGAGCCGCAGAGGATCAGGGATCACATCTGGAAGCTGGGCGGCATTTGGATGCTGGGTCTGATTCCAGGAACCCTCTATATACTTTTCGACCCCGACGGCATTCCGCACCCCGACCGATTTAGTTATGGCCCGTGGCTTCAGGCTCTGAAGTACACGCCGCTGCCGCACCTGGCGAGCTTCACCTTTGGCGTTTTGCTTGCGGGTCTCGACGCCGTGATGCCGCGGCCCGGCTTTCTGCGGCTCTTTCTAGGAGTATTCGGATTCGCCGCTCTGTTCGGAGTTCTGTCCTCCGGAGTGATGCCTTATCCATTACTGCACGATGGACTGCTGATGCCGCTCTTTGGCTGCATCATTCTGGGGCTTGCCGGCGAGAATCCGCTGGCCCACACCATCGGTGCACGGCCACTGGTGTTCGTCGGCGAAGCAAGCTACTGCCTCTATCTTCTTCACTTCAACATGTGGAATCTGATTCACGATACGCATATGCTTGACCGGGCCGGCCTGAGCCGCTTCGATCCCTGGATCAGCTACATCTTGCTCATCCTCATGGCCCTGTTCGCCCTGTATTTCATCGAAAAGCCGGCGCAGCGGCAATTACGAAAGTGGATGCAGGCATAAGGGCAGCCGGCGACGCACCCCGCACAAGCTCCTGGGTGGAATTCAAAATTCTGCTCAGGGAACAGAAAGGCCCAGCCATCCGTCGACTGGGCCTTTTCGCTGGGTCCTTGAATCCTACGGCGTAACAGTCTGCGTAGAGTGGTTGCCGTGTGGAACGATCGCAATCGCGGTAGGCTTCTGGTCCGATGGATAAGGAGTGGCTTGTGTCGGCGTCAAGTTGCCAGCGTTGGGATCCAGGCGGAATCCGGAGACCGAGTTGCCAAGGTAGTTGGCGGTGTAAACGAACCGGCCCAATGCCGGGTCGACCGCAAGCGCAAGGGGCTCCGTATCGGTCGAGTTGATAGCCGACCCCGTGGGATTGACCGCGGCGGACGGCGTCCCTGTCGTCAGATCGATGAGGTATGCCGAAACCGAGGAATCCAGTGCGTTAGCGACGTACATGTACTTGCCGCGGGGATCGATCGTCACCGCTTGAGGTTCATTGCCGGTCCGGAATGGTCCGTTAATCAGAAAGTGCAGGGCACTGCCAGATTGAATTCCGTAGCCAATCAGCTGGTTCGAAGCGAAATCCGTGACATAGACAAAGCGGTCTGTCGGATCCGAGACGAGGGCCGAGGGCTTGACTCCAGCCTGGTACGGGCTGCCACTTGCCGGCGCAAGAGCGCCTCCCGAACCGATCGTGAAACCGAACACCCAGCCTGGATGCGCCGTACTCGTTGTTGTTCCGCCGGGGTTATATGCGGACTGATCGTAAACCGTGGCGTACACGGCATTGCCTTGGACCACGCTGTTGTTCGCCAACACCGTCACGCCGGTGGGAACGACCGCGTCCGTAGTGAACCCCGGGATCTGCAAGGCAATCTGCGTGGTAGCCGAGCCGATCGCACCGGACGAAAGCGCGTACTCGGTCAACGTTGCGCTGGTGGTCCCGGAAACAACATAGAGATAAGTGCCTGCAGTGCTCACAGCCAGCGAAACCGGCGGATCGCTCAAAGTAACCGTGTCCTTAGCCGTGAGCACACCGTTCGGGGCGATTTCAAAGTGAACTACTGTATTGTTTCCTGCGTTGGCGACGTACAGATTGGTGTAATCGGACGAGACAGCCATTGCGACCGGGTCCACGCCTCCGGAAGAAACCGTCGCGGCGCCTTTGCGCAGCGCGCCAGATTGCGAGTCCGACGCGTAGGTGTCGATTTGCCCATTGGGACTTGTTGTGCTGGGGGCAGAACTGGCCACGAATACATAGTCAATAGTGACTAGCTGGCAGGCAGTCAAAAAGGTGGCCACTAAAAGGCCGATGGTAGAGACCAGAATGAGCTGGCTCAAGCCACCCCAGCGACGAAGACCTGTCGCCGGGGACCCCGCAAATTTGCTGAACTTCATGCGCTTCCTTCGTGGTGGGCAATGCACGTCACGCCCGGGAATTTCTGTTTTCGATGCCCCGTAAGTATTGTAAAAGCCGCTTACGGGGTGTTCCTAAGTCACCTGAAATCGAGTTACCAATGCAACTACGTCTTTGGCTTTCCATGCGGAATTGCAGCGACCGCCGTGGGATTTGCATTCGCCCCGTAGGGCGATTCCTGCGAGTTCAGCAAAGTGCCGGTCGTGGCATTCACCTGGAAGCCGGTTACGGAGTTGCCGAGAAAATTCGCCGTGTAAATGTACTCATTCAACGATGGATCGATCCCGATCGCAACTGGTTGCGTACCGGTCGTGTATACGCCGAGTGAACTGAGAACCCCGCCGTTGGATGAATAAACGGTCAGATTCGAATCCAGAGAATTCGCGACGAATACATGATTTCCTGATGCGTCTACAACCACGGCAGCGGGTGCGTTCCCGGCAGGGAACGGACTTCCGCTGAGCGCGGTCAGGATTCCAGAGTTCGCCGAGTAGACAAGAACGTCGTTGTTCGCAGAATCGGTCACGTAAATGACGTTGCCGCCAGGAGCACTCGCAATCGACGTTGGTTGCGCGCCAGCCGTAAATGGCACTCCGCCGTTCAGGGCAGTAAGTGTGCCGTCCGCATTTACCGTGAAGCCGAAGATGTAGCCCCCTCCGGCAGTGGCGTCAAATGCGGTCACATAAACATAAGCGCCGGACGCGGCGGTCGTGATCGCAGTCGGCGTCAACACATCTTTCGGGCTCGATGGCAGCGTGAGTGGCCAGTAACTGGCGCTGATGCTCGAATTCACGACAGCCGATCCCAGCGTATCCACAGGCTGCGGCGGCTTGAGAGCCTGTGCTTGCGCAGCAGTCAGGATGGGGAATACCGCAACCGAGCCTGAGCATGGCGCAGCAGTCGAGCAAGACGGTAATGGCTGGTAGGTGTCCGCCACAAATAGAAACTTGCCCGCTGTTGCAACCGCGAGCGGAAATACTCCCGGCGTGTTCGTGGTGTTCTGCGGATAAACCTTGCCGTCTGTGCCAATGGCGAACTGCACAATCGTGTTGTCGTCTTCGTTCACGACGTAGAGAGTGGTATTGTCGGGCGAAGTCGCTTCGGCAACCGGATTACGCCCTCCCGATGGGAAAGGAGAAGTGGGGATATGGCGCATGAAGCCGGATTCGGTGTTGACCTCGAAAACGTCGATCTCGCCATAGTTATTGGGGCCCGCGGCTTTCGCGCTCGTCACGTAGACGAAATCAGCCGTAAGTGTCCCGCAGGCGGTCAGAAATCCGGCTGCCACCAGGCTCACTGCGGAGGCCAGCACCAGCTGGCTCGACCTGTTCAACATCATGCGCATCTTTCGTTCGCGGAGCGGAAACTCGCCCCAGTATTCCGGTTGAAGTTTGAGTCAATTTCGGCGATTGCAAAAGTCGCATTTGCAATTCCGTTAAAGTCTTTCAGAAATCCGGAGTCTTCGGAATCAAGGGCAGAAGCGATTCGAATCACGAACCTCCTGCCCGTCTGAGATTTCCGATGGATCAACTCGTGCGTCCTGTGACAATGCACCAAGCTGCAGGACCGCTCAACGGATAGGCCTTGTTGGCGGAGCCTTGCAGGTCTCTCAGGACGCCGGTATTCTGGTCGATCGTGCGGCCAGTCACTGTTGAGTCGTTGAAGTTCGCCGTGTACAGGTACTGGTTCGAGGGATCCTCGAGCAAGCATTGCGGACCGGCTCCGGTTCCCCATGGGCTCCCGGAGATCTCGCTCAACTGGTGTGTCGTCGGGTCGAGCACATAGCCGGTGATGCCGCTCTGCGAGTTGGTGTTGTTGGTGTTGTTGCCTTGATTGACGACATACACCCATTTTCCCTTGCTTTCCAGCACAAGATAGACCGGATTGGATTGGGTAACGTCATCCGGCACCGCGCCGCCGGTCTGCTGCTGCAACGCACCGTTGGTTCCCACGGTGAAGGGCAGAATCTGGCCCGTTGCGCCGGGTGCGGCGGCCTGAACCTGGGTTCCTTCATTGTCGAGAACGTACACTACACCGCCAGCACTCACGATGGCGGTGGCCTGTGCGATATTCAGCGGCTGTGCGCTGTTTTGGTTGATGGTGAGTTGTCCAGTCGCTGAGCTGTAGGTGTACGGGAAGACCGAATCGCCGGTGGCGGGCGTTCCGCTCATAGTGAGAAGGTAGCTCGACGAGAGCACAAAGTCGATCGGACCCGAGGGAACAGGGAAGTACGGCAATGGCTGTCCGCTTGCCGAGGTCACCTGCGCGTTCACGATCAGCGTCAAGCGCCCGGTATTGGGGTCGACCTTGAACGCCGTGATATCGCCGCAGGAAGTGACTCCGGCGCCGAGCGCCAGGGTGCAGGACGAGCTATTGGGGGCGATTTGATCCAGGACGTAAATGAAGTTGCCCGAACTGTCAGCAACAAGCCGAATGGGATTGATCCCCTGGGTGAAGAACGTCTCCTGCGTCGAAAGCACTCCGTTGCCGCCAATCGCAAATTGCGTGATGTTGGCTCCTGAGCACTGGTCCGCTAGCGTGCAATTTGCTGTTCCCGTCGAGTTTTTGCCGCGATTCAGGACATAAATGAAGCGCCCGCCGGTGAGTAAGACCGCCCGGCCCGGATTGGTTCCTCCGGAGCCAATGGGCAACCCGTTGATGGGGGTCAGCAACCCTTTGTTGTGGTCGACTTTGAAGCCGCTGACGATCCCGCTATTGCTTGACCCTGCATTGGTTGTGCCCGTGACGTACAAATAACCGACTGAATAACTCTGGACGCAAGACGTAATTCCCAGGATGATGCCGGCGGAGATGGCAATCATCAGAAGGGTCTTGCCGAATTTCGTAAACTTCATGCGATTCCTTCATCCTGGTTCGGCTAGGCCGCCAAGTTGTCTGGTTCCTCAGCAAAGCTGGGTTGGGATGGGTCCCTGATGCATTGTAAAAGGCCGAGGCACATTGTGCCTAGTTTGGCCCTCGTTTCGAATCCCCGGCGCCATCAAGCTCGTCGTTCCAAGCCTCGCATTCAGTCCTGTCCTTAGCGGTGTTCAGAGAGCAATGGGCAGAGCATCTCTTTTCTGACGCTGTTGTTTCTTTGACGCCATGTAAGCAACAAACGTCAACGCGGCAGCGGCCCGAACAAACGGAATTCCCGCTGATTACGTTGGCCTTGAGAACAGTGCGCGGACAGATGCCCCGAAGGCGCAGGTGTACTGTACGACTCCGGGGCCGGTCGGTTTGATTACCAAACGCGGCAGGATTTCTCAGGGTACATCGGCTGCCCCTTCTTACAGCCAAAGGCCTTGCCGAACTCGTCGAAGTTCTGCACCGACCCGTTCACACGCCACTTGCCGGGCGAGTGAGGATCGGTCAAGGCCAACTGACGCGCGACCTGCTCGGTGTGGTTCTGGCACCATACCTGGGCAAATCCAATAAAGTACCGCTGCGCCTCCGTGTAACCATCAATCTTCTCGTTGATCGTCTTGCCTTCAGACGCCAGCGTGTCCAGCAACGCCATATAGGCGATGCGCAGGCCGCCATTGTCGGCTGTGTTCTCGCCCAGTGTCAGCTTGCCGTTGAGGTTCTGCGCGGCAACTTCGCCGTGCGCAGGAGCCGCCTCAAAACCGCTGTATTCGTCGGCGACGCAATCGGTGCGCTCGGTGAATTGCTTGCGATCCTCAGCCGTCTGCCATTCCCGCAGATCGCCCTTGCCATCGTATTTCGATCCCTGGTCGTCGAAGCCATGCGTCATTTCGTGGCCAATCACCACGCCAATGCCGCCAAAGTTCACCGCAGGATCGACCTTGAAATCGAAGAACGGCGGCTGCAGGATTCCGGCCGGGAAATTGATGTCGTTCATTGAAGGATCGTAGTAGGCGTTGACTGTGGGCGGCGTCATGCCCCATTCCTTCTCATCCACCGGCTTGCCGAGATGGTTCAGATCCCACTGCATTTCGAAGACGGCGCTGCGCTGCACGTTGCCGATCAGATCGTTGCGGTCGACTTTCAGGCCGGCGTAACTGCGCCATTTTTCCGGATAGCCGATCTTGTTGCGGAATAGTGCGAGCTTTTCTTCTGCAGCCTTTTTTGTGTCATCGCCCATCCAGGGGACAGTCTTGATATCGTCACCCAATGACTTTTCGAGAGCCGCAACCAGTTTGTCCATGCTTTCCTTGGCTGCGGGCGGAAAATTTTGCTTTACCCAGTCCTGGCCCACTGCTTCGCCTAGCGCGCGATCGGTCAGGGACGTGCACTGCTTCCAGCGCGGTTGCGGCGCCTGCTGGCCGGCCAGAGTCTTGCCAAAGAATGCGAAATTCTCGTCGAAAAAGGCCTTCGGCAAATTCGTCGCCGACCCGTGGATCACGTGCCAGCGAAAGTAGGACTTCCACGTATCGATGGGTTCACTTGCAGTCAATTCATTGACGGCTTTGAAGAAGTTCGGCGTGGCCACGTTGAGAGTGTCGAAGTGACCCACCTTCACATCGGTGAAGTAGACGCTGAAATCGAAATCGGGCGCCAGCTTTTGAAAATCGGTTACTGTGTAGATGTGGTAGTGATTCTCCGGCTGCCGCAAGTCCGTGCGGCTGGTGGAGGCCTTGGCAAGCGCGATCTCAATCTCCATCACAGCGGCCGCTTCTTTGGCAGCCAATTCAGGGCTGTCACCCGCCAGCGTGAACATTTTGGTCACGTGGTCGACATACTGCTTGCGGATCTGCTGGAACCGTGGATTGTCCACAATGTAGTAGTCGCGATCCGGCAGGGAGAGGCCACCCTGTGAGATTTGGATGATTTGCTTGGTCGAGTCCTTTTCATCTTGTCCCACGCCAAAGCGAAAGAGCGGCGCAGGCGCTCCCTCCTCTTCGAGATCACCCATGACGGTTGCAATCTTGTGCGGATCATTGAGGCCCGCGATCTGCTGCATCGCAGTTTCGAGCGGCGCGAGGCCCTTCTGCTCTACAAGATCGGTGTTGATGCATGCGGCATAAAAGTCTCCGTATTGCTTTTCAAGCGGAGTCTTCGGGTCTTTCGCGGCGGTGTCGAGTTCCTGCCAGAGCAAATAGCGGTTGCGTTCCTGAAGGAGTGAAAAGGAGCGCACCCAGCGCACTTGGTCCGATGGAATCGGGCTGTTCTTCAACCATTTGCCGCAGGCGTACTGATAAAAGTCCTTGCACGGGTCCGCGGTGGTGTCGATCGCCGAGGGGTCGAAACTCTTGATGGTCGCCGGGGGAACAGGCTTTTCATTGTCAGTCGCAGTGGTCGAAGGCGCTTGCGCCATGGCGATTCCTGCTGCAAAAAGCAGGACCGAAACAAGGCTCAATTGTTTCATCGGTGTCCTCAAGGAGGGTCCGCAGGCCAAGCTATCGGCAACGAACTAGCCGGCAACGGGCCCGAAAGGAACCTGACGCAGCCTATTTGGTATAAGCCGCATTGCCTAGCAGGCTATCACGCAGGGGCTTCCACTCCGCCAGCCGGAGTGACGAACACCGGCTACATAGGGACGGCTGATGGGGCGAGAATCGTCAGGTTGACTGGGACACCTGCACTGCGCATGCCGTCAGATTTGCTGCAAGTCTAAAGTGCCGAAGTCATCGACTGAGCCCATCCCATGGCGTTCGAGAAGGCTTCGGCGACGGACTCTTCAGGCAGACCGAGCTGATCGCATGCTCGGACCACCGCGCCCCAAGCACCGTATTCAAGAGCCCAGATGAGACGATACAAAGGAAGCAAAGGGCCTCCATTGTCCAACAGCATTGCTGTGGAATCGGTATCCAAGGACAGGCCGTCGATCACCAGGCTCATTGGGATTTGCAGTATGGCGTCCATCAACGAGAGCAGCCCGACCAAGAAGAGGTCGGCCGATCCGTGTTCCACTCTGTTTTCAACCAGCTCACCGAAACGGGCGCGGACAAGCGCCGCGAGAATAAGGTCAGAAGGCCGATCGCCCGACAGCTCGAATGCGCCGGCGAGACGGCACCAGCGGCGGAGCTCATTTTCCCCCAGAATCGTGAGCGCTTGATTGACAGATTGAACCTCACCGCGAATGCCGAAGATAGAGGAATTCAAATAGCGAAGCAAACGAAAATAGAGGGCGGCATCTTTCTTGATGAGGTTCTCTATTTCGTCCCATTGCATTTCGGGCCTGGAGACAGCCTGCAGCAGACGCAGATAGGTGACTCGGTTCGCGGGCACCGCTAGCGTGCGAATCATCTCAGGTTTGCGAAAGAAATAACCGTTGAAATAGTGAAAACCCGCCTTCTGCGCGTATTCGAATTCTTCCCGCGTCTCCACGTTTTCCGCAAGCAAACCCAGGCTCTGGTTACCGTACGTTTTGGTGACGCGCAGGATGTCTTCCCAGGAAGTCTGCTTGATATCCACCGCGAGGAAGTCGGCAAGATCGATGATCGATTCACGCGGATCTCTGGCCTTGAACTCGTCAAACGCAAATTTGTAGCCGGCGGTCTTCAGCGCCCGGCACACCTCTTCCACCGCGCCATCCGGAAGCACTTTGCATCCGATCTGCGCCACCACTTTATTCGCCGGAAGAAACGTAAGGTACTTCTCCAGAAGAACGTCCCGTGTGCATTGAATGAAGGCCAGCCGGTTGTCGCACAGCACCTTCAGGCCCAGCAGACTCGATATCTCGATTGCCGCGCGGCTTGCGCCTTCACACTCCTTCCAGGCGAAGTGGCTTACGACATCACTTCGAAACAGCAATTTGTAGCCAATCACCGTCTCATCGGCGGCAAGAATCGGTTGCCGCGTTGCATAGCGTACAGATCTCGCGTCATCTTCGCCGGAATACTCGCCCATCGCCACTCTCTCGAACTCATCATCGGCAATTTGGCAAAACGCGAGAGTTTCTAGCGCGTGTGGGCGGTGGCGTGGCGCTGCCGCAAAGCTTCTTTACAGCCCGGCCGCCGCCCTGCCACACTAGGGAGTGGACACCCAGACAATCGTTATCCTCGATTTCGGCTCGCAGTATACGCAGTTGATCGCGCGGCGCATTCGCGAACAGAATGTCTTTTCCGTCGTCTTGCCGTGTACAGCGCCGCTTGCCGAAATTCAGTCTTACAAGCCCATCGGCATCATCCTCTCCGGCGGTCCCTCTTCGGTCTACGACGCCGACGCGCCTGCCGCTGACCCGGAACTGCTCAAGCTCGACGCGCCCATGCTGGGCATTTGCTACGGACTTCACTTCATCGTCCACCACATGGGCGGCAAGGTTCGCACGGCGCCCAAGCGTGAATATGGCCACGCCGATGTAGCGATTGAAGACAGAAGCTCGCAGTTGTTTGCGGGATTGCCCGAGTCCATCCACGTGTGGATGAGTCACGGAGACGAAGCTCTCGAACTACCCGCCGGCTTTCATCGCACCGCCGCGACATCCAATGCACTAGCAGGGATCGAGAATCCGGCGCGCCGCATCTGGGCCGTTCAATTTCACCCCGAGGTGCACCACACACCGCTGGGGAGGGACCTCATCAAGAACTTCGTCTTTGCCATCTGTGGCGCGCGGGGCGACTGGACACCGGCGCACTTTATCGAGTCCACCGTTTCTTCGATTCGCCAGAAGGTCGGCGACGGCCACGTGATCTGCGCGCTCTCCGGCGGCGTGGATTCATCAGTGGCAGCCGTTCTCGTGCATAAAGCAATCGGCAACCAGCTCACGTGCGTCTTCGTGAACAACGGCGTTTTGCGCAAGAACGAATTCGTCAACGTGCAGAAGAATCTGCGCGACAAACTGGGACTCAACCTGGTCGCCGTCGATGCAACGCAGCGGTTCCTCACGAAACTGGCCGGCGTTACCGATCCCGAAACGAAGCGAAAGATCATTGGCGCGGAGTTCATCGCCGTGTTCGACGACGAGGCAACCCGCATCGCGCAGGAAACCGGCGGTGTGGAGTGGCTGGTGCAAGGAACTCTCTACCCCGACGTCATCGAATCGAGTAGCGTGAAAGGGCCGAGCCAGACCATTAAGAGCCACCACAATGTGGGCGGCCTGCCCGAATTGATGAAACTGAAGCTCATCGAGCCGCTACGCGACCTTTTCAAAGATGAAGTACGACGCATTGGTCGCGACCTTGGCATGCCGGAAGATATTCTGGGCCGCCAGCCGTTCCCGGGACCGGGCCTGGCCGTGCGCATTCTCGGCGAAGTGACTCCGGAGCGCATCGCATTGCTTCAGGAAGCCGACGACATCGTAGTTACCGAGATCAAGGCAGCCGGACTCTACAACAAGATCTGGCAAAGCTTTGCCGTGCTGTTACCGGTGATGAGCGTGGGCGTGATGGGCGATCAGCGCACCTATGCCTACACAGCAGCAGTGCGTGCCGTTCACTCTGAGGATGGCATGACCGCCGACTGGGCTCCCCTGCCGCACGACGTGCTCAAACGCATCTCCAGCCGCATCGTGAACGAGGTGCGCGGCATCAATCGCGTGGTGTACGACATCACTTCGAAGCCCCCCGGCACCATCGAGTGGGAGTGAACTGGCCGTTCAGGCGATAGCGCCTTCGGCGCCATTCGTGCGCGGATCAAATCCTGGCTGGCCTTCGGCTCCATGAATGCAAGACTTTCACGCGGATAAGCGACGCTACTGCCCGCTCGGCGTCAGCACCGGTGCCCGCAGCGGCGTAGTTTCAATTTCGATGCGGGTGTCTTTAGGGAAGACCACATCGCGCCCTGACCGCAGGAAGTTCTCATAGAACGAAAGCGCGGCGGCGTAATAGCCAATGCCGGCGGCCAGGTTGCGATTACCTGCGGCGACTCCCACAATGCGCCCCACCAGCCCGAAGCCGTTCGAAGCCACACCGGTACCGGCCGTCAGATTGCCATCCGAATCGAGAGCGCGCCCAGCCAGCAAAGTCAACAACAACGGAGCGACCGCGCTGGACTGATTCTTCGGACTGATTGTGCCCTCTGCATCGAGCGAAAGGTTCTGCGTCTTTTCGGTTGCTGCGCCCGCCAGCGAACCTTCCACTGATCGTTTGTATCCCTCTGGAAAGTGGACCTGCTGAAACGTAAAGCGCAGCTTGCCGTTGCGGCCGAGTGATCGTGCCGCCCGTGCGGATGTCACCTTGCCGATGAGTGTTGATCCCTGCGGCACAACCACCTGTTTGTCTTTGTCATAGACCGGTTCAACAACGAGCGCCTGCACGGGATCACCGGACTTTGCGCGGGCTGAAGTTAGATCGTGCGTCAGCAGCGCATGGACCGACCACGTTTCAGGATTACCTGCCGATCGGGGTTTGACAACTGCAGGGACGGACGATTCTTGCGGTGGATCCGGCAAGGTTGGCAGATTTAGGGGCTGCTGCAACTCAAATGACCAAGCGGTATGCGCCTCGATCCGCTCCGGGTGATAGGGAAGCTGGTGATAGAGCATCTGCTTCGCCCGGTCGGCTTTCCCAGGCGCCGTGAAGACGGCGATGCGGTCGTGCAGATTGCTCTTTGCCTGTGCCCACTCGCGTGCTGCGAAGGACCGCTTTGGCGAAACGCCGGGCGCGGAAAGATGCAGAACCGGCGCGCCGTCTGCAGCAGTGGAGGCGACAATTGGCAGCGGCCCGGACGGCAGCAACAACTCATCGAATCGCACCCGGACAGTATGAAACGGTGTGAAATCTCCGCGTAGACGCGCATGCCAGCGCATTTTCGTGTCCGCTTCCAGGGCAACCACTGTGCCGTGCAGCATCGTGTTTTCCGGCACGGCCAGCTTCCCATCGGCATAGATCGGATGCAGCAGCCTGCCGTCAATTGCCTCGCCCGCTTTCATGGGATAGGCTTTCGAAATCTCAACCTGCAGACTTGTGCCTTCAGGGAGCTCATGCTTTCCATCAGCTTCCTGGGGCCTTGGCGCCATCGTGGCAGCAGGCTTCGGCGTAGAACGCTGCTGTAGAGTTTGTGCCGCTGAAAGTGCAGCGGTTGCGATCGCCGTGGCAGCAAAAAATGAGCCGAATCGGCGGCTAATACAAGGCAACATGGGGGAAGACTCCTGCCGAGAGGATTGTAACGTCTAAGACGGGCCGCCCGGGCAAACGAAAGCGCTTCCTTCAGTCGCCCGCGGTTTGAGGGCGCAATGCGGCAACTTGGCGGCTAAGTGCGTCGAGTCGCGCGATCAACTCAGTATGCCGTTTGTCGTCGATAGAAGGCTCGAAAGCCTCGACATAGAAACTGCCGTTGTACTCGCGTGCCAGCGCCTTCAGATCGATTTGTCCATTCCGAATAAGAATGGCTGCGCGGCCCTCCAACATACGCGTGAGCCGCGGCGAGCTAAAAAGCACACGCACTACAAGCCAGTTGATTGCCAGCAAGCCGAATGCGCCGATGATCCCTCCCGTGACGGAATTGTCATCTCCAATGATCGCGTTCTGCACCGTATTCGAGAGCGACAGCAAAACGACGAGATCGAATGGATTCAGCTGTGCCAGTTCGCGTTTGCCAAAGAGGCGCAGCAGCAGAACCAATACGAGGTAGACAACGACAGGACGAAGCAGCTTCTCAATGATTGGAAGCGGCAGCTGAAACATGTGGTCGAAGACTTGCGGAAGCGCCATGCCCCAGAGCATAGCTGGAATCAGCGTTTTTGCTCCAGCACTAACGTCAGGTCGACTACATGCGTGTTGTCATTCGGGTGCATGAAATACCTGCAATTAACGCCGGAAAACACTTGCTCCAGTGCGGGATTGACGCCGTGGGTGGCAAAAAACGAAAGAATTGAGTCTTCATTGAAAATTGATCCGGCAGACATCTTCCACGCAGCCAGAATCGCGGCGCGCAGTTCGTCTGTGACGTTGTCGATTGTGAGAGCGCCCATTGTGTAGACAGGTCCAGGGTCGACCGAAATTACATAACTGACCGTCTTTCCGGCATGGTCGACTGTGGGGGTTGGTTCCACCTTCGCTTTGATGTAACCACCGTTGTGGTATTGGTGCTCGATGAATTTCCAGTTCTGGCGGAGGGACGAGTCGTCAGCAAAATCGCCGATGTGCACGCCAGATTGATGATCGAATTCCGCCTGCGTTACCAAGAGCCCGGGAGCCAGTTGGATGCCGGACAGCTTGAATTGCGCACCCGGTAGTATCGACACGCGTAAGGGAACGCGAATTGCATTTGAGGATAGGACGGCCTTCACGCCGGCGTTTGCGTGGATGGCGGGCTCCAGATAGCCCTGATCTCTGTAATAGGCGCCAAGATCGGTTTCAATCTGGTGGATACTTTCTTCGGCGTCATACGGAGTTCCCGGAAACCTTGCCAGGATCGCGGAGGCCTTGGGATCGAGCATGACAATTGTTCCCTCGGTCCTGATCTCGCCCACGACAACAGTTGGCGCGGTGATGGAGAAATTCACGCCCTCGGCCTTGTCGGTCGATCGATTTCTTACGGGCATTGCTGCGACCGTAGCTTTGATCCCTTGCGCTGCGAGCATCTCCTCCAACGCGCTGCGTACGCTTTCTGTGAGTCCGCCCTGTTCGGGAACCAGTCCGTGATAGAGAGGGAACTGCGTATGCAGTTTCTGGTCCAGAGCCTTGCCCCCTGCGATGGGTAGATTCTGAAGCCGGACCGGAACCAAGCCTGATGCGGGCGTCAGTTGAAAGGTCAAGTCCTGTCCATCGAATTTGAAAGCTACGGCCGAGAAGACGCCGGAGTCAATGAGCTTCTGCGCCCGGATGTTTATCTCCGCGTAGGTGAGATCTACACCAGGTTTCAAATCCGCTGCACTCAGCAGATCGGCATCGGAATACTCCGACGTCCCAGCGAACCGGATCGATTGCGGATGGATGCTTTGGCCCGCAATCGGCAAGGCTGCGCAGATAAGCGCGAGCACAGCCGCAGGCAGGGGGAGGGTGTGTTGCATCGTGAGGTCAGATTAGCAAAGCGAAGATACATGCCAACGGAAATTCGCGACTGTTCTTCAGACCAAAGTAAGCTTGCATCGAGCTAATCGCGAGTCTTAAAGGGTTCCCTACTTGCGCATTTGATAGTTCGCATAAGTCACGTTGAACAATGTGTGGCGCGCAGAGTAGGCGATTGAGTTGCTCTCCCCGTTCGGCACGACTTCATTCATCGTGACAGTATCGAGCGGCAAAACATATTCTTTGCCGTCGACAACCATGGGGCTGTAGTCGGTTCGCACGGCTTCCAGATGTACGTAGTCCGTGGGCTTCAACTCAGCATATGTAATCACTCGCAGAATCGATCCATCTTCAGGGTTCACGTAGAATTCACCGTGGTAACTGACTGTTTTCTTAAATGGACGATAAGACGTCACCGACTGAATCTCGCCGGGAACTGGCGCAAATGTTCCCATGGTGGCAACCCCGGTTGCCGTGTCGGTCTTCGGGAAGCAGCAATAGGCAACGTCGTATCGCGACTTCTTCTTATCTACCGCGAATGTGAAGACCGCGACATTTTTACTTTCCACAACCTGCCACCGCTCGAAGGTGAGTTTGCCCCCGTCCGATGCTTCCTGAAACAGCGCAGCAAGCGTCGGAATTGGCGCCGGAGGCGAGATCTGGCCGTTCTGTCCCCAGTTGGTCTTGTCCTTTTCTCCTGGTTTCTCCACGCCCTTCTCGGTTTCCACTCTCTCGGTGTCCGCATCAGCGAGCCGTACGTAGGAATTGGGCCCATTCACGGTGAGCCCCGGAGAACTGCTTGTGTTGGTTACGTCGTCCTGATATCGGGAGATCATCTTGGACGCAGTAAAAGGGGGAAGCTGATCGTAGGTCTTGTTTAGATAGTCGGATGCTTTGCCCAGAATCGCCTTCTGCGCTGTAGCGTCAGGAGCGGCCGTTGTCGGCACGTTTTCGGCGGGAGGGGGCAGGAAGGCGCTGCGTCCCTGGAGAATCAGTATCTGCTCTGTGGAGAGTTCGCCAGGCAGGAATTGGAGCAAGCCAGTCTTTGCGCTATGGGTCAGCTCTTCGGTCAGCTCAACTTGTTTCAGCCGCGTGGCCACGTCTTCGTCCGACTTGCCACTTTGCTTCATTTCGGTAAGTGTCTGCTTCAGCTGATCCACTGTCATCTTTGTGGCAGCCATCGCGGGAGTCAGCAATAGCAACATCAGAGTCCAGCTAAACCTTCTCATGTTTTGCCTACGTTTTTCTTTCCGGCCCGATTGAATTCCAAGCAGGCCTTTTGAAAAGTGAAACTCACATCACTTAGTTTCAGCCAATGCATAGTCCTTGTATTCGGACGTGAACAGCGTACGCCGCTCGGTGTAGGTCGCTGCCCCCGAGTCACCATTGGGAACCACGAGTGTGTTCACAAAGGTCTTCACAGGCACAACGAGCATTTTGTTGTTAACTTTGACAGGCCCGAAATCAACACGGGTGTCCAGCTCGTGAACTACCTCTGACGGTTTCAATTCGGCTTCGGTAATCATGCGCAACACGATTCCAGAATCCGGGTCGATGAAAAGCTCTCCATGGTAGGCGGCGGTGGTCTTGAAATTGTGCCAATCCGTGCTGGTTTGAAAGTTGCCTGCAACGCCGCCACCACCGCTCCCGCCGCCCAGTGCGGCCGCGGTCGTGGCCGTATAGAACGTTGCAATTCCAGCCTGATTGATATTTGGAAAACAGCAGACGTTCACATCCAGCTGGGACTGCTTTCGCGGTACCGTGAAGGCGTAAACAGCTGCCGCCTTGCCGTTGATCGACTCCCAACGCAGCCAGTGAAGGTTCTCCGCCTTCTGTGCTTCCTTAAACACATCGGCAAGGCTTGGGTCCGGCTCCTGCAAAGCGATCATCTTATTTGCGCCCCAAGGAGTCTTGTCCTTTTCCGACGGCCACTTCTCCGCTCCATGAGCGCTGGTGACCAGGTTTTCAGAAGAATTGATGTAGTGAACGAAAGTGGCCGGATTCGAGAAACCCGACGAGACAACGACGTCCGTGGCGCCGCCTTGCAAGCCAGAGCTGGAAGCAAGCGCTTCGACGTTGTCCTGGAAGCGCAAGGTCGTCTTGGTTGACGACAGGTTGGGCAACTGAGCATATGTCCCACCGACGTAGCTCGCGGCCTTCCCAAGAATGGCCTTCTGGGTCGCTGGATCCGGGGCCGGCGTCGAGGGTAAATCAGATTCCGGCGGGATCAGGTCGGCGCTCCGCGCCTCAAGCACGTAAATCTGCTCCGTCGCCTGAGGGCCCGGTACGTAACTTACCAGACTGTTCATCGTGCTTCGTGTCAGTTCCTGGCTAAGTTCCACACGCTTCAACGCAGTCGCAACATCTGCATCGGATTTCTTATCCTGTTGCATGCTGCGCAGCATGTCCTCCAGTTGTCCAACCGTGATCTTCTTAGCGCACCAACCATTCGTAGCCGCAAAAATAAAAGCAAAAGTTAAGGCCAGCCGTTTCATACCACGATTCTTTCATGGAAGTGGCGCGGCCGGCACTGTCGACCGTCACTGCGCCACCTGCCGAATATTAATTTCCTCCAGCGAGTTGATAGTCCTTGTATTCCGATGTGAACAGCGTCCGCCGTATCGAATAACGGCCCGCCGAACCCGAGTCGCCATTCGGAACAACTTCGGTATCGATGATGGACTTCATCGGCAGAACCATCGTCTTGCCACCCACGGTAACCGGACCATAATCGATGCGCTCGTCTATCTCGTGCACTACATCAGACGGCTTCAACTCCGCTTCCGTGATCATGCGCACCACGATGCCGGAGTCTGGATCAATGAAGAACTCGCCGTGATACGGCACCGATGTCTTGTAGTCGTTCCAGTTGGTGTTGGTTTGGAAATTGCCAGTCGCGCCGCCCCCTCCCGTTCCGCGTGCCCCGCCTGTCGACGCCGATTGGAAGGAGGCAACTCCGGCTTGGCTTACATCTGGGAAGCAGCAGACATTCACTGCAAAGTGGGCCTTTTTCTTAGGCACATCGAAGGAATAGACAGCCGCCTGCTTGCCGTTGACTGTCTCCCAACGCAGCCACTTGATATCTCCGGCACCCTGCGCTTCCTGGAATACGTTTCCGAGGCTCGGATCGGGCTCCTGCAATGCGATCATCTTGTTCGCGCCCCAGGGCGTCTTGTCCTTGGCGGACGGCATCTTCTCGGCGCCGTGGTCGCTCACAACCTGCGCGTCTGTGGAGTTGATGTAATGGATAAACTGGAAAGCGCTCACAAAGCTCGATCCGGTCGACACGTCCGACGCACCGCTGTGCATTCCCGAACTTGGAGGTGCGGCTTCCACGTTGTCCTGGAAACGTATGGTTGTCTTGGTTGCCGCCAGACCAGGTAGAGCACTGTAACTCTTGCTCACATAGTCGGCAGCCTTGTCGAGCATGGACTTCAGCGCAGCAGCATCCGGCGCTGCCGCGGTTGGGATATCAGAGGCAGGCGGCGCCAGCATTGCGCTTCGCGCTTCGAGCACATAGATCTGTTCCGTCGAAAGCGGACCGGGCACATCGGCAACCACGTCATTCATCACGCTGCGCGTCAGCTCCTCGGTCAGCTCCAGTTGCTTAAGGGCATTCGCCACATCGGCGTCCGCCTTATTGTCGCGGTGCATCGCCGCCAATGTGTCTTTCAGCTCTGCCACGGTCACTTTCTTGGCGCACCATGCCGGCGTCGCCGCCAGTGCCAAGACCAAAACCAGTCCCAATTGCTTCATCGATTCCTCCCTCGGTAACTCTTCGGCGCACTCATTCTACGGCGAAGGTCGTTCCTGTTCATGTGACACATCGAAAATCACGATTCATTCTCACTGCCTGCCACCCATCGCGGAAATCGGAATAGTGACTGAACCCATGTGTCCCGAATTCTCGTCGACCACGAGCACGCGCAGCGAAGCCATGCCCTGTTTCGCGCCGACAAAATGCTCGAACGGGACGCCCGTCGGCATCAATTTCTCGTAGGTGGCCGACTTGAGCCTTAACCCCAGCGTTTGTCCCTCCAATCGCGCATGCAGTCCTGCGTCGTCGCGCTGAATGAAAAAAATGTCCAATTTGTCCATCCAGCGGCCGGCTTGTTGTTGCAGACCCAGATCTCCCGCTGCGATATTCACTTTCACGTTTGCACCGTTGCCCTGGGCCGCAACACTCGCGGTTACAGCAATCTCACTCACATCCATCGGCCGCCACACCGCCTGCTGAAAACGCTCCTTCAGGGTCGAGGGCTCTTTTTCAAAGAAATATCCGGTGCGGTAGCTCAAATTGAGTCCGTGCCTTCCGGTCAGCTTGAGGCTGATCGTGTGGTACTGGCCATCCGCAGGTCCTTGCGGCGAGAAGCTCAGCATATACGTGGCGTGTTCGTCCGCCACAATGCCATTCAGTTGCGCGGTGAGGTCGCCGGATCGCCGGATGACACGGCCACCCGTTGCCGCGGCGACCTGACGCACCGTTCCCTGCACAGGATGCAGGTCCTGGCTCATCGCGGCGTCGATCCGCCCCGGGCCTGTACTCCGCGACGCAGTTGCCCCGCCGCCCAGGCTTGCAGCATCGGAGGAAGCTTGCGTCAACTGAACATTCTGGTGTTGCAGATCCGCGGTAATCGCGCCGCCTTCCAACTGGGACACATCGAAGGGATAGACGGCCGCGTGTGCCTCGTTCATGGCTTCTTGCGCGCGCAGCGCGAATGAGGCGGTTTCCTTTGGGCTCTTGTCGATGCCTACGGACTGGTCCTGCCAGTCGGCAAGAACATTGTCGCTCGATACCCATACCAGCTTCTTCGGCCCGGGAATCGATGAAAGATGCCGTGCGACCTGCACAAGAATAATGAAGGACGCGCGTGCAGGGTTGTCGCCCATAGTCAGTAATTGCGGGTCCACCGGCTGCTCCGCATCGGGCACATCCGTGTGGTTCCCGTTTACCGAATTCAAATCAGCGACATTGTGTACTTCGTCAAAATGTTGTCGATTGCGGGTCTCCTCATCCTGCGCCTCTGCAAGGGATTGCGCCGACGGCATGAACTTTTGCATGCGTGCGATGAGTGCTGCGTGATCCACCGTCACTTCCGTGAGCACGTGGAAACCAAGGCCAGTCATCGTATAAAGTCCAACGCGCTCGCCCGGCGCGAGAGAACCGAGAAACTTGAGAATCTGGGCCCGCGTATTACTCATGTCGCTCCAGGCGATGTGGCTTTCATCGATCACCAGGACCGTCGATCCGGACTCGGATGCAAGGGGCGCCGCCGAGTTTCCAGAGACATCCGGGGCGCGATTCGCAAAGCTTGCTTCCCGCACCGCCGGCACTGCTCCATCGGTCGTCGAGGAGGACGGATTCGGTTCTTCCTGAGACGGCGCAAGGACAGGATTGGCCGCCAGTCCAAACGAACGGAGTTCCTGCTTGCGGCCGTTGTCATAAATCTCGAGGTCTCCCGCCTTCAGATCCGTAACCGGGTGCCCCTTTTTGTCATAGGCCACCAGGCCCACGTCCACCAGGCGCGAAGTGACTTTAAGCGAGTAGCCCTCGCCAGTTGGCCCGCCTGCGCTGGTCGGTTGATCCGGCACACCGGTCGCTGCACTCATGCTCACTTCGGGAATCGCCGGTTCTGCTGGAGGCGGAGGCGTTGCGGTCGGAGCAATGGCCACACTCGGCGGGGCAACATTTGCAGTTTGCGTTTCAGCTCGCCCCGATTCCGCAGTCGGGGGCGCGGTGCCTGCCGCATCTGCTGACGGATTCGGTGGCACTATCCCGGTGCCCGGGCTCACAGATGATGTCGAGTGATTCGGAGGCGAAGCTTCTCCCGAAGAATTGGGCAGAGGCGGGCTCTGCGTTCCCGCTGTGGCCGCATCGGTGAGGATCCGAGCCGTTGAGCCCAACCGATGGTAGTCGACAAAACTCGTCTCGTTAATCAGCCGGATCGGTGCGTTGGCGCCCTTATTCAGCGGGCTCTGCCAGGCTGAGTCATCGCCAACCCCGTTTACCGTCACGGTTTTGGTATTGCCAGCGCCCTCCATCCAGGACTGCTCCATGGAGATCGCAATACTCCGAAGGGGGCAAATAAATTGGCGATCGCCAATACTGACCGTGCCGTATTCCACCATGGTTTCAGCGAGTAACAGTGGGTCGCCATGGCTCAGTTCAGCCTGGATCGTAATCCGCAAGACGGCCCCCGTGGCGGGATCGATCGCGATGGTCCCGTGATATCCAGGTGTCTCGATGTACGTATGTTCCAGTTCTGTCCTGGGGATATTTGCAACCTGCTGTGCCGACCGATTCCTTCCGCTGTACCCAAATTGTGTCCGGCCGACGACCAATTGGTTGAAGATGCAGCAGTAGCTAACAGCGTAGTGCGAGGCCTCTTTTGTTACCTCATATTCATACACGGCTGCTAACTGTGTGCCGATCTCTTCCCAATGTTTGAATTCAACTTTGTGTTTGGCCATGTCTGCCAGCACAACCGTTAGCTCCGGCCCGAATTCGCCCCAACTGTGCAGACCGAGTTCCTGCGAAGACTTGGAGTTCTCAGCGGCTGATTCTGAAGTGGGATCCTGGACCTCTTTTCCGTTGCGAAAAGTGACCTGGCGGCTCGACGTCCCTACCGGCTGCAATCCTACCCGGACCGGCCAGTCCCCTTTGGTCAGCACATGAGGGGCATCGTCAAATCGGTTGGTCATCCGCGTCACAAAGAAGTTGGGGAGGCGCGTCCACGTTTCGACGGAGTAGGCCCGCGCGGCTTCAAGCATTTGCTGCTGCATCGCGGGATCGGGAAGCGCTGTCGCCGGTAGTTCATTCGCGGGAGGATCAAGAAAGACCGATTGATCCGAAAGAAGCTGCAAGGCGAGGGCCGTCCTTGGACCAAGTTTGTGGATCGCAGCAAAGTGGACGAGCGTCCGTCCCGTCAGCTGCTCGGTCATCTCCAATTCGCCGATCTGGCGTGCCACCTCGAGATCAGCGTGATGTGCATCCTCATCGGCGGCTACAACTTCCTCGAGCTGTGCCACAGTGACACGGCGGGCCCCGATCGCAGGCAAAGCGAAAGCCGCGATCGAAAAAACCACAATCATACGAGCGGCAATTGAACGAACCCCACTCAAGCGAGCCTGGATCAGTGTTCGCATCTTCACTATCCCGATCTGCTTCCGGATGTACTGCATGAATTGACGTTGGCCGCAGCCCGAATGACTTCGAAATGATAGAAAAATGCTTGCTTACGCGTTTGACTTACCGAACGCTCGCAAAGGCAAGGCGACTTGCACAGGGAACTCTACACACTACGTGCAACGCTCGACAATCGGCCTGGCGGTTGTCCAATCGCGATCTTTCGAAACCTACGGATGACTGTTTACGTTTTCACCGGTGAAAGGCCAGTTTTTGAGAGACCGGCAAACCCACCTAAATCAGGGAGCTGCGCCGGTAAGGTCGCTCCGCCGAGCCAGCTGTCCGCTTATCCAAAATCCACTTCCTCTTTATCTTGAAAGAGGCAGGCTTCTGCTAGAGTGTGACTTGCCGGCCAGACAATGCGACCGACCAAAATTCGCCGGCAGTGCGCGCACGAAATGGCTAGATTCGGACTATTTCGAAAGGCAGCAGCAGGCCCCAAGCCCCCCACCGGCGATTCCGTTTTCGCCGCGCTTTCTCCTTTTCGCATCGAACCGCACTTCGACCCCCGTCCCTGGGGTTCTCGCGACCTTCGCCCCTGGTACGACTGCGTTGTCAAAGACGGACCGGAGACCCAAGCTGCGGGCCCCTGTGGCACGGGTGATCAACCGATCGGGGAGGTCTGGCTTACAGGTGATATGTGTAAAGTCGCGACCGGCCCACACACAGGCAAAGCCTTGGCCACTCTTTTCGCAGAAGAGCCGGATGCCTTGCTTGGTAAGGATGTCCCCGTCACCGATTCGCCGCTTTTAATCAAGGTGATTTTCGCTCGCGAGAAGCTCAGCGTTCAGGTCCACCCCGACGACCAGATGGCCCAGAAATACGGGCAGCCGCGCGGAAAGACGGAGTGCTGGTATGTGCTGGCGGCGGAGCCGGGAGCCCAGGTTGCGGCCGGGCTCAAAACCGGCGTCACGCTGGACCAGGTGCGATCCGGCATTCAGGACGGATCGCTGGAAAACAGCCTGCGGGCTTTGTCCATCGCGCAAGGCGACATGGTTTTCATGGATGCAGGAACCGTCCACTCGATCTGGCCAGGTTCAGTCCTCCTCGAGACCCAACAGAACTGCGACCTGACCTATCGCATGTACGACTATGGCCGTCCCCGCGAGCTGCATATAGAAAAGTCGCTCGAGGCAACGCGCCTCGTAACGCGCGCAGGCAAGGTTCCACCGCGGATTCTCGCTGACCGGACCATCCTTATCGATGAGGCGTATTTCTGCGTCGAACGAATTCCGTTCACCACCAGCCGGGCAAGCACCACCCTGCCAGGCCCCGATGAAATGACACCGGGGCTTTCCTACCTCTTTGCCGCGGCGGGCTCGGGCCGCCTCACCAGCCCGAGTTTCAGCCCGATCGATCTCTCCCCTCGAGGCATCATTGCCGTGCCGGCATCGTCGCCCATCTTTGCCGTACTCGATCTTGGCGGGCTTGACCTGATCCGCATCTCGCCGCGCTGGCGCAAAAGCTCGCCGAAGGTCTGATGGCTTATATTTGACCGGCTGATTCGACAATGTTCGACCAAACCGAAGCGAACGAACCCCGCAACGACCTGGGCGACTGGGTCCTCCGCGGAGGCATCGCTTTCGCTTTCGTTCTCTTCGGCGTGGACAAATTCCCATCGGGCCCTGGCGCACCATGGGTCGCATTCTTCGCTCAGATAGGGATCGGACAGTGGTTTCGCTACTTCACTGGCGTCATCGAAATCGTCGGCGCCCTCCTGCTGCTGATTCCACGCGCCGTGACGGCCGGACTCGTGCTTTTGGCGTGCACGATGGCCGGTGCCTCCGTCATCCATGTATTTGTGATGGGTCATCCGGCGAACGCAATCATCACCGTAGCCTTTCTCGGCGGCCTCATCGTCTTCTTGCTGACCCGTCGCGATCGATAAACTCCGCGACCACATACTCGATTTGACAGTTCCGCTACGGTTGCGGCGGCCCCATCGGCTTCTCGTGGATCACCATCCACGACGTGCCAAACTTATCGCGAAATTGGCCGAACTTTGTGGCGAAGAAAGTTTCCTGCATAGGCATGTAGACTTCCCCGCCATCCGTGAGGATCTTGTAAATATGCTCTGCTTCGGTGTCGCTCTCAACATTCAGGCTCACGTAGACGCTACGCATCGGCTGGAAGCGGTCGGGCGGTACGTCACTGGCCATCAACTCGGTGTCGCCCAGGGCGATGCTTGCGTGCAGGACCTTGCCCTTCATTTGCGTGGCGATATCGGATTGACCGGGCATCTGGTCATAGGTCATGATCATGCCGAACTTGGCCCCGAGGTGTTCTTCATAAAAACGAAAGGCCTCGGCGCAGTTGCCGCCATAGTTGAGATAGGTGCGGACCTTCATTGAGAGATTTTCCTCCTTGGGGATTGGTCGGATTTCCGGAACGGCGGAATCAGCGGCGTTGTGTCCCGCTGTTTCCAACGGCGATAGGTTTCGTCCAGCACGGCTTGCCGATTCTGTTCCATCTCCTCGACAAAGCCGCAAGGTGCAGCGGTTTCGTCATGACGCGCCGCCCAAATTAGCAACTCCAGCATCACCGGCGCCAGAGCAATCCCTTTGGGCGTGAGCCGATAGTGAATGCTCCGGCCGTCCGAAGTTGCCGGTTCGGCCGCAATGATTCCGTGAGCCGTTAACCTATGCAGCCTGCTTGACAGTACGTTCGTGGCAATCCCTTCGCCCGCCTGCTGAAACTCCCGGAATGTGCGGTAGCCGCGCACCATTAGATCGCGAATAATCAGCAGCGACCAGCGGTCGCCGAATTGCTCCAGCGATACACAAACGGGGCATCCAGAGCGAGGTTTGCTGACCGCTTTTTTAATCACGAAATGCACCGTACACATTTCGCTTGCAATCTGCAATCTATTTCTGCTTACATCGAAGCCTGCTGGTCCCCGATCCCGCGAACGAGCAACAGCGGGGTTCTTCGGTGGGCCGCGAATTCCTAAAAGCCAGGCGGTTTACATGGGCATTGTCGAGGGCGTACCCCGGATCACGCCATTTCTCTGGTTCGACTCCAACGCTGAGGAAGCAGTCGCGTTCTATCTTTCCGTTTTCAAGAATTCGCGGCTTCTCAACAAATTTGTGCGAGAGATGGATGATCCCAGCGGTCCGAAAGGCACCGTACTCACGATGAGTTTTGAATTGGAAGGGCTGCACTTCACCGCACTCAATGGAGGACCGTTCTACAAATTCAACGAGGCCGTCTCCTTTGTAGTCCGTTGCGAGAATCAGGAGGAAGTAAATTACTACTGGTCGAAGCTCACAGAGGGCGGCAGCGAAATTCAGTGCGGCTGGTTGAAGGATAAGTTTGGCCTTTGCTGGCAGGTTGTCCCCGCGCGCCTCGCCGACCTGATCAAGCACCCTAAAGCGATGCAGGCCATGATGCAAATGAAGAAGCTCGACATCGCTGAACTTGAGCGCGCTGCCCAATCGTGATCGCGGGTCCGCACGCCTCCGGTGTTAGCATCGAACATGACAGATGCAAACCAAAAAACTGAAAATTATCCCCCTCGGCGGACTCGGCGAGTTCGGCATGAATTGCCTTGCGCTTGGCTGGGAAGACGACATCATTGTGATCGACGCAGGGCTCATGTTCCCGGAATCGGAGCTGCTCGGCGTCGATATTGTCGTGCCCGACATCTCTTACCTGATCGAGAATAAGGCGCACGTCCGCGCCATTATTCTCACCCACGGGCACGAGGATCACATCGGCGGGCTGCCCTGGATTCTCAGCGAGATCAAAGTCCCGGTCTACGCAACCGAATTCACTCTGGCCTACGTTGAAGGCAAGCTTGAAGAGCACCAGCTGCTCGACGAGACCGAACTGGTCGAAATCACGCCGAAAGAAAAATTTTCGATTGGGCCATTCACCATCGAGCCCATTCGGGTGACGCATTCATTAGTTGATTGCGTCGCCCTGGCAATTGAGACGCCGGTCGGCATCGTGATCCACACGGGCGACTTCAAGATCGACCTCTCGCCTCTGGACGCAAAGCCGTTCGACCTGCATACGTTTGCCGAATACGGAAAGCGCGGTGTCCTGGCCCTGTTGCAGGATTCCACCAACGTGGAGAGATCCGGCTACACTCCCAGTGAAGCGGCGGTGCGCCCCCGGCTCGATGAGATTTTTTCGCGCACCAAGAAGAAGCTTTTCTTCAGCTGTTTTTCGTCGTCCATCTACCGCATCCGGATCGCGATGGAACTGGCACGCGCTCATGGACGCAAGGTCGCCGTCGTTGGCCGCTCGATGATGGAGAGCACCGAGATCGCGCAAGATCTGGGCTATCTCGAACTGCCACCCGGCCTGGTGATCAACCCCGGCCAGATGCGCGACTACCCACCTGATCAATTGATGGTGCTCATCAGCGGAACGCAGGGTGAGCCCATGAGCGCGCTGAGCCGTGCCGCCGTCGACAACCACAAACACGCCCGCATCGATCCAGGGGACACGGTGGTGCTCAGCTCCCGCATCATCCCAGGAAACGAAAAGGGCATCTTCCGTGTCATCGACCATCTCTTTCGCCGCGATGCGAACGTAATCTACGACGACGGGCAACATGGCCTGATCCACGTGAGCGGTCACGGCAGCCAGGAAGAGATGCGCCTGCTCATCAATCTCGTCCGGCCCAAGTTCTTCATTCCCGTGCACGGCGACTACCGCTTTCTGGTCCGCCACGCGCAGATTGCGATGGAGACCGGCGCGGTCGAGCACGCCATCGTCCTCGAAGATGGCGATGTGCTTGAGTTGGACAAGGACGATGCCCGGAAGAAGGACAAGGTCACGGCAGGTCGCATTCTGATTGACTCCGGCTCATCGATCGACGTGGTGGAGGATCTGGTCATTCGCGATCGCCGCATTTTGAGCGAAGATGGCATCGTGCTGGCAGTGGTCGCGATCAACAAGCGCACCGGCAAGGTAGAGCGCGCGCCGGAACTGATTGTGCGCGGCTTTGGCGGCGCAGATATCAGCGACGAAGCGAGTGCTGTCGTGGTCAAGACGTTGGAAGGTCTCAAGGACGAAGAGAAATCCGACTACGGCATGGTGAAGGAGAAAGTACGCGTAGAGTTGAAGCGCTTGATCCAGAAGACCACCGGCCGTAGACCGCTGATCATGCCGGTGATTCTGGAGATTTGATAGGACGTCTCACATTAGGAAAGCCAGCCACAGGCTCCCATTCGGCAAGCTCCAGGCTTTCTATCGTCGGTAGTCCGTACTCCGGTGTGTCGCCGTAAAGGCCCGCATTGAGCGAATAGATTTCCATAAGGTCTAATCGACCCTCCTTCTGAAAGAGGAGTATTCCGGTCTTCCCATTCTCTAGTGTGGTCCCGAAAACGTCGCAGACGATATTGCCAACACTGAGTTCAGCTTTTGGCGTATTCGGTTCGGTCAGCAGTCGGATCGATGGGCACCCGCAATCGCACCAGCGAACGGCACGGATTCCTTCCAATTGAGGGAGAAACGACCGGGCTGCTTCGCCGCCTTGTTCTAGGACCCAGCGAAGCAGTTCTAGCTCTTCTGAACATAATGGTCGTGACGGTTGATGGCGTTCCGCTGCAATCTCTCGACCGCGGTCTGACTGTTTCCAAGCGTCGTCGCGGCGCTTGCGGGCGTCTGGGCTTAGGGGCGTCTTGGATTCCACGGCCATGGCTTTTGCCACAGAGTCTAAACTGGAGTCGAGCTCTGCCCATTCTATGCTGAACACGGATTTAGCCCTCGTCTCGCTCGGAGCCGTCCGCTCCGCCGCCACCCGCATCTCCGGCATCGCCATCAAGACGCCCTTAGTACGCGCGCCATTTCCCGGCGTGGCAGGAGAAGTCTGGCTCAAAGCCGAAAGCCTGCAGCCTATCGGAGCCTTCAAAATCCGCGGCGCGGCCAACAAGATTCTGCAACTCACTCCGGAAGAAATTGCGCGCGGAGTCATTACCTACTCCAGTGGCAATCACGCGCAGGGCGTGGCCTATGCGGCACGAGCGGTAGGGGCAAAAGCAGTCATCGTCATGCCGTCGAATGCGCCGGCGATCAAGCGCGCGGCTACGCTGGCTCTCGGAGCTGAAGTCGTCGACGTGGGCAACGCTTCGAGCGAACGGCTGGCCGTTGCTGAAAAGCTCGTGCGCGAACATGGCTACATCGTCGTTCCGCCCTACGACGACGAGCAGATCATCGCTGGGCAGGCAACTTGCGGCCTGGAGATCGTCGATCAGTTACCCGATGTGGACCTTGTCCTGTCACCAGTCTCCGGCGGCGGCCTCCTCAGCGGAGTAGCCGCAGCCGTGAAGCAGCTTCGTCCCAACGCAAAGGTGTTTGGAGTGGAACCTGAACTGGCAGGCGATACGGCAGAGAGCTTTCGCTCTGGCAACATCGTCGAGTGGCCTGCAGAACTGACCAGCCGGACCATCGCTGACGGCCTTCGCACGCAGAGCGTCGGAGCGCGCAACTTCGCCCACATCCAGGCCTTCGTCGACGGGATTATTACTGTCTCGGAAGCGGAGATTCGCGCCACCATGCGGGCAATCGTCTCAACTGCTCGGCTCGTTCCCGAACCCAGCGGCGCCGTTGCCGCGTCGGCGCTGCTGTTTCACGCCGATCAACTGCCTCCGTATCGGAAAGCCGTAGCCATCGTTAGCGGCGGCAACGTGGCCCCCGAACTCCTCGCAGAAGTGCTTACTGAAACTGCATCGTAACGTCGTTGAACTATGATCTTTTCAGCGATGAAGTTTCGGAATCCCATCTTCAAAACAGTTGTAACCGCCTCGATTCTATTCTGCGCGGCGATAGGCGCTCACGCCGATAAAAAGAAGGACCAGCTGGTGAAGCCGATGGCCGGTCCGCGCGCCACGGCCCTGCGCGTCACCTGGCTCTACATCTCGCCCGACAAAACCGCCCAAAAAGTGGGTCGCGTGCAGGTAGGCCGCGAGATGGTCGTCGCCGAAAAGAGCGGCCCGTGGATCCGCGCCTACGCAAATACCGACATTGAGGAAGAGCACACCAGCGATCAGCCAATCTTTGGCGCAGCCGAAACGCCCCCACCCATCTCCGGCTGGATGGAAGCCAAAGGAGTCGTTATCGAGGACACGCCCAACGGCGATTCGGTGCTGATGGGTGCAGCAGCCAACCAGGAAGCCGAGGCCAGCGACCCGAAAGGCCCGGCCAACGCGGCCAGGAGCGCGCACTTACTCTACCGGCGGCTGGCGGAGATGTTCCCCAATTCGCCCCTGGCGCCCGAAGCCGCCTGGCGCGCGGCGGATATTCTCTGGCAGATTCAGAAAAGTGACTTCAGTGCGCTGCCTTCGGCCAAGGAGCGCGATCCATACATGCGCAACCAGATGGACGAAGATAATCTAAAGAAGGTCGCAAAACTTTACCCCCATACGCGGCAAGCCGACCTTGCAGAATATGACCTGATCGACAACAAACTCTGCGGCGATTGGCAGGGCTCGACAAAGTGCCCTGAAAAGGAATCCGAAATCTTCGAGAAGTACGCGTCCGAACATCCTGACAGCCCGCGCGCTGCCAAGGCACTTTACGAAGCAACCTATCGGCAGGCGGTGCTTTCCGACATGTATGGCGCTGATAGCAACGACAAGAAGCAGGATGAGGCGCATACTCATGCGCGCGACCTGGCGGCAAAATTGAAGGACAAGTTTCCGCAGTCGGATTACACGTGGCGTGCGGCGGCCCTTGTGTACAAACTGGATCAAGGCGTACCCGTTTACGGCATCGACCGCGACTAAACACAGCTGAAGTTTATGCCGCAGCCAAGGCAATCGAGAGCTGCACTCCGGAGGCTTTTTGAACGTATACATTCAGTCTGTCTTGCTTGGCATCGTTGAAGGTTTGACCGAGTTTTTGCCGGTCAGTTCCACGGCGCATCTCCGCATCACGGAGGCGCTGATGCATATCCCGCTGGATGATGCGTACTGGAAGATGTACACCATCGTGATTCAGGCCGGCGCCATTTTTGCCTTGTTGCTGCTTTATCTCGAACGCATCGTGGAGTTCCTCCACTCGTTTCCGAAAGGCGAGAGCGGCGACAAGACCTGGATGACGCACCCCATTTCGTTGACGTTTTTTGCGTTCGTTTGCACTTCAATCCCGGCTCTCCTGTTCAAAAAGTGGAGCGATAAGAACCTTGGCAGTCTCACCGTGATCGCCATCGCGATGCTCGCCGGAGGCGTCGTGATGTGGGTGGTCGACGTGTGGGCAAGCCGCTATGAGCCGACGACAAGCCACGTCGAAGAGATGGGCCTGGGGCAATCGGTCTGGATCGGCCTTTGCCAGGCGCTCTCCGCAATCTTTCCCGGCGTTTCCCGATCCATGTCGACAATTGCTTCGGGCCAGATGGCGGGGCTGAGCAGGCCGACGGCGCTCGAATTCAGCTTCCTGCTTTCGATCCCGACCATGCTCGCCGCCACCGCTTATGACCTGATCAAGGAGCTGCACGCGAGCAAAGTGGCGGGGGCTGTCGGCGACGCCACTGCGCATGTCACCATGACCGGCGAACACTGGATTGTGCTGGCAATCGGCTTTGTCATCTCGTTCATCGTCGCCCTGGGAGTAGTCGAGTGGTTCCTGGCCTGGGTGCGCAACCATGGGTTTGCTATTTTCGCCATTTACCGCATTATCGTGGGTACCTTCTTGCTCGTCTGGGGCAGCAAGTTTATTGGAGTTTAGCGACCGAAATCGCTTGAAACAGGGCGGGGGTGGGCATCATGGTTCCCCCCCGCTTTGTTTTGCCGTGAATTGGCTTTCCCGCACCGGATAATAAGAGCTGCTCTGGGATTCATCCATCCGGTTGCCGGCGCGCTCTGCAAGCAGCGTCCGGCGGACTGGCGACATCCCTTCATGAAGGCCATACCGATATCTCTTTCGCCGACGCGTAGCCGCGCCCTCAACATGTTTCTTGGGCTCGTGCTGGCGCTGGCGTCGATTCTCCTTTTCCTCTCCCTGGTCACGTACCATCCTGCGGATCCGTCCATCGATACGGCCGCCGATGCGGGGCTTTCCCCTGGCGTGCAGAACTGGATTGGGCTCTTCGGCGCGGGACTCAGCGATCTCGCGCTCCAATTCCTTGGCCTCACTGCATTCATCGTGCCTCTGTGGATTGGGAGTATCGGATGGGGCTGGATGCGGTCGCGCTCCCGTGGCACGGTTTGGCTGCGATGCCTGGGAAGCGTTCTGGCGGTCTTATTTACCCCGGCCGTTTTTGGCCTGCTGCCCTGGCACTGGCGCTGGATGCACGCGCTGCCCGTTGAAGGTGTGATGGGTCGCCTCATCGCCAGTTCCCTGGTGGCCTACCTGAATATTCAAGGCGCATGGCTGGTGGCTGCCGCTCTTGCAGGGGCCGGCATCTACTTTGCATTTGCGGTCAGTTTCTGGGCCATGAAACAGATGGCAGATGACCGCTGGGCCCAGTTGATGGCTTGGAACGACCGATGGAGAAACTGGCGCGAGGCGCGTGCCGATGAGAAGGTCGAACGAGAAGCTGCGCGTGCTGAACAACAGTCCCCAGGACCAAACCAGAGGCTTTTCTCTGGCTCGATTCCCGTACCTGCGGACGAGTCTCAGGAACGGCCTGCAAAACGGCCCTTCTCACTGGCATCTCTTTTCAGACGCAAAGACAAAACGGAAGCTCCCGATCCAATCGACGAGATTCCTACTTTCCAAAGAACGGCAGCACAGCCCGCCAATGCGCCCGGATCCGAGAAACCCGCGCGCCGGCCAAGCATTTGGGAGCGGTCTGCGACACAAGCGGCGCCTGCAGCGGTGGGTCCCGTCCCGGTGCCGGCTCCTCCGGCTCCTACTGTTGCGCCAGTGCCCATGGCGATAAAACCTGCTCGACCGATTGCGGAGCCCCAACCGCTCTCCACCACGCCAGAGCCGGCGGGGGTCATTGCGATCCATGAGCGCGCCGACGCGGATGTCCGCACCGTAACCGTAGCGCCGAAAAACGTCAGTGGGTTTAAGCTGCCCGCAAGCACGCTCCTCAACGCCGGCGCCGGCCCGCAAGCAGTGCGCGAAGATGAACTGCGCGAAGAGGCCCGTGTCCTCGTCGAAAAGTGCGGTGAGTTCGATGTGCGTGGCCAGGTGGTGCAAATTAATCCCGGCCCCATGGTCACGACCTATGAGTTCAAGCCGGAGGCAGGCGTGAAATATAGCCGCGTCACCGGACTGGCGGAGGATCTCTGCCTGGCCATGCGCGCCGAGAGCATCCTGATCGAGCGCATGGCGGGCAAGAGCACGGTCGGCATCCAGGTCCCGAACCACGAGCGCGAAACCATCCATCTGCGCGATGTGCTGGAGTCGGAGACATTTTCGAAAGCCCGGTCGCGGCTGACGCTGGCCATGGGCAAGGACATCAACGGCCGCATCGTGACAGCGGATCTGGCCTCGATGCCGCACGTCCTTATCGCAGGTTCCACGGGATCGGGCAAATCGGTGGCCATCAATGCCATGATCATGAGCCTGCTCTTCCGCACCACACCAAATCACGTCCGGCTCATCCTGGTCGATCCCAAGCGCGTTGAACTCGGCATGTACGAGGGGATTCCGCATCTGTTCACGCCGATCATCACCGAACCCAAGCTGGCGGCAAACGCTTTGCGCAACGCCGTCCGCGAAATGGAGCGACGCCTGAAGTTGCTGGCCAGCCGCAGCGTCCGCAACATCGATCAATACAACAAGCTCTTTGAAGGAACCATGCCTTCTCTCTTCGATGAAGGAGAAGCCGAAGAGCCGTTGCCCTACATCGTCATCATCATCGACGAATTAGCCGACCTGATGATGCTCGACCGCGCCAATGTTGAGGAATCAATCACGCGGTTGGCCCAGATGGCGCGCGCCGTGGGTATTCACCTGATCCTCGCCACGCAGCGGCCCAGCGTCGATGTGATTACTGGCCTCATCAAGGCCAACGTTCCCACACGCATCAGCTTCCGTCTCGCCACCAAAGTGGATTCGCGCACCATCCTCGACACCAACGGCGCCGAAGCTCTGCTCGGACGCGGCGACATGCTCTTTTTGCCCCCCGGAACCAGTAGATTGATGCGCCTGCATGCTCCATACGTAAGCGAAAAGGAGACGGCGGCCGTCGTGGCTTTCTGGAAGGATCAGGGCGCTGCGCAATACGCTGAAGGGTTCCTCGAATCTCCAAAGGACGACCGCCCGAGCGTGGAGGGATCGAACAGCGATCCCGACGAAAACGACCCCATGTTTGACGATGCTGTGCGATTGGTTTTCGAATTCGGCAAGGCATCCACGTCGCTGCTGCAACGCCGTCTGCGGATCGGGTATGGGCGCGCCGCACACTTGATCGATCTGATGGAGCGGGACGGACTCGTTGGTCCCGCCGATGGTTCGCGGCCGCGAGAGTTACTGAAAGCGCCGGGGTGGCTGCACGAGGTTTCAATGTCGGATGAATAAGCGCAGCTGACCCACGACGCGGAAAGACGGATGTGATGCTGGGTATCGGTGGAGATCGCAGTTATCCAACGGTGTTGCTGATCGACGACGACATGATCAGCCGCGAGGTAATCGCGACGATTCTCACCATGAATGGATATACGCTCCACACCGCGGAAGATGGCGCCCATTCGGTGAAGATACTGGATGACGAAAAATGCCTGCCGCAGGTGATTCTCGTCGACGTGCAAATGCCAGGGCTCAACGGGGTTCGGTTGATCAAGGAATTGCGATCTCGCAGCGAAGCGGCCATTTATGCCATTAGCGGAAGCCCCCTCCCGGATGAACTGGAATCTGTAGTCGACGGCTTTCTGCAAAAGCCCTTCACCCCCGACTCGCTGCAGAAACTCCTGGATGAGCACAATCTCAAATCGCCGGCGCCACTTGAATTGAACTCGGATGAGCCCGTTGTCAGTGCAAAGATTCTGAGCCAATTCCGGCAGATGATGCCTGAGGCGACCGTTCGCGAAGTGTATGTCGCTGTTGTGTCCGACCTGAAAAAGCGCATGACCGCCCTGGATGTGGCGATTGCCAAAAAAGATGTTACCGAAGTTCGTCGCATCGGACACACGATCAAAGGCGGTTGCGGAATGGCTGGGGCCCGCCAAGCCGCGCGTTTAGGCGCCTTGCTTGAGGTGGAGAGTGACGAATTGAATAACTCCGCAGCGATCCGGCTTGAATTGAAGGTAGCCCAGGAAAATCTGGAGCGTATGCTTGAGGTAGAATTTCCGTCGTAGGTAACTGGGCTGTTTCACGGCTCCTGAAACGATGGGGGCGTGGTCGTGTAGATTGGTTTTTGCACCGTTTTGCCGCCAATAGGTCCCTGGGAGGGTCCCGCTAGAGTGGAAGCGCTAACACGAATCATATTGGCGGATGACCATCCTGTTGTCAGGATCGGTGTGCGCAATATGCTCACCGCGGAAGAAGGTTTCGATGTCGTCGGCGAGGCCGATGACGGCGATGAAGCGATTACGCAGACCCTTGAACTTCAACCGGATATTCTGCTCCTCGACGTGGCCATGCCTCGGCTGCCGGGTCTCGAAGCCATGCGTGCCATCATGAAGGGCTCCCCCTCGGTAAAGATCCTGCTCCTGACGTCCACGATCACTACCCAACAGATCATCGAGGCCCTCCACATTGGCGCTCGCGGCATCGTGTTGAAGGATGCACTGGCCGGTCATCTGAAGACCGCCATTCGCACCGTCTGCTCAGGCGACTACTGGATCGGTGGCAAACGTGTCGTGAATCTGGTTTCGGCGCTCCACGACCTGATGCAGCAGGCGACTCCGCCGCAGCAAAAAACCTACGGGCTCACTCCGCGCGAGCTTGAAGTGGTCGGATGCATTGTCGAAGGATGCAGTAACCGCGATATCGCTAAGCAGTTCACACTGAGCGAAGAGACAGTCAAGCGCCATCTGTCGAACATCTTCGATAAGACCGGCGTTTCCACACGCCTTGAGTTGGCGTTATTCGCCATCGCGCATCATTTGGTGACTCCGCAGTAGCACCGTGCCCGATTCACTCAAGCGAATCCGAGGCGCCTCCCTGCAGTTCAGGAAAGAAACTGCTTTTCTAGTCGGTCGAGCATTCCATCTGTTGCATCACACAGGCCCGTATGGACGGGCGATGGCTGGATGATCGTGCTGCGTGGCGAAACCAGCCAGTGGAACCGTTCACGCTGCGAAAGCTGCGCGATGGGACCTGCGGCAGGATCACCCTCGCAAATCCGCGCAACTGCCTCTAGATGCTCGCCGACCAGTTCCAGGTCGACTTCAGGCCAGAGTGCCCTTAGTCGATCCCGATCCAGATGGATACGCGCGGCAAGATAACGCTTCTCCAGGCAGAACACAACAACTCCGGCGTTCATGAATTCCTGCCGCTCCACGCGAGGCACTACGCGCAGGATCGCGTAATCAAACGATGCGGGCATGTGCATTCGTCGCCTCCTGCTCAAAGATGTGCGACGCTGCGAGCCGGCGGCTGAGGAAGGTGAGATAGTCCGCTCGCCGATGCGCCGCGCTCAGACCGCCCGGAATGCTTTCGAGCCAGGCGTCGGGAACCTCGCCGACAATCGCTGTCAGCAGCGCAGGTGTGAGCTTCTCCCGCGCAATTGCCGCCGCATCCTTGATTGCCGAGGCCCACGGCAGCAGGATGTGATGCTGGATCTCCGCGAACGGCGACTCGATCTTGGTGTGCATGCTTGCCCAATCGTGGTGGACAAAGAGCGCAGCGCCATGGTCAATCAAGTAGAGCTTGCGATGCCATACTAGCAGGTTCGCATTTTTGGGCGTGCGGTCGACATTTAGAGTGAAAGCGTCGAACCAGACCGTCAGCGACGCCTCCCCGGGCTGAGCAACATCGCGGGCCGCCGGGTCGAACATCACCGACCCGGGAAGATAGTCGAGTGCGAGATTGAGGCCGGTGCTGGCTTTCAGCAACTGGCGGATCTCGTAGTCTGGCTCGTTGCGACCCAACGATGCGTCGATTTCAATGAACACAATCTCTGGCACGCACAGGCCGAGGGCGCGGCCTATTTCCCCTGCGACCAACTCCGCGATGAGCGCGAGGATCCCCTGTCCCGCGCCGCGAAATTTGACAACGTAGAGCCCGAGATCGTCGGCCTCGACGATGGCGGGTAAAGAGCCGCCCTCGCGCAAGGGCAGCACATAACGGGTCGCATGGATGGTTCGCAGCACGGAAGAATCAGTGTAATTGGCAAACGGGGATGCGGTTGAAGTGACCGGCGCTTTCTTGTGGGTCCGAGGGCTTTCTCTAACATTCAAGCGCGAGGAGTTCTCTGGAAGGAGATTCAAGTTCTGGACTCGCAGCGACTGACCAAGGAGAAAATCCAGGATTCCGGCCCCAGTTCAACCTGCGAAAAATCTTGTTCGCCTCGGGAATAACTCTCGGTTGCTCCAGTTATATAGCTGGAGGAACAACGGATGGACCCGCTATCGATGGATTCCTACCGTCGGACCGAATGGGAGCCGTTGCCATAAGAGCCGCTACCTCAACCAGACCTGTTGAATTGAACAGGTCTGACGCTTCGAGTGCAGCGTGCAGGCGACGGATCGCCGCTGAGATACACTGTTCAGGCTGTGGCCGACAACGCTGGCGATTTCGGGTCGTTCGAAGATCTGGCGATGCCTCACTTCGCCAGGCTTTACAACCTTGCGTGCTGGCTCACCCATGACACTGTCGCGGCTGAAGATCTGGTTCAAGAGACCTACATGAAGGCGCTACGCGGCTTTTCCTCCTTTCAGCAAGGAACGAATTTCCGTGCCTGGATGTACAGAATTCTACGCAACACATTCCTGACTTCGAAGACTGGTCTGAAAGAGACCGCCCATGTCGAGATCGACGACGAATCATCGTTCCAGCCAGTGACGGAAGAGAGCCCAGAGTCAATCCTTCTGGCACGCGCGGAGACGAAAACGATTCAACAAGCCCTCGAGTCCTTACCGGTGCATTTCCGCGAGATCATCCTGCTGTGCGATTTGGAGGAGATGAGTTATCAGGAAATCGGACAGGCTTTGGGGATACCAATGGGCACCGTGATGTCGCGCCTGTCCCGCGCACGCAAAGCGATGCGGAGGCTGCTCACGGCGAGAAGGGAGGAGGCGCGGCAATGATCTGCGAAGAGTGGCGAGAGAAATTCGACGCATATGTGGACGAGACAATTGCCGGCCATGGACCGGATGAATTCGCGAGTCTGGAAGAGCATCTCCAGTCTTGTCCCAGGTGCGCGGCTGAGGCGCTGAATCGCATGCAACTGAAGCGCGCAACGCGGGCCGCGGCTGCTCGGTATGCTCCCTCGCCTGCTTTCCGGCTGCACATTGAAAAAAGCATTCGCGCAGCGCACACGCCTACCTGGGGATGGACCTGGATACCGACGCTGGCCGGTGCCGTAGCCATTATGGTGCTGATCGTCATCTCTTCCATGATCTGGATTCGGCACACAACCCACGAAGAGGCCATCGCGCAATTGCTCGATCTACATGTCGCGACGCTGGCCAGTTCGAATCCGGTCGACGTGGCATCCGCGGATCGGCACACGGTTAAGCCATGGTTTCAAGGCAAGCTGCCCTTCACGTTTAACCTTCCTGAACTTCAGGGATCGCCGTACAAATTGCTCGGCGGCAAACTCGTTTACTTCCATCACACGCCAACCGCGCAACTCGTCTTCGAACTGCGCAAACATGAGCTTTCTGTGTTCATCGCGCAGGAAAACCAGCAGTCTGCCTTTCCAGGATCGGGCAAATTCGATGCTCGGGAGAAAGGTTTCAGCGTGGAGAGTTGGAGCCAGGATGGCCTGCGTTATGTCGTCGTCAGCGATGCCGGCCCCGCAGATGTCCGCGCGTTTGGCGATTTGCTCAAGAGTGCCGCCCGCCAATAGCGCATCTTCTGACCTGCCCGCGAGTCTCCGTGCTCAACGAAATTTTCGTAGCCACAATCACTTGATTGCAACCGGCAGTTCGTTAGGATAGTGCCATGACCCTCAAGGGAAAGACCGTCTTCATCACGGGAGCCAGCGCCGGCATTGGCGCGGCTACCGCACTCACGTTTGCAGCCGAAGGCGCGCGCCTGCTGCTCGCTGCGCGCCGCGCTGGAAAGCTGGCGGAAGTCGCCTCAAAAGCGCTGGAGCGCGGTGCCGCCGCCGTCCATTCCATCGACCTGGATGTGCGCGACCACCGTGCCGTGCAGCAAACGATTGACGATCTACCCTCGGAGTGGGCCGAGATCGATATTTTGGTTAACAACGCAGGACTGAGCCGCGGCCTGGACAAGCTCTACATGGGCAAGATTCAGGACTGGGAAGAAATGATCGACACTAATGTAAAGGGTCTGCTCTACGTGACTCGCGCCGTAGTGCCGGGCATGGTGGTGCGCGGACGCGGCCACGTCATCAACCTTGGGTCGACGGCAGGCGAACTCACCTATCCCAACGGGGCCGTCTATTGCGCAACCAAGGCGGCTGAGCGCTCGATCAACGACGGTCTGCGTATGGATGTGTTGGGAACGCCGGTACGCGTAACAAGTGTGGACCCCGGAATGGTGGAGACTGATTTCAGTCTTGTTCGTTTTCACGGCGACAGCGAACGCGCCGAAAAGGTCTACAAGGGAGTCAAGCCCCTTACCGCGGAAGACGTCGCTGATGTGATCGTATGGGCCGCAACCCGTCCCCCGCACGTGAACATCGCGCGCGTAACCCTCACGCCGGTGCAGCAGGCCAATTCGCTCCTGTTTCACCGTGAGCCGTAAGTTGCATGATGATTCACTTGACCCAACTGATCCGCTGCGGAGCTCCGCTATCCCAGCGTAGCGAGCTGTGCCTCGATCTCTTTGAGGGCAGCTTCAAGTGCTGAACGGCGTCCCGGATTCGAAGTGCGCTGCGAAAGAATGCTTTCCCGCTGCAGGTTGAGGGACTGTTTGCGGCGTTCGCGCTGAGCACGCTCCTGTTCGGCGAGCCGTCGCTGCTCCTCACTTACGTAGCCGCTATCAGTCCTCACCGCCGCCTGCTCCGACGCAATTGCCATCTGTTCCTCCACCGATTTACTTTCCCATCCACGAGCCATATCTTCATTCTACGGGCGGCAAGCATGTTTGCGTCCCGCAAGATGGCCTGCAGTTCACTTCCCTCCACGGAGCGTGTGTCGTGCGTGTGTGGCAAATTTCGACGTTTGGCATTGATTCTTTAGAGTTTGCAGAGCGGCCCGAGCATCAGCCCGGTCCCGGCGAAGCAAAGATCAAAATTCGCTCAGTTTCATTCAACTATCGCGATCTGATGATGGTCAAAGGCCTCTACAACCCCAAAATGAAGTTGCCCCGCATACCCTGTTCCGACGGTGCCGGCGAAGTGACCGCCGTGGGCGAGGGCGTAACGAGGTGGAAGCCCGGCGATCGCGTAGCCGGGATTTTCATGCAGAATTGGATCGACGGTGCTGCAACCCCAGACAAGACCAAAGGCGCTCTGGGCGGCGACATTGATGGCGTCCTCGCCGAATCCGTCATCTTGAGGGAAACCGGCCTGGTCGCCATACCCGCGCATTTAAGCTTTGAGGAAGCTGCAACCTTGCCGTGCGCCGCGGTCACTGCGTGGAATGCTCTAGCAGCGGCGAATCTGAAGGCGGGCGCGACAGTCCTCGTGCAAGGCACCGGCGGCGTCTCGATCTTCGCCCTCCAATTTGCGCGACTGATGGGAATGCGCGTGCTCGGCACCTCGAGCAGCAATGAAAAACTCGAGCGAGCGCTCACTCTAGGACTTCACGCCGGCGTCAATTATCGCGAAACCCCGGAATGGGATCGATGGGTGATGGATCAAACCGGCGGCGAGGGCGTCGATCTCGTGGTGGAAGTCGGCGGCATCGGAACGTTGCCGCAAACCCTGCGCGCGGTGCGAATGGGAGGAACCATCGCCCAAATTGGCGTTCTGTCAGGGCCAGGAGAACAGCTACCGCTTCCCGTGATTCTTCACAAGCAGGCCCACATCAAGGGAATCTATGTCGGTTCGCGTCACGACTTCGAACAGATGAACACCTGCATCGCCTTTGCAGATCTGCGCCCCGTAGTCGAGATTTCATCGTGGATGAATGTGCAGGACGTACTGCGAAAAATGGAGACCGGCGCTCACTTCGGCAAGTTAGCTGTCACGGTCGACTGATCATTCACCGATTCGAGTTACTGAATTTAGTTTGCTCTCCACCATTCCATCCCTTCGTCCGAACTTGGTTCAGACGAAGGATGGAAGGTATTTTTCGATTATCGTGAGTTAGTTATACGGGCCCGACTTACGAGTTCGTCGTCGAATGCTTGCTCGGCTTGACCTCAAGCTCATTCACGACCTGCTGCACGTTAGGAACGTGCTTGGCAAGGCTTTCAGCTTCCCTCTTCTGAGCCGCAGTTTTCACAGTGCCCTTCAGGACCAGCGTTCCGTTCTTTGCGGAACACCGAATACTCTGATCGTTCAGGTTTCCATGCGCTTTGATGGAAGCTTTGAAGTTATCCTCGATCGCGCTATCAAGATCGGACGCCACAGCGCCAGCGTGGCTGATTTCCGGCGGACGCACACCAATTTCGTCGGCAATTGTGTAATCGGGCGCGGCCTGTTTGGCCAGATTCTCAGCCTGACTTTTCAGATCCTGCGAAGGGAGATTGCCGCTCAGCGTCATTACGCCCTTCTCCCGGTCCTGCGATACATCGACAGACTTGAGGTTGTTGCTGTTCAATGAATTCGTTACTGCCGATTTCTCATCCGGATGTGTTGCGCTTTGGCAGCCAGCAAGTACAAGGGTCGCGGCGAGAATGGCCGCGGAGCTGAAGACAAAGGGACAACTCGCTGAACGTTTGCAATTCATTTCGATCCTCCATTGCTTCTTGATCGTTCACTCACCGGTTGTGTGATGTGGACGCGATGAATGTGGTTGTCTGTTGCGGCCGCATAACCAAAGGCAGGTTGCAACCCATGACAAATCGTTGCACTTATTCAGTGGACTTAGGCGGCTGCTCGTTCCCGTCCCGCGAGATCGAGAAAGAACTGTTGCAAACTGCGCGGCTCTCGCTCAAGAATCGCTTCGAGGACAACAGAATTTCCCCCCGGGAAACCGAATTCGTCGTAGTCGGTATACATGCGCTTGAGCCCGTCCCGCAAGGGTCCAGCGGGAATCTGCGACTTATCTGCCCAATCATCGAAGGGAGGATCGCACGCTTCCACAGCATGACCAAGAATCTTCGTCATCATGAGAGTAAGTTCAATTCGATTGATCATTCCTGGCGCGCTCAATTCATAAGTCCCATAGTCAAGTCTGTCACTCGTGAGGGCCAACGCAGCTGCTTCAGCAACATCGCGATAATCCACATAAGAAACTCTCATCTGTTTCGAATAGGGCAATGAGAACTTACCTTCGCTGATGACTTCCTGCCAGCCATTCTCGATGGTCTGCATGAACATGGTCGGCTGCAGAACAGTAAAGATCATCCCCGACTCATAAATTGCTTCTTCAACTGCCAGCTTTGCCGCATGGTTGGAGAGTTTCGAAAGAGACGGATGAACGACACCGGAGAATACAAATTTCGTAACACCGGCGTCTTCCGCCGCTTTCACCATCGCGAGGCCCATGTCCGCTTCATTCGGCGCAAAAGCCGGATTAATGTGAAATACGCCATCGGTTCCTGCGGCCGCGGCGCTTAGCGTACTCGCATCTTCCAAGTTACCGATGGCCGTCTCATCGGCTCCGAGTTCGCTCGCCACACGCGCACTCTCCTCGTTGCGCACCAGCGCGCGGACAACCGCACCTCTTTTCTTCAATTCCGGCAGTACAAGCCCGGCATATCGCCCGGTCGCTCCAACCATGAGAATCTTCATTCGCGGCCTCTGAATCTTGCGTCATTACTGCTTTTACTACTGGTATGACGCCACCCGTGTCGGCGCGGATGTCCAGACAGCAACGGATTGCTGGGGAAAGAGCCCGCATGCGGAAGGGAAGTGTTGGTCGCACTTCAGCTTGCGAGGAGACGTTCATAAATCGCCAAAGTCTCGGAGTTAAAGCAGACAAAGTGCACGATCGAGACTTCGCTGCCCTCGGCATGCTCCGCCACGGTGCGAACGGCGATTCGTGCCGCAGCCTCTTGCGGGAATCGATAAACGCCGGTACTGACGGCCGGAAACGCAATCGAAGTCGCTCTGTGCTCTCGCGCCAACTCCATGCAACGCCGATAGCAGCTTGCGAGCAGCTCGTCTTCGCCACGGCCTCCGCCATGCCACCCAGGGCCGACCGCATGAAAGACCCATTTTGCCGGCAATCGGAACCCCGGAGTTGCTTTCGCGTCGCCGGTCGCGCATCCGAGCAGCCTTTCGCAAGCCGCAAGCAATTCGGGGCCTGCGGCGCGATGGATGGCACCATCCACTCCTCCGCCTCCCAGAAGCGAAGAATTCGCGGCATTCACGATCGCGTCTACTTCAAACTGGGTAATGTCCCCTTCAACCGCAACGAGCCGCGCCATCGAAACAGACCCTCTATCTTCATTTGAAAATATAACCTCGCCGCGCCGTGGATGAACTGGCCGCCTCACTGGGAGGCTACAAATCGCCGGAAACGCCGACCAGCCGCTACCATGGCGCTTGCATCGCGGCGCAGCTGCGAGAGCTCGCGCGGGGACACCTCAACGAGTCGCCCGCTTGCGACGCAACCAAACTCAGCCATCCCAAAGTAACCAAAAGGCTTGCAAAAGTCCACGCAGTCTCGCCGACGGCCGAGCAGCCCGTCATTTACCCTTGAGTCTGGAGTCCCATGATCGACCGTGGTATTCCGAAGTTGAAGCGAGCGGAAATACTTGAGGATCTCCCCCCAGTTTTCGAAGGATCAGCGCAAGCTCGGCGCTCGGCCTCCCAATCGAGCGCGGCGTCTGCTCCGGCTTACCGTCCCCGCCTTGGCGTGTGCGCTTGTGCTGTTGGCCGGTTGCGGAGGTGTGGCCGTGACCGCCAATCCCAGCAACGATGTTTTTGTCATTGCGCCGGCAACCACCCAGATCGACACCAACTGCACAGGCTGTAATTCAGTTAACGCGCGCGGGGTTTCCGCCCATCAATACACAGCAACCTTGAATAGCGGCGGCGCTGCGGACGTGACATGGTCTGTGTCCGGCGGCGACCAGAATGCAGGCGCCGGCACGATCACCGAGACCGGCCAGTATTCTCCTCCCGGATTTTTGACCACCGACCGCGTTCAGGTCGTTGTGACTGCGACCCTGAAAAGCGATCCGGCCGTGAAAGCAACCTCTGTGCTGATATTGACGCCCGGCTTTCTCCAGCCGCTCACACCGGAAAACGTCGCCCTTGCGGCAAATGATTCCGTGACCGTAACGGGCGTCCTCGCTGAAGCGGGCGGTGGGACGGCCATCCACTTCGCTCTAGCGGATTCGCCCACGGGAACGGGAAGCGGGATGGGCTCTTTAGGCTCTCCGAATTGCCAGCGAGTCGAGCGCGCCTTCACTTCCTGCTCAGTTACCTACACAGCGCCGTCGACAGTGCAGACGACGGGCGTCACTTACGTGGTGGCTACTGCAGGAGATTCGTCCACCAAGACCGAGGCTGCGGTTCTTCTCGACACCGCGGGCGTCACGAGCAATCCCGCTGGCCATCAGGCTGAATTCGCGAGTCCCATGTTGTTGGGCAGCTCCGGCGGCAACAACAATGACTTCGATGCACGTGGCAATACCATTGTGGATTGCTGCAGCGGAACGCTGGGTGCGCTCATCCAGGACGGGGACGGAAAGCAGTACCTGCTGAGCAATAACCACGTACTGGCGCGCAGCGACCATGCCTCCGTCGGAGACGCAATCGTCCAGCCAGGTCTGATCGACAACAACTGCACGCCGAATGGTGAGGGTGGTGGAACGCAGCCGGTCGCTTCGCTTACCGGATGGCTTCCGCTGAATTCAAAATCGACTAATGCCGATGCAGCCATCGCCGAAGTCGGCTCGCACACCGTTGACCCATCGGGAAGCATCCAGGAATTGGGAGCACGCCAGGCCGATGGCACATTGGCAGCCGCTCCCCTTGGTACCTCTTCGACTGAAGGTAAGGGCGAAACGGCGACACTGGCCCTGCGCGTTGCAAAGAGCGGCCGGACAACGGGTCTCACTTGCGGCGACGTCTCCGCAATCGACGTGGACGTGCTGGTCGATTACTACAAGGACTGCGCCGAGACTCAGCCCTACCTGACAAAAACATTCACAAATCAAGTGGGAGTCAGCGGCAACCGCTGGAGTGATGCGGGCGACTCCGGAGCGGTGCTCGTTGACGCGGACAGCGCGGAGCCCGTTGGCCTTTATTTCGCCGGCGGAACCGACACCTCTGGCGTGGGGCAGGGAATGGCAAACCCAGTAAATGACGTTCTGAGCGAACTCAGCACGCAGGTTGGCAATCGTGCGAACTACACTTTTGTTGGCGGCGCTGATCATCCGGTAAGTTGTCTCAGCTACGGCGACAGCACGGTATCCGCCGCGCAATCGCGCCCACTGACTGACGAAGAAGCCTCTCGGGCGCAGAGCGGGCTCAACGCCGCGCGCCAGCTGGTGAATCCAGCCGCTGGAATTCTCGGAGTAGCCCTTGGGAAAAGTAGCGACCATCCGGGCGAGGCCGCCATGATTTTTTACGTTGCTGAAAATGCGCGGGCCACAGTTCCGGCGACTGTCAGCGGTCTGCGTACCCTCGTTATTGCCACCACCGCGCATGCAGTCGCCTTCGGCTCGGCGCCTACGGCAGTCTCCCTTTCCGACTCTCCAACCTTGCCGTCAGCGATCCTCAATCAAGCGATCGCAATTAAGCAGCAGGTCGCGCACGGACTCATGAACCAGAACCCGTCATTCTTCGGCGTCGGTGTCGGACAGAGCTTCGACAATCCGCGAGAAGCAGCCCTTGTGACCTATGTCGATCGCAAACAGGTCCCGGCAACGCTTGCCCAAACCGTGGAAGGGCTCCGTACACGCTACGTTGTCATGGACCGATTGCACGTAACCCGCTCCTTCGCCGTTCCATTTGTACCGAAGGGGCACTGCATACCCCATCCAGTGCCGACTCAGAACGATGGCTTTGACCCGGTGAAGGCGCTCAAGCCGCAGAGCCTTGCCTTGTTCTAACTTGCCCGTTCTAACCTGCCTTGTTTCTAACTTGAGCTTGTTCTGAAAGCATCGTGGTCAATATGGACGCGCCTGTGTTTCTTCGAACCGCTTTCATTTCCATCGTCGCATTAGCCGTTTCTCTCTCCGGCGGGGCCGCGCCTCCTGAACCGGCATCGCTCGTGATCGCCGGATACGTCTACCCGCAAAATGGACCCTTGCAACCCGGCCAAATCGATCCCCGTGGCATGACGCGCATCAACTACGCATTCGCCGCCATTCGGAACGGCCGCATGGTGATCGCCACCGCCGACGACCCTGCGAACCTTCGTCAGTTGACCTCTCTCCGCCGGCAGAATCCCTCACTGAGCGTGCTGATCTCCGTCGGTGGATGGCTCGGTTCGGCAGCATTCTCCGATGTCGCGCTGACCGCGAAGAGCCGAGCCGTCTTTATCCAGAGCGCCATGGAGATCCTGAAATCCTACGATCTCGATGGCCTCGACGTGGACTGGGAATATCCCGGGTTGCCCGGGGCAGGGAATCGATTTCGAAAAGAGGACAAGCAAAACTTCACCCTCTTGCTGAAAGAGCTGCGAGAGCGCTTGACCCGCGAATCCATGCACACCCGCAAGCGCCTGATTCTCACCATCGCAGCGGGCGCATTCGACGACTACATCTCTCACACCGAGATGGCGCACGTGCAGCAATACGTCGACCAAATCAATCTGATGACCTACGACTATTACGAGGCCGGCGACGATCCCACCACCGGCAATCATGCTCCGCTCTTCACCGATCCGGCTGACCCGAAGAAAGATTCAGCAGACGCGACCGTGCGGGTCTTTGAAGCAGCCGGCGTGCCGGCAGCAAAGATTGTGTTAGGCGTTCCCTTTTATGGCCGCATGTGGCAACCGGTGGCGAGCATAAATCACGGCCTCTTCCAAACGGGGAAGCCGGTGCCGAATGGATACGCGCCTTACAACGTAATCAAGGAGACAATGCTCGGCCACGGCTTCACACGCTACTGGGACACCCAATCCAACGTTCCCTATCTCTACAGCGAAGAGAAGCGGATTTTCGTGTCGTATGAAGATCCTCAGTCGCTCGCTTCAAAAGCGAGCTATGTGCTGACCCACAAACTCGGCGGCGTGATGTTCTGGAACTACTTCAATGATTCATCTGGAGAGCTGCTGGGCGCCATCGACAGGGGACTGCATGCACCGCCTGCGGGACAGGCAATTCACAAATAGAGAATACTGTTTGAGTCTGCCGCCCGGCTGATGTGGCCTATTCCTGCGGGAAGCGAACGCCGATTGGCTTTCGTACAGCTTCGAGCAGCCGCGCCATTCCCAGCGAGAGTTCATGCGGAATCACTGGGCTTTCCCGCTTTCCCCAGCGAATCAAGCCGCAAAAATGCTCGGTCTCGTAGTTGAATCCAGTCGATTTGAACCGCGCTTCAAGCTCGACAGTTCGCCCATCGGCATAGCGCACCGTAGCCCGCAAGGGATTCCACCAGTTCTCGTGAATCGTGACGTAACCGCGTTCTCCGCAAAGCAACGCATCGCCGCGGCTCAGCAGGTCCAGGCCGGTGTGCAACTGCGCCATCCCCCGCTCATGTTCCGTTTGGAAGATCGCGAAGTTGTCGACGCCACCGGGACTGAGCCGCCCCATCGATTGCGCCCGCTTCAGCGGCCCCAGCCAGTCAAGAGCCAGAAAGGCTTCGTACGGGCCGATGCCCATGATGCCGCCGCCCCCAAGCTCGCGGAAGTGCAGCGGGTAATCCGGCGAAAGCGTGGCATCCGCATGGCCGGCACGGACAAATCCGATGTTTCCAATGGGATCGACTCTGAGGTGCTCGCGAAGTTTTTCGTACAGCGGGAAGAAGGGCGGCTTCATCGCCTCCATAAATAGCCGATCGTATCGAGCGGCAATCTTGAGGACCTTCTTCAACTGCCGTACGTTCAGCGCGGCAGGCTTCTCGCACATTACGTGTTTTCCCGCCGCCAGCGCGCGCATGCACAGATCGGCATGCGTATCCCCATGGGTCGCCACATAAATGGCGTCAAAGCCGGTTTCCAAAAGCTGATCGTAGGAATCGCAAACTGTGTCGACCAGGAAGCGCTTGGCGAAAGCCTGCGTCTTCTCCCGATTCCTGCCCCAGACCGCAGTCAGCCACGCCCCGCTGACGGCTTCCAGGCCCTCGGCAAAGCGCGCAGCGGCGCGGCCGGGACCGGCCACCCCCCAACGGATGGATTGCAATTTTGCCTGGGTTTCCGGGGAATCCACGGGCAGGGTCATCGCACCAGAGGCTCCACCGGTTTCGGTTTGCAAGGATGAATACGCTGGAACCATAGGGTCTACCGTAAGAAGTCTTCGAGGGCAGTACTCAAATCGGTTTTTTCATCTCGATACTTGACGATAACCGGCGCATACAAGCTGAGTCCCCATTCCTGACCCTTGCCTTTTGAAACGGTGCGCGACCCTGGAACCACGACCGCATTTGCGGGAATGATGAGCGGCTGTGCTTCGCTGGCCCTGAGGATGGTTCCGTTCACCAGGTCGAACACCGGTGTCCCACGGGTGAGAATCGTTCCAGCCGCGAGAACCGCACCTTTGCGCACGATGGTTCCTTCATAAACCCCCGTATTACCGCCGACCAGCACATCGTCTTCAATTACCACGGGGCTTGCATTGATCGGCTCAAGCACGCCTCCGATCTGCGCCGCCGCGCTCAGGTGGACCCGCTTGCCGATCTGCGCGCACGAACCGACCAGGGCGTGGGAATCCACCATCGTGCCCTCATCCACCCACGCCCCGGCGTTGATGTACATCGGCGGCATGCATACGACGCCGCGTGCAACGTAGGCTCCCGCGCGGATCGAAGACCCGCCGGGCACAACCCGCACTCCGTCCCCAGCCGTGAACCGGCGCGTAGGGTAGGTCCCCTTGTCCACGTAGGAGAAGGGCGATCCGGGAACATCTAGGAGGGCACCGATGCGAAAGCCGAGCAGAATCCCTTGCTTCACCCAGGTATTCACGCTCCATCCGACTGGGTTTGACTCATCTGGAGAGGCCGCTCGCACCTTCCCTTGCTCGAGCGCTGTCCGAAGTTCGAGGAAAGTTTCCATCGCGGACGCGTTGCCGACAGCCGCTGGTCCGGCAGCAAAGTGCTGCTGGATCGCAATTTCCAAATCTTTTGACGTCATTTCATCTTGAGTTTATCAACTGGACAGGCCCGCTCGATCGGGACTCGGACCGGGGCTAGTGTCCAGAAGAACCACGGAGAGAGCTTTTCGCGTTCGCCTTTTGTCGCGAAAACGAGGCAGCGTCCTCACTAACTCACTAAGTCGATTTAGTTTGAAGGCGCGTTGGAGAAGCCAGCTCTATCAGCTTCGTTTGGTAGATTAGATACGGGGAGTAATCGTTTACTCGAATGACAACACAACCGTCTGTAGGTATGTATAACTTAGCCAGAGACTCCAAGCGTTGGTGCATAGCTTCAGCAACTACAATCACAATCAGGGACAAAGCTTTTTAGGCGACCGAAGGAGAAGTGAACTTCTCCACCTTGGATTGTGTGGCCGGCGGGACGACCCGAAGCCTGAATGAGTTCTTGCCCGCAGGGATCATCGCCAACGGGAGCGGACCCCTTCCCGGATTCGCACTCAGATGCTTGGATTCAAGCCAAGCGCAGAGTCGAGGATCAAAAATTTCCGGCTGATCCTGCCAGAAATCCGGTGACAGATCGCATTGGATCTGCAGATGGTCCAGTTGCAATTCCACAAACGAGACACCGCGCGAGAAATAGCGCTGAACGTTGCTGGTGCCAACGTTCAATCCCGTAACTCCACGACCCTTGCTCTGCGTTTTGACTACCATATGCCTGCTCTCAAGGTTTGGATTGATGTCAGTGTAGGGAGACCGGTAGCCTTACGTCATCGCGGAACTCTAGATTCCGCCGGGGTGTTTCCTGTTTCGAACCTTGGAAACCCAAAACACCGATTTGGCTTGATCGTGCGCCGCTTTTGGTTCCCTGTCAAGGATCAAGCTAATAAATCCGAATAAAATTGGATACCTTGCTTGAGATGCAATTGTTTCAAGATTAGTTTCCCGCCCTTTTCAAGCAATTACGTCAGTCATTTGATCTACACCTCCTAGTTGATTAACTTCATCGCTAGCTTTGATAAGGTCGAAAGTTATTAACGTTTACATTCCTCTATTGCCAAACTAAGTGCTGTAGCCACCTCTTCTTGTTGCCCACTCGTGATCCGATTGAAAAAAGGCAGCGCCAGCGTAAACGGCGCAATCACCTCGGTAACTGGAAGATTCGCAGCCACCGAGCTCGGATGGTCCCGCCACGTGGGCTGCTGATGAATGGGTGCGAAGTATCGTCCTGAGGCAATACCTTCCTTCTCAAGTGCGGCCTGCACTCGATCCCGAAATCCAGATTCCCCTGCCGGGCCCGGGTGGTTCGCGCGCAGCCGAACGACATAAACGAACCAGCTGATGGAAAGCCGCGGCCGGGTGAGGAACGGCAGTTCCAGTGCGGAAACTGTTTCAAGAAGGGATTGGTAGCGCTCGGCGGCGGCTCTGCGCATCGCGAGAATCTCATCGATTCGGCCAAGCTGCGCGCGTCCCAGCCCAGCCGCCAGCTCCGAGAGCCGATAGTTGTAACCAATTTCCACATGTTCAAACCAGCTTGAAGCTGGATCGCATTCCGACTCCCGCGCGCCACGCCGGCGCCTTGAGGTACGCCGCCCCTGATTCCGGAGGCTGCGTAGCCGATCCGCCAAGTCTGGATTGCGCACCAGCACACACCCGCCCTCGCCAGTCGTAATCTGCTTATTGGGGTAAAACCCAAGGACTGCCAGGTCGCCAAAGCCCCCCGCTTTACGCGAATCGTACTCGGCCCCAATCGCTTCGCAAGCGTCTTCCAGAAACGCAAGATTGTAACGCCGCGCGATCTCCTGGAGCCGGTCCATTTCCGCGGGAACGCCGAAGGTATGCACGACGAGAAGCGCGCGCGTCCGGGAAGTAATGGCCTGTTCCACAAGCGCGGGATCGAGATTGAGCGTAACCGGATCAATGTCCACGAACACAGGCGTAGCGCGAACCTGGAGCACGGCGTTTGCCACCGCGACAAATGCAAATGACGGCACGATGACTTCGCAACCCTCGCCGATACCCAGGGCAAGAAGGGCCAAATGCAGCCCTGCGGTGCCGGAGCTGACAGCCACGGCATCAGGCATCGAATGGTAGGCGGCAACAGCCTGCTCGAAGGCCTCAAGCTCCGGCCCCAGACTCAACCGGTCGGTGCGCAGCACGGCAGTCACGGCGTCGATCTCCGCGCCTGTAATGTCGGGTGCCGAGAGCGGGATGCGGATTGTCATGCGATCTCCGCGTCGCCCGCAATCGGAGCAGGTTGCTTGATCAGCAAACCCTCAAGCGGGACAGTCGCCAGAACATGGGCAATCGTGGCAGCAGCCGTGCCATCGCCATACGGATTTGTCATCCCGCGAAGCCCCGCCCGAAAAGCAGGATCGAGTGCTTGAGTCAAAGCCGCGCAAATCGCGTTCTTATCGGCAGGCGCATCAAGAATGTTGCGAGCGCGCTCGCGGCCCTGCTGGCGCATGCCCACATTCACGACGGGCAGCGCGAACGAAGCTGCCTCCATGATGCCGCTCGAAGAGTTGCCGACCATCCCATCCACCTGGCCCAGCAAGCTCCAATAAGTCACAGCATCCAGGTTGACGAAAATGTGGGTGTCGGGGCGCGTCTCGGCCAGGGCGCGTGTGCGCTCAATGAGCGCATGGCTGCCCGCGTCGGCATTGGGATAGACAAAGAGAATCTGACCGCCCGCCTGCGCCAACGCGGAAAACAGGGCGTCTGCTTCCGCATTCGTATCGCGCAAAATCGTGACCGGGTGCCAGGCCGCGATCAGCGTGGGCGAGGTGAGTCGCAGTCCGAGTCGCGCTTCGAGCGATTCCCGATCCAGCAGCTTCGACCGGCTCAAATGATCGAGCGAGGGCGCGCCGGCGCGATGAACCCTCCACGGCTCTTCACCCATGGCGATTACGCGGCGGCGTGCCACCTTCGTAGATGTGAAATGCACATGGGCCATCTTCGTCAGGGCGTTGCGCACCTGGTCATCGATAGCTCCCTGGCTGACCTCGCCGCCTTCGATATGAGCTAAGGGAATGCGGAGCGCCAGTGCGGTTGCAGCGGGAGCAAGCATCTCGTAACGATCTGCAATCAGCAGCAGAAGGTCCGGCCTCCACGCAGTGAGCGCATCCGCCAGGCTCAGAATCGCGAGACCAATCGTCTTCGCCATGCCCGTATCGGTGTCAGAACTGAGCAGACACTCGATCCGTGCCTGGATGGGAAATCCATCCCGCTCGATCTCGTGGACCGTCGTCCCGAATTCCGGAGAAAGGTGCGGCCCAAGCGCAAAAACGCCAAGCTCGATCTCCGGATGCGCTTGAAGCTCGCGTAGCGGCCAGTAGAGATGGCTATAGTCAGCTCGAGAGGTGGTCACCACACCAACGCGCCGACGCTTCGACGTTCCACTCATGGAGTCACGCGCGAGGCGCTTCGTTGCGCCAGAGCCAACAAGACAGCACTCGGGGTGAAATCGGGAAGCAGCGAACGCAGGACGGCAAGTGCGGTGGGCAAATCGCGCCCGCACGTGGCCGACAACAATGCCCCGAGCTCACGATCGAATGCCGCCCCCGCCACCCAAGACGAACGAATCGAAACCAGCCCTTGCGTTGCTGCCGCGACCGCCGTCTCGTCCGAAGACCATAGCTTCTCCAATTCCTTGTCTCCGGACCTAGGCTCGGTGAAGTCAATCGAAGTCTCCTGGTCAGGAGCGAGTGTGTAGGCCATGAACCGTGCCAAATCCGTGATGTATTGCGGCGAGCGCAGATCCGGTGCAAGAAGGACCGGCCGTTCCGGCTCCCCGGACGCAGCAATCAACAGGTCCACAGCCTCATCAATGGTGAGGAAGTAGCGGCGAGCCGCGGGGTCAGTGACAGTGAGCGGGCCGCCCGCGACAATCTGGCGGGCAAACGATTCGGCCACGCTGTTGCTTGACGCGAGTACGTTGCCAAGCCGAAGCACGGTGCCACCGGCTCCGAGGACGATTTGTTCGGCGACCCATTTGGTGGCCCCCATGATGGAGGCCGGTTCAACCGCCTTGTCGGTCGACAGAAGCACTATGCGCGCTCCGTTCTCGGCCGCGGCTGACGCAAGAGTCTTCGTGCCGAAGACATTGTTCTCGATCGCCGCAAGGGGATGCCCCTCGAGCAGCGGTACATGCTTGAACGCAGCCGCATGGAAGACAAGGCTTGGTCTGTATTGAGCGAAGAGCTCGTCGAGCAAACTCGCATCCTGCACGTTTCCCAGAGCGCGGTTGGGCGGTTTCTGGATCGCTGTCCCAGCCAAAGCACTTTCGAGCGCGAACAGCGCGCTCTCGGAAGATTCAAGCAAAATGAGCTGCCGCGGTGCGATTTCAGCCAATCGCAGCGCAAGCGCAGACCCAATGGACCCGCCCGCGCCGGTCACCAGAATGCGTTCCTGCCGGAGTTCGTCCACGATTTGCGATGAGGGCCGGGGCAAGCGTGGCCGCCCCAAAAACCGGTACCAATCGATGGATTCAGGCAAGCTGCTCACAAGGGGAAGTATAAATTGGTCGAACCTCTCGCCCGGCGTCGGCAGCCATCTCAACTAGGTGCGTTCGATTCAGGGCAACTGGGAATAGCCTTCCTGCGAAACATGCAATCTATCGAGTAAGATCCGGACTCAATCGATTCGCGCAATCCACAAGTTGATACCAGGGCGCGTGAAAACTGCCGGGATGCAGACTCAGGCAGACCTGGTCTCCAATAACGAAAGTTCCATAGATCCTCGACGAAACGCTCACTCGATCAGGAGATACCTTCGGTCCCCACGGCGATAATTCGAGATAGTACGACGTAGAGCGGCCACGCGAAATGTGTTTGCCGATTACTTCCGCGGAGTAAGTCGTGGCCGGTGCATGATCCGCAATGGTATCGGCCAGCATTCCGAATCCAAAACCGTAGATCCCGGCGAAGAAAAGAAGCCCCATCAGCTTTCCCTGCCGCGAGGGTTGGTTTTGGCACGCGAGATAGAACGCGAAACAATAAACAAGGCCTACCGGCACGGTGATCAGCATCAGCAGTTCAATGGAGACAAAGTGCAGCCCGCTGCAAGACAGAATAAGACCGATGCCCGACACGATCAGAACGAAGCTCAACTCACCACGGGGATCGGCTTTCGGTTTGAAGATGGCATAAAGCAAAGGCGAACGCTGCAACAAGTAGTATGCCGCGACCGGAGTGACCACCAGAAGCGTGAACGCCGGCACGCGGAGAATTGGCGACCCGAACGCCAGAGCCGCTGCAGCCGCACCGCTCACGATCGTTATGAAAATGCTCCAGGTTTTTGCGTTGGCTAATTTCGCCAGGCGCTCATCCGGGGTCGCGCCCAACTCCTGCTCATGCGAAATCTGGTCCAGCAGGCCATCGCGGTCACGCTTGTCCAGGTCGGTTACCTGCTGGAACCATGCGCGATAGTCGTCATCTGTGTTGAAAGAGTTCGAGATCGTGATCGCCCTTCCACCATCATTCAAGTAGAGCTTCGTATACGATCCGTTTCGCGAACTGAACGTCCGAAATCCTTCGATTTCTTTTAGCTCGGCGACGCGCTCCCGGAAAACGCCGCGCACCTCGATACGCGTTCCATCGATGATCAGGCGCGAGCGCAGAGGCCACGCCAACATGTACCCTCCGAATACCCAAAAGAAGAACGGCGCGATGAGGAAGTTCGCACCGGCGGACCCGGAAGAGAACCCCGTCGAACCCATAGTTATGGCGAAAACGACAAACAGGATGCCCAGGAGGAGATACAGTCCCTTCTGCCAGCCTCGCATCGTGTATTCATGCCGGCCTGCACCCGCTGGTGGGAACCAATTCATCTTTCATCTCCGTTTTCCGCTTTGTATCACAGTCTTTGCCGAAGCGCTTATTTGATGGGGATAAAACCACCCTTTGGGTGGAAGCCATCGACAACCCTGCTCGCATACACTGGTTGGTTCCCTCAGACTTTAGGGCTGGATGGCCCAATCGGTTCGGAGAAAACATTGAGGAAGATTTTTATGCAAATCGGCAGGCTCTTTCCACTGACCCTGCTGGTCGTTTCGGCGACGATCGCGACACCGGAAACGCACTTCGACACGCAAGCAATTCGTTTGAACAATAAGGGCGTCGCTCTCATGGGTCAGCAGTTCACTGACCGCGCCGCCACAAGCTTTGCCGACGCATTCAAGCAAGACCCCAAGCTCGCGCAGGCCGCCACCAACGATGGCATCGCCTTGATGACACTGCAGAAACTCGATGAGGCCAAGAAGGCCTTCAAGGCGGCCCTTGCGCTCGACCCAAACAATCCCCAAGCCTGGTACAACCTGGGCCTTGCGCAGCACGCGGACAACGAGATAGATGCAGCGCTCGCCAGCTTTCAGCAGGCCGTCAAATTCGATCCTCGCGATGCAGATTCCTGGTACTACCAGGGCGTTTGTTACGGCGAACTAAAACAGTTCGACCGGCAGATCGAGGTTCTCAAACAGGCCCTTGCCATCCAGCCTCTCCACGCTTCTTCTGAATTCGCGATGGCACGCGCTCTGCAGCGCACCGGCCATACGTCCGAAGCCAAGGAGCACTTCCAGGTCTTTCACCACCTCACCAGCACCAAGATTTCTGCCGCCATTGGACTGGCGTACGGCGAGCAGGGCCACTACTCGACGGTCACTCCGGTCGAGGAGCCGCAGACCCGCGAGCTCGAAATGATTCCAGTTCACCTTCAGTTGCAACCCGTTATCGCGAACGAGAACGCCGGCACAGAAACCGGTGGCGCCTGCATGCTCGACGTCACCGGCTCGGGCCAGATGGACCTCGTGCTGATGCAGTCGGGCCCGCAAGCCATCCGCGTACTCCACCGCCGCGCCGACGGCGGTTTTGAAGATGTAGACGCTGCGGCTGCGGGCCTGAAGGCTTCGGGACATGCAGTAGCCTGCGCCGTTGGTGACTACGACGCCGACACGTTGAACGATCTTGCCGTCGCATTCGATGACAAAGTCCTGCTCTTCCGCAATCTCGGCAAAGGCAAGTTTCAGGACGTAACGGCCGAAGCCGGACTCGCGCCACGCAATCATCCCAGCGGCATCACCTTTGTGGACTACGACCACGATGGGGATCTCGATCTGCTCCTCACCGGCGAACCGATCAAAGCCGGAGACACCCCCAATGTCCTGTGGCGCAACAACGGCAACAAGACCTTCACCGAGTGGACTGACCCAACTGGATTGGGCGGTAGTGGCAAGACAGCCGCCGTCATCCTGACCGACTTCAACAACGACCGAGCAGTCGATCTCGCAGTCACGGGCGATGGTCCCGCTCCGATCCTGTTCGTGAATCCGCGCGAAGGAAAATATCCCACCCAGCCGCTGTATGACGAGAAGCTGCCTGCAACGCAAGGCATCGCTGTTCTCGACTACAACAAAGACGGCTGGATGGATATTGCCGTCACGCACGCAGGAGCACCGGGCCTGACGTTGTGGCGCAACGTCGCCGCGAAGGACAACGCAGGCCGCCGCTTCGAGCGTGTCAATCTCCCCCTTCACGATGCACTGCGCGGCTGGGGTTTAACCCCGATCGACATTGATAATGACGGCTGGGTCGACCTGGCAGCCATCGTCGAAACCAGCTCCGGCCCGCAGGTACGTGTTTTACGCAATCGCGGCGACGGCAGCTTTGAAGACGTGAGCCACGCGCTTGGGCTCGACGCAATCAAGCTGACGGCACCTCGCGGACTCATTGCTGCAGATGTGGATGGCGATGGCGCGCCCGACCTGATCGTGACCCAACAGAACGCGCCTCCCGTACTGCTGCGCAATGTAGGCGCGAACAAGAATCACTTCGTGCGAATCGATCTGACCGGTTTCGCGGATAACAAGACGGCGATCGGTGCAAAGGTCGAGATCTTCGCCGACGGTCAATGGCAAAAATGGGAGTTGGCCGGCGCGTCAGGCTACCAGACGCAGTCGGCTCCTCAGATTTTCGTCGGCCTGGGCAAAGCGGACGGCGTCGATCTGCTCAGAATCCTCTGGCCCACCGGCGTACTCCAGGATGAGATCGATCTGCCGCACACGCAGGTGATTGCGATGAAGGAGGCCGACCGCCGGGGCAGCTCCTGCCCGGTTCTGTTCGCGTGGGACGGGCACAAGTACAGAATGGTCACGGATGTCATCGGCGCAGGAGTCGTAGGTCATTGGTTCACGCCCACGCGTCGCAACATTCCGAATCCCGGCGAATGGATCAAGGTAGACGGCGACCGCCTCGCAGCTGTCAGTGGCAAGCTGAGCCTGCGCTTCATCGAACCCATGGAAGAAGTGAATTACATCGACCAGCTGCGCCTGGTTGCCGTCGATCACCCGGAGAATGTCGAAGTCAATCCCGACGAGCGCTTCCTCGACGATCCCCCGTTCGCCTCGGGACGCGTCGTGGCATCACAAAGCGCGCACCCGCCCGTCGGCGCATGGGATGGCGAAGGCCGGGATGCCCTCGATAAATTGACACGGCGGGATCATCAGTTTGCCAGCGGCTTCACTCCGCTGCCCTACGACGGCTTTGCCAACGTGCACAATTTAACGCTTGATCTCGGCCACGTCGACATAGCGGCCCCAGTGAAGCTGCTGATGACCGGCTACGTGAACTACTTCAGCGCGACCTCTCTCTATGCCGCGTGGCAATCAGGTGTGAAGCCGATCTCGCCGTACGTCGAAGCTCAATTCGCGGATGGAAGTTGGCAGCGCATTCCAGGCGAAGCGGGTTTTCCGGCAGGGCAGGAGCGGACCATCATCGTCGACCTCACAGGCAAATTGCCGGCAGGTGCGCGCCGCATTCGTCTCGTCACGAATCTAGAAATCTACTGGGACCAGGTTCTGATCGATAACGCCCCCGAAGCTGAGTCGCGCGCGACCGAAATTCCGCTGGCCCGCGCCACCGAACATTTCCGCGGCTACCCGACGCAGATCGAAGGCGCGAGTCCCGGCGACCTCGATTACGACTACGACCGCGTCAGTCTCACCGGCCCCTTCCAGCACCAGCGAGGCAATTACACGCGCTTCGGTGACGTCACTTCGCTCGTGAAGGGAATCGACGATCGCTACGCCATCTTCGGTAGCGGCGAAGAAATCGCAACAGAATTCGATGCGACCCGCTTGCCCGCGCTACCCGCCCATTGGAAGCGCGACTACTTCTTCTACGCGAATGGCTATGTGAAGGATATGGACTGGTGGGATGCGTCACCGTTTACCGTGTCGCAGCTTCCATTCCACGCCATGACCACCTATCCCTATCCCGCGAACGAAAAGTTTCCCGACGATCCATCTGCGTTGGAGTATCAGCTGAAGTGGAACGATCGCTTCGATTCGGGTGAGCCCGTGCGTTCCTACCGCTTCAACTATCAGGTGCTGCCGTCTACACCGAAGGACGACGCATCGTCGACAATCCCGGCAGCTAAACCATGAACGACATCGTGCTGAAGCCGGCCGTGCAACAGCTCAAACTGTTGCGAGCCGGCGAAATTTCCATTTCCGAATTGGCTGAAGCGCACATTGCGCAAATCGAGCGTCTCAATCCCCAATTGAATGCCTTCGCCGACTTCGATCCTGAACGAGTCCGAGCTCAAGCCCGGCATCTCAGCGCCTCGAAAGATCGCATTGGCCCTTTGCACGGTCTCCCCGTCACTGTGAAGTCATCGATCGCGACGGCTGGCTGCAAGTGTGAAATCGGCAGCCTGTTGCACAAGGGCGACATGCCGAACGAAGACGCGGTCGTCGTCGGTCGATTGCGTGCCGCAGGAGCATTGATTCTGGGCACCACGAATTGCCCCGAGTTCCTGATGGCCTACGAAACCGACAATCTCCTCCACGGACGCACATCCAATCCATGGGATCTCGATTGCACGCCGGGCGGGTCCAGCGGAGGAGAATCAGCGGCTATTGCCGCAGGAATGTCGGCGTTAGGGCTTGGCTCGGACAGCGGCGGCTCTGTGCGCGTGCCCGCGCACTTCACCGGAATTTGCTCGCTGAAGCCGACACCAGGCCGCATTCCGGGCACTGGCCACCTTCCACCCTGCGTGGGACCATTTTCGGTATTGGGCGCAATCGGGCCCATGGCGCGGACCATCGACGATATTGTCTTAGCGTTCCGCACCCTAGGTGGCCAGGACCCGCACGATCCCGCCAGCCCGCCTGTTCCACTGCGCGGGCACTCACCCCGCGATCTACGTCGGATCACCATCGGGTTCTTCGAAGACGATGATCTCATTCCCGTGACGGCCGAAACGCGTGCGGCGGTGCAGGCGGCGGCCCAGGCCTTGCGCGAAGCCGGCTTTCGCGTCGAGCCTTTCCGGCCCCGTACCCTGGAGCAACTGCGCAAATTATGGTGGAAGTTCTTCGTGCAATGCGGAGCAATGTTCTACGAGCCCGCCATCGCCGGCAAACGCGCGCAACTCAGTCCGATATTTTCAGAGTTCCTTCAAATCGCCGAGTCTTTGCCGCCGCTGACTGCTACGGAACTACTCAACGCGTGGGCTGAACTCGACCTGCTCCGCGCAATCACTCTCGAAGAAATGTCCGCATTTCCAGTCCTGCTTTGTCCGGCCGCCAGCATTCCCGCCTTCCGGCATGGGGAACGGAAATGGACCATCGATGGCCGGACGACTGAATACCTAGACGCAGTCCGGCATACGCAGTGGTTCAACACTCTGGCTGCACCCGCAGCGGTGGTTCCTGTCGGCCGATCACCCGAAGGCTTGCCGATCGGTGTCCAGATTGTCGGGCGTCCGTTTGAAGACGAAGTTGTCCTTGCCGTTGCGTCCATCGTCGACGCAGCATTCGGCTACTGCCCGCCTCCGATGGCAATCACCGCCTAGCCCCCGCCAAGTCAAGTTCATCCGTCACAGACAGATGTTCATTCCTCCGCTAAAAACGCAGTGACAGGTGCGGTGCATCACACACACCGCATCTCCACCCTTGGATGGAGGCGGCGCATGCATGATCGCGATAGTCTGACGCTTCCCCAATTAGTGGAGGCGGACCGGAGCGCCGCAGTGCGCGAAAGCTGGCAAGCACGATTTGCCGAAACCCCTGATGTACTGAAGAATCCGCAGCACAGGCAGACCATTGTTCAGGTGCGGGATTTTGAAATCGGCGGGGACGACTTCATCACCATGGCTGGGCCGTGCTCGGTTGAGACCGAGGCCCAGCTCATGGCTACCGCAAGGCATGTCTGCGCCGGCGGAGCGCGAATCCTGCGCGGTGGCGCCTTCAAGCCCCGCAGTTCTCCTTACGCATTTCAGGGTCACGGCCTGGAAGGCCTCAAGTTGTTGGGTCGCGCGCGCGCCGCGACAGGTCTCGCGATCGTCACCGAGGTGATGTCGGAGTGTGATGTCCCGTTGGTCGTCGAGTATGCCGATATCCTCCAGATCGGTTCCCGCAGCATGGAGAATTACACCCTGCTCGAAACCGCGGCGCGCTCCGGCCGCCCCATCCTGCTGAAGCGCGGCATGGTGGCAACCGTTGCGGATCTGCTTCGTTCGGCGCAGGTCATTCTCGATAACGGAAATCCCAATGTCATTCTCTGCGAGCGCGGCATCCGCACCTTCGAGACGGCAACACGCAACACCTTCGACGTCACGGCAATCGCGTTGCTGAAGCACATCTCCCACCTTCCCGTAATCGCCGATCCCAGCCACGCGGCTGGATGTCGCGACCTGGTTCCAGCGCTGGCCCGCATCGCCGTAGCCGCTGGTGCCGATGGCCTGCTGATCGAAGTACACCCCGATCCCGACCACGCTTGGAGCGACGGCGAGCAGTCCCTCAACTTCGCCGAATTCGACGACACCATGGCTTCACTCCAGCCGTACATCGCGTTGCGCGGAGATGGCCTCCGCAGGCTCGCCGATGTCCGGCCGATGGAGGCAGTGGGATGAAGTTTGGGGCCACTGCATTTCACATTTCAGCCTGCCTTGCGATGCTCTTCTTCTTGTGCGGATTTGGCTCTGATCACGCGGATGAAGTTGGCTCGGACTTCATCGTGACCGCGGCCCCCGCCTACGAACCGCTCGCCGCGCTGCACGGCCAGGAGCGTTTTCCCAAAGGCTCTCAGTTGTTATTTGTCCATGAAGGCAAGACGCAGCCGCTCGTAGCCAGCTTCGCGGCGTCCGCCGATGCAAATGTCTCCTTCGACGGCAAGAGCGTGCTCTTCGCGGGCAAGAAGAAGGCGAGCGAACCATGGCAGGTGTGGGAACTGGTGCTTGCCGATCAATCGCTCCGCCAACTCACATCGGGAACAACAGACGCGATTCGCCCACTCCATTTGCCTGGCGCGCGCTTCGTGTATGCCCAACGCACTCCATTGGGCTTTCAATTAAATGCAGCTTCGATCGATCCCCCTTCCGTTCCCGGCGAACCCGCAAGGGACCGCGAGATTTTGCCGCTGACCTATACCAACGCCAATGCAATCCCCGCCGACGTATTAGCCGACGGCCGCATTCTCTTTGAATCCGGCTTCCCACTCGGTTCCGGCGCCACCCCGGAATTGTTTCTGGTCTACTCCGATGGATCGGGCGTCGAATCCTATCGCTGCGATCACGGAGTGGCCCGATGGGCCGGAAAGCAGTTGGCATCCGGAGATATCGTCTTCACGCACGGCTCATCACTTGCGCGCTTCACTTCACCTCTCGCGCACGAAGAGCGCATCTCGGCGCCTAGCGCCGAATTCACAGGTGCGGTTGCAGAGACCGAATCGCATGCGTGGCTCGTGAGCGCACGGGCCGCGTCGGAAAATCATTACGCGATCAAGCTCTGGAAGCCGGGCGACTCAGCAATGCAATCCGTCCTCGTCGAACCCAAGAATGACCTTGTCGAGCCAGTGCTTGTTGCGCCGCGCAACAGGCCGAAACGCCATCCATCAGGGCTGCACCCGTGGGACTACGCAAATCTCCTGGCCCTCGATGCGCGTCTTTCGCGGGATGGATCCCTGAAGGGAACGCCGGTTTCCGTGCGACTCGAAATCGAGGACGCAAATGGTCACGCAGCTGTGCTCGGAACCGCGCCGGTCGAGCAGGACGGCTCCTATTTCGTACAGGTCCCCGGCGATCACCCGATTCGCTTCTCTCTGCTCGATGCGCACGGCACTGTTTTGCGTCAGGAGCGCGGCTGGTTCTGGGCACGCGGTGGAGAGCAGCGTATCTGCGTCGGCTGCCACACCGGGCCGGAGCGTGCGTCCGAGAATCGCACTCCCGCGGTTCTGCTGCGCACCACAACACCCGTTGACTTGACCGTACCCCGTGCGGCACAAGCCTCGACAAATTCCGCGGGAGGCCGTTGAGATGAATCGCCTCATGACACTTTACGTGATTGCAGGAATGCTTGCTGCATCCTGCGTAATAAGTGCACAGACGCAGCCGGCGGCCCCAAGCGTGCCTGCAGCGCAACTCCCCGCACCGACACCAGCCGCATCTCAGGCGCCGACAATCCGATTTGAAGACGCGACCGACGAGTCCGGCATCGACTATGTTCACAGCTTCGGATCGGCCCAGTTGGGCTCGCTGCTCGAGGGAACGGGCGCGGGCTGCGTCTGGTTCGACTACAACAACTCCGGCTTGCCCTCTCTCTATGTCGTCAACGGCCGCCCGCTTGATGACTCGATGCATCCGCATCCGCTGAAGGTAAAGCCGAACCCCGCCCCGCATAATCACCTCTATCGCAACGACGGCGGCGGTCACTTCACCGATGTAACGGACAAAGCTGGCCTCAATCCCGACATGTATGGCATGGCCGTGGCCGCTGCGGACTACGACAACGACGGTCATGTGGACCTGCTCGTCACCGGCTACGGCAAGACGATCCTCTACCACAACGACGGCAACGGCCACTTCACCGACGTCACTGAAAAGGCCGGCATCAAGGTTGACGGGTGGGCCATCAGTTCAACCTGGTTGGACTACGACAAGGATGGCTGCCTCGATCTTTTCATCGGACGCTATGTCAAATTCGATCCTAAATATCGCGCATACTATGCTGCGGACAACTATCCGGGGCCGCTGGACTACGAAGGTGAAACCAATGAGCTCTACCACAACAACTGCGACGGTACCTTCACCGATGTGACCGAAAAGTCCGGTATTGGCGCCTACGTCGGACGCACCATGGGGGTTACCGCGGCCGACTTCGACGGGGACGGTTGGGATGACATCTATGTCGCCAACGACCGCACTGAGAACTTCCTCTTCCACAACAAGCATGATGGAACCTTCGAAGAAATCGGAAACGACACTGGCACGGCTTTCGGGCAGAACGGCGAGTCGACATCTTCCATGGGTCCTGTCTTCGCCGATCTCGAAGGGCGCGGGATCCTCGATCTGTGGGTGACCGACGGCCACTACAACCGCCTGCTTCGCAATACAGGCAAGTTGAACTTCGACGACATCGGAGCCACCAACGGCGTCTCACAGGCGAATGCGCAGTACGTGAGTTGGGGAACCGGGATCTACGACTTCGACAATGACGGTCTGCTTGACATCCTCATCTTTCATGGCGGACTCATTCACCTCATCCCGCAGGAACATACCTTATTCCGCGGCTTGGGCCACGACCGTTTCTCGGATGTCTCGCGCGATGCGGGTCCTGTGCTCAGCCAGCGCACAGTCGCGCGCGGCGCATGTTTTGCGGACTACGACAACGACGGCAAAGTCGACGCATTCCTGGTGAATCTCGGCGCAAAGGGCACGCTGCTGCACAACGTTTCAAGCAACACAGGCCACTGGCTGGCAATCAAGCTCCAGGGAACCAAGAGCAACCGCGACGGCATTGGCGCGCGCGTGGAAGTGTTCGCTGGCGCGAACCGGTGGACGCAAGAGCGCGTGGCTGACTCGGGCTACATGTCGCAGAATGAGGCCCGCTTGCATTTCGGCCTGGGCGCGGCAACCAGCGTCGACAAGGTTACTGTGCACTGGCCGAGCGGCCGCGAGCAGACTCTCGAAAGGCAGGAAGTAGATCGCGTGCTGACCGTTGAGGAGCCGAAGTGATGCGGCCTCTCCACACGCCAAGGACCGGCGTGATCGTGTGCCTTCTCCTGGTCGGTGTTGGAACACTCTGCATCGCATTTTGGATTGCCGATCCTGCGCGTGCCGACATCAATGAAATGGCAGGCACTGGAAGGACCGGTGAAGCTTTGACCTATGCCTCTCCGGTAGAAATGCTCTACTCCCACGATGGCAAGCGGCTTTATGTGCTGTGCCAGGGCAGCGATCAGGTAAGAGTTCTCGACGCGGTCGACTTCGAGGCCATCAAAACAATTCCGGTGGGCCATGTGCCCCGCGGATTCTCGTTCTCGCCCGATGGCACGCGCCTCTTTGTCGCCAACACCTGGGACGACACAATCTCAGTCATCGATACAGGCGCGCTTGAAGTGATAGCGACATGGCCTGTTTCCGCCGAGCCTTCCAATGTCCTTGAGGATCGCGAAGGCAAACACCTCTTCGTTGCCAATCGCATCAGCAACGATGTCGCCGTGCTGAATGCGCAGACCGGTGAAGAAGAGAAGAGACTCTCCGCAGGGCGCGGCGCAAGTTACATCACTCCTTCTCCCGATGGCAGCAAGCTCTACGTCACGCATGTCTACCCGAACCCAGCGCCACAAAGAGCCGCGCCTGAGTCGGAGATCACAGTCATTGATACTTCACGCGCCGTCGTAGTTGAGCGCATCCCATTGCATAGTATTGCCCACTGCTTTCATGTGGCTTTTTCCCGAGATGGGCGCCTGGGTGCGGCCGCCGGATTACATCCCAAGAACCTCGTACCTCTAGCCCATCTGGAGCACGGCGGTGCATTCGCCGACACCCTGACGCTCTTCGGATCAGACATCGGCGAAAAGCCGGTCGAGGTTCCACTCGACGAATTGGAGCGCTATGCAGCTCGTCCCTTCGGAGTGGCGATTGCGCCCGACAAGTCGCGCATCTACGTCACCAGCGGCGGATCGGAGATCGTGACCGTCATCGATGTGTCGCGCTTGATGCACTTTCTCCGCACACATAAGCCACCCTTCGCTCAGGACCTATCGGCAAGCAGCAATTATGTCATCGCACGCGTCGCCGTCGGACAAGACCCGCGCGGGGTCATCTTCTCCAACGGCGGCCACAGCCTGCTCGTCGCAAACCGGCTCGACGATACCATCAGTGTGATCGATACACGCTCCAATCGCGTCACATCCACAGTTCGGTTAGAAGGGCCGAAGCGTCTGTCCGTGCTTCGTCACGGCGAGCAAACCTTCTATACCGCGCGTTACTCGTTCCAGGGCCAGATCGGATGCGCGAACTGCCACATCGATTCAACCTTCGACGGCTTGACGTGGGACCTGGAACCGGATGGTTTTGGGCGCGACATCGTAGATAACAAACTACTCGAAGACACCAAGGGCACAGAGCCTTTCAAGTGGAATGGCGGCAATCCTGATATGCCCACCGAATGCGGCCCACGCACAGAGAAATACTTCTGGCGCTCAGAGAACTACGACGATCTGACGCTCACCGATCTGGTCGTCTACATTCGCAGCTTGCCGCCAAGGCCCAATCGCTGGCGCCAGGCCAGCGGCGAATTAACCCCGGCGCAGGAACGAGGCAAGTCGATCTTCAGCCGCGAGACAGACAACTTCGGTAAGCCCATAGCGGAGGCGAATCGATGCTCCTACTGCCACAGCGGTCCCAAAGGCACGAGTAAAAAATCCTTCGACGTTGGAACCAAAAGACTCACAGACAACGCGGGCCTGTTCGATACACCGCAGTTAACAAACATCGCGCTTACAGCGCCTTATTTGCACGATGCTGCAGCCGCGACACTGGAAGAGATCTGGACGAAGTTCAACCCGGACGATCGCCACGGCCGCACCAACGATCTGAAAAAAGATGAGCTGAACGACCTGATCCAGTATCTGAGGACGCGATGAAATCAGAGTGCAATTTCGCAATCGTTGCAGCCGCGGTCCTTCTCTTTACGGCTCCAATCCTCAATGCGGCACCGCCATTTACTCCTGCTCCGAAGTCACACGCGGCCAGCGCGAGCACGAATGGCGCGATAGCGCGTGTGGCCCCACCGCAGGTGGTGCCGCGGTATCGTTTCGAAAACTTCACTACTCCCAACGGTCTGCCCGACGATCATGTGTACTCGGTCCTCGTCGACGGCGATCGCATCTGGGCCGGCACCGACAATGGCCTCGGCCTCTACGAAAACGGCAAATGGAAGACCTTCAGCACCAAGGATGGACTTGCGCATCGGGCGGTATTGTCGCTTGCCCTGGACAAACGCACCGGCGATGTCTGGGCTGGAACCATGGGTGGCTTGAGTCGTATCTCTGGAGGCCGCATCGACACTTATACGCAGCTCAATTCCGGTCTAAGCAACGATGTTGTCTACGGCGTCTCGGTCGAAAACGAAAATGTCTGGGTTGCGACAGCCGCGGGCGCGTGCCGTCTCGATCTTCATACAGGCGAGTGGTCGCTCTACAACGAACGCAATACACCGATGGTCGAGATCTGGGTCTATAGCGTTTCGGCCACGCCGACCAAGGTCTACTACGCGGTGTGGGGCAGCGGCATTTTGGAATACAACCAGCAGACGAAGGTCTGGGATAAGTACGACGATCCGGATGGCGAAAACGAGATAGTGCTCTTCAAAGATCAGGGCCTGATTCACGAGATCACCACTTCAGTCAGTTATGTGGACAACGTGCTGTGGGCCGCGACCTACTTCGGTGACAGCCGCTACGACGGCCGTTACTGGCATAACTTCCTGACCAAGGACAGCGGGTTGCCTTCCAATTTCACCAACGTCGTCAAGGGAGTTGATGCCAACCGTGCATGGTTCGGAACAGATAAAGGCCTCGCCTACTACGACGGCATGAACTGGGCCGTGTATCGGCAATCGCTTACAACCGGAAAACCGGAAATGACGGTACGCGATGCCCAGGGCCGCATTACGCAAGTGCCCGTGACCACCGCGCCCGCTCATCAATACATCCTCAACATCGATTTTCAAGGCAATGACATCTGGGTGGCCACCGCAAAAGGGTTAAGCCACGGAATTCTTCAACAAGAAAAATAAGGAGCCATCGTTATGATCGATTTCACAGAAATCTTGGAGACCATCGCGCACAAGCCGATTGAGAAGCGCGCCATGACCAACCACGGCGTGCTGAACGAGGCCTATGCCTACGCCAAACCCAGTTCATTTTCACGCGGCATGCGAATCGACCTGAACGGCCTGACAATTCTTCTCATCTCGGGGACAGCTTCAATCGACGAAGAGGGCAAGAGCGTGCACATTGGCGATTTCCGCGCCCAGATGCGGCGCACACTTGCCAACATTACGGGATTGCTCGAGAGCGAAGGGTGCACCTGGCACGACATCGTGCGCACAAGCTGCTACCTGCGCGACATCGATCGGGACTATGAGGAATTCAACGAAGAGCGCACCGCGTTCTTCAAGGAACAAGGACTCGATCCACTTCCCGCGTCCACTGGTATTCAGGCCAAGTTGTGCCGCCCCGAATTGCTGGTCGAGATCGAAGCGATCGCCATGTTCCGCACTAACAAGGCCAACAGCGATAAGGAGCAGTGATGACACGCAGAAGATGGTTCAGCGTCACGGCGTGCTTGCTGGCCGGCGGAGCCGCCACCATCTTCGCGGCGCAAGCACCCCAAGCGCCTCCAAGTGGAGGCGCACATGTCTGCGAGTGTGGCGCGCATCCCCCGGGACCACCGGCGGATCGAACGGTGCAACCTTACGCAGGCGAGCCCGCGGATATGAGCCCCTACTCAAAGTTTGCCGCGCCCTACGATCTCAACTACACTCATCCGAATATCTACTCTGGCGCGGGCCGCGACATTCCGGAGCCAAAGAATCTCACCGAAGTACGCATCGGTTTCTTCGGCCCCATCCAGCACACGCCCGATCAGGTTCTCGGACTGCGCATGCTCCACGGTGCGCAGTTGGCGATCGACGAAGCCAACGCGCGTGGTGGCTACGGCGGAAAGCCGTTCCGCCTCATGCTCCACAACGACTACGACAACTGGCAGGCCAAGGCCGAGTATGGCGACGATCGTCCCACAGACCCCACGATCTGGGGCTCCCCCTCAAACGAAGCCGTAAAGATGGTCTACGACGACCAGGACTGGGCTATCTTTGGATCGATCAACTCCGAATCCACGCACATCGTGTTGCGCGTCGCGTTGAAGGCCGAGATTCCGATCGTCAACTCAGCCTCCACCGACCCCACCATTCCCGAGACCTACATCCCCTGGTACTTTACCGATCTTCAGGACGATCGTGTGCAATCCCTCACGCTGGCGCGACGCATCTACACCGAGCTCGGCATGAAGCGTGTCGCGATCCTGCGCGTCAACAACCGTTACGGGCGCTTTGGAGTCCCAAAGTTCCGCGATGCGTCTCGGCGTCTCGGCCATCCGGTCGTGATCGAGCAGAAATTCATGCCAGGCGATACGGACTACACGCGCGAGCTGAAAATTATTCAGGCTTCGCGTACGGACGCCATCGTTCTTTGGACTGATGAAATTCCGGCAGCAAATATTCTCAAGCAAATGCGTGCCCTCGGAATGAAGCAACGCGTATTCGGCTCCCATCGCACACTTGGCCCGGAGTTGTTCACCGAGGCAGGCCCAGCCGCTGAGGGATTCGAGGCCGTCTTTCCCTACGATCCAACCCGCAACGATCCGCGCTGGCTCGACTTCAACAAGCGTTTCGTTGCAAAGTTCCAAGAGCCGCCCGAACAGTTTGCGGCGCTGGCCTACGACGCCATGAACGCGCTGCTCGATTCCATCTGCAAAGCCGGCCTCAATCGTGCGCGCATCCACGACGCCCTGGCCGACACGGTTTCCTATGACGGCGTAACGGGGCACATGGTCTTCGATCCCAATCAAAAGAATGTGGCCCCAATGTTTCTCGGGACTGTTCACGATGGCAAGGTCACTTACCGAGTGGCAAAGATGGATAAGGAATCGGCTCCGACTCAAACTGCCGAAGCGCAACCGGAGCCGTACGCACGCGTAGGTGAGGATGGAGTAAGCTACTCCGGCCCAGTTCGTCCCGATGCGCCGCAGGGCCCGTTACACATCATTCTCTTCGGACCACATGCAGACCAGATTGCAGCGTCACCTGACGTTCAAGCTGCGATTAAAGGGAGGTCTCCGAACAGCCGATCCTGGCAGATCGTGCCCATCGCAAGCGACCAAAGCTGGGGCGCCGCTTCAACTCAACTCGTCCACGCACTATGGGACGAGCATGCGGTGACGATTATCGCCTTGGATCGCGATGCGGCGCATCTCTCGGAGCAACTGGCACTGAAGGCATTTGTCCCGGTGCTCGCCTTGAGCGACGACAAAACGCTGACCTCGACCAACGTTCCCTGGATATTCCGTCTTCCTTCGAACACTCGGCCTGGAGTTGCGTTGCAGCTCGTTCAACAGGCGGTCTCGCACAGCGGTCCAAACCCTGAGCGGTTGCGCGATGCGCTGGCCTCCGGTGACCAATTCCTCGGGCTTGCTTTTCTGTCAACCGGGGAACCGAAGGCCCCTTAGAGATTACTGCTGCGATCGCCCTCTCAAGATCCACAACAGGCATAAAAGCGAGAAGGGCAGCCCCGCATCGGAGCTGCCCTTCCTGTTAGTTATATCTCCGTTGATGCTTTGTCGATTAAGGCAGGTAGTAGCGGAACGAAGTCCAGAACATATTGTCGATGCCCTTGGCCCCAATTCCCGAAGCTCCTGACCAGCCTTCGCGCACAGCATATCCGTATTGAATGCTCTGGCGCAGACGGCCCCGGTCGCCCTTGTAAATGTCGTACCAATAGCCACCCGTGATTTCCTGCACATCGCGTGCTTGCGCACCGCAGGAGCCGCCGGGAGCATAGCCAGTCGACGCGCCACCGTTGTATCCGGGATTGCTCGTGGTGTTGCAACCGGAATTGGAAAGCAGCCGTGAGCCATAACCGACGGCGGAATTGCCTGGTGCACCCCAGTGGCCGCCCCATTTTCCGCCAGCGGCAATGGCAGCAGCCGACGCAGAGGTGGCGCAGGTGATTGTGCCCGATGCTGCTTTGTAACAGAAATCGGCAGTCGGCGCTCCGAGTGAAGTTGTTCCTCCGGCTACACCCCAATCATCACGGCTGGCATAGTCGCCCCCGTAGTTCGCCCAAATGAGCAGGCGGGGAGTGGGGTTCGCTTCAACTGTAACCAAGCCCGAAGCGTTGTGAAGAGGAGAGAATCCACCCCAACTGGCGGTGGTGAGGTCGGCAAGAGTGGAGTCACCGTAACGGCCCAGCCCCGTTCCGTACATGCCCTTCGCGCCAACCGTGAGCGTCTTGGTGATCGGCACGCGGAAACTGGCTCCTCCGCCGCCCTCGAAGACGCTGTTTTCAAACGAACCGGCTACAGAAAGCGCCGGAGCAACAGCTGCGCCTGTCGCAACGTCCGTCAAGCCGCCGTACAGGTTCCTGTCGGTCGTTTCACCGGGATAGACCGTCTGATGCGCGAAGCGGCCGATACCGAAGATTTCGTAGTGGCCCCATCCAGGATCGAGCGCGATCTTAGCGATAATGTCCGGCGCCTCGTTGAATGACAGGTTGGCGATGTTGGAGCAACCGTTGACCGTTTTGTAAACCGGCACTGCGACGTGAATCGTGTTCCCGGCCGAATCCGTTTCCACTTGGTCGGTGTAGTTCACAATCGACGTCGATGGTGAGCAGGTGCTGATTGCTGCGTTGTAGTTCCCGCCGTTATTGCCCGCGCTGCCGATGACTGCGTATGGAGTGTTGCCGGCCAGCGAAGCCGTGTAGAGGATCTGCGGATTCTCGGCGGCAATACCGAAGGCAGCAGTCTTGAAGGTCTTGGTCACGCGGAAGCCATACTGGCGCGTCCAAACAAAGCCCGTGACGTAGTTCGGGTCTATGGTCTGCGGCGTCATGATGTCGCCGGAGAGATTCGAGATGCCCTTTTTGTCTTCCGTGGCGAGAGACCAAAGCTGCCCGCCCGTAAACGCCCAATGGTTGTTGGTTTCTGCCTGAGCCCAGACGACGCGCTGGCGCAGCACATAGCTGTTGGACTGGTTGTTATTGGATGTAATGCCGGTGCCCAGCCAGTCAGCCTCATAGTAGCCGCGCAGCGTGCCCCAGCTGGTCTTGCCTTCAGCCATCAGAGTGACACGCGACTGCCGCGCGCTCCCGTAGAACTCACTCAGCGAATAGGCATCGGCGTGCTCGTAAGGAATCGCACTGAAAGCCGTCGGAATATCGCCACCGGTGGCCTTGGTGCGGTACACAGTTTCAGCCGCCGCATAGCCGCCCGGTGTGATCGTGATTCCCTTGTAATGCAGCGTGCTCGGGTTATTGATGGCCTTCTTCATTGCCGCGTTCTCGTCAGAGACCGTGGTGACCAGCGAAACCGTATTGGCCTGCAGATCGGTCACCGTGCTCTTCAATGTGGATACCGCAGCCGCATTGTCCGACGTTGCCTGCTGCTGTGCGGTAGCATCAGCTTCTGCCTTGGCCGCCGCAGCCTGCGCATCCGCCGCAGTCTGCTGTGCCTGCCTCAATTGTTGATCCTTGGTCGCCAGGTCGGTCTTCAGGCTGTCGATCTGACCCTGAAACTCCTGACGCAAAGACTGAATCTGATCCTCGACCGTTGGCTTTGGTGGCTGCTTCTTGACTACGTGCTTCTTAGGGGGCGCAGGGGGGTCGCCGGCGTAGGCATACGAACCGACAAGACTAGCTGACAGAATTGCAATGGCAGCAGTGCTAAGTCTCAATTTCATTGGGCCTCTCTTTTTCCTCTCCATCAAGTTGATTCGTGCACTCGCTCACCGACCACTTGAGCGCGTTAGCGGCATGAATGCATCGTTCCAATAGATCTCGAACGAAATCCGAACGGCCGCGAAAAGCGGTACTGCAAGAGCAGAAATTCGCTTAAGCCGTATCTGTTTGAAAGGCTCGCAGACTTTGATGAATATTTGACTAATTCACATATTTTTAATAATGCCGCTTCTTCAACAAAGTGAAGTAAATGAGAGTTGAATTCATCTTCTATTCATATGGATATTCGCCTCGCTGTGCGCCTCTCCCACTTATGCGCGGCTAATGCGCCCAGGTCACACTTACTTCCCACTGCTGGCACTAAGTAGATTCGCCAGGATTCGGTAAGCTCCTGGGACTAACTCAGGGAGCTGGCGATATAAGGCGTAGGCAACATAGATATAGGTACCCCTACCCGGATGTGCGACAAGAAGCCCTCCGCGCTGAGGATCCTGACCGGCATCGGAGGTCTCCGTCAGAGCGGTGTAGCCTGGGTCCCATGTATCCAGAAAGGAGTGACCGCGCTCTTCCACCCATCCCTCGAAATCTGCCGGTCCGATTGCATTCGGCCACTTGAGGAGTCGATTCGCAGGATCCAACAGCTTCACCGGGGCCTGTTCGTCCACCACGCGCTCCGCCATCCGCCCCATGGCCAATGGCAGTGGAGCAGGGAAGTTGCCGCTCTGGTACTGCACAATGAGGGTGCCGCCCTGCCGCACGAATTCGTCGAGCCGCGGCTGCGCAGCAGCGAGTTCCGGCCGCACTGAATAGGCCCGAATGCCGACGACAATCACATTCCACGCAGATAAGTCGCCGCTCGCAATCTCCTCTGCGGTGAGTAAGTGCGGCGCCCCGCCTAACCCCTCGATAGCGTCCGGCACCAGATCGCCGGTACCCATCACATAACCGATGCGCAATCCCGGGGCCAGCTTCACATCGACTTTGCGGGTGCGCAGCACCGCAGGCTTGTACTGGTTATAAGGTCGCAACCCGGCATAACCCACGCGTCGCCACCCGGTTTCATACGTCCGACCGTCGCTATGCGCCACAGCTTGCACAGAGAATCCTCTAGATTCGGTTGCGGACGGGCTCACCGAAAACAAAATCGGTTCCGTGTCTCCGGCACTGGCCTGATGAAATTTCGCTTCGGACGGTTCTGCCCTCCACCCCGGCGGCAATTTCAGTTCAACCGTCCCATCGGCTGCAGACTGCGTGTGGACCGCGACCCGCACCGGCAATGCGCTTCCGTCGAGTGGCAAAATACGAGCCTCGGGTTCAACGCTCACCCCAATGGCCGGGGTCACAACCAGCGGCTCATAAATGCCGCCCGGGCCCGTTACGCGCTCGAGCGTTTGCACCACCCTGCCAAGGCGGATCGGTACACCCTCAAAGGAGAACTCCGCCCAGGCTGCCAAAGGCCACGGTGCAAACGACCGCTCGCGCCATGCGGGATTCGAGATGTCGTAGTACGGCTGTTCAATCGAAGGCCGCGTAAAGAAGGGCCGTGTCGATTCAGCGTTGTCAGGAACCTTGAGGCTGAAAATCGCATCCGAAACCGGACCTTTTCCTGCAGTGCTGATGGCTTCCCCGTGCACCCACGGCTCGCTGGTCTCGCTATCGAACCACGTTTTCACCAGGCGTGCACTGGTGGCTGCGATCGACGTATGCAGATGAACCTTGAACTGCTCGCCGGCAGACACACTCCGCGGAGTTTCATCCGCCGAGCCGCCCCTGAATCCACCGACCTGCGCTGCGGACTCGTTGGTTCGATAAACAATAAAATCCAGCCCGAGAAGCTCCGCCAGTGCGGCTTGGAATTGCCCAATCTTCGCGTCGAGTTCAAACACCAGACTCGCTTTTGCCTGCGCATCGAGTTCACTGCCTGCGACTTTTCCCCTGAGATCAAGCGTCTGCCGATAAATTGCCGCGACATTGTGAGCAACGGCGGCGTCCTGTTTACACGGACACTCGGATTCGAGCTGCTTCAGCGATCCATCGATCGCCGCGAGACTGTTAGCCAGCCATTCCGGCGCACTGCCCGGTGCGAGGTGCGCGAGCCCCGCAACACTCGTGTCGATCCTGACTTTACTGTTGTGGTACAGATCGTCGTCGCCAGTGGGCTCATGCGCCGCCGGCTTCGCGGCCGCTGCGACCGCCCACAGATGATAGCTCGTGCTCGACGGCCCGCTCAGTGCGGGATTCGCCCCGCCATTCTGAGATTTCTGCTCGCCCCATCCCTCGCGCGCAACCTCCGCGTAGCTTCGCCCAAGCGCCGAATCCCGCGTGCCAACATGTAACGTCACATCACTTGAAGGCACACCGGAGATCCACTCCCCGGTGACGTAATTCCGAAACTTCGCCGGCGCCCACTTTCCCGTTGCGTAGTCGAACATGCCCTTCTCCGTAACCGGAGCGAAGGGAACCATCGAGTACACAGCGAGCGGTTGCCACGGCTGCAGGCCTTCCTCCAGTTGCTCGGGAAATACGTTGGGATCCGCGGCAGCCTTGAATACCTCCTGCGCAATCTCACCCGAAACCTGGTGTTGCCCATGCCCGTCCGTGATGCCACCGACAAAAGTGGAGACGATGACTTGCGGCCGCTCGCGCCGCACTGCTAACACCGCGTCGTAAAGCACGCGGTCGTGACCCCAGCGCGCGAACGACTCCTCCTGCGTCTTTGAGAAGCCAAAATCCGCTTCAGTGCCCCATAGTTGATTTGCGCCGTAGAATTCGTCGGCTTTGAGCAGTTCGTTGGTCCTGATAATCCCGAGCGCGTCGTAAGTGTCGGCCGACATCGCGTTTTGCCCGCCCTCACCGCGCGTAAGCGTAAACAGAGTCGCCCGCACGCCGAGACCCCGAGAGAGATAAGTCAGCAACGCCCCGTCTTCATCATCAGGATGAGCCACAATCATCATCAGGCTAGCTGTCGTGCCCAGCCGTTTCAATGCCTGCTCCGGGGCTGCTCCACCGCGATCTTCTGCCAGAGGGAGCGCAATGGCCGTGGGTTCAGCCGCCCGAAGATCGTGCGCCGCCCCACGGCCCCGTTGCCCGCCTTCTTCTCGTTGAGCGCGGTCTTGTTGGGCGCCGTTTTGCTGAGCCATAAGGCAAAGCGGCCCCGCCCCTACGAAAATCAGGCTCGTTGCAACTGCCAGGATGGTTGCGCGATGAACTCTCTCGACAAAGGACATGGTCCTCGCCAGTGTACAATCCGCCAGAGTAGCGTCCAAAGATCGAACCCTTAAGTGATCTCATCCTCAACCAGCAACGAAGCAACGGAGTCACTGCAACGGCGCATCGGTCTGCGATCCGCAGTTCTGTTCAACATGCTCGAGATGATCGGCGTGGGGCCGTTCATCACCTTGCCTTTGGTGATCGCTGCGGCGGGGTATCGACTTTCAGTGAGCGCGTGGCTCTTGGGCGCTGGCATCGCCGTCGCTGACGGCCTGGTCTGGGCTGAACTGGGAGCGGCCTTTCCGCGCGCTGGCGGATCGTACGCATTTCTGCGCGAAATCTATGGACCCGATCGCGCAGGCAACTGGCTCAGCTTTCTCTATGTCTGGCAATTGAGCTTCTCAGCGCCGCTTTCCATTGCCTCCGGCTGCATCGGGCTATCGAGCTTCTTGGCCTGGTTCTGGCCTAGCCTCGACACCGCACCCATCGCAGCTCTTCCGGCTCTCCATTATTCGAGCTTCGCGGCAGCGGGCGCATGTCTCCTCGTGACCGCGCTGCTCTATCGCAATCTCAGTTCCGTCACCCGGCTCGCGTGGGTCCTGTTCGCCGGAGTCATGGCAGCGATGACGGGGGTCATTGCATCGGGCGTTGCGCATACGGTCAAATCGGGAAACTGGCACATGCCCGCCTCGCCCGCACAGTCCATGGGGTTGGCCGTCGGAGGACTCGCGCAGGCCACGCTCATTGCCACCTACGACTACTGGGGTTACTACAACATTACGTTTCTGGGCAGCGAAGTGCGTCGGCCCGAGCGCACAATTCCACGCGCGATTCTGCTTTCTGTCCTGTTCGTTTCCGCGCTCTACGTTGCCATGAATCTGGCCGCACTCCCTGCCGTGCGCGATGCGGCAAATGTAGCAGCACAATCCACTGCGCCATTGCATCTTCAGTTAGTCGCCGATCTGGCCGGATCGGCCTTCGGCGTCTGGGCCGGCAGACTCATGGCTGCGCTGATTATGTGGACCGCCTTCGCTTCCGTGTTTTCCCTTCTGCTGGGCTACTCACGCGTGCCCTTCGCCGCCGCACGCGACGGGAACTACTTTCGTGTGCTGTCCGCTGTGCATCCGCGCCATGGCATTCCGCACCGCTCGCTCGTAGCTTTGGGACTCGTCGCATCAGCGTTCTGTTTTTTTTCGCTGCAGCAAGTCATCACCATGCTGGTCGTCACGCGCATTCTCCTGCAGTTTTTTCTCCAGCAGGTCGGCGTAATGTTATTGCGCGTGCAGCGGCCGGAACTCCCACGTCCCTTCCGCATCCCTTTCTATCCCATTCCGCCGCTCGCGGCAATCGCCGGATTTCTCTTCATCCTTGTGAATCGCAGCAATGCGACCGAAGGGCTGGCAGTAGCCGCAGGCATTGGCGTTTCCGGCACTCTGATCTATCTCATCCGCGCGCAACGTCTGCGCCAATGGCCCTTCGCGCGCCAGTCCTGACACAGCAGAAGGGCCAACCGGCCGTCGCGTTCCCGCTACCACCGATAGACGGAGACTTCGTCCAGGTAGACATTCCCCCAGGTGGTCGCGCTGCTGTTTCCGTCGATCTGGAAATTGGTGACGATCGCGGGAGCCCAGCCGAGGGCGTACCCGGAGAAGACAGTGAAGTTTAGGTCCTGTTCCACGCCATCGAGCCACACCGAGTGGTAAGTGACCCAACCCGAATCGTTGTGCGAGTAGTAAATCTGAACATGGTGCCACTGGTTGGCTCCCCAGCTATGCACGTTGCAAGGCGCGTAAGAATGCAGCCAGGTGTCATTCGGGCTCGTAGGAGAACCGCCGTTGACCGCGTAATCCCATCGTTGAATCCAGCTGTCGCACTGGAAGCCCATGACGACGGTTTGGCCGTTGGGCATTGTCTGGTTCAGATCGAACTCGAGATTGGAGAAACCGTTTGCATTCCCGGCGATATAGACCCAGGCGTCATAAAAGAAGTTCTGTGAAGTGTTGTTATCGTCGAACTGGACAGAGTAGCGCTGCCCCCCGAAATCATTGAACTGATTCGCAAAGAGCCTGGCCGTTCCAGTCATCGAAGGGGAACTCGTCAGGCTCATGGTGCCGCTTGAAGAACCGGTCGTTCCACCGTCATGAATGGTGATCCAGCTTCCCAGGGCCTGGATGCTGCTGACCTTGACCGCGTTCGACGGGATGACAGAGCCGGCGCCCGACGGACTGGCCGCAGGCGTGGCGTCAACATCGATGGAGACGTCCGTGACACAGACCGCTCCCGCACCGTTCCACACCTTCACATGCAGGGTATGCCAGCCGCTGGGTGCCGCAACCGGGCCGTTGATGTACTGTGCCGGCCAACTCGATGTGTTAGCGCTGTTGTCCAGCGAGTAGCCGACCGCGGTCACAGGCTGTGAGGAGCAGGTGCTGGCATTCATATCGAGGGTGAAAGGGGAAGATACTTGCTGGCCATTCGTGGGGCTGGTTATGTTCGTCTGTGCGAATGCGGGGATCATTGCTATGGCAAGCGTCACGCAGGCGCAGGAAATATTCCGAAACAACTTCATCGATAATTCCTTTAAAGAGAAATAGGTGCTGTTTCAACCGGGCTTGTACATGCTCGTCAACCACAGCAAGCAGTGGAGGGAACAGATGTCACCGACAACCCTGAGACAGGGACCAGGTACTACGCTCCCTTGAACTCTCGAAAGGGAGCGACCGGATCTTGGAAAGTTCTGTTGGGTTGATCTGAGCCTGAGACGTTGTCAACGTCTGCCGCGTGCTTCTCAGCAAACCTCTCTATTGAAGGGCTTCCGACGAAAGATGGAATCGGAGCGCTCTATTCTCGGGTAATGCGTCGAGCATCCTTCAACCAAGGAGGCGGGAGTGTTGATCCGAAAAGTGCGCGCGGAAACACAGTCCCTCAAGAGTGGAGCAGTCTGACCGATGAACAATCAGTCGTGTAGTTTACTGAGAGAATTGTCCCACGCGGCGGTGCGAACGGACAACGAGGTGTTGCCCGATGGTGTGCAATTCATATTGATATCACTTGATCTGCTTTTCACGATATCGGTGCTCTAGGGCTGCTTTGCAGATTTGTCGCAGCGTTTGTAGGTCGGAAACTTCGCATTAACTGAGAGAGAGGTTTTGCTTCGCGCTAAAGCTAGTTCAGAAACATAGTCCGATACAGCGTGTCACGCTGCACAGGCTTGAACCCCGCGTCGCGAATAATTCTGCGTAGCTCTTCTTCCGTCGTGCAGTTTGAAGTCCCCGCAGCCTTCACGACATTCTCTTCCAGCATGACCGAGCCCACATCGTTGCCGCCGAAGTGCAGCCCCACTTCAAGAACTTTAAGCCCTTGCGTCACCCAGCTCGCCTGCACGTTCTCAATGTTGTCGAGATAGAGCCGCGCGATCGCCAGCACCTTCAAATACTCAACCGACGTCGCCTCATCCCAACCGCGCCCACCGAGTGCTGTGTTGTGAGGCTGAAAACTCCACGGGATAAATGCCGTGAACCCGCCCGTCTCTTCCTGTAGCTTGCGCACGACTTCAAAATGATTAATGCGTTGGGTGAACGTCTCGCCCACCCCAAACATCATGGTCGCCGTGGTGCGCATGCCAAGCTGATGCGCTGTCCGGTGCACACCGACCCAATCCTCGGTCCGGCACTTCAGACGCGCAATCCGAAACCGCACATCGTCGTCGAGAATCTCCGCGCCACCGCCAGGGATCGAATCGAGGCCCGCATCGCGCAGCCGTGCAATCGTGTCGCGCAGGCTCAACTCTGAGTACTCGGCAATCGCGAGCACTTCGGAGGCCGACAAACAGTGCAGCCAAATCTGCGGAAACCGCTGCTTGATCCCTGCAAACAACCGCTCGAACCAGTCAATCTTCAGATCGGGATGAATGCCGCCCTGCATCAACACACCCGTGCCGCCCATCTCCACCGTTTCGGCAATCTTCTCGTAGATCTTTTCGAAGTCGAGGATGTAGCCTTCGCTGGCTTTGGGACCCTTCAGCGGCCGATAGAAGGCACAGAAAGTGCAGTATTCCGTGCAGAAATTGGTGTAGTTGATATTGCGATCGATGATGTAAGTGACCACGCCCTCAGGGTGCAGGCGTTGCCGCACAGCATCGGCCTCAAAGCCCAACCCGATCAGGTCGGGAGACTCAAAGTAGTCGAGCGCCTGTTGGCGAGTCAGCGGCATAGGTCGATTCTACCAATAAGAAGAAATGCCGGCGACTCAGCGGCCTGAGCGCATCACTTCGCCCGCTTCGAACGAAAGAGGAACAGCCCGCGCCTCAGCACCGGGTCCTTGCGCGTGCGGGAAAGATTCCGCCTGGTCGAAATGCCGCTGAACAACACCAGGAAATCCCAGAAGGAGCCAACACGCTCTTTGAACTCTTGCCACTCCATTTGGATCTCCCATTCCTGTCCGAGCCTGAACGCCCCGCTTCATTCGGAGCCGGGATTCATTTCATTCGAGCGAGCAGAACCGCCGAAAGTTGCGCGAATTCTTGCGAAAACGTTCTCCAACTTCACTCGAACGCGACCCGCCCGTCGGCTCCCTTCACCGCAGCAGCGCAGAGGCCGCCCAAAGCACCGGCGCCTGTCCGTGAAAATCCCCCGTCCGCCGGTGTCGAGCCAGGTAATACGCCAGGTCGTTTTTCTTGCCCGTGCCTTCGCAGACATTGGTGACGTCGTTGTTCTGGTCGATATAGCCAACCACCGCAATCCAGGCTCTGCGCGCCGCCAGCCCATACGTTGCGGCGTCAAGCCATCCATTCTTCACGCCCGTAATCATCGCGAACGTAAACATGGCTGAGCTCGAAGTCTCCGGCCACGCTTCCTCATGATCGATGAGCTGGCGCCACATTCCATCCTTGCCTTGATACTTCAGCAGCCCCGCCATCATCTTCCGATAGCCGTCCAGAATGCGCGCCCGCTGCGGATGATCGTTCGGCAAATCGCGCAGCATCTCGGCCATCCCTGCGGCGAACCAGCCATCGCCCCGTCCCCAGTAGAACGGCACATCCGGCGCATGAAAGAAAAGTCCATTCGGTTGCTGCAGCTTCTCGAGGTACGCCACCATCTCCTTGGCATCGCGGTCGAGGTACATCCGGTCTCCGGTAGCCCGGTACGCCTGCAGTTGCAGCATGGTCAGCATGTACATGTCATCGACCCAGAAGCGCGTCTCACCGGAAAGCCCGTCAGGCTGCGGGTTCTCCCACTGCCTGTCAGCCCAATACTTGCCTTCGGCCAGGTACTTCGCGTCTTTCGTCTGGATAGCGATTTCAAGCGGGACAATCCCAAAAACCGAGTCATCAACATGATGGCGTTGGGGTCTGCGGTCCGTTTCCGCTCCCCCCGGCATCAATGGCTCGAACTTATGAATCAGTTCATTTCTCAGCGCCTCGTCGTGTGTGAGCTGGGCGAAAGTCAGCGCGCCGTACCATGTATCCGCCTCGGAATAATGGATTGTCTTCGAATACTGATGCGGGCTGGTGACAAAGTGTTCGGCGAGGCTCTTGCCGACCTCTTGTGGCGAAGCGCCCTGCGGCCAATTTGTAAAGAGATCGTTGTTCTGGGCAACTACTGGCGCGGTCGCCGCGACGGCAAGTCCCGCCGAAAGTGCCACCAAAAGTGCATTCCTCATGCAATGGCTCCAACTCATATACGATAAATCCGCTCTTGGATGTGACTAGGTCTCCGAGCGCTTGTACTTGTACGATTTCCGTGCCCCATCCATTCTGTCATCCTGAGCGGAGCGCAGCGGGTCGAAGGACCGGCGTTCAACTTTCTGGCGACAGGGTCAGAGAGCACGAACCTAAAAATGCGAATTCATGCGGTCAGAGACCTGTCCGCTGTGCCTACTTGCCGGATACGCTCTTGGGTGCAGGCGCGTCTGCAGGCCGAGGCTTCTTCTCGGGGCTCGATACGCCCAGGCTCATGAGGAAAAACTTCAATCCTTTACGCAACGAACTCGCTACACCCATGGTTTCGTTCTCCTCAACTGATCCGGCTACCAGTCCACGCTACCGGTCAACGGGACTGTTCGGCGCCGACGCGGCAGGTCCTGTCGTAGCTGGTGTGCTCGGTGCAGGTACCGTCGAAACGAATTCTCCGCGCAAAATGTTCAACGCGGCCGGAGGCAGTGGCTTGTCGGCGTTGGCCAGCAGCACGCTCACTTGCCAGATCTCTGTATTGGTCAACTGGGTTTTGAAGTCAGGCATCCCGCTCAGCCGGATTCCGTTGGCCACCTTCCAGTACGTCTCGCCGGGAGGATCGTCGCTGACGCCAACCACGCTTCCGGAATGATGCTTTTCCCAAAGCGGCGGCGCAGATGGAAACATGTTCTGACCAATCGGCGCTGGCTTTCCGTGGTATCCGTGACAGACCGCGCATTTCTCGCTGTAAATGTGCGCGCCCGCGATGAATGTCTGTTCGTTCGCATCGATGGGAGGGTGCGCAATCATCTCGCGGTCGATTCGCGCGTGAAGGGCAATCCCCGTAATTTGCCCCTCGTTGGGCAATGGCGGGTCTGCCACCGCTACCGGCACTTTGCCATAGTAGAGCCACACCAGACCTGCAAGCGGCACCAAAAGAATGCCCAGAATGATGCCAAAAAAAATGCGAACCATTAGACCTCGCCTCCGTTGCCCTTCATCCTAGTGCATTTGCGCGTATCGGTGTAGTCAAGCTATTGACGTCTCTCCAAATAAGCACAGACCCACGCATCGCTCCCGGGTTGGGCGCCGTTTGCCGCCGCCTCAAATCAAGAAGGATTGCGACGAACCGCACACGCTGCTCGGTCAGCACGAGTTGTCCGCCACAGCGCTCCAGCCGGCTTCGACAGCTCGCAGTGGCAGACAGGATTTAACAAACCAAGGAACGCCATTAGAACCCATCTGGGCTGTCCCGCGTCCAAACCCCAGCGGCTCCACCCACAACGCCACCCCCAGATGGTTTAATACCTATGGGGGAGCGCTTTCTGAACGGGTGCTTCCGTATAGTCTTGGAGGTATCCCGAAAGCGATGTATTCTTTCCGCTGTCTTGCTCTTTTGCTGGCGCTAGGTTTGCCGGCTATGTACGTCCTTCAGGCCCAAGACTCAAATGCGAGCAGTACCCCCGCGGCCCAGGAATCAAGCTCCATTAATATCGCCGCAGCCCAGGAACCCGCGAGCCCGAACCCCACAAGCGCGAACCCCGCAAGCCCGAATCAGGACCAGCAGTCTACGGCGTCCGAGAACCAGGGCCAGGTGAGCGTGCAGGCCCGCATCCGCGCGCGCCGGGAACAGCGTCGCGCCCAGGCGATCCACGACACCTATTCCCATCTTTACGAAGCCTTCGTGGGCGGCGGCTATCTGCGTTTCAAGCCCGGTCCAAACCTGCAACGTGCCACGATGTACTCCTGGGATGCGGCGATCACTCGCTACTACGGCGAGCGTCTCGGCGTCACGATCGACGGCCGCGGCTATTACGGCACAGCGTTCGTCGGCCTCAATCCGTCAGCGATCACTCGTCCGGCCATCAGCCAATACGGAGTCCTTGCAGGGCCCACTTATCGCTTCTATTTGCGGCCACGCTACTCCGTCAGCGCCCACGCCCTGGGCGGAGTGGCGCTCGGCAATTTTTCCAGTGACACCAGCGGCTTTGGCACCGCGGTCCTCGGCCTCTATCCGGACTCCACAACCTACGCAATCGACGGCGGCATCATTGGCGAAGCCAATGTGACTCCGACTCTCTCCTTACGGCTGGCGGGAGATTATTACGGCACGGGCTTCGGTTCGACCATGCAGAACAGCTTCGGCTTCACCTACGGCTTCGTCTACCGCTTCGGAAAGCAGTGAAAGAGAAGTTCTTAGTTCTTAGTTGCTGCCGATGATGCCTCGGCCGGCCCTCTAAACTGTGAACTACGAACTAAGAACTGCGAACTATCATTTGTGTGCCGCATAATCTCCCGCTCCCAGCAGGTGCAGCGAAACATACGGTTCGTCCCCTACCACCCAGCTGTCGTGACCCGGCTCGATGAAGAAGACGTCGCCCGCCTTCATCTCGAAGATGCGCCCATCGTCCATCGCGGCAGTGGCGCATCCGGCAATCACCATCCCCACATGTTCCACATCGCAACTCGCTTTACCCAGTCCGCGGCCCACATGGACCGACCACCGCCAGCCCGGCTCGTATGTCGCGCGCCCAATGGTCATGCCCCCGATGTGGATCAATTCGAACTTGCCTTTTTCGAAAACGCGAATCTCATCCGGCCTTTCAAACCGCTTGAGAACCACTTGGTACATCGAAGACCTCCAAAGGCAGTTCTGAGTTCACAGCGATCCGGGCGAAACTTCGATACTGCGGCCGGGGGCGCTGTTCAACTCTGAACTAAGAACTCAGAACTAAGGACTGCTACTGCAATATAGGAATCCCCGCGATCCTCTGCTGCCACTCCGCTGGCCCAGTCTGGTGCACACTCGTCCCCTTGGAATCCACGGCCACCGTCACCGGCATGTCGCGCACATCGAATTCGTAGATCGCCTCCATGCCCAGGTCCTCAAAAGCAATCAGCCGCGATCCATGAATCGCCTTCGCCACCAGGTAAGCAGCTCCGCCCACGGCCATCAGATAGACGGCGCCGAATTCCCGAATCGCGTCAATCGCGACCGGCCCGCGCTCCGCCTTGCCCACCATGCCCAGCAATCCTGTCTCCGCCAGCATCTGCCGTGTGAACTTGTCCATGCGCGTGGCCGTAGTCGGCCCGGCTGGACCCACCACCTCTTCACGCACCGGGTCGACAGGCCCCACGTAGTAGATAAACCGGTCGCGAAAATCGACCGGCAGTTTCTCGCCCCGATTGAGCATGTCCGTCATGCGCTTGTGCGCCGCGTCGCGCCCGGTGAGCAGCTTGCCCGTCAACAGCAGCACCTCGCCCGGCTTCCACGTTGCAGCCTCCGCACGCGTCACCGTATCCAGATTCACATGCCGCGCGCCACTCACGTCATAGGTCAGCTTCGGCCAGTCCTCCAGGTTCGGAGGATCGAGATAAACCGGTCCCGAGCCATCCAGCACAATGTGCGCATGCCGTGTGGCCGCGCAATTCGGAATCATCGCCACCGGCAAATTAGCCGCATGCGCCGGCGTGTCCAGCACCTTCACGTCCAGCACCGTCGTCAGCCCACCCAATCCCTGCGCGCCGATGCCCAGCCGATTCACCTTGTCGTAGAGTTCCACTCGCAATTTCTCGGCGGTTGTCTTTGCACCCCGCGCGATCAGCTCTTGAATATCAATCGGGTCCATCAACGACTCTTTCGCCAGCAGCATCGCCTTTTCCGCCGTGCCGCCAATGCCGATGCCCAGCATGCCCGGTGGGCACCATCCCGCTCCCATCGTCGGAACGGTCTTCAGCACCCACTCCACCACCGAATCCGAAGGATTGAGCATCGCGAATTTTGACTTCGCTTCCGACCCGCCCCCCTTGGCTGCGACCGTGACTTCAACCGTATTTCCGCGCACCAGCTCCACAAACACCGCAGCCGGAGTGTTGTCTTTGGTATTGGTTCGCTTGCCAGCCGGATCGGCCTGCAGCGAAGCCCTCAGCTTGTTGTCCGGATCGAGATATGCCCGCCGCACACCTGCGTCAACCATCTCCTGCAGGTCAAGCAGTTTCTCACCCGGAGAAGGCTCGAAGCGCACATCCATGCCCACCTTCACAAACGCATTCACAATGCCCGTATCCTGGCAGATCGGCCGGTGTCCCTCAGCGCACATACGGCTGTTGATCAGGATCTGCGCCATCGCATCGCGCGCCGCGGGCGATTGCTCGCGCTCATACGCCTTGGCAAGCGAAGTGATGTAATCCACCGGATGGTAGTAGCTGATGTACTGCAGCGCACCCGCAACGCTAGCAATGAAATCTTCCTGCCGAATGACAGTCATTTCTTCAAGCTCCCAGCTCTCTAGGGTAGCGGATTGAGGCGGAGTTCGCGTTGTTGGCCTCGGATCGAATTCGCTCCGACAAGGAAAGTAAATTGTTCGCTTGCCAGCAGCCAAACACGGTTCACTATTTCGTTTCCGTCGCCGACCGCAAATCCGTATGCCTGAAATCGTCGCCCTTGAAAAGAATCGGCTCGCGCTTCGCCCGCGCCAGCGCATAGCTGAAGCAATCCCCGAAATTCAAATTGGCCGCATGTCCGCTGCCCCGGCCATAGTCGCGATAAGCTTGCCGCGCAATCCGCGCCTGCTCCACCGTAACCGGTTCGATTTCCAGACCCGGGTTCGCGAATATCTCTTCCAGACGGGCATTGAGAATTGGATTCTTGTATCCGTCCACCACGATGTGTGACTCCAGATAAGTGGCCGCAGAAACACGAACTGCCTTCGCAGCTTCCATTGCCTTAGAAAAGGCTTCCGCTTCCGGCTCATTCTTGAGAATGGCAATCAGGGCCGCCGAATCGACAATCATCGGGGTAGCCCTGTATCTGGGTCGTAAAGCTCCTCGATCAGTTCAGTGGATGTCTTGCCGTCATTCATCATGGGCCCAGTCTCGCGGCTGATTTCCATCAGCCATTCGGCCATCAGTTTATTTCTTTGCTGATTCCGTTTTTCGCGGGCCAGATCTTGCTTGACTGCGTCGGTCACGGCCGCGACAAGGCTGACGCCCCGCAGCTCGGCGAGTTCTCTTGCCAGCCGTTCCGTTTCCACATTCTTGAGGCTCAGCGCCATGGAACTCTACCTTTCTACCATTTCTTTCTACCATTCTACCACATTCGGCCAGTCACCTGACCAACTCCAAGCCGAAACAATCATTCATCCCCCAAATGCCCTAATCTAAAACCCATGAACGACTACCCAGCCGACGCCCTCCCTCCCGAAGCTCCCCACACCATTCCCGAGAAGGGCGCCAAATCGGTCGCCGAGCTAACCTTCGATCTCCTGGTAGTGGGCGCCGGCCCCACCGGCCTCGCCTGCGCCATCGAAGCCCAGAAAGCAGGCTTTCGCGCCGTACTGGTCGACAAAGGCTGCGTCTGCAATTCGCTTTATCACTACCCCTCACACATGACTTTCTTCACAACTTCGGAACTGCTCGAAATCGGCGACATCCCTTTTCCCAGCCCCAACGCCAAGCCCACCCGCAACGAAGCCCTGGAGTACTACCGTCAGGTCGCGGCGTTCTACAAGCTCGATGTCCGCCAATACCAGCGTGTGGAGAAGGTGGTTGGCGCGGACGGCGCTTTCGACATCCATACCGTCGACCGCTTCAGCCGGACAGGTGTCTTGCGCGCACGCAAACTTGCCATCGCCACTGGCTACTACGACCTTCCTAATAAGTTGCGCGTTCCCGGAGAAGAGCTCAGCAAGGTTCATCACTACTACGACGATCCGCACCCCTACTTCGGGCTCGATGTCGTTGTCATCGGGGGCAAGAACTCAGCGGCCATCTCCGCGCTTGAGTTGTGGCGGCACGGCGCCCGCGTAACGCTCATCCATCGCGACGCCGAGATCCACCGCCATGTGAAGTACTGGATCAAGCCCGATATCGAAAACCGCATCAAAAACGGCGAAATCAAAGCCTACTTCCGAACGCACGCAACCGAGATCACGCCCGACGCCGTGAAACTCCAGACGCCGGATGGCCCGCTCACCTTGAAGAACGACTTCGTCTTCGCGATGACCGGCTATCACCCCGATTTCGCTTTTCTCGAAAACTTCGGCGTCGAGTTCTCCGGTCCCGACAAGTTGCCCGCCTGCGATCCAAAAACCCTTGAAAGTAACGTGCCGGGCATCTATCTCGCGGGCGTCATCGTTGCCGGCTCGCGCACCAATGAAATCTTCATTGAGAATGGCCGGTTCCACGGGCGCCAAATCGCCCAGGCGCTTACCTCGAAACTTCGCTGATACCGCCAAGGCTCGCCTGATAACTCCCGCAATTTAGACGCTGTTTGTCCCCGCGCCGCATCTTAAAGACACGGGATGATCCCGGTTACCTCGGGCGGAACTTTTCCCGCCGGTCCGGGTTTAATCCGAATGACAGGCTTGGCGCTTTCTCGTCTAATGAAAGCAGCCAAAGCCGTAATTGATTTGCAGGAGATCAACGATGAATGGGCCATTGATCAAGCAAGTGATTGCACGCTCTGTGGCGTGGGCAGCCGCTGCCGCTTTGTGCGGCATAATTGCGCTGGCTCAGGACACCGCACCCCCAGCCGGACAACGCACCGACGGCCAGATCGAGATGGACGTCGTGCACGCACTCGATGCGTCGCAGGCGCTGAAAAACGATCTCATCACCGCCGCTACCATCCAAAGCCAGGTCACTTTGTCTGGTACAGTTTCGACCGACGCTTCGAAGCAGTTGGCAGAGTCCATCGTGCGCGGCGTTCCCGGTGTCACCGGTGTGAAGAACAACCTCAATGTTGGCAACCCGGCTAATGATCCGAACGCCCAAGGTGCGCAGACTGCCGACAACGACGATTCTGCATCGCAGGACATGGCGAACAACAACCAGGCGCCTCCTGCTGCCGCGCCTGCTCCGGACTACGGCCAGAACGCACCTCCCCAGAATGCTCCGCAGGACAATCAGCAAGCGAATCAGCAGGCGCCTCCGCCTCCCGACTACGGACAGGCTGGCCCTCCTCCCCCGCCCAACGGTCAGCCTGGATACGGCCAGCCCGGATACGGCCAACCCGGATACGGCCAACCTGGATATGGTCAACCCGGCTATGGCCAGGCGCCTCCGCCTCCTGCTTATAGTCCCGATCCGAACTACGGACAGGCTCCGCCTCCCCCCAATGGTCCCGGCTATGCACCCGCTCCGCAGCAGCCCGCATATCGGTTCGCCAAGGGACCTGTGACGGTTCCGCAGGGGACAGTCATCCAGCTGCGCACCAGCGAACCGGTCGACAGCAAGAGAGCGAAAGACGGCGAGCCGGTTCAGTTCACGGTGATCCAAGACGTGACCTATGGCGGCGTGCTCGCCATCCCGCGTGGCGCGACGGTGCACGGCGTCATTGCGGAAGCGAAGAACGTCGGCTCAGGTACGCTGACCGGCAGCTCCGAATTGGCGCTCCAATTGACGTCGCTCGATCTCGGTGGGCAGACCTACCCGTTGCAATCGGATCTCTTCAGGATCAAGGCGCCGGGTAAGGGCGGCCGCACCGCGGGCAACATCGTTGGCGGCGCATTGATCGGTGCTCTCATCGGTGGCGCGGCTGGCGGCGGTGGTGGTGCAGCCATCGGCGCAGCAGCAGGTGGCACCGTGGGAACGGCCGCATCGGCAGCTGAGTCCGGACCGCGCGCTTGGATTCCCGCCGAAGCGCTGGTTACGTTCCATATCACCGCGCCGGTCACGGTGAATCCCGTCGACCCGCAGGAAGCCGCGCGCCTGGCGCAAGGCCTCTATCCGGGCGGACCGAATCTCTATCGTCGCGGCTACTATGGCCGTCCCTACGGCTACCCGTATCCGTACTACTACGCGCCTGTCTACTACCGCCCGTACTATTTCTCGGGCGGCTACTACTACTGGCGTTAAACAATAGAAAGCTGGCACGAACGAAAGCGGGCATCTTCGCCAGGGATGCCCGCTTTGCATTTGCGTCCCTCCTTTCCATTTGCTTCAATGCTGCGTTTCATCCCCCCCCCGGCGCCCGCTCGAACCGCACGCGCATTCGTCTATAATGGAGAGACAATCGCGTCGAGCGAGATTGAATGCGTCTTTGAATAATCTCGTATTCCCAGGACCCGGCATCGATAGCCGCGGATGGGATGACTTCTTCGGGACGCGCACAGAGAGCAGGATCAAGTCCATCCATGATTCGTTTCCTTCAAAAAGAAAACCGCCTCACCAAGGCACTCTTCGTCGTCATCATAGGCGCGGCCTCCGTTTCGATGGTGGTCTACCTGATCCCCGGGCTTACGGGCCAAAGCGCGTCCAGCGCGGACACGTTTGCCGTCGTCTACCCGCATTGGTATAGCCGCTTCTTCTCGGCGGGCGAGGTCATCAGCCAGCAGAAGGTTGCGCAGATGGCCACCCAGCGTGTGCAGCAGCAGTATCCGCAGTACGCCGGCAATCCCATGATCATGAACATGATCGAGCCGCAGGTCGGGCAGCAGCTTGTCCAGCAGCGGATCTTGCTGGATGCGGCCGAGAAGCTGGGTATCCATGTCACCGACGCCGACGTCCGCCAATACCTGCAGACCGGGCCCCCGGGACAGGTACTGTTTCCCAACGGCAAGTTCATCGGCCAGGAAAAATACGCCGCGCTGATTCAAAGCCGCTTCGACATCACGGTCGCGGACTTTGAAGACAGCGTCAAGCAAGACATCGCCATGCGACGCCTGGAGTCCCTTATTACCGCGGGCGTCACGGTCGGCGACAAGGAGGTGCGCGACCTCTACCGGAAGAACAATCTCAAAATCAAATTTGACTACGCCGTCATCTCCTCCGACGACCTGAGCAAGCAGATCAATCCCTCCGATGCCGACCTTGAAGCGTTTTTCAAGAAGAACGCCGCGCGCTATGCCACGGCCGTTCCCGAAGAGCGCTCGATCACCTACTTCGCATTCACGCCCAACGATGTGCCCGGCGGCGTTCAGCAGCCGACGCAGCAGGAGATTCAGCAGTATTACACCGCACACCAGTCTGAATACTCCGTGCCGGAACAAGCCCGCGCGCGCCACATTCTTATCAAGGTCGCTCAGGGAGCGGACGCCAAGACCGATGCTGCCGCCAAGGCCAAGGCTGAAGCGCTTCTCAAGCAAATTCAGGGCGGCGCCAACTTTGCCGACCTGGCCAAGAAGAACTCCGACGATCCGGGCAGCAAGGATTCTGGCGGCGAGCTTGGATTCGCGCAGCGCGGACGCATGGTTCCCGAGTTCGACAACGCCATCTTCACTCAAAAAATAGGCGATACCAAAATCATCAAGACCCAATATGGCTATCACATCGTTCAGGTCGAAGAACGCCAGCAGGCACACGCCCAATCGCTGAACGAGGTGCTGCCCACCATTCAGGCGACCCTCATTCGCCAGAAATCCTCCGCCGCGCAACAGAGCTATGCGCAAGCGCTGACTTCAGAGGCCATGAAGAACGGCCTGGACAAAACCGCTGCCGCACACCACTTGCAGCTGGTCACTACGCCTCCCGTCGCCGAACAGGGCACCATTGCCGGACTTCCTGACAGCGCAACTTTGCTCTCCAAGGCATTCCAATCCAAGCAGGGTGACCCCGCGCAATCGGCGCCCACCGGCGAGGGCTACGCGATCTTCCAGGTCACCGGCATCACGGCAGCCCATGCACCGACCTTCGCCGACTGGAAGAGTCACGTCCTCGACGACTACCGTAACGAACAGCTGCCTGCCTTGTTGCGTCAGAAGACGATGGACCTGGCCAACCAGGCGCACGCCACCAACGATCTGGCCAAGGCCGCGAAAGCGGTAGGCGCCACTGTCAAGACCAGCGATCTTGTTGGCGAAACCTCGCAGGTTCCCCAGTTGGGCGAGGTCGGACAAGTGGCCCCGCAGCTCTTCGACCTGGCACCCGGCAACATCAGTGGACCGATCAACGCAGGCCGTACCGGCGTGGTCGCCAAGATTGTCGACAAACAGGAACCCAGCGCCGATGACATCACCAAGAGCTTCGACCAGGCCCGCGATCAGCTCCTTGATCAGCGCCGAAGCGAGGCGTTCCAGGTATTCGCCAGCAACATCATCGACGACTACAAGAAGCACAAGCGCGTTCTCTTTAACGCTAAGCCTCAAAACCCACAGGTACCCGGCGAATAAATCTTCACAATTTGACCCAACATCGGGCCCGCATCCAACCCTGGATGTGGGCCTTTCGCTTTACCTGCGTAACATCGGGGTCCATACATTACCGGCTCACCTCATCCTTCGCGGAGATAATTCAGATATGCAATTCCAGCGTTCGTCCGGAGTCCTGCTGCACATCAGCTCGTTGCCTTCCTACGGCGGCATAGGCGACCTTGGTCCTGCCGCACATGAGTTCGTCGCCTTTCTAGCCAGTGCCAAACAGCATGTCTGGCAGGTTCTGCCGCTTTGTCCGACGGGCTATGGCAACTCTCCCTATGCAGGCTCATCCGCATTCGCGGGCAATCCCTACCTGATCAGCCTCGAATTCCTCGCCGACTGGGGATGGATCGACTGCGCCCGCATTGCCGGACTGGCAGGCCGCAACGGCTACGTAGATTTCAACGACATCGAACAACGCAAGCTTCCGCTCCTCCACGAAGCCGCCGCAAATTTCCTCGATCGCGGACCGCGCGACGAGAAGTTCTCAGCGCAGTGGCAGCAGTTTGCCGAGTTTTGCCGTGCAGAGCAGGGCTGGCTCGCCGACTACGCCCTCTATGCCGAACTACGTCGCCGCCAAAACACCGGCGCATGGACCCAGTGGCCCGAGCCGCTCCGCCGCCGCGATCCCGAGGCACTCGCCGAGGCATCCGCCGAGCACGCCCGCGCAATTGCTCAAGAGCAGGCCCTGCAATTCGCTTTCTCTCTGCAGTGGAATCAACTCCGCGATCTCGCCGCCCGCAGCGGGATACGCATCCTCGGCGACGTCGCCATTTTCGTCAACATGGATTCGTCCGACGTGTGGGTCCATCCCGACATCTTCGAACTGGACGACGAACTCAAGCCCATCCGCGTCGCCGGCGTGCCCCCTGACTACTTCTCCGCAACGGGCCAGCGCTGGGGCAACCCCCTCTATCGCTGGGACGTTCTCCAGCACAGCGGATTCGACTGGTGGGTGCATCGCATTCGCCGCGCACGCCAGCTTTACGACATCGTGCGCCTCGATCACTTTCGCGGATTCGAGGCTTACTGGTCGATCCCCGCAAGCGACGACACGGCGATCAATGGTGAATGGGTCAAGGCTCCCGGTCTCGCGCTGTTCCAGTCTCTTGAAGGCGCTCTTGGTCCGCTGCCGCTGGTCGCCGAGGACCTGGGCCTCATCACTCCGGAAGTCGAAGCGCTCCGCCTGCAACTCGGCATGCCCGGCATGAAAGTCATCCAGTTCGGTTTCGGTGATAAGGGCGCGCATATCCACTTGCCCCACCGCTACACAAGGGACACCGTCGCCTACACAGGCACGCACGACAACGACACCACGCAGGGCTGGTGGAAATCGACCGGCAAAGTCGAACGCGCCGCCGTCAAGGCTTACGTCGGCGACATCGATGAGCGTCCCACCTGGCCCCTCATCCGCGCCGCGGCTTCCAGCGTCGCGGAGATGGCCATCGTCCCCGCGCAGGATCTCCTCGAACTCGGCTCAGAAGCCCGCATGAATACCCCTGCCGTTGCAGCCGGTAACTGGAGTTGGCGCGCACCCGATGGCAGCTGGACTCCACAGTTGGCTGAGTCATTGGCCGCAATCGTCGAAGTAACCGATCGTGATAACGATCCGCTAAGCGTTCCCGAAAAAAGCATCTGAAACAATCTACGGACGGCACTCTTCAATTGATCCTCTATCGCCGACCCGCCACGAAAATGGGTGCGCCAGGTCTCGATTTTGAGACCTGGGAAAGCACGAACCTAAAGACACAGCGCAGTCAGGGCCCCTTTCCGAACAACCGCTTTCATGTCTCGCCGATGCCTCGCCTCTTTGTCGCGTACCAACCAACCTTGTTATGCTGGCCCCAGATGGAAATTGCGGCGATTCAAACCCACGGACTGGCTCGGCGCTTCGGCGACCTGACTGCCGTGGAGAACGTCACGCTGACCGTTGCGCAAGGCCAGTTCTTCGGCTTTCTCGGGCCAAATGGCGCGGGCAAATCCACTACCATCAAAATGCTGACCGGACTGCTCGAGCCAAGTGCCGGGTCGATTGAAATTCTCGGTCAGCCCTTCAGCTCAACAGCGCTCCAACTGAAGCGCCAGATCGGCGTCGTCCCCGAAGGAATGGCTCTGCTCGGTCGCCTCACCGCTCCGGAATACTTGCACTTTGTCGGCCGCATGTACGGGCTCGATCGTGCCACCGTCGAGCGCCGCACGGAAGAATTGCTGGAATTCATGCAGCTCGCCAACGAGCGCCGCAAAATGGTCACAGACTTCTCGCACGGGATGCAGAAGAAGCTCGCGCTCGCTGCGGCCGTGATCCATGGGCCCAAGGTTCTTTTTCTCGATGAGCCCTTCGAGGGCGTCGACGCCATTGCTGCCGGCATGCTCAAGACCATGCTGCAGGGCATGATCCAGCGCGGAGCCACCATCTTTCTCACCACTCACGTGCTTGAAATCGTCGAGCGCCTCTGCAGCCACGTGGCCATCATCCATCAGGGAAGGCTCGTGGCCAACGGTTCGATTGAGGCCCTTCGCGCTGGCGTTGCATCCTCCCTTCCGGGCGCTGCGGGCGATCAACGGCTCACGCTCGAAGAGATTTTCCTTTCCATCGTCGGAGCAGGCGGCGGGGAACCGGTGCAGGAACTTTCATGGCTGACCTGAGCGAACCGTTCGGTACCGGGCTCGCGCGGGCAGGGTCGGGGCCATTCAATCGCCTTTCCCGTGCGCAGTATGCCGCGCTGGTCGCCATGCGGACACGAATTTTCGTGAACAGCTTTCGCACCAACGCCGGTGCCTTCGAGTTCGGCGCGCGCACAATCTCGCTCGTCATCTACAGCTTCTTCGGACTCGCCCTGGGCGCAGGCGCAGGTTCGGCAGCGTACACCCTCGTCTCTCATCATCGATTTCAGACACTGGCCATCGAATTCTGGGTAATTCTCATTCTCTGGCAGGCAATCGCCGTCGCCCTCGTGTCCTTCCAGGAGCAATTCGATTTGGGCAGCCTGTTGCGCTTCCCTGTGAACTTCGGTTCATTTTTCTTGCTTCATCTAATCTTCGGTCTCATCGATGCCTCTACGTTGGCCGGCGGTCTGGCTTGCGTGGGGCTACTGACCGGAATCTCTCTCGCACGTCCCGATTTGTTCGTCGCAACCGCGCTGGCATTGTTGATATTTGCGGTCTTCAACATCCTTTTGGTCAGAGCAATCCTTGCCTGGCTCGATCGTTGGCTTGCCAAAAGGCGATCACGCGAAATCGTCAGCGCAGTATTTCTGCTTTCGATGCTGAGTCTGCAATTGTTGAATCCGGCTCTTCGCGATGAAGCGGGTCGTGCGCGCAGGCACCATATCAGTGGGCCCACAACAACTGAATTGCGCCCCTGGGTGAATGCAATCGTCGTAGCCCAGGTGTGGCTGCCCCCTGGCCTCGCATCCGCCGTGGTGCGCGATGCCGATGCGCATGATCCAACAGCGGTCGCCGCGTCGATGAGCATCCTTGGAATCTACCTGCTGGCCGCCGGCGGTTTACTCGGCATTCGACTTCGTGCCGAATACCGTGGAGAAAACCTCGGAGATGCGCCGAGTGCCCGTAAAGAGGAGAAACGCGAAGCCACATGGCGGCTCTCAGGCTCGGGACCAATTTCTGCCGAAATAGAAAAGGAGCTTCGAGTATTTTTCCGCTCCATGCCGCAGCTCTACGCAGTCTTTGTCCCCATGATCATGGTGGTCATCATAGGCAGCCTCTTTCACAACGGAGCCACCGCGATAGCCCACCCATTCCGCCTTGCCATCCCGGTGTGCGTGGCGTACGGCCTTCTCGGATTCACCCAGCTCATCTATAACAACCTTGGCGCCGAGGGCAAGGGAATTCAGTTGCTGTTCCTCTTTCCCGTTCCCGTGCGTACGGTGCTCCTTGCAAAAAACCTCTTCCACGCAGTCTTATACGTTATCGTGGCGATCGCTTCCGGGGTCCTGGCAAGTCTGCGCATCGGCAGGCCCGACATCGACGTGATCGCGGCGACCATCGGTTGGTTCGCGTTTGCCTTGCCTGCCAACTTGGCGGCAGGCAATGTGATTTCACTGACAATGGCGTACCGCGTCAATCTCGGAAGAATTGGCCGGCAGTCCGGTTCACAAGCCAACGCCCTCCTCAGCATGCTGATTCAAACATCGATTCTCGGCATCGGCGTCGGCATCATCAGTCTCTGCGCAATTTTCGATCGACTCTGGTTGGCTGCGCCCGTGCTGTTTGTGCTCGCTGTGGTTGCCGTGATCGCGTGGCTCCTGGTGCTGCGCAATGCAGATGCAATGGCAAATGAGCGCCGCGATGCCTTAGTTGCGAAGCTGGTCAAAGCCGAATAGGTCTCTTAAAGCCGACTGATCGTTGGTGCCGCATCTCCGTGCCTTGTTACTGAATCAGCTCCGTGCCCCATCCTTTCGCTTTTGTCCTTGCGAAAGGGTGGGAAAGCATGAACCCCAATAGGCGAAGTCGAGTCGTCACAGACCTGGCGCAAGAGCGACTTTTACGCCATTCAACATTTTGACTCGCTTCCGTCACAGCCCTTTGCTCGTCCGAAACGCACGCACAACTTCGGCCGGATCGCGGTGCTGTCCATCGATCGCTTCATTCATCGCCCGCATATCATCGGCACGGATGCGTCCGGCAAGTGCATCGAGCGCATTCTGAATTTGCGGCCATCGTCGCAACGCTTCTTTGCGGAACAGGGGGACCGCCTGGTAAGGAGGAAAATAATCCCGGTCGTCGTCCAACACAGTGAGCCCAAATGCCTGAATGGGGCCGTCCGTCGAGTTGCCCGCAATCATATCCACTTGATGCGCGTTCAGCGCACGATACAGTAAGCCGAGTTCCATGGTGCGTGGCGGCTCCGCGAAGCGCAAGCCATACGCGGCGCTTAGACCGCGAAGCCCATCAGGCCGCTGCTCAAATTCATACCCGACTCCAAGCCGCCACTGCGGCGTGTATTGCGCCGCCTGGCTCAACGTCGACAACTGGTAGCGCCGCGCATCTTCTCCGCGAATGACCATCGCAAACGTGTTCTCAAATCCCAGCGGCGGGCCCACATCGATCCCATATTTCGTATCGTACAGGCGCCGCACAGTTGCCAGGACAGACTTTGGATCGCGGTCAAGCGGCTGCTTCAAAATGGCTGTGAGCGCAGTCCCCGTGTACTCCACATAGCCGTCGATACGCCCCGCGACGAGCGCTTGGTGGCAAATGTAACTGCCGGCTAGATAGAACCGGCGTTCAACTTTCATGTTTGATTTGGCTTCAATCTCCTGCGCCAGCAACTCACCCAGCACCACCTGCTCGGTAAAATTCTTCGCACCAATGACAGGATGATCCGCCCGCGGCGGCGCACATGACAGAAGCAGAATGCAAAGGAATCCCGTCGCCGCAATAAGCGCGTACTGCCTCATCGCGAGGCAACCTTGAACCTGTGTTCGAGCAGCCCCAGGGCCCCGTCGGCCGCAAGCGCCAACAATGCCGCCGGCACAGCCCCTGCAAGCACCAGGCGATTATCGACGGACGCAACACCTCGGAAAATCAGCTCGCCCAGTCCGCCCGCGCCCACCGCTGCCGCAATCGTCGCAATCCCGATGCACGTCACAGTCGCAGTCCGCAGTCCCGCAAGGATGAACGATGCAGCCAGCGGGAGTTCAACCTTGAAGAGCCGCTGCGTGCCGGTTAGTCCCAAAGCTTGCGCCACTTCAATTACCGATGGATCGATCCCGCGGATCCCCGCATACGTATTGCGCAGGATGGGAAGCAACGCATAAGCCGTGAGCGCGAAAATGGCGATCCGCGCCGCGCGCTCCCCAAGCCACGGAAGGGGCAGCAAAAATCCGAACATCGCGAGCGAGGGAATGGTCTGCAGAATATTCGTCACCCCTATAATTGGCTTCGCCCATCGCGGCGCACGCGTCAGCCAGATCCCGGTCGGCACCGCGATCATCGTCGCAAACACCATCGCGGCTGCAGTCAGCCACACATGCTCCGCGGTCAGCGTGGCGATCTCCTCGCCGTATTGTGCGAGAAATCCCGTGCTCATCTTCTCGTCACCTGGCGTGCGCTCCGCTCACCGCGCCGAAAGGCACGCACGTAATCCTGCACCTCCGGCAGATCCGATCGCAGAAACTCCTCGGGCTCGAGACGAGCGATGAGCTTGCCTTCACTCAGCAGCGCAATCTGGTCGCCAAGATAGAGCGCTTCGTCGAGATCGTGCGTCACCAACAGGACCGTCTTCTTCAATCCACCCAGCAGATCACGCAGCATATCCTGCATCTCGCCTCGTGTGAGCGGATCAAGCGCGCCAAAAGGCTCGTCCATCAGCAGGATCTTTGGATCGGCGGCCAATGCCCGTGCCAACCCCACGCGCTGTCGCTGGCCTCCGGAAAGCTGGTGCGGAAACCGATGCGCAAAGCTCCCAGGATGGAGCCCCACGGCCAGCAGCAGCTCATGACTCCGGCGGACGCGCTCAGCACGCGCGCAGCCCTCGGCCTCCAGCACCACACCAACATTTCGCTCGATCGTGAAATGCGGGAACAGCCCTGTCTCCTGGATGACATAGCCAATGCTGCGGCGAAGAGTGATCAAATCTGAGGTGCAAATCGGCGTGCCATTCACGAGCACTTCCCCACCCGTCGGCTCGACCATGCGGTTCACCGTCCGCAGCAGGGTGGTCTTTCCCGAACCGCTGCGCCCCAGCAATACCGTCGTTGTTCCAGCTTCGACGGACAACGAAATATCATTGAGCAGCCTTCTTCCCTGCGGCTTCGCAACCGTAATTGCTCGAAACTCGATCGCTGCGCTCATTCCAATCCCATCAGTGTACGGCAGAGATTTAAAGGGCCCACGCCTTGAACGGCAAGTGGAGCATCCCCGACACCCATCGACTCATCTAAAGAAATGACCACAACGGCTCCGCGATTACCCTATCAGGCACATGAAGAGTGCACCTCCGAGGAACGGTGGAAAGACACGAAATGCGACGCGTACCGCGGTCCACTTACCGCCTGCAGTTGCACGCAGGATTTACATTTGACGATGCCATCCGCGTGGCCGGCTACCTGAAAGAGCTGGGCGTCTCCCATATCTATAGTTCACCGTATCTTCAGGCCGCGCCCGGCAGCATGCATGGTTATAACGTCGTCGACCACGAAAAAGTCAATGAAGAACTCGGTGGAGAAGAAGGGCATCGGCGCTTCTGCGAGCGCTTGAAGGAATTGGGAATCGGCCAGGTCCTCGACATCGTCCCCAACCACATGGCCACCGGACCGGAGAACCCATATTGGTGGGACGTTCTGGAAAATGGTCCCTCCAGCCGATACGCCAATTGGTTCGACATCGATTGGCACTCCGCCGAAGTCAAGTTGCAGAACAAAGTTCTCATTCCTGTCCTCGGCGATCAGTACGGGCGCGTCTTGAGCGCCAACCAATTCAAAATCGAGCAGCTGTGCGGTCTCTTCCGCGTGCACTACATGGAGAACCAGTTTCCTCTCGCGCCCCGTTCCCTGGCCAACCCTCTCTCAAAGGCCGCACAATATGCTGACAGTGCAAAGTTGAGCTTCATCGCCGACAGCCTCGCCAGGCTTCCAGTCCCCGAGCCTACGGATCGTGAACTGATCCTTTCGCGGCATCGGGACAAAACCGTGATCTACGAATTGCTGCGGCGCCTCTGCGTCGAGCAGCCGGAGATATCCGATGCCATTGCGCGAGCAGTCGACGATCTGAATCGCGATCACGATGACCTCGATGAAGTCCTCAACCTCCAGCACTATCGGCTGGCCTATTGGCGCACCGCCGATCAGGAACTCGGCTATCGCCGCTTCTTTGACATCAACACATTGATCGGCCTGCGCGTTGAGCGCCCCGATGTCTTCGACGCCACCCACCAACGCATCCTTCATTGGCTCAACGACGGCATCCTCGACGGTGTCCGCGTCGATCATCCCGATGGGCTGCGCGATCCTCAGCAATACTTCGAGCGCCTGCGCCGGCGCGGGACGGATGTTTGGATCATCGCGGAAAAAATACTGCAACCGGGAGAATCCTTGCGCGCCGACTGGCCCATTGAAGGAACCACCGGCTACGACTTCCTCAATGTCTGCAATCAACTCCTGGTGCATGGCGAGGGACTTCAGGAACTCACGGGAATCTATCACGCATTCACGAATGAGGCCGCAGATTTCCAATCTCTGGCTCGCAACATGAAGCTGAATGTTGAGAGAGAAACGTTGGGCAGCGACGTCAACCGCTTGACGAGTCTCTTTGTCGAAGTCTGCGAGAACAACAGGGATCGTCGCGATTACACCCGTGCTGAGATTCGGCGCGCCTTACGTGAGATTGCTTCCTGCTTCACCGTGTACCGAACCTATGTCGTCCCGTCGCGCAATCAGGTAACGGACGAAGACCGCAAGGAAATCGACAAGGCTGTAGCTGAAGCAAAACTCAGCAGGCCCGACCTCGATCCGGGTCTGATGGATTTCATCGGAGACGTTTTATCGCTGCGTGCTCGCGGAAAACTTGAATCGGAGTTCCTCCTGCGCTTCCAGCAATTCACCTCGCCGGTTATGGCGAAGGGCCTTGAGGACACCACCTTCTATTGCTTTAACCGGATGATCGGACTAAATGAAGTGGGCGGCTCGCCCGATCGCAATGGCCTTACGATCGCCGAGTTTCATGAGTACTGCGCAAAGATAAAGGCCGAACACCCGCTCACCATGACCACCCTCTCGACGCACGATACCAAGCGCGCCGACGATGTGAGAGCGCGGCTTGCCGTAATAAGCGAACTGCCCGCGCGTTGGAAATCGGCCGTCAGCCGCTGGTCTCGCAGGAACGCTCAATTCAAAACCGGCAATTATCCGGATCGCAATACGGAATACTTCTTCTATCAAACCCTTGTCGGAACCTGGCCCATCTCGGCGGAGCGCTTGACCGCCTACATGGAGAAGGCCGCGCGCGAAGCGAAGCAGCATACGAGTTGGACCCAGCAGAACAAGGAGTTTGAAGATGCATTGAAGAGTTTCATCGTGCGTTCCTTGGCCTCAGAAGAATTCATCGCGGAAGTCGAAACCTTCGTCGGTCTCATCCTGACGCCAGGAAGGATCAACAGTCTTGCCCAAACGTTGTTGAAATTTACTGCACTCGGGGTACCCGATACTTATCAGGGAAGCGAACTATGGGATCTGCGGTTGGTCGATCCCGACAATCGCGGCCCAGTCGATTACGAAGCCCTGGCATCGATGCTCACGGAGCTGAAATCCGGCCTCGTCGCCGAAGAAATCATGAAGAGAATGGACAGCGGTCTTCCCAAACTATGGCTCGTTCATTGCAGTCTGAAACTGCGTCAGGAAAAACCCGAATGTTTCGGCAAGTGTGCGGACTACGCACCCCTCGAAGTCGCGGGTCCAAAATCCGAGCACCTCATTGCCTATACCCGCGGCCTGAATGTAATCACGTGTGCTCCCCGTTGGAGTGCTACGCTGGGCGGTCGTTGGGGCTCCACGTCAGTCAATTTTCCCGAAGGACGTTGGAAGAATGTCCTCACCAGCGAAGAATTGAACGGAGGTTCGATGCGGATCGAGACGCTTCTCAAGCGTTTTCCCGTCGCGCTCCTCTCCAGGCAAGCGGAGTGAAAGATGCATAGGTTTGATCTCTGGGCGCCGTTCGCCAAGTCTGTCGCTGTGTCTGCAAATGGTAAAAGCTTTCCGATGGCGCGTGTCGGGGGCCGCGGACGTTGGCAGGCGGAAGTCACGGATGCCATCCCGGGAACCGACTACGGCTACCTCATCGACGAAGACCCAACGCCTTATCCCGACCCGCGCTCGAAACAGCAGCCCTCAGGCGTGCACGGTCTTTCGCGACTCTACGACCAGCACGCGTTCTCATGGTCAGACGCAAAGTTCCAGGCGTCGCCATTGGCCTCGGCTATCGTCTACGAACTGCACGTGGGCACGTTCACCACGCAAGGTACTCTCGATTCCGCAATCAAAAGGCTGGATCACCTCGTCGATCTCGGCATCACCCACGTCGAACTGATGCCGGTTGCAACTTTCTCCGGCGAATTCGGTTGGGGCTACGATGGCGTTGCTCTCTTCTCAGTGCACGAGCCCTATGGCGGGCCAGATGCGCTGAAGCGCTTCGTAAATGCCGCGCATCAAAAAGGACTCGCCGTTCTTCTCGATGTCGTGTACAACCACTTCGGTCCGGTGGGAAACTACACAGGCAGATTTGGTCCTTATCTGACCGGCACGCACAAAACTCCATGGGGTGGCGCAGTGAATCTCGAAGGCGCCGACTCCTTCGAGGTCAGGCGCTTCCTCTGCGACAACGCGCTGATGTGGATGCGTGATTATCACATCGATGGATTGCGGCTCGACGCAGTCCATGCCTTCGTGGATCGCTCGGCAATTCATTTTCTCGAGCAACTTTCAGCGGAAGTGGAAGCCCTGGCCGCGACGCTCGGCCGTCGCCTGGTGCTGATCGCCGAAAGCGATCTGAACGACCCACGCATGGTCGCCCCGCGCGAAGCCTGCGGATTGGGAATGGATGCGCAGTGGAGCGACGATTTTCACCACGCGCTCTTCACCATCCTGAATCGCGAACCCGAAGCCGGCTATTATTCCGACTTCGGTACCCTCCGCCATCTGGCCAAGGCGATTGAACAAACCTTCGTCTACGACGGCATCTACTCAAAATACCGCCGTCGCGTGCACGGAAGATCCGCCGCGAATTTGTCGCAACATCGCTTCCTCGGCTTCATCCAGAATCACGACCAGATCGGCAATCGCGCCACAGGAGACCGCATCCACCAAATCGTCGGTCTCGATCGTGCCAAGATCGCTGCCGCGCTTGTCCTCACCAGCCCATTCGTTCCCATGCTCTTTCAGGGCGAAGAATGGGCCGCAACTTCTCCCTTTCAATACTTCGCCAACCATGAGGACCCGGAGATGGCCCGCGCCGTCTCGGAAGGACGAAGGCACGAATTCGAAGCCTTTGGTTGGAAGCCCGAATCGATTCCGGATCCGGAAAGTCGCGACACATTCGATCGCTCAAAGCTGAATTGGAACGAGCTCTCGCAAGGTGATCACGCCGAAATGCTGGCCTGGCACCGCGACCTGATTCGATTTCGCCGCAGTGAGGCCTGCTTGAACAAGGGCGAGCCAGGCCACGCACGAGTCACCTGCAATCAGCAGGAACAATGGCTCCGTATGGATCGCGGCTCTATCGCCGTAATCTGCAATCTGAGTCAATCCATTCGCTTGTTTCCGCTACCCGCGTCGAGTCAGCTTCTGCTCGCGTCCAACGGCGCAGTTCAATTGAAAGACGCCACAGTCACCCTGCCATCCGATACGGTGGCAATCCTCCGAACCAGCCGCAGCGAAGATTCAGGCGAGACTAAGTCTCCCCAATCAAATTAAACCGGCAGCGTCCCTCGCCTACTTGATCTCAACCTCATCGATCTGGAATTGGAACTTCCCCGCCCGTTGCGCATCAATGAAGCCGAGTCCCGTCAGATCGCTGCCATCGGTATCGAAAGCAGAGAAAGGAAATGAATACTGTTTCCACTCCGGCCCTGCCGTAAACTGCGTCATCGCCGGCATCTCGCCCGACTGCCCTGAGCGCGCCTCCGTCATCACGACCAACGTATAGGTACTCCCATCGCCTTTGGCCCAAAAGCTGATCGTGTTCTTCTTCGAAAGATTTGCGGGTTGCATTGGACCCGCTCCCGGAGAATAGAGCAAACCCGCCCACGCGAATTGCGAGCCGGGAACCACTTCACCCCTTACTTGCAACGCACCCTTCGTGCCATTGGCGCCGGGTTGCACAGTTTCCATCGACGAAGTCGACTTGCCTCCACCCATCGTTCCATCGCCGGTTGCCATCCAAGATCCGAAATTCGCTGAGACTTTCAGGTCGTCGAACGTACTCACCATCCCCGATTCAGAACCAGCTGGCGGCGCAGGCGGCGCGGGCTTTCCCGTTTCTCCGTGGGTGCCCGCGACAGTTAGTTTCACCGTGCTCGTCTTGTCCGAACTCGGCCCCACCATCAGATCAAACACTCCCGGTTCAACCACTCGGTGCATGTCTACGTTCAATATCGAAAGCATCTCCGGCGTGATTGCAAATTCAACAGTGCGCTTCTCATCCGGCTTTAGCGTGATGCGCTCAAATCCTTTCAACTGCATCACCGGCTGTGTCACGGAGGCGACTCGTTGGTGAATGTAGAGCTGCGGCACTTCATCGCCCTCGCGTGCGCCGGTATTAGCCACATCCACGCTGACCTTCGCGGTCCCTTCCGTCAAAATCTGCGCAGGCTCCACGCGCAGGTTATCGAATTTGAAGCTGGTATAGCTCAGCCCATAACCAAAAGCGAACAGAGGCTGCCTCGTCGAGAACTCATAGCTCCGATTGTCCGAAGGTTTGTGATTGTAGAAATCCGGCAAATCGCCCACCGAACGCGGAAAAGTGATAGGGAGCTTTCCACCCGGATTCACATCGCCGAAAATCACATCGGCCGCGGCTGGTCCGCCCTCCTCGCCGAGATACCATCCCTCGAGAATCGCCGGAACCCTTTCGGCGATGTAGTTGATCGACAGCGGCCGTCCGTTGATAAGCAACACCACGGTGGGCTTTCCAGTTTCGACAACAGCTTTCACCAAATCGTTTTGTGCGCCGAGCAGATCCAACGAGTCCCGATCGCCGCGATGGGTCTCCGCCCACGCCTCGCGATTCGTGCTTTCGTTTTCGCCGACAACCAGAATCGCGACATCCGCCTTCTTCGCCGTCTCAACCGCTTCTTTGATCGAATCCTGTTGTGTCTTCGGATCGACCAGCTCCACGTCATTCGCCCACCATCCCCTGAATCCCTCTGGCGCCGTGGTGATCTTGCAGCCTTGCGCGTAGAGCACCGTTGCCTTGGTGCCCACATGCGCGCGAATCCCATCCAGTACGCTGATGCCAAAGGCAGGGTCACGGCTATAGCCGCCCAGGTGCACATCGGCCGCGTTCGGCCCGATCACCGCAATCGTCTTCAACTTCGTCACGTCCAGCGGCAAAAGGTTGTTTTCGTTCTTCAACAGCACGATGACTTTGCGCGCCGCTTCCAAGGCGAGCTGTTTATGCTCGGGACTATTGTTCACATGCTCCGCATAATCCGGATCGACGAGCGGATGATCAAATAGACCCAGCCGGAATTTCGTCGCCAGAATCCGTGACACGGCGAGGTCTACTTCGCTTTCCGGCACAATCCCTTGCTTCACCTGCTCCACAAGCGTGCTGTAGACAGTCCCTTCAGATAGGTCGTAGTCCACGCCCGCTGCCAATCCTTGCCGCGCGGCATCGGCATTGTTGTAGGCCACATGGTGCGTGCCCACCAGCATCTGCAATCCATCGCCGTCCGACGTGATGTACCCGTTGAATCCCCACTCCTGCCGAAGCACCTTATCCAGCAGCCAATGGTTGATGTGGTTCGGAATTCCGTCGATCTCGTTGTAGGAAGCCATCACGCTACCCACATGAGCTTCCTGCACCGTCGCCTGAAAGGGCACCAGGAAATTCTCGCGAATAATACGCTCGGAATAGTTGCCAGGTGCGGTATTTGTGCCACCCTCCGGCTGCCCGTGCACAGCGAAATGTTTCGCGGTCGCCAGCACATGGTGCCGATCGATCATGAACCCGTCTCCCTGCAATCCCTCGATCGCCGCAACGCCGATGCGTGACGCCAGGAACGGATCTTCGCCATAAGTCTCTTCTGTTCGCCCCCACCGCGGGTCGCGCGCAATGTCCAGCACCGGAGAAAACACCTGGCCGGCACCGCGCGATCCGGCCTCATCGCCCACCGCCGTGAACACCCGCTTTACCAGCGCTGGATCCCACGTACTCGCAAGACCCAGCGCCTGCGGAAAGCTCGTGCTCCCATATTCCATGTACCCATGCAGCGCCTCACCCAGAAACATCGCCGGAATTCCCAGGCGCGTCTTCTCCTGCAAGTAGCGCTGAACTCCATTCCTCAGGATCGCAGCATCGCGCGGAGTGAATTTGATCTCCGGGCCCCATTCCACGCTCAGCGCCTTACGCGCCGTTTCGTCGGTGTATGTCCCGGTCGGATCGATCACACTCACGTGCGCATCCCATCCCCCGGTCAGTTGATAAACCTTTTCCTCGAGCGTCATGCGCGGCAGAAGATCGGCGACTCGATCCTCAATCGGCAGGCTCGCGTCCTTGTATTTCGGTGCTCCTGCCAGTGCGCCCGCTTTTTCCTGCGCACTCGTCGCTACGTTCAGCGTCAAGGCACTCATCAAAACAACAAACAGACAAGAGATTCGCTTGGGATAGGTCATGGTTCGTGCAGGGCCCTGCAATCCTTTCCTTTGATTGGGCGGTTCATTCTAGCCGAACTACCCATTCCGTGCTATGACGGTTCAACCCAACCCGAGGCCACGATCGAAATCGCACCCGCCATAACCGATACTCGTTCCAAAATTCCCTCGCTCCGCGGCGGCACGACGCGCCGGAGCCTGAGAAAATGGAGGGATAGCCCTTTTCGGGCAGAGCCATTGAAGGAAAGCCTGCGTTGCGTCGAGTCGCGCTAATCTACAATCCGCAATCCGGCCAACATTCAGCGCAACGCGATAAATCGCTTCGACGCGCTCTTGAATTGCTCCGCGAGGCGGGCATCGATGCCGAAGCATTGGAGACCGATGCCCCCGGAAGCGCTAAAACGCTGGCCAAGGTCGCCATGCGCAACGGGTACGATTCGATTCTCGCCTGCGGCGGAGACGGCACCGTTCACGAAGTGCTGCAGTGTCTCGTCGGAACAGACGTAGCGCTCGGTGTCGTCCCCTTGGGCACCGCCAACGCACTCGCGCAGGATCTTGGCCTTGGCACTTCGCCCGTCAATGCCGTGCGCAAACTTCTGACAGCCACACCGACAAAGGTCCCGGTAGGCCGCATCTCCTATCACGACAAGAACGGCGCCGAGTGCTCCTCCTACTTCACCGTTGCTGCCGGCATCGGTGCCGATGCTTTGCTCATGGCTAGCCTCGATGCAGGGCTAAAACGCCGTTTCGGCTACGCTCTCTACATGGTCGAGGCCACACGCATCTGGGCGACCAATCCGTTCCCACTCTTCAGCGTAGCCTTTTCACTCAACGGTACCGGCGAGACTCGCAAGGCAGACGTGTCGCAGCTGCTCGCGGTTCGCGTACGTTCCTTTGGCGGAGCTCTCGGGATGCTGGCGCCGGGCGCCACCTTGCGCAAGGACACGCTGAAACTCATTACATTCAATACGCGGAATCGCTTTCACTATCTTCGATTTCTTTTAGCTGTCGTCGCGGGACGTCACACCTTTTCAAAGCATGTCGGTTTGATCGAAGCAACCGCAGTCGACTGCCACGCCCGCAACGGCTCCAAAACCCAAATCTATGTGGAAGCCGATGGCGAAGTGCTCGGCGCATTGCCGGCCCGCATGGAAATCGCGCCCCAGATGCTCACGCTACTAATCCCCCCCGACGCTCAACCCTAGCGACCGTCTTCTCAACTTCACTCAAAATCCTGTCATCCTGAGCGACCCTGAACGCAGTGAAGGGAAGTCGAAGGACCTGCAGTCGCTCTTCAGCAATGTTGTAACCAGCACGACCATGGGTGCCCCATGTCTCGCTTCTGAGACATGGGAAAGCAACGAACCCAAACTGGTCTCGGTCGTCCTGAGTGGAGCAGAAGGGGACATGCGTCTGGGATGCCGATAGCCGAGACTCAACTCCGATTTGATCCTCCATCCCTTCGTCTGCGATCATCGCTCCGTTCTTCAATGAGACCCTTCAGATGAACAGGAAAGTTTTTCTCGGTATGGCGTTGGCAATTTTCTCTGCAAACCTCGTTGGCCAACAGCCTGCTTGGCAACCTGCGCCGGGCCACATCACGCTGCCACTCTGGCCCGCTACCGCTCCTGGCGCGCCTGCCAATTTGCCGCCCGAGGTCGACACGACCACGCCTCAGCAGCCGCTCATCGCAGGCCGGCCCATCATCCGCCTCGGCAACGTCGCCAAGCCCACCCTCACCGTCTACTCTCCCAAGGCCAACAACACTGGAGCCGCCGTGGTGGTCTTTCCTGGAGGCGGCTATCAGATTCTTGCCATCGATCTCGAAGGCACTGAAGTCTGCGACTGGCTCAACTCCGTCGGCGTGACCTGCGCGCTCGTCAAATATCGCGTGCCCAACACCGGCCCCTACCCAAAATCTTCCGCCGCTTTGCAAGACGCGCAACGTGCTCTCGGAATCGTGCGCGCGCATTCAACGGAATGGCAGATCGATCCGAAACGCGTCGGTGTTCTCGGCTTCTCAGCGGGAGCCCATCTCGCTGCAGCACTCAGCACTCACTATGACCAGCGTCTCTATGATCCGGTCGATGCTGCTGACAAACTCAGTTGCCGCCCCGATTTCGCAGTGATCGTGTATCCCGGCTATCTCGCCATCGCCGACCAAGGCATGGCGCCCAACCCCGACATCCATCCCACCGCCGACACGCCCACTTCCTTCATCGTGCAGGCGGAGGACGACCCAGTCCACGTTGAAAACGCCATCGTCTACTTCACGGCTCTCAAGAATGCCAAGGTTCCCGCCGAACTACACATTTACGCACAAGGTGGACATGGCTACGGCCTGCGTCGCACAGCGCTGCCAGTCACCACTTGGCCGCAATCTGTCGAGACATGGCTCCATACCATCCACGTGCTGCCGGGGCAGTAGCTCTACAATCACTCCATGCTCGTCGCCGTTCTCACCGTCTCCGATCGCTGCTCACAAGGTATGGCAATGGATGTTTCGGGACCTGCTCTCGTCGAGTTCCTTCGGCGAACTTGGCCTGATGTCGAGATCGAGACCGCGCTCATTCCCGACGAGATTGTTGAGATCGGCGATCGCCTCATCCAGTGGTGCAGCCAGCGCGCGACCTTGATTCTCACCACCGGCGGTACCGGCCTCGGTCCGCGCGATTGGACACCGGAAGCCACCCGTCGCGTCATCGATCGCGAGGCTCCCGGAATCGCTGAAGCGATGCGCGCGCAAGGCGCCGAGAACAATCCGATGGCCTGGCTCTCACGCGGCGTCGCAGGACTCAGAGGAAGCACCCTCATCGTCAACCTGCCCGGCAGTCCCCGCGGCGCCGTGGAAAGCCTTACGGTCATCCTGCCGCTCATCCGTCACGGCCTGGAGACGATCGCAGGAACCGAAACCCACTCTTAAACAGAAATCGCTCATCCAACCCAGACGGTTACGGCACCGCGTCCCGGGCATTGGACCCCCAAAGACAGCAAACGCTTTCTATGAACACGATTTAGGCGTCGCCCCAGTGCGCCCCGGTCGAGTTTTTACTCGTCCCAAAACCTAGGCAAGAGCGAGACTTCCCCACCTATCAGCGTTCAAATTCACGGCACGCGCTTCTCAGAAACACGAGAAAAAGGGTGTAGAATCGCTGCATCGTGAGCTCTCCAACAGACAATCCCGGCGAACGCCGCCGCCCCGCCTCCGTCAGCATCAGAGACGTTGCGCAGCGGGCTGGTGTCTCTATCGCGACCGTCTCACGCGCCGTGAATCACATCTCGACCGTCAACCCGGAACTCGCCCAGCGCGTGTGGAAGGCCATCGAAGAAGTCGGATACCTGCCCAATACACAGGCCCGCGCCCTGGTCTCCGGCAGAAGCCGTATGTTGGGGCTCATCGTCTCAGAAATCACCAACCCCTTCTTCCCCGAACTCGTGCAGGAATTCGAGAATCTTGCCGTAGCGCAGGGATATGAAGTTCTCATCGGTTCCACCAACTACGATCCCGCCCGCACCGAAAGCCTCATGCGCCGTCTCCTCCAGCGCAACGTGGATGGCGTCGCTGTCATGACCTTCGGCGTCGAAGAAGAGCTCGTGAAGAAACTCGTGGAGCGTGAATTTCCGCTCGTGTTTGTGGATGCCGCACCCGACCTTCCCAACATTCACATCCTCAAGGTGGACTACGCCGAAGGCATCCGCCAGGGAGTGCAGCACCTCGCCGCCCTCGGTCATCGGCGCGTCGCTTTCATCAGCGGGCCCTTGTCGCAACGTTCTCCTAAGGCCAGGCGCGATGCATTCATCAAGTCGATGGCCGAGCTCGGTCTGAAAGCTCCCCTTGAACATCTGGTTGAAGGCAGCCACACCATGGAGGGCGGCATAACGGCGATGGAGCGCCTCATCGCGCTGCCCGAATTGCCGACCGCCGTCATGTGCTCCAACGACATGACCGCCATCGGTGCGCTTCACGCTCTCTATCGCACAACCCACCGCGTTCCTGAAGATATTTCGGTCATCGGGTTCGATGACATTCACCTCGCGCAGTTCATGTTGCCGCCGCTCACCACGGTTCAAATGTCCTGCAGGGATTTGGCCGCAGCCGCCGTCGAAGGTCTCCGCGCCGGCATCGAGCCCGATCACCCTAAATACGGAAAACGGGAATGGCATATCCCCACACGCCTCGTCGTGCGTCAGTCATCGGCATTTCCGCGTGGCAGCCTGCCTGCTCTCGTCTCAGGTGCCCATCCCATACATACCGAGTCCTGATTCCGTAAGCGCAAGTTCATCCATCCAAAGGCCTCAACTGTTGCTCCCAATCCACCTTGTAACTTGCTGCGTACTTCTCGTGTCTAATGGGTGAAGTTGGTAGCAGCGCGAGGTCGCAACATGCTCATCGGTAAACCGCCCGAGATCCCCTCATCGGCGATCACATCCAAAGACAAATATCTGAATCGTCGCCGATTTCTCCGCGGAGCTCTCTCGACCGCAGTGGTGGCTGGTGCATCCGGAGCCGCCATCGAAAGGGCTGCCGAAGTTCTCTCACCGCGCACCAACGTTCACGCCGACACCAAACTCGACACCATCAAGAGCCCGCTCTCCACCACCGGCGAACCGTTGACCAGCCTTGAAGACATAACGCACTACAACAACTACTACGAGTTCGGCGTCGACAAGGGCGATCCCGCGCGGAACGCCGGCGCTCTGCCCACGCGCCCCTGGTCCGTCAAAGTCGACGGCCTCGTGAAACAGCCGAAGGTCTTCGACATCGAGGCCCTGCTCAAACTCCGCCCACTCGAAGAGCGTGTCTATCGTCATCGTTGTGTTGAAGCATGGAGCATGGTCATTCCCTGGGTCGGCTACTCGCTCTCTGAATTCATCCAAGCCTGCGATCCGCTCAGCAAAGCCAAGTACGTCCAGTTCCTCTCCTACTACAACCACAAAGTAGAGAAGTGGGCCTCCGAATCCACCATCTACTGGCCCTACTCCGAAGGCTTGCGCATGGATGAAGCCATGAATCCGCTCGCGCTCCTCACCTTCGGGCTCTATGGCGAAGTTCTGCCCAACCAGGACGGCGCGCCCATCCGCATCGTCCTCCCTTGGAAATATGGATTCAAATCCGCCAAGTCCATCGTCGAAGTCCGCTTCCTCGACAAGCAGCCGCCCACAACCTGGAATGACATGGCCGCCAATGAGTACGGCTTCTATTCCAACGTCAATCCCAACGTCGACCATCCACGCTGGAGCCAGAAGACAGAACGCCGCATCGGTTTGCCCTTTTACGCACAGCGGCGCCAAACCCTCATGTTCAACGGCTATGGCGAGCAGGTCGCCTCGCTCTACAACGGTATGGACCTGAAGCGGTACTACTAGGCCTCCGGCCACTAGTTCTTGCCCGATCTCCGTGCCCCATCCTTTCGCCTTTCTTCTGGCGAAGGGGTGGGAAACCACGAACTCCAAAATGCGAGTTCACACAGCCAAAGACCTCGGCAGGGAAGTGAGTGAGTCATTCCCCGCGGTAACTTGTAAGTAGCAAACTCATGTACTCGCAAACTTCCTAACTCGCCTGCTACCCAACTATGAATCGCAAGACCATCCTCATTCTCAAATCGCTCACCTGGGTCGCCTGTCTCTGGCCTTTGGCCTTGCTCGTCTACGGAGCAGTCACCAATAATCTGGGCGCTGATCCAACCGCAAAGATCACCTTTACCACCGGCTACACCACGCTTCTGCTGCTCATCCTCTCGCTGGCCGTCACGCCGGTGCGCAGCCTCTCGCCTCGTCTGAGCTGGCTCATTCGCTTTCGCCGTTTGCTCGGCCTCTTCGCCTTCTTCTACGGCACACTGCATCTGCTCACCTACGTAGCTCTCTATGCTGGATTCGATATCCACGCCATGATCGCCGACATCGAAAAGCGCCGCTTCATCACCATGGGCGTAGCCGCGTGGATGCTGCTCGTGCCGCTCGCCGCAACATCCACGAACTGGTCGGTTCGCAAACTAGGCGGCAAACGGTGGAATCGCCTGCATAAGCTGGTCTATCTCGCCGCCATCTGCGGAATCATTCACTATTGGTGGCAGGTCAAACCCGGCGTGCTGAGCCCGCTGCGACTTACGATCGTTCTCGCGATCCTGCTTCTAGCGCGCCCGATTCTCGCTTACATTCGGCGCCGCAGAACGCGCTCCGTCACCGCATAAAGAGCGGTCGCCCATCTCGTGAAAACGTTTGTTCGGAGGGAGGTGGGGATTTCAATCCCCGCATAGAGCAGGCCGGTAGGTAAGCTCTTAGCCCCGGAGGGTCACTTTCCTTGTCCGCTTCGGCGCCGGATGGACTTACAGCGTGAGCGGTTCCAGGACGGGCTCATCCTCGCCAAAATCAAGCATCCGCTGCGCCACGGGGCTCCAGTTTTTCCTGTGCAACGGCGTAGGCCCCAGCCGCGCCAATGCCTCGAGATGTTCCCGCGAACAATAGCCTTTGTGGCTCGCTAATCCGTATCCTGGATACTGCCGGTCGAACTCCACCAACAGTCCATCGCGATACACCTTGGCCAGCACGCTCGCCGCCGCGATCGAAAAGCTAGTCCCGTCGCCCTGGATCACCGACTGTTGCGGACAGGCCCACTCAATCGTATCTACGCCGTCTATCAGCAGGTAGTCGGGAGTGATAGCGAGTTGCTCCACAGCCAATCGCATGGCCAGCAGCGAAGCCCTGCGAATATTAATCCGATCAATCGTCTCCGCATCCACTGCCGCAATCGCCCACGCCACCGCTTTCGCGCGAATCTCAACATCCAACTCGATCCGCTTTTTCTCCGGCAGCTTCTTTGAGTCCGTGAGTCCACGAAAGCGCGTGCCGCACTCCAGAATCACAGCGGCGGCAACCACAGGTCCGAACATCGGCCCGCGTCCCACCTCGTCCAGCCCCGCAATCCGCAGCGCTCCACACTTCTGCGCTGCCTTCTCCAGCTTCCAGCCGCATCTTGGAGTTTTCACACGCGCAAGTTTTTGTATGCCAACGGGAGCCGGGGCCATGGTCCAAGTATAAAAAGCAAAACCCCCAGCCGCATCGGCCAGGGGTTCTGTAAAACCGGTCCTCTTTGTGGAAACTACGCCTTCGGTGCCCGCTCCACTTCCTTCAGGCGAGCCGCCTTGCCGCGCAGTCCGCGAATGTAAAAGAGCTTCGCGCGCCGCACCTTGTAGCTGCGAATCTTCTCCACCTTGTCCACCACTTTGGAGTTGAAGGGGAAGATGCGCTCCACACCTTGGCCAAAACTCATTTTGCGCACAGTGAAGGTGCCCTGCGGGCCTTTGTTGATGGCGATGACCAAGCCCTCAAAGGCCTGCAACCGCTCCTTGTCGCCTTCCTTGATCTTCACTTGGACACGAACTTGGTCGCCGGGGACAAATACCGGCAAATCGGTGCGCTTCAGCTTGTCGGCCAGGCGCTGCATAACTGGGTGAATTGACATGGGTTTCTTCCTGCGTTGAACTCAGAGATTCAATTTTAACAGAGAATCGATCTCCGCGCCTAGAGCGGTTCGATTCTAGTGTTTACAAACTCGCAGCCAAGCGGCACTCTTCCCGAGAAAACGCCGCCTCCTGTGATCTTCAAATGGCAACACACGAATCGAAACCGCTCTAATCCCCCGCTCCTGAGCTAGACTGTTTGGTCATGAATGACTCACGCGAAATGCTCCGCCACACGCTGGCCACAGTTGCCTATCGCGCAACCCGCGCCCTCGACGATGCACCCGAAGAATTCGCCAACTTTGCCGGTGCCGGTCGCCGGCCCGTGCAAATCCTCGCCCACATGGGTGATCTCTTCGATTGGGCGCACAGCATCGTAGCTGGCAAAGAGGCATGGCACAACTCCGCTCCACTCCCATGGGATTTGGAGAAGGAGCGGTTCTTCGTCACACTGCAGGCCTTTGACTCATATCTTGCTTCCGAGCATCCGCTCCACGCGCCTATCGATCGCCTCTTTCAAGGCCCCGTCGCCGACGCTCTTACACACGTGGGCCAGCTCGCCATGTTGCGGCGTCTTGCCGGCGCGCCCACGCGCGGAGAAAACTTCTACGTAGCCGCCATTTCATTGGGACGAATCGCCGAGCAGCCGAAACCCGTCAAGACGTTTTGACTCGTCGCCGTTGTTCCGCTCGCTTACCGGATGAACGGAATATAACCCCGCACCCGCGCTCGATATTCGATAAACTCATCCTGGAAATACGTCTCGAGCAGTTGGTCTTCGGCTTCCACCCGGATCTCCACGCCGATCAGAAAAAAACTCAGCCCCGAAACCAGCATCGGCCACCACGAGTACGCAGCTCCCGAAGCCAGCAGCATCCCCAGCATCGACGCATAAATCGGGTGCCGAATCCTCGCGTACGGACCAGTCTGCACCAGTTCATGATTCGCATTCAGCGCGGCCTGGAAGCGCCAGTATTTGCCCAGATGACGGGTCGCCCGCCACGCAAGCAACACCGAGGGGGGCCCCAGCAACATCGACGCAATCAGTTCCCACATCGACTTCTCAAATCCCGCTGGTCGCACATGGACCCAGATACAGAGAAACCCAACCACGTCCAGCAAAATCCCCCACTGCGCCGCCGGAGCCTTGGCGATCTCTTCTTGTCCAGCCGACTTGCGGTACCGCTGTACAAACAGCGCCAACCACACGATCCAGCAGACCGTCAGCTCACCATAAGCGACCAGTTGAAGAATCGGATGAACCATCTCAGCCTGACGTCAGCCTCACGGTTGCCGTCTCCCCACTGGCCATCCGCTCGGTCGCCAACCTAAATCCCCCAGCATCCGCCTGTCCTCATCGCACAGCTCAGCCTGCTCCAGAAGATCGGGCCGGTTCTCAAGCGTCTTGCGCAATTGCTGCTCGCGCCGCCAGCGCCGAATCTGCTGGTGATCGCCATTCAGCAACACCTCCGGTGTGGCCACTCCCTTAAATTCAGCCGGACGCGTAAAGTGCGGGTAATCGAGCAGCCCGCCCGATCCGTGCTGCGACCGCGGTATACCGGTTTCATCGGTGGAAATGGCGGAATCCATGATGCCAAAGCTTTCGAATTCGCTCGATGCCTCGTTCCCCAGCACTCCCGGCACCAGCCGCGTCACCGCATCCATCACCACCGCTGCCGCCAGCTCGCCTCCGCTCAAAACGTAATCGCCGATCGAAAGCTCCATATCGCAATACAGAGAGTTGATGCGTTCATCCACGCCTTCGTAGCGCCCGCACACCAGAATCACACGTTCCCTTCGTGTGAGCTCCCGCGCCACCGCCTGCGTAAATCTCCGCCCCTGCGCCGAAAGCAGAATCACCTGCGTCCCGGCAAGAGTCCCCTCCTCAATACCGCGTGTCCCCTCCAGGGAATTGGCTGCCCCATCCTTGCGCGCTATTTCTGGCGCAAGGGTGGGAGACGACAATCCTCGCTCCGCCTTCGCCGCGATACCCAGCGATTCGAGCGCCTCCGCCAAAGGCTCCGGCTTCAGCACCATGCCCTCGCCCCCGCCAAAGGGCCGATCGTCCACCGTCCGATGCCGGTCGTGCGTAAACTCCCGCAGATCGCGCACTCCCACCGACACAAGCCCCTCTTTCAGGGCCCGGCGCACCACGCCATGCTCAAAGAAACCGGAGAAAAACTCCGGAAAGATCGTGATGATTTCAAAGCGCATCTTCGTCAATCATAGAGCCCTCACTTCCCGCTCGAGCAGAGCACAAACCGCCGTCCACCGCACGCCGCCGGGGCAGGGAATCACGACTCCATTTCACAGCGCTTCCTGCGCGACTGTGCTCTAATACGCCCATCGAAATATGCCCGATATTGAGCCCCTTCTAACCCGTTGGCAATCCGCCGGCGTTCTTGACCCCGCTATCGCCACCCGCATACGTGCCTGGGAATCCAAACAGAGGCACCCGGCTGGCATCCGCTGGCAGGGAATCGTGGCCCTGATCCTCGGTGCACTTCTGCTCGCCAGCGGCATCGTGCTCTTTGTCTCCGCACATTGGGATGAGCTGGGGCCCGGCATGCGGTTCCTGCTTGCCCTCGCCATGGTGGGCATGTTTCACACCGCAGGAGCCGCCACGCGCCCCGCCTACCGAGCCCTCTCCACCGCGCTCCACGCCGTAGGCACAGCTGCGACAGGCGCAGCCATCGCGCTCGTAGGCCAGATCTTCAACATCCAGGAACACTGGCCCGCAGCAGTTCTTCTCTGGACTCTGGCCGCCGTCGCCGGCTGGGCGCTCCTTCACGATGAAGCCCAGGAGATCCTCACCCTGTTCCTCATTCCGGCATGGCTGTTCTCCGAGCTTGCCTACTACGCGCAAAACCATATCGGCCAGAGCGTCTACCTCGGCCGCTTCCTCTTCGTGTGGTCCGTCCTTTACCTCACGCTTTTCCTGGGAACAAAACGCAAAGCAGTGCAGGGAATTCTATTCGCCGCTGCGGCCGTTGCAGCCATAACAGGCGTCGTCTACATGCTTGAAAGTTGGAGATCGTGGATTGAACGGCCGTCCCTCCCCCTCCAGCTCAAATTCTGGGGATGGGTCTTGTTCGCTGTTTTGCCCCTGTTTGTAGCGCTGTTTCGCTTCGGCAAGAGCTTCTTCCCGGTCGCCGCCGCCGTCCTGGTTGCAGCAGTTCTGCCGTGGTGCAGTCACATTTGGGTGACGCACTCCGAGTTTCCGAAGGGGCACCCTGTTTCTTATTCGCAGGCCGAGCCCAATCTCTTCGCGCCCGCACTGGTCGCGGCCTTCGCCGTCTTCATCATCTGGTGGGGTGTCCGCCAGGCCAGCAAATCCCTCGTCAATCTGGGCATCGTCGGCTTTGCCATCACGATCGTCTGGTTCTATTTCAGCAACATCCTCGACAAGTTCGGCCGCTCCCTCGGCCTCATCGGCCTGGGCATTCTCTTTCTCGCTGGCGGATGGGTTCTCGAACGCATGCGCCGCCGCCTCATCGCTGAAATGTCGCCGCCGACCGCCAACACCGAGGCCGCGCAATGAAGCTCTCGAAGGCCTCTCTGGCCGTCCTTGTCATTCAACTGCTGCTGATCTCGTCCATCGCCGCGAAATACGTCTACGAGCGCTCCATCTCCCCGCGCGTGTGGACTCGCGCCTCGATGTACGACCCTTCGCTGATCATGCGCGGTCGCTACCTCAGCACGCAGCTAACGGTCGACGGATGCCAAAGCACTCTGCCGTCCGCCAAGCAGGCTGGATTCCCACGCAATCTCGATGGCGTGCCTAACGGAAGAGATTTCTCCATCGCCGCCATGCAGCCCATCGTCTTTCCAGCGAAGCTAGCGGTGAGCGGCAATAGGCTAGTCGCCATTCGCATCCCGGACACCGACGACGTCTCCGCAGGGCAGAATGTGATTGCCATGTCCGGCGCATCCTGCGATCAAATGCATCTCAGCGAAGCCGTTAACTTCTACCTAGCCGAACACGCGACAAGCCCACTTCCCGTCAAAACCGGTCAGGAGCTCTGGGTCGAAGTCACAGTCCCACCCCAAGGCCCGCCGCGCCCCATCCAGTTAGCCCTCAAAGACCACGGCGCCTGGAAGCCGCTCGCATTTCAGTAGAGAATCAGGCCACTGACCGCCCGATCCTGCACGAACACAGGCACCCCATATGTCCGACACTCCGTGCCCCATCCTTTCGCCTTCTTCCTGGCGAAAGGGTGGGAAACCACGAACCTAAATCCACCGTTGTCATCGGGCGCATCCTGAGCGACCCTCAACAGAGAGAGGGAACCCGAGGTTCAGGAAATCACAATCACCACGAAATTGAGTGCCCCATCCAAGCTCCGCTTGGGTGGGAAAGCACGAACCTAAAGAGAGCGCTTCGATCTGGCGCTGTATTTCAGAGCTGTCACCCTGATCGACTCCGACCCTGAACGAAGAGGAGGGGAGTCGAAGGACCCGAGGTTTAGGAAATCACAGTCCCCACGAAAAATGGGTGCCCCATCCAAGCTTCGCCATCCGGGGTCCCCGCGACATTCACGGTTGGTGCAAAGATCGAGCCTCACTCCCCCTCATTCAACTCAACCAACCCCGCTGGCAACGCCATCTCCACTCGCTTCCCCTCAACATCCAGCCTGCGCAGATAGCTCTGAGCAAACGGAACCAGCACCTCTCCCCGCGCGCCCCGCACCACGAGCAACGGCACAGGCCCGGCCGTCCTATCCACATCCTCAATCTCGCCGACCACCACCGGCTCCGATCCAGCTTCGCCGCGCGGGGCCACATCCACCAGCACACACCCAATCAAATCGCCGATGTAAACCTCCTCCGCACCCAGCCCAGCCCGCTCCGCCCGCGGAATCGCCACCACCAGTCCAGCTAGTTTCTCCGCATCCGAAATCGAATCGACCCCCGCAAAGTGCAGCACGACACCGCCCTTATGCAGCCAATGCCCAACCAGCTCCACCTCGCGCGAAGCCGGCACATCGGCCTCACGAGCGCCCGCCGAACGCGCAGCGCCATCATAGGACAACAGCCAAAGCCGCTTCCGCTCCGCAAATTTTTCAGGAAAATCAGTGAGAATATCGGCGAAGACCTCGCCTTTGCGCCCTTGGGTTCGACGAATCCGCGCGAGCCACACCCATGGTTCCGCCGCGGTCATTCACTCCCCCAAGCAAAATGAAGCCCAAAATCCGCCCGGCGAACTGCCGATCTCGCTAGGCCCCGTCGTCCTCTTCCAGGATATCGAGCGTATAGCGATGATGCAGCTTCATGCTCACCGCCCCCAGAATCGTGCGCACCGATCGGGCCGTACGTCCCTGCTTGCCGATCACCTTGCCCACATCCTGCGGCGCCACCCTCAGCTTCAGGACTGTGTTTTCGTCCCGGCCAACGGCCTCTACCTCGACGGCTCCCGGTTCATCCACCAGGGCCCGCGCGATCTCACGTACCAGCTCTTCCACAGCGACCATATCGTGTTGGGTCATCTACTTGCCTCTGACCGTTTGCAGCCAAAATTAAGGCAGTTCGGTTGCGTGCGCGAATAGTAGCACACCCGTGCGTCCCAGTCAGCATCTGGATGAACAGCTTGTCATGTCCCCGGCGCATGGGAAAGGGAATACTGAGGAGCGACTACGTCCATGCGGTTGATCGACGGCTGATTTATGTACGAACTTCCGTGCCCCATTCTTTCGCCTTCTTGCCGGCGAAAGAGTGGGAAACCACAAATCTCAACTGTCACACCGCGAAAGACCGAGTGCGAGACTATGCAGCGACAGGAGCCGCCGGATGCTTCTCCACGATCTTGGCCACCGTGGGCGAAAACTGCGCGCCCACGCCACGCCAGTAGCTGATGCGTTCATGCTTCAATTCAACCGAAGCGGGGCTGGTGCGGGGATTGTAGGTCCCCACTACTTCAATCGAACGGCCATTGCGGGCGCGGTCCTTCTCAATCACAACGATGCGGTAATAGGGCTGCTTGCGGGCGCCAACGCGCGCCAAACGAATCATGACCACGGCGGTTCTGTTCCTTTCAAATTCCAATGCTGTGCGATGTCTAGGCTTATTCACGAGGCCCGGCTGCGACAGAAGCGGCCCCAGCCAAACGAAAGCCAGACTGAACAGTCCGGCCCGCGCAAGACTCAACACCTAAGTATCGCTGAAAATGGCCATTTCAGGCAAGCTTGCTATCGCTGGCCGGAAACAAAAACCTCAACATAGCCCGCACCCGCGTAGCCCAGCTAGCCTCGTCATGCGTCCCCCCATGCACCTTCTCGAAGTGCAGGTTCTCGCCCGGCCGCCATCCATTCGCCTTCAGCCGGCGCGCCAAGAGCTCGACGTCGCGCAGCGTCTTGTGGCCTTCTTTATCGCCCACATCGAGCCAGATCCGCGGCCGCTCCCACAACTGCGGTGCATGCTCGTTCACATAGCCCACAATGCTCTTGTGATTCCACCACACGCTCGGCGACAGCACAGCCAATTTTCCAAAACACTCCGGATGCCGCAGCCCGAGGTACAGACTCACCAAACCGCCGAGCGACGACCCGCCGAGCCCCGTCGACCCGCGCTCCTGCCGCACTCGGTACTGCGTCGCGATCCACGGCATCAGCTCCCGCGTAATCATCAGCCCGTAGCAATCGGCCTCGCCGCCGCCCATCTGCTGATTCTCATCCTGCGTGTATTCCGCCAGCCGCTTATCCCCAGTGTTGTAGATACCCACAATTACCAGCGGCTCAACCTCTCCTGCCTCAATCGCCGCATCGGCATGCTCCCGCACCTGCCATGTCCGCCCCTTCACAAACGAAGTCCGCCCGTCGAAGAGATTCTGCCCGTCGTGCATGTGGAGCACCGGATAAGTGCGCTCCGGTTGCTCATCGTAACCCGGCGGTACATACACAATCACATCCCGCTTATCGGGCAAATAAACACTGCCGAATTCCCGATGCAGCCGCAGCCGCGGATGCGGCATCTCCTCCGCCTCCGTCACGTTCTCGGGCAACTCTTGGTCTGATTGTTCTTCCAATTCCAATCCTGACAATCCTTCTCTTTCCCCGCGAGGTCTTTGGCTGCCCGTTCTCGAACGAAGCTGGGTGCCCCATCCAAGCTCTGCTTGGGTGGGGCACGAACCTCAAAACACGAACTCACGCGGTCAGCAACCAAGCCTGTTCTAATCACTCAAACACAAACCCGCGGCTGTTACAGTATCAAGAAAACCGCCGTTCTCCAATTGTCCGGGGCCCCCAAGGACAGGTCTTCGTCCTCGGGGTGGCGAATTGCACCTACCGGGAGACCCATGAACCGCGAATATCACAAGTGGTATTCCAGCCGCCTCGGCCGCGACATGGAACTCCTCGTCTTCGGCCACGAAGGCGTGCCGATTCTCGTCTTCCCCACCTCGGGAGGACGCTTCTACGAGTTTGAAGACCGCAACATGATCGGCGCTGTCGCCGGCCAGGTCGCCGGCGGCCACCTGCAATTCTTCTGCGTCGACTCGATCGACATGGAGAGCTGGTATAACCGCAACGTCCCACCGCGCTGGCGCATCGCCCGCCATGTCCAATACGAGGACTACCTCATCCACGAAGTCGTGCCGCTCGTCCGCCAGAAAAATCACGACCCGCATTTTGTTTCGCTGGGCTGCAGCTTCGGCGGCTACCACGCTACCAACATCGCCCTCCGTCATCCCGATATCTTCACTGGCCTGCTTACCATGTCGGGAGCCTTCGATCTTTCTAACTTCCTCAACGGCTACTACGACCAAGATTGCTACTTCAATCTGCCCACGCACTACCTGCCGAATCTCAGCGACCCCTGGTTCTTCCACCACTACCGGCGCAACACCTACATCCTCGGCACGGGTTGGGACGACCAATGCCTCGCTCAGAATCAGAACCTCGATCGCATCATGAGCGCCAAAGGCATTCCCCACAAGCTCTACACTTGGGGCACCTGGAACTCCCACGACTGGCCCACATGGCAGCGCATGATCCAGGAATATCTGTAGGGAACAGAGAAGCAGCGAAACAGGAAACAAAGCATTGGAAGCCGTCGAAGTTTTCAGGCACCTCAAACTTGCTAACTCGCTCACCGGCTAACTCGCTAGCATTTAAATCGATTCAGGAGGCCTCGCATGTCCGAACTCAACCCCTACGCCAAATACCTCGACGGCCGCCCGTTGCAAGCGATCCTCTCCGCAACCCCATCCGCGATCGCAACCCTGATCGAGACCATCGGGCCCAAAAAATCCATTAACCCGCCGGCCCCCGGCAAATGGAGCGCCGCCGAAATCGTCTGTCACCTCGTCGATTGCGAGCTCGCCTTCGGCTTCCGCCTCCGCCAGACTCTCGCCGAGGACAACCACGTCATCCAGCCCTTCGATCAGGAAAAATGGGCTGCCACGTATCCCGGCATCGCGGCCGCACAGGCTCTCGCCGTCTTCTTCGCGATTCGCGACTGGAACCTGAAGCTGATCGGCAAAACATTGCCCAGATCAGCAAACCGCAAAGTCACACACCCCGAGCGCGGCGCCATGACCTTCAAGACCATCGTAGAAACCATGGCCGGCCACGATCTGAACCACCTGGCTCAACTGCAGCGACTCGCTCAATAGCCGAGACCGAAACGGGCGATGAATCCGCTCAACTCCATCTGCCCGCACCGGGCGCAGCTCACACGCTCTTCGGCAATTCCGCGCAGTGCTCAATCTCGCCCTGCGCATGCGCTTCCCGTCCGCCCAGCATGGCAGCCAGGATAACGTGCGCCGTCGCTTCTTCATCTTCACGGGAAGAAATCATCAAGTCGTAAAGATGGGGATTGTTCCAGGCCTTGCCGAACGTCTGTTGCAGGTAGTGAGACCGCTCTCCGTCGACCGCGTGAATGCGCTCCTCGATATTCACGCCTGAGCCAAGCCTGCTGCGCAGCCGGCAAACGCGATCGCAAAACGGCGCATAGACGAAGACATGAAATGTATCCGGCTTGTTCTGCAAAATGCATTGCGCACCGCGGCCAACAATCACGCACCGGCCGTCCTCGTGCGCTCGCTCCACAATCCGGTGCGTCATCTCAACCATCACATCGGGATCGAAGCAGTTTTCTTCCTCAGGCGCCACCCCCGCGGCCAACGCGGCGCCGCGCATCGCACGGCGATTCATCCTTCCCATCCACGATTCCACCCGCTCATCGAAGCGCGTCACGATTTGCGGATCCACATGTGCGGAACGAGCGATCGCTTCAATCAGTTCGCGATCGATCAATCTCCACCCCAGCCGCTCCGCGACAATCTTCGCGATACGTCCGCCGCCACTCCCGAACTCCCTTGAAACGGTCATGACTCGATAGTCCACTGTCGCCTCCGTCTATCCGACGGCCAACAATCTAAACCCGTCGGCCGCACCATGCAGTGCCGCGCGACACACCGTCCTGCATCGCCCGGAAGGCCGATGCAAGTGATTCAGTTGCAAGGAATTGCGAGAAGTGTCTTGGGCCGGGTGATTTGCACCGTAACACGCTCAATCGCGATCCACAAGAACTCCACAACTCAGCGCATCTCCGGCGACAGTCCCTTACACTGATGACAGAAATCGGGCCGTTCCCGATTCCGCTTATTCACCCATTTCACACAGGAGGGGGAAGATGAAAAAAATCGGCATTCTGTTCGGCATGGAGAACAGCTTTCCGGGCGCCCTGGTCGAGCACATCAACGCCCGCCACATCGACGGCCTTCACGCCGAATTCGTCCACACCGGCGCTGTTCATCTCGACAAACCCTCCGCCTATGCCGTCATCGTCGATCGGATCTCTCACGACATTCCCTTCTATCGCGCCTTCCTCAAGCACGCGGCCCTCAACGGCACGTTCATCATCAACAATCCCTTCTGGTGGTCAGCCGACGACAAATTTTTCAACTATACGCTCGCCGAAAAACTCGGCGTCGCCGTTCCACCCACCGTGATCCTGCCGCACAAAAAGCATCCCGAAGGCACCACTGACCGCTCCATGCGCAATCTTGAGTACCCGCTGAACTGGGACGCCGTTTTTACTTATGTGGGCGATCATGGTTTCATGAAGCCCGTCAATGGTGGCGGCTGGCGCGACGTCTACCACATTCACAATCGCCAGGAATTCTTCGATGCCTACAACCAGTCGCACCAACTCTGCATGATGTATCAGAAGGCGGTCGACTTTAACGAATACTTCCGCTGCTACGTTGTTGCGCAGAGCAAGGTCCACATCATGCCTTACGATCCGCGCCGGCCACACCACGAGCGCTACATCCAGAACCCGCCCGCCTACGATCCAAAACTCCTCAAGCGTATCGAGAAGGATGCCCTCACTCTCTGCCGCGCTCTCGGCTACGATCTCAATACCGTCGAGTTCGCCGTCGAAAACGGCATCCCCTACGCGATCGACTTCATGAACCCCGCGCCCGACGCCGACCTCCACTCCGTAGGCCAGGCCAACTTCGATTGGATCGTGAAAGAAGTCGCAGACCTCGCCATCGCCAAAGCCAAGTCCGCCCCTCAAGTTCCAGAACTCCGCTGGTCCGCCTTCCTGGGCGCACCCGAGACCCCAAAGAAAGCCTCCAAACCCGCAAAGCCAAAATCCGCCTCAAAAAAGAAGACGGCGAAAGCGAGCAAGAAGGTCCAAGCCTGAAGTGAGTCGCCTTCCGTTCCACGGCCCTACCATGAATGATTCCCGACGTCGGAGTCGGCTCCGGTTGTCGCCAAATTCGAGCGGCACAGTTTATTCTCCCGGAGGGAGAACGTGAGAATAGCCCAGGGTGCAGCGAAGCGAAGCCCTGGGATAGCAGCAGGCGGGTGTTTCGCGCCCCGGAGGGGCGCGCCGAACCTTCCTACGAGAGTGCTGGCCGCAGAGATTCGTTCACTGACCACTGAAAACCGACTACTGACAACCTCTCCTCGCCTCCGCCAACAGCCTCCGAACCTCTTCATCGCTAGTCGGCTCAAAATCCCGATAGAACCGCCCCACGGCCTCAAAGGGCTCCGGCGTGTGCGGACAAACCAGCAGATCCACTTCGCTTTCAAGCTCTCGACAACTGCTTTCCGCCCCAACGGGAACCGCAACCACGATCCGCCGTGCGCGCCCCCAAACCGCTTTTATTGCCGCCCGCATGCTTGCCCCTGTCGCCAGCCCATCATCCACCAGAATCACAGTTCGCCCCTCGATCGCTAGCGCCGGCGCGTTAACCCGGTACGCCCTCTCCTGCCGCTCCAAATTCAGCTTCTCCTCCACAACCACCGCGCGCAGCTCCTCGTCGGAGACCCGCAGAAACTGAAGAATATCTGGATTGAGCACAAAGGTTCCGCCGCTCGCAAGCGCGCCCATGGCCAACTCCGGCTGCCCGGGAGCCCGCAGTTTCCGTACCACAAGAATGTCCAGTGGAAGGGTACACTGCCGTGCGATTTCAAAGGCCACCGGCACTCCGCCGCGCGGTAGGCCGAGCACGACGGCATCTTCCAGATCCGGCACAGTCGCCACCGACTGCGCCAAAATCCTGCCCGCGTCCTGACGGTTCTGGAACAGCATCGTAACCAGCCCGAGAGGATCGTACATCTTCTGCATCACAACGAGCGGCCTTTTTCTGTTCCCTGTTCCCTTACAATGCCCTCAAGCAGTCCCGAGGTCACACATGCGTCCATCCTTCTCGCTCGGCATTGAAGAGGAGTACCAGACCGTCGACCCGGTCACGCGCGACTTGCGCTCCCACATTGAAACCGAGATGCTCGCGCAAGGCAAAATGCGTCTGCAGGAACGGGTCAAGGCCGAGATGCACACTTCTGTGGTCGAAGTCGGCACGCGCGTCTGCCGCAACATCAACGAAGCCCGCGAAGACATCTACGAACTCCGCCGCGAAATGATCAAGCTCGCCCGCGAGCACAAGCTCGAACTCGTCGCCGGCGCCACTCATCCCTTCGCCGATTGGCGCACCCAGGAGATTTATCCCGACCCGCGGTATCACCAGGTCGTCAAAGATCTCCAGCTCGTCGCCCGCGCCAACCTCATCTTCGGCCTCCACGTCCACGTCGGCATCGAAGACCGCGAAGCCGCCATTCGCATCATGAACTCGATGCGCTACTTTCTGCCCCACATCATGGCCCTCGCGACGAACTCGCCCTTCTGGCTCGGCCTCAACACCGGCTACAAAGGCTACCGCGCCAAGGTATTTGAAAACTTCCCCCGCACCGGCATCCCGGACGCTTTCTCCAGCTACTCCGAATTTGAGAACTATGTCAGCCTCCTCGTCCGCACCAACTGCATCGACAACGCCAAAAAAATCTGGTGGGACATCCGCCCCCATCCCTTCTTCAATACCGTCGAAGTGCGCGCCTGCGACATCCCTCTGCGCGCCGAAGAAACCGTCGCCATCGCCGCGCTTATCCAGGCCACGGCCGCCTATCTCTACCGCCTCCATGCCTCGAATCAGGATTTCCGCCAGTACGCCCGGCCTCTCTTGATGGAAAACAAATTCCGCGCCGTCCGCTACGGTCTCGACGGCAAGCTCATCGACTTCGGCCGTCAGCAGGAAATCCCCGAGCGCGACCTCATCGAGGAGTATCTCGTCCTCGTCGACAGGGAAGTCGACGAACTCGGCAGCCGCGACGCCATCGAAGGCATCCGCACAATCCTCGCCACCGGCACAGGCGCCGACCGCCAGCTCAAAGTCTTCGAAGAATCCAAGGGCGACCTCAAAGCCGTCGTTGACTACATGGCCGCTGAAACCCGCGCCGGCCTCTAGCCTTCGGGTACCGCTTATTGAGAGTTGGAATATCCGTATCTAATGAGAAATTTGAAAGCCGCTCAAAGCAATTTGTGCGCCCAGCTCCGTCAAATGTTCGTGATCCCAATAGAGAGAACGATCCTTTTCAGCAAAGCGGCATTCATTGCCTGAGCAAAGGTCATTGCGCAGATCTATCAATTGAACGTTTGGATACTCAGTTGCCAGATCGGAAATGAACCGTCGCGAATATTGTTGTGCGGGGCCGTCAAAAGAAGAAGCAAAGTCGGACGCTAGTCTCCTCATTGTGCTTCTTGCTATAAGACCGGCCGCAATGCGTCGGGCAGCTATGGCCCTCGTCATCATTTGGCGCGCGGGCTCAAAAAATAACTCCGGATTGTCCTGCACTATATAGACCTGTCTCCCAGCTAGGTTGAGACGCTCGACGATCTCACGGAGGCCGCGCTCAAAGGCGGCGCGATTCTGCTCCGGCGTGACACTTGAAGGGTCCTGATTCTCGTTTACATAGGGCTCGTTTGTTCTTTGAAAGGGATCGTCCCAATGGGCCGCTAAAATCACGAACCGAATGCTCGGGTCTGCCAGTATGAACGAAAGCCCTTCGCGATTGAACTCGGCGCAGTTCCGGGCAGAGGCAGGAGCGATATTGATGGCGCGCGAGATGCCTCCTGCAAGCGGCGGGCACCAGCTTTTCGTTATTTGAACGAACCTGTAGCCTTCGGATTCGCTCTTGGCCCGTAATGTCGAGGCAAGTCTGGCGGCGTGGCTGTCCCCGATCAAAGCAACTGCACGACGGTTACCCACTGCAACGCAGGGCGGACTTAGTGAGGGATGCCTCGCCCAGGGGGGCGCCTGGCACACACCCCTTGCAGACGGATAGTCGAAAGTATCCAGTAGTGCAGCTTCACGATTCCTTTGCGGCAGACCATTTGTGAATAGGAACACCATCGCAGGCAATGCCATCGCCGCGGCTAACGCAGCATATCTCCACAACAGCCGTTTGGTTGGCGTCGGGGAATTCCGAAAGAGCCGTTCTACAAAGAAGTAGGAAAGCACCGCGAAGCCGAATGACAGGATCCCGATTGCAACTCCTGCATGCAGGGAAATGTGCGAGTCGGATGTAATATTCGCGAAACTCAGCATCGGCCAGTGCCACAAGTACCACGAATAAGAAATCAATCCAATGAAGACGAAGGGGCGCCAGGCGAGCGCGCGATTGGCAATTCCATTTTTCGCCGCGATCACCAGGATGGCGCCTCCGGTCGGCAGGAGTGTGGCATATCCCGGGTAAGCTTTTTGCGGGCCAATCGGGAAAAGCGCCGCAAGAATCGAGGCGCATCATCCCAAAAGGCTCAGCCCGTGAACGGCCCACCGCGGTGCTGCGCTCTTTTCACTTCCGCGATTTGCTTCGAACATGGCCAGCAAAACTCCCCCGGCGAGCTCCCAGGTACGCGCAGGCAGCATGTAAAACGCAAATCCCGGATACCAGTTGTTTCCCTCCAGGCAGACTGCGAGTGAAACGGCGCTCAAGCCGGAGATCGCAAGAAATTGCGCCTGCCACCGTCTGCCGCGCATGAGCAGCATCAACAACGGAAATAGAATATAGAACTGCTCTTCAACGCCGAGCGACCACGTCATCAATAGCGGGCTCTGGCTGCTGTCCGCCGCATAGTAGTTGGCGGCGCTCTGCATGAAAAAGAAATTTGAACTCGAGGCAATGGTGTACAGTGCCGACCTCGAAAGCGCCTGCAGTTCGCGCGGCGAAAGCAGCAGAAGACCGGCCATATAGGTGCAAAGCAATACGCCGATTAATGCCGGAAGAATACGTTTGGCCCGCCGCTCGTAAAACCTCGCAATGCTGAAGCTGCGTCCCGAATCTCCTTGTAGACCATGGCCCCGATCAGATAGCCGGAGATCACAAAGAAGACATCCACACCGATGAAGCCGCCCGGAACAAGCGATTCCGCACAGTGATAGGCAACAACCGATGTTACTGCGACAGCGCGCAGACCATCGATGTCCGGACGATAACTTATGCCTCTGTGCGGCGTGTCCATGCCAGTTTCCCGGTCCCCCATGAGACCCTCAGGATAAAGAAGTCAGGTATTCAAAGCATACTATCTGGTCGGGACAGCCAATGCCTTGCTGGGAGGCAGCGCCTTACATCAATTGTTATGAATGCCGCTCCGCCGGAACGTTTCCGCGCTGCGAAATCGGCCCTCCGGCTCGGATTACTCAGCTCGTTGAACCGCGCATCGATTGCACCGTCGGTGTTGCAGTAAATCCGGAAGTCTCATCGTCGGTTGGACGCAATCAACCGCTTCAGGGTTTACGGGGCATGAATGGAAAACCGTGTAGCTTTGACCCCATGTATCGTAAGTGGAATGCACGAAAATACATCGGCACTTCTCTCCACGGTTCAACGCCACGCCGCTGAATGGTTCTCCGCGCTCGGTTCCCGACCAGTCCGCGCCACACTAACCGCCGATCAGCTCCGCCAGCAACTGGGCGGCCCCCTGCTGGACGAAGGCCACCTTCCACTCGAAGGAATGGACCCCGAAGCCCTCACCCACCTCCTCGCCACCGCGGGCATGCAAGGCACCGTCGCGTCGGCGGGCCCACGCTATTTTGGCTTCGTCGTCGGAGGCAGTCTTCCCGCCGCACTTGCCGCCGATTGGCTCGTCTCCACATGGGATCAAAACAGCGGCATCTACGTGTTGTCCCCCTTGGTCTCGGTGATCGAGCAAATCACCGGTTCCTGGTTGTGTGAGCTTGCCGGCCTGCCCCCAACCATGAGTTTCGGCTACGTCACCGGCTGCCAGATGGCCAACTTCACCAGCCTCGCCGCAGCACGTCATCGCGTCCTCGCCAACGCAGCTTGGGACGTCGAAGCCAATGGCCTCTTCGGCGCTCCGCCCATCCACGTCGTAATCGGCGAAGAAGCGCATTACACCATCTCCATGGCCCTGCGCCTGCTCGGTCTCGGCGCCAACCGTGTGCACAAAATTCCCACCGATGGCCAAGGCCGCATGCGCGCCGACGCATTGGCCGACAACTTGCGCACTCATCAGGGACCCTGCATCGTGTGTGCCCAGGCCGGTAACGTCAACACCGGCACAGTCGATCCACTCCTTGAAATTGCCGCCTTGGCAAAGGAGCGCGGCGCGTGGCTGCACGTCGACGGCGCGTTCGGCTTGTGGGCCGCCGCCTCGCCCGCCCATGCCCACTTGGTCCGTGGCGTCGAGCTAGCCGACTCCGTCGCCACCGATGCACACAAGTGGCTCAACGTCCCCTACGATTCCGGCATCGTCTTCTGCGCCGACGAGCTCGCCCACCGTAGCGCCATGTCCTTGGCCGCCGCCTACATCGTCGCCACCGGCACTGAACGCGATCCCCACGAATTCGTCCCCGAAGAATCGCGTCGCGCCCGCGCAGTGCCCGTCTACGCCGCCATCCGCTCCCTTGGCCGTCAGGGCATCGCCGAAATGGTTGAGCGCAACTGCCACCAGGCGCGCCGCTTCGCCGAAGCCCTGCGCGCCGCCGGCCACCAAATCCTCAACGACGTTGTCCTCAATCAGGTACTCGTCTCCTTCGGCACTCCGGAACAAACCCGCCGCACCGTCGCCGCGATTCAAGAGGACGGAACCTGCTGGTGCGGAGGCACCGTCTGGCAGAATCAAACCGCCATGCGCATCAGCGTCAGCAATTGGTCCACCACCGACGCCGACGTAGACCAAAGCATCGCCGCCATCCTCCGCGCAGCGAAACAGTCCACCTCGTGAGCCTCAGAAGTCAGCCCACACCGCAGATGGCCCACGTGAGTCCCACCCTGAATGACCCGGAGGGGAGTTAGCCCCACCGCAGGTGGCGCAGGTGGTTTCAATTCCATGAATTTTTCGTTACCCTAAAAAACAGGCCCGCTCAACAGCGCGATCCACCCGCAAAGGCGGCATCCCAAGCAAGAAAGCCCTAAAGAATGTCCACCACCGCCGCCCACCTCCTGGCCACCCCCTACCCCGCCGACTTCACCCCCGGCGCCCGCTCCGCCATCACCACCTGCCTCCGCATCGCCCCACAAGAAAAAGTCACCCTAATCACCGACACCGCAACCGCCCCCATCGCCGCCGCCCTCGCCGCCCAACTCGCCGCCGCCGGGTGCCCGTGGTCCGCCTTCCTCCTCGAAGACCTCGCCCCGCGCCCCCTCGCCGACATGCCTGCCCCCGTCCTCGCCGACATGGAAACTTCCCAGGTCTCCATCTTCGCCGTCCAGGTCCAGCCCAACGAGCTCCGCTCCCGCATGCAAATGACGGATATCGTCAACCGCCGCCACATGCGCCACGCCCACATGGTCAACATCACTCCGGAAATCATGTGCCAGGGCATGCGCGCCGACTTCAACTTAGTCGACCGCCTAAGTCAAAAAGTCCTCGACCGCGTCCGCCAGGCTACACGAATCCGCGCCACCACCGCGGCTGGAACTAACATCACCGCCGACATGAACCCCGCTTATAAGTGGTTCAAAACCTCCGGCATCATCTCTCCCGAGAAATGGGGCAATCTCCCCGGCGGCGAGTGCTTCACCTCTCCCGGAGAAGTCAACGGCACCTTCGTCGTCGATGGCGTCGTCGGCGACTGGCTCTGCGCCCGCTACGGCCTCCTCGCCGCAACCCCGCTCACCATCGAGATCGCCGCCAACCGCATCGTGTCTTGTGCCAGTTCGAACCAGCAGCTCCAGTCCGACTTCTGGGCCTACACCCACACCGATGAAAACTCCGACCGCGTCGGCGAATTCGCCATCGGCACCAACCTCGGCGTCGAGCGCGTCATCGGCAACATCCTGCAGGACGAGAAATTTCCCGGCATCCACATCGCTTTTGGGAATCCGTATGGCGAACACACCGGCGCCCCCTGGCGCTCCGGCACTCATATCGATGTCGTAGGCCTGGGCTTCAACATCTGGCTCGAATCGGAATCAGGATCAGAACAAATCATGCGCGAAGGCCGCTTCCTCATCGCCGCCTGAAGAACCGATGCGCATACCCGTTTCGATGGACGGCTTCACGAAGCCAAGACGCGCGGTCTCTCGGATTCAGGAAAATACTTCTTCAGCGCAAGAAAGCGCGACTCAATCAATGTCCAGGTAATCAGCGCCGTAATCCACGAGAGAATCGCGACAAGAAGCATGTTGATGACCACCGCCACAGCCAGGGAGTGCGTGTAGGTGGATAACTTGGCCGTCGATAAAGTGCGGTTCAGCCCGATCTGTATAGGGAAATGAAATACATAAAGTGCGTAGCTGTACTTCCCCACAGTTCTCAACGCGCGCAGGCTCATCAGGCGGCGAAACAATCCGGGTTTGCCCAACTGCACAATGATCAGCGAAAACGAAATCGCTACCAGCGAAAACCCCACTGTGCTCTCCCACGCGCCTCCCAGCAGGACAGCAAAAATAGCCAACCCCAACAGAGGAAGAAGTGCAATGGAAGCGATGCGCTGCAGCCGCTCACGCCACTGCGCGTGCGATTGCGCGATCGCAACCGATCCGGCTATCGCAAACGAATCAATGCGGCAAGGCGTGAGAGTCAAAATCACCGCATCCGGCCAACCTCGCGCTTGCAGCACCACGCGCAATAAGAGCGCGCCCACGGCGATGATGCCCACTGCACCCATCAGCCGTTTCGCCGAAAGAGAAAAAACCAGAAACGGCCACATCAGGTAAAAGTGCTCTTCAACCGCCAAGGTCCAAAAATGGTTCAGGGACGACGTGATGAATGTGCCTGTCTCCGCGATCCTGAGATTCGTTCCATAGAACCACAGCCAATGGAGATCGGCTGCAGCCTCCGCGGTCTTGGCCGCTCCGAAATGCACCACATGCCAATGAACGACCAAGAAGTAATAGAGCACCAGGAAAAAATAATAGAGAGGGAAGATGCGCAGAGCTCTGCGTGCGTAGAAATTCCGGAAATAATGTGCATCGTTCTTCGCCGCGTAAAGGATGCCGGTAATCAGAAAGCCCGACAGGCAGAAGAACAAATCCACGCCCAGCCGTCCCAGCTCGATCACATCTTTAAAGATCCGAAACGTGCCCTCCGGAAGAATGATGGTATGCAGCAGGAAAACCATGATTAACGCCACACCGCGCAGTCCATCCAGGGCCGGATCGTGCGAACGCCTGGCTGCGGCATCGCTGGGGGAGGAGCGATCCACAAGTGTCATGGATTTCACCCTACCATACCTATGGATCAGAGGCCGTCAGCCCGCGTGGCACGAAGCTGAAGTGCTCCGCGCGGCGAAATTGTTCCACGTGGAACAATTGGACTCGCCGTCCAGGCGAACGCTTCTCGTGGCATTGCAATTGTTCCACGCTTCCAGATTGTTCCACGTGGAACAATTGTATTGGCCATCACTGCTGTTGATGCGGGTTTGCGAAGTATATGGACTTACTGTGCGGGGGGATGATCGAATCGCGGATGTTCGCAGCACAAGACTTGAGAGGCTGATTTTGAAGAGAACTGGACAAATCCTCGCAGTCGCCGTGGTCCTGCTTCTCGTCGGACTCATTCTTGGGGGATGTGGCGGCACATGGGTCGACGACCAGGACAATTTCAAAAGGGTCTTCGGCTTCGACAAACCCTTTGATGTGGAGGTCCGGCACAGCTATTACTGGAAATCTCCCCAATGGAGTACGGAGTACCGGTACTACATCGCATTGCGCGGCTCCGTGAAGTTTGCGAGCGGGCTCACTGCTCCCCAGGTGATGACGCCGGCCGTACCGGACGCGGGCGCGCTGGCCGTGTGCGGCAGCAATCCTCCTCGCTGGTTTCTCTCGAAACCTCTCAGTCATTACGCGATGTGGGTGCCAAAGAATTCAAGCAAATATCGCGTCTTCCGCGACGAGGACGATGGAACCCTCTACGTCTGCGATGAGCAACTTTGAGGAGCCGTCCAGGCAAGGACTTGGCGTGGTTGCGCGGAGAATGTTCCACGGGGCGAACGCGTGGAAGGACTGGCGTCCAGGCGGCGTGTGTTGGCGAGCACAGGTGTTGGTGGGGATTTGCGCAGGATTAGGGTGACGCAGGTACTGAGGAGTTGCACCTTTTCAGAGGCGCGGGAGGGGGGAGGGGGTCCCAGACATAAGCGCTAAGATAAAGAAGCGAGTTGCGGCCTCCGCTTGCGGCTTGGCTCGCTAAGAGCGGCGGCCACTTGATTCCAGCTGTTCAATACTGCGTTTAGGTGCAATGGCGGAGTGATAGCGGTGACGACCTGGTGGAAAGCAAACTGAAATTCACGCCATGTACTTCGAGTGCGTGGTTTCGGGCAGTAAGTAGCCCCAGGGGGAAATAGTTTTTCCTACCTGCGCCAGCCTTTGACTCAACAAGGCCACGAATAGTTTCCCGTATAACCAGGCGCGACTGCTCTGATCATCATGTTTCGGCACGTGTCCGATCTGTGCGATCGACTTCAGTCGCTTGAAGGTCAGTTCGACTTGCCATCGCAATCGATAGGCCTCCAGGATTTGTTCGGTGCTGGCCACCGAGGTAGGAAGCGTAGTGAAAACCAGCACGTACTCTGCGTACTTTCGTGTTTCCGGACCCACGCTCTTCCCGTCCTGCTGCCTTATATCCAGTCGGCGCTGGGCTCGCTCTATTGCTTCCCGACTCTTGCGAATCGCACAGATCCTTCCCGCGATTTCCGTTTCGCCCGATCGCACCCATATTGGCCATTCCGCCACCTGCCCTGAAGATCGCAATTTCGCCAAGGGTTTCAGCAGCGAAAACAGATTCCCGGATTCATCCCACAACGGAAGTGCATGGGGATTCAGACGCACGCATACATCCGCCTGTTGCTGGACCACAGCAGCGATTCCAGCAGGATGACAATAACCTGCATCGGCCAATACCAATTCGTTGGCCTGAAAGCGAAAACGCCCGAACCGCTCTGCGCTATTTGGGCCTTGGGTCGAGGTGAGATCGAAACAATCGCACTCCAAGGTGGGCAAGCGAAGACTGTAGTGAATTCGCCACTGGCTTCCCGTCTGGCCGGGCTCTTTGACCACCGTGGCGTCAAGCAACCGTACCGTTCGGCCGTGAAGGCCGGGTTGCAACTCAACTCCGTTATCTTTCCACAGTTGCTGACACAAATGTCTCAGCCAACTCTCGGAGTCCCGCAAACGATTCAACAACGTCACATCGGAGACATCGGCAATCCCTGCTAACTTAGCTTGCACCGCCGTTTCACGCAGCGACCAACCGCAGCCCACATGCATCAGCAATGTACGCAACAAAGCTTCCAAGGATGGAAAACCGCGCAACCGCCTCACCGCCCCGCTACTCCTGCCCAACTGTTCCCATCCAGATGGAAATAGACCACGCAAGACTTGCCAGTTCTCAAGCTCGGCCATGCGCCAAGATTAGCCCCGATGCTGAAACCAGTCAATTGTTATCTTAGCGCTTATGGGGGTACCAGAGGGGGTCCCCTCTCATACTCCGTACAGACCGAGCAGATGCCTGAGTCCGCGTATCTGCTCCATTTCGATTGTGCTCTGATGGTGAGAATTGTTCTGCAAGATTGGGAAGGAGAATTGGGGACGCGAAAATCGGGCGTCTTCTGATTTGAAGTGAGCGGGTGCTCGACCTGTGCCCGGACGGTCGGAACATTTTCTTCATTCGTCGCTTTGTGCGTTATCAATTTGGCGGAATCAGGTTGTGCTCGGCAGAACGTCCCTTATCCAGCCTCCTCGTCGATGAAGCGCTTCAGTACTCCCAAATCGATCGATTTGATTTCGCATTCCCATAGAGTGCGGACTTGCCATCCGAGCGCAAGTAGCTCCTCAATGCTCCGCAGGTCTCTTTCCCGATTCCTTGCGATCTTCTTCTCCCAATATTGCCGGTTGGCTTTCGGCCCGCGCGACCCACGCAAACACGAATGCCCGTGCCAAAAACACCCGTTGATAAATAGAGCCTTTCTTCTTGACGGGAACACAAGATCTGGACAGCCCGGAAGAGACTTAACGTGCAAGCGGTATCGATAACCTGCTGCATGAAGCATTCGCCGCACGATCATTTCGGGACCTGTGTCACTGGATCGAACCGCTTGCATGGTTCGGCGGCGGGTCTCCGATAGCTCCATGACTAGACCCTACGAATGGATGTGAATGCCGATTCTTGAACGATTGCTCCGTCTCGGCGAACTCGGGTCTTCCTCACCGTGTCTTCATTCCGATGTTCAACTTCAAAATCGACATGGTTGACCTCTTCTGGTCTGCCGCCGAAGCACTCATGGACGCTTGGAGAATTTGAACGTCAGCCAAGCACTGTGACATCGGCCTTGGATTGTTGCGTGGTAGGGGAGGGAGCAGAGGCCTTCAGGCCCCTGAACAAAGCAGCTTAAGCAGCGGCCTTTAGGCCCGGGCCTAATTTCTCGAATTCCGCAAACGGACAGGCATAGGGTCCGACGGTTTTACGATGGCGGCGCTGAAGGGATATTCCTCCGACGTCGGAACAAGGCCGCGCCGAACAGGGTTCTCTTCGATATACCGCACGCAGTTCAAGAACTTCTCCTCGCTCGAGATCTGACTCTCGTTGAAGCTGCGCGTCCACACGTCCAGCTTGCTCTTGAGGCGGAAGGAGAAGCCTCCTTTGATGAACTGCATGGCTTTCTCTAGCGAAACATCCGGAGCCGGCGTTATGAGGACGTGGAAATGGTCAGGCATGATGACGAAGGCGTGCAGGAGGAACTTTCCTTGGGTGCGGTAGTCGAGGATGGTTTGCTCGAGCAGTTGCGCCGTGGCCGTGACCTGGAAAAGGCTTCGGCGCTGGGCCGTCACAGCGGTGACCAGATACGTCCGAGTCTCTTGCGGCGCGAGCCTCATGTCGGCAGCATAGCCGAAATACCCGTGGCTAAAGCCACGTATATTGCAGGCCTGAATTCAGAGGCCTGAAGGCCTCTGCTCCCTCCGTCTAGGACCGGTCGAGGCGAACAGTCCGCAGTCCCAGAAGTTTGAAAAGAGCTGAGCTTAACCGGCTCGACTTGTCAGACGCGGGTCAGCCCTTCGCCGGGACGGCCAGTCCTTTCACGTGGAGCAATCTGCGGGCTGCCGCGCGAAGCGATCGCCTGGACGGCCAGTCCCGACTAGTCCCGCGAGAGCGGGCGGGCTTTCCACAACGAGAAGGCAGTGAGCAGAACGCCTGTTGCCGCGAGCAGTGCACCCAGGGGCACGCTCAGCGCAGACAGGGGCGTGTTGTCGCCGTAGACCCCGAAGCACATCAGTACGCCGTGCAGCGCTACGAACGCGCAAACGATGGTATTTCCTTCCCAGAACAGCCGGGCGATCCGATTTCTCAAACTCGTTGCAGTGGCAGAGCGCATGCAGCACCTCAATTTCAAAGAGCAGTCGATCCGGCAGGGCCGTTCCGAAGAATGAAGCAATCTTATGCCGCCTGTAGAGCTTGCGCTCTCCCACTTCGGCGCTTTTACGCTGCCCTTTAAGGAACAAGCCGCAGGTTACCTATGCGAGGCCGCCGTGTGACCAAGCGTGCGCACGCCGCGTGCCGCGTCTGCCTGGATGGCCAGTTCAAAACGTTCCACGTGGACAATTCTGGGAGTGGGCTCAGCTTATTGGAGTGCACTAGAAGGCGCACTTCGTGCAACCAGTCGCGATTGCACTCATCCAACGAAGTGTTATGACGACGACTGTTTCTTCCGCATCGCAATCTCTCCGTGCCCAATCTCTCCGTACACTTGGCAACTCAGATTTGAAACTCACAGCCATTGGCTTTGGCGCATGGGCGATCGGCGGCGGCAACTGGGAATACGCCTGGGGTCCGCAGGATGACAACGAATCCATCGCGGCCATTCACCGCGCCCTTGACCTCGGCGTCAACTGGATCGATACCGCCGCCATTTACGGCCTCGGCCACTCCGAAGAAGTTGTTGCGCGCGCGCTGAAGACCTCCAGCCACAAGCCATATGTCTTCACCAAGTGCTCCATGCGCTGGCACGAAGACCGCTCCATCTATCGCTCTCTGAAGGCCGCATCGTTGCAGGAGGAATTGGAAGGTTCGCTGCGCCGCCTCGGCCGCGACACCATCGATCTCTACCAGATTCACTGGCCCGATCCTGCAAACGAGATCGAGGAGGGTTGGGAAGCCCTGGCGCGTTTCCAGAAGCAGGGAAAGGTCCGCTGGATCGGCGTCTCCAACTTCAACGTCGAGCAGATGAAGCGCATTCAGAAGATTGCGCCCATCACCAGCCTGCAACCACCGTATTCCATGTTGCGCCGCGCGATTGAGAAGGATGTCCTGCCCTTCGCGCAGGCCAACAATATCGGCGTGATTAACTATTCGCCCATGTTGTCGGGCCTTCTTACCGGCAAGATGACCGCGGTGCGCGTGGCGCAACTTCCTGCCGATGACTGGCGCCGCCGCGCACCAGAATTCAACGAGCCGCGTCTGAGCCGCAACCTGAAACTAGTGGAGCATCTGCGCGCGATCGGCGACAAGCATGGCGTAGCTCCCGGCGTTGTCGCCGTAGCCTGGACGCTTCACCACCCAGCCATCACCGCCGCGATTGTGGGCGGCCGCAGCGCTGAGCAAGTGGAAGGCATTGCGCCTGCGCTGAGCTTCCGCCTCAGCGAGTCTGAGTACAAGCAGATCAACGCCTTCCTGGAATCGAATCCCGCGTAATTGCGCCTGATACAACACAAGCAAAACCCCGGCTTGGCCGGGGTTTTGTGCGAAGCGGGAAGCGCGGATTTACATCGCAGCGACAAAGTCGGGAACTACAATCGCCGCATTTTCCTGGAGCAGCTGGGTCATGCGTGCTGCCATGCCGGTGTACATTGAAGCGGCGCGGAACGCATTGACGCGGACGCCTTCGCTGGCTTGCGTGAAAGCATATTGTGTGAGGGCCATCAGCACGCATACGCGAATCTGCATCGCATCGCTGCGCAGCGCCTCAATCAGTTCGCGATCCGCTGATCCGCAGCTGCGGAAAGCGTAGTCTGCCATTTCGAGCATCACGCGGGAGTTCTGGTACATCGCCCAGAGGCCGTGCGCACCTTGAATGCGCTTCCATGTCTCTTCAGGCGTGGCGTTGACCCCTTCCTTCCAAAGGAAGTGATCGCTCAACTCGCGCGCACTCCAGTCAGGCCGGAGCCGGACAAGGAGTGAATCCCAGGATTGCGAGTTCCGCCGGCGAACTCCTTCTCTCCAGCGACCAAGGTAAAGAGCCACAATCGTCAACGTGGCAATTTGAATCAGAGGAAAGATCATCTGCCATCCTCAGGCCGGACTACTGGAAGCCTTTCTTCGAAGGCTACCCACGGCTTTCTAAACTGTTCTATAACTCTTAGCAGAAAACCGTGCATGTGGAAAAGCAAACCGCTCGCACTCAGCATATTTTTCTCCGGGGAGTACTCACAGTTTCTTCGCACGTAAGTAACTTAAAGTAACCTAGCGCGGGGGTCAATGATACTTTCCGGTGAGCCGGTAGAAGGGCGTAAGCAACAGAAAATAGGAAGCTTGGAATGGTCGCAAGTGACGCTCTGGCGACCGGAGGTGTGGAAATCGGGGGGTCGAAGGCGCTTCGAGCTGAAAAGACAGTAAGTTACCGTTCTTTTGGCGGCTGGTTGGCGGACCGCGAGGCGGCCGTCAGCGCCGTTCGTTCCGCACGGGCCACGCCAGCGACGGCCAAAAGCAAGTTCTGCATTTGCGGAGTGAATTCGCGCCGCTCGGCTTCCTTTTTGGCGAAGCTGAATATCCAGTACGCCAGGGTGCAGATATAACTTCCCAACAAAAGCTGGTTCAGGTGCCGGTACTGTGCCCAGCTGGCCTGGTGGGTATGGGCCATAGCCGTCCCGAGACTGACGAGGGAATAGAACCCAAGCCCTGTAGCCACCTGCAGCTCTCGGTCCCGCCAACCGATCGAAAGCAATTGGCTGCAACCGGCCAGCGTAAGGAAGAGCAAGACTCTCAAAACTGCGGTGGTCTGCTGCAAGTGGGCGATTCCCCGCAGCGCAGGGGCAAGGCCGGCAAGTGACTGAAGCGCGGAGAAGGGCCAGATGGCGGCGCCGATCACCAGAATCGCTATTGCGATAACAAATGGGGTTCTGGGGGAAAGCGACGCGCGCATCGGACGGAGAACAGACCAGGTGAGCTCGACGAGAACGCCGAACTCCAGAATCGCACTCAAAACTGACTCGACTAAGTAATAGAGGGAATAGGATCTAGGCGAATAGTGCATCACCAGAAAAGCGATGCCGCTCGAAAGGACTTCGGTGGCGCAAAAAACTGTCAAGATCGGGAATGTTTGCCAGACGCGACGGTAGAGCAGCAAGCTAACGAGCGCCGCCTCCACCACAAGGCTACCAATCCACAGTTCGGTATCCAGATTCATCGCCCGCGCCCAAGCGGTACAGCATGATCCAGCGAGTCAAGTCTAGCAGCGCTTCCAAGAACAACCGGGAAGAATCAACTCAGCACTTCATTCGTCCGTACTGTCCGCGACAACTGGCTCGTTCCTGTTTCGTCAGGACTCTAGGCGAAGCGGCCACCGTCTCCTGTCGGCAGAGGATTGCCTGGCATAGCGGCAAGACGGCCACCGTCTCCTGTCGGCAGAGGATTGCCTGGCATAGCGGCAAGACGGCCACCGTCTCCTGTCGGCAGAGGATTGCCTGGCATGGCGACAAGACGGGCACCATCTCCTGTCGGCAGAGGATTGCCTGGCATGGCGACAAGACGGGCACCATCTCCTGTCGGCAGAGGATTGCCTGGCATGGCGACAAGACGGGCACCATCTCCTGTCGGCAGAGGATTGCCTGGCATTGCCAGAGCCGGAATTGCACAAACCGCACCGAAACCCAGAGCAACAACTCTAAGCGAGTTTAAACGCATGAACTTACACTCCTTGCGCTATAAAGGGATGACACGCAGGGAAAGACTAACCCAAAAGATGCACGAAATCTACAACAAAAGTACTGAGATCAGAAAATTCTGCTTCCAATTAATGTTCGGCGGGATCCACAAAGGTCGGATAAACCCCAAAGCTCAAGGCATATCCTGACGAAACCGGCTGAATATGGGAAACAAGAAACTGTGTAAAACTGGCAGAAAATTGCCATTGCGGGAGTTCCTTTGCAGGTTCGCGAGCGACGCCCAGCGCTTTTTGGCAGGCGGAGTGCACAAGCGCTTTCGGGTACGTTAGGAATCCGCGCCTCTTTGGCGAATTGAGGGCGAATCATCCAACTCAAGCGCTATCTTTTTACGAGAGATTCGAGATCTGCCGCGAGGTGTTGCATTGATTCGAGAGCTGCGAACCCACTTCAATCGTGAGTACAACGACGAGAAATACGCGGCACTCCGGCAGCTTCTCGATGATCGAAGCGGTGCGAAAGTGGAATTTCGCATCGCAGAGACGCCCTTATTTGTGCCCAAATCGCTGTTGCAGCAGATGGCAGACGAAGGGCGAGCGCTTTCCTCCCGCTTGATTGCTGATCCGCACTATCTCTCCGCGGCGCGGCGCGCGATTCCGCAGGGGTACAGCGTTCAGAACGAGACACCGCACCCGCATTTCCTTACCGCTGATTTTGCGCTCGTACGCGATGGAAGCGGCGAACTCACTCCTCGATTAGTTGAGATTCAGGCATTCCCGTCCGTGTTCGGATATCAGGCGTTGCTTTGCTCGGCATATCGAGAGATCTATGGCTTATCCGACACATTAGGCAACTTTCTAAGTGGACTTAATGAGGAGAGTTATTGGGAGCTCTTAGCGCGAACGGTGCTTGCGAGTCATGATCCGGAGAACGTGGTGCTTACGGAGGTTGATCCCTGGCATCAAAAAACTCTGCCCGACTTCACCTGCACGGCGAAGCGCCTGGGGATTGCGATCGTCGATATCGCGGAACTGCAAGCGATGGGCGACAAACTGCATTACAAAAACGCAAGGGGCCAGCTGGTGCCCATCCATCGAATTTACAATCGCGCCATCGTCGATGAGCTGATTGCGCGGGGCATTCGATTGCCGTTTGACCTGACACTTTCGTGGGACGTCGAGTGGGCCGGCCATCCGAACTGGTACTTCCTTATTAGCAAGTTTTCTGTGCCGTGGTTGTCTGGCCCCGGTGCGTCCAACGACATCGTTCCCAACCAGATCGTTCCCGACCAGATCGTTCCCCCCGCGGTATTCCTCAGCGAATTTCTTGAGGGAGAAGGCCGCGCGAAGCTCGCGGCCGCCGGCGTGCCGCTCCCAGCCGATCGCGGGCCGGACGTCGTTTACACCGAATTGTTGCTCAAGCCGCTCTTCAGTTTTGCCGGCAAAGGTATCCAGTTTGAGCCAACCCAAAGGCAGCTTGAGGCCGTCCCTATTGAACAACGGGCTGGTTATCTGCTGCAGCAGAAGTTGAGCTTTGTGCCGACGATCGACACCCCGCACGGGCTGACTCAAGCCGAATTCCGGATCCTTTATATGTGGCCTGACGGAGAAAGGTTGACGCCTGCGCTCTCACTGGTGCGGCTGGGGCGCGGGAAAATGATGGGTGTAGATCACAACAAAAACCAGGCCTGGGTAGGCGCTTCGGCGGCGTTCTTTCCTCGTCAATAGGACCGAAAAGGACAGAAGAAAAGTCGGCGGGATGCAAGTGCTAGATGCGGTGGTACATAATCGATTACCTAGCGAAAAACTTTCGTGCCCTACGTTTAATCTCAAATTTCGTTTAAAGTTGTTTAGGTTTTGAAAGCAGTAACTCTGGAAGCAGCATGAAGGACACCTCAAAAATGACATACGCACCCAAGATTGGCCTCTCAGCCTCGGCCGCTTCACGGAAGGAAGTTCGGTGTGCGGTCCGTTTTCCTCTCTCCCTCCAGGCGGTTCTTTCATCCGACCATGAGGAGTCGAAGGCACTCACGCGGAATGTGTCGGCGAGCGGCGTGCTGCTTGAAGTGCATGACCCGCTTGAAGTGGGACAAGGCATCGATTTTTCGATTCGCATGCCTGGAAGCTTCCTGGGGGCACCGACCGACGTCATGGTTCGCTGCCATGGACGTGTGGTACGCTGCTCCTTAAGCCAGGGCCAGTACCAGGCTGCTGCAACAATCGACGATTACCGGTTTGCGGAGCGGTGAGGTCACGCGCTGGCGGTTTTGCAGCCTATTTATGGAATTCTTGGACGAAACTCCTGAAGGCGAAGTAGTTGACGGGCCGGTGAGACCGGGTGCTATCCGCATTATTCTTGCGGATTCCCAGGCTATTTATCGCGTTGGAATCCGAAAGATTTTTGCGCTGGAAGACGATCTGCGGGTTGTAGCACAGGCCGACTCGTTCGACAATCTGCGTGCTGCAATTGAGCGTTATCCGACCGATGTCGTGCTCCTCGAAGGCGGCCTGCTGGTTGGCACGACCAACGCCATCCCGGATCTTTTGCGCGTAACTCCCGACGTAAAACTTATCGTGCAGGCTATCTCTGCCGACGAGAACCAGACGGTGGAGCTCTATCGCCGGGGCGTACGGGGAATCATCTCACGGTCGATCTCGCCGGACCTGCTGGTGCGCTGTGTACGGAGAATCGCGGCCGGCGAAACCTGGATCGACAATCAATCTGTCAATTGGGTCATCGATGCGTATCGGTCGCAGGCTGCAGCGCTGGTAAGTCCGCGGAGTCAGCCACGTTTGTCGCCCAAAGAAATGGCCATCATCACATGCATCACGCAGGGCAAACGGAACAAGGAAATCGCCTTTCAATTGGGAACGACCGAACAGGTCATCAAGAATTATCTTAGAAAGATTTATGACAAGTTAGGTGTCTCCGACCGGCTTGAGTTAGCGCTTTATTGCTTGCACAATAAGATCATCCAGGCCGATGTGGACGAAGAGACAGTGGCCAAGAAGATCGTGAGCCGCTAAGACCTAAAGACCTATTTATTTAGATTGGACGACTTTTTCCAAACCCATTCTTGAGACTTTTGTGTCCCTAGCCGCGATTTCTCATGGGTACTGATTTCCATGTGACCGTGGTTGTTATTTAAGCCGCTGGTGTGATTTCTTTCGCTAGGGCCGGCCCTGCAAGGGCAGATTTTCCCGGCGGTGTGTGGTTTGCATGTTGGTGCGCGTATTTGACGCATGGCTCTGGCTGGCGTTGAGTTCGGCGCAGTTGGAAGTAGAGTTTTCTGTGGTCGAGCGTTATTCAGCAACGCAGGGCGTGGAAGGCGTGGGTGTACAGATCTTTCCAGGGATAGGCGGAGCTGAGCTGGAGCAGTACGCGTCGCACGCTGAGCCGCACGATAGCGCCGATTTTGAGCAGCTTCAAGCGGATCGTATTCACCTGTGCCTCGGCCCAGGCAGTCCCTTTCAGTCCCAGCCGGCGCAGCGCTTCGATCAGCGTATAAGCCAGCGCGGCGAAGTAGAGACGCAGTTGATTGCCTTTCATTTCGTCGGTGGACAGACGGTCGGCGAACAGGCACATCTGCTCCTTGATACGGTTCTCCATCTCTCCGCGGGCGCAGTAGAACTTCTCGTATAAGTCCTGCGCGGCCCACTGCGCGGCGGTTAACGAAGTGACCACGAAGCGCGGGTTCTGGCCCTTATCGAGATATTCCGCCTTGGCTACCACGCGGCGCGCGCACGACCAGCTCTTGCGGGTCTGGTAAGTGAACTCGGTGAAGATACGGGCTGGCTTCCCGCTGCCCTGATGCTGGATCTGGGCCTGATGCATCTGGGCGCCGATGATCTTTCCCAGCCGTTTGTTCCGCGCCAGGCCGAACACATAGTCGACATGGTTTGGCTCGCACCAGCCCATCAGCTCTTCGCGGCAGAAGCCGGAGTCGGCCCTGAGTACGATCTTCAACTCCGGCCAGCGCACACGCAGCTGTGTCACGATGCGGCTGACCTCTTCAACTGAACCGGCAGCCGCATCCTGGTTGGCCGGCCTGAGCCGCGCACACAACAGTTGATCGCCAGCGAAGATGTACAACGGCAGATAGCAGTAGCTGTCGTAGTAGCCGTGGAAGAACCGCTCCGGCTGATGGCCGTAGAGCGGGATGTCGGTCGCGTCCAGATCGAGCACGATCTGAGCTGGCGGTGCGGCATGCGACTCGATGAACAGGTCCGTCAGCAGACGGTCCATCGACTCGGCCGAGTAGCTGATCTTGTGATAACGCCGGCTGCGGCCGGTCAACTCCTAGCCGGTTCAGAGTGCTCTTGCCAGCCAGCGGCTCCTCCAGCTTGCGCTTGCCGCTGAGCAGGGCAAAAAGCGGATCGGCACGCAACTGCTCGTGATCGTTCAGGTCTTCGTAGCCCAGCGCCAACCCGTAGATGCGCTGCGCCAGCATCTCCGACAAGCGGTGCTTGACCAGCAATGGTGCGCGGCCATCGATGAAACAGCTCGCCACCCGCCCCAGCAGCTTGATCTTGCGATCTGCTTCTCGCAACAACAACGCACCGCCGTCGCTCGACACTTGACCGGCAGTGAACCCGGCCTCCACGCGACGCGAAAAATGGGCTGCAAAAGAGAACCAACCTTGGTTACACTCTGTCATCAGAAAGGCCGCCCTTTCCTCGGCTAAAACTACGCTTCGTCAACGCAGTTATGCCACGAACTGACGGCCTTTCCTACCACTTTTTCCAAAATTACTCACCCTACTCCATACCCAGCTCGTGAGAAATGCGGGCTAAGGCTAATACTGTTCACTTAATGAAATTTGTGGCATTCTGTATAAGGCAAGGACAGGAGGCCACAGTTGGCGCGTACGGTTGCGGAACTTCCTCCGGGTGCTCGGATCACGGATTACATCAGTCTTGGCGTGATCACCAAGACGTTTCCCGATTCGGCCATTGGTACGGTGCTGGCCCGGACGGGCAAGGCCAGCATTCGTCAGCGCGACCTTCCTGCGCAGGTAGTTATTTACTACGTGATCGCCTTGGCGCTTTATATGCAATCGTCCTATCGCGAGGTATTGCGTTGTCTATTGGAAGGAGTGCAGTGGCTTCGCGATCCGTCGGCCGGGGTGCGTGTGGCAGGCAAGTCGGGTATCTCCCAAGCCCGCACGCGGCTGGGCTGGGAGCCTCTGCAGCAGTTGCACGATGAGTTGGTTAAGCCTATTGCAGTGCGGGTTACGCGTGGCGCGTGGTATCGGACCTGGCGGCTGGTGAGCCTGGATGGCAGCACCTTCGACGTGGCTGACGAGAAGGCCAACGAAGAGGCTTTCTCTCGCCCCGGAGCCAGCCGCGGCACGAGCGCATATCCTCAGATTCGTTTCGTATCTCTGGTGGAGAACGGCACCCACGTGCTGTTCGGCAGTCAGATGGACAGTTACCGGACGGGCGAGATCACCTTGGCCAAAGCGGTGCTTCCGCGCCTGGCAAAGGGCATGCTCTGTCTGGCAGATCGAAATTTCTTTGGCTTCGAACTATGGCAACTGGCGCGAGGAACAGGCGCGGACCTGCTCTGGCGGACGAAAAAGAATATGCGCATGGCCCGCGAAAAACCTCTGGCCGATGGCTCCTATTTGAGCCGCGTCTATCCTTCGGAGCGGGACTGGCGGCATAAAACCAACGGGATCGTGCTGCGGGTGATCGATTACCGCCTGGAAGGAATTGAGGGCTCCGAGCCGATCTATCGTCTGGCAACCACCATCCTCGATCCCGGCAAGGCCCCAGCCGGCGAGTTGGCGGCTCTCTATCACGAGCGATGGGAGATAGAAACCGCGTTCGACGAACTCAAGACCCATCTGCGCGGTGCCCACATCGTGCTGCGCAGCAAAACCCCCGATCTGGTGCGTCAGGAGTTTTATGGCCTCATGATGGCCCACTTCGCCATCCGCGGCCTGATGCACGAGGCCGCTCTCAAGGCTGACCAAGATCCCGACAGGCTCTCGTTCCTTCACGCCGTGCGCGTCATTCGGCGCAAGATCAACGTCTACGGCGCTATTCCCCCCTCAGCAGAGGAGAACATTTCATAACGCGGTTCTCGACGAAATCCTTCAGGAACGTGTTGTCTCCAGCCGCAATCGCCGCAATCCCCGCGGCGTCAAGCGCAAGATGAGCAACTTCCCGCTCCGCCCGCGCCACGTCAAGCCCCTGCCAAAGATTGAGATTCGCAAAGCCATCAGGATCATTAAGTGAACAGTATTAGGGTTAGAGCGGTTCCAGAGTTCACATGTCCTTTCTGAAATCGTATGAGGTGGCTTTTTCTTGAGGGAAAAAGCCACTTAGCCGTGGGGGTTTCGGGATACAGCAACTCTGGAACCGCTGTAGCTCGACCGATCACATGGTGTCGGTTGTCTCTTGGACTTTGTCGCAGCTTTCCGATTCAGATCCCGAAGTGCCACTGCAACTCACTGGACTCTGATCATCGACACAAGGTTTGCGTGCGAGCTCAAGGAGGCGGGTCAACTCCGCTACCTCATGTGCGGTCAGATGCTTGAGCAGCTTTTTGGGAGTGCGCTGGATTGTGGGATCCATTTGGCGCAACAGATCCAGTCCCGCGCCGGAGATTTGTGTCCAGACGACACGTCGATCGTGGCGGTCGCGCTGCTGCCGAATCAGCTTGAGAGCTTTGAGGCGCGCGAGCAGGCGCGTAATGTCCGGCTCGGCTGTGATCATTCTTTCGCCGATTGCGGAGCATGTGAGACCTTGCGGATGTGAGCCGCGCAGGATGCGCAGCACGTTATATTGCGTGCTGGTCACGCCCCATTCGCGGCTCACGTGCTGAAACGCCCGCTGGAGACAATCGGCAGTCCGCATCAAGTTCAAGAGCGCCTCTTCCTCGGAACTTGAGAAAGGACGCTCCTGCGCGATTTCATGCTTCAGAGCTGCCACTTGTTGTCTCCCATGAGTCGTGAGGATGCGGGTTGCATCGGCACGCCTGTTGCCCGATGCGAGCTGTTATTGCTTGGCGACATCCAATTCGATGTCGAGCTTCACGTCATCGCCGATCATCGACGCAGGGTATTTGGAGGCAATGCCAAACGCGGTTCGGCTGATGGTGGTCGTTGCCGAGAAACCGGAATGTGGCTTCTTGTCCATGCCCTGAATAGGACCGGTCGGGCCCTGCACGTCGAGTGTCACAGGCTTCGTGACCCCATGGAGGGTCAGATTGCCGTTCACTGTGAGGCCGCTGCCACTCTTTGCGACGCTGCTGCTGACGAAGGTCGCAGTCGGGAATTGGGCAGCGTCAAAGAAGTTCGGGCTTTTGAGATCGCCGTCTCTTGGGGGTACACCGGTGTCAACCGAGCTGACATCGATGGTGACGTTCACGGTGGACTTCGTGATGTCGGCTTCGTCCCAGGTGATGGCGCCGCCGATGTTGCCGAAGCGGCCGTTCACGTGGGACAAGCTCAGGTGCAGAATCGAAAAGTCAACTTCGCTGTGGGCCTTGTCGGGCACCCAGGTGGATGTTTGCGCCAGGGCCAGAGGGCCGGCGAGCGTCAGAAAGACCGTCAGTAATGCCAAACGCTTCATCGTTCACGTCCTTTGGAGAAGGGGCCTTTGAGGCCGCTGAAGGTTGTCGGCCGCGTCGATCGTGCCCGGCCGGGGAATGGGCGCACGACAAAGAAGAGCTGTCAGGTCCGAAGATACTCGGGAGCGCCTGCCAATGAGACGAGGCAAACGGAGTATTCGTTGCAACAAATATTCTGATTAGGAGCGGATTGGCCTTGGAAAGCACAGGGGCCAGTCCTTAATGGACCGGCCCCTGGATTGATTCGAAAGCGGTTCAGCCTATTTCTTGAAGCTGATGGGTGAAACGAAGGTGCCCGTGTGGTAGACGGACGAACTCCACGGCGCAGTCAGGACGAACTCCGAAAAGGGACTGCAGCCGGAAGCGTTGACGGTAAATGTCGCACTGGCGGCGCCGCTGGTTGCGATATCGCCAAGCGAGATCGGGAATGCGCTGGGCGCCGTGATCTTCGGCGAACAGCGCGGACCCCAGATTTGAGTGAGCGTGAAGTTGGTGATCTGTGTCCCATAGGCTGGTCCGACGTTGCCGTTGGTTGCCGTCAACGTTAAGGAACTCGATCCGGCGGTTCCAGGTTGAGTGGAAGCGGTGAACTTGAGCCCATAGCCGGGTAGATGGGTGGGATCGACGACACCCCAATAGGCGGGTTTGGCTTGCAATCCCATGTCGAAGGGCAGCGGATAGTCTGTGCGACTGACAGGGAAACTGTCCAGCCATGTGTCGTCGTCCGCCATGCCCCAGAAGGTGACAGAGCTGATCTGGCCCCTGAGAAGCCGGAAGACGTCGAAGTATTGTTTGTAGAGCCAGCCCTGTTCGGCCAGAACTGACGGTGGAATGCTATTGCCGTAGTTGGAGGCGGTGTCGCCGGCGTTGTAGACGCTCATATCCAGCTCGGTGACTTGTTGATCGATGCCGGGGAAGTTGAAGGCGACGGTGCCAATGGCCGTCAGCATGGATTGGGGTGTCGGGTAGTTGATGGCGTTGTGCATCTCGTGCCCAATCGCGTTTACTGGGACGCCCCGCTCACGCAGTTCACGGACCACCTTGACGAGGCAGGCAAGGCGATTGGGATCGGCGGTGCTGTATTCGTTGATAAACAGCTTGGTACCCGGCGGGGCATACTGTTGGGCGGCCTTGAACGCGATGTCGATGTAGCTGGCGCCGAGCACGTTGTAGAACGGGCCGTGTTCGAGACAGTCCGGTTGAGATGGATCGAGAGGTTCGTTGACTACGTCCCACGCGTAGACCTTGTTGCCGAAGTGTTGCACTTCACTCTTGATGTGCTCCTGGATATTGGCGGTGACGGTGGCCTGGTTCGCAGGCGAATTGGTACCGTCGCCGAACGCATAGGAAGGAGTCTGCGCGCCGGTCGACCAGACGAGATTCTGTCCGCGCACACGCATGTTGGCGCATGTTGCTTCGCCCACCTCGGCATCGCCGTTGGTGTAGTTGTAAGTCCCGAGGCTTGGTTCGACCGAACTCCACTTCAGGTCGTTGCCGGGTGTCATGCTGTTGAAGTGCATGGTGAGTAATTGAGCATGCGGTCCGGAGAGATCCGTGGTATCGACCGCTGCTCCGATGGGGAAGAACTCCTGGAAGGTTTTGTAGATGGAAGGAATGTTGGTCTGGATCACCGGCGGCGGAACGTACGTGAGCTGGAAGTCGTCGATGTAGAAGGAGACGAGGTCGTTGCCCGAGGGCGGGACCGTCTGGAAGTAGAGATAGGCCGTGCCGGGATCGTAATTGCTCCCCATGGTGTAGTTGGTGACGCTGATTTGGTGCCAGGCGCCGTCAGCTGGAACAGTCACGCCAGGGTAGGCGGTGATGCTTGGATAACTCGTGTTGCCATCGAGCGTGGTTTGCAGGCTCATGTTGATCACGTGGCTTGAACCGTCGTTGGGCTGGAGCATCACCCACGCGCTGAGGTTGTACACGGACCCGAAGTACATCTTGTTGCTTACGTTGATTTGTGGGCCGTCGTAGTTGGCGGTGCGCCCGGTCGTCAGCAGGCTGTGTGTTCCTGAATGCGCAGCGGCTGTGCTGTTGGTGAGGGTCGAGCTGCCGGAGCGCGAGCTCCACCCGTCGAGACCGCCGTCTTCAAACGTGCTTGTGATGCCCGTGTTGTCCTGCTGGCTCGGATTCGGCGGCGGAGGAGATAACTCGCCAATGACGACGTCGCTGATGTAGAACGAGTCGGTTGCGCTGCTGGATTGGATGTAGAGGATCAGGCTGGTGGGCGCACCGGGCAGATCGCTGAAGCTGAATGTGCCCTGCACCTTTGTCCAGGCGGTGCTCGAAAGCGCGCCCGAGGTTGCGACAGTGCCGTAGGACCCGGATGTCGCGCAGTCCGCGGTTTTTGTCGATATCGTGGCCGCGGGGTTGGTGGTGTCAGGCGCGGCGAGGAGGACGTAAGCGCTGACCTGATAGGTTGCGCCCGCCACGACATTATTCACACTGAGCAGGTTCAGACTCGGTCCCATGTAGGTGGCAGTGCGATTTGTGGTCAGCAGGCTATGGGTGTCGCCATTGGGATCGGCAATTGGCGGGGCTGCGTTGGTGAGTGTCGCGCTTCCAAACGGAGCCCACCCATCGAGTCCGCCGTCAGAGAACGTGTAGGTGGCCACCGGCGTTCCGCCCGGAGGGGGCGCTGTCTCGGTGATGACGACGTCATCCAGATAGAAAGAGGTAGCGGTAGTGGGGCCGACCAGCTGCGCATAGAGCGTTAGTCCGGTCTCCGTTGCGCTGACTGTGTAGCTTCCGCCGATTTGCGCCCAGCCTGAATCCGACACGGCCACCGTGTAGGAGCCGATGGTGTCATAGCAGGTGCCGCCTGTGCAGCTTGGATCGTTTCGGGCGATGGTGAAATTCGCGTTGGTGGCGCTTTCGCCGCTGGTGAGTTGCACGTAGCCGGTGATCGTGTACTTGGCGCCAGCCTGGAGAACGCCGCCTAGATTGATAGACGGTCCGCTGCTCGCGCCGGTGGAGTTCGTCGTTGTGAGCAGGCTATGGCTTCCGGAGAAGGCTGCGGCCGTGGTTGCGACTGGCGTGGTCGCGCCGTTGAATGAAGTCCATCCATCGGCTGTTCCGTCTTCAAAATCATATGCAGCCACAGTCTGCGCATTCAGTTTTCCCGCACAGAGAAGTGCGAACACAAACATGATGATCGCGAAACTGGCCGGTGGATTTTGAGACAGGGATATCCTGCGCGCTTCAAGGGGGTACAGCATGGCGGATTCTCCTTGGTTATGGTTCGATTCCCAATGAAGCCCCGCGCACGTGCATGTGGGGCGGCCTCCTCAGGCGTACTGAGTAATTCGATTTACTCAAGCGGCGGGAGTATAGTCACGCGTTTTATGAAAAGTCAAGAGAGTATTTTAAAGTTCATTTTATGACGGGAATTTTCTGAGCCTGAAGGCGTTTCTGCAGAAACAATTGGCCGATCGGCGATCAGCTGCCTATTTCCAAAAAGCTGTAAGCGAGAAGTGCGGTCTGGCGGCCGCCGGATCCACGTCGTAGACTGTTCCCCTTTCGTTACTGCCGAGTGGAGGGTGATACTCCCGCGACCCAACAGAGACGCAGGGAGCAGCAATCAAGGATCGCAGAATTCTTCCTTGACACTGACAGAAAATCCACTACCATACGGTTGTGGATGGGTTGGGTACAACATTTGCGGCTTTGTCTGATCCCACCCGCAGGGCGATGATCGAACGACTCTCTCATGGGCCCGCCTCTGTGCATGGGTTGACGGAACCGTTTGCACTCTCACAGCAGATGATTTCAAAACATATTGCCTACCTGGTGCGGGCGCGGATTGTAATCAAGACGAAGCGTGGACGAGAGAGTGTGTGCACGCTTAGGCCACAGGCGATCAAGACAGTCAGCGACTGGGCGATTAGCTATCGCCGATTCTGGGAAGAGAGCTTCGACAAACTGGATGTAGTTGTGAATCAAATGAAAAAAACGGAGGTCATAGATGACAAACAACACGGTTAACGAGATTGAGCGGATGGTTGTGACAAGAGTTTTTGATGCCCCACGCGAATTGGTTTGGAAGGCGTGGACAGACCCGGAATACGTGATGCAGTGGTGGGGGCCGAAAGGTTTTACCGCGCCTGTCTGCAAGATGGATTTTCGCGTGGGGGGAAAATTGCTCTGCTGCATGAAGGCGCCGGATGGGCAGGAGTTCTGGAATGCGGTTGAATACCACGAGATTGTTCTGCACGAGAAGATCGTTTCCTTGATGTACTTTTCTGACCCGGAGGGAAACAAGATTGACCCTGCGCAACTCGGAATAGAACATGAGGCCATGGACGGCGCGTACGATGTGACTCTTTTTGAGGATCTTGGAAACGGCCAGACGAAACTAACCTTCATTGGAAATGAACCCATGGAGAGCGCGAAGAACAGCGGTCAAATGGAAGGCTGGAACCAGATACTCGATAAGATTGCTGAGGTTGTTGCGGGGCTAGCGCAGGCGGAATAAGAAGTTGAAGTTTTGACTGTCGTCATGCGCGAGATACAGCTAAGGGTGACGGGAGGCGGCTTAGTTCGGGCTTCTCGTCACTAGACAGAATAGTCGCCCGTCCGAAAAGTTACCCTTGGCTGTTGCCAACAGGTCAAAGAGCTCTCCCAGACCGGTTGAGAGCCGAATCGCGGGTTCCGGTCGGGTTGTTTGAATGCTAAGTCAGTGAGGAGCACGAGGGTGTTACAAAGGCTGAACTCAGCTGTGAGGCTGATTCAGAGAACTACCCAAGGAGGCTCCTCAGAGACTTTATGTACTACATTGGACTTGATGTTCACAAGAAGACGATCAGCTATTGCGTGAAGGACGCGGCCGGCAAGATCCACAGTGAAGGCAAGATCGGATCAACGCGGCGCGAACTTGATGCCTGGATCAAGACCCTTCCCCAACCCCGGATGGTCGCGATGGAAGCGACGATCTTCACGGGCTGGATCTACGATCACCTTCTTCCGCACGCGGAGAAGGTGAAGGTCGCCCATCCGCTGATGCTGCGAGCCATTGCCGCGGCCAAGCGGAAGAACGACAAGATCGATGCCAACAAGATAGCCGACTGCCTGCGATGTGATTTTCTTCCAGAGTGCTACATGACATCGACCGAGATCCGCGACCGGCGGCGTACATTGCGCTACCGCGGACTGCTTGTGAAGCAGATGGTTCAGATGAAGAATCGAATCTCGGGCTTGTTGATGGAGACCGGAGCGAGTTTCAACAAGCAGCGACTGCACAAGGTGGGCTACTTCACCGAGCTGATGGCGGGCAATGAAGAGATCGACTGTGTCAGGCCGCTGTTGAAGCTGAGCCGGGAGACGATTAATCGATCGCAGAAGCTGGACTATGCACTGATCAGCTCTCTGGAGCGGGACCCGCTGCTGGCCGAGCGGCTGGCGCGATTAAGAACTGTTCCCGGAGTGGGTCCGATTACGGCGCTGACCTGGGCTCTGGAGATCGGCGATGTTGCCCGCTTTCGATCGATCAAACAGGCTATCAGTTATTGCGGACTGTGCGGAGCCGAGAAGCGTTCAGCCGACAAGGTCATGCGCACGCCGATTTCCAAGCAACGCAACAAGCATATCCAGCAGGTGCTGGTGGAAGCGGCGAAGCTGGCACCGAGATACAGCCATGAACTGAGCTTGATTCACGAAAAGGAAAAGCAACGGGGCGATCGCAACCGCGCCACCCTGGCTGTAGCCAGGAAGATGGTGGCCTGGATGGTTGCGGTCGAACGCAGAAAACAGGATTTCGTGCCTGCCGAGAAATTCGGAGGTACGGCGGCAGCCTAAAAACCTGCCCAAGAATGAAAAACACCAGGATTATTCCGATGCGCAGACTGCCAGGCCCCGCAAGTAGGCCACTGGGCGAAGGAGTGAAAACTCCGGAGGCTCCCGTTGGATTGTTTCGGGGCTGGCAGAGAACACAAACTCAATCTTCTGTGCGGACTCTTCGGAGTCTTAGACAGCAAATGGATGTGTGGTTCTGCTTGATGCAGGAATCATCGGCCGAGAGGCACTGTTGCGTAACGGCAGATCCTGATCAGATCAAGTGCGCGCCCTCCGGAGCGCGCCCGGGAATTCTGTGCTTTTCTCTTGACTTTGACTTACATAGAGGTGGCCTATCCGGCAATTACCTTCTGGGAAACATCTGACCCCAGATCTCACTGCGATTCGTGCGTCAATCGATAAACCGGCCAGGTTCTGGAATCACTCAAAGATACCGAACAGGAAGGACGTGGACGGTTTGAAGTGGGCGCTGCGCATCGTTTGGCTTCGACCGGCCAGCCTATGTTGCTCTCGCAGCTGTGAGTGGCTTCCTCTCTCGAGGCCTGGTCGCGATTCGCGAACGCTCTGCTATGCTCCGGATCATGTCTTTTGTCCGCGACTTCCAGAATCTGAGCCGCTCGCAACGCAACGCTTTTATCGCTTCCTTTCTTGGCTGGACACTCGACAGCCTGGATTTTTTTCTGCTGATCTTTTGCGTGAAGGCGATCGCGACCGATTTCGGCACGAAACCCTCCGACGTGCTGGGCGCAGTCTTTCTTACTCAGGCCTTCCGGCCCGTGGGCGCCCTGGTATTTGGCATGTTGGCGGATCGCTATGGACGCCGGCCGATCCTGGTCTTCAACATTCTGAGTTTCTCGATCATCGAGCTGGCCTGCGCTTTTGCGCCGTCGATGAGTGTGCTGCTGGTGTTGCGCGCTCTGTTTGGCATTGCGATGGGCGGGGAGTGGGGAGTCGGTGCGGCGCTGGCATTTGAGACGCTGCCCAAGGAAGGGCGCGGCGCATTCTCCGGCATCCTGCAGGAAGGTTACGCGCTGGGCTCGATCCTGGCCTCCGCTGCGTTTGCCGTTCTCTTCCCTCTGATCGGATGGCGCGGACTGTTCATGGTCGGAGCCAGTCCGGCTTTGCTTGTGCTCTACGTGCAAACGCGGGTTGAGGAGTCACCGGTATGGCTGGCCGGTGCAGAGAATCGCGCCCATCGCAAGAAGGCGCCTGCCGTTCCTGGGCAGCTGCTGAAGTTTCTTCCGACCTTCCTGTTTCTGATTTTGCTGATGACTGCGTTCATGAGCTTCTCGCACGGCACGCAGGATGTGTATCCGACATTCTTGACGGTGCAGATGAAGCTCTCTCCAGAGATAGTGGGCCTGATTGGCGTCCTGTATGGTCTCGGGTCGATCGCGGGCGGCTATGCGTTTGGGGAACTCTCGGAGAAGTGGGGCCGCAAGCGGGCGATTGTGGCGGCTGCGTTGTCGGCGATTCCTGTGATTCCGCTCTATGCATACGGGCACAGCGCGCTCACGTTGGGGATTGGCGCCGTGTTGATGCAGTTCATGGTGCAGGGTGCTTGGGGTGTGGTTCCGGCGTATCTGACCGAGCTGTCGCCGGCGCCGGTGCGGGCTACCGCCCCGGGATTGGCTTACCAGCTCGGCGGGCTGATTACTTCGTGGAACGGAAAGGCGCAGGCGCTGGTTGCGGAACGATGGGGCACCTATCCGCCGGTGCTGGCGATTACCGTGGTGATTGTCGCGCTGACTCTGGCGGCTCTGGCTGCGGTGGGGCACGAGGCTAAGGGGGCGGAGATGGGGGCTACGTGAGCGAAGTGCATGCTCGAAGGAATCTTTGAACAGGGTTTGGGGGGCCGATCTTCCGGAGCCTGTGAAGCCATGCCCTGTTATGTTCGTGCTTTCCCACGTCTCAAAAGCGAGACGTGGGGCACCCATTTTCTTGCGAATTGGTTCATCGCCTCGACAGTCGGTGGCGCTTCGACACTGTTTTTCCGCAGCCCGTGAAAGGCGTCACCCAACCACTCGACTTGTCGGCACGAGTAAATTCGTGCCCTTTCAAAACCTCGAGTTGCTCCCCAACTCGTAATGCCGGGCGCTTTCAGAATCTCCGATTCATTTGGGAGGTTCATTCCCGGCGGTAGGTGGCGACTAACTCGCCGCGTGCAAGGACGTGCCCGTTCATGGCTGCATCGACCTGCGCGCGGGATGCGCCTGCGGGCAGGGTCAGCATTGAATCGAGTGCGAACAGCATGATCGCGTAGTGGTGAATGCCGCTGGGGCAGGGGCCGCCGTAGCCGATCTTGCCAAAATCGTTCGTGCCTTGCCGGGCGCCGTCGGGCAGCTCGGCTTGCGCTGGGAGAGAAGCAGGCAGAGAACGCGACCCGGGCGGCAAATTGAAGAGCACCCAGTGGACAAATCCATTGGACAGGTCGCGATCGTTGAGAATCAGCGCGAGGCTCCCGGTGCCCGCAGGCGGTGCGTTCCATGCGAGAGCGGGAGAAGTGTTGATTCCATCGCAGGTGAGAGATGCCGGAAAGCGCCCATCTGGAAGGCTTGAGCTGGTGAGCCCTAGCGAATCGGGGCCTTCGTTCTCAACGGGCGGCCCAGAATGGCGGCATCCGAGAAGGCCCGCCAGCAGAAGCGCCGGGATCACCAGGGAATTGGGGAGGGAATTCCCACGTCTGCCTGTCGCGGCTGTCGTGCATTTCGAGACGGGAGCGGCATTTGCGATTCGAGATTCAGCCCAAGCCGATTTCATTCTGCGCCATTGTAAAACCGGGCTGGCGGATTCGACCTGATGATTGGCCATCTCATGGGTCATTTGGTGGGCCCGGACCAGGCTTTGGCTTGGTTCCTTTGGTTTGTGACGGATGGCACTCGTGTCGTGAAATTTGCAGACGGGTAACAATTGATAGTGCACAATCATGTAGGAGAACTGTTGTCGTGCCGCGCATTCATTTTCAGCTTCAACTCGCCGAACTCAAGGACAAACTCCTTGCGATGGCTGCTCTTGCCCAGCTAGCGGTTGAGTCCGCGGTGGACGCCTACCTGCAGCGCGATAAAGGTCTGTGCCAGTACGTCAAGCAGAACGAAACCGCGATCAACACCGCACAGCGGGAACTGGATGAGATGGCGTATGAGCTGCTTGCCAAGGAGCAGCCGATGGCTATCGATCTGCGCTTCATCCTGGCAGTCATCAAGATTAACGGTGACCTGGAACGCATTGGCGACCAGTCGATGGGGATTTCGCGCCGGACGCGAGACATTCTCAAGACCGAAGAGGTCGAGCTGCCGGTGGATTACGCTGCCATGGGCGAATATTCCGGACGAATGATCCGCACTGCCATCCAGTCCTTGCTTGAAGGCGACGCACGCCTTGCCGATACTGTTCGTGAGATGGACGACGAGATTGATCGGATGAACCGGCGCGCACATGCCGATCTGCTTAAGCTCATCCAGGAAAAGCCTATGTATACGCAGCAGGCGATGAATGGCCTGATGGTATCGCGTAGCCTGGAGCGGATCGCGGATCATGCCTCTAACATTGCGACGGATGTGATTTTCTGGATTCGGGGTGCGGACGTGCGGCACCAGCTGAGCCTTTCGATGGATTGATCAAAACGGGGAGTAGGGAATAGGGAAAAAGACAAAAGCCGCGCATGCGCGGCTTTTATCTTTCTGAGGGGGGAAGAGGCGATACGCTCGTTTAGCGGGTGGCCTCGAAGAGGAACCAGGCGCGCCGTTCGGCCTCATCGATCCACACTTCGATCAAGCTGGTGGTGGCGTAGTCGTTAGCCTTGGACGCAACTTCGTGGGCCGCGCGGAGGCTTTCGACCAAAGATTTGTTGTCGGAGTGGAGTTCGAGCAGCATGTCGCGCGCCGGCACAAACTCCTGATCATTGTCGTTGATTCTCTGCAGCCGGGCGATGTGCCCGATGGAGCGGATGGTGGTGCCGCCGATCTTCCGCACGCGCTCTGCGATGTCGTCGCTGATCGCAAATATCTGCGAGCCCTGTTCATCGAGCAGCAGGTGGTAATCGCGGAAATGCGGGCCGCTCATGTGCCAGTGGAAATTTTTGGTCTTGAGGTAAAGAGAAAAGACATCAGCGAGAACGGCATTTAGAACGCTGGAAAGGTTTTTTACATCTTCGGGGCTGAAACCGTCCTGAACATTCGTTTTTGTCGCCTTGGATTGCGCACTTGTATGAGTAGACATTGAGCTCCTTTACCTGGGGCCAATTCGAAGGCACACCGCTGCCTGGGTTGGCCTCATCCAGTGCTTAGGATGCTCGGGCGATTGAAGAGGTTCTTTTCGAGATTCTGTGGAAAACGCAACGGGCGCCTTTCGCGAGGAGGAAGGCGCCCGTTTTCTGGGGTAGGAAACTGTCAGACCCGCTCGACGGGGTGGGTGTCGTAATGCAGAAGAACGGCCACGGCACAACTGGTAAGACGGGTTTCGGCTGAATCGGCGCGGCTGGTCAAAATGACGGGAACGCGTGCACCGAGCACGATGCCGGCGAGCTGCGCGCCGCCAAGATACTCCAACTGCTTGGCGAGCATGTTGCCGCTCTCGAGATCGGGCACTACCAGAATGTCTGCCTGGCCGGTAACGGGCGAGTTGAGATGCTTGATCCGGGCAGCCTTGACGCTGACCGCCGTGTCGAAGGCGAGGGGGCCATCGAGGATACCGCCGGTGATTTGGCCCCGATCGGCCATTTTGCAGAGGGCGGCGGCTTCCATGGTGGAGGGAATCTTTGGGTTCACGGTTTCGACGGCAGAGAGCAAGGCAACTTTAGGCTCGGGAATGCCGAGGGCGTGGGCCAGGTCGATGGCGTTCTGGACGATGTGAATCTTGTCTTCGAACTCGGGCTTGATGTTGATGGCGGCATCGGTGATGAGGAGGGTGCGGGCGTAGGCGGGCGTATCCATCACAAAGACGTGGGTGATGCGGCGCGAAGTGCGAAGGCCGGTGTCCCGCTGCATGGCAACCTTCATCAACTCGTCGGTGTGCAAGCTGCCCTTCATCATTGCCTGGGCATTGCCGCTGCGGCACATGGCGACGCCGAGTTCGGCAGCCTTCGACTCGGAATCGGCCTGCAGAATCGGGAAGGGGGTAATGTCTACGCCGATCTTTGCGGCCAGGGCTTTCATGGCAGCTTCGTCGCCAATGAGTGTCGGCTCGATCAGGCCTTCGGCAGCAGCTTCAGTGGCACCCTTCAGAGCTACATCGGAGAGCGGCCAAACCACGGCGGTGGTGATGGCGGGAAGCGACTTGCAGCGCGCCAGGAATTTGTGAAAGACGTGATAGTCGGGCGGATGGCTGACCAGCGGGTCAACGGCAACGGCTTCGGCAATGGGGGCGAGATCGCTCATGGGACAAGTCTCCTGGCCGCGCGAGAGGGGGTATCTCGAGCTTACGGAACCATTGTCACTGCCGTGACCCAAACCGACCTGTGCCCGATGTCACACGCTGGCGCGGAATCCCACTTGGCGAGACCCACCCACGTTGTGGGACCTACCACGAAGTCATTATTGGCGAAAAATTTTCTTGAAAATAAGTGAATTCTTATATAAGATAGCACCTATGGAGACGCTCGATGCAAAATTTGCTGCCTTGGCCGATCCGACGCGTCGGGCAATCCTTGCACGTCTCTCGCAGGGCGAGGCCACTGTCAATGAGTTGGCGGATCCATTCGAGATGTCGCAACCAGCGATTTCGCAGCATCTCAAGGTGCTCGAAGACGCGGGATTGATCATCCGCCGAGTGGAGGGGACGAAGCGTCCCCGGCGGCTCGCAGGGACAGGCATCGAGGCGATGAATGAATGGCTCGCAATGCTGGGCGCGACCATGGAGAAGAATTACGACCGGTTGGACGAGGTTCTCGCCGGTATGAATGAGCACAAGCAAAGCAAGCAGAACAAGAAGGGAGAAATGCGATGAGCAAGATGACGCTACAGACGGAAGGCGATTCGTGCCTGGTGGTGATGAGGCGTTTTGCTGCTTCACCCGAGGCGGTGTATCGGGCCCATACCGATCCAGAGTTGATCAAGAAATGGCTTCTTGGTCCCGATGGGTGGAACATGCCTGTTTGCATCAACGAAGCTCGGCCGGGGGGCAAAATCCGCTACGAATGGACGAACGGCAAAGGCCACGGATTTTACTTGACCGGGGAGTATCTCGAACTGAACCCTTACCACCGGATCGTGCATGTCGAGCGGATGTTTCTGCCCGATCCGACGCCGGACAATCACGCCGAGACCACATTCGAGCCAGACGGCGAAGGAACGTTGATGACAATTCGGATGACACTCCCCGACGAGCAGACGCGCGCAAGCATGCTTGCGTCGGGGATGGAGCACGGAATGGAAGCGAGCTACGCGCGGTTGGAAGGATTGCTTTAGTGCGCTTCCCGGGCTGGCCAAAGCAAGTGGAGCGCAAGGCCGGGCTGGAGTTCAAGGGGCAGAAGTGCGGCCCGAGGAGAAGACTCAGCGACGAACTCAGCAATCGCAAAGACACCGGCGGCGATTTCGATCCCTGCGGCATGGTTGGCAATGGGCGCAATTCTCGCGTACCAGGTGTTGCTCGGCGCGTCGATCGTTATCAGACCGGACTTGGATCCTTCGTGGCACACGATCAGCGAATGGGCTCTTGGTCCTCATGGTTGGATCATGTCAACGGCATTCCTGGTTTCGTCGCTGAGCTACGCGTCCCTTTTCGTGCTGCTGAAGAGCCAGCTTCGCAAACCGATGGGGCGGATCGGCATTGGAATACTGCTGATCTGTGCGATCAGCGCGGCCGGTGTCGGCATTTTTACGACGGACCCCATGCCTTTCCATGCCCCTCTATCGACGAGAGGCATCCTTCACGTCGTCTGCGGAACCAGCCAGTTGGTGCTGTTTCCATTTGCCGCCTTGCTCATGAGCCTCAGTCTTCCCCGCGCGAGTCAGGTTTGGGCAAACGCGCGCAGACTCCTACTTTGGGCGGCCTGGTTGCCTTTATTCGGCTTCGCCTGCTTTGCGGTCTACACGGCGCTGTTTGTTGCGCCTATGGGCCCGCAAGCTTACGGGCCAGGGGTCAACATTGGATGGCCTCCCCGGTTTGCGTTTTTCACCTACATGCTTTGGATCCTCATCGTGTGTTCGCAGGCGATCCGATGCAGGCGGCGCAACCGGACTTAGAAGCGATTGAGTCTCCTTGAATCCGATTGAATCCATCTACGGCGAGTTTCGTAACGGCTTCGAATGGTCTCGCGTCACTTGATGCCGACGACCATGGAGTCGGGTCCAACTAGGTGCTCGACGCGCACCTCGCTAAATCCGGCTTCCTTCATCCATCCCACGCAGTCGGCGCCGGTGTAGTCGAAGCCGCCGGGCGTCTCAATCAGCATGTTCAGGCTCGCCAGCAAGCCGAAGGCGTTTTTCGAGCGGTCGTCGTCGATGACGGCGTCGTAGGCGATGAATGCGCCCCCTTCAGGAAGTGCTTCATAGGCTTTGCGGATGAGCATCTTCTTTTCGTCGAGATTCCAGTCATGAAGGATGTGGCCCATCAGGATGACGTCCACCTTCGGCAGCGGTTCGCGGAAGAAGCTTCCTCCCTGGAAGCGAACGCGGGATTGGACGCCGTTGGCTTCCACGTATTCCTCGAAGATGGGCGCCACCTCGGGCAGGTCAAAACCAATTCCGGAGAGATGGGGATTCTTCAACGCCACCTGGACGATGAGGTCGCCTTGTGCTGTTCCGCAATCGGCGGCGGTCCTGTATTGTGCCCAGGGAAATTTGGAAGCGATGGTTATGTTGGCGCCACGGCTGATGCCGGTCATGGCGCGGAGAAACCCCTTGAGGCGCGCGGGATCGGCGTAGAGCGCGGCAAAGGTTTCATCGCTACCGGCGGCTTCGCTTTGCCGTTCGCCGGTGCGCAAGGCGGTGGTGAGTTTGCCCCAGTGATGAAACAGGCGCTTGTTGGCCATCTCGAGGATGCCGCCCATGTAGGACGGTTTGTGCTTATCGAGAAAGAGATCGGTTGAAGGCGTGTTGGCGTACGTTCCATTGGTTCGTTCGAGAAAACCGAGCGCGACGAGGGCATCGAGAAAATCGCGCGAAGATCGGGGATGCAGGCCGAGGCGGCCAGTAAGTGCGCCGAGGGTCTCAGGGCCTTTGGCCAGTTCGGTGAAGACTTCCATTTCGACGGCGCTGAGCAGGGTTTTCGAGGCCCAGAAGGCCATACCGGTTTGCAGGATGTGATCGGGATTGGGTGCAGACACAGTCATCTTGTCTTTCTTTGCGGTGAAGGTTGGATCTTCGCTATGAGGGGAAACAGTTCAGGAGCGAGTGCAAGGAGTGTACAAGACGAGGGTGTTTTTGTGCACCGTCTTTAGATGAGCTGGGCGACCTTTCCGGTGAGCGGCAAAGCTGGTATGCTGCAAGCGCTCAAAAAAGCGATTTACGCAAGGAGTGGACAGCAATGTGGTTCCTCGGAATGGATGTGGGCACGGGCGGTACGCGCGCCGTGGTTGTTGACGCGGCGGGCAGGTTGATCAGCGGGGCATCCAGCGAACATGTTCCGTTTCGCACTCCGCACCCAGGCTGGGCAGAGCAAGATCCAGAGGACTGGTGGCGCGCGGCGCAGGCTGCCATTCGCGAAGCGCTGGCAGCCGCGCCTGAGCCGAGGCAGCCGATTGCGGCGATCGGACTGACGGGCCAGATGCACGGCGCGGTGATGCTGGATGAAAATGGCGCGGTGCTGCGACCCTCGCTGATCTGGTGTGACACGCGCACGCAGCCGGAGTGCGATTGGCTGCATGAAAAAATCGGGTACGAGAAGCTGATCGAACTCACCTGCAATCCGGCGCTTCCGAATTTCACACTGACCAAGCTGCTGTGGGTGAAAAAGCACGAGCCGGAGATTTTCGCGAAAATCCGACACATTATGTGCCCGAAGGACTACGTGCGTTACCGTCTCACCGGCGTGTTCGCGATCGACGTGCAGGAGGCTTCAGGAACGCTGCTGCTGGATGTGACGCATCGGCGGTGGTCGAAGGAGGTGGCTGAGGCGGCGGGGATTCCGGAAGCCTGGCTGCCGAAGGTCTATGAGTCGCCCGAGGTTTGCGCGCGCATCAGTGAAGGCGCAGCGGGACTGACTGGATTGCCCGCAGGCACGCCTGTCGTTGCAGGCGCCGGCGATCAGGGGGCGGGCGCCGTGGGCATGGGAATTCTGCAGCCGGGCTCGGTGTCGGCCACCATCGGCACTTCGGGGGTGGTGTTTGCAGCGACGGCACAGCCGACGAAGGATCCGAAGGGGCGGCTTCATACGTTTTGCCATGCGGTGCCGGGCGTTTGGCATGTGATGGGCGTGACGCAATCCGCGGGGTTGAGTTTCAGCTGGCTGAAGGAGACATTCTTTGCGGGTCAGGAGTATGACGCACTGACTACGGCGGCGGCGAAAGTGCCAGCGGGCAGCGAGGGGCTTGAGTGGGCTCCGTATCTGCTGGGCGAGCGCACGCCGCATCTTGATCCGGAGGTGCGCGCTGCGTTCGCGAAGATCGGGACGCACCATACGGCGGCTCATTTCGTGCGGGCAGTGCTCGAAGGCGTTGCGTATTCGCTGCAGGATACATTCACTCTGTTCGCTGAACTGGGAATTCCGGTCAGCGCCGTCCGGCTGGGCGGCGGCGGCGCGCGCGGCCCGTTGTGGCGCAGGATTCAGGCTGGTGTTTATGGGCAGGCGGTGGAAGTGCTCACCGCTGAAGAGGGCGGCGCATTCGGTTCGGCGCTACTGGCGGGTGTGGGCGCTGGACACTGGGCCAATCTGGATGCGGCGTGCGCGCAGGCGATCGAAGTAGCGCAGCGCATCGAGCCCGATCCCGGCGACCTTGCCGCTTATAAAGCCGGCTACGCTCAATGGCGGAAGCTTTACCCGGCGCTGAAGAGCCTGCGCTAGCCACCTGCGGCCACCTGCGGTGGGGCTAACCGCCTTCGGCTACCTGCGGTGAGGCCAACTGCCTTCGGCTACGCTCCGATCGGGCCTACGGGAACGATGCACGCCGAACAGAGGCAGTACGAGCATTGGTGGCAGAATAGGTCGCGTTTGTGATCATTTGGAATCCAAATGATTACTCTCACCTGTACATGAGGCATCCCCATGCATTAGCCTTGCAGGCAACTTGCGTAGCCGTGAGGAGGTTTATGCGTCGACTTTCTGCTTTGGCTTCCTTTTTGTTGATTAGCACGGCCCTGTGCCTTGCCGCCCAGGTACAAACTCCCGCACCGATTACCTGTGCCGGCTTGCATCTGGTTCCTGCGCCGCGCGAATGCACAGCCGTTGCCAGCGTTCCCGTTGAACGGCTGGGCGTTGTGATTACCGCGGCCAAAAGCCCAGGCGATGAGTTTGCCGCGAAAGACCTCGAAGAAACGATCAAGAGCCGCGGCGTGCACCTGCAATATCCGCACGGGGCCCGGATCGATCTCGTGCGTGCCGACGCGCCTGCCATCCGGAGTTTTCTCAAAGCGCACGATCTCGTCTTCAGCCCTGCCATGCACGATGAGGGCTACGTGATTGCGCGCATGGGGGAGAATTCACTTGCGGTTATCGCCGAGACTCCGGCTGGCGCTTTCTACGGCGCCCAGACCGTCAAGCAGTTGATTCGCGGCTCTGGTAAAGATGCAGTGTTGCTTGTTCCGACGCTACGCGACTGGCCTGCGATGGCGCATCGCGGATTGAGCGATGACTGGTCGCGCGGGCCGCTGCCCAGCATGGATTTCCTCGAGCGGGAGATCCGTACGCTGGCGGCTTACAAATACAATATTTTTTCGCCGTATTTCGAGCACACTTTTGCTTACGGTTCCACGCCTGTTGCTGCTTTTCCGGGTGGTGCGATGACGCCGGATGAAGCGCGCGAACTGGTTGCGTATGCGGCGAAGTACCACATCACGGTGATTCCGGAGCAGGAGTCTTTCGGACACCTGCACCACGTGCTGAAGTTCGAACAGTATTCGCCGTTGGGTGAGACGCCGCACGGGGCCGTGCTTGCGCCGGGCGATGCGGGCACACTGCCGTTGATCAGTAGTTGGTTCGGCGAGCTTGCGAAAGTGTTTCCGGCTCCGTACGCGCATGTTGGCGCCGATGAGACATTCGAGCTTGGGTTAGGCCGAACACGTGACCAGGTGAAGCAGCAGGGGCTCGCCACGGTTTATCTGAATTTTCTTTCGCAGATTCACGAGACGCTCGCTCCGCTGCACAAGCGCCTCCTGTTCTGGGGCGACATTGCGGTCAACTCGCCGGAGCTGGTGGGTACTCTGCCGAAGGACATGATTGCGGTGCCGTGGGTTTATGATGCGCGGCCCGACTTCACGCCCGAGATTGTGCCGTTTACGAAGGCTGGGCTTGAGACGTGGGTTGCTCCCGGGGTGAGCAATTGGAACCGTGTCTATCCGAATAACAATGTGGCCCTGGGCAACATTCGCGCGTTTGTGCGCGATGGGCAGAAGCTGGGCGCGACCGGCATGTTGAACACGGTGTGGAATGACGATGGCGAAGGCATCTTCGACGAGAATTGGTTCGGTGTGCTATTTGGCGCAGCGGCCGGCTGGCAGCAGGGCGAGAGCTCCGAGGCCGACTTCATCGCGAGTTTTGGCCAGGCATTCCACGGCGATGAGACAGGCAAGATCAGTGAAGCGCAACACGCGTTGATGGCAGCGCATGCTGTGTTGCAAAAGGCCGATCTCGAGGACGCGCGGGATTCCTATTTCTGGCTCGATCCGCTTTCACCGCAGGGGCAGCAGATCTCGGCCAAGGTCTTGCCCGTGGCCGGCGAATTGCGGCTCGACGCGGAGCGCGCGATCACACTGCTGGCAGAGGCACGGGACACATCGAAGCTCGAAGGCCGGGTCCTGGAGAATGAAGAAGCGCTCGATGCGATGGAGCTGGGAGCACGACGCATCGACTTCATCGGCTACAAATTTCAGGCTGCTGCCGAATGCGCGACTCTTTACAGCCGGGCGCAGGCGATTGCGGGCGACAAGAATCGATGGAACGAAGTTTCGGAGATGCTCGAAACTATCGGCTCAAACAACGGACGTTTTGAGGACATGCGCGATGGGTATGCGCTGCTTGGCCAGCTTTACGAGCAAGCATGGCTGCGCGATAACCGGCCGTATTGGCTCGCCAATAACACGGCGCGCTACGATCGCGCCACGCAGATGTGGGTGGGCCGCGCGGAACAGTGGCAGCTTGTGATCAATCATTGGGATTCGACGCACACATTGGCGCCGGCGGCGGAAGTGGGATTGCCGGAAGCGGTGGCGAAGTAAGACTCTACCTGCGATTCTGAAGTGCGGGGACTTCGTTTTGACAGAGAAAGTCGGCGTAGACGAAACCATCGCGATTGACGACTTCGCTCTCTTCCAGGGGCAAAGGGGCATTGAACATGGGCCCGTCGTAGACGCAGGTGTGAAATTCACCGCGCTCGCCGCACGGATCGGCTGAGGGCGGCAGGTCCCGAAGCAATGCGGCATCGAATGCGCGGCCGGCAAACGTGGGCGGCAACTGTTTTGTGTCGATGCAGGCCAATCGGGCCCGCAGTCCACCGGCAATCATGTCGCGCGCGAGCTGCTCCGTCGGAATCTCCCAAAGCGGAAAGAGCGGTTCGAGCCCGGTGGGCGCGAGCTGTTTCTCGCGATAGGCGCGCACGTCGCGCAGGAACAGGTCGCCAAAGGCAATCGCATCGACGTGCTCATTGACGGCACGATCGCAAATCTCGGCCATGCGCTGTTCGTAGATCTCGTTGGAGCAGGGCCACGGCAGAGGCACGATCCACAGCGGCAATTGAGCGACCTCGGCCTGCGCCTCCAGTACGGAGCGGCGCGTGCCATGCATGGCGACGCGCTGAAACTCGCTGTTGAGGGTTGTCAGCAGTCCGACGATCTCTATGGCAGGGTCGTGGCGGAGTCGATGGAGGGCCCATGCGCTGTCTTTGCCGCTGCTCCAGGACATAAGAACGCGCTTCATAGAGACGATCATAAACTTCCTGCGCACAAAGCTGGCGGCGGAACAGGACCTCTTGTGGTCGCTTGGACGGCCTGAACCGATCCATTCTTTATCCGTCAAGTCTGGAAGGATTTTGCCGATTTAAAGACAACAGGAGGAACGAGGAGCGTGATCCAATACTGTGCGGTGTCTCTTTGCGATTCCATCGTCGGTTCCCCTGTCAGGCTGATCCTCCTCCAACTCATTGCGTCAATCGGTTTGATCTTCGTCTCAGACTGGTACAGCAGGGTTCGAGCGGCTCGGCGGGGATCGAGCGTCGAGGAACTGGAGGCTCTGTTCGCCCTGAGGGACCTGCGCAGGAGATCACGCTCGTTGGGCAGGGAAACAAGAAGCGAAGCCACCGACATGCCTCATGGGCCGCAGAGTCTTCCAGTGAAAAAGTCGGCGCGTCCGTAGGAGCAGCGAGAGCGATTGCACATCATCACCGTATTTTGAGCGCGGACCGTGTGCGTACTTGAAAACAAAGCGGCCTGCCGAGTGTGGGGCAGGCCGTTCATTTGCGAGGCAATTTCAGTTGATCGTCAGATCGGCTTGCAGCGGGGTATTTTCGCTGGAGTCGCCGACACGGATCACGAATTTGCCTGGGTCAATGGTCCATTTGTGCGCCGCTTCGTCCCAATAGCTGAAGGCGCGGGCCTCGAGCGACAGCGTGACGTGCTTGCTTTCGCCCGGAGCGAGGTGGACCTTCTGGAATCCCTTTAATTCCCGCTCTGGACGCTGCGCTTTTGCGGACGGATCGGAGACGTAAAGCTGAGCGACTTCACCGCCGGGCACACTGCCGGTATTTGTTACGTCGAAGCCAACTGTCACCGCGGAACCCGAAGCTGCGCTTGAGGGCACTTCCAGTTTGGAGAAGCTGAATGTCGTGTAGCTCAGGCCGAATCCAAACGGAAAGAGCGGGTGCTTGCCGGTGGTGGTCCAGTAGCGGTAGCCGACCATCAGCTTGTCGTTGTACTTCACATGCGGGATCACGTAGTCGACGGGGGGATGACCGACTTCGGTGACGTGCAGCGAGGTGTCGGAGCCGGGAATCGGATAGTAGTCCTTGAACGACGGATTGTCTTCCCAACTGCGATCGAAGCTGACAGGCAGCTTGCCTTCCGGATCGTGTTTGCCGAAGAGAACATCGGCAACCGCCGTGCCGCCTTCTTGGCCGGGATACCAGGTGTGGAGCAGCGCGGGCACTTTGGCGAGCCAGCGCCGGGTGTCCATGCCGCCGCCACCGGTGAGTGTCACGATGGTGCGCGGATTGGCCGCGGCGACTGCTTCGACGAGGGCGTCCTGACCCCAAGGCAGCGAGAAAGTGCGGTCGAGTCCTTCGCTTTCGGTGGAGGGATTGAAGCCAACAGAGACAACGACAGCGTCTGCCGCCGATGCGAATTTCTTCGCGTCCTCTGAGATCATGTCGGACTCATTGACGATGCCGAGGCCGAAACGATTGCCGGCGAAGCCAGGCAGATAGTCGGCGACTACAGTGACGGTTTGACCGTCTCCAAGATCCACCGAGGCCGATTCAGGATGCTGGCCTTCGACCTGCACCTGCTCGATGATCGGCTTGCCGTCGACGCTGACTTTGTAGTGATCGCTACCGGACGCAGCGGCGAGGACAAGATACTTGCCGGCCTTGGCGGCTTTGAACGATGCGGTATAACGAATGCTCCGCGGGGTTTTGTCTTCAGGACCCCACCACTCCTCTTTGTAGTTCGCGACGTTCGGCGTGCTGGAACTCTCGGGGTTGCCGCTGAAGTCCTTGCTGGGATAGGTGGACTGCTGCACGGTGCCTTCCCAGTGCGTGTGCCAGAAGACATCGTTCATCTCCGGCAGGCCGCGCGCGTAGAGGACGCGGACGTTGGGTCCGACCAGGTTCGCGATGCCCGTGACGATGCTGACGGGATCGAAAGCAGTGGCTTCAGAAGAACCTCCGCCCCCGGGAACCGCCGGCCACGCATCGGGACCGATGACGGCGATGATCCTGATTTTCGCTGCATCCAGCGGCAGGATGTGTCCCTCATTCTTGAGAAGCGTGAGGCTCTCCAATGCGCCTTCAAGAGCAACGGGCTTGTCGGCAATCGAATAGGTCGGATCGGCAAGATCGAGTTGAGGGCGATCGAGCCAATTAAAGCGCAGAGCAAGACGAAGGATGCGGGTTACCTTGTCATCAATTGTGGATTCCTTCACCTCTCCACTCTGTACGGCGGGCAACAGCACCTTCGCGTTCATGAATCGCGGCGAAGGCATTTCGAGATCGAGGCCGTTGTTGGCTGCCGCCACGCCATCGTAGGTGGCGTCCCAGTCCGACATGAGGACCCCTTTGAAATCCCAATCGCCTTTCAGCACTTTCAGGTTCAGGAAATCGTTCTGCGTGGCATGCGATCCGTTGATGAGGTTGTAGGAGTCCATCACCGCGCCCACATGGCCCCTGGTGACGGCAGCCTCGAAAGCGGGCAGATAAATCTCGCGCATGGTGCGCTCGTCGGCTTCAACGTCGACGTTGTGACGGTTGTATTCCTCGTCATTGAGGGCGTAGTGCTTTACGGTGGCGCTAACGCCCTGGGATTGCGCTCCCTCGATATAGGGAACGACAAGAGCCGCATTCAGAAACGGATCTTCAGACAAGTACTCAAAATTGCGGCCGCTCACCGGAGAGCGAGCGATATTCACGCCGGGACCGAGCAGGAAGTTGACTCCCCGGGCGCGCGCGTCTCTGCCAAGGCTTTCGCCGAGCTTGCGTGCGAAATCCCGGTCCCAGGTAGCAGCCAGTGCAACGCCGCCCGCATAGGCCGTCGTGGGTCCCCAGGTGCGTACGCCGACCGAGGCATCGGACATCTTCAAGCGAGGCAGGTTGATGGCCGGTTCCGCATGGGTGAACATTTCGTCCACGCCGCCGATGAGCTCGATTTTTTGTTCGAGAGTGAGCTTAGCGAGCATTGCGTGGGCCTGTGCGTCAATTGCGGACGAGTCGGGGCCCGGGGAGTTGGATAGAGGGGCCTGTGCGGCGCAGACCAATGGAGAGAATGCGATTCCAGCCGATAACAGCCAGAACAGGATTGCGCGGCGAAAAGCGCAAATCGACTGAGCGATGACCTTCGTTTTGATATTCATGACGCCCGAAGGCTACATGATTCGCCTTCGGGATGTATACGGCTGACAGCAACCACTAATTGGCAGGCCGCACGCCATTCCACAGGAGCGCGAAGTCTGCAATGTGACATTAGTCACAGCACCGAGTGAATGGTGTCACTGCCTGTGTTTGAGTGCAAGCGCAGACTCGGTATCCAACGGGCAGAAAGCGGGCGGCACTTAAGGTCGACTTTCCGCCTTTGAGATAGGTTTTCCCACAAGCGGCCGCAAAAGGCTCCAGTCTCTTATCGCGGTGAAGGGGAGAGCGAGCTATATCTCCAGGGCCTGATCTGTTGGATGGGGGCGTGATGGGCTTTGTATCCGGACTGAAAACGATTGTTGTTGCGACCGATCTGGACGGCAGGTTGGAAGCCGCACTTGAGTACGCCCGTAAACTTGCCTCAGCTTACGGAGCGCGCATCGTGCTGACGTATGGCCTCGATCCATTGGATTACGCAGCAGTGGACACAGTTCCTGGACGCATCCTGAAGGGAATGCCGGAAGCAGCGCGCGCGGTGCTGGACAAGATGACTGAAGACCTCTCCAGGGAGGGTATTCACAGCCATTCAGAAATTCGCCAGGGAGCCGTGGCGCAGATGCTGATCGATGTTGCCCGTCAATACGACGCGGGACTTATCGTTGTCGGCACAGAAGGCCGTCAGGGCGCTGGGCCGGTCGTGGTGGGGGCAGTTGCCGAGCAATTGGTTCGAATGGCTTCGTGCCCGGTTCTGGCGGTGGCGGCCGATTGGAATGCGGGGCCATACCGGCCAACTCCGGGTGGTCCGATTCTGCTCGCGATGGAGAGGAACGAGACGACGAAGGCAGCCGTTGATGTCGCTTGCTCGCTCGCGCAGACGTTCCACCGCACATTGCTGGTGTTGCACGCGCGCAGGGCCGCAGAGGTGTTCGGGTTTCTGAATCCCGCCGCGACCACGCCGGAGCAGTTCGGTATCCGGAGTAACGGCTCGTTTCCTGTTTCGTGCATCGTCAAGGACGGCAAACCGGCAGACGCTGTCTCGAACGCTATCAAGCTTTATCAACCCAGCATTTTAGTCGTAGGCGTCAAGCGCACGAGCGAATCGCACGGCCCGCACGGCACGGCGTTTTCATTGCTGGCAAGCTCGCGTGTACCCGTTCTCTGTGTGCCGGCTGAAACAGCTCCTGTGATTCGCGAGCCGGTGGCAACGATGCGTGCCGAGGTAATTTGAAGCAAAGACGGAGGGCATCAAGTCCCAGAACCGCGCTCAATGCGCACCGAGACTACGAATAAGAATGGTTGCCAGGGAGGCGAGATTCTGCATACGCCTCCCTTGGTATTTTGAGTAAATGACATGGAGTGCGTTATTTTGATTTCTTTGGCGAGTGCTGAGTCTGGTTCATCGCTAGTCCGCAACTGAAGCACCCACTGCGGACCTCCTGCCACGCGGGTTGAGAGAGAACGAGTCGCGGAGCGGAAGTCGGGTGGAGGCAAGGGAGATGGAACCATGCAGTCCGAGGCAAGATTACCGGGTGGCGAAGCCGCTTCTCGACCGTTGGCAGAATTGCTCGCTTGCCCGCCCGCAACGGCGGATTTGCTGAATCGGTCGGCCCAATATATCGAGTTTGCCTTTGGCGAGACGATCTTTCGCCAAGGGGATATGTGCCAGGGACTCTACGTGATTGCTTCGGGGCAACTTCAGCGAAGGGCAGAACGCCTGCAAACCCGGCTGGTTCTAGGTTCGGTTCATGCCGGAGAACTGGTTGAACTCGCCGCCGCCCTTGGGGATCGCCGCCATACCTACACGCTAGTCGCCCAGACTCCCGGCTCGCTCATGATGCTGCCGGTGGATGCGCTGGGACAGGCGTTCGAAACGCATCCGCCTCTTCGGATGCAGTTGCTGGCGGAATTGGCGCGTGAAGTCTCTCGTGCCTACCTATCGGGCTGTGCCACACGAACAGCCGGGATTCGTCGGCGCGCCGCGAAAATGTCAGCGATGGAGGGCTAGGCAATTGTAAGTACATATTCAGAACGTCCGTCTTTTGAGTAACCGGGTGAAAAGGCAGGGTCATTTCATACCTTTCGGCCCATGAAAAGTGCGTTATACTTCATTTAGACCTACAATCTAGACGTCGGAAAAAGTATGGCTGCACTCCATTCTCATCACCCACCGGAAGACTGTCTAAACTGCGAGCACCGCCATCTTCGGATGTTTTGCAATCTCACCCCAGAGGCGCTTCAGGATTACGACAGCATAGGGATCATGATGAGCCACGCGCGGGGGGCAAAGCTATTTTCTGAGGGCGACCCGGCGCGTAACGTCTTTGTCATCTGCTTCGGCCAGGTAAAGATTTCCTCTACTTCGCGGGACGGGAAGACGATGATTCTCAAAATCGCTGGGCCGGGCGATTTGATGGGTCTGAGCGCCGTGCTGGCCAATGTTCCCCATGAAGTCACAGCGGAAGCGATCGAACCTTGCCAGGTCAAGACGGTCCGCAAACAGGAATTCGTAGATTTTCTCAGCCGTCACGGAATCGCGAGCATGCATGCTGCGCAGGCTTTGTCCGGCGAGTATCTCACGGTATTTCACGATGCGAAGCGGCTTGCGTTATCGGGCTCGGCAGCGGGGCGCTTGGCGCGTCTTCTCCTTGACTGGGGCCGAACGGCCGCGAATGGCAAACCCGAGATCCGATTCACGATGGCATTGACGCACGAAGAGATCGCCAACATGGCGGGCACTTCACGCGAAACCGTCACTCGCCTATTGAATCAGTTTCGTCGCGATCAGTGGATTGTGATCAAAGGGTCGAGCTTGACGATCGTTAAGCCCGATCAACTCGAAAGCCTCACGGCTTAGTCTTTTCCCCTTCTTCCGCGGAAAACAGTCTGATCCTCGAATCGAATCAGCCGTGCGAATTTTCGCATTGCGTCCTTTCCCCGTGTGCTTCACCTCCGCAAAGATACCCCACCCTGGACAGGAGCAAGCCCGCGGTACGCCTCGTGAAGCAGCGGCGGTGCATTGAGTGCACATAAGTGCGCTGCGTGCGCCGCAGGGTAGTCGCGGGTAAGTCCTGCACACAATCGACGCACCTTTAACGAATTTGGGTTCATTGCCCGATGTGGTCTGTGTGTTCCGTGGTGGGCCGACCTTGGCGAAGAGGTGCAGTCAATGGCTATCGAGCTCGATGAAAGCTCTATCATCAAGGCGAATTTCCAGTTTTGGGACCAAATGCTCGCCATGAAGCTCGATCCACTTCCATGTGCCGATCGATTCTGTCTCGAATCGGGGCATGCACTGGGAACAGTGAGCCTCTCTGGCGCGTGGAATGGCAAAGTCGAGATACGGATGGAGGAGGGGCTAACCAACACGGCCACCGCGGCAATGTTGATGCAGCCGGTGGGGGCCGTTGTGGAAGCCGACGCACTCGATGCGACCAGAGAGATCGCCAACATGATTGCCGGCGTGATCAAGTCCTCGTTGCCGAGACCGTGCGTCATGACTGTGCCGGAGGCCGCGATCAAACTCGAACAGTTTTGCGGGCAAATGCGGAACGAACACTCAGTCGCTGTTATCTTCCAGCACGCTGCCGGAACCATGATGGTGCGTGTGCAAATGATGGATCCGGTCCTCTGATTGAGGGGAAATGCGCGGTATAAAGGCCCTGGGCCGGGTATTTGAGGTTGAACTCGGATATTTTTTTCGCCCTGCCCGGTCGAGCACGCGCCACTTCTGTTCCCCTCCCACGGCCACTTTCTCATGTTTCCTCATTGAATCCTTATGGGCCCAAGGACTACGTTGGGTAATGGAATCCAACCTCACGGCCTTTTCTACTCCCAGGCTCCCAAGAAAAAAAACAAGCATTTGAGCGTCCCTATGCGCTTGTGCTTTTGCACGATTTTGTAATTTTTTGCGCGACCAGAAACCAACAATTTTCAGTCACTTTCGGAGGTCAGGCGAAATGCTTTATCGACGTACTCGAGTTGTATTCTCAGCAGCCCTGTTAGCGCTGATCACACTGCTGGCAGCGCCGCTCACCGGCAAAGCCCAAACCTTTCGCGGAGGAATCAACGGCACGGTAACCGATGCGTCGGGCGCTGTAGTGGCAGGAGCCGTTGTCGATGCCACAGATACTGCAACTGGGGTCTCGCACAAGACAGTCTCATCGAGCGGGGGAGAATACAGCTTTCAGGATCTGCCGCTCGGCACATATAAGGTGACGGTAAGCGCAAGGGGTTTTAAGGCAGAGATCGTCTCCAGCGTGCAAGTGCAGGCAGGCGTAATTTACACGTTGCCAGTCAAGCTATCGATTCAGGCCGCAGGCGAGACAGTTGAGGTGTCGGCTTCCGAGCTGACGCTCGATACGACTTCGACGACCCAGGTGGCCGAAGTGGGCGGGGTTGCATTGCAGGACACGCCGCTGAACGGCCGCGACTTCACGCAGCTGATTATTCTGACGCCGGGATTCTCGAATTCGGGAGCAGGCGGGTATGGCTCGCTCAACGGAACGCGCGCCAATCAAATCAATTGGCAGATTGACGGTATCGACAACAACGACCTCTGGCACAATATTCCGGCCGTGAACCAGGGCGGCGTTTCTGGTATCGCGGGTATTATCCTGCCCATCGATGCGGTCGAACAGTTTTCTGCGCAGACGCAGGCGGCACCGGAATCGGGGCGCAATCCGGGTGGTAGCGTGAACCTTTCGCTCAAGTCGGGCGGCAATGGGCTGCACGGTTCGGCCTATTATTACAATCGCAACGAGGCCTTTGGAGCAACCAATCCGTTCACGCCCACAAAACAGGAAGTGCGCAATTACAACTACGGATACTCCGCCGGCGGTCCTTTCATCAAGGACAAGCTCTTCTGGTTCACCACCTACGAGCACCAGCGTTTCACGATCGGCGTCCCGCAAACCGCTACCGAGCCAAATCAGCCCTGGCAGACGGCTGCCCTGGCCGCTCTCTCCACCAACGGAGTCTCACCGAGCTCGGTTACCCAGAAGCTGCTCACGACCCTCTGGCCCGCCGACGCGGTCAGTGGCGGCTCCGGTGCTCCGGCCATCAACAACTACGTCAGCTCCACCCCTGAGTACGGCTACAGTTACAACGGCTTGGCGAAGATTGACTACACCATCAACGACAAGAACAGTCTGACCGCCCATTGGTTCGTTGGACAGGGCAATCAGGTTGCGCCGGTCGGCTCCTCGCTTGCCTGGTACTACGAAGTCGCCCCGATCCACGTACAGAACTATGCGATTGTCTACAATCACGTGTTCTCTCCCACCATCACCAACCAGGTTCTGGCCGGCGTCAATTACTTCAACCAGGTGTTCAACGATGAGAACACTTCCTTTGACGTCAGCTCTCTCGGGCTTGTTACCGGCTCTGTACTACCCGGTTCGCCCAACATCAACATCGGCAGCTTCGATCCCATCGGCGAGACGCCGCCCGAGGGCCGTAACGATATCACCGGCCACCTCACCGATGACCTTTCGTGGGTTATTGGTAAACACGAGATCAAGTTCGGCGGTGAGTTCCGCCAAGCGCAGCTCGACGAGTTCTATCATCGCCACGCGCTCGGCAGTTTTACCTTTGATGGTTCTCAGGGCCCTGATCAGAGCGCTGCCGCGATCGCGTCGGGCGACACCTGGGATGTGGGCACCGCTACTCCAAACTATCTATACATCGATGCCCTGGCCGACTTCCTTTCCGGCAGGGTCTATACCGCATCGATCGCGCTTGGCGATCCGGATCGTCAGGTCTTCGTCAACACCTATGATCTGTTCGCCCAGGATGCATGGCAGTTCACCCCGAAGTTGAACGTCAACTATGGCCTTCGTTGGGATTATGAAGGCCCACTGCACAATCAATGGAAGAACCTATCCGTTTTCCGGCCCAGTCTTGGTGGAACGGGTCTCGCCATCCAGGGAGATCAGATCAGCAACCTTTACGATCCGGTCTACAGCAACTTTAGTCCGCGCCTCGGCGCCTCTTATCAGGCAACGCCAACTACTGTTGTTCGTCTCGGCGCGGGTCTCTATTATGACACCCCCAACCTGAATCCCTTCCTTGATAACCGCCCCGGCAACGGTGCCCCCAACGGCGTGGAAGCCAATCCAATCAACCCGAGCTCAGTGCATACCACCACCATCAACAGCGTCCAGATTCAGGACAGCGTCGATGTCTTCAACTCTGGGAGCGGGCCAGGTCAGTTCAGCTTGTTCTCAGTCGCAAAGAACTTTGTTCCTTCGCATAACTTGAACTACAACCTGCAGCTTGAACAAAGTTTCACGAACAAGGTCGTTGCTCAAATCGGCTATGTAGGCAGCGAAGGTCGTCACCTGCTCTCCATCCGCGATATCAACCAGGAAGCGCTTGGCGGCGGTGCTCGGCCATACGACGGAGTGGTAGCGGACTACAACGGAAATCCCTACTCCTTCATCAATGAAGTCCAAAGCATCGGAACCTCAAACTACAACTCGCTGCAGGCTACGTTGCGCGTTTCCAGCTGGCATGGGCTCTCAGCACAGGGCGCCTATACCTGGTCGCACAGCATGGACGAAGTTACCGCTTATCGCGGCGCGCTTCCGCAGGACAGCACAAACTTCAAGGGCGACTACGGTCCGTCCGATTTCGATGTTCGCAATATTTACACCGGGCTGCTCACCTACGACGTTCCAGGCTCGCATGTGCTGCCCGCCCTCAGTAAGGGATGGGAGTTTAACAGCCTCATGACCTTCCATGGTGGCGCGCCGTTCTCCGTCTATAGCTCTGAGGATACGTCGGGAACCGAAGACGGCAATCAGCGCGCCGATCTTGTCCCCGGCGTCAATCCGTATCAGGGCTTCCGCAAAGGTGGCGTGGGGCTTGACTGGCTCAATCCCGCGGCCTTTGTTCCAACGACGCCCGCTGGAACCTGGGGCACAACCAGCCGCAACGAATTCGTCGGCCCCGGCTATGGCAGCCTCGATTTGTCGGTCTTCAAGAACACCAAGATCGGCGAGCGCGTTACCACGCAGTTCCGCGTGGAAATGTTCAATCTGTTGAACAAGACCAACTATGCGCCGCCGTTGAACGACTACAACCCGTCGTATTCAGCGACCGATGCATTGACTCTCTACACCACCATCGGGAACTTCAACGGGGCGCCCGGCATTGGCGCCGGTGAACCGTTCAACACGCAGTTCGCGCTCAAGTTGATTTTCTAGGCTTGATCGAGAATTGCGAATTGGCAGGAACAAAGGCCGTCGGTTCGTGAGAGCCGGCGGCCTTTGCTTCGTCTCAACGAACGCTCTATCGGAAGGTCCATAGCGGAGGAACTGAACGCAAAAGGGAAAAGGCCCCGCCGATCGACGGGACCTTTGCACCTGCATTTTTCGCTGAATTACGACAGGTGGGTGAAGGGATGCTCCGCAATTCGCCGTGGCAGCGGAGCCGGCGTGAGGCCGGCTGTCGAGGAGCTCATCACTTCTGTAAAGGACTTGCGGAAGGCCATCATCTCATCGTGTGTTCCGACCGTAATGCGAAGGCTGTTGGGCCATGCGGGCCAGATGCGGCCCACGAACATCTCCTTCGACGCGAGCGCTGCTTGTACTTCCTTTCCCGGCCGGCGCACGTCGACCATGAAGCAGTTGCTTTCCGATGGCGTGGCCGCATAGCCCTCGTTCTTGAGCCAGGCCAACGTTTGCATGCGGGTATCGCCAATGATCTTTTTCCGCGTGGTAACTAAATCCGCCTGGAGCAGGCTTGTCTTCGCCGCCGCCATCGCCGTGATCGGCAGGGCGTTGAAGCCTCCGTGCACCGAAATCTGCTTCAAAAGGTCGGGACGCCCGATCGCAAAGCCCATGCGGATTCCGGCCATGCCATAGAGCTTGGAGAAGGTGCGAAGGACGATTACATTCTTACCTTCCTTCACGAAGTCGAGTGAGCGGGGCGCGTCGCAAAGGTGGATGTAGGCCTCGTCAATCAGCAGGATTGTGTCCTTGGGGGCATTGGCCACCGCATGCTCAATTTCGGCTCGCGGCGTGCAAGTTCCCGTTGGGTTGTTGGGATTGCAGATGTAAATCACGCCCGGATTGGACGAAGCTGCCAGCATTGCAGGGATATCATGCTTGGCTTCGCCTTTGGGATCGGCGAGGGGAACCTTGAGAATGGGTGCTCCAGCAATCTGAGCGGCCCACATTGGCGCTTCATAGCCGGGGTCCGCGACCACCAGCGGTTTGTTTTTGTCGGTAAACGTCAGCACCGTGTAGTGCAGCGGTTCACTGGAGCCGGCAAACGCCATGACCGATTCAGGATCGAGGCCTTCCAGCTTGGCGAAGGTCGATGTCAGATCCTCCTCCATGTTCATCAGGTAACGGCCGCCGCGGGGAACGATGTCGATCATGGCCTGACGTGCTGCATCGCAGGGACCCAGGGGATTCTCGTTGGCGTCGATGTGGATGCCGATGTTGGGATCTTGGAAATGCGGTCGCTGGGCCAGCGCGAGATGAGCTTCGGTGAGGATGGGCATGCTTGCCAGGGCGGAGGCGCCTGCCGCATAGCGGAAAAACGAGCGCCGGGAAAAGCCACTACAAGCGATGGGATTTTCAGAGGTCTGCATGGAATTGACTCCTTCTGACGAAATCGGGCTGGACTGGAAGTTGCTGTGAATGTTGTTCAGCTTCGGTAGACAGACATCGATGCCGGGGAGACAGGGGGAAAGGCGTCCCATGTCTCAACTTATCCTCGCTAACTCTCAAAAACAAGTAGGAATCGCGTAAGGAAATGGCATTTTTCATTGAGACAGGAGCGATTTTTAGAGCTCCTGAGAAAGCAATTCTTCCGGACGGGATTTTCGGGTGCACCCGTTCCAGGCAGCTTTTGGTTTGCGGCAGCGCTTCCGCGGGCTGCATGCGAAATGCAACAGCCCTGGCCCCGAACCGATGGTTGTTCGAAAGGGCGTGAACCGCCGTAGGCGCCACGCGACGTTATTTAGCGCCGGCACAGCAAACGGAAAAGACTCCCGCCGAAGGCGCTGGCAAGTCAATCAGGGCGCTTTCGGCGAGTAATCGGGAGCGTGTTGCATTCCATGTTCTCTGTGGTACACTTCGTCGGGAAAACGCTTACCAGTGTGAGCGGAATTCAGGTGCCGGGCCGCCAAGTCTCGAAAAATCATCGGCGGCGACACTTTGGATGCTCGGTAGTTTGGCGCTTGACAACTCTGGCAGTAAACCCATTTACTTAGGGCCAACGTTCGATGGGTTTACGGACGGATTGCCTCTCAGCAGGTGACGCAATGTTCGGATGGGTCCCGCTTTCAATAGTTCCCGGCTCTCTTCACTCCATGCCGGCTCTCTTTGCCCTGGTTGCCTCTCCATTGGCTCGGCTTAGCGTACTCGATATCGCCGTGATTGCCATTTACTTCGGAATGGTGATTTGGATCGGCTTTTATCTCAAGGGCAAGTCAAACACCAGCGAAGAGTTTTTCATGGCTGGACGCGAGATGACCGCGTGGATCGCCGGCCTAAGCTTCGTCTCGGCTAACCTTGGCTCTCTCGAACTGATGGGGTGGGCCGGTTCGGCTTACCAGTATGGCATCCTGGCAACACACTGGTATTGGATCGGCGCGATTCCCGCCATGCTCTTCCTGGGCCTGGTGATGATGCCGTTCTACTATGTGTCGAAGACCCATTCAGTCCCTGGTTACCTGAATCTTCGCTACGGCGAACACGCCCGCGTCCTGGCTGCTTTCTCGTTCGCCCTGGAGATGATCCTGATGAGCGGCGTGAACATGTTCGCCATGGCCGTCGTGATGAAGGTTGTTCTGGGCTGGAGCATCACTTTCAGCATCTTGGTCTCGGCGTTTGCGGTCACGCTCTACGTCGCCCTAGGCGGGTTGCGCTCCGCGATATTCAATGAGGTGCTGCAGTTCGTACTTATCTGGGGCGGCGCTATGCTGGTGCCGATTCTGGGCATGATTCAGGCTGGCGGCGTAGGAGGTCTGAAGGCAAAGATTATCGCCAACATGCATTCCGATAGCTATTTTCACCTATGGCGCGACCTGGGCAGCTTTAGCGCCAATCCCATGGGAGTGCACTGGACCGGGATCGTTTTTGGTCTGGGATTCGCGATCAGCTTCGGCTACTGGACCACGGATTTTCTGGTGGTGCAGCGCGTTTTGGCGGCTCACAATTTGCGTGCGGCGCGCATGGCCCCGATCATTGGCTCGTTTTTCAAGATGGCAGTTCCCTTCATCGTGATTCTGCCCGGACTGCTTGGCCTGGTGCTGCTGCAAAACCCCGACGGCGCCCGTCGGCAGTTGGTTGGCGAGGATGTGGTGAAGTCTTGCACAGCCAACGTAGTGGGAAACCAGATCGCAGATGCGAGCGCTTGCAGTGCAGCCATGGCGAAGACTCCGCTCACTCCGGTCGACCAGCAAAAAGTGCTGAGCGGAGCGCCGGGCACGGAGCTGCACAGCTATAACGAAGTGCTGCCGCTGATGCTGGTGCGCTACTGCGGACCGGGCCTGTTGGGCCTTGGCATTACCGCGCTGATTGCGGGTTTCATGAGCGGCATGGCCGGCAATGTGAGCGCTTTCTCTACAGTGTGGACCTACGATCTTTACAAACCGCTGATCAACAAAAAGGGTACAGACAGCCACTACGTGATGGTGGGCCGGCTATCGATTGTCATAGGCGTGGCAATCTCCATTGGGGCCGGTTACCTGGTGCAGCACGCGCACGGCATCATGGATTATGTGCAGGCGCTCTTCAGCATTTTCATCGCGCCGCTTCTCGGCACCATTCTGCTGGGCATGTTCTGGAAGCGTGCCACCAGAATCTCAGGCTTCCTGGGCTTACTGTTCGGTATTGCTTTTTCAGCCAGCCTCTTCGAGTGGGTCCATCTTGATCCTTCGAATCTCAAATACGTAGCGCTTTCGGAAGCAGCCAAGCCGATGGCCGAAAATGTCTTTCGCGCGTTGTGGGCTTTCCTGTTCACTGTCATCGTGGTATTTGTCGTCAGTATGTTCACCAAACCGAGACCTGTGGAAGAGCTAGCTGGGCTGGTCTATGGTGCCACCCCACTGCCAAAGGAGGAGCCGGTTCCGTTCTATAAGAATGAATGGACCTGGGCAATTCTGGTGGTAATCATCTTCGTGGCGCTCAATATTACGTTCTGGTAGAAGGGGAGCTAGAGATTATGCATGGTTCAGGAATTCCTATCTGGTTCTTTGTTGGAGTGCTGCTGGTCGCCTATGGCGCGATGATCTGCAGCTACGGCCTGTATGAGCTGGCGACCGGCATCTATCCGGCGGGCGTGCAATTGACTAATCTGCACACGCCCATCTGGTGGGGCGGAATCCTGTTGTTGTTGGGCCTTCTGTACGTAGTGAAATTCCGTCCCGGCAGAGCTAAGTAGACGCGCGGGAATCGGGTTTATGGGTGCAGCACATTTCGTGCTGTGATCAATGCAATCATTCCTGCTACGGAGCTGGGACTTTGAAGCAGATGCAACGCGCCGTTTGATGCGGCAGGGTTCAATAAGGAGTGGAAACATGGCAAGCGAACGAAAGATGACCTTCGGGATCGTGGTCGGTAACCGCGGATTTTTTCCTGATCATTTGGCCAAAACAGGCCGCGAAGAAATTATCTCCGTTTTAGAAGCAGCGGGCGCGAAGGCGATCGTGCTGGGCCCTGAAGACTCAAAGTATGGCGCAGTGGAAACGTACGTGGAATCGCAGCGCTGTGCCGAGCTGTTCAAGAAGCACGCGGAAGAGATTGACGGCATTATCGTGACTCTACCGAACTTTGGGGAAGAGCGTGGAATCGTGGATGCGATTCGGCTTTCCGGACTGAAGGTTCCGGTGTTGGTGCAGGCCACGCCGGATCGATCCGATGCCATGACCATTGCCACGCGACGCGACAGCTTCTGCGGCAAGATGAGCGCGTGTAACAACATGATGCAGTACGGCATTCAGTACTCGCTGACGACTCTGCACACTGAGAGTCTGACGTCGCCTGAGTTCAAGGCTGATCTCGAGTGGTTCTCGCAGGTCTGCCGGGTTGTGAAGGGGTTGAAAAATCTGCGCATCGGCGCCATTGGTGCGCGTCCGACTGCCTTCAATACCGTCCGCTACTCCGAGCGCATCTTTGAAACCAGCGGCATCACGATCGAGACTCTCGATTTGTCAGAAGTCTTCGGCCGCATCAATCGCATGAAGGACAACGATGACGCGGCGCAGGCCAAGCTCGCAGCGATCAAGAAATATGTCAGCACCACGGGCATTGCGGACGCGGCACTGCTGAAAATGGCCAAGCTGGGCGCGGTCATCGACGGATGGATGAAGCAAGCGCATGTGACCATCAGCGCCGTGCAGTGCTGGACCTCGATGGAAGAGTTTTTCGGCGTTGTGCCCTGCACGATTATGAGCATGATGAGCGACAACCTGATTCCTTCGGCTTGCGAAACAGACGTGCCCGGCACACTGAGCATGTATATGTTGGCGCTGGCAAGTGGCACACCTTCGGCATTGCTTGACTGGAACAATAACTACGGCAGTCATCCCGACAAGTGCGTCTGCTTCCATTGCTCCAACCTGCCTAAGCATTTCTTCAAGGATGTTCGGATGGATTACCAGGAGATCATTGCCGGGACGGTGGGCAAGGAGAACACTTTTGGCACGTGCGTCGGCCGCGTGAAGGCGGGCACGATGTGCTTTGCGCGTTTTTCTACCGACGATCGGCGTGGCATAGTGCGGGGGTACACCGGCGCGGGGCGCTTCACGGAGGATCCACTCGAAACATTCGGCGGAGCGGGTGTGGCGGAGATTCCGCAGCTGCAGAAACTCCTGAAGTACATTTGCCGTGAGGGATTCGAGCATCACGTGGCTGCGAATTTCAGCGATGTTTCGAAGGCCATTCATGAGTCGGCTCGTTACCTTGGCTGGGAGAGTCATTATCATCCAACGCTTGAAGACTAGCGGAATCGAAGACAATATCGGGCGTTGACAGAATCTGTCGACGCCCGCAGCACGTAGGGACATTTTTCGAAGGATGCGCAATTATGAGTAAGAGAATCGGCAAGAGTCTCGTAGTGAATGGTTCCACGATCATCACGGAAAACGCATGGAACGAAGAACTCAATGCGAAGCACGAGAGGCTGGTCGAATTTCTGCGTGCGCAGCGCCTCTCTGGAGTTCTCATCCGCCGCAATGAAAATGTTGCCTGGATCACGGGTGGCGCCGTGGAGTTGCGTGTGCTCACTCCCTGCGAAACGGGCGTGGCTTCGATTCTCGTGACCGCCGAAGGCAAGCGCTACTACTTCACGACGGAAAACGAAGCCCCGCGTTTGCACGATGAAGAGTTTGGAGTGCTGGACTTTGAGCCGGTACTTTTTCCGTGGTATGCCGATGACACGGCAGCGGCTGCAGCGCGTCTCGCAGGCGGACCGCTCGGTTCAGATACACCCGGCGCCGGCCTGACTCCGGTGAATCTCTTTCCGCTGCGAGCATCGTTGAGTGAAACTGAAATCGCCCGGTACACTTGGCTCGGTGCTGAAACAACAGCGGCGACGGTTGAGTCGTTGTATCAAGTCGAGCCCGGTCTGAGCGAATACGATCTTGAGGCCCTGACTGCGGCCAACTTATTGAAGCGCGGCATCCTGCCCTCGGTGTATCTGTTCGCAGTGGATGAACGGATTTACAAGTACAAACATGCCGTGGCTCGGGGAAAACGGCTGAAGCAATACGGCATGTTGAATCTCTGCTCGCGCAAGTGGGGATTGGCAATTTCCATCACCCGCTTTGTTCACTTTGGACCGCTTCCGTCGGAGCTGGAAGCTCGCTTCAAATCTGCCGCGCAGGTGAATGCGGCACTGCTCGATGCGACGCGCGTGGGCGCCACCTCTGCCGAGTTGTTCCGGGTGGCTCAAGCGGCCTACGCCGCCGAAGGTTTCCCTGGCGAAGAAAGATTCCATCACCAGGGCGGCCCTACGGGCTATGGCGAGCGCGAGTGGGTGGCCACGCCCAATGGGACCGAGACCGTGGTGAACAACCAGGCGTTTGCATGGAACCCGAGTATCCGTGGTGGCAAGGCCGAGGATACAGTGATTCTGCGCGACGGCAAGATCGAGTGGCTTACGGCAACGGCCGAGCTTCCGGTGATTGAGGCTGCCGCGAACGGCAAGACCTATCCCGCCGCTGGAGTGCTGGTGAGGTAAGGCAGAGATCGGAGATCAGTTGTCAGAGATCAGGGCCGCCGACGCTGTACACCGCGAAGATGCGATACGGTTTCGAGTCATTCTGGTCTTCGGCAAATGCGTTTTGCCATGTATTCAACTGGAATCGTCCCGGCCCGTCAGGCAACTGATCTCTGAGTCCCGACCTCTGATCCCTGTTCTTTCGGTTGCAGGGTCAGTCGGGCCGTCAGCACGACGAGCGCGGCCCACAGTGCGTCGGCGCCGAGCAGGTGTGCGATCTGCAGCCACACTGGCGCGAGGAGCACGACGTCGAGGACTCCCAAAATATATTGCGCAGCAAGCAGAATCAGAACCAGTGCGGATAGCGCGCGATTATCCCAGTGCGCGCTGCGCTGCGCCGCCCGTACCAGAAGCCAGATCAGGAAAATGCTCGCCAGAAAGGCGAATGTGGGGTGCGACCAGCGCCATCGGACAAGCCAATTACTTCCTGCGGCAAAGTCTTGTGCGAATGCGGAGTCGAGCGAGGTTGGTGGGAAAAGCGTGTCACCCAGCGCTGCGAGGGATCCGGTGACGCCGACCGCCAGCAACACAAGGAGGCCCACCGCTGCGCCGATTGGAGAGACAAGCCGGATGTCTCCGCGGGAGTAGCCTCGTTCGCGGCTGAGAAAATGCGCGGTGATTGTGAGCGCTGCGAGCAACAGCAGGGTATTGGCCAGGTGCAGAGCAAGATAGGGCGCGCGGAACGGCGAATGACTCTGCGCGGTAAGCCCAAGCTTGACGAGCAATGCGCCAAGAATCGCTTCAACGAGAGTAAAAGCAACGGTAGCGATTGCTGCTGCGCGCGCCAGATGTCCGCGCACCGTGCCTGCATAAACCCACACCAGCAATCCGACCGCAGAAAAGAAGGAGAGACCGCTGGTGATGCGATGGGTAAACTCGATCATCGTGTCCATGCGCGGCGAGTGCTGCATCACGGTGCCGTTGCAGAGCGGCCAGTGATCGCCGCATCCCGCCCCCGAGCCTGTCGCGCGCACCAGGGCTCCCCACAAAATGACAGCGATAAAGTAGACCAGCATGGCCCACGAGAACCTGCGAAGAGCGGGTGAGGGCAATCGCTGAGCGACTACGGGATCTGCGGCGGCAGGCATCAATGAAGGCTCCCTGGAGAACCTTTCAGTGTAGAACAAGTGCGTGAGCCGCATCGGCCAAGTGCCTTGTGGTAGCAAGCAAGATCGTTCGCCCTAGGTCTTTAGCAGCCGCACGACGTGGTTCACGATGATCAGGTCCTCGGCGGGCGGAATTACGCGCACCGTTACAGCCGAGTCCTCGGCTGAGATGAAGGCTGCTCCACGGACGTTGTTACGTTTCGGATCGATTACAACACCGAGAGCACCCAGGCCCGAACAAATCTCAGCGCGCGAAGCAATATCGTTTTCGCCGATCCCGCCGGTAAGCACCAGCATATCGAGACCGCCAAGTTCGACGAAAAAGCTGCCGATCCATTTCTGGATGGTCCAGACAAACTTGTCGACCGCAAGCCGGGCCTTCGCGTTGCCATCTTTGATCGCGTCGCGCAGGTCGCGCATGTCATTCGAGAGCTCGCTCACGCCGAGCAGCCCTGCTTTCTTGCTGGCAACAACTTCCAACTGGTCTGCAGCCGCCGACGCGTTTTCAGTCTTCTCCGCAATCTTGCGCAGGATGAAGAGCAGCACGCCGGGGTCGATATCTCCCGTGCGCGTGCCGCTGATTATGCCGCCGGTGGGTGTGAGTCCCATCGACGTATCGAGACACTTGCCGTTCCGAATCGCGGAGATAGACGCGCCGTTGCCGAGGTGGGCGACAATCAGCTTCTCCGGTACGCTGGGCTGAAGCTGATACACGATCGATTCGTACGAGATTCCATGGGCTCCGTAGCGCCGTACGCCCATTTCGGCGTATTCCGAGGGAATCGGCATGCGCTTCGCCACTTCAGGCATGGTGCGATGGAAGTAGGTATCGAGAATGACGAAGTTGGGAATGCCGGGAAAGAGCCTCAGCGCCTCGCGCATGATATAGATCGCGATCGGCGTGTGCAAAGGGGCGAAAGCGGTGTAGCGCTCCATCTCATCGATCAATTCAGGAGTGATGAGTTGGTTCTCCAGCACGGTAGGACCGCCGGAGACCATGCGATGGCCGATGGCTACAGGGGAAGGGAAGTCGGCCGAGTGCAGCGCATCCGCGACCAGCTTGAAAGCCACGGCGCGCGTGGGAAGAGCCGGCGTTTGATCCACCAGCTTCTTCCCGTCGCCATCCTTGATCCAGAACTTGCCGAGATCGGTGCCAATGCCGTCGACCGCGCCCTCGTGCAATTTGGTGCGCGCTCCATCGGCAGCTTCATAAACGGAAAACTTGATTGAGGACGAACCGCTATTCAAAACCAAGACAGGCAAAGACGCCATTAAAGAGTGCCCCTTACAAACGAATTCAAAACAAAACCCCTACTCCGCGGGCCAGCGCCAATTGCGAATCTCAGGCAGGTCCTCGCCGTTTTCACCCACATACAGCTTGTGCCGTTGAATCGCCTCGGAGTACCACTGCTGCGCATCGTCGGCGATCGAAGCTAGCTTCGGTACGCGTGTGATTGCGTCGAGCGTCAATTGGAAGCGGTCGATGTTATTCAGCACGCACATATCGAAGGGGGTTGTGGTCGTGCCCTCTTCCTTGTAACCACGCACGTGGATGTTGTCATGGTTATGGCGCCGGTAAGTGAGCCTGTGAATCAGCCACGGATAGCCATGGAACGCGAAGATGACTGGCTTGTCCTTGGTAAACAACAAGTCAAAGTCGTCATCGGACAGTCCATGCGGATGTTCCGACTGCGGCTGCAAGGCCATGAGATCGACGACATTCACCACGCGTATACGGAGGTCGGGGACGCGCTTACGCAGAATCGTGACGGCGGCGAGGGCCTCCATGGTCGGTACATCGCCGCAACATGCCATCACCACATCCGGATCATGGCCGCCATCCGTCGAAGCCCATTTCCATATTCCGGCTCCGATGGTGCAATGCGTGACTGCGTCATCCATGGTGAGCCATTGCGGGGCCGGTTGCTTGCCGGCGACGATCAGGTTGATGTAGTGCCGGCTGCGCAGGCAGTGGTCGGCCACCGAAAGCAAGGTGTTGGCATCGGGCGGAAGATAGATTCTTACCACGTCGGCTTTCTTGTTCATCAGGTGATCGATGAAGCCGGGGTCCTGATGGCTGAAGCCGTTGTGATCTTGCCGCCACACGAGCGAACTGAGCAGGTAGTTGAGCGACGCGATTGGCTTACGCCAGGGAATCTGCCGCGTGACCTTGAGCCACTTGGCATGTTGATTGACCATCGAGTCGATGATGTGGATGAAGGCCTCGTAGCAGGAAAAGAAACCGTGGCGGCCGGTGAGCAGATAGCCCTCGAGCCAGCCTTGGCACATGTGCTCGCTCAACACTTCCATCACGTGGCCGGTTTGCGACAGATTTTCGTCGACGGGCAGGACTTCGGCCTCCCACATTTTGCCGGTCCCTATGATCACATCCTGCAGGCGGTTGCTGGCGGTCTCGTCCGGGCCGAAGACGCGGAAGTTCTTCTGGTCCTGATTCGCTTCCATCACCGCATGCAGCAATTGCCCGAGAATACGGGTGGATTCCCTATCGAGCTGTCCCGGCTTCCTCACGTCCACTGCGAAGTCGCGGAAATTCGGCACGCGCAGCGGCTTCAACAGCAGGCCGCCATTGGCATGCGCGTTCATGCCCATACGGCGCCGGCCTTTGGGCGCAATCTCGGCAAACTCGTCGCGGAATGCGCCTTTCTCATCGAAGAGCTCTTCAGGTTTGTAGCTGCGCATCCACTCGTCAAGTTGCCGGAGGTGCTCCGGTTTTTCGTGGATTTGATCGAGCGGTACCTGGTGCGCGCGCCAGGTATTCTCTACCGGCTTGCCGTCGACAAATTTCGGTCCAGTCCAGCCTTTGGGGGTACGCAAAATGAGCATGGGCCACGCCGGCCGGTCGGTTGAGCCCTCCTCTCGCGCCGCTCTCTGAATCGCAGCGATGCGGTCGAAGATCTTGTCGAAGATTGCGGCGGCTTCCTGATGCATCACGTCCGGTTCGTCGCCAGCGAGAGTGAATGGCTCGTAGCCGTAGCCGCGCATGAGTTCCTCCAGTTCGTGATGAGGAATGCGCGCAAGCACGGTCGGGTTGGCGATTTTGTAGCCATTCAGATGAAGGATGGGCAGTACAGCGCCATCGGTGGCAGGATTCAGGAATTTGTTCGAGTGCCAGCTCGTCGCGAGCGGTCCCGTCTCAGCTTCACCGTCGCCCACGACACAGGACACAATCAGATCGGGGTTGTCGAATGCTGCGCCGTATGCGTGCACGAGCGAATAGCCGAGCTCACCGCCTTCGTGTATTGAGCCTGGCGTTTCCGGCGCGACATGGCTCGGTATGCCGTAAGGCCAGCTGAATTGCCGAAAGAGGCGTTTGATGCCGTCCTTGTTCTGCTCGATGTGGGGATAGATCTCGGTGTACGAGCCCTCGAGATAAGTGTTCGCCACCAAGCCGGGTCCGCCGTGTCCGGGCCCGATGATGTACATCATGTTCAGATCGCGCTCGCGGATCAGACGGTTCCAGTGCACATAGAGAAAGTTCAATCCCGGGGTTGTACCCCAGTGGCCCAGCAGACGCGGTTTCACATCGTCCAGCGCGAGCGGCCGCTCGAGCAGGGGATTGTCTTTCAAATAGATCTGGCCGACAGAAAGATAATTCGCCGCTCGCCAGTACGCGTTCATCTTTGTCAGCATGTCTGGACTCAGAGGGCCATTGCTTCTGGCTTCGGTTCTGGTCTCTTCGGCAGTCGCGTTTGTCATGGGGGCACCTCGGGGAAAGGGTTGCGTAAAACTTAAGGCTAGCAGCCGTTGGTTGAGTATCGGGGTGATTGATGTCACAAATCAGAGAGACACGACTCAGCCAGGAGGGACGACGGCCTTTGTTGACTCAGATGCTACCGCGTTCGTGGCCGTCGCGCATCCGCAGTTCTTCAGATGGAGAGAAGATTTATGGGTTCGTAACACTGGTCAGGCTGCAAAACAGCTTAGAAGTGGCGCTTGAGTTTCAGGATCTGCGACTCGAACCCGTACCAGAGGGCCGCCGCAAACGCTGTTGCCATAGCCAGGCGAAAACCGACGACAGCGAGATTGCCCGCGATGCCGTATGGATCCATTTTCAGATCGAACCAGCCAAAGAAGATGAAGACCATGATGTGGATCATGTAGAGGCCGTAACTGATGCGCCCGTAGAAGGCGAGCGGCCCGCGGCTGAGAATGAGGTTGCTTGGGTTACGCACGCCCGTCGACCTTGGTCGCAAAGACTTGCCACCCGGAGCCTCGACGGTGGAGGCGATTGCGGCGAGCACGGCTCCGCCAAAAGCGAGCGTCAGCGCCGAATCGAGAAAGGCCGTACCCCCAGCAATGGTTGCCGCAGCAGCGATGCCGAGGACCATGCTTACGACACCGACTCTGAGCCATGCGCGCCGGCTCAGGCTGATCCGGTAGAGTCCGAGCGCCAGCAGGCTGCCCATGGCAATGCCATCCAGGTGAATCAACGTGTGTGTCGGGTTGCTCCAGCTTGGGTGCGCGAGCCTCAACAGCGGGCATCCGATCATTGCAGTCGCCAGGACTGCGGCCAGCATCCAGGGACGGCGCATGCATCGGACCACAGGCGCCCAGACAAAGTAATACTGCTCCTCGATGGCGAGCGACCAGGTTTGTCCGATGGCCGGTGGCAGGGCGAGATGAAAGAGATTCTGCAGGAAGAGCAGGTAGGCCCACCATGGTGCGGTCTTGATCGCATCGAACACCGGCAGGCCGATGAACCACGGCGCGTTGAGGTAGCAGATCGCGAGCACCAGCAGGTAGACGGGCCAGATGCGCAATGCACGCCGTGCATAAAAATTACGGAAGTAGTGCGGCCGTTCGCGCGCTTCCAGAAGAATCGAAGTGATTAGGAAGCCGGAGAGGACAAAGAAAAGATTGACGCCGGCCCATCCCCACAGCGAGCCGCGGTAAAACCATGTGCCTTGCAGGCGCGCGTGACAGTGGTAGATGACCACGCCCAGAACCGCGAGACCGCGGAGGCCCTGTAGTTCCGGGATATAGGACGGCAGCCAGGATGGGCGTTGGATCGGCAATTCCGTCGTCTTACCCAGCGGCGAGTTCCTTGGCGCGCTGCGTCGCGCGCATCACGGCCTTGATCAGCGTGACCCGAAGACCGCCCTCTTCGAGCTCCAGAATGCCGTCGATGGTGCATCCCGCAGGCGTGGTCACTTCGTCTTTGAGGAGGGCAGGATGATAACCGGTTTCGAGAGCCATTTTGCCTGCGCCAAAGACCGTTTGCGCGGCGAGTTGCGTTGCCGTGTCGCGCGGCAGGCCGACCTTTACACCCGCCTCTGCCAGCGCCTCGATGATGATGTAAATGTATGCGGGGCCCGAAGCGGAGAGCCCGGTCACCGCGTCCATGTGTTTTTCATCGACCACGACTACGCGGCCTACGGTTTCAAAGATGCGTTGAGCCAGTTCCATCTGCTCCGGCTTGACGAAGCGCCCTCGACACAAGCCTGCGGCTCCCGCGCCCAGAGCGGAAGGGGTGTTGGGCATGGCGCGCAGCACGCCGATTTCCATGCCGGCCGCATCTTCAATCGCCCGCGTCTTGACGGATGCGGCAAACGAAACCAGAGTCTTGGAGCTGGTCAACGCCGGGCGAATCTCCGCGATCACGTCGGGTACCTGAAAGGGCTTCACACCCACCAAAATCAGGTCGGCTTGCTGGGCGGCCGCGAGATTGTCGGTGCCCACGTCAACGCCCCACTGCGCGCTGCGTGCGATGGCTTTTTCGGCATGGGCCACGGTGGCGTGAATCTGGTCTGCTGCAAATAGATTGTTTTTGAGGAAGGCCTGCACCAGGATGCCGCCCATTTTTCCGGCGCCCAGCACAGCAACGCGGACGTGGGGCAGTTGTGCGGGCACTTCGGTGGCCTCAACAGCGATCTCAGTCATTTTTTCCCTTGTCTTGGATGAGAGTGGAGGTTCAACCATAAAGAATACGCGCATCGCTTGAGGCGACGCTACGAATCGACAGTCGATTGCTGGGCAATCGCATCGTCGTCGTGATGGGAACTTCAACGCGGCCCTCCGGGACGCGCGAATTCATGCCGGAACCTTCATGCGATTGCCGCGGTTGGTCGCGCGGTACGTTTTCGAGGCTACTTCTGACTCGCAATCCAGGCATCCATGCGGTCGCTCAAGACATCCAGCGGCAACGCCCCCGAGTCCAGTACCTGGTCGTGAAAGCCGCGAATGTCAAATTTTTCGCCTAGAGCCTTCTTCGCCCGATCGCGCAGTTCCAGAATTTTCAGCTGGCCGACTTTGTAGGCCAGTGCCTGGCTTGGCCATGCTATGTAGCGATCCGCCTCGGACTGAACGCTGGTTTCGTCGACGGCAGAGTGGTCGTGGAAGTAATCGACCATTTGTTGGCGGGTCCAATGTTGGGAGTGCACGCCGGTGTCGACGACGAGACGGATGGCTCGCCAGATATCGCCTTCCAGGCGACCGTAGTCGGAATAGGGATCCTGATAGAACCCAACATCTTTGCCCAGACGTTCGGCGTAGAGCCCCCAGCCCTCGGTATACGCCGTGTAGTGCATGTGCTTGCGGAATTCCGGCAGTCCGTCGAGTTCCTGCGCAATCGAAATTTGCAAGTGATGGCCTGGAATGCCTTCGTGATATGCGATGTCTTCAACCGAGTAGAGATTGCGCTGGGTGGCGTTGTAGGTGTCAATGCGCAACCGGCCCGGTCGGCTGCCATCGGGTGTGCCCGGCTCATAGTAAGCGGGCGCCGAGGTCTTCTCAAGATATTCCGGGACCGGCAAAACCTCGAAGGGGGCCTTGGGTAAACGGCCAAACAACTGCGGCAGTTTTGCCTGCATGGGCGTCAGATAGCCGCGATAGGCGGCCAGCAAAGCGTCGGCTGAGGCGGGGTGCAACTTTGGGTTGTCTTTCAAACTTGCACGAAAGCTTTTCAAATCCTGGAAGCCGAGCTTCTGCGCGATGGCCAGCATATCGGCTTCGTCTTTCTTCACTTCGTCGAGGCCGATCTGGTGAATCTGATCCGCGGTCAGTTCCGTCGTGGTCGTGCGGCGAATGAGGAGCTGGTAGTACCTCGCGCCGTCGGACAACGCAGAGATGCCCGGCTGCTCGCGACCCGCCGGAATGTAAGTCACTTCGAGAAAGCGCGCTAAGCGTTGATAGGCAGGCAATACTTCTTTCCCGATTGCGCCCAGCATGTCAGCCTTGATCCGCTCCTGTTCGGCGGCTGGAATCGAAGCCGGAAAACTCTTGAGCGGCATGGCTAAGGGCGAATCTTCGGGTTTCTGATTGGCGAGGTCCTTCACATGCTCAAGCGCCTTTTCCAACAGAAACTTTGGGGGCACCCGTTGGTCGTCGATCCCGATCGACATGTTGGTCATGGTCTGGTCGAAGGCTTTCGGAATCGCATGCAGGCGCGCAATCCAGTCGTCGTAATCCTTCACTGTGGCAAAGCTCAGTTCAGCCACCAGCTGAGGGTATTCGGAATAGATGCCGCCCATCTGGTTCACCGGCATCTCCCACTCTTTGAACTCTGCAGCCTCTTGATCCTCGGCAAGGTCGCGCAACAGCAAATCCCTGCTGGTCTTTTCCTGGTCCGTCAATCCTGTGGGATCGATTGCCGCCAGTCTCATCAGGAAGGTCTGCTCCGTCGCCAGCCAGTTGTTGAAGGCTTTCACGGAGACGTCGCTGATTTTGTCGTTGAAGCGATTGTCCCCAATCGTCGAAGCAAATTCTGGTGAGTTTTCTAAATTGGCCTCCCAGTAATCGTGGAAGAGGCCGTTCAACGCTTTGCGGCGATCTTCCACTGAGGCCAGCGAAGAAGTCTGCGGCCACAGCGCCTGTTGTCCTGTGGAAAGGAGGAGACCAAGCGCGGCCATGGCAGGGAAGAGGGATCTATTCAAAGGGAAGTACCTCGACGCGAGAAGGATTCTGGAACTCACTGTTGCATCGAGTGTAGAGCACAAAGGCGGGATTTGAGAGAACCGGTATCAACCGAGCTGTGTCGCGGAGCCGTACTCGGAGGATGAATCAGATCAGCGGTATAGGGGACTTCAGTGTGCCAGGACCGCTTCATTGCCGAGAATGCGGTAGAGGGTCGAACGGCTGATGCCAAGTTGACGTGCCGCTCGCAGTTTGTTCCCGTGGTTGATGTCGAGCACGTATTGGACGTGGTTGTGGATGACAGCGTCGAGGGCGAGGTTTTCGATGCGGGGTGTATTTGGAGCCATATTGCCGACCTGGATATCGGAGGATATAAGCAGGTCTTCCGCTCGAATTACGCCATTCACCGCTTCAAGCAGAGCAGCTTCCAGCGTGCTGGCCAGTTCGCGTACGTTTCCCGGCCAATTGTGCTGCAGCAGGCGTGCCAGTGCACCGGGACCAAGCGTGATCGGCCGCAGCTGATAGTGCGCGCATATGCGGCTCAACAGGTCCTGGGCTAACGGACCGATATCCTCACGACGCATTCTGAGCGGCGGAATGGCAAAGCGCACAGCGGTCAATCGGAAAGCAAGATCGGGCATCAAGAGGCCTTGCCCCGCCATTTGCCGCAAAGAGCTTTCCGAAGAAGCCAATAGAACGGCGCGACCCTGCGGACGATCCTGCATCCCCTTCAACACACCGAGTAGCAGCCCTTGACCGGGTAGATGCCAGCAGGTCGACGCGATCGAGATAAATGAATCCCGCCAGCATCGTCGGGTCGGCTTCTGTGACCAGCCATTCGCGTGCATCATGACGTTGAAAGGCCGACTTTGCCAGCTTAGAACGGCTGTGCAGGAACCGAGCGAAGGTCTGCTTGCCAGACCCGTTCTCGCCTTCAATGGTCGCGAGGTGCAAATGCGGCGCCACGATTTCGGCTTGCAACAGCAATTTGCGCCAACTTGAATTCACACCGACCAAGTGCGCAGCGACCGGTGCTTCCAGTTCGAGATGCTGGGACCCTGAAATAGGTGCGCTCGATTGAAATTGAGGGGCGGTCTGCATTGCCATCAGCGTGCCTTGCCTCCGCGGCCCTGGTCGCTAAAAAGGGCGTCAGCACTCTCATCGGCCTTCAGTCTAAAAACATGAGCCGGAGAGATCATCTCCGGCTCAGGCTGAAACGGCTTGCCTCTTACACGCGCGCGGTGTCTTTACGGAAACGCCTTGACGGCTCATCGGAAAAGATCTGACCGTCGCGAATATGCACGACGCGATGCGCATAGTCGGCGATGTCCGGTTCATGCGTGACCAGAACAATCGTGTTTCCCTTGGCATGTAACGTGTCGAAAAGCGCCATGATCTCGATGCCGGTCTTGGAATCAAGATTGCCGGTCGGTTCGTCGGCCAGGATGATGGAGGGACTGTTCACCAGTGCGCGCGCAATCGCGACACGCTGCCGCTGACCACCGGAGAGCTCGTTGGGCTTGTGATACATGCGGCTTTCCAGCCCCACATTCGTGAGAGATTCCTTGGCCCTCTCAATGCGTGCGGCCGCGGGCGTGCCGTTGTAAATCAGCGGCAGCTCCACATTGTGCAATGAGCTGGCGCGCGCCAGCAGATTGAAGGTCTGGAATACGAAGCCGATCTCCTTGTTGCGGATCCTGGCCAGCTCGTCATCATCCAGCTCGCTCACTAGCTGACCATTCAGCCAATACTTTCCCTTGGACGGAGTATCCAGACAGCCAATCAGGTTCATCAGTGTCGACTTGCCTGATCCCGAAGGGCCCATGATCGCCACGTACTCGTTGTGCTTGATGCGCAAAGAGACGCCGCGCAGGGCTTGCACCTGCTGCTCCGAGCCCATGTCATACGTACGCCAAAGATCCTCGACGACGATTACGTCGCTGGAGGGCGGTGCAACCTGTTGCGGGTCGACCTCGCTCATCATGCTCTCCACAACCATCCGAATCCCATCCTTATCGCTGCTTCCGAAAGTGCGGTTACGCTTCGAGGGACTACCTCAAATGTACAGCTGCCCCTTCGTTTACCTGAAGTGCGAGACTGCCTGAATTGCGAGATGCTCAGGAGTTCCCATTTGCCGGAGTGAGTGGTTTCTCGGTGTCTTTTTTCAACAATGCGCCATCTTTCAAGACGCGCAGAGTCTTATAGGGTCCCGTGACAACTTCCTGGCCCGGGCTGAGTCCAGCGAGCACTTCGATGTCCGTGGCTCCCGTAATACCCGTGGTCACCGGGACGAATTTGGCCCGCTGTCTTCCATGTGCATCCTTGTCGACTACGAAAACACCTTGCTTCGGCTGAACGGTCGTGCTCGGACTCGACGTCGATGCAGCTTCGACTTTGCCGTCTTTGCTACCGGGCGGCGGTGGCGCATACATTGTCAAAGCCTGAATGGGAAGCGACAAAACGTTTGACTTGCGAGCCGTAGTGATCTTCGCAGTCGTTGAGAGACCAGGCCGCAACTCGTCCGAGGCAGTGTCCACCGTTACTACGACCTTGAAATCTTTGGCCTCTTCCGTACCGGTGGTCGATTGGGAAGTAGCCACACCCGTCGAGCGCAGCAAGGCCTGATCCCCGACCAGCGTGACGTGCCCTTTGAAGACCTTTCCCGGAATGGCGTCCACGGTTACATCGGCGGGTTGACCAATCTTGATGTTCACGATGTCGGTTTCATCAACCTTCACTTCGGCGGTGATGACGCTCATGTCCGCAAGGGTCATCAGAGTGGAGCCCTCGGCATTCTGAATGCCGACCACCACTGTCTCGCCCTCGCGTACAGGCAGGTTGGTCACGATGCCATCGAATGGGGCAGTCGAGACCGTCTTGCTCAAAGCGTCCTCGTTGAAACGCAGTGTGGCGACCTGGGTCTGCAAATGCCCGCGTGCCGAATCAGTCTGCGCTTTGGCCTGATTGAGACCAGCGACAGCCTGATCGAGCGAGGCCAGATCGGTGTCGTAGGCGGCCTTCTTAGCGTCGTAATCCTGCTTGGCCATGATACCCGCCTGATAGAGGCCCTGGGCCCGCTGCCAATCCAGTTTCTTCTGCTCCAGGTCGGCTTTGGCATGTTCGACATTGGCCTCGCCTGTCTTCTCCGCAGCGATATACGAAGCAATATCGGTCTTCGCCGCGGCAATGGTGGCCTTTTGGGCGTCGACGTTTGCCTCGGGCTGCACGTTTTCGACCGTCGCGATGATCTGTCCCTTCTTTACGTGGTCGCCTTCCTTCACGTAAAGATGCGTGATGCGTCCGAATGAGGTGGCACCCACGTTCACATAGGTCTTTGGCTTGATTTGGCCCGTTCCGCTCACCACCGTGGCCAAATCCTGCTTCATGAGTTTGGCGGTGAGCACCTTCGTATACCCCGACTGTTGCTTGTAGACCATAAAGCCCACAAGTCCAGCGGTCACAACTACGGCAAGAGCAATTAAAAGAACTTTTTTCATTTGAAGTGGCTGCTCCAGGCTTCTCTCAGTCTAGTCTACGCAAGGTTTGTGCTCACGGTTCCCAGTTTCCTGGCTCTCTGTTCCGTACCTTCCGAGGAAGACACTCTTCCTGCATTTGTGCGCGCATTCAGACATCAAAGGTAACCTGCTCCCGATTTCGGGACGCAGAGATTCTCCGCTGGACCGATTGATCGCGATAACTGAGTGATTGCGCCTGTTTTTGTTGACGAACGGCTCATTTGGAAGGTCTCAAAATCGACCGCGATCCGCAATCGATCGGCAGGTAATCAGGCCGCAATGGCATTACCTTTCCACGCGCGCTGCGTCCAATTGCAGGGTAGCTCCATGCAAATCCTTGCTCCTGCCCGCTGGGACTCGTAGAATAGGCCATTGTAGGAGTTTCTTGACGCAATGATGGGTAACCGTCGTACCTTCCTTTATTTCGCGCTGAGTTGCGGCTTGGCATTCGGGCCCGCAACTGGTCTTCGAGCCCAGTCCGGCGATCAGCCCACGCAAGCCCAACCCGCCGGCCAGGATCAGGAAGTCGACCCCCTCAAGCGACCCCGGAGCGACAAAGAAAAGATGGAGGCTCAGAAAGCTGTCCGTCAGGAGTTAAAGGGAGCTTATAAGTCTTGGCTCGACCAGGATGTGGCCTACATCATTTCGGATGAAGAGCGAAAGGCATTTCGAAACCTGAGCAACGACGAAGAGCGCGACGCCTTTATTGAGCAGTTCTGGCTTCGCCGCAATCCCAACCCCGACTCGCCCGATAACGAATTCCGCGAAGAGCATTACCGGCGCATCGCGTATGCCAACGAGCATTACGCCGCCGGCAAACCTGGTTGGAAGACTGACCGCGGGCACATCTATATTGCCTTCGGTGCGCCCGACTCAATCGATTCGCATCCTTCGGGAGGCAGCTACCAGCGCCCCATGGATGAAGGCGGCGGCGAAACTTCTACGTTCCCGTTCGAGGTTTGGCACTATCGCTATTTGGAAGGTATCGGCGACAACATCGACATTGAATTTGTCGATACCTGCATGTGCGGCGACTATCACTTCACCATCGATCGTGGCGAGAAAGACGCATTGCTCCATGTCCCCGGCATGGGCGCCACGCAATGGGAAGAGATGGGGATGGCCAAAAAGGCCGACCGCTTCAAAGGCGGCTTTGAGAGCCTCGGCACAGGTCCTCTTGCCTCTTCGCAGGCCTCGAAGGAGTTTGACCGCATCGAACTTGCATCGAAGCTTTTTGCCCCGCCACCCATCAAGTTCAAGGATCTGGATAACTTCATCTCCGAGCACAAGCTGATCAACGGTCCGATTTTTCCGTTCGATGTGCGCACTGATCTCGTTAAGGTCACAGACAACACAGTGCTTGTCCCGATCACGCTGCAGATCAAGAATCGCGACATCACCTTTGTGACCAAGAATGGCGTTGCAACCGGGATAGTAAACATTCTTGGCAAAGTAACTACCATTACGCACAAGACGGTGCAGACCTTTGAAGAAACCGTGCAGGTGGAGCAGCCCGCTGAATTGCTGGAGAAATCGCTCGATCGCCAGTCTATTTATTGGAAGGCCGTGCCGCTGCTTCCGGGGCTCTATCGTCTCGACATCGCCATCAAGGATGTAAATAATCCGGACCACGTGGGCATCTATGGCCGCGCCCTCGAGGTACCCGAATATCACGATGAGAAGCTTGCCACTTCCACACTGATTCTGGCGGACCAGATGAACCCCGTTTCTTCGCATGAAATAGGCGAAGGCAATTGCGTGCTCGGTAATACGAAGATTTGTCCGCGTGTCAGCGCCAATCCCGCCACGCCTGTCAGTTTCAAGCGCGCTCAGCAACTCAACTTCTGGATGCAGGTTTATAACCTGAGCATCAATGAATCCACCAAGAGTAACGAAGCTCAGGTTACCTACCGGATCGTAGACTCCTCGAACAACGCTGTTCTGCTCGAAAAACATCTCGATTCAAAGGATTTAGGGGCTCACAGCGACCAGCTTACGGTCCAGAACACAGTGCCAATGGCTGGATTGCAACCTGGAAAGTACAAGGTGACGATTCAGATTAATGACGGAATCTCAAAACAAGAGATTGCACAATCGGCGCCTTTTGTCGTGGAATAGTATGTATCTTGCGCAACAGAGCGATCCGGCACCAGATCGGCGAGCTCGCGCAGGCTTTTTCCGGAACAGATCTGCCAGGGACGCCGCCGGTTTGTCAAAACGAGTGATGATGCGCAGGCTTCATTCCGCCTTCTTCATCACGCTGATTGCTCTGGGCGCCGTTCCGTTAATGGGAGCTGCTCCCGGGTCCATTTCAGGCGTGGTGCGTAACACCGCCGGAGTGCCCCAGATTGGCGCCGTTGTGCAGTTACTGCGCCCGGACCTCAGCATCCTCACGATCGTTTACACCAACGACAAAGGTCAGTTCTCGATCCCTTCCGTTATTCCCGGCCGCTACGCCGTCAAGGCTATGGGGACGTCGTTTCTTCCCTCGCTGCGCGAAAATGTTCACGTCCGCCGCGAGACCGTCGTGAATCTCACGCTCAACACTCTTTACGAAGTGATGCAATGGTTGCCGGCCCAACCGCGTGCTGCGAATGCGCAAAGGGACGATTGGGCGTGGACGCTCCGCTCGGCGGCAAACCGTCCGCTGCTACGCTGGCTTGAAGATGGCCCGCTCGTGGTTGTATCCGACGGCTCCAGTGCCCAGCCGAAGCTCAAAGCACGCTTGATGGCCACTGGCAGCGAAGGAACATTCGGCGAGAGCGGAGAACGAATCACGGCATCCATCGAAAACACTCCGTCTGACAGCCGCGAATTGCTGGCGCGTGTAGACTTCGCGCCCGGCACCGATGCAGGAATGGAATCGATGCTGGGCTTCCGTCAGGATCTTGGCTTCGCCGGCTCTGTCCAGTCTTTGGCAGCCATTGCCATTCGGCCTGAGATCGAAAGCCAGGGATCTGACGGCCTGGACGAAGCCTCAATGCGCACCTCAGAAAACTTGAATCTTGGCGATGAGTTCGAGGGAGAGGTCGGCTCAGAGCAGGTGATTGCGCGCTTCGGCCAGAACTCGCCCAACACCGTGGTCGCCGCTTTGCCGTTTGCCTCGGTGGGCTGGCGCGATAACAATTCCATCATCAGCTACCGCATGACCACAATCATGCCGACGCGACACCAGGAGAATGGTTCCCAGGCGGCAGATTACTTGCCTTCCATCGCAATGCGCAACGGCGAACTGGCGCTTGAGCATGGCCTTCACCAGGAGATTGCCTGGGAGCGGCAGACGGATTCCTCCGATATTTCCATGATGTTCTTCGCGGACAACATCAGGAATCCGATCATCGATGCCGCATCCCGGATCGCTGCGGGTAGCGCAGTTCCATCCGGAGCGGGCTTCCTCTATGACCAGGCGAGCGGCCTGTTGCGCACCGCGGGGCCTGACTTTGCCACCGCTGGAATGATGGCGGTCGTTGAGCGTCGCTTGCCTGGCGGCAACCGCGTCCGCCTGAGCTATGCCAATGGAGATGCTCTGGCGATGCCCGTTGCATCCCACCCGATGCCGCTCACTCAGGTGGTCGGCGCCGCCCGTCCCCGCCGCGTGCAAACCTACGCCCTCTCGCTTTCGGGAACTCTGGAAGGAACAGGGACGAAGTGGCGCGCGAGCTATCGCTGGCAACCGGAAGACACCGTTTCCCGCGTAGCGCCCTTTGCAGTTGCCGCAGAGAGCCCCTATATGAACCTTCATCTCCGCCAGCCAATTTGCACGCGCCACGAAGGCACGGGCGGAATTGAAGCTCTGCTCGACGTGAGAAACATGCTCGCGCAAGGCTATCGACCTTACCTGCTGAGCGACGGCTCGGTCCTCATCTTTGCGCAAGACCAGCGAGGCGTCAGCGCGGGGCTGGCCTTCACCTTCTAGCCCTCTCTTCACGACCCGGGTCTCGGCTTTCGATCCCCCTCTCACCTATGCTATATTTTTCAAGTAGCAGCGAATATTTCGCCTGCTCGATCCGTGCTTCGATTCTCCCGCCGCACGGTTTTTCCAATTGTCTGGACGCGTAGCTCAACTGGCAGAGCATTCGGCTCTTAACCGACAGGTTGTAGGTTCGATTCCTACCGCGTCCACCATTAAATCGATTACTTCGCGAACACATTTCGTTCTCCACTCCGATTAAACCGCCTTCGTTCCCAACTCCGTTTAAACCGCCACCCCTTCGAACATTTGAGGTGCAATCTCCGTCTGTACGACCTTAGAGTTTGATCCTTGCGTTGGCTCTCGTGGCCGCGATGCCCCAGGCTGGCGTTCAAGGAACCGCAAAAATTCAAAGCTGACGCTGCGCACGCGGAGGCATTGCTCGACTCGCATGAGTTACTGCAGCAGCTACACGATCATGGAGTTTTCGACTTGTTGCGCGGCGCGCTTGGCGCCAGCGACCGTTTGATCGAAACCGCAGTCGATGCGACCAAGTCGAATGAATCCATTCGTGCGAAATACGAGCCGCTGGGGGATCGCGGCAGCGGGAATCCTCATGCAAAGTGCTCTCGGAGTTGTCGACGCATGAGAGTATTCAAGATTCCGCGAGCTAGGCGATTTCATCGATCGATAGAGTAAGTGGCACCCACGTCTGCAATCTCCATCTTCGTCCTGGGAGTCTCAGCCTTCTTCGGCGGCCTGTGGTCGAACAAGAAAGGACCGCGCATCGTCGCCCTGTGGCGAGGAATATGAATCGGGATTCCAATCTCCTGCGAAACAAGCACCGATTTCTCATCATGCGACTCAACGATATTTGGGTCCAATCAGGCTGCACAAACGGCCGATTCAGTTCCTGCGGTCGAAGTGTCATGTGATAAACCGTTACAGTGGCAAGACGCGACAATTTCGTGTCTTATCCCGGTCCCTTTCAGGAGATTGATTATGCGATTGCCGCCAAAACCTCTCATGCTCTTCGGCGATCGTTTACATTCTACGGCGCTGCAAGGCGTGGCCTACCGGCTTGCATTCGTCGCCACACTCCTCTGCGCGAGCCTTCCGGCCAGTTCGCAATCTACTCAATGGCCAGTCCGGATAGCGAACACCATCATCCAGCACAATCCCGCAGACAAAACAGGCACCCGGTCGACGAGTGTATGGGACGAAGCGACTGGCAGGCAGCTCGAAGGTTTGGATGCGCTCTGGTATGACTCCGCAAACGGTGACTACTTCCGCTATGGAAAGAGCGTAGTCGACCAGTATCTCGACTCGGTCAATCGAAACGCGAACTTATCCGACAACGCTTCGTGGGGCCGTCAGCTGCTCCTGATGTACCGCGTAACTCTCGCCCCGAAGTACTACAACGCAGCCGCGGAAATCCGCCGGCAAATCGCCGCTGACTGCGACCTTCCATCCGCCCAGCAAAGCGGGCCGCAATCAAATGGCCTGTGCATGGCCCAGCCTTTTCTCGCCGAATACGCATTCGTGTTTCAAGAGCCGCAGGACTTTGCGGGAATTACTCGAAGCTTTGAACAGTGGAATGAGTCGGCCCCTTCATCCAGGTCGGGAGTCGAGACGGCGGCCGCTTTTTCCAATGCCGCACCCATCGCACGCCTGTCAGCGGCGCTTGTTGATTCGCTGCCCTATTATCCAAAGGATGACCCCGGGCGGACTGAACTCATCGCAATGCTGAATAGGATTGCGTCGACGGTCGAACACCATCAGGATCGCGAGACAGGGCTTTTTCACGAAGCGGCGGTATCGATGGGATCCATGCAGTCTCCCGCCTCCACCGTTGCCAACTGCCTGTTCGTTTATGCACTCGCGAAAGGTGCTCGCTTGGGATATCTTCCCGCGACCGCTACCGCGCAAGCCGAGCAAGCCTGGCAGGGAGTCTTGAGATACGCAGCTCAGACTGATGCCGTCGGAATCGTGACCCTGCAGCCACTCGACTTAGCGCTCGAAGATCCGAACAGAAAAACCTCGAGCGGGCACCGAGCCCCGGCTGGCGCTGACAACTCCGCAGGATTGGGCGCGTTTCTCCTCGCGGCCACGGAAGTCGACCACGCACCGACGGCGGCTCTTGCACAAAGTCAAACGGTATTGCTCGATGCGTGGTATAACAGCCAGCAGCGCAAGAACGCTGCCGGACAGCCGGAGTACTTCCACTACAAATGGTCCGATCTAAGTGACAGCGGATATTCTCTCTTTGGGCAGATGTTTCAGACCTATGGAATGATGACGGAAACTCTCTACTCCGCACCGACACAAAGCAATCTCGAAAAGGGGAAGTTCTATATCATCGTTTCGCCCGATATTCCGATCAAGAATCCCAATCCTCATTACATGACGGATGAGGATGCGGAAGAGATTGCGGCCTGGGTCAAAAAAGGCGGTGTGCTTATCCTCATGGAGAACGATCCTCCCAACGCCGATATCTCTCATTTGAATCTGCTGTCTGACCGTTTCGGCATTCACTTCGACGACGTTCTTCATCATCACATCCTCGGCGAGCACGTTGAAGATGGCCGGATTCCTGTTGTGGCTGAGGGGCCAATCTTCCATCATCCTCACACCCTCTACATGAAGGACACGTGCGCCATCTCGCTGCGTGGACCCGCAGTAGCGTTGCTCCGCGATCGAGGCGATGTTGTGATGGCGACCGCGAAATACGGGCGTGGAACCGTATTTGCCGCCGTCGATCCCTGGCTTTACAACGAATACACCGATGGGCGAAAGAATCCCCTCATCTACAATCAGTTCGATAACTTCGCAGGCGCCAAGGAGCTGGTTCGATGGCTGTTGGAGCAACGTCCACAATAACCCCGTGAGAGCGAGATCGAGGTACATCCACTAGTCATGAAGACCGTCTTAATGGCCGACCCCATTCGATATCCGCACATGACAACGCAGGAACTTCGCGAGTCTTTCCTGGTCGACGGTCTTCACAAAGCGGGCACAATTCAATTGACGTATCTAGATCTGGACCGTGCCGTAGTGGGGATGGCGGTGCCGCTGGAAAACCCATTGGTTCTGGCAACGAGTCCGGAATTGCGCGCAGAGTATTTCACCGAGCGCCGCGAACTCGGCGCACTCAACGTCGGTGCCGCAGGAGTAGTACATGTCGGCAGTTCATCCTACGAACTCGACAATCTCGATCTGATTTACATCGGCCGCGGCAATCCCGACATTCGATTCGAATCTAAGCCGAAGAACGCACCAGCGGTCTTCTATCTTCTCAGTTATCCGGCGCACGCAATCTACCCCGTCACAATTGTCGGAAAGGAGGAGGCGCAGCCAACCGAAATAGGAAGCGTCGAATCCTGCAATCTTCGCACAATCTATAAGTACATTCACCTGGCTGGAGCGAAAAGCTGTCAGCTTGTGATGGGTGTAACGCTTTTGCATAAGGGTAGTGCATGGAATACCATGCCGGCACACACCCACATGCGCCGCTCTGAAATCTATCTGTATTTTGACGTGGCGGAAAACGCTCGCATTTTTCACTTGATGGGCCCGCCGAACGAAACCCGGCACCTGGTCATGCGGAATTGCGAGGCGGTCGTTTCACCTGGATGGTCAATCCATGCCGGCGTCGGCACGCAGGCCTACAAATTCTGTTGGGGTATGGGCGGCGAGAACCAGGACTATACAGACATGGACCCAGCGCCGCTTGAAAGCATGCGCTGAGGAGGAACTTCGATGAATGCGATGAAGGTAGTTGTAGTCCTGGTGGCACTAAGTATTCCGGCGTTTGCACAAATCGGTGGCAAAGCTGAGCTATTCTCCGCTGCTCAAATTCGGACCCAGCTAGCATCTCTTGCTACGCAGGCGGCTGCATCCGGCAGTGCAGGGCAAACTCTGGCAGACTACGGGAGCCACAAGGTGCAGATCTCGGTTCGGACCACGAGCGGCGGCGCTGAGATTCACGCCCACTTCGACGACGTGATGATTGTGCAGCAGGGAAGCGCAACGCTGATCACCGGAGGCACCGTCATTGATCCGAAAACAAGCCCCGATGGGGAAACAAAGGGGACTAGTATTCAAGGCGGAAAATCGCAGACCATCGCAGTGGGGGATTTAGTGACCGTGAATGCCGGTGTGCCTCACCAATTAATCGTGGCCCCCGGCACAACCTACAGCGCGATTGTGGTCAAAGTGAAGGAATGACTTACTGCTGAATAATGAGTCGCCGACGCGACCGATTTCTTATCTCTCCGAACAAGCAGCTTTAGGCTGGCCATAACTGTGGGGAAGCGCACTTACCTCTGGATGCGCGCCGAGCCTCCCTTTGCGACTGCGCGTACCTGGTCCAGAGTAGCCATCGTGGTGTCGCCTGGAAAAGTTGTAAGCAGGGCACCGTGCGCCCAACCCAGCTTGGTTGCTGCTTCCGGCGCTTCCCCCGTCAACAGGCCATAAAAGAATCCCGCTGCGAAACCATCGCCGCCGCCGACGCGATCGTATACTTCCAGTTCAGCAGTCGGCGCCGTGTATGTCTTTCCATTCATCCAGGCAACTGCGCTCCAGCTATGCCTATTAGTTGAGTGTACTTCCCGCAGTGTCGTCGCGACTACCTTCACACGGGGATGTTTCTGCACGACTTTGTCGATCATTTCGAAGAAGACACGCGGGTCGAGTTTGGACTTGGATGCAATCTCAGGTCCTGCAATTCCCAGTCCTTTCTGTAAGTCCTCTTCGTTGCCAACCAGAACATCCACGTTCTCGACGATACGTCCAATCACGTTGACTGCGTGCTCATTGCCTCCGGAGACATTCCATAGCTTCTCACGGAAGTTCAAGTCGAAGGAGGTGATCGCACCAGCCGCCTTGGCCTCACGCATTGCTTCGACCGCAAGTTCCGACGTGGTTGGCGAGAGCGCTGCAAAAATTCCACCGCTATGTACCCATTTGACGCCACCGGCAAAGATCGCCTTCCAGTCGAAATCACCCGGCTTCAGTTGTGCGGCAGCCTCATTGGCCCTGTTGTAAAAGACAACCGGGGCACGCACGCCAAAACCTCTATCGCTATAAACAGCAGCCATATTGGGCCCGTTTACGCCGTTGTGCGCGAAATGCTTGTAGAAGGGCTTGACGCCCATGGCGCGCACGCGCTCGGCGATCAACTCACCCAGCGGATAGTCCACCATCGCGCTGGCAATCCCGGTCCTGAGCCCGAAACAATCGGAAAGATTGGCGGCCACATTAAACTCGCCGCCGCTGACATGGATCGTGCATTGTGTCGCTTTGCGAAACGGGATTATCCCTGGGTCCAGCCGGTGCACTAGGGCACCTAACGAAAGAAGATCCAATTCAGCACTCTTGCGGAATGTCAGACCGTTTCCAGCCGATTCACTCATCGATGCATTCCCTCGCGTTCAGAATTCGATTCAACTTGGTCGCCATGAAAAAGAGAAGGACTCGTGGCGAGGTCAACAGAAGCTTGCTCCGACATTGTAGAAGACGCTGCGGAGCCATTGATGACGGCTTGCGGTTTGTGGCTCAGGATCCGCAAAGCATGTGCCCTCTCACTCAGCGGCTCAACCATCCGCCATCGACCACAAGAATATGGCCGTGCACGTAGTCGCTGGCTCGCGATGCGAGGAAGATCGCGGCTCCGTTCAAATCCGATGGATTTCCCCAGCGCCCAGCTGGAATTCGCTCGAGAATCTGCCGCGAGCGAACCGGATCGGCACGCAGCGCAGCCGTATTGTCTGTCTCCATGTAGCCGGGTGCAATCGCATTTACGTTGATTCCCCGGGAGGCCCATTCATTGGCAAAGGCCTTTGTCAATTGCCCAACGCCGCCCTTGGCCGCTGCATACGAGGGGACAAACATTCCGCCCTGGAATGTGAGCATCGACGCGATATTGATGATCTTCCCACGGCCCTGTGCCAGCATGTGTTGCCCGGCCAGCTGGCTCAGTCGGAAGACACTCGAAAGATTCGTCTCAAGGACCGTGTTCCAATCCTCCCACGAATGGTCCGCTGCCGGAGCACGACGAATCGTCCCAGCATTGTTCACGAGGATGTCGATCCCGCCGAAGCTGGAAATGACTTGGTCGATGATTTGACGGCAAACGTCGGGATCACTCAGATCGCCGGTCACAGTGGTGGGTTTCCCGCCGGCCTCGTCGATACGTTTTATGGCTTCTGCAGGTACGGACTTCGATCCGTGCAGCGCGATCTCCGCGCCAGCCTCGGCCAGTGCCAGCGCGATTCCGAAACCGAGCCCGCGCGAAGAGCCAGTGACTAATGCCTTTTTCCCCCGCAAATCAAAAATATCCACTATCAAAAATACCTCGTCTTTCCGACTAATCAGCGGCGAACAAAGTTAGCTTTCGGTCGCCGGTCAGAGGATTTCTGGTCTCGGACTGACTCTTTGCCGGGACTGTTCTTCCGCTCCTTCACAAGATATTCCATTGGCCCTCGACAGAATTCTGTCAATAGCACTCATCCTTGTCTGCTAACCAGACGAAACCCAAGTACCTCTCTTTCGTACTCCTCAAGCTATACAAAACATTGGCTCGCATCGAAACAAGGGGGTATATTCACATCTACCGGAGACTGCAAATTGGAAGATATTCTCAATATTCAAGATTTCCGCAAGACTGAACATATCGCAACCCCCGACCATCGACCCCGAACGATTCCTGAAGTAGGCGTGCGCGATTCTGTCCTCGAAGACCTGGCCTTGAAGTCGCTCTATACGTCTGGCCCGTTCTCAGTTCTCGATCTCGGCGAGCATATGCGGCTGAATTTTGACGTGGCCAATGACCTGTTCAGCCGGCTGCGCGGAAAGCTGCTTTGCGAAGTCACGGGAATGACCGGGAACATCCCCTACATCGCGATTACTTCCCAGGGGCGATCGCGGGCGTTGGAACTTCTTTCGCATAGCCAGTATGCCGGCCCCGCGCCGGTATCATTGGCCAGTTATGTCGAGCAAGTCCGCAAGCAGAGCGTCCGCAACGTCGAGGTGCATCCGCCGGACATCGAACGCGCGTTCGCGCACATGGTCATCGACAGCAAGATACTGGCCCAGTTCGGGACTGCACTCAATTCCGGTTCTGCCATCTTCCTTTATGGCCCTCCCGGCGTCGGAAAAACAGCAGTCGCCGAGACCCTTTCGCGCGTCCTCGCGGAGGATGCGATTTGGATACCGTATGCAATCGAAGTCGACAGTCAGATCATCACCGTCTACGATCCTGCAATTCACAAACGGACCTGGGAGTCGGAGTCGGACAACCGCGATCTGCGCTGGGTTCGTTGCCATCGTCCCACTGTGATGGTTGGAGGCGAACTGACCGCCGAGATGCTCGACTTGCAATTTAACCCGATCAACAAGTTCTACGTCGGCCCGATGCAGATGAAAGCCAACAACGGCGTGCTGATCATCGACGATCTTGGCCGCCAACGCATTCGTCCCGACGAGTTGCTGAACCGCTGGGTCGTGCCTCTCGATCGTAGAATCGAGTTCCTCACTTTGGCGGGTGGCCGCAAGATCGAAATCCCATTCGAAATGCTGGTTGTGTTCGCATCCAATCTCGATCCGGCCGAGTTGCTGGACCCGGCCTTCCTGCGGCGCATCCAGACAAAGATCAGCATTGGTGCGGTCAACGACGATCAATTCTGCGAGATCTTTCGCCGAGTTGCGAGGGACCATGAAATTGAGGCAGATCCCGCTCTGATAAGAGACCTCATCGCCTTGATTAAGGAATCGTTGAAGCTGGAGTTGCGGGGTTGTTATCCGCGCGATCTCGTGAATCAGATTTGCTGGTCTGCACGTTATGAGGGAGTCCAGCCCAAGATCGACCATTCGTCTTTAATGCGGGCCGTCGAGGCCTACTTCCTGCCCAACGTGAAATAGGAAGTGCTGCATCACCGAAGGCTCGTGCAAAAAGAAGCGGCGCAACCTCCCGAAGGTTGCGCCGCATCGTTCGTAGCTCAATTTTGCTGGCCGCTTAAAACGCCACTTTAGAACAAATTCCACAACGACTGATTGTAGACAGCGTGATGGAACTGCACTTCGGAACCCTTCACAATTGTTCCCAACTCACGTGGAGAGCGATTCGCGACCGCTTGCTTCAAGTCCCCGTAGCGGCCCTGCACATCGGTACCCAGAATCTCCCCGATCCACTTCGATTCCATGAAATCCTGGATCGCTTCCTGAATGTTATCCGGCAGGTACTTGCCGCCCGCGCGAAGGTTGTCGGCTCCGGAGATTTGCCCGTCAATTCCAGTCTTGAAGATGCCGTAGAGCGCAAGGTACGGGTTCGCATCCGGCGCCACCGCGCGCACCTCGGTCCTCATCGATCGATGGTTGCCGATCGGAACGCGCACCATCGCGCCGCGGTCTACCGCAGAAGCGCGAATCTGGTTGGGCGCCTCGAAGTGCGGATCGAGCCGCCGGTAGGCGTTCACGCTCGAATTGAAAACCAGGCACAGATCCAGGGCATGAGTAAGAATGCGGTCAAGAAAGTCCCAACCGAATTTCGACAGCTGCTCAAGTCCCTTTTCGTCCCAGAACAGGTTGGTCTTGCCCTTCGACACGGAAACATTGGTGTGCATGCCGCTGCCGTTTACACCCACCACCGGCTTGGGCAGGAAGCTGGCCGTGTAGCCCATGTTGCTCGCGATCTGCCGGCACAGCAGTTTGTACAGTTGAATCTGGTCGGCTGCCGCAACGGCCTCGGCGTAGCCGTAGTTGATCTCGAACTGACTAGGCGCCACCTCGGGGTGATCTTTCTCGTTCTGGAATCCCATCGCCCGCTGCACTTCAGCCGCCGTGTCGATGAACTGGCGCAGCGGATCGAGCGGCAGCGAGTGGTAGTAGCCGCCTGTGCTGATGAACTCAAACTTGCCGGTCTGGTGGTAGGTCTGCTCCGCGTCGCGGCCCGCGAACAGGAATCCTTCGATCTCCGTAGCCGCATTTAGTGTGTACTCCTTCTCCTTGAACAGCTTTTCGGAGTAGTTCTTGAGCACGCCTCGCAAATCTCCGGCGTAGGGCGAGCCGTCTTTATCGATGACGTTGCCAAAGACCAGCGCTTTCCCGGTCCCGAAGACATCGGAGGGCACCCAGTAGAAGGCGCTCCAGTCGATGCCCAGCCGCAGATCGCTCTCTTTCTGCGCAGTGAATCCGCGAATCGACGAGCCGTCGAAGGTCAGGTTCTCGTAAGCGCCAGTCAAAAACTTTTTGTCGTAGTCGAGTAGGTGCAACCGTCCTTCGAGATCGCTGAAAAGCACGGTGACCGCTTTAATGCGCTTTTCATCGGTCAGGTATTTGAGTCGCTTTTCGCGAATCTCCTCGATCGCGACCCGGTTCATGCGATCTGCTTTGGCTTTCAGATTGAGTTCTTCCAACTCTTCGTACGAAAGGGCGAGAAAATTCCGCAACTCAGTCGACATACATCTCCTCTGTTCGGCGCTAAATGGAGTACCCGACAGGATAAATCATCTTCACCGGTAGGAGGTCGGTGGGAAAACATATCGGAACATCGACGAGTGGCAGGCAGAGAGAGGCTTCCCCGGCTTCCGACACTCCCCGGGGTGACCGAGGATCGCAACACTTAGCTTCTCTAAACTTCGAAATACTGAGCGAGAACTTGAGGGGCCCAGCCGGTGACGGAGGCGCCGTCGCCGGCCAGGTGGTATGCGGGGTTAGGCGAGTGTCAGTGCAGGCACCGGGACACTGTTCACTGTCTTCACAATCCGGGAAACGATCTGGTACGGATCGGCCTCGGAGTTCGGACGGCGATCTTCCAGGTAGCCACGGTAGCCGTTCTTGATGAAGTTGACGGGCAGCCGGATGGAAGCTCCGCGATCCGAAAGGCCGTAGCTGAACTTGTCGATGGCCTGCGTCTCGTGATGGCCGGTCAAGCGCAGATGATTGTCTGGCCCGTAGACATCAATGTGCGCGGCAATATTGTTCTGAAATGCAGCCATCAGCCCTTCGAAGTATTCTTTGCCACCCACCTCGCGCAGATGTTTGGTGGAGAAGTTGGTGTGCATGCCCGAGCCATTCCAGTCGCCCTTGATTGGCTTGCAATGCAGCATGAAGTCGACTTCGTACTTTTCGCAGAGCCGTGCCATCAGGTAGCGTGCGACCCAGACATCGTCAGCAGCCTTGTGCGATCCCTTGCCGAAGATCTGGAACTCCCACTGGCCCTTCGCCACCTCGGCATTGATACCTTCGTGATTGATGCCTGCATAGAGGCAAAGCTCGAGGTGTTCTTCGACGATAGTGCGGGCGATCCTGCCCATGTACTTGTAACCGACTCCGCAGTAGTACGGGCCTTGGGGCGCGGGGAAGCCCTCTTCCGGGAATCCCAGCGGACGGCCGTCTTTGTAAAGGAAGTATTCCTGCTCGAAGCCAAGCCACAGGTCGGGGTCGTCCTCGGTTGTGGCGCGCATATTTGTCGAGTGCGGCGTGCCATCGGGGTGCATCACTTCGCTCAGAACAATGTAGGCGTCCTTGCGGCTACCATCTGGATAAAAAGCCACGGGTTTGAGAATACAGTCCGAACTCTTGCCCTCGGCCTGCATCGTGGAGCTACCGTCGAACCCCCAAAGGGGCAGATCGGCGAGAGTGGGCGGCTTCTCAAAGTCCTTGAGCTGAGTCTTGCCGCGCAATTCAGGAATCGGCTTCTTGCCATCAAGCCAGATGTACTCAAGTTTGTACTTTGCCATGGGTCTCCTTCGAGCAGGAAAGATGTGGGTTTGCATTCAAATCGTAGAGCTTGGGACATAAAGAACCCGTGAGGATTTCCAGCCCAATTTGCTCTACTTATGATGGGCAACCAGCATCATCAGCAGAAGGATGACGACAGGGATGAGAGCAATCGCGGAATAGTAAAGAATGGCGCGTGGCAACTGGGCTTTGCGCTTGCGCCAGTTGTGGATTTCTGGTCGATTTTCGACTCCAACCTGGTCCAAATGCTGCAGGTCATGTGCAAAATCCTTCGCTCGCGCATAACGATTCTTCGGATCGCGTTCGAGTGCGCGGTACAGGACCTCTTGCAACTGCGGCGAAATGGCCGGGTCAACCACCGATGGCGGCGTCGGATAGTTCAGAAGACGATCGTTCATCACTTCCATTGGTGATGACCCGGTAAAGGGCTGTCTGCCGGTCAGCATCTCGTACAAGATGATGCCCATTGCATAAATGTCCGAACGCCCATCCCCGCGCTTGCCTTTCACCTGTTCCGGCGAAATGTAGTCGGCGGTACCCAGGGTCGCCGTAAAGTTGGCATAGGTCAAACGTCGTGCAGCCGCATCGCCGGCAATCCCAAAATCGATCAGCTTTATGTTGTCGTCGGCATCCACCATGATGTTTTCGGGCTTCAGATCGCGGTGGACCACACCATTTTCGTGAATATATTCGAGCGCCTCAAGAACCCTGATTGCGATTCGTATCGCCCGGTCGTGGGACATCTTTCCTTCGCTTAGGATGTCGCGAAGAAGCCGCCCATCGCACCACTCCATCACCATGTAGACACGGGAGCGCTTCTCGCCGTCAAATACCCGCATCACTCCGGGGTGATTCAGCCGCTCGCCGATGCCGGCCTCGCGCTGGAACCGATCGAAAAGAATCGGGTCGGCTTCCATGTCGGGATGCGGAATCTTCAGGGCGACAACCCGGTCATTGCGCGTATCGGTCGCGCGAAAAATTGAAGCCATTCCGCTGCGCGCCACAGGTGCGTCAATGCGATAGGAATCGATTTGCGTTCCAGCTTCGACGCTGTCTAGAAAACCCATCGTGCGTTCTTACTCCGTAGACACCTTCACTACTTTACAGGCTGGCCCCATGTACTCCGCCAGTAATGGGAAATTGTCACACGCTGGCCTACGAGGGCAAGCTGTAGGGCCGCCCGCGATACATGCCCACCTGCTCCACCGATCGGACGCGGATCACTTGTGCGGTGGTGTTATCGTTGCCGTCGATTTCCACCGCGCGCGTCACTAGTTCGCGCGCAATCTCATCGATATTCTTCTGCTGCGACACGATCTCCGCGATCATTGGCCCGCTCATCTCGTCGTGCAACCCGTCTGTGCAGAGCACCAGCATGTCTCCCGGTTGCAGCGTCAGTGCCGTCGTGTCGGGCGACACAAACATCTCCGGCCCGAGCGATCGAATCAACACGTGGCGCGCGTCCGATTCAGCAATGTCGCTGGCCGAAATCAGTCCCAGCTTCCTTTGCTCATTGACCCACGTATGATCCTGCGTAATCTGCTTGGCCTTTCCATTGCGCACCAGGTAGCAGCGCGAATCGCCAACGTGCGAGACGATCGCCTGGTCATGCCGCAGCGCGCAGGCCACTACCGTGGTTGCCATCTTCTTGCCGCGATACTGCGGAGACAGGGTGCGGTCGTGTACCGCGGCATTGGCAAAATGGATTAGCCGCGGCAACAGGCTGATCAGCATCGCTCCCGATTGCGCCTTCGCAAACTCCTCGGTGATCACGGAAACCGCCGTGGCCGAAGCCACTTCGCCCAGATCCAAACCACCGACGCCGTCCGCCACCGCAAACAGGTAGCCATGCGACCGAGCCTGCTGGCGTGAGGAAGGAATGAATGCGCCCATCGAGTCTTCATTATTGGTTCGGACTTTGCCTGGATCGCTGGCCTGGCCGAACTGTACCTCTAACATGTGCGGAGCCGCCTGAAAGTCCTGCCGCGTGTTCGCGGGGGATATCTAATGGTCATTAAGCAACTAACTTCAAAAGCCTACTGGGTGGTATTCCGTCGCCCCTGTGCCAAAGGGACCCTCGGAGATGCCACCCAGTATTTGTGTTCCGGTTTTCAGTCAACAGCTAGCTGAGAACCTTCTTCGATTCGAGCAGAACCGCTTTCCCCTTCGCTTTAGATGAACGGAGGAAGTAGATCGCTCCATATAGGCCCCAGACAGCGGAGATGCCCAGCGCCGTGAGAGGTTCCATCTTGGTGCCGAGGTTAAAGAATGGACCCGCCAAGTAGAAGCCCATGCAAACCAAGTTGGCCAGGAGACCGAAACCGGGAATCAGCGTGTGCACCAGGAGGTTGTGGTCTGGCCGATTGTGAAAGGCGATGATGCAGAGCAAGCAGCTGAGCGCATAGAGGATGAACGTGCCGAAGTTCGAGGTCAGCGTAATCGCCAGCAGGGAGTTCGGGAGCGCCGCCATCTTGTCGTGCGTGGTATAGCCGAAGCTCGAGAGGATGCCGTGTGGCAACGCGGCAATTGTGGCGTCGCTGGGCGCTCCGGCGTCCCCGAAGGCCAATGAAACTGCGACAACGCCGATGACAGCCGAAATGATCGCCAGCGTCCAGATGGCCTTACGCGGAGAAAGAGATTCGGCGTGCAGAATTCCGAAATGCTCTGGTGCCTCGTCGTCCTTTCCCATCGCGTAGGTTACGCGGGCCCCGGTGTTCATACAGCTCAGCGTTGTGCCAATCAGCGCAAAGAACACCGTAATTGCCTCAGCAAGCATAAAGTATTTGCCATGACCCTGCCCCAGCAGCGCATCGCCAACAATGATCATCATGTCCCCGAGAGGTGCGGCAGAAGTTGCAGCGCTTTGCATGGTATACCCGGAGTTGAGGAAGTAGTTGGCTGCGAAGTACTCGAACAGATAGCAGAAGAGTCCCTGGATCAGCAGCGAGGCAATCACGGCGATCGGAATGTGCTTTGTGGGGTTTTTGGCCTCTCCTCCCATCGAGGTCACCGATTCGAAGCCCACGAGTATGAGAATCGCAACCGTCGCCTGAATGAACATCCAGTTCAGGTTGTGCGGCAGAATCACGGAGGCGGCCGACGTGTGAGTCAGCATATTTCCGCTCGCATCTGCGGCCGGATAGTCGATGGTGAAGGGAACTGGCTTGCCCGCCTTATCCAGCAACGGCATGGGGTTCCCGCTTGCGTCACGTACCGTCGAACCGTCCTTGGCAGTAGCGAACTGATAGGCGTAAGTAGACAGCGTCTGCGTATCGTACTGGAAGGCGGGGGACCCCGCCGGATGGTTGACGCGATACCCGAGCGCTAGAACGCTGAATACCACCAGAGCGGAGATCTGCACGATGTTGATGGCAATATTCACCGCTGTTGATGCACCGGCGCCTTTCGAGGCGATCCACGCGACGAAAAATGAGAAGATCACCGCGATCAGGGCCATGAAGACCGGACCGGGGTTTGCTCCACTCATGAAACTGGGATAGAGGAATCCAACCACATATCCGACGAAGATGCCGGTGACGGCAACCATCACGCCCGGATAGACCCAGTAATAAAGATGCGAGCCCCATCCAACGATGAACTTAGCGATGCGGGCGTATTTGAAAGCCTTGTCCTTCGAAAGCAAAGCCTGTTCTGCGTAGTAGTAGCTTGATCCCGTGCCCGGATAAAGCTTTGAAATCTCGGCGTAGGACACGGCCGTTGCCAGGCACAGCAGCAAAGCGGCGAAGATGCCGGCCCACATCGCAGGCGCTGTGGAGGGCTGGCCCGCCACGCCAGTTGTTGCCTGGATGAAGAAGGTGAGCCACAGGAAGGCGCCGGGAGCGATGAGCGCCATTGCGTTTGCGGTCAACCCGGTTAGGCCCAGGGTGGCCTGCATCTGAGGTGCTTTTTGATCTGCCATGACATTCTCCTGGAAATTTGAAATTCGTGAGTCTGCTCCGGGGTAGGGACTCCCGGTCATTGTGATTGGCTCGCCCGTCTCCAATTTCCTACGCGGGCTGATGCAGGAACGGTTCTTTGGACAACTGAAAGGCTAGAGATGCTTCGATAAAGATGAAATGAAGAAAATTCACTCCAGCCCTTATGATTTTCTTTTGCGAGCGTCGCGGACTCTTCACCGTCTCCGGTCGAGTCCGCAACTCCTTTTCGCTAGCGCTTAGGACCGAAAAATGCAACGAATCCTGCAGTCACTGTTGATTGGGCGTCGACAAAATTGGTGTCGCCTTTGTGGAAATAAGGTTGATCCGACCAATCGCGTCGATACTCGATTCGAGTCAGCAGCCCTTCGGCCCACTTGTACTCGTAGGTCCCCGTGAATTCCTTAAGTTCCTGTGCGAGGCCCGTCGAAAAGCCATTCATGTCGTGGAAGAACTCGAATCTTCCTGTTACGGCCGATGTGCCGGTGAACTGTTCATGTGCCGCGATCGCAACGCCCTGCCAGTGGTTCAGGTTGTTGTCGCCTGTCGCGGTTGCCCCGGTTCCCGTAATTGCATCGCGATTCTGGCCGTAGTCGTAGTTGAGGTAAGCGTTGAACTTCGCATTCGGCGTCAGCAGCAACGTTGTGTCGATCAGGTTTCTGTATCCCTTCTCGGTATCTGCATTCGAAGGGCCTGTGTAGTAGTTCACGTTCCACGTGTACTTGGGCTTTACCAGCGCATTGGTCAGGCCAATCGTCACGCCGCCGTTGTTGGTGGTGACATTGTTCCACCCGTTCACCACCTGTACGCCGATCGTATCCACTTTCGAAACTGGCAACGATGAGCGCAGCCCGAAATGGAAGTAGGGAATCGCCCAGGCAAACAGGATTGAACGCGAGTAATTCCAGTTGTCCTTGGACTCAATCACTTCAGCTCCCGCCGAAGTCACGAACTTTCCAAAGTCCAGTTCGAGGCCCTTCGCCTTTGGCGGCTTCAGGCTCAGGAATGCCTGCTCGATGTAATCGCCTTGATCGTGCGAGCCGCCATTGACCAGTGTGTTGGTCCGCCCGTAGAAAACGTCAATATGCGCGCCCACTGGGTCCGGATCGTGGTTCAACGTCAGTCGAGCCTCGCTCAGATTGAACTGATCCGTCTTGTCGTTGAAGTTGTACAAATCGTTGATTTGGCCGTTCGCTGCGTCGCTCGGGCGATTGGCGTTGTAACTGTAATACCCATCAATCAGGCCGCTGATGTCCATGGGCCCGACACTCCACGTTGGCGCTGCTGCCGGCGCGGCGGGCGGCGCCGGCGTTTGGGCGGGTGTTGCCGGTGCTGAAGCCGGAGCTTGATCCGTTGCGGGTGGGGGCGTTGCGGGTGTCTGCGCGACAGCCGACAGCGAAAACGTTAGGGTCGCGCCGACAATCGAAAGCAGAAGGCGGTTTAGGTTCAGGTGAATCGACACTGTTCCTCCGGTAAAATGATGGATTTTGGTGGGACGCGGAAAGAAATCAGAGACAGCAGGGGCCGAGGTCGCACGCGGTAACGTGCGGACTCGATTCCAGTCGCAGACGCGTGGCGTCCGGGTTCTTTGACCTAATCGACCCTTTGTTGAGGTGCGTGAGGCGTCTTGCGCTTCTCTTCAGGTGCTGACTTGTTGCAGCGGATTAACACTAGTAACGCAAACGACTCATAAAGAAAAAATGAAGAACTCAAAAAGATATCTTTATGAACCTGATCGGCTTATTTGACGGCACTTTTGGCGCAATCGGGCTCTCCAAACGGGGTTTCTCCGCATGCTCTTACACCGGGGCGCATAAGAATGGCATGGATATCCTGATAAAATTCAGACACGATTTTCAATCGTTGAAAGAGGCGCCGCGGCAAGGGCCGAATCTGTTCGCTCTACAACTCCGATCCCCCGGACGAGCGCAGCGCACGCAGGCGCGATTTCAAAGCAAGCTTGCGGAGAGTCCGCTCTTGGCGCCCGAATAGAAAGGACGCAGCCGGATGTCTGGCACGTACATCCCCCTACGAACCACGCTGGGTGCCAGGCGCACCCGCGGCACAGGCTCTCGCGCCCTTCTGTTCACGCTTGAGTCTGTGCTGGGCATCCTGGCAATTGCCTTTATCGGCTTGCTTGCGCATTGGTTTCAATGGCTGCTTCCGGTGTCCGCTCTTCTCTGCCTGCTCATCGTCGTCCCGACAGCTCTGCTGTGCGGATTCTGGCAGGCCGTCCTGGTTTCGCTGTCCGCCGTTGTTGTACAGAGTTACCTCACTGCGCGCCAGGCCGAGTTCAATCCTGCTGCCGACCCGGCGAATTCTGTCACGCTCCTGGCCTTCGTGCTCACAGCGCTGCTTGTCAGCCGCCTCTCTGCACGCGTCACCGAGCATGCAAAGGAATCCGAGTCGTGGGGCGGCCAGATGCACGACCTCTACGATTTCACTCGTCGCACGCTGCAGATGAACCTCCACGTGGAGCCCGGCGCGCAATTGGCCGAGTTGGTCCACGAAATATTTGCGCTTGAGGCGGTCGTTGTCTTCGATGCCGACCTGCACGAGACCTATCAGGCGGGTTTTTGGAAAGAGGACCCGCAGGAACTGGCGCAAAACGTCTACTACTTCGAAACCTCAGATGACGATCAAGAAACAGGTATCGGCCGCCGCGTGGTGCGTCTTGGAACAGTGCCTATCGGTAGCCTGGTGGTTCGCGGGGACACCAGCCCGCTTACGAACAATGCGATTGCCTCTCTCATTGCCATCACGTTCGACCGCTATCGCGCTTTCGCGAATGAGAGCCGCATCGAAACGGAGCGTCGCACCGAACAACTCCGTTCCACGGTTCTCGACAGCCTGGCTCATGCTTACAAGACTCCGCTTACTGCGATCCGCGCGGCCAGCACCGGCCTCAGCGAAATGGGCCATCTCACCGCATCCCAAGCCGAACTGGTTTCGCTCATTGACGAACAGGCCGGCCAGCTCAGCGACCTGACGGCACGCCTTCTCATCACCGCCCGCCTCGATGCTGGCGATGTCGCAATCGATGCGCATCCGGTCGACGTCGGTGCGCTGGTTGAAGAAGTGGTCGCCAGCTTGAATGACCGTCTCGCGAGCATGAAGGTCACCATCAGCCTTCCTGATGAAGGTCTCATGCTCACCTGCGACCGTCAGCTGATGGTCATGCTGCTCTCGCAATACATCGACAACGCCTGCAAATATTCGATCTTCGGCACCACCATCACCATTCGTGCTGTCCAGTCCAAGGCTGAAGTGATATTTTCCGTGCACAGCTTCGGCCCAGTCATTCCCATGTCGGATCGCGAGAGAATTTTCGATCGCTATTACCGCTCTTCCACTTCTTCGAATCGTGCCCCAGGAACAGGCATTGGCCTCGCCGTCGCCAAGCGCGCCGCTCTCATCCATGGTGGGTATGTCTGGGTGACCAGCGACGAGGAGGAAGGCACAACATTTTTCGCGGCCATTCCCGCACCGGTACAAAAGAGGAAATCTCAATGAACCAGCCTGCTATCCGTGTCCTGATCGTTGACGACGAAGCGGCCATTCGCCGCGCCCTGCGGCCCCCGCTCGTCGAACTCGGCTTGCAGGTGCATGAGGCCTCGCGCGGCGAAGAAGCGTTGCAGTTGCTCCATTCCTCTCCGGTCGACGTTGTTCTGCTCGACATCAACATGCCCGGTATCGGCGGTATTGAGACGCTTCGGCGCATTCGCGCCTTCGCGCCCCGGCTGCCCGTGCTGATGGTGACTGTCCTCGACGGCGAGGAAGAAAAAGTCGAAGCGCTGGAGCTGGGCGCGGACGACTACATCACCAAGCCATTCAGCATTCGCGAGCTCATCGCGCGGATTCGCACTGCCCATCGCCGCGTTCATGCCCCGACACGCGTGGAAGATGCTCCCATCGAAATCGGCGAAATCCGTCTCACGCCGGCACGTCGCAGCGTCACCAAGCGCGGGCAGCCCGTCCACCTTACTCGCAAGGAGTACGACATCCTGTATTGCCTGATGAGCCGCGCCGGCAGAGTGATCACTTACGCCCGCTTGCTCACCGCGGTCTGGGGCGCAGATTGCCGAGAAGAGGTCGAATACCTGCGCACTTTTATCCGTCAGTTACGCAAGAAGATTGAAGACGACCCGTCCAGCCCAATCTACCTGCTCACGGATGTGTACGTGGGTTATCGCTTCGCCGATGCGCAGATGCTTCTTGAGAACAGCGAAGGTGCATCGGCAGAATCGACAACGCATGAGACCGAGGCAGACGGTGCGCTGAAGAGCATCGCCGAGTAAATGCGGAGCCGCTGAAATGCGGCGCTGGGCTAATCGCCAAAGAGTCGGGTTCTTTCCCAGCCGCGAATGACGCGCGCAGCGCGCGTCGGCTGCCTGCAATGCCTATTCGTCGTAGTGCAGCAGGCTGAAGACGTCGTACTCTGAAAAGCGATCGCGTCCCTTTAGAAAATCGAGCTCCACCGCGAATCCCAGTCCGGCGATCTTGCCGCCCAACTGCTTCACCAGCTTTACTGTCGCCTCCATCGTGCCGCCCGTTGCCAGCAGGTCGTCGACCAGCACCACACGCTGACCCGGTTTGATTGCATCCATGTGGATTTCGAGCGTGTCCGAGCCATATTCCAGGTCATACGTTACGCGCGCCACCGGTGCAGGCAGTTTACGGGGCTTGCGCACAGGAACAAATCCGGCATTCAACCGGTAGGCGAGCGCCGGACCAAAGATAAACCCCCGCGCCTCGATGCCGAGAACCAAGTCGATTCTTTCCTCAATGTAGTGCGCCGCGAGTGCATCAATCAGTTGCGCAAAGCCGGTTTTGTCCTTCAATAGGGTAGTGATGTCGTAAAACAGAATCCCTGGCTTGGGAAAATCGGGCACCGTGCGCACCAGTGCCTTCAAAGCTTCTATATTCACTGGCGGTTTCTTTTCTGGCATGCTTCTGCTCTCTCCTGAAATGTAGACAGACTTTGATTGAAGTAGTGTCACTGGGAAGGGAACAGGTGGGTCGGCGGTTCGGCTTCCCTATCGATTATAGAAGGCGGAAGAGCAGGGAACAGGCAATAGGGATTAGGGGATAGGGAATAGGGAATAGAAAAGCGGTCGACTCGCTGGTCTTTTGCTTGTTCTCAAGGATTTTGCAATGGTTCTAATTCTGTGAAGGTGCAAGTTTGAAATCTATTCCCTGTTCCCTATTCCCTGTACTTACCACGCTCCCTCAATCCGGAATGACTGCAAGTCGCGAGCCTCCGCCTCATCGAGGTGGTGTTCAACCACGCGGTCCACGCGACTCCCGCGCGGTCCCTTTTTCAGACTGGCGCGCAACTCGGCAATATCCTCCGCAGTGCCCGAAGCCACTACTTCCACATCGCCATCCTCGGTGTTGCGCACCCACCCGCGCAGGTCGAGCTCACTGGCCTCCCGGTGCACAAACCATCGAAAGCCAACCCCCTGCACCCGGCCCTGGATTAGAAAGTGAAGAACCATCATTCGCGAACCATCGTAAGTTTTGCAGATGCGCTCGCATAAGCGCAACCGCGCGCAATCTTGCCGGCCGCTAAGCCTTTTCCAGCAACTCCCTCAGCCGCTTCACCGCATCCCCAAGGGCTACTCTCTCTGCCGGCTTCAAACGCTCCAGAGCCGCCTCCAGAGGCCCGCGCGTAAGCATCGGAATTTGATTCCGCACAAACTCCCGCACCACCGCGGTTGGGTACACGCGGCTGATCCGGCCGTCTTGCGGATCGGGTCGCCGCGAAAGCAGCCCGCGCTTCTCCAGCCGATCCACAATGCCGCTGACTGTCGAGTGTGCAAGGCTCACCTCCTTGCTCAGGTCCTTCAGGCTGATTCCGTCTTGCCGCACGACCACTTGCATCACGCTTGTCTGCGGCGCCGTCAGTTCGCCCTTCGCAACCTCCGCATCGAGCGGTCGACGCAGGGCTCGGCGGATTCCGCTTAAGTCGCGCTCCATCTGCTCGGCAAGCGCCGCAATTGTCGTCCTTTTGGTGGATGCTCCTCGCGCACCCATCAAAATACCCCAGGGATCAGCGCCTTCACGCGCTGCCGATAGACGGGATATGCCCCCGGAAATGCCTGCATCATCAATCGCTCTTCCTGGCTCATCTTGATCATCAGCGCGAGCAAAATTACGACGACCGCCAAGATACCATGCCACTCGCCAATTGCAAGGGCCGTTCCCACTACGGCCACCATCAGGCCAGTGTAGATGGGGTGCCGCGCAACGGCGTACGGTCCACTTGTGACAAGTTGATGATCGGCCTTGACCGTCGCACGCCCGCTCCAGTTGCGGCCCAGTGTCATGCGTGCCCAGATCGCAAACAGGCAACCGGCAACCGTGAGCACGAATCCTGTGAACGCGATCGAATATTCATTGGGAACAAACCGCATGCCCAGCCAACCTTGCGTGAACGCACGCTTGCTCAGCAAGGCAAACCCCAAGGCCGCAAGCGCAAGATGAAACAGTCGTGTCCCCGTAGATTGCGAGCGAACTGTCCGCTTTGTAAATGCCAACCCCACCAGCCAAACCAGTGCCAGTGCATACCAGGTGTATCCAATCGCAGATTCCACGTCAATTTGGATCATGCCCAACCTCCGTCGCATACGATACGTCGTATACGACATATATTGCGCCAGGATTCGGCTCTTGTCAATCTTCTTGTAACGCTTTGCGGTATTGCCGGCAGCCTCGCAGGAATTTCCCATTGAGCGGTTGGTTCGCAGGCCAGGTCCCGCGCTTGGGCAGCCCAAGCGATACACTGGTCTCACCATGGTTTTCGTGCTCGACAACTACGACTCCTTTACCTACAACCTGGTCCAGTACCTGGGCGAGTTGGGGGCAGAGGTTGTGGTCCGCCGCAATGACGAGTTGTCCATCGACGAAGTCGAAGCCCTCAAGCCCGAACGTATCCTGCTCTCCCCGGGTCCCTGCACGCCGGGCGAGGCAGGCATCCTGGTTCCGCTGATCCGTCGCATGGCCGGGAAGGCCCCGATTCTTGGCGTCTGCCTTGGTCATCAGGCCATCGGTGAAGCTTTCGGCGGTCAAGTCGTCCGCGCGCATCAGCTGATGCATGGCAAGACCAGCGCGGTGCAGCACGACGGCCACGGAGTCTTTTCCGGCCTGCCGACCCCGCTCACGTGCACCCGCTATCACTCGCTCATTGTTTCTGAAGAATCGCTGCCCGCCGAACTCGCCGTTACCGCGCGGACCCCGGAATCGAACGGTGCAGGGGCCGCCGGGGGCACAGTCATCATGGGCTTGCGCCATCGCAAGTTTCCCATCGAGGGTGTCCAGTTTCATCCTGAGAGCGTGCTGACCGAGGGCGGCCACCAGATGATCAAGAACTTCCTGGAAATGTAGCGTGAAGCCAGCGGCCTTCTCAGCAACTCCGTCCCCAGCCATCTGTACGATTCGTATAACCGCGCTCGTGACCCTCATTCTCGGATCGCTCGTACCGCACCTTTATGCGCAAGCGTCCGCCAATCCCTCGGTCATTCCCGTCCCCGCCGCGTCGGCCGCGGGTAGCCCAATTGCAATCGTGGCTCTCGATAGCCGTATTCCGGGCAGTGCCGCGGTCGTCACAGGCGCCTTGCAGGTCATGGGAGGGAAGGCGATCATCGCCGCCAATGGCACCGTTACGGCCGGGGCAACCACCACCGACGTTGTCCTGCCGCAGCGAGGCACCTTGCACGTCTGCGCCTCCACAACCGTGAAGCTGGCCGCCGATTCGAGTGTTCCCGCGGGCGAAGCGCCTGGTGTCATGATGGCAATGGATCACGGTGCAGTCGACGCCAATTTTGCCACAGGGCGCAACGCAGACATTGTGCTCACACCCGACTTCCGCATTCTCATCGGCGGTCCGGGTATGGACAACGTGAAGGTCAGGCTCGGCGACGGTGGCGACACCTGCGTCGACAATCCGGCGGGCAACGCTCCTTACGTGCTCGTTACCAGCGTCTTTGATGGAAGCGTCTATCGAGTTCAACCGGGTCAGCGCGTCATGTTCCAGCATGGAAACTTGCACGAAGTCGTCGATCAGGAGAAGGAGCCGTGCGGCTGCCCGCCAGCTCCCGCTCAAGTCCAGGGCAACGAATTTCCACTAGCGCAAAGCGAGGGTCTGGCGCCAATCACTGCCGGTTCCCCCGGCTCGACGCATGGCGGCAAGGCAGGGACGGCCGTCCAGCCCCTGACCTACAATGCCGGCGATGTTGCGGCCGCAGCGGGCACGCCTTCAGACCAATCGCCGAGCGCCGAGAGCGCGCCACCACCCAAGCCGGCGCACCATAAGAAGAACGGTCTCTTCGAGCGCATCGGTCATTTCTTCCGCCGCATCTTCGGCGCTGAATAACCCGCTTCCTCCCGAGTTTTCATCTGGCTCTCTTCCGCCCCATGACGTTCTCTTCCGACTCCCGACCGTAGATGACCTGCCCATACTCCAGAATTGTCACCAGCCCCACGCCGCCGCAAATATTCCCCGCCACTGCTGGAAAGAACCATTCCGGAAAAGCAAACCACGGTGCGCGATGATTGAGAATCGTGACGAAAACCTCGCAGGAGGTCGCAATGCAATGCGCAAAATCGCCCAGGCCTACGATAAATGTCAGCATCCAGATCACCATCACCGAACCGGTGATGGAATGCGATCCCGACACCAGCCACGCAGCCAGCGCAATGATCCATCCGCCAATCACGCCGGACCAGAAGATCGAGGAAGCCGGATGAGCAAGCGCATTCGCGCCGAGCTGGCTCAACGATTCGGTGAAAGCCGGATTCAAAGCTGATGTCAGCGCCGCAAGAAGAGCGAAGGCAAAGGCACCGGCCACATTCGCGGGCAGCACGACCGACCAGAGCCGCATCGTATTCCAAAATTCCCGCTTCTCCGCCAGCACCAGTGCGACGGGGTAGAGCGTGTTCTCGGTGAAAAGCTGAGAGCGCCCGATGATCACTACGATGAAGCCGATAGGGTAGAACATGCGCGAAATCACATTTGTCGTTGATGACGGCCCCAGCAGCGCAATTGCAATCGCTGTTCCGAGCGCCGACAGGCCCATGAACGCGCCGCCTCCAGACCCCGACAGGCAGAGCGACGTCGTACTGCGTCCCAGCTCCTGGCGCGCATTCGTTGCTACCTGCCGGTAGATTTCTTCCGCCGACGGCCGGGAGAGATTCTTCTGGTGCGTCTGGTCCTGGCCGGTCCGGGTTTTCTCCTGTGCGATACTCGTCCGACTTGCTTGCGGAACCATACTTGATTCCCCTTTTCTGCGATGAGGCCGTCGCACGGTCTGTCTTCCGATAGATGCAAGTTTGCGATTTGAGGGGTTCGGCAAATGGGCAGTTGCAGAAGATTGGGAACCTACTGCTCGAATTCGGCGTACCACTCCCACCGGCATTGAGAATGAGACAACCTGCCATTGAGGGCTTGAGCATGATGCAGCTAAAGGCGGAATTAGGAGCCAGGGCAGTTGAGGCATCGGACGAACGAATCACCTGGTGGGTGCAACTGATCGTTGTTCTCGGCGCACTTCTCACCGCTGCGGGCGCCGTGATCGCGCTGATTCACCCGGCCATGCTCGCTTCACCGCAGGATGAGATCAACGGAGCAGTTCGCATCTTTGCCGGCTATTTTGCGGCTCGTAATCTTGGATTGGCCGGCGCTCTGCTTGCCCTGCTCGCAATTCGCGCCAAGCGAGCACTGGGCCATATTCTGGCCCTCGCTGGAGTCATTCAGCTCATCGATACTGCGATCGACTGCGTTGAGGGACGCTGGCCCATCGTGCCCGGCGTGTTCATCCTGGGACTCGTCTTCTTGTTTGCGGCAGCGAAGCTCTGCGGTCATCCGCTCTGGAAGCGCCAAGCCTGGACTGAATGAGAATCTTCAGCAGCGCCCAGGGTTACAGTTCCTGCGCCTGTTTGATTGCGCGAATCACGGCCTGCGCCTTGTTCAGCGACTCCTGGTGTTCCAGCTCCGGTACTGAGTCGGCGACGATGCCTGCACCGGCTTGCACGTAGCCTTTGCCGTCCTTCGCCAACAGCGAACGAATCGCAATGCAGGAGTCGAGATTTCCTGAGAAATCGGCATACAGGACCGCTCCGCCATACGTCCCGCGCCGCGCCGGCTCCAATTCTTCGATAATCTCCATCGCGCGGACCTTTGGTGCACCGCTCAGCGTCCCGGCAGGGAAGCATGCGCGCAGCGCATCCACCGCAGTCAACTCTCGCTTGAGTCGACCCTCAATGGTGCTGACAATGTGCATCACGTGGCTGTAGCGCTCTACGAACATCAGCCGGTCCACCTTCACGCTGCCAAATTCGCTCACACGGCCGACGTCGTTGCGTCCCAGGTCCACCAGCATCACATGCTCGGCGCGTTCTTTCTCATCGCTCAGCATTTCCTTCTCAAGCGCCAAATCCTCAGCTTCGCTTGCACCGCGGCGCCGCGTCCCGGCAATCGGCCGATACTCTACTTTCCCGTCGTGCACGCGCACCAGGAGTTCCGGAGACGAGCCCGCCAACTCAATCGCACCCGTGGGGTGTTTTGACTTTTTGGACGAGTTCTTTGGCGTACCGCCCAGCGCACTATCCGGCGTGAGGCGCAGAAAATACATATACGGGCTCGGATTTACTGTGCGCAGCGCGCGATACACCTGGAAGGTATCCAACCCCGGCTCCATGTCGAATCGCTGCGACAGCACCGTCTGAAACACATCCCCGGCGGCGATGTATTCTTTGGTCCGCTCCACGGCAGCCAGAAAGTCCTTCTTGCGGGTGCGGTAGTTCACTTTTAGTTTTCCGCCGCCTTTCGCGGATCGCAATTTGGGCAGCGTGCCGGCAAGCCGCTTCTCCAGTTTCGCCAGCCGCTTCACAGCATTTGCGTAAGCCTTGTCTGGAGCGAGCAATGTCACATCTGCTGTGACCATCAGCCAAATCTGCTTGCGCACATGGTCGAACGCCAGTACCTCATCAAAGAAAAGCAGGCATGCATCGGGCACCCCTAATTCATCTTTCGCCAGCACTGGAAGCTGCTCAATCTGCCGCACCGCGTCATAAGCGAAAAAGCCCACCGCACCTGAAGTAAAGGGCGGCATCCCGGGCAGCCGTGCCGGCTTGTGTCCCCCGAGAGCTTCGCGCAGCACGGCAAAAATATCTCCCTCAAGATGCACCGCTCGTTTGCCTTCGCTGATTGCAATGTTGCGTCCGCGAGCGACAATGCGCTTGTATGGATTCAGGCCGATGAATGTGTAGCGGCCGACCTGCTCGCCGCCTTCCACCGACTCGAGTAGAAAGCATTCGCGCTCCTGCCATGCTGCGCGCAGAAATGCCGAAACCGGCGTCTCCAGATCTGCCGTGAGTGTGCGATAGACGGGAACCAAAGTGTGCGCTTTGGCGAGCGCCAGGAATTCTTTGCGGTTGGGCTGGATCAGATTTGCAGAGGCGTTCACAGGCACCAGTGTACCTGTCCAGCTCCTCTTAAGATGCGTGCAACAATCGATCGGGAAATCACTCGAGGCTATAGCACTTTCGGAATTGTTGTAGACCGAACGCACTCACTTAAGCGGCTTTTTCCTCAAGAAAAAGCCACTGTTCGCCGCCTTCAAAAGGTCGACGTGTATTCCGAAAGTACTCTAGATCCGGTGGGCCGGCCCAAGGATGTGCCAGTGCACTGCGAACCAGCTCAAAAACATACAAGCGAGTCCCACTAGGGTGAACTTTACCTTGGTTATCCAGCGCATCCCTTCACGCCACCAGATCGTGATTGCTGACGCGAGCGCAAAGGCGCTCATCACAATAGCCAGGGCGGTCACCCAGTTCAAAAGCGCAAACCAGGGATACCATTCCGGCGAGGGAATCGCGATCTCATTTCGCGTGGCGACCTGCCAAATCACAATGGTCACGCTGAGGACGACCCACATGAATGCTGCCATGCGCGGTCCCCAGGGAATCCACCGGGTGCCCGGTTGCGGACCGAGCCGCGGACGCCTGCGCCAGAAAATGCGGCGGCCGATCCGCAGCAACGTCGCGATAACAACGAGCAGGAGCGCGCCCAGGCTCGCCCAAAGGGCCGCGAGCACCAGCCTGCTGTTCTCATACCAGGGAACTCGCTGCAACTGCATGCCGGGAAACTCAATGGCCAGCCGAACAATTCTCTTCCCACCGTCGCGGATGGCAAAGATCCTCTGCTGGTCATCTTCGGCTTGCCACAAATCTTTCCCGATCGGTTTCCATTTGATCGGGTGCCCTCGCAGGTCTTTGAAGTCCTCAACAGTGAGAATCCCATCCTTATCGACGGTGGCCTTGCGCTGACTGAAGAGGCTCAGCACTTTCAGCTTGGTGGTTTCTCCACGCCGCGACGCTTCGTACTGTCCGTTGATCTCGCTCAATTGGCTGGCTGGCGTCTTCAAGAATTCGACCTTCGGTGCGCCTGGAAAATAGCGGTCCGAGAAATAACGAATGATCTCCGGCCGCGGCTGGGCTCCGCCGCCCGCCGAGTTGTACGAAACGAACAGCACAATTTTCTGCTGCGGCTCGACAAAGAAAAGACTGTGAAAAGCGATTAAATCCCCCTCATGTCCGATCCACCGCAGGTCATTGCGCCAGTCCTGGTAGAAGCCCATGCAGAGTGCCGGCAGTTGGTCGCTGGCGCGGAACTGCGGCGTCCACATCGCCGCCAAGGTTTCCGGCTTCAGGATCGACTTGCCATCCAGACTGCCGCCGTTCAGCAGCGCTTGCCCGAACCGGCCCATGTCCGCAGCGGTTGAAGAAATCCCGCCCGCTCCCACGGGATTGAAGAACTCGAAGCCCACCGTGGGCTTGGTCGTATCGCTGCGATATCCCTCGGAGGGTAGGTTGGCGAGAGGTTTCTGCAGCGGTTGATAAAACGAGGAATGCGTCATGCCCAACGGCGCAAAGATGTGCTCCTGCACATACTGCTCAAAGGGTTCTCCGCTTGCGCGCTGCACGATGTAGCTTGCCAGCCCCACTCCATAATTTGAATACGCAGGAACCTCTCCGGGAGGAAAAATCCGCATCGGTTGATTGGCAATCAGGTAGTCCCGCAGCGAGACGGTCTTTTTCGGATCCCTGAGAATGATGTCGTCGACCGTCTCTTCAAACCCGCCGGTGTGCGTCATCAGGTTGCGCAACGTGATCGGCTTGTTGAACGCAGGCCGGATCTGAAAATCGAGGCAGCGATTCACATCGGTGTCGAGGTTCAGCTTCCCCTGCTCCTCCAGTTGCATGATAGACACCCATGTGAATAATTTCGAAATCGAGGCGAGTCGGAAGATGGTCGAATTAGGATCGACGGGCCTTTTGGATCTCAGGTCGGCGTAGCCATAGCCCTTTTCCAGAAGCACGTTCCCGTCTTTCATCACCAGCACCGAGGCTCCCGCGATGTCACTTCGTTCCAACTGCAGCGGGAGGATGCCATCGAAGAATGCTTCCAGGTCAGCCGAATCGAGCGGATGCCCTCCTGGCGGCAGGGTGGGACTCGCAGCCATCGGCTGCAAGGATGGGCTCGGCGCGGATGTCTGTGCCGTCGGAGCGATTTCAGGCGGCGAAATGTCGAACGGGACTTGTGCCCGGACAGTGGAAACGGCGAGTCCTAGTGCGGCGGCCAAGACCACTTTGTGAAGCTGCCCCATCCTTATCCCCACGATCTTCGAGAAACGGCAACCGCCTAAGTTTCTATGAATTGTCCGCGGTTTGACAATAGAGGAGTTCGAAGACGGCGTCCAATAATGATCGACGAGGCTGCCGGTGAGCAGTGATCGTCTCTGCGCGCCTAACGCAGTTCGTATGTAGCCAACCACTTTTTCATCGCATCGGCAGGGAGCGGATAACTGAACCAATAGCCCTGCGCGCCATCGCAGCCTTTGGTTCGGAGCATTTGAAACTGTTCCTGCGTCATCACCCCTTCGGCGATCACTTTCATCTTCAGCTCATGGCCCATTTCGACGATCTTTTCGACCATCACTCGATCGCTGTCGTTCAAATGCATCTTCTCAACGATGCTCTTGTCGATCTTGAGCTCCGTGGCCGGAACGTTCTGCAATTGACGCATCATCGCGTAGCCGCTGCCGAAGTCATCAATGGAGAGTTGAAAGTTCTTCATGCGCAACCGGGTCAGAACATCGAGCGTACGTGAGAGTTCGCTCATCAATACGGATTCAGTAATTTCGACTGCAATCATCTCCACCGGGAAGTCGTACTTTCGCGCCAGAGTCACCAGCGCATCGGGAAACTCGAGGTCGCGCAAGGAGCGCATGGATGCATTGATCGAAACCCGCAACAATTCGCCGTTCCGTTTTGTAAACTGCTTCGCTTCTGCCACGGCGAGTTCCGCAGTGCTCCAGCACAGATCGTCCATCAGATCGAGAGCCTCGAGACGCGCAAGGAAGTTCTCGGGCAGCGTCATCCCTCTTTCCGGGTGACGCCATCGGGCCAGGGCCTCCACGCCCATCACGTCTCCGGTTTTGAGGCTGATTTGCGGCTGATAGTAGTTCAGGAATTCGCGGTTCTTCACCGCATTGCGAACCTGCTCATCGGAGACCGCAATGGCCGGAATTGCTTTGACTGACGCCGGTGCCTCCATTGCAGCCACTGATTCCAAAACATCTTTCAACTCCGGGAGCGGAAATGGCTTTTGCAGATGCCCGACAACTGCCAGGCCCAGGCTGTGCGCCAGCTTCTCGGCCGTCTCCAGCACTCTCTTGTCCATTCCGCTCATCAACAGGATCCGGGCCTTGCATCGCCGTTCGCCCAGGAGCCTCAGAACCTCGATGCCATCCATTCCGGGCATCATCAGGTCCAGCAGAATCAACGATGTCTCCGGCGTGACTCGATCAAGAAAAGTGGCAGGGTCCTTGGTGGCGTCACAGTGGAGTCCCATCGTCCTTGCCAGCGCGGAAACGAGCTCGCAGACGGTGTTGTCGTCGTCGATGACGAGGACCCTATAGGCGTTTGCCATCGCTTCTCCAGGCTTCGCGGGCAAATCTCTGGTCGGCTTACATGCTCCAAGGCGAAGACTTGAAGACTGGACTCAGTCTGCAAGAGCTATGCCGAGTGTAGCTTAGCCCTGAACCACCGCGTCCGCGTTTCGTCGCTCAGCTGCTCTAAGGTCATCCACTAGTAACCTTTCTCTATGTTACCTCTCCGGTTCGGAGCCCACATCTCGGCCGAAAATCCGGATCTCTCAGCGACGTTGCTTGATCGACGTACCCGCTCGGCAAAAAAGGGCAAGAAGCAACCAGAAACGTCGAGGATGCACAGGCCTGAAAGTTGGACGGAGTACGGTCAAATTGAGCCGCTTCGCTCTTCAATTCCCGGGTTGGTAGACAGGTTCCAAAAGGATGCAGGCGAGGCCCTGCAAGGCTTGACGGAGCTACCCGGTGGGCCTAGACTCACATGGGTTTGGGCATATGACTATCTGGGCCTGCACGGAAGCAGGTCGTATGCATTGGGTGTGTTCATTGGATGGATGTGTCACTCCCATCCATACGATTCAGCTCACGTCTAATGTGTGCGAAGGTAAGCCTTAGCAGGACCTGGATGTTCGGAATGAATTGGAGAAATATATGGCAATCGCAACACAAACCGTGACTCTGGACCAGGAGATCAATCCCTGGGAAGCGCAGAGCGCGCGGTTCGATTTCGCGGCACGCAAGTTGAATCTCGATGAAGGCCTGTGGAAGTTGCTCAGGACTCCGGCCCGCGAAATCATAGTGCATTTTCCCGTGACCATGGACGATGGTCGTATTGAGGTATTCACCGGCTTTCGCGTTCAGCACAACATCGCGCGCGGCCCGGCTAAAGGCGGAATCCGTTACTCTCCCGAAGTCACTTTGGACGAAGTACGCGCACTGGCCAGCTGGATGACCTGGAAGTGCGCAGTAGTCAACATACCCTTCGGCGGCGCCAAGGGCGGCGTGATTTGCGATCCAAAGTTGCTCAGCCAGGGTGAACTCGAGCGCATGACCCGCCGCTACACGTCGGAGATCATCGATTTCATCGGACCCGAAAAAGATGTTCCCGCCCCCGACATGAACACCAACGAACAAACCATGGCCTGGATCATGGATACCTACTCCATGCACATGGGCCGGACTGTCACCAGCGTAGTTACCGGAAAGCCGCTAAACATCGGCGGCTCCCGGGGCCGGATCGAGGCTACCGGGCGCGGCGTCATGATTGTGTGCGATGAAAGCCTGCGCTATCTCAACCTGCCCATCGATGGCTGCAAGGTTGTGATTCAGGGCTTCGGCAACGTTGGTTCAAATGCCGCGCGCCTCATGATGGAACATGGCTACAAGATCGTCGGTGTCGCCGAGAAGGATGGCGGCCTCTACAATCCGAATGGCATCGACATCCATCAGCTGGCCGAATACAAGTACCGCAATGGCACGACTCTTGGATTTCGTGGGGCCGAGGCGACGCCCAGCGAAGAACTCATCGTCACCGACTGCGATCTGCTGATTCCCGCGGCCACTGAGAACGTCATCACCAGCCGCAACGCCGATAAGATCAAGGCGCGCATTATCGTCGAGGGAGCCAACGGGCCTACCACTGCTGTTGCCGATGAGATTCTTGCCGAGAAGCGGATCTTCATTGTGCCGGACATCCTCGCGAATTCAGGCGGCGTCACGGCCAGCTATTTCGAATGGGTGCAGGATCGTCAGGGCTACTTCTGGAAAGAAGCCATCGTCAACGAGCAGCTTGAAACGATTCTCCGCGACAGCTTTGACGACGTGGTGCGGTATGCCGAAGCTCACAATGTCAACAACCGCATCGCGGCCTACATGCTGGCCATCGATCGCGTCGCCTTCACCATCAAGCAACGCGGCATCTACGCGTAGTTACTCTTTTTAAATCCGCCGCATTCGCCACTTGATTCGACCACAGAGATCCGGGGACCCTCCCCCCGGACTCTGGGTGGAAATTCCTTATTTTCTTTGGTTTGCAGATCGAGCGCGGCTGCAACGTCCTCTCGGCTAGGGGATTAGCCACAGAGTCCTCTGCAATAAGGAGTTAGGAGCATGTTCGAAAATGGGATAGCGAGCAAATCGAGACCCGTCCAACTCCATTGTGGCGAAAGGGGAGAAAAAATACGCAAATGGACTTTCGCGGGTCTCCAATCGAAACTGCCAGTCCTTCGCGCAGATTGAAGCATGCCGCCACGGAAGACGGGGTGTTCGATGTCCCCATTTACGTTCCGATAAGTTAAGCCATCATCGCGCGTTGTGGATTGACGTGAACACGACGGTGCCCGGCGTGCAGACGGGCCCCATTCCTTTCTGTCGCTCAACGGCGACGCGATCCAATCCAGGTTAAAAGCCCCCCTGCCACCACTCCGGCAGCAAAAACTATGCTCAGTGCCTGGAATGGCTTCTGCCTGGTTGCGTGTCGCGCTTCCCCAATCATGTCTTCGGCGACATGGCGCCCCTGCTTGATTGCCTTGAGTGCCGTTCGAACGCCATCCTCAACTGCATCGGCGACCATCGACTTGATCTTGGCGGCCTCTTCAAGAGCATCCTCAACCGCCGCCGGTACTTTCAATGTGTCTGCTGACATGAGCTTCGTCCCTTCGTTTGAAGTTCTACATCGCGGTTCGCTTAGACCGGTGGTACAAAATGCGCATGTGGGTGTGATGTAATCTGGTCCGTCCCTGTTGCACAACATTCCCAGACCCGACTTCTGACGCACCAAAGGCATTTCTGTTCTTTAGGCCATCGGTCCGCCAACCACACCGCGGAGCATACACCCGTTCGCAGTTGCGGAGATAGCAAGAATTCAGGTAGGCTCCTGGGCCCGAAGACGTTTCGGCTGATTGATCACGCCGTGCCGACAAAGTCGCATACCAGCGCCGTTAGATCGTCTTCCTGCGTTGCCGCCCAATGCTGCACTTCCGCAATAATTCGCTCTACGGCGTCAGAGGGTGCGAGCGCTGCTGTGTTGCGCAATGCCGCCGCGAGCGACTCGTCGCCAAACAGTCGGCCGTCCCCATTCTTCGCTTCCAGGAGCCCGTCCGTGTAGAGAAGGAGCCGGTCGCCTCGCTCCAGCGTCATCGACTTTTCCGTGTAGAGCGCGTCGTCTGTGGCCGCCAGCAGCAGTCCATTCTCCGCGATCTCGATCACACGTCCATCGCGCAGAAGCAGCATGGCCGGATGCCCCGCAGCCGCATACCTTAGTTCGCGCCTCTGCGCGTCGAGGTGTACGTAGGCTGCGGTCACGAATTGCCCCTGCGTATTGCCGCACAGGGCGGCGTTCATCCCCGCCAGCAGTCGGGCCGGGTGAGCCGCCTGATCGCGCTGCGAAGTCGCTGCCATCTTCACCATGGATGCAATCAGCGCCGCCGGAACTCCGTGCCCGGAGACATCTGCAATCAGCAGCCCTGCGCGTCGCGCGTCGGTCATCAGAAAGTCGTATAGATCGCCCGCAACCGCCGTCATGGGAACATAGCGTGCAGCCACTTGAAAGTCGGCAGAAACAGGGAACGCTCCCGGCAGAATCGAGAGCTGAATGCTCCGCGCGACCTCGAGCTCCTTTTGAATCTCCCCAAGTTGCTGATCTCGTTCCAGCGTGCGCCTTGCCGCCACATACCCAAGACAGCCGAGAAGGACCGCGAAGCCGTAGGGCTCAATGTCAAACCGGAGCCACGCAGCGCCGCCGAGGTTATCCCATAGGGCGAGCGCGACGAAGACGGATAGCCCGCGCCGCAGCACCACAAAATCGTGGTCCCGCTTGCCCAGAAGAAAGGTCCGCACCAATATCCACGGTAATGCGGCGATCACGAGCACGTTGTTGATTATGTGCAACAGCGGCAAACGTCCAACCACAAAGACCGCTACAGCCAGGCTCAGAAACACGATCGAGAGAATCGCCGTGACAAGCTTGCCACGCCTCGGCATTAACCCTGCTGCTTGAAAAAAGAGGAAAGCCGGTATCGGAACGACGAAGTCCACCGCCCAGCGCAACCGTGAAAAGAACTCATTCCCGGCGAGCGTAACGTGCAGGATCCCCGTGTCAAACCACATGCGTTGTCCGTAGAAGAACGCAAAGACCCCCAACCAGATCAGGAGCGCATCGAAGCGGCGGCGCAGCAGGCAGAATGCGCCGGTCACGATTCCAACCGTAGTAAACGCCGAACCCAGAAACAGGGCAGGCTCATCCTGATGAAAAATCCGCAGAACTTCACTTGCGGAGAGCTTCGCTTCAGCTAGAAACATGGCAGTTCATCGTACATGATGGAACGAAAGACACGGGTCCAACCGAGCGAATCAAGCGCGGCACCGACGCTCCAGTGCAATAATGGACCCTATCCGGGCTTGTTCGTCCGGCAGGGCGACGCATGTGAACCTCCCCAACTCCATTACGATGAGCCGGATCGTGATGATCCCGCTGCTGTTGTGGATCCTGTCGCCGCACTTTCCATGGCAGAGCTCCTGGGGCGAAGCTGAGATTCTCGCTTCTGTCCTTTTTGTTCTAGCCTCCATTACTGACGGCCTGGACGGTTATCTTGCCCGCAAGCGTGGGCAGATTACCACCATGGGCATGCTTCTCGACCCCTTGGCCGACAAGATCATGGTCACTGCCGCCCTGGTTGCCCTCGTCGCCTACAATCCGGCCGTGGTCAAGGTCTGGATCGCGGTGGTTATCATTGGCCGCGAGTTTCTTATTTCCGGCCTGCGCTCTATCGCATCCTCAGAGGGCTTCACCATCCAAGCCAGCGAACTTGGCAAACTTAAGACAGTCACACAGATTGTCTCGGTAGTCTCCGCAATCCTGGCGCATCACTGGTACGACTGGCAGCTCGGGCTGCTCGTCATTCCAGTGCGTTGGATTGCGGTAGCCGCAATCTATTTCGCGGTGCTCGTCTCAACGATCTCTGCAATCGATTACTTCGTTGGCTTTTGGAAGAAGATCGATCACGCGTCGAACGATCGCCGCAGCACTTTTGTCCTGACGCGCGGCAAGACGCCCCCTGCCTCCAGCACCACTCGCTGATTCTTCATAAACAAAAACCCCGGCGATGGCCGGGGTTTTCGATTTCTAAAGCGTGAAATATTTCTAGGCCATCGCAACCAACTGGTCCGGTGATCCCACGGGGATCGCAGGAACCGCTGCTGGCGCTGGAACAGCTACTGCGGCAGGCTGCTGCGTGTGCGTATTCCGCGTCAGACGATGGACAAAGTGATAGGGTGGCCACGGGCCGGAAACCTGCAAATGGCATTCCCGCATCATGGCGCTGGTCGAGGCGAACTTGTTCTGATAACGCTCCACGAATTTGCGCTCGATCAGATGGGCGATATCCAGCACCATCTTACCGCTCTCCGTCAGCCGGCAGCTGACTTCTTCATCCAGCGGCAGGAAAAGCTTGTGCATCTGGAAACTTACCGCACGCGCCCGCGTCTGGCGCTCACGCTGCCGTGAAGCAGTCTCGCGCAGGTTGGTGAGATACTCGCGTCCGACGGTTTCAGTCGGCAGGCTCCGCGCGGTCTCCTTGGCGCAACAATCATCTACGAAGATTTTCAGGTGCATTTCGGTCTTCCCGCGCAGCTTGTCAATGTTCGACAGGAACTGGCGCTGGTTCGACCGGATGGAACGCCGCAGGCTCTCGTCGTCGTTAAACACTGTCCCAAACCGGAAAGGCAGCACCGTGGAATGCTGGAAGCAATCCGCGATGACCCGGGCATGATCTACGCCCGCTTTCTGACTTAGTGCTTCGGATGGGTTGTGTTCGCTGACGATAATGGCGAGATCGCTGGCGGGGTAGAGGAAAACCTGATTGCCGCTGACTCCATGTACGGATTCCATGGGAACAGGTTTGCGATGGCGGGCTAATTCGGGAAATGCTTGTTTTTCACCGATGCAGTAGGCATACCATGCCATGACTTTGCACTCCGTGTGCGCACGCCGGTAAGCGGCGCTCGTTAGTGAAGCTCTGTGAACTCAGGAACAACTGCATTGTGGACCGGGCAACGAAAAACCAAATCGGACTGTGGGGAATACTAGCCCTCGGAAAAGACGACTGGCAATGTCTGCGAGCACGAACGCCGTAAAAGGTAGCAAAACACTACGACTTCATATTCATATCGCTATAATACTATTTGGCTATATGAAATTTTGGATCTTTTTAGGACCAATGTTGCTTCAGACCCGCAGATTTGTGTCGGGCGCACTATCCACAAGTTCCCCGAATCTTGCCGTAATCCTCAATGCGAAAGCTGCTGCCCACGGAGAAGCAACACCGCTTCGACCCCGATTGAAGCGATCAGCAAAAGGACCATCACCACCGAAAATACAGTCATTCTCGTGCGAAGCCGGCTCACTTCCTGCGCCATTTCCTTCTGCTCAAGGGAGGTGCGTTCAAGCGCATCCTTTAGCGATTCGATGTCCTGACCTATGCGCTTGAAGGCTGCCTCATTCTCCGTATTCTTGTCGTGAAGGTCTGTGAGCCCCGCCCGCAGCTTGGCGAGCTCAACCTCGATCGGATGGATGTCCACGGATGGCCCCTGCAGCCTGGATGCCAGCAGATTGGCTGCAACCAAGGCAACATTCCCATCCAGCAGGGGCAATACCTTTTGAACCAGCGGAAGCAAGGTGCGAATCGCCGATGCCGTGCGTTGAAAACCGGAAGCCGGCTTCGCGGCGGATTGCCCCGGCCTACGAAGCCCGCTGCTCGGCCCTTTGCCCTGTCCGTTGACGGTGGCCTCCATATGCCCGACATCCTCGCTTGTAGCTTCCCGAGGCGCCTTCGCCTCCACCACCGACCCCACCTTGGCCTCGCTCATCGGCTGCCCTTCCTTATCGAATACAAGACTACTCCGTGCACTCGTGCTGCATTGGATGCACAGAGGGTCGACAGCAGGCGCCGCATCCCTCTGTGTGCATTGGGCTCGCGTATCCTCGATTCCAGGAGAAACCCGTGCGATCAGTTCTCGGAGAGTTGTTGCGCCACTTGCAGCGCTACATGCTGGCTGGCCTTATCACCATTGGACCCCTCTTTGTCACCTGGCTCGTTTTCAGCTTTGTCTTCACCAGTCTGGCCAATGCGGGCTTGCCAATTGTCCGCTTCCTCCTCAACGTCGTCCCCGGCGATTGGATCGATCAGCCATGGCTCGAATCCGTGCTCGCAGTGGGGCTGACGCTCGTCGTCCTTTACGGGGTCGGTCGTATCACGTCGCTGGTCGTCGGCCGCCAGGCATTCAATCTCTTTGAGACTGTCCTCGAGCGGCTGCCCGTGGTCGCCAAGGTCTACACCTCGGTACGCCAGCTCCTCGACACCATGATGGCCAAAAAGGAGTCCAGCCAGCGCGTCGTGTTGGTCGATTTTCCCATCGAGGGTCAGAAAAGCGTGGGCTTCCTCACCCGTACGCTGATCGATTCGGCAACGGGCAGGGAATTGGCGGCTGTCCTGTTGCCCAACGCCATTAACCCGACGTCAGCTTTTTTGCAGGTTTTGCCGTTGGATCGTGTGACAGAAACCGACCTGACCATGGAGCAGGCAATGAGTATGCTCATGACCGGCGGAGCCGTTTCGCCGGAAACGATTCGCTTTTCACAGCCTGTCGATGCCAAGGTGCGCTAGAGCAATTTCGGGATACACGTAGACATTTTGAGAGCATCGGAAGACGTCGTTTTCTTCAACTCCACGGACAAGGACCTGTCCGTGAGGACCCCGGCTGAGGAAAACGCCACTTTGCATTCTGCTTTCGGTCGACACCAATTTCGAAACTGCTATAGTCTGCCGGGATTGCTGGTTAGGCGGCTTGCGCCCTCGGTTTCACTTTGGCGAGGGCCCGGTTTTTCGATGCTAGCCACAGATCGTGATCCATCTGCAGCCCCAGCCAGAACTGCGCAGAGGTTCCAAAATATGTGCTCAGTCTCATCGCTGTGTCTGCCGTGAGCGCCCGCTTTCCACGCACCAGATCGTTCACGCGAGGCGCGGAAATGTGAAGTTCCTTTGCCAATCGATAAGCGGAAAGTCCTAGGGGTTCCATGAACTCCGTCTTGAGGATGTCGCCGGGATGAATCGAGTATGCGAACGGAATCTTCTCCATAGGCTCTCCTAGTGGTAATCGACGATTTCGACTTCGCTTGCGTCGCCATCCTTGAAGACGAAACATATCCGAAACTGATCGTTGATGCGGATACTATGCTGACCTTTTCGTTTACCGGACAGTGCTTCTAGACGGTTCCCCGGAGGAATATTCAAATCGGAAAGTCGATTCGAACGATGCAAAATGCGAAGCTTCTTTAGTGCCGAAGTGCGAATATTGGCGGGGATTCTTCGGCTCTTGCCGGTGTCCCACAATAACTCCGTCTCGGCATCGGCGAAGCTCTTGATCACATTTTCATCATAACGCAATGCGTTACGAACGCCAAGCGTTATGGATGCCTCGGCCTACTCCGTGGCTCCCGCAGCTTCCAGGTCTTCCCCGGCATGCTCGCTCTCCACGGTCACCTTGCGCAGGCTCACGTGTTCAAACTGCGCCCAGATCAATCCCACGGGAATAATGCCCAAGAAAGTAACCAGCAAAAGCATCGCGGCGCAGGCCGTGGAGGCTTCGGGCGCCACGCCGAAGAACCGCGAAATCGCTGCGGCCACAAGCCCGATCTGTGTGAACCATCCCAGCACCGGCAACTGGATGATGCTCGAGACGCCGCTTACAACCATCAGAAGCACGCATTTGGCCGCCGTCATGGACGCCAATGCGGGGCTGGCCACGAATGCCTTTGTCGTCTCCAGGTAGGACGCGGCAATCAGCAGCCACATGCCGATTGAAAGCCCGGCCGCTACGGCAAAGTCCGCAAACGAGCGCATGGTGTCGAGACCAGTGCGAAATTCGCGCACTTTATGTCCAACCGCTTGGCCGATCTTTTTCGACAGCGCCCCTAGTGTTTTCTCGAGAAAAACTGCCACAGCGTTGCCCGCGAAGCGCACTGCTACCAGAAACGAAGCTCCTGCAAGCGTGCCGGCCATTCCCCAGTAGCCGGACTTCTTCACCAGTTCAGCGTGCGGCAATGCGTCGGGCGTGCCGAACCATGTTGTGAGCAAAATTGCAGACGAGAAGATCAGTGCCATCGTCCCCGCATCAAAGAGGCGTTCGACAATGTACACCGCGATCTGATTGCTGAGCGGCAAGCCCGTTTTCTTCGCGACAAGGTAGGGCCGCACAGGGTCCGCCACACGGCCGATCAGTGCCACGGCAGTGAATCCGATCACCTGGGTTCCCAACAACGAAAGCGGATGGACTTTCTTGTTGTGCCGCAGAAGGTATGCCCAGCGTAGGGACCGAAATACATAGGCGACGTAAACACAGGCGAGGCCGATGGCGATTCGCACCCAGTCGACCATCGCCAGTTGTAAGCGGAATTCGTGGAAGTCAAAGTGAATTCTGTCGCGACCCCAGATCACCAGCGCGGCAATCACCGCCAGTACCACCAATCCCACGATCAACTGCTTCTTCTTCAAGCGAACTCCGTTCCGCGTAGATACATTCCGATTCTATGTTGCCGCCTGTGCGGAACGAGGTGCTTATTCTGAGGAGGACGCCATCGAGGTAACCCGCGGGCTTGGGGCGCGCGCCGCCTGCGCCTCGCGGGACTTCACACGCTGATTGAATTCATGAATTACTCGCGCCACGTACACGCGCGTTTCATGATAAGGCGGTATTCCGTGATACTTGTCGACGGCCGCAGGCCCAGCGTTGTATGCGGCCAATGCGAGCGCGAGATTCTCGTGATACCGGGTAAGAAGCGCATCCAGATACGTCGAACCCCCGCGCACATTCTCTCCCGGCCGGAAGCTATCCTGCACACCGAGATCGCTCGCCGTCGACGGCATCAGTTGCATCAGACCGCGGGCTCCGGCTCGGCTCACGGCGCGAGTATTGCCACCGCTCTCAGCCTTCACCACGCTGGCCAGCAAATCTCCATCGAGATTGTGTTCCTGGCCGGCCTCCGAAAGCATCTCATGCAAATCCGCAGGGCTCAGCTTTTCCTCTACCGGAGGCCGCTCATTCTCTGCGGTAGCTGCCTGCGGCATCGGGTCCGGCACCTGCTCGATGCCCAGGACCTCATCCGGCCGCATTTCAATGTAGCTGCTCTCGCCTGAACTTAAATAGAGCCGAACCTTGCCTTCTACCTGCGCATGGTGATTGCACTCCATCGCAAAACCGTTGCTCAGCGTCACGTGTTCGGCCCCATAGACAGCCGTACTCACTGCCGCCAAGCCAGCCAGCGCAATCGCGAATTGGAACCTTCGATGCAAATTCAACTCCGCGCTGTGGTGGCCCAATGTTTGGGACGCTCGTTGACCTGGCTCCGGCGCGCCACTGCAGCCTCCAGCACCATGGCCACACCGTCGTCATCGTTCGGTTGTGTCTCCTTCCATCCGCGCATTTTGGCCATGCTGCGCAAATCCTTTGCTGCATTCCCCATCATCACGCTCTGTCCGGCCCACTCCAGCATATCCACGTCGTTCCAGTTATCCCCGATGGCCATCGTCTCTTTCTGATCGATACCCAGCCGCCGCGCCAGCCGCTCCAGCGCCCATCCCTTTGAAACCCCCGGAGGCAGCAGGTCCAGAATCGCAAGGTCCCGCGCCGGATATTCGGTCCGCATGCATTCGCACGATGCGGCCCAGACGCTGGCCTTCAACGCCTTTTCCGCCTTCTTCATCGGGCCTATACCACCGGCCACCATGCCCTGAATTGGATTGTCACCGTCCACTAGCGCTTTTTCGAGCGGTTTCACCACTTCGATGCCGTCTCGATTCGCCTCCACCCAGAGCGAAATCCGTCCGTGTGCCTGGTCCAAGTCTTCCAGCACTAATTCTCCCCGCCCTATTTTGTCGAATGTAAACACCATGGCGCCGAACTTCCGCAGCAATCCGCAAAGGCCGCGTGCCACCCGCGCGTCCAGTTGGCTCCGGTCCACCGGCTCGCCGCCTAACGTACGTGTCACTGCTCCATTCGACGTAATCAGAGGGGTATCCGCTCGCAGTCCAAGTCCTTCGAACAACGGCGCCGTGTAGGCCGTCCGCCTTCCCGTCGCAATCGCCACTACGATTCCGGAATCCTGGGCAGCCTTCAAAGCCTTCGCATTACGGGGGCTAATGGCCTGGGAGAACGTCGGCAGAAGGGTGCCGTCGATGTCGATTGCCACCAGGCGCACAGGGGGGTGCATATTTTCAAGTGTACCGGGAGAGTCGCCTCGGTACCGAGCCGCGCCTGAGTCTCGATGCACACCAAAGTGTGATCGTTGGCACAACCCTGGCCGCTGTCCGGGCGCACAATCGCGCCAACGGGAGGGACATATGCCAGCCTCCATCCTGATCGCCTACGCCACGCGCAGCGGATCAACGGGCGAGGTCGCGAATGCTATCGGAACCGCCTTGCGCGAAGCCGGCCTCGACGTCGAAGTGCTGCCCGTGAACAAGGTAACTTCGCTTGCCGGAAAGAGCGCTGTGCTTCTCGGCGCGCCGCTCTACATGGGTCGCTTCCCGAAGGAATTTCACAAGTTCCTTACCTCTCATCGAGCGGAGATCTCATCCTTGCGTGCCTGGTGCTTTGTCCTCGGGCCGACACGCACCGAGCCCGCCGACTTCGAGGCGGCCCGGAAGATGGCAGACATCGAACTCGCGCGGCACGCCTGGCTTCATCCCGTCGAGGTTCAGGTCTTCGGCGGCAAGTGGGATGTAGAGACACTCCCGTTTCCATTCAGCCTCGCACGCTGGCTGCCCATGAATCCGATGAACAAGATTCCCCGTTCGGATATTCGTGATTGGATGGCAATACGTGAATGGGGGAAGGGAATAGCACGGCAGTTCAAGTCAGCGGCTTGAGCGGGGGTCTGCGTCAATCCGGTAGACTTTTAGCATGGAACGGATCTGCGGCCAATGCCACGCCGTGCTTGCGAAGGAAACGAAAGCCGACTGGTGCCCGGCCTGTGGTGGTGCGCTTATCGACCGTCCCGAACTACCTCAGAACCGCTCCGAAAGTCCGCTCCACGCAATGGCGGTGGACCATCGGGGAATTGTCCTTCCTCGACGCCACGCCGTCGGCGGCGTGATCACTCCGCAATAGCGCCTTCCCATGATCACCCTTGAACGAATTACACCTGCCAGCGCACTTGTCTTCAAGACAATCCGCCTGCGCGCGCTGCAGAGCGATCCGACCGCATTCGGCAGTACCTACGCAAAGGAATCGCTGCTGTCCGAAGAGGACTGGCTCCTGCGCTCGCGTCGCTGGAACGACGATGGCTCGATCGGCTACCTCGCATTCGACGGAGAGAATGCATGCGGTCTGGTTGCCTGCTACACCGACGAACAGGATCCCCAACGCGCGCATGTCATATCCATGTGGGTCGATCCTGCCTGGCGCCGCGCCGGAGTCGGAACCGCGCTGATCGAAGGCCTGCGATTGTGGGCAGCGTCGCGCAAGATGCGCGAGCTGAAGCTGATGGTCACGAGCGTCAACGACAACGCGATTCGTTTTTACGAGCGCCTGGGTTTTCGCATGAGCGGCAAAACCGGGGCTTATCCCAACGACCCGGCAATCACGGAGTACGAAATGCTGTTGCCTCTCACGCCGTAGGTCAAGCAGCAGGACTTATTCGTAGCGCAGCGCCTCGGCCGGAAGCACGTGCGATGCCGCGAACGATGGATACAGCGTCGCCAACAGCGAAATGCCGATCGACACTGCGGAGACAATCACGCCGTCGAGCGGGCGCGGCGCAAAAGGCAGCGTGTCAATCGAGTAGACATCGGGCGAAAGAGGGATGTGGTAATACCCCCCAGCCCAGGCGGCGACGTATCCAAGCACCAGCCCCAGAGCGGTCCCGACAATGCTGATCAGGAATCCCTGCATCAGAAAAATATTGCGCACCTGGGTGGGCTCAACGCCAAAACTCATCAGCACCGCGATATCGCGTGTCTTCTCCATCACCATCATGGTCAGCGCGATCAGAATATTGAGCGCGGCCACGATCACAATCAAAGCGATCACAATGAAGGTCACATACTGCTCCAGTCGCAATGCGCGAAACAACTCGCGATTCTGCTCCATCCAGTTGTTGGTCATGAATCCAGGCCCCGCAGCCTCCTCGATGCTGCGGCCAATCTCCGGCGCGCGATTCATGTTGTCCACCTTAAAGCTGATCACCGACAGCAGATCAGGTTCATCGAATAGCCGTTGTGCATCGGCCAGCCGCATAAATCCCATCTGCGCGTCGTATTGGTAGAAGCCTGAGTGGTATGTCCCCACAAGGCGAAAGCGACGGAAAAGCGGAATCACGCCCATCGGTGTCAGATCGCCTTGGGGGCTGATCAGCGTGACTGTATCGCCCACTGTCGCACCGATCGAATCCGCAAGATCCTTGCCCAACAGAATAGGGGGATCCGAAGAGCCGCCCGAAGTTGGCTCCGCTTGCGGCTCCAGCGCACTCACAGCCCCCGGCGTCGCTGTGGACAAAAGGCTGCTGACCGTCTTCTCCTGGTCCGGCAGAATGCCCTCGATCAGTGCGCCCGAGTCGCGCGCCTTATACGCCACCATCACCTGCTCGTAAATGCCCGGCGAGGCCGCAGTGACATGAGGAAGCCCGCGCAATCGCTCCAGCAAGGGCTGCCAATCTTTGATTCCGTCGGCTTTCACGCGCATCAGTTGCACGTGCGCGCTCGAGTCCACCAGCCTGTCCTGCAAATCGCGGCGCATGCCGTTGGTGATGGCCAGCGCGATGATGAGTGCGGCTACGCCCGCCGCCACACCGGCAATCGAAATCGTCGTGACCACGCCCACTACAGCCTGTCGCCGCTTGGCTCTCAGGTACCGCGCCGCCACAAAAAATTCAAATCGCATCGCGACTGCACGCCTTACTTTTCGGATGTACCGAAAACCGTCTTGGCCACGCCGACGTTCTCATATCTGTCATAGACGCGCACGGTCAGCAGGTGCTCGCCAGCCTTGCCTTCGAACACCGATGCCGGAACGCTGAATTCGTAGTGCTCGTGTTTCGAGTCGGAGAGCTCGCCGACGGGCGCAATGAACTTCCACGCGCCCGCATCCAGCGAATACTCGGCATGCGCAATCGGGGAGAATGCATCTTCAGCCTCGAACGTCACGTGCACTGGCTTGGGACATTTTGCCTGCGCGCATTGGGCAGGCTCTTCCGCCGCGGCCAGTGCACGCACTACCGGCGGTGTTGTATCCACTTCAAATCGATCCCCCACCTTTTCGCCGGTCAATGCGTCGCCTGGCGTGTGCGACGGGGCGTCGGAAGCCACTACCTTCACCTGGTAGCCGCCATCGGGAATCAGCGTCGCGTCAAAGCTGTATGCCTTATCGGTCAAATCGTCTTTCAGCAGCCGCCAGACATGTTCGCCGTCTCCGCGCAGATACAGGGAGTAGCTCAGGTCGTCGCCATTGTCATCGTGCGCGGCCCAGCGCACCGTGATTGCAGTGCGGTCTTTCGTCGCCTGCAGTGGTCCATTGGCTCCCGCATCGAAAGTGACCGTTGCGCCCTGGTTCGCTGAGGGCAGGGCAATGCTGACCGTTTGCTGATTTGCGGCCTGGTTCTGCGTATTCAGTCGCGCGCCAGGAACCACAACCAGGTCGTCCACTACCGGGGCGGCGTTCACCGGCAGATAATTCACGCCGACACCACCGAGAAGCCCATCGTGGTCTAAGACTGCTTTCCATTGCAGAAACCGCCCAGCCGGCGAAGCCACGGCGCCATCTTTCAGAGGCTCCCAGTCGCTCCATCCACGCACCGGCTGTTCCACGTTTCCTGAGCGCGTCCACAGTGAATAGCCGCTTGACCCCGGTTCAACTTCGATCCGTCCGTAGCGGGCCATCGCACCAGCGTCCAGCACATCGCTTGCATATTCGTGCTTCTCCGCCGCACCTAGAATAAAGAGCTTGCCGGTGTTGCCGGTTCCTATCAAAAATTCCGAGCCCGACCCGTGCGCGAGGCTCAGTCCTTGCTGCGCTTCCAGGTGCGCCACATCCGCGTAGTCCCCATTTGGCTCAATGCGGAAAATGTGTCCGCGATTGCCGCTCAGTGCCAGCAATCCCTCTGGCTGTGCGGCCAGTGCGTAGACAATGTCGTCTTTGCTCGACCACAGCTTGCGCGGGGCCTGCCCATCGGTCAATGCATAGATGTCAGTTCCTTCGGGCACCGAGGCGCTGGCATTCGCGGCCTGCACCGAACCCGGCTGCACAATGGTGATCGTGATCGAACCAATTCCTTGTACCGGCAGCGGCGGCAAAGGATTGTGGCTCTTGTCGCCCACGCTTGCCGCGTAGATCGTGCCATCCCTGCCGACGGCCACAGACGTAATCTCGCGACGTGGCGCTTCGAACAGGACGTAGCCGTTGCCTTGTGGGTTGATGCGATAGACGAGCCCGCTTCCGTCGGAGCCCGCAATGAGATTTCCCTTCGCATCCCACGCCAGTGAGCGAATGTGCTGCTCATCGCTCTTGAAGAATTCTTCAGGCTTTTCAGTTGGCTTTGCCGGATCCACGCGGAACACGGCTGCGGGGCCACCGGTCGCGATGTAGAGCCGCCCCGTCGAGTCGAATGTCATATCCCAGATGTAGTGGGATTTTGCGTCAGCCTTTTCGCTTGGCGACGAATCGTCAGTCTTCGGCTCCGAACTTCCGTTTCCTGCTTTTGCGGTCTCAACCTTTGACGCATCGAAGACCACCGTTGCCTTCTGCTCGTCGATCTTCGTCGTGGCTGCTGCGTCCAGCTTGTATACCTTTCCGCTCGGCAGAGTCGCTACATAAAGAGCTCCATCGGGTCCCAGCCGCACCACCTGCACGTTCAGGTCCTTGCTCTCAAAAAGCGTGAATGGCTTGTCGCCCTGATTCGGTCCGGTCCGCAAGACAGCAGCAGGAGAACCGGTGCCCAGATAGGCGGCGCCGTTCTTGTCGGTGGCAACCGACCAAACGAACGTCGAAGGCGTCGTGAGAATTTCTTTCAGAGCCGGTCCCTCGCGCAAACGGCCATCGCTCCCAATCGCAACACCCTGGGGAGTACCCTTTTCAAATTCTTCGAATCGCGATTGCGTCCACAAATGCGTGCCCTGGGCATTGGCGTACGGCGCGCCGCTCACAGCTAGCAATGCGACCGGGGCAGCCAGGATGGAGGCTAGGGAAGACAGGCGAATGGAGCGGAAAGAAACAACCATGCTGCCGTTGAGTCTACTAGACCGCACGCGTTGGGTGCCTAAGATGCGTCGGGGGCGCAGGCCGCTGCAAAGATCGAATTAGGGAGGCAAAGCTGTTACGCGCCGCTGCGAAACTGAATGATTCTGCGACGATCGCGCTTGCTCGGCCGTCGCTCCGGAACAGGTGCGTACTGCTGCATCGCCTTTCGCTCCTCTGCCAACTTCATCCGCGCCTCTTTGCTGGCATCGGTCTCGCGATAAAGCCCCTGGGCCACCGCCGCAGGGCCCCGCATCTCGCTCAGTTGCAGGACCTCGATCTCAAACTCGCCGCCTTCGTTTCGTACCTGGAGCATGTCGCGCACACGAACTTCGCGCGCAGGCTTGGCCTCGATACCGTTCGATCGAACACGTCCCAGGTCGCAGGCTCGCGACGCAAGCGCCCGTGTCTTGAAGAAACGGGCCGCCCACAACCATTTATCGATGCGCACTCCGTTCATGAATGTCGACGAGGTTGAGTCTGTACCAGCCGCGCGGGTCAGGAATCCTTCTCGGTCTTCCAGACATACAAATGTTCCGCGTCGCTTGACGTCGAAACATCGAGCCCTCTTTGGCGCGCCGCGCGATTGAGCGCCGACCGGATGTTTTCCTTGGAATCGGGAAGAAAGGAAAGGGGAATCTTGAGGGCTCGCCCAGCCTGCAACTGATCGATGTCGCTCAAGAGTTGGGTGACAATCTGCTTGTGCTTTCCGTCGCGGCCCCTGGGAACATCCTCCTGCTCGATCGAACTGAAGTTCATCGGAAGGTTGCCCGATTTCGTCTTGGTCGCCATTTCTCTAGTTCCCATACTCCTCGTCACCTCGCCGCCCTACAAACCTGACCCTAACGTATATCTAAACTCACGTAAAACTATCCTTTGGTCGTTAGCATACTCAACAGAGCAAAATCCCGCAACATTCATCGCCAGATCAACTCACCACGTAAAACTCGCAAAACCCTATATCTTCGCAAACCCCGCTTTTTGCAAAGATTTAACCCGTATCGTCGAAACCTTGCTAGGGTATCTGCAGAGGTGAAATTACTGTGAACAAACGGAACACTTTCCCCACAGTTCCCATCCATGAAGTTCCTTCCCTCGGATCTAAAACAAAGAATGAAGTCTATCGCCCGGTCGTCATGGTGGTGGACGACGAAAGCAGCATCGCCGACACACTGGCAGAAATTCTCTCGCGCAGTGGATATGCAGCCGTCACCGCGTACGACGGAGACAGCGCCCTCGAAACCGCGCTGCTAATGCCTCCGGAAATGCTCATCACCGACGTGGTTCTACCCGGGATGAGCGGCATTGATTTGGCCATCACCGTGAAGCGCATCTTCCCCGATTGCAAGATCATTCTTTTCTCGGGGCAGGCTTCGACCGCTGACTTACTTGCCGCGGCCAATCGAGAAGGTCATCAATTTGTGTTGCTCACCAAACCCGTCCATCCCGCCGATCTTCTTTCGCGGATTGCCGATGGATTGAAGCATCGCAAACCCCAACCTGTCGCGACTGCTTAGAGCGTCCTCTACTTCAGCACCCGGGCCATCCATCGCGCGTCCATGCGCGCAATTGAAATCGCTCTTGCTCTTCCAACATGCGGAGAGCAGGAGCTCGATCATCTGTGTGCTGGTGTCAGAACCGAAACGCACGAAACTGTCGTGCCGATCAGTTGGCTAGCACGGCGCGATAGCGCACCTTATTCTTCTTCACTTTTTCAATGGCTTCGTTTGCCGCTGCCATCGCAAAGCGTTCGGTCTTCGCCTGTACACCATGGCGCGCGGCAACATCCAGCATCTCGCGCAGCCGCGATGGGCTTCCCGTGGGATTTCCCGTGATGGAGCGAATGCCAGCGATGAGCGGCAGCGCCTGCACCGCCATGGGTGATGGCGGTATGCCTACCATGCATAACGTTCCGGTTGGGCGCAGCGCCTGGATGTAGGTGTTCCATTCCTCATTGGCATTCACGGTGCTCAATATCAGGTCGAGCGATCCGGTCACTTCGCGCATGGCCTTGGTCTCGCGCGAATTCACAAAGTGAGTCGCGCCCAGCTCCCGCGCCTCCTCTTCCTTCGCCATCGAAGAGGAAAATGCCGTCACTTCTGCGCCGAAGACGCGCGCAAATTGAATGGCCATGTGTCCCAGGCCGCCAATCCCAACCACGCCGACGCGCGACGAGGGATTGATGCAGTGCGTGCGCATCGGATTGTAGACCGTAATGCCTCCGCAAAGCAGCGGCGCCGCCTGTTCGCTTGGCAACGCGCTCGGAATCGGCACCACAAACCGCGCGTTCGCGCGCACTCGCTGGGCGTACCCGCCATGGCGGTGAACGCACGTCGCCTCCGAGGCTGCGCAGAGATTTTCCATTCCCTTCATGCACCACTCGCACTGACCGCAGGAGTTCGATTGCCAACCGAGGCCCACGCGCTGGCCCACCGTCAACGAACGCACGTCGGCGCCGACCGCGGTAATCGCGCCGATGACTTCATGTCCGGGAATGAAGGGATACTGGCTGATTCCCCAATCGTTCGCGATCAAATGCAAATCGCTATGACAGATGCCGCAATGAGAGACTCCGATTTCGACTTCCTGCGGGCCCAATTCACCTGGGTCGTAGCGAAAAGGCAAAAGTTCGGCTCCCGCCGCGTGCGCTGCAAGTCCTTGAATGAGACTCATCGTCGTTCCGCATTCCTCGTTCGGGGCTAAAGCGGTTGTGCAGTTGGAACCGCCGTAATAGGGGTGAGCGAACCCGGAACTCCGGAGATCGCCCGAAACGCAGGAGAATGTTTTCCTGTATGCCGGGCCTTAGTTTAAACCGCCGCCGCTCTCAATGTGCAGATTCAGGATTTGGAACCCGGTCAGAACTCCGCCAGCCGATGCCTCGCCTGCCACCAAGGCCGATTCTCCGTTCATAGTGACGTCTTGCCCGGCATGTAGAGTCTCAAGCGCATTCGCCATCGACAAGGGCAGTCCCGAAAGTGTCTGTCCTTGCATGTTGGCTTGCGTCTCCGGCGCCAACAGGCTCACGTAAACCTGATCGGCTGGATGCAGCCGTCTTGCCTGCGCCAGCGCCGTCTCCAAATCGGTCGGGCGTGGCGAGAGTCGAGGTTGGTCCATCGTCCGGTCCAGCGTCCCTGCATCCGAGACCAGGATGCGCAGATTCCCCGCTCCCAGTCGCGCGGGGATTCTTACCGGAATTCTGACATTGCGTGCCGGCTGCTGCCACGGATGCAGCGTCGCTTCCACCATAATCGAATCCCCCGCGTGCACAATATCTCCGGAGACCACGCGCGCCGTCTCCAACATCACCTGCATGTTGCGCGGAATCTCTTCCACGCTAAGGCGGATCGAGTGCACCGTTCCCTGGCGCGTGCCATTCGAATAAAGCTTGGCAAAACTCTCGCCCGTCAATAGTGCGGCCGCAAGCGGTGCAGGCAATCCATTCCCACCGGGAGCCCACAGGTCGACAGGCGAAGGCGGGTAGCCATCCAGATCGATGCTTCCTTTTACGTGGTAGCTCGTATCCGCGGTGCTCTCGTTGGTTTGGAGCAGCGCGTCGTACAACGAGACCATCACCGCCTGCGGAGTCAAAGCAGGCAGATCGAGGACCTCAAAATTCAGCTTCCTGTCTCGTTGCGCCCCATGCACGGCGACATGCACCGGGATCATGTGCGCCTTTGCCCCCAGAACGCCGCGGATGGCCGCATCGCGATCCTGCGTAAACGCTCCGATCGTCTCCCCGGTGTTCACAATCTTGAATGCATTCAAGGGGGACGCCAGCGTAGCGACCACATCGGTCGCCGTCATCGGCATTGACACCGGGCCCGCTTGCAGAATAGGGTGGCCGCACGCCAGCAATTGTTTCGGATCGACGTAGGTGACGGTGCACGTCGCAGAAATCTCCAGGTCTCCGCGAATGAGTTGCGCGCTCACTGCGGAACCCGGCACGATGCTCGCCAACGCCGTTTGAGAAATCTCCCCATTCACTTCGCCATCGGACCCCGGAAGGGAACTGCCGCTTCCGCCGCCCGCAGCCACCATCTCCAGGCCGGTTCCGGCCATCTTCTCCTGCCACAATTTAATCGCCTCAGGACGGAAGCCGCTCATCACCAGGGGCGTTTCCATCGCCTGGAACGTCATTCCATCCGCTGTCACCTTGTCGCTCGAATCTGCCGCGGTTAGCGTTGTGCGCGCTGCGTCCACAGGCAAGTCGCGCACCTCCAGCATCTGCTCAATCGGCGTAATCCCCGCAATTGGATCCTTGCTGAACTGACCAATTCGATAGGAGAGCGAACCAAGCAGCTTGTCCCCGATGTAAACCGGGCTGCCGCTCATTCCCGCCACTACGCCTGTGTACTCTGGTTTCGTACCATGCAGTTGCGCCAGGATCATGTCGTGTCCCGGACCCCGCGCACCTCGCAAAACGCCGAGGATCTCCACCTGCATCGGCTCCGGCTTGTCCCCGGTAAAGACCGTCCAGGCAGTTCCCATCAGGCCGCGATGCACCTGGCTCAGGGGGAAGAAGCCTCCGGTGGACGGCGGGGGAGCCAGGGGCGCATGCGCGTCCTCAGCCGTGAGGACGTTTGGCCACATGAAAACTCCAACAGCCAATCCCATCGTTAGGAGACCGCACAAGATTTCCTTAAGGCATAGTTTCACGTCTATAAGAGTACAACCGGCGGCATTGGTTTTCGATAAAGCCATTCGCGCCGTCTGGTCCGAAAGATCTAGCGTTTTGACGAATTGGGCGAATCATTTGTCATGACCAGCTTTGTGGCGGTCAGCTGGATGCGCCCGTCACCACGAATCCCGTATTCTGTGTTGAGCACAGAGGTTGTCATGTCCAAGATGCGCGTCTCAATTTCACCGGCTCATCCTTCCAGGGCCCTGCTGCTTCTTCTTGCAGCGGCGACGGTCGTTGCTCCCCTGGCGCGAGCCAAATCTCAGCCGCAATCCCAGTCGCAGCCGTCGCCTTCGCAGGCCCCTGACCAGGCTTCTCCCGATGCTGGCGGTCCCGGCGGAGACAATGGCACCATCGCCCTGCCCAAAAAGAAAGAGGCCCCCGAAGACGTGGCCCCGCCGGCCCCCGCCGCACCCAAGATCAAGAATCCCCAGGGATTGGACAATTATTCAATTCGCGTGGATGTCCCGGAGGTCGATGTCGACGTGGGTGTTCTGCTCGAGAAGACAGGTCAGTTCGTGCCCAACCTCAAACCATCCAACTTTAAGGTGTATGAGAATGGCATCGAGCAGAAAGTGATCGGATTCAAGCGCGTGGAAGCGCCGATCACAGCCCTTCTGCTGTGCGAGTTCGCCTCTACCAACTATTACTTCATTTACGACATGCGCAATGCCGCCTGGTCTTTCGCGCAGCAGCTTCGTCCGCAAGATTACGTCGCGATGATGACGTTCGATATGCGAACTCAGATCGTTTCAGATTTCACCCAGGACAAGCGCCAGCTCTACAACGCCATCAATTCGCTGATGATTCCCGGCTTCAGCGAGCGCAATCTCTTCGACGCTCTGTACGAGGCCGAGGATCGCCTCACCCGTATCGACGGCCACAAGTACATCATCCTGATTGCATCCGGCCGCGACACCTTCTCCAAAATCACGCTCGACAAGATATTGCAGAAGGTCAAGAACACCCCCGACGTCACCATCTTCGCCGTATCCACTGGAGGCGCCGTCCGTGCAATGACCGAAGGCGGCCCCGGCTTCAATCAGCAACTTAGGGATCTTGACTATCTGCAGGCCGACAACCAGATGAAGACCTTCGCGAAGATGACAGGCGGCATGTGGTTCAGCCCGCGCTTCGTCGCGGAGATGCCCGACATTTTCTCGAGCATCAATTCGGCCATCCGCTCAAAGTATCAGCTGATATATCACCCAACCGACCCCAAGCAGGACGGCACATATCGCAAGCTGCGCGTCGAGCTAGTCGACGACGAGGGACAGCCCTTGCGTATGCAGGACGAAAAGCACAAGCCGCTGAAGTACGACATTATTGCGCGCGACGGATACCGCACCCGTCAGGAAGTGGAGTGACGGGGCCAAGTCTCTTTGAATGGACCTTTTTGAATGAGCCAGGCGGCAGTTGTTCAACTGTCGCCCAGCACATCGGCAACAAGGGAGAGGGGCCGCTTACTTGAATTGGTTGAAAATGTCGACGACGTAGTACCCGAGTACCAACACCGTCGCAATGCCCACGAGCCACAGAGCAACCCGAAGCAGGGGCTGCACTTTATTGACCTTGTCGATTATGGCTGCCTGGGCGCTCTTGACGTGGTTGAAGGAATCGTCCAGGAAAATCTGATCCTCTTCGTCCTTCGTCAGGCTCGAACGGTAAATGTAGAGTGCCGCCGTAAGAACAACCAGCGCACTCCAAACCGTCCACAGAATCGGAGCAATTGCCATACAACACCTCCAGCGAACTTGTGGGTCCCAGATACCGGCGGGCCGTGCATACTACAAACCGCGGTCTCGTGAGTAGAGGGGCCGTACGGGACCCATAATAGCCCCGTTTTGGCACAGCTATCGTGACAAGAATCACACTGTTTTTCAGCAGATGAACCGATTGTTAATTGCGGCCTGCTCGCGTCGGAGAGAACGCCTCCGGGCAGAAGCCGAGGCAAACGTAGTCATATCCGATCCTTGCAACGAACTGCGCCCAAACACATCAAACCATAGGGTGGTCCCGATTGGGCCTTGAATCCCCGCGCGCGGGGCGGTAGAGTTAACCTGAAGCTTAGAAAAGGCAACTTCCCGTAATTAGCAAAGGATTGGAGAGTCTATGTCCACAGCAACGGTCGCACCGCAGGAAACGGTAAAGAAAGCCCCCTTAATTCTGACCCCTCAGGCAATCGCTAAGGTGCGTGAAATCATGGCCACGCAGGATCCTCTGCCCGCCGGCCTGCGTATCGGGGTCGTCGGCGGCGGATGCTCGGGCTTCCAGTACTCGATGGCCTTCGAAAATCAGAGCGGAATGATGGATAAGGTCTTCAATTTCGATGACTTAAAGGTCTTTGTGGACGCCACCTCGCTGATGTATCTCAACGGCTGCACCGTCGATTACGTCGAGACCCTTGAAGCAGCAGGCTTTAAGTTCGAGAACCCTCAGGTCAAATCGACTTGCGGCTGCGGTTCGTCCTTTAGCGTCTAAGTCAATCTTCGCTCGCATTCTAGCGTCAAAGGAAAAGCCCATCCCGGCCGGGATGGGCTTTTTCATGTCGATCATCTTCCGCGTTCAGCAGTACTTTCACTGCTGCGGTGAGGTAGGAGAAGTGGGAGTCGTCGGCGCCGTCGGCGAACCCACGCCGGGGCCGTTCGAGAACACTCCACTATTACCATTCTGGATCCCGTTGCCATTCGTTCCGCCTACTGGCTGTCCAATCGTTCCCAGGTTTCCGCCCTGCATCATCTGGTCCGCCAGAGGGCTGTAGAGAAACTCCCACTCGTTGTAGTGATTCTTCTTCTTGTAGACCAGGATCGATTGTTTCTCACTTCCCGGCGAAAAGCCGATAATGCCTCCGCCGCCAAAGGTCTGATTCGAACTGAGGCTTCCGTTGCTGCTCTGATCCGTCCCGCTTGTTCCGATTGTCCCTGTTGCGCCAGTGGCTCCGGTGGTCCCAGGCGAACTCGGTCCAAACATCGAACTGCTGCCAGAGGTCGAACTCGGGCCTGAAAAAGAGTTGGGTCCCGACCCGCTAGTCGAGGAACTGCCGTCGCCCCCTGCGATGGGCGTCGCTCCGGCAATCCCGCCCGGCCCCGTCCCGGCGATTGCCGCTCCTGCCAGCGGCTGTCCGAAGAATCCCATTGCCACCGGCGTCTTGTTCTGTCCAAATTGGATTGGTTTCCAATCGTCCTTCCCGGTGATTGGATCGGTATAGCGCTTGCGCAAGAAACGAATCTCGTTGGTCTTCACCAGCGCGTCGACATTGGGCGGATACCGCTGAAATTTCTTGTAGTAGAGCTTGATGGCTCGAACATATTGCTTGCCGCGGTTCAGCGTCTCGATCTCGCGGTCGCGCTGAATGTCTTCCCGAACGCGCGGCAACGCAACCGCCAGCGAAATAATCAAGAGCGCCAGCAAGAACATCACTGCGACAAGAATGTACCCGTCTTCCGAAGGCCTTCGTTGCTTCGGCACGGTACTGTTCACTGCCCACTGTTCACTGTGCACTGTGCTTCTCAATTCGCCGTCAGCGGCACTGTCTGCGTGTTGTTATAGGCGAGGTCCGTCACCTGCACGTTGCCGCGCATGATTGTGACTACCTTGTAGCGGTGATCCACGATGTCGCCCGGCTTCGCCATGAAGATGTCATCTCCACGCACCAGAAATGCTTGCAGCGATTTGTCGCTCTTTTCCGTGTAGCCAAAATATTTGAGGTCAATCGGCGGCGGCTTCGGCGCTTCCGGAGCAGTCACAACCGGCGTCTCGATCCGCGCGCTCTTCACAGGCTCGGGAATCGCAACCGGCGCCGACTCGGCGGAAAATATATTTCGCCCCGTCCCGGCGTAGATCACGTCCTCGCTCAACGCCAGTTTTTCAAGGTGCAGCGCCGGATCGATTCCCGCATTGCTGAGTTTCTGCGCCTCTGGCCCACTCGCCGTATTCGTGCGCCCCACGACTGCTGGCCGCGCCGCTGTGCTCGGCGCGGGAGTGCTCGAAAACATGCCGATCAGTTCGTAGACGCCAATGCCGACGATCACAACGACCAGCCCGATCAGCAGGTACACCTGCCGTTTGTTCTCCGTCCCCAGAGCGAGTGCCATCTATTGGCCCTCCCTTCCGGCTTCGGAGGCATTCGAGGAACCAGCAGGCGCACTCTCCGTCGGCGGCAACCCGCTATTCGCCGCGTCGGCCGCGCGCAGCCACGTCGAAACTCGCAGGCGGAGATTCACCATCCCTCCCTGTTGTCCCGTGAGCGCCATCGCGCGTATGACAAAGAATGTCTGATCCCGTTCCAGCCCGTTCACAAACCGCATGATCTGTGGATATTCGCCGCTAATCCCGGCGTCCATCGAGATCTCCGTTAAATCGCCGGTAGGCGCTCCCTGTGTGTACAGCACACGCGACAGCCGCACTCCCGACTTGACTTCGAGATCGCCAATCCGGCTCGCAATCGACGAATAATTCGCCGGAATCCGCTTGGCGTAAAACTGCTTCATCTGCTCTCGCGATTCCTCTACGCGCCCATCCAGTCCTCGCAGCGGCACGGTCTGCAGTTCAAGCGCTTTCAACTGCACCTGCTCGCTAGACAGCGCATCGGTCGTGCTGCCATGCGTCGCCGACCAGTCCATCCCCAGCCGCACCCCCAGTCCGATGACAATCAGGATCAGCACCGCCAGCCCTGCATAGTGCCACGTCAGCGGAGAGGCCAGCCGCTCACGCAATGAAATCTGCTCACTCATTGCGGGCCTCCCGATCTCGGCTGCAGCGGCGGTCTGGGCCTCGGCATGCCCGTGTACGGCGGACGATAAGCGCCCGGCGGGGTTGGCACCGTTCGTGCCCCTTCACCCGTGCCCTCGGCGGTCATCGTCTTTGCTGCCCGTCGCTCGCCTGGCTTGGCAGGGACATAATCGGCCAGCAAATCGAAGTTCACGCGATTCTCCGCGCTCACCGGCTCCATACGCTGGTTCGGACCACCCTGCGTCTCCGAGTTCTCGCCCACGATGCGCGGACTCAAGAATCGTCTCGAGTGTTCCAGGTTCTCCACCAAATGAATCGCCAGGTTGCGCGGGCCCACAACACGAAGGCGCAGCGTAATGTGTCCATCTTTTTCGCGCGCAGGCTCAAGCGTCGTCACCTGTACTCCGCCCGGCAACACAGTTTCCAAGTCCTCCATTGCCAGCGTCCACGAGAAAGCCTTCTCGTCGAAAAGCTGGTTCAGGTTTTCCGCTTGTGCCAGAACGGCGGCATTTTCCGGCTGGCGCATCAGAGCCTGGTACCCTCGTCGTTCCGCGTTCAAACGCGCGATTTTTTCATCGAGCGCGCGAACTTTGTCCCGTGCCATTTGCGCTTTTTGGTCCAGAGCATGCACGCCGAAACCCAACGCAATGGCCGCCACGGCCAGTGCGGCCATTGCAATACGCAAGTTCTTTAGAAGCGGTCCAACATCCGCAAACGGCCGAGTCGCGAGATTGAGTGAAATCCGCATCGATTACGCCGCTCCCGCCAACGCCCCGATCATTCCCGCGAAGCTCAGCTTACCAAGCGGTGTTGCCGCGCCTGTGGTGGGCCGTTGCGCGAGTTCCACAACCGTCAGTTCCCCTTCGGTCAAGCGAATCCAGCGCCCAAAATCTTCAGCCCCGCCCACGCCGCCATAGTAGAGACGACGTGGCCGCGTTGCCAGTTTGTCCTCATAGTAAGCCGCAGCGACGGCAATATCGCGCTGCACTTCCGCCAGGCGTTGTGCGGGTTCGTTGGGCAAATCGAGTGTTCGATAAAGCAGCAGATCCTGTCCGTTCGTAATTGTCGTCGTCAACGAAGCGCCGCTCAGGCAGGCCGCCAGCGCAGGTTCCGATGTTTCCAGTGCCGCGAGTGCTGCAAGACTCGAAGGCAACACCGCGCCTGGTTCAAATCCCGCCGCGCGCACCACGGCTTCGTATTCTGCCAGAATCGGTCCAGGCAAAACAGCAATTAGTACGCGGCATTCGTTCTTGTTTTCCGACAGAACCTGGTAGCTCACGCCCGCCTTTTCCACATCGAATGGAACCATCTTGCGCAGCCGGAAGCGCAGCACAGGAACCACATCGACAGCCTTTGGGGGCAGGGAATCGAAGTCCAGTACAAACACGCGCACCGCCGTGTCCGGCAGCACCAGCGTCACGGAGCGCGTCCGCGGCGTTACGTCCCCCAACGCGGACTGGATCGCCTCGGCCACGGCTGGCACCGACCGAATATTGGGCTCTTCAATGCCCGGCACCAGCGCACCTGACGGCAACGGCGCAAACGCGTACACGGCGGACTCGTCCTTCTTCTTGCCCTGCATTGCTGCAGCCAGCACGCCCTCGGGCATGAGCTCGATTGCCGCCGGTGGACGACCACCCTGTGCAGATCGATTTTGCGTTTTGCCTGGTGTGGGGCTCACTATCTTGAGGCCTCGATGAATGTCACCTTGTTGATCTCTTTCAACGTCGTCAGTCCGCGCCGCACGCGGTCCAGCGCCGACTCCCGCAGGAACGACATGCCTTCCTTCTGCGCCAGCTTGCGCACTTCCGAGGTCGGCTTCTTCTCCAGAATCAACTCGCGGATCGGATCGGTCAAATCCAGCAACTCGTGGATCGCGGTTCGCCCGCGGTAGCCAGTGCCGCCACACTCGATACATCCCGCACCTTCACGGAACTTGAACCCGCGCCACTCCGCCAGGTCCATACCGCTCGAGATCAGCACATCATCGGGGTAGGTCACCGTCCGCGCGCAGTACTCGCAGATTGTGCGCACCAGCCGCTGCGCCAGGATGCAGTTCAGCGCGGAAACAAAGTTGTACGCCTCCACGCCCATGTTCAAAAATCGACCCAGTACGTCGACAACGTTGTTCGCGTGCACCGTCGTGAATACCAGATGCCCGGTCAGTGCCGAGTTGATCGCGATCTGCGCCGTCTCCTGGTCGCGAATCTCTCCCACCAGGATCTTGTCCGGATCGTGCCGCAAGATCGACCGCAGCCCGCGCGCAAACGTGAGGCCCTTTTTCTCGTTCACAGGAATCTGGGTAATCCCGCGGATCTGGTACTCCACCGGATCTTCGATGGTAATGATTTTGTCCTCGTCGCTCTTGATCTCGTTTAGCGCAGCATACAAGGTCGTCGTCTTGCCCGACCCTGTCGGACCGGTCACCAGTACCATTCCGTACGGCTCGCGAATATACCGCCGAAACCGCTTCAGATCCTCGTCCGCAAAGCCCACCACATCCAGCGTCAGGTGGCGAAACTTCTCGCTCATCGATTCCTTATCGAGTACGCGCAACACAGCATTCTCGCCATGCACCGTCGGCATAATCGAAACACGGAAATCGATCAGCCTGCCCTTGTAGCGCACCCTGAATCGCCCGTCCTGAGGCACACGGCGCTCGGCAATGTCCAGCTCGCTCATAATCTTCACGCGGCTCAGAATCGTCGTGTGGTGTTCGCGCGCAATCGGGGCCATCGCTTCCTGCAGCACGCCGTCAATGCGGTACTTCACATGCACCGAATCGTCGTAGCTCTCGATATGAATATCCGATGCGCGCCGCTCCAGTGCGGTGAAAATCGTCGTGTCCACCAGGCGAATAATCGGGCTGATGTCCTCGTCGCTGGTCAGCTTCTCAATCGAGATGTTTTCATCGGAGTTGTCGTCGCCCGTCAGCACGTCGAAGGTCAGCCCTTCGCTGGCTTCGTCCAGCACGCGCTGCGACTGCTCCGTTTTCTTCAGCAAATCGGTGATCTGCGAAAGTGTCGCCACACGCGCAATAATCCTGTGCCCGAGCAGGCCCGCAATCTCATCCAGCACCATCAGCCGCGAGGGATCGCTTACCGCAATCACCAGCGCTTCACTCCGCAGCTCAATCGGCACAAAGTTGTAGCGGAACATCAACTCCACCGGCACGGTCCGCAGCAGATCGTGCTGGATGCGGAAATTCTTCAGGTCGACAAACTCCGCACGATAGCGTGCGGCCAGCGCCTCGGCGTGCGCGCGCTCCTCGGGGCTTCCCGGCATTGGTGCATTTGGAATCGTAAGAATAGTCGTATCTGCCATAAATAATTACCCCTGACCTCCTGCTGCCGACCCCAGGGAAAAGATCGGAAGGTAAAGCGAGATGAGAATAAAGACCACCACGATTCCCATCACGATCAAAATCGCGGGCTCAATCAACGCCAGCGCCGCCGTCAGAGCCGTAGCCACGTCTTCTTCAAAAAACTCCGCGACCGAATTCAGCATTTGCGGCAGCGCACCCGTCTGCTCGCCCACAGAAATCATTTCCGTGGCCAGATCGGGAATCACCTTGGTTGCCGTCAGCGCATCCGCCAGGCTCTTGCCTTCGCGCACCGTCTCAATCGAATCCTGTACCGCCTTCGAAACCTTGCGCGACGAAATCGAACGCGCCGCCGTGTCCAGCGACGGCACCAGCGGCAACCCGCCCGTGAGCAGCGTTGAAAGCGTGCGCGCGAACAACGCTACCTGGTACTTCAGCCAGATCTTGCCGAACACCGGGAGCCCGATGCGAAACGCGTCGACAAAATCGCGGCCCTTTTCGGTAATTGAAAACCGGTAGCCCACAACTGCCACAATCAGAGCCACCAGTGCGATCCACAAAATATTCCGCTGCGTCCAGGTCCCAAACGACAACAGCGCCTGCGTCATCGCCGGCAGCTGCGAGCCCATCTCTTCATAGAGTTTTGAGAACTGCGGAATGACTACCGTGAAAAGGAAAACCATCAGCCCCGACACCAAGGTAAGCAGCAGGCCGGGGTAGATCAGCGAAGCCGTCAGCTTTTTCCGGAAGGTTAGCGAGACACGCTGGAAAGCAACATACCGCTCCAGCACCTCCTGCAAATTGCCGCTTCGCTCGCCAGCCAGCAAGGTCGTGGTGTAAATCGTCGGGATGCCCGCCTGCGCCTCGAACGCCGCTGAAAGCGATTCGCCGGTCTTCACGCGGTTGGCAACGTCCTCCAGCTGTCCGGCGAAGTGCGCATCCTTCTGCCCCTTTGCCAGCATGTTCAGCGAACCCAGAATCGGCAGGCCGGCCCGAACCAGTGTCAGAAATTGCTGATTGAAGATCAGAAACTTCTCCAGCTTGACCTTGCGCCGCCCCAGCAGCGACGCACTACTGCGCGCGCGCACGGAGAACACGTGATAACCCGCATGCGAAAAACGGCTGCGCAGCTCCTCGGCGGTCGCCGCCGTCTGGACCTGCTCCTGCACGCGGCCACGCTCATCGGCCAATTTGATGACAAATTCTGCCATGATTCGGCTACCGGCCCGGCACCCGCCTCAAGCCGGACTTTCCCAGGTTCACTTTCCTTCTCAAGGGTAACAGTCTCTTCGCTGGGATAGACGCAATCCTGCCCCGAAGCGTTCGCCCGCACCAGATGGTGTACATGTATCCTGATTGCGTTCCCTGCAAGTGGAAACGAATGGAAATTCCTTGGAATAAGGCGACAGTTTGGCCGGCGATCGTCTACCCCTTTGGGGCAGGTAGGCGCCGTATTCGCACCGTGCCGTGGCTCGTCACCATCGCGCTGCTCGCTGCCATCGCTTCTTTCGTAGTGCTGGCTGGCTCGGGCTTCCATGTCGGCGTTCACGCGGCCAAACCCGCCGTTCCCTACCCCCACGAGCTTGCCCACCTCAGTTTCGCAGTCGCCGGCGACGTCATTCCCCACGAGGCCGTCCGTGCCGCCGCGGCGGCGGCTGGAGAGGATGTCCAGGGCTGGACCGCCCTTCTTTCCAATGTCAGCGACGTCTTTCAGTCCGCCGACTTCGGATTCGTCAACATGGAGACCCCGGTCGCCCCGAACCACTCCAAAGGCTCCAAGCCATTTATGTTTGCCGCGCCCGTCGCCCTGCCTGAAGCGCTCAAGGCCAGCGGCATTAAAATCGTCTCCTTCGCCAATAACCACGTGATGGACCAGGGCTGGCCCGGCTTTATTGAAACGCGGGAACACCTGCGGGACACCGGCCTGCTCTTCGCCGGCACAGGCGACACTGCAGCTTCAACTTTTCAGCCCGTCTTTACTGAAGCCAATGGCATCAAGGTCGGTTGGCTCGGCATGACGCGTTGGCTCAATGGCAACCGCAACCCCGACAACCCCGACCAGCCCCACGTCAACTTCTTTCCTTATCCCGGCGAATCGGGAGGCGCCCCGGGCGCCGACGAAGCCCAGGTCCTCGCCGCCATCAAAGCTGCCCGTGCCCAGTGCGACCTGCTCGTCGTCTCCATTCACTGGGGCATCGAATACGCGCCGGCGCCTCGCCCCGAAGACATCGAAACGGCGCACAAGATGCTCGATTCCGGCGCTTCCATCATCGTCGGTCACCATCCCCACGTGCTCCAGCAGGTCGAGACCTATCGCACCGCCGACGGCCGCAACACCGTCATCTTTTATTCGCTCGGTAATTTCCTCTCCAACCAGTCGCGCAGTTATGTCGACGGCCTCATGCCCGACAAGGACGGCGATCCGCGCGATTCCATGATTGGTCTCTTCTCCGCGGTGCGGGAAGACTACGGCCCCGGCGGCGTCCGGGTCGAGCTGGGTCACGTTGGCATCCTGCCCGTCTGGGGCGAAAACAACCGCAACGAAATCGCCGCCGGCAAAACCAAAATGCCTGTCATTCATCCGGTCTTGATCGATCGCGAGATGCCGCGCCTCCAGGCCCGCCTGGATGAATTGTCAAAGATAAGCGATCAGAACAAGGCCAACCCCGCGGCACAGGCACTCACTTCCGATGAGCAAAGAGAATTCGTCGAAATCACAAGCCAGCTCAAGCTTCTCGACGACCGCCGCAAGCTGCTCCTCGCCCGCACCGGAGACGACTACGTCACCGATCCACCCAAACTTCCAGCCAAACCATAGACGTCGGCACTTATCTCAGTCCCCTTCAGGAGAGGCAATCCCGGTGAAGCCCACACATCTCTTCGGCTCCGTTGCTCTCTTCGCGTCGCTCTGCCTCGCGATCCCGTCCCGCGCCGATTCCGCCCGCGACCGCGCGGCCGTTGAAGCCACCGGCGCTGCAATCCGCGCTGCCTTCGCCGCAGGCAATGTCGCCGAGATCATGCGCTATCACCACCCCGACGTGCGCAAGGCCCTGTCGTTCACGAACGTCGAGGTTGGCGGCAAGGCGGTTGCCGCGGGGTTGCAGGATTCGCTCCGCCAATTCCACCTTGAATTCGTCGAGAATAACGTCGAGAGCCTTCTCATCGAAGGCGACACGGCGATCGAACAGGCCGTTTTTGCGATCAAGGCAACTCCTCTTGCAGGCGGCCAGCCCTCGATCTTCCGCGGCCGCACCATGGTCGTCTATGTGCGCTACAAACAGAGCCGCACCGGATGGGCGTCGATCCGCGAGCTGATCCAACCCGCCACGAATTGATCCGCTTATAAAAGATGTGGAGACATTGATGGATGCAACCCAACTCCGAGTGACCGGCTGGATCAACGTCACTAGCTACGATCCGAAACCCTATAACCAAACAGGAGGCATCACGATCTCCGACCTCCACGTGATCCAGGACTTCACCGGTGGCCTGATTGGGACCGGGACCGCGCATTTTCTCATGGTGCAGATGCCCGACGGCAGCGCCCACTTCACCGGCATCGAGCGCTTCACCGGAAGCGTGGCTGGCCGTTCCGGTTCGTTCGTCCTGCGCAACACGGGCCTGCTCAAAGACGGCCAGGTCACATCCGAATGGCTCGTAATTCCAGGCTCGGGCACAGACGAACTTGCCGGCCTCCGCGGAACCGGAGGCACCCGCTCCTCCGGCTATTTCCTGGAGTCTTGGTTTGAGTAACGAGGAGCCGATTCGAAGCCGAGCTTCACTCTGCCGATTCCAATGCCTTGGCCCACGCCGGCGCGTTCACAGGCAATTCGTGATAGCAGTCGTAGCTCGACATCTTTCGTCCGGACCGCACGTCCACCAGGATGCACGTCATGCCAAAGTGAAAAGGCCCGGTTTCATAGGCCACCTGCCGGCCGTCCGCCCAGAATAACCACTTCCAGATAAAGGGATCTCCCCCGATGCGGTGCAGAACATGCCCGTCACGCGCAAGCACCAGTGTAAAGGCGAATCGCTCGTCTCCATAACCGGAGTCCGGCACCGGCGCATCAAGTGTCCATCCCTCGAGCCCGTGCGGTCCGCGTCGATGCTCCGATTCGGTTGGCTTCTCAGCACTTCGGGCAGCCAACGGAATCGCGATCATCCCGACCGCAATCCACCTCGGAATCCGCCAGACGGCTTTCATCGAGCTCGAACCTCAGACAGAATCAACACCGAGCATTGAACTGCGTCTTTTGATCTAAGAACAACGAACTCTGCTAATACCCATTGGCGACCAGCCAAGCCTCGGTCAGCTCCAACTCCGGTTTTTTCTGGGACTTTATCTCCTGATACGCCAGCTTCACCAGCACATCCGCTTCCACGTTCACGGGCGCGTCCACAGCCAGCGTGTGCAGATTCGTCCGCCAGTAGGTCAGCGGCAAAATCGCAATGGAGATTTCATCGCCGTCAATGCCGGCAATCGTCAGGCTGATCCCCTCGATTGCCACCGACCCCTTGTGTACCATCCACTGCCGCGTACTTTCCGGCACGCGCACTTTGAGCGTCCAGTCCGTCGTCTGCTCGTTGAAGTCAGCACTTGTTCTCGGAATCACGGGCTCCAGCGCCGTCATCACGCCGGTTCCATCCACGTGCCCCTGCACCACGTGCCCGCCCAGCGGACTCCCTGCCGCGGTCGGCAACTCTAGATTCACTTTAGCCCCGGGTTTGAGCGCGCCGAGCGAAGTCCGATCCAGCGTCTCCTGCGCCAGGTCCGCGTGAAAGTACTTCGCCTCCGGCTCCAGCGCCGTCAAGCACACCCCGCTCACCGCCAGCGAATCGCCCTCGCGCAGCCGCTCTGCAATCCCCGGAGCCTCCACGGTAAGCCGACGCACGCCGCCCGTGTCTTTCAGGCTTACCAGCGTCCCAGTCTGCTCAATAATCCCCGTAAACATGGCTCTAGTCTAAGCCAAAGTCCACCGCTTCAGAACCGGCCCAGCCTTTAGAACCGCATCGTGATGCCTTGCTCGCTCATGGTCGTGAGCACAGAAAGGAGGTGGGTGATTCCGAGCAATTCGCGAATCTGCTTCCCCAGGTGGATCAGCTCCAGCCGGCTTCCGCTGCCACTTGCCGAAACATAAAGGCGCACCAGCGTGCCTAGACCCATGCTGTCCACGAATTTCACATCCGAGAGGTCCAGCACAATCTGTTTGAAGTCGGGAATCAGAGGCTTCACGCCGTCATAGAGAGGCTTGCTCGCCCCCGCGACCAGCCGCCCGTGGCAGTGCACCAGCGCCTTACTGCCTTTGTGCTCAATTTCCAGAGTGAAGGAACTTTCGGCTGCTGCATTCGTCATCGGGGCCTCCTTGAAACCACTTTGAGAGGAAGGGAAGAATTGCCCCTGATTCTCTCATGACCCCGTAATCCCGGTACCGAAATTTCCACGGTCCTTCTTTACGCCTTGAGCCCTCTACGTCTTGAACCCTGAACGTCTGGAACCAAGGAGCGCGCAGCGGCGAGCACAATCGCCTACTTCGCTTTCAGCCACCCCAGAATCTCCTCCATGACTCGCTCCCCCTGATCCGTGTCGAACAAATACTGCGCGTGCGCCGACCCCTCCAGCACAACAAGCTTCTTCGGCTCCGGAGCTTTCTCAAACTGCGCCCTGATCCCCGGCAGCCGCGGCCCATCCCCACTTGTATCGTTACGCGCCACAATGAACAGCGCCGGCGATTTCAGCTTCTCCGCCGGCAGATTCGGCGCCGCACCCAGCATCACGATCCGATCGATCTCCCCCGGCCGCGACACGATGGACGCATCACCGGCCGCCCCTCCACCCATGCTCCCGCCGACAATCGAAACACTCTTCGCGCCGTGCGCATGCAGATAGCGCACCGCGGCCATCACATCCATCTCCAGTTGCTCGTCGCTGGCTTCCATGCCGCCGGGACCATTCGATTTTCCGCGTCCCCGAAAATCGATCGCCATCACCTCAAACCCCGCGCTCACCAGCACCGGAGCCTGTTTCGCCCAGCTCTCCTTGTTGAACCGCCCCCCATGCGCCAGCACCACCGCCCGCTCGCCCGTCCCATAGACGTCCGCGAAAACCACGCCGCCGTCTCTCGTCGGAAAGCTCACCGTGGTCTGCGCATTCGCAACCGCACTCAAGACCACCGACGCAACCAACGCCGCCAGTACGCGCATGGCGTCAATGTACAACGACCTCAATTCTGTTATTTTGAAAATCTCAGGCGTATCTTCCTCGCACTCGCAGCGCAACATTCATTCCACCGGAGAACCACGCTCATGCCCGCCGTAAAACCCATCTTCGTCGCCGCTATTTTCACCTCCGCTGTTGTCGCCTGCGCCGTCCACACCGTTTCCGCGCAGGACCGCGCCTATGGCCGCTCCATCGTCGCAACGCAATACGGCATCGTCGCCACCAGCGAAGTGATCGCTTCTCAAGCCGGCGCACGCGTTCTGGAACAAGGCGGCTCCGCGATCGACGCGGCCATCGCCGCCAACGCTGTCCTCCAGGTCACCGAACCGAACTCCAACGGCCTTGGCGGCGACCTCTTCGCCATCTATTGGGAGGTGAAAACCGGAAAACTCTACGGCCTCAACGCCAGCGGCTGGGCGCCCAAATCGTTGACCATTGAATACCTCTCGTCCAAAGGCATAAAAGAAATGCCGCAGGAGGGCATCGATTCGGTCACCGTTCCCGGCGTTGTTGACGGTTGGACCAAGCTCCACGACCGCTGGGGCAAGCTTGCGTGGCGCGACCTCTTTCAGCCCGCCATCTTCTATGCCGACCACGGCTTCCCAGTCTCCGAAATCATTCACGCCTGGTGGGCCGGCGACAGCGATGGCCTGAGGACCAATCCCGAAAGCACCCGCGTCTTCCTGCCCCACGGCAAGGCTCCGGAAACCGGCGAGCTTTTCCGCAACCCTGACGTCGCCCACGCCCTCACCCTCGTTGCGAACGAAGGCGAAGCCACGTTTTACAAGGGTGCTATTGCACAAGCCATCCTCAAAACCTCGTCCGACCTCGGTGGCACCATGACCGCCGACGATCTCGCATCGTATTCTGCCGAGTGGGTGGAGCCCATCTCCACCACCTATCGCGACTGGACCGTCTACGAACTACCGCCCAATGGCGACGGCATCGCTGCTCTAGAGATGCTCAACATCATGGAACGGTTTCCGCCTGCTGCTGCCGGTGCGCACAGCGCCGCTGAGCTCCACACCCGCATCGAGGCCATGAAGCTCGCCTACGCCGACGCCAAGAACTATGTGGGCGACCCGCGTTTCGGCAAGATTCCAGTTCACGAGCTTCTATCCAAGGATTTCGCGGCCAAACGTGCCGCTCTCATCGACCCCGCGCACGCCAACTGCACCGTCGCGCCGGCGGCTCTCGGCACCAGCGACACGACCTACTTCTCTGTCGTCGATAAAGAAGGCAACATCCTCTCGATCATTCAGAGCAACTACAACAACTTCGGCTCCAACGTCACCGTGCAGGGCATGGGCTTCGCCTTGCAAAACCGAGGGGGGTTATTTTCGCTGGACGCGAAGTCCCCCAACGCGCTCGCCGGCCGTAAGCGTCCCTTCCACACCATCATTCCCGCCTTCATGCAAAAGGGGGACGAGCATATCGGCTTCGGCATCATGGGTGGCCTCAATCAGCCGCTTGCCCACGCGCAGTTCGTCTCCAACCTCGTCGACTACCACATGAATATTCAAGCCGCCGTGGAAGAGCCGCGCTTCACCGATCGCCTGCAGCTTGCCTGCAAGATCGTCATTGAGTCGCGCGTCACGCCGGAGACCATCGACGCGCTTGAAAAGATGGGGCACGTCCTCGAAGTCCACGGCGCCTACACCGCGCAAATGGGCCGAGGCCAAGCTGTCTTACACAACAGCGACACCGGCATCAACTATGGCGCATCCGACCCGCGCACAGACGGCTCCGCTATCCCCGAACAGCCCAACTTTTCAGAATCAAACGGGAAACCGTAATGTCGATGCCGGCTGTGCAGTTCGTTTTTTCCTTATCCCTGTTCCCTAATTCTTTTCCCACGGATCTTTCAGCAGCGAGCAGAGCCCCAAATCATTCCCATACCGCTCCACTTCGACCTCCGCCATGCGAATCGCCTGTGCCAGGCCCTTGAACGCCGGCACCGCATCCGACCCCATGATCTGCGGCGATACAAACAGGTGCACGCGATCTACAAGTCCGGCCGCCAGGAGCGCCGTGTTCAGCCGCGTCCCCGTCTCCGTGATCATGGTCAAGATGCCTTCTTCACCCAGCTTGTCCAGAAGCTTGCCCAGCGGCACGCGCCCGGCCTCGGCCGGCAATACCTCCACGCGCACGCCACGCGTTCTCAGTTCCTGAATGCGCGCTTCGTCCTTCGATACCGTGAAAATCACCACGTCGTTCTGCGCGCCCTTCACCATCTTTGAATCGAGCGGCATCCGCAGTGCCGAATCCAGCACCACGCGCAGCAGCGGCCGCCTCCGCCGGAATCCACTTCTGTCCGTCAACAGCGGATCATCGGCCAACACTGTATCCACGCCGGTCAGAGCCGCATCGGCCTGCCACCGCAACGGCTGCACTGCAGCTCGAGAAGCCTCGCTCGTGATCCAGTACGGCTGATGCGGAGCCTGCTGTCCCGCGGGCGGCGCGATGCGCCCATCCAGCGTCATCGCCACTTTCATCAACACCAGCGGGCGCTTGTGCTGGCTCCAGTGCGCAAAGCCTTCATTGATACGCCGCGCCTCCGCCTCACACACACCCACAATCGAATCGAGCCCAGCCGCGCGCAGTGCCTCCAGCCCGTGTCCCGCCACGTTGGGATTGGGGTCGATCGTTGCTGCCACAACGCGCCCCAGCCCCGCCGCAATTAGTGCCTGCGTGCATGGGCCCGTGCGCCCCGTGTGATTGCACGGCTCCAGCGTGACATATGCCGTGCCGCCCTTCAGCCGATCCTCTCCCTGACGTGTGAGGGCATGCTGCTTTGCCTCGTTCAGCGCAATTACTTCCGCATGATCGAGTAAGTCATACTCATGCCAGCCCTCGCCCACCACCTGTCCTGCTCTATCAAGAATCACGCAGCCCACCGCGGGGTTCGGCGAACTCACACCGATGCCGCGCCGCGCCAGCTCCAGCGCGCGCCGCATCCAGTAAATGTCTTTTTCCAATGCATCTAGCGCATTCATGGCTCGAAGTTCTCAAGATTCAGTTGCACGAAGCAGTCTAAATGCTCCATTACCCTCCGAGCATACGCATATGGAAACCTTCATCCAACCAGCGCATCCACAAACGCCTCGGGCGAAAACTCCAGCAGGTCTGTCATCTTTTCGCCCACACCCACAAACCGTACCGGCAAATTCAGCTCCCGCGCAATGGCTACCGCAATCCCGCCCTTCGCTGTCCCATCCAGCTTCGTCAGCACAATCCCCGTCACGCCTGCCGATTGCGTAAACTGCCGGGCCTGTTGCAGCCCGTTCTGCCCCGTTGTCGCGTCCATCACCAACAGCACTTCGTGCGGAGCTCCCGGCACCAGCTTGGCCGCTGTCCGCCGCATCTTGTCCAGCTCATCCATCAAGCCTGTTTTGGTATGCAATCGTCCCGCGGTATCGACAATCAGCTCGCCAATGCCCCGCGCCTTTGCGGCCGTCGCCGCGTCGTAAAGCACCGCCGCTGGATCGCCGCCCTGTCGCGTCTTGATCATTTCCACGCCTGAGCGTGAAGCCCAGACTTCCAATTGCTCAATCGCTGCTGCGCGAAATGTATCCGCCGCGCACAACAACGCCGTCTGTCCATGCGCCCGGTACCACGCCGCCAGCTTGCCGCTCGTCGTCGTCTTCCCCGTTCCATTCACGCCTACAAGAAAGGTCACCTTGGGCGGCGCATCAGGTAAGGGAACCGGCCGCTGCGGCGCTTCGAGAATCGTTCGCAATTGTTCTTTCAGCAGATCCCGCAGTTCCGCGCCCCCTTCGATCGCCTGGTGCCGCGCCCGGTCGCGTAGCGCCTCAAGAATTTCCGTCGTCGTCTGTACGCCGATATCGCTGGTCAGCAGCGCCGTCTCCAGATCTTCCAGCGCCGCCTCGTCCACTTCGCGCGTCAGCGCCACCAGGTCGCCGATCCGCGAAGAAAACGACTCCCGCGTCCGCGTCACTGCATCGCGCATGCGGCCAAAGAATCCGCGCTTTTCTTCCGGTTCCGGCGTCTGCTCCGGTTTATCGTCCTGGTTGCCAAAAAGTGTGATGAATTCGGGCATATACAGCCTTCAGTCTAAAGCAGCCGAAGACCCGCCCTTCGCGCGCAGCCCTTTTCCTTGACAAGCCGATTTCTGAGGATGCTCGACCATCGACACATCGCTTACTATTTCCTCCATGCGATGTTCCTGCTTTCCCTCGCCCTTCCGGCGCGCCGCGGTATTTTCGTCCACATTCTTTCTCGCCACTCTTCTTGCCTTTGGCGCGCTCTATGCGTCCGCGCAATGCACGTCCATGGGTGCCGGGCACAATATGTCCGACATGCAGCCCATCCCGCCGCCCGAACAGCTTCCCATTCCCATCAAGATGACCGGGATCGGCAACAGCCACATTGCCATCAAGGCTACGCCCGAAGCGCAAGCCTGGTTCGATCAGGGGCTCAGCCTTCTGCACGATTTTTGGGATTACGAATCCGCCAAGGCGTTCGAACAGAGCATCCGCGTCGATCCCAACTGCGCCATGTGCTGGTGGGGACTCGCACAGGCCCTCGGCATGCGCGGCGACGACAGCGTGAAGTCCTACGTCGAACACGCCATGGACGAAGCTGAACGTCTGAAAAATCACGCCAGCGGGTCCGACAAACTCTACATTGAGGCAGGCAAAGCCGATCTCCTCCGCCGCGAGCAAGGCCACTCCGCGGCAATCCCTGCCCTCCGCAAGCTGGTCAAGAAATATCCACGCGACATCGAAGCGCGCATCTTCCTCGCCGAAGCTGTCGGCGATGGCTACGACGAGAACGGCGAGCCGAAAGCCGGGCAGAAAGAGCGCATCGCCATTCTTGAAGGCGTTCTGCGCGAAGCGCCCAACGACTCCGCGGCCAATCATTACTGGATCCACGCCATGGAGCCGGGCAATCACCCCGAGCGCGCCATCCCCAGTGCTGCGTCACTGGCCAGCCTCGCGCCCACTTCCGGCCACATGGTTCACATGCCCGGCCACATCTACTACCGCGTGGGCGACTATACCCAGGCGGAGCACTGGTTCGCCGCATCGATGACCGCCGACGAAACCTACATGCGCGATCAGCACGTCGCGGTCGACGATGACTGGAATTACGTTCACAACATGATGTACGCCATCGCCAACCTGATGGAGCAGGGCAAGCTCTCCGATGCTAACGCGCTCTCCGACCGCCTCGCGGGCGCGCGCGGGCAGCTCTCGGCCACTCTCTACATCTGGTCGGCCCGCGATCAAATGGCGCGCATCAGCCGACGCCTGCCTGTGGCCCTCCGCACCGCCGATTGGGACACGGTGCTCGCGCTGCTCTCGAAGGCCAACCTGCCCGAAGGCGACAAGACCGCCAATCTTCGCTTTCTCGCGTCCTCGTTGACTGACTTCGCTACCGGCATGAAGGCTCTCGATGCCAACGACGTCGCCGCCGCGCAATCTGCCTCCGATCGCATGGATGCCGGCCTCTGGCGCGTCAAACGCGCCACCGATACCGCTCCCGGCGCGCCGAAGAAAAACGGAGAGGAACTGGCGAAAAAAATTGCCGCCTCAGTTTCGAGGCCCCCCGCCGACCCTATTTCTCCCGACGCGATCGCCAGTCCGCTCATCCAGGCCCTTAGCGTCGCGTCTCTCGAACTGCATGCTGGAGTTCTGATTGCGCAGGGCAAACTAGAGCAGGGCAAGAAAGAATTCGCCTCCGCCATCGCCGCTGAAAAAGGTCTCGGCTACCACGAGCCGCCCATGTACATTCGCCCCGTCGGCGAAAACGAGGCCGTCGCTCTCCTCCGCGCCAAGGACTACGACGGCGCCAAGGCCGCCTACGAAGATGCGCTCAAAGAGCGTCCCAACTCCGGCTTCGCGCTTTACGGTCTCGCGCACGTGCGGGAACTCGCGGGCGATGCTCCCGGCGCCCGCGAAAGCTATCAGGCGTTTCTGAAGGTGTGGTCTTCTGCGGATCCCACGCTGCCCGAAGTCGTTCATGCGCGCAAGATTGTTACAAATACTGCCGTCGCTGCACGCTAAGTGATGTGCAATTCAATGCGGGTTTGTGCGCTTTGCTGTGCCGAATCGAACCCTCTCTCCGTCTCGCCACAAATCGCTTGCATCTTGCAACCGAATTCGGAAGAATCGCAACGCTGCACCTTCCGCACTCATGCGGATGAAACCAATCGAGGAGTTCCTGGCACATGAGCAGTGTGCGTGTTTTAGTCGGGACGCGCAAAGGCGCGTTCATTCTTACCTCCGACGGCAAACGTGAAAACTGGCAGGTCACCGGTCCCCATTTTGCGGGCTGGGAGATCTACCACATGAAAGGCTCGCCCATTGATCCCAACCGCATCTACGCTTCGCAAACCAGCGGTTGGTTTGGCCAAATCCTGCAGGCCTCGAACGATGGCGGCAAAACGTGGTTTCAGCCCGGCGTCAAGCCGGAAGAGGCTAAACCGCAATGGCCGCCCGTCAAGAGCAATCGCTTCGCGTATGACTCCTCAGCCGAGACCGGCAAGCCGCTCACCACGCACCAGTGGTATGACGGCACACAGCATCCATGGGAGTTCAAACGCGTCTGGCATCTGGAGCCCTCGCTTACCGACTCTGACACCGTGTACGCGGGCGTCGAAGATGCAGCCCTCTTCCGCTCCACCGATGGCGGCGTCAGCTGGCACGAACTCCCGGGCCTGCGCGGTCACGGTACCGGTCCCCACTGGCAGCCGGGCGCCGGTGGCATGTGCCTTCACACCGTGATCCTGGACCCCACAAATCCCGACCGCATCTACATCGCAATCTCTGCCGCAGGAGCCTTCCGCACCGAGGACGGCGGCAAATCCTGGAAGCCCATCAACAAGGGCCTGGTCTCCAACACAATGCCCAATCCCACCGGCGAAGTCGGTCACTGCGTCCATCACATTGCCATGAATCCAACGCGCCCCAACATTCTCTTTATGCAGAAGCATTGGGACGTGATGCGGTCCGACGACTCCGGGGACAATTGGCGCGAAGTCTCCGGCAATCTGCCCACTGATTTCGGCTTCGTCATCGATGTTCATGCCCACGAGCCGGAGACCGTCTATGTCGTCCCCATCAAGAGCGACTCCGAGCACTTCCCCCTCGACGGCAAACTCCAGGTCTTCCGTTCGCGCACCGGCGGCAATGAGTGGGAACCGCTCAGCAAGGGACTTCCGCAGGAGAATTGCTACGTAAATGTCTTGCGCGACGCCATGGCTGTGGACACTCTCGACGACTGCGGCGTTTATTTCGGCACTACGGGCGGTCAGGTCTATTGCTCACCGAACGGCGGTAATTCCTGGCAGCCCATCGTCCACGACCTCCCCGCCGTTCTCAGCGTCGAGGTCCAAACACTCGCTTAGCGCGGGACTTTAATCCGCACGAAATGGGTGCCCCATCCTAACCGCGCCTTTTGCGGTTAGGGTGGGAAAGCAAGAAGCTATCAAAAACCATGTCTGACCCCGCCCTCATCCGCGTCCAACTCCCTTACCATCTGCGCACTCTCGCGCACATCGGCGGCGAAGCTGCCCTCGACGTTCCGCCGCCCGTAACCATCCGCGCCGTCCTCGACGCCCTCGAAGCCCGTTATCCGATGCTCGCCGGCACCATCCGTGAACACGACACGCACAAACGCCGCCCCTTCCTTCGCTTCTTCGCCTGCGAAGAAGACCTCTCGCTCCAACCGCCAGACACACCTCTCCCCGCCCCCGTCGCGAATGGCAAGGAGCCGCTCCTCATCATCGGCGCCATCGCCGGCGGCTGAGCAGCCTATTCTTAACTTCTCGATTCCATGAGCACCGCCTGTTAATTCCCGAAAAACCGCATCAACACCGGCGCGATCTCCCCATCGTCCAGAACGGGAACATGCTGCACGTCCAGGACCTCCGCCCACTTGGCCGCCGCTTCAAAAAGCAGGACGGGATTGTCGGTCTCATACACGGCGAACGCGGAACTTCCATCTGTCCTGTGCCAGCGACCCGACAACTTCACGCCCTCAGGCGGAGCTCCCTCACCCGCCAGGAATCGGCCCACCGCCTCTTTCACACGCCCCGGCCGGACGCTCCAACTGGATAGAACCTTCATCGCCTTCATCCTCCAAATCTGATTTTCTTCGGGGGGAATATGCTCAGTGATGTTCGAAGGCGCCAAGCATAGCACACGCCGATTTAAACCTCGCGAACGCAATAATTCTGATTTTATGGAAGATTGTTTGCAAAACTTCCACGTTGCCGCGCGAAGCCATGCCTGAACGGCCAGTCCATTCCTAAGCGAAGTATTTCTTCAACGGCTCCCAATAGTGGTTCTTCCAGCCCCAGTCCAAATGGTCGTGTTCGCCGGCAGGGAAGCTTGTATGATCGAAAACGAGTGTGCATTCCTGCGCACGCGGCTTCAGTTCGAAATGAACGATGGAGTAGATGCCCGGATCCCAATGCGCTGGACGCCAGGCCTGGACAATTCGCTGGCCCGGGACGAGTTCAACGTTGCGCCCGACAATCATTCCGTCGAACATCGAGAAGGCGCCGCCGGGCGTGCCATCGATTGTCGCCGGCATTCCCGTGAAAGCAGCGAACTGCTTCTGGTCGACAATGGCGTCATAAAAACGCCGCGGAGTCGATTTGAAGTCGAGCTCGTAATGAATTGAAGTACGCGGATCAGCGGACTTCTCGGAGGGTTGTTGTCCCATCAAGGGCTGCTGCGCAACACCGCGAGATGGAGATGCGATGCTGCCCAGGGCAACAGCGATGCCGGCAATGGCCCGTCGGCGCGTGGGAATGGAAAGCAGATCGTTCATGGTGACCTCACGATTCGAATGGAAACGACCCGTTCATCGAATCACGCCGGGAATTTATGTTCAAGAACATATTTTGATCGACACGACCGTCACTCCCGGACAATACTGCGGGGAAGCGAGGAAAACCTCCATGCCTTATCCCGCAGGTCATCGCACCGAGGTAAAGAAAAAGATCGTCTCCAGCGCGCGCCGCCTCTTCAACCGCCATGGCTTTGAAAAAGTCTCGCTCGACCAGATCATGGAGGGCGCCGGCCTCACGCGCGGCGGCTTTTACGGCTACTTCGAAACCAAAAGCGACCTCTACGCCGAGGTGCTGGGCTGCTTCTTCACCGATCCGGAATGGAAAAGCTGCTGGGACGGCGTCGATGTCGATCTAAAGTCGACGGATGTCGGCCGCCAGGTGGTCCGCGCCTATCTGTCCATCCAGCATTTCGACGATGTCGAGAATTCGTGCCCCATGGTCGCCTTGCCCACCGACGTGACACGCAGCGGCACAGCCGCGAAACGCGCCTTCGAGACCGTTTTTGCTGCCATGGTCAGCGTGCTCGAGCGGAGTATCCATGCGCGCGGTCGAGATCGCCGCGTCGTTGCGGAAGCCATGGCCGCTTTGTGCGTGGGTGGCATGGTCGTCGCCCGGGCCATGGAGGATCGCCGTTCCGCCGATCGCCTCCGTAACGCATGCATGCGCGTAGCCCTCTCCCTCGGTGGCTGGAATTCCAGAAAACCGCGCGGACAGAAAGTGGCCTGACAGTCCACGTCAAAGATCGTCTGAATTGTTGTTCTGTTGAACGAGACGAATCGCGATTGACCTATGGTTGTCGACCAGGATTCTTTTGTAACGGCATCGGCGCTGCTGAGGCGTGGCCTGCGGTTCCGCGATCGTCTGGGCCTTCTAATTCCGCCATCGTCTTTCGAATTGAGCGCTGAAGTTCGCTCAACGAGGCGATCGGCCTGCTCAATGCGGCGTAGTGGTCGATCAAAAAGAGGGTCCCGCGAAGGATATCGAGAATCGTGCGCCTCGGTGTGGCATTCATCGCGTCTACCTCCTGTTGGAGTCACGCGAATGAGGATGGCGCGGCTCGAGCACTAACTCGCTGCCAATGAGGGCCCGTTTGCCCGAGCACTGGGGTATCGATAACTGTCCCAAGCCTAGCACGGGAATTGGTCGAAGGGACCCGATCAGTTCGGACGTCCTAAAAATTGCGAGCAGCCGGCAAACCATCTTGCCCCGTCCTGCATCGTATCGAAACGTGATAGAGCGGGCTCGAAAAGAAGACTCTTTGGCTCTCGTCCAATCCACCATGAAACGGATCGCGCGGAGCTACTCGCACCGCGAGCAAATGCGCGAGCGCTGTCTGCAGACGCTGGCGCTGATCCAAAACTCCAAGCTCCAGTTGATGCAGAGCGACGGGTTGATCGAGTGGTGCGGGAAATTTGGCCCTTCTGTGTCAGGCACTGAAGTTCCGGCGAATGGCTCGAACCACGTCCCTGGGCCTGAAGACTTGAACCAGTTGCCACCCGGCAATCGGCCCGGCGCCACCTGGGCCGCGCATTTTGCAAAGAGTGGCCGCGGCGGTCAAGCCCGCACCGGCGGAGAGTTGATGGCTCAGTAAGACAGCCCTCCTGCTCCCTGGTCGGCAAACCCCACAGATACTTCCTCGCTGGAGTTGTTACAACTCGCCCTTGCCCGGCCGCAACATCAAATCCTTGATAGCTTCGCGCGGGTCTTTCCCCTCGTCGAGAATCAGTTCCATCTGCTCCGTAATCGGCATCTCGATGCCGTGGCGCCGCGCCAGCCCCAACGCTGCACGCGTGGTCCGAACACCCTCCGCGACTTTGCCACCGAGACTCTCCAAAATCTCCGGCAGCTTGCGCCCTCGTCCCAGCGCCTGACCTACGGTGCGGTTCCGCGAGAGCGATCCCGTGCAGGTCAGGACCAAATCTCCAACCCCCGACAACCCCGCCAGCGTCTCGCGCCGTCCTCCGCAAGCCACAGCCAGTCGCGTAATCTCCGCAATGCCGCGCGTCATCAATCCCGCGGCGGAGTTGTACCCCAGCCCCACTCCCGCCGCGATGCCTGCCGCAATGGCAATTACATTCTTGAGCGCGCCGCCCAGCTCCACGCCAATCACATCTGTCGACGTATAAAGCCGCAGCGTCTCCGAAGAAAACTCCTGCTGAACGAGGGCAGCGATTTGTGGATCGCTGAAAGCCACGGTGATCGCGGTTGGCTGGCCCTGCGCCACTTCCAGCGCAAAACTTGGCCCCGAGAACGCGCCGATGGGAAGCAGAAGCCCGGCAGGCTCAAGTGTCTCTGAGATCACCTGGGTCATGCGCAGGAAACTGCGATCTTCCACACCCTTGGTGGCGCTTACGACGAACTGGCCATTGTGCAGGTGCGGGCGAAGACGCATCAGCGTTGAACGTAGGAACTCCGACGGAATGACCGAGACGAGGACTTCCGCTGCCCTCAAAGGCACGACATCCGCCGTGACCTCAAGATCGGCAGGCAGGGGAATGCCGGGAAGAAAGAGGACATTTTCCCCGGCTTCTGCGATCTGACGCGCCTCGTCGTCGCTGTGCGACCAAAGCGTGACATGGTGGCCTCCACGCCGGTAAAGCGAGAGGGCAATGGCAGTTCCCCATGCCCCGGAGCCAAGAACAACGATGCGGCTCATGCGGGTTTTCCTTCCTGGGGTCGGCTGCCGAATCGGCTCTCTGTCCCCGACAACAGGCGCCGAATGTTCTGGTGATGCTTGGCGATGATCAGCAGCGCAGCAATGGCTTGCACGGCGATAAAAAATGCCGGCTTCTCGCCTTGCACCAGAAACCACGCGAAGATGGGAAAGCTGGCAGCACCCAGAATTGAGGCCAGCGATACAAACCGGCTGAGCGCGAGAATGATGCCAAAGACGGTAATCGCCGCCAGGGCGGCCAGCGGTGCGGCTACAAGAAACACGCCGAAGCCAGTCGCCACACCCTTGCCGCCGCGAAAGCCAAGCCACACCGGAAACATGTGGCCAAGCACAGCGCACAGCGCCGCCAGAGCCTCAACGCTGCGGACAGGGGAATGGGGCATCAAGTAGGGAGCCAGTGCAGCGCCCAGCCACACGGACGCGCAGCCCTTGAGCACATCGAGGACGAATGTGGCTGCGCCCAGGCCGCGCGCGCCGGAACGGAGCACGTTCGTTGCGCCAATATTCCCGCTGCCGATAGTCCTTATGTCTTGCTTGAGAAACAGCCGCACCAGCAAATATCCGGTGGGGATGGAGCCAAGCAAGTAGGCGGCAGCCACGACCAGGAGGCTTGCAAGGGGCATAACGAGAACGAGTTTAGCAGGTACGCCCGCTCGCGCTCTGGCCTCGCTCACCGCTCACAGTACGCTTTAGAGGCGCTCATCGGCCGATGGCCCATACAGCGCAGGAACCTTCGAATCCGCCAGCCGCAAGTAGACCGTGAGTTGTCCGCGATGGTGCGCGAGGTGGCTGAAGACGGCATCGCTGATCATCAAATGCCGCGGCTCCTTTTGCAGCGTCTGGCCGCCCATCTTGAAGGCCCATGGCGTCAGCAGGTGATCGTCACTGGTCCCTTCAAGCGCACGCCGCGCATTAGCTACCGCTGTGTCAAAGCTGGCGAGCAAATCGCCTCGCGTGGCAACGGCCTTCGTCCGGAAGCTTTCCGACGAAGGGTCGCCGAAGTCGATTTCATCGCGGTCAATCATGAACGCAATCCAGCCAAGCATGCCGGCAACCAGCGCAGCCAGATAACCCAGTTCCATCGAACGTTCGTGCGGTTTGAAGCCGTTTTGGCCCTCAGGCACGCGTTCGACCGCTTTGCGCGTGAGCGCCGCTTCGCGTTCGAGTTGGGCGAGAAAGTAATCCTTCAGTGTCATATTCGATCTCCGCGGGGTGGGTTCTTGGTCAACAGCTTGTTTGAAAGTGAGATAAATCCGTTACGCGGCTATGCCGTCTGCTCAAGCTCGTAATACCTCGACACGTCGCCGTACTTGAACAGCGCGTACCACGCTTCGAGCGCTCCCGCATTGAAGAGATTGAGACATTCGAAAATCTCGCGCGCAAAATCCACGGGGGCAACTCCGGACGCAGTAATTACGCCCTGGTCGTTCACCGCAGGCACATCCCGATACCATCGCGCGCCTCGATAGCCGCTGGACACCAGATACTCGCGGGCATTGCTGGTGTGATAGCGGTTGTCGAGCAAGCCGGCTCGAGCCAACGCCAGGGTTGCGGCGCAAATGGCCGCCACCGGCACGCAATGCGCGATGAATCTTCTGGCCATCTCGATGGCTGCCGCGTTACGGCCCAACTCCCACTGTTCGCCACCCGGCAGGATCAACAGGCGGCTTGTGCCGGGGGAAATCTCGCTGAGCGCAGCGTCCGGTTGAATTCGAATGCCGCCCATGGTCGTGATGGTCTCCCGGCTCAGACCTACCGTGACAACCCGATAACGCCCTGGCGCCTCCTGGAATTGAGGATTGTTGATTGCAGCGACGGCGAAGGCTGCTTCCCAATCGGCCATCGTATCGAAGACAAACAGATGAACGGCATTGCTGCGCATAATGCACCTCGGTCGGTCATCTTCATCATCTTTCTTTGAATATGACAGCCGATGTCATATATACTTTGTGAAAATAAAAATTGTTGTGAATAGTGAAGAAGGAATCCTGCGATGAAGGCCGACCGGCTGCTCTCGGTGCTGTTCCTGCTGCAGGCCAAGGGGCGTGCGACGGAGCGAGAACTTGCGGAGCAACTGGAAGTCTCGCAGCGCACCATCCATCGCGATCTTGAGGCGTTGAGCGCTGCCCGCGTGCCCGTGGTTGCGCTGCGAGGGTCGCAAGGCGGCTGGGAGCTGGAAAAAGGCTGGCGGACGCAGGTGCCGGGCTTGGATGAAGCGGAATTGCGGGCGTTGCTGATGGCTCAACCGCGGGCGGTGGGGCATCCACGGCTTGCCGCAGCCGCGGAGAGCGCACTGAACAAGCTTATGGCCGCGCTTCCCGGACCGATGCGCGCGCAGGCAGCGGCGATGCGCGAGCGCCTGCACGTGGATGCAACGGGATGGAACGGGACCGGCGAAGACCTCTCGATGCTCGCCGTGGTGCAGGACGCGGTCGCGCGCGAACGAAAGCTTGCCTTCGATTACACAAAGGCCGACGGCGAAAGAGCGCCACGCACCGTGGATCCCCTGGGCTTGGTTGCCAAAGGGTTGAGCTGGTACCTGGTGGCGCGCGGCGCAAACGGGGTGAGGACCTACCGCGTCTCACGCATGGAACACGCGACGATGCTGGCGAGTGGATTCGAGCGGCCGCCGCGCTTTGACCTTGCGGAGTTCTGGAAGAAATCTACTGCCGAATTCAGCCAGCAGCGAAGGCGCTATGCAGCGACGTTATCGCTTACCGCCGGTGCGGCGCGAAAGTTGCAAGGGTGGTACGCAAGCACGATAGTGTCGGGAAGCAAGCACCCTGAACATTCCTCAGACTGGACTGCCGTGCGAGTCGAATTTGAAGCTGAGGCCGAGGCGCGGTTCATCGTGCTGGGCTTCGGGTCCAGTGTGGAAGTCGTCGAGCCAAAGGAACTGCGCCAATGGGTGCAAACAGAGGCTCGCGCAATGGCAACGCAAGGGATTTCGCATTCCACGTAAAATTCACCGCGACCTTGATAAAGAAGCCCGTGTATAGTTGGGTCCTCTCCCGGACTCCACAGGTTTGCACTTCCCACGAAAGGCGGGATTCTATGCCCAGTTACCTCATTCAGGGTTCGTACACCGTTGAAGCCCTGCAAGCTTTGATGAAGAAGCCGCAAGATCGTACCGCGGTTGTGGCCAAGGCCGTTGAGAACCTTGGCGGCAGTTTGACCGGTCTTTGGCTGTCGTTTGGCGACCAGGACATTGTGGCGCTTGTGGAACTGCCCAACAATGTCAGCGCCGCGGCTCTTGCTCTGGCTATTGCCGCAGGCGGAGCGTTGAAAAGCACCAAGACAACGCCTCTGCTCACCGTGGCTCAGGCGACACAAGCGATGAAGAAAGCAGCTTCTTCGGGATATACGCCTGTTACCACGGCCTGACTCCATGACAGCTTGATCTTGTACGAAAATGGGTGCCCCAGGTCTCGCGTTTGAGACCTGGGAAAGCACGGACCTCAGCGTGCGAAATTAAGCGGTCTGAGACCAGTTGGCGAACGAACGGAATCCCGGCGGAACCCGATCCCGAGTCATGATCCCTCAGGGATCTGTGCCTGCGCTTCAATCCTCCATGAGCTCACCCGGTAAAATGGGCCGCGTCCGCGGAAGTGCGCCGTTATAGGCAGCGGCGCCCACGGCGATCAATGTTCCCGTGTAGACAAAAAGCTTGATCAAGCTTCCCGTGCGCGTCAAGGGCAGCGTCTTCCAGAGAACAAGAAGCAGTGTTTGGGCGATGGTGACGGCCCATACCGAGCCGTAGAAATAGCGGCGTTCTGTCCCTTCGCCCTTTGTCGATCGGCCGACACGCGGCAGCTTGCCGAATGCGCCGAACAGCAGAATGAGCGCACAAAGAGGGAAGTAAACGTACTGATACAACTGCTTCATGTACCAGACGCCGGTGATCGACGCGATCACCAACCCAGCCAGGTTCATCAGCGCGAAGTTGAGCACCGCGTTCCATGCGAACGTATAGCAAACCTTGCGATAAAGACGATTCGGCTTGTCCTCATCGAAGCGCAGGATATAAGGGCGCGGCTCAACTCCAGGCATCTGCCCATAGAGTCCCGCAATGCCGGTGCCGAGGAGCACCGCCGCGAGCCACAACGAATTAGCCCAACTGAACCCGCGCGCGAAAAGCGAGAAGGTAAGCGGGCCCGGCGTCAGAAAGAAGACCCAGATCCAGATTGGCCAATGAAGTACACGATAGTAGCCCTTGTTGCGTTGTCGCATTTTTCGGGCGTCTGCATACTCCACCCTTCCGCTGTATCGCATGGCCGGAGTTTTTCAGAGGGGATGGGGGTGCGTCAATGAGCCGCGGCCCCGGGCCGCGGCATTGTCTGCCCAGGCGGCCGGTTTTACGGCCCAGCCTGGGGACAATGTTGATCCAACTGGAATCTCTTCGGAAACTTGCTTCCTCCGAATGCTCCCCACTCTCTTATGCGTGCACTTCGCCGTGCGCTTCAATGTGATGCTTGGCGGCTTCCTCGGCATGCTCGGTGGCATGGGTGTGGTGACCGTGGGCGAGGTGAGCGTGATGGGCGGCCGCTTCGTGGTCGCCATCCAGGTGATGCTTTGCGGCTTCGCGGTGATGGCGCGCAGCGTGCTCGTGGTGCTCCGCTGCCTGGGTGTGATGGTGTGCTGCTTCTTTTGACATAGGGAATTCCTCTCGTCGCGCCGTTGTTTCTTCGGCACGGGAGGATTATCGTGACCTCCGAATGCAGGCTGGGTTACAGCCCCGCGAATTCAAGGTAAATTTCGCATCGCGCATTTTCTTCGAACAGGTGCTCATCCCTTTTGAGAAGCGCTAGAATTCTTTGTTTGCTGAACGGTCGATCCTGAGTCTAAAACGGAGACTCAATAAGTATTTGCAGGGCGTCGTTGATCTCCGGATAGAAACGCTTTCAGCATGGCAAAAACCTGCAATGGATGAATACAGCACAGCGGGACAATTCATGCCGCAAAGGGGAAGCATCCGAGTGCTCTTGGCAGGAAGTCTTCTAGCGGGCCTGCTCCCGCCATTCTGCTTTTGTCAGGCAATCGGCACTTCGCCGGCCGCACAACCCAGCGCAGCCGAAAAGGAGCTGCGCGCGGATTTCGATACCGAAGAAAGGAGAGGGGAATACGCCTTTTACACTCAATCGTTCGTTGATAAGGAGAATCAGCGGGTGGCGTATTCCGGATCTATCTACGGAGCGATAAAAGATTTTGCAGTCGACGGGTGCTCGATCAGTATCGGCACCATGCTCATCGATTCATTCGGGGGAATCGTTGGCAAAAAACAGACGGGAAAACTGCAAGATGACTCTCGATTCTCGATTCGTCTTTTGCTGACCCCCGAAATCGTCGATAGGCTTGGCGTGGTCGAAGCCCGACCTGTCGAGTTAGCTCCCGCGACAAATTCCGTGTGCACCGAGAGGTCGTCGTGTACCTTCACGTGGCTGCGAATAGAAACCAGGTCACCAGTCATCCGAGAGACAAAAGTGACGAATCGATTACTCGTTTTCGATGGAACCGTGGATCACTTTTTACTTCCCGTGAGCTCGGCGCAGAGGGCAAAGGAGATCATTGAGAAGCTACGGGTCTTCGCTTACGCCGATTGCCGATGACCGTTGATGGAAATCCTCCTTACATAAGTTTCCTGCGAACCAGATCCAGCGCCTGCTGCGCAGCCCATTGCCGCACCCGGTCCCGATCTCCACGAAACGTCCGATTGAAAGAATCAGTCTTTTGCGAATCGGAAACGGCGAAATACACGAGGCCTACGGGTTTTGATTCGGTGCCGCCCGTGGGACCGGCAATGCCGGTGACTCCGACCCCCAGTGTGGCACCCGTGCGCTTCCGAATGCCTTCTGCCATTGCCGACGCCACCTCCGACGACACCGCGCCATGCTGCGCGATCATCTCCGGCGGCACATTGGCAAACGAAGTTTTCAGCGGATCGGAATACACGACTGCCCCGCCTAGGAACGAACGCGAGCTGCCGGGAACCGCGGTGATGCGCTGCGCCACAAGTCCCCCGGTGCAGCTTTCAGCCACTGCCAGCGTCGCTTGGCGCAGGCCAAGATAATAAAGGACAATCTGCTCGAGCGATTCGCCTTCAGAAGAGTAGAGCCAGTCGTCAAGAGCCTCTTCGAGTTTCCCTGCGAGTTCTTCCACGCGCAGTTTCGCTGCAGCCTGCGTGGGTTTGGAGCAGATCAACGTGAGCTGAATGTCTCCGTTGTGGGCCAGGATGGTCGTCTCCACATCCTTGTACTCGGTATAAATCGGCGCCAGAAGCTTGTCCGCCTGCGACTCGGGAATCATCGCAGCTTTGAGTGTGCGGATTGCAATCGCGCGCGGCGGCAGCTCGTCGCGAAGCCGGGGGAGGCACTCGGTGTCGAAGAGAGCGTGGCACTCATGCGGTGGTCCAGGCACCATCATGATGAGCTTTCGATAGCCCTCGAACGTAGTGTCGAGCCATTGCCCCGGAGCGCTGCCGTTGGGATTCGTCAAAACGGTTGCGCCCTGAATCACGTCGGCCTGCTTCAGATTGTTTTCCGGCATCGAGATGCGCCAAGTGGCCGCGCGTGCATGCAGAGCGGCAACCTGCACGGGTTCGCGCCGCAGACTCAACGAAAGAGTTTCGGCAACAGCCTCGCGCGTCAGGTCGTCTTCCGTCGGACCAAGACCGCCGACGAGGATAACGATGTCGGTGCGGCGCAGTGCGGTCCCAATCGCGCTGACAAGATCCTTGCGGCGATCGCCAACGATGGTCTTGAACGCAACTGTAACGCCGATTTCATTGAGCTTTTCTGTGATGTAGAGAGAATTGGTGTCCTGTCGGAACGGAGTAAGCATCTCGGAGCCGACAGCGATGATTTCCGATTTCATATGTGCAGCGACTAGCTCCTGGCGTTCAACCTCTAATTAGGATAATGCGGCAAAGAACAGCGAAGGGCAGAGGGGCTCGAAACAAGACAGGAAATTTCATCCGAGGTCAGGAGATAGTCATCCCTTCGATGCCCAGGTCCACGTCGAAAACCGCTTCATTGGTCGCCAGGATGGTAGTTCCAAGGGGAGAAAACGCAACACCGACGAGGTTGTTCCCGGCCACAACAAGGCTCGTTTCTCCTGCGGGAGTGACGCGCACCAGCCCGCGCCGTCCTCGTAAACACGCTGTTACGTAGACGTCCCCGTCTTTCGACAATGCCAGACCCTGTGGCCTGCCAAGACCGCGAAACCATGCGCGCGTCTGGCCATGGCTATCGATGGCCCAGATTGCATCGTTCGAGCAGAGTGTGGGACCGGTGACGTAGAGCGTGCCCTCGGAATCAATCGAGAGGTGGTAGGCCGAGATGCTCGGCTCCAGTGTAGCGAGAACGAAAATCTTCCTCTGCAGATCGATCTTGAAGATGGTGCCGCTGCGGTCGCCGACGTAGAGATTGCCTTCCTTATCGAAAACCGCGCCCGTGGCAACGCCCATGCCTTCGGAATAGAGCGTGGATTCGCCTGCCCCATCCACGCGATACACATTGCCTTCGGCCCGCGAAGTCACGAAGAGATCGCCTTCAGGACTAAAGGCCAGGCCGGTGGCGTTGAGTATCCCAGTCACAAAGGGTGTGGCGCGTCCGTCGGGGCTCACACGCACCACCGACACAGGCGTCTGTTTCCCGCGCGGACCGGAAATCGTGGAGTAAACCATGCCCGAGCGGCTGACCGCGGGGCTGGTGACGGGATGCAGCCCACTGGTAAGCTCATGAGCCACGCGCAGAGGAGCGGCATTACTAACACCCACAGGCGACCGTACTTCAATCAGCCCCGTGGTGGCATCTTCCGGCACCCGAAAGGCCATGCGGCTCGGCCGGCTCATCAGCACCTGCGCCGGTTGCGTGCCCACCAGTACGACCGGCGGCCCCGAGGAGTGAGGACCAAGATGGACACCAGTGATTTCCACTTCACCCAGCGGCAACGCCGATGAGGGAGCGACGTCGTCGATGCGCGGATCGGCAAATACGTCTTCCGTGGCGGCTTGAGAACGTGTCCGAGCCATGTTGCACCTCAGGGCCAGATGGTGTGAACAAGCCCTAACCTTGCAGCAGCGGAATAAAATGCCGCAGCAACCAACCTACTCCCAAAGCATACAGCCCGGCGGCCACGTCGTCGAAGACGATGCCCCAGCCTTCGGGCAGGCGTTCGAGCTGCCGGGCAGGGAATGGTTTCGTAATATCAAAGAGCCGAAAGAGGATGAGAGCCAGAAAAGCGTTCTGCCAATCGGCAGGGCAGCCCAGCAGGGCGATCCACTGGCCGGCAACTTCGTCGATGACCACGAAGCCGGGATCGTGCCGTCCGCTCTCGCGCGCGGCAAGAGTTGCCGCCGGTACGCCCAACGCAACCGAAACAATCACGCCGGCGAGTAGTGCCATCAACAGACTCAGGGGCGCAGGATGGAAACCCCAGGCATACCCGGCCCAAAGCAACACCGCAGCCACGGAGCCCCATGTCCCAGGACCGGGCTTGCCGAGTCCTGCACCAAAGAAGGTCGCGATCGCCCACGCCCAGGCTGTCCTGTGCATGGCTGCATGCGGCGCTGCGGAGTTTGCTCCGCTAGTCTTCATCCGAGCCTTTGCTTTGTCCGCCGCTCATGCCGCCCAAATCCTCCAGCACTTCCGGATCAAGGACTGGCGAGCTGATCTTGTACACACCCATCGCCCATTTACCCAGATCGATCTTGCGGCAGCGATCGCTGCAGAACGGAAAGTCTTCGTCGCTGGCCCGGACCAGCATTCCGCAGCTGGGGCAGTGTAGAACCTTCACAGATTTTTTCTTTGCGGGCACGTCTATCACTCCGGCACAACTTCCTGAGGAGATTTTCTCACCAATACGACAACTCCCGTCGACCAGACCAGCGGCAACATCACAAATCGCGGGTCAGTAGCCAAGCGATCCAACAGTGCCTGGGCCTTGTCCCCATGGCCCTCCGGCCAGTTGGGCTGCGGCAGCATGTCGTCAATGACGTAGTACCCGCCGGGCTTCACGATCGCCAACGCTTCATCCAGTGCTTCATATTTTCCAGGAATCGCATCGGCAAAAACCAGGTCGAAGCTCTTCTTCGGTTGACGCCAAAGAAACGCCGCGCCATCGTGCGACAACAGCTTCAGCCGCGTGTCGCGACCCAAGGTCTCGCGCGCCACAGCCTGCACCTCTTCATCCGTATCGACGCTGATTAAAGTCGATGCCGCATCCATGCCCAACAAAAGCCACGCCGTGGCCATGCCGGTCCCGGTGCCCAGTTCAAGAAGTCGGCCGCCGGGTTTTGATGCCGCAAGCATCTGCAGCAATGCACCCGTGCGCGGCTCCGAAGCCATGCCGAAATTCAATTCCGTTGTGCGAGCCTGGATAGCGGCCAACGCCCGCGGCAACTTCAAATAGCCCAGATCGTCCATTGAAAAACAGTCTAAAGCGAATCGGAGACTATCCGCGCCACAACATCGTATTCGTGCGCCTCGGTGATTTCGGCGCGGTAGAAGCTTCCGGCCTGCAGGGTTTCCAAACTCCCAAAGTCGTTGATGTAGACCTTGCCGTCGATTTCCGGGGCATGGAATTGTGTGCGCCCTTCCCACAGCATTGGCGTCTCTTCGCTCTCGCCTTCCGCCAGCAGTATCACCTCACGCCCCACCCACTGCTGCTTCGCGCGCTTGCTGATCGATTGCTGCAGCTTCATCAGGCGGCGCTTTCGTGCTTCAATCGTCCGCTTCTGAAGCTTCTCATCGAGTGAAAAAGCGCCAGAGCCCTCTTCATCGGAGTAGTTGAATACGCCCAGCCAGTCGAACCTCGCCTCGCTGATGAACTCCTCCAAAACTTTGAAATCCGAGGAGGATTCGCCGGGGAAGCCGACGATGAAGGATGTACGCAGAGCGATGCCGGGCACCGCAGCGCGCACCTTCTCCAAAGTCTTCAGGAAAATCTCAGCTCCCGCCCCGCGCTTCATCCGCTTCAGAACGTCGGGAGAAGCGTGTTGCAGCGGCACGTCGAGATATTTGCAAATGTTGTCGTGCTTCGCGATCGTTTCGAGCAGCCGTCCCGTAATTCGGTTCGGATAAGCGTAAAGGAAGCGCAGCCAGCGCAGCCCTTCTATGCGGGCAAGTGCGTCGAGCAACGTCGCCAGCCCGTCCTTGATTTCGAGATCCTCGCCATAGCAAGTCGTATCCTGCCCGATCAGCGTGATCTCCTGAACGCCGCTTGCCACGAGCCTCTGCGCCTCGGCAACCACCGACTCGAAGCGCCGCGAGCGGAATTTTCCCCGCAAATTCGGGATAATGCAGAAGCTGCAGGGGTGGTCGCAACCCTCCGCGATCTTGATATACGCGGATGTACGTCCAGTCGATAAAAAGCGCGGTGTGGACTCGTCATAGAGATAGGTCGGCAGCAGATGTCGCGCACCCTGCCAATCTTCGCGGCCGAACCGTCCCTGCTTTTCCCGATGGTCGCCCTCCGCCCGGAAGCCCTTCGGGCCGTCTTGGATTTGCTGTGCGTGACTTGTTTTATGAGTACCCGCTCCCGACTCCCGTCCTTCACGAACCTCCGCGTGACCATTCCCGCTGAGAATATTGAACGGCGATGGTACTGCAACGGCCATTGGCGCGATGCCCGCGGCTTCCAGAATCGACTCCAGTTCTCCGGTACCAACAACCGCATCCACTTCTGGGATGTTCTTCTTGATCTCGTCGCGGTAGCGCTCCACCAGGCACCCGGCAACAATGAGCTTCTTGGCCGAGCCCGAAGTCTTGAGGCGAGCCATTTCGAGGATCGTGTCGACCGACTCCTGCTTGGCCGTGTCGATAAAGCTGCATGTGTTCACAACGAGAATCTCGGCGTCTTCGGGCTTCGCGGTCAGCCGCGCACCGGCGCGATCGAGCAGGCCCATCATCACCTCGGAATCGACGAGATTTTTGGGGCAGCCTAACGAAATAAAGCCCACGGAAGGGGCCGTGGGTGGGGAAAGTTTACTCACCCCCTTATTGTACCGGGAGTGGAGTTCCAGCGCGATAATCGAACTGGGATCGCACAAAGGAGGAACCATGGTTGCGCGACATTGGCGTGGATGGACAAAGGCCGAAAATGCGGATGCATACGAGTCTCTTCTACAGTCGAAAGTGCTACCCGGTCTTCGTGAAATCGAAGGCTACCGGGGCGGATACGTTCTCCGGAAAGACGAAACGAATGAGGCGGAGTTTCTGGTGGTGAATCTTTTCGATTCGCTTGAGGCGATCAAGCGTTTTGCGGGGCAGGATTACACGACGGCAGTGTTCGAACCCGAAGCAACAGCGCTCCTAAGCCGAATCGAACCAGTTGCAACCCACTACGAGGTTCGGGCTTGTACGGTCTAGCGAACGCCTCCTTGCGCGCGCTTAAACCCGATCGAGGTTGTCGAGAACCTGCTGGATATTCTCGTTCACGTCGTCTTGAAGCGGAGGAGTCCCGCCAAAGCGGGGGTTGCCGTCTGCCTGGTTTTGCGTCAGGAGAGTCGCATAGCCATTGGATTGGAGCGAACGAAGCGAGGCCACTGTGAAGCGTTGCTGCATCTCTGCGGGAGTCAGGCCGGCTCTCTTGCCTTCTTCCACCTTCTCCGTGAGTTCTTCAATGTAATTTCTCTGGTTCATCATGACGGTGCGGTCCGACTGCAAGGGGCCATGACCGCTCAGAACATGCTTGAAGTCGGCCTGGCTCACTTCATCGATGGTGCGAGGCCAAACCCGTGGAAAGCCATCCGCGATATTAGGCAGCCAGCCGTGACTTGCATCGCCCGTGGCCAACGCGCGCTGTTGCGGGCAGAAAACGAAGAGGTCGCCGGCGGTGTGCGCATGTCCATGGAAGTCGAGATGCAAGTCGAATGCGGGATCGGAAAGCGCATAGGATTTGTCAAAGGTGATCGTAGGTAATTCAAGCTTGTAATCTTTGAGCTCAGCCAGGTAGGACTCCATCTGGCGAATCTGATCTGAACAAAAGGCTTTCTCCTCCAGTGACGTTGAATGCGCAGCTCGGTCGCGCAATTTGTCGATCTGCTCCGGCACGGCATCCACTGAAGCCTTCATCCGGGTCACTGCAAGATCCGACATGAGCTGCTTGGTGGCTGAGGTGGCGATGAAATCAACCTTCGAGCGAGTCTGGGCATAGGCCTGATTGCCCTGGGTGTGGTCCCAGTGGAAGTGGGTATTGATTACGTAGCGAACAGGCTTTGTCGTAACTTCGCGCCTGATTTGGGCGAGGAGTGCCGCGGCGGCCGATGGCTTGGAGTGCGCGTCGACCATCACTACGTCCTTCGATCGCACAAAAACAGCGGCGTTGCAGTTGATCATCGCTTGCGCGCGCGCATGGGCGAAGAAAACCCCATCCGCCGCTTGCTGCAGGTCGAAGAGATTGAGGTCTGCGGGCGCCGCAGCACGCGCCCAAGCCGCGCGGTGGTAGGCGAGTTCCAGAACCGACGCGCCGGCGAGTGCTCCTCCCATGAGTACGCGGAAAAAGTCGCGTCGCGACGTGTGTGCACCGCTGCTAGTGTGGTTGTGAATATGCGCGTGGTGATCGGGATACAGGTCGTTGTGCGCGTGGAGGTGACCATGGGGGTGTTGATGCAAGCCGGCTTCGTTCACGAGTATCCTCCACAGCAGAGTCTTCGAGGTCTTTTGAAAATCGCGATAATTCTCAGCTCGTTGCAACAGGATGCAACGACAAACCCGCGGGCACCGGTGTGCGCAAAGCGGCTATTTCTTCCCCGATTTGATCGGCACACCCGCGGCCGTCAGCATCCCCTTTGCGTCAGTCGAGTACGGACCCGAAGGATCAAGGTCCAGGTACTTCTGCAGTGACTCCGCGCAGCCGGCGGGCAGCACAAGCTTTTGCGTCTTGGGGTCGACGGTTGCCTGGGCGGCAAGGCCCTGTCCTCTATAGAAGTACAGAACGGCGCGCGTCGGATCGACCGCAATCGCCTTGTCCGCCGCAGCTACCTGCTCAACCGCATTTCCAGCTTGCAAAAAGAAAACCGCCTCGTTTCGATAGTAAAGCGGCGCTTGCGCTGGAAAGTCCTTGGCCGCCTCGTCGAAGGCTGCCTTTGCCTCCGGAACCTTGTTGGACAGAATGTAGAGCTGTCCAAGACTCGAGTAACTGATGCCTTCAATCTCCGCTCTGTTTTTGCCTTCCGGTGTCGCGGCAATCGATTGGATGCTGATGTGACCGACGGTTCCTTTTCCCTCAGCGTAGAAGGCGCCTGGGATCGGCTGCTTCTGTACTGCTTCGCCACCGCCCAGAGCGGATTTGAAGCTGGCCTCTGCCTCGTCGTATTTCTTCAACCCCAATTGCGCCTGCCCCCGCTCGATCCACAAGTACGGCATGTCCGGGCGAAGCGCCGTGTCGCGCGTCATCAGCGCCTCTGCGTCGGCATAGCGCTTCTCCTGGTTGGCGGCCCGCGCCGTCTTCAAATCCGCATTCGCAGTCTCTACAGCCAGCTTGCCGGCGACCGGCGCTGTCGTGGCTGCCGGCTTTTGTTCGGTGCTCTGACCCAGCGGAGGCAGACCTTGCGCCGCAACCAACACGGAGATACACAAAAACGCTAAAGAAAGAAGCAGCAACCCGCGCTTCATTTTCGCGTCCTCCTTAAGATGGATTGATAAAGCGCCAAAAGAATATCCCATCCCCGCTGTGTTGACGATTCCATTGCCGCGAAGAACCATCCCAACTGCCCTCCGTGCCGAAAAAACCACTCCTGTCTGGGTGGTAAAATCAGGCAGTGCCGGGTCCTACGCGACGTAATCCCGCCAACCCCGCCAGGTCCGGAAGGAAGCAACGGTAACGGGCTAGTACGGGCGCAGTAGGTCACCCGGTACTTTTTTGCGGCCGTTGGCCGTTTAGCTAAGTACCCGTGGGCGCTTTTGCGTAAGGACCTGCAGGCCGTTTTGCTAAGTCCGCAGGCGCTGTTGCTTTGAATCGTCCGGCTGATTTTGCCCGGCGACGAGTGTTGTTAGGAGACATCCATTGAGCCTCACCGTCCGTCCTGTGGTGGGCCGGCGCGCGAAGATCACCGCGCTCGGCACCTACGTTCCTCCTCAAGTCCTCACCAATCAAGATTTAGAAAAGATGGTCGATACCAACGACCAATGGATTCTGGAACGCACCGGAATCCGTGAACGTCATGTCCTCGCCAAAGGGCTCGGCGTGAGCGATATGTGCGTGGAAGCAGCAAAAAAGTGTCTCGCCGCGCGCGGCATCGAGCCCACCGAGGTCGAAGCAATCATCGTCGGCACTGTCACGCCCGACATGATGTTCCCATCCACAGCGTGCCTGGTGCAGGACAAGATCGGCGCGAAAGGCGCATGGGGATTCGACGTTTCTGCGGGTTGCTCAGGATTTGTTTTCGCCTTGCAAGCCGGCGTCAAGCTGGTCGAAAGCGGCGCACACTCCAAGGTACTGGTCATTGGCGCCGACGCCAACACCCGCATGACCGACTACACCGATCGCGCCACGTGCATTTTGTTCGGCGATGGAGCCGGCGCTGTACTGATCGAGCCTGCCGCGGAAGGTGAGGTAGGCTTCATCGATTTTGTCCACGAGGTTGACGGTTCTGGTGGAGTGTCTCTCAACCTGAAAGGCGGCGGCAGCTTGAATCCGCCAACCCACGAAACCATCGACAAGAAGATGCACTACATCTACCAGGACGGCCAGGCTGTCTATAAGTTTGCGGTTCGCAAAATGGCAGAGGCCACGACGAAGGTGCTTGAGCGCAACGGAATCACCGGCGCCGATCTGGATGTCTTCATTCCCCACCAGGCCAACAAGCGAATCATCACCTCGACAGCGGACCGTCTCGGCATGGACCCGGAGCGCGTCATTATCAATATTGATAAGTACGGAAACACCTCGGCCGGCACCATTCCGTTAGCCATGGAAACCGCCATCGAACAGGGAAAACTCAAAAAGGGCGACCTCGTATTGCTGGCTGCCGTCGGCGCGGGGTTCACCGTTGGCGCTGCGCTTCTGCGCTGGGAAATCTGAATTCGATCGGTTGAGGCTGTGCTTTCGCTCGATCGAGTGACCGCACAAGTAACCGCATCAACTAGCCTTCATTCACTTCGGCCGGCGCAGTTACTGTCGCCCAGCGTTCTGCAATCTTATCGCCCTCGAAGCGCCATTCGACAAAACCGTGGAACTCCACCTTGCGACCCGTTTTTGCGTTCGTGCCTTGCCAGCGGTTGCGGCACACCACCTTGTCCCCTTCAGCGATCATCTCCTCGATGGTGATGCGCAGGTCCGGGATAAGTCCGTACATGCCGCGCATCATCGCTTCGTCGCCCTCGACGCCAGTCTCTTTCCCACCCGGACCATCGTGATCCAAAAAATCGGAAGTCATGTTGTGGCGGATGACCTCGGCCTTGCGGTTATTCACGAAATCTTCGAAGTGCTGCCGCACCAAAGCCTTCATCGCGCTCGATGACAAAGATGTTGGCATCTGCCCCTCCTCGGCCCCTGCTATGCGAGCAAAGCTACCTTACTTCGCGTCAAACAGCAATTCGTTGGAGGAGAATTCATATTCCGGCAGAACTCCAGTCCGGGCCGCCTCTCTGAAAAACACATGCATGCCCTCGATGCACTCTTCGTCCAACACGTAGTGAATGTTCGAAGAGAGATAGGTGCGGATGGTCTGCTCCGCGAGGGGCATTCGCTGAGCCCACTCGGCAGCGAGCGCCTCGATGTTCTGCAATCCGTGATCGCGCGACCGAATCATGTCGGCGGCGACACCTTCATCCACCGCGCGACGTCCCAGGGGCGGCAAATCGCCAGGCGAAGTTGAGGCTCTCAAGCCCCAGACGGCTGACACGAAGGGCAAACCTGTGAGCGCATGCCACTCTTCGGCTAGATCGCGATAGACAAGCTCTTCGCCGCTTCGTTCGACCCGGTTGGCGCGTTCTTCGAGAGCCATGAGCGCCGGGTCGCCGATCACGATGGCCGCGTCGGCGCGTTCAAGCATCGCGTCGAGATCTGCTGCCATAGGCAGGAAAGCGACGTCGGGATTTCCCCATTTGTGAAAGAGAATGCGCGCATAGGCCAGTGTGGTCCGGCTCGCTGTGTCCGCGGCCACATTGCGAAGGCCCCGCAGCTCCTGTCCCGCACGATGCACCAGCAGCAGCGATCGCACGCGCCCTTTTGACGCGATAGTGCAACCCGGGAGCACGCGGAGTCCAGGAATCGTTGCCAGCGCCGCGATTGGTACCAATCCGATGTCGGCTGCACCCAAAGCCAATTGGTCGGCGCATTCCGAAGGAAGCATCCAGTTAATCTGGTAGCGGGATGCCAATTCTTTATCCAGCGGCGGATGTTCGAAATCCCACATCAGCGGTGCGGGATTCAAAAATCGAATGGCTGCGATGCGCAGACGGCTATCTGTTTGGAAACTCACGTTCTCTTAGACTAACAACCGGGTCGATTCGATGCGTTATGCCAGCCAAAACGCACTCCATCTGCAACGATTGCGCATCCGATCTCCAATCCACACTCAAACGCGCTGCAGCGAAACAGGTGTGGCAACCATCCTTGACTTCCCTTGCGATGCCGGTTAAGGTGACGGAAATTACCAAAGAAAGCGATTCCGGTTACCTCTTCGGTCGATCGGGAGTGCGTCTTGACGCATCTGCGCGCTCCAGTGAATTCAAGTTTGCTTCCACAGTCGACTCCTCCGACAGCCTCCCCACTCGATGATCGCCTCGCTTGGCTGTCCTTGACGTTGGCGCCGGGACTCGGTCCCAAACGAATCCTCGATGCTGTGAGATTGCTGGATACGCCGAGCCAGATCTTCCACATCTCGCTGACCGAGCTCGAGAGCCTCAAGTTTCCCGCGCCAGCCGCACAATTCATCTTTGACGGCAAGGGGCGTGAGGCAGCTGAACAGGAATGGGCGCAAGTGATCGAGTACGGTGGGACGATCTGCACCTTCGGTTGCGCCGAATACCCAGAACGGCTTAAGGAGATCTACGATCCGCCTCCCGTGCTGTGGGTGCGCGGCGCCGTCGGATTGTTGGCGCGACCTGCGATCGCAATAGTCGGCACACGTCATCCTTCTCCGTATGGCTCAGGCGTGGCCGAGATGCTGGCGCGCGATCTGGCGGCGCGGCGGCTCCTGATATTGAGCGGGATGGCGCGGGGAATTGATACCTGCGCGCACAAAGGCGCCCTCACTGCGCGTATGCCGACGGTAGCCGTCTGGGGCACGGGCATCGATGTTGTTTATCCAAAGGAGAACAAGAAGCTATCGGAGGAAATTCTCGCGACGGGTGGCACAATCGTCAGCGAATTGCCGATGGGAACTTTTCCCGCTCCGCAGAATTTTCCGCGTCGCAACCGAATCCTGAGCGGTCTTAGCCTTGCCGTTCTCGTGGTGGAGGCGAGCGAAAACTCCGGGACGCGGGTAACTGCGCGGTGCGCGGCCGAGCAGAACCGCGATCTGTATGCGGTCCCCGACAACGTCACCAACAAGAATTCATGGACTCCCAACACGCTGATTAAACAGGGCGCAAAGCTCGTTGCGACATGGGAAGATGTATGGGAAGACCTGCCTTCGCAGGTGCGGCGGCAGCTGGAAGACGAAGCCCAAGTCGAATCCGGTCATGAATCCAAACCGGATGGCCCCGCATCTCTTCTGCCTGACCCCGTATTACGGCCTCAAGAGTCGATCGTCCTCGAGGTTCTTCGCGCGGATGAGTCTCTCCAGATCGACGAAATCCTGGAAAGCCTGGAGAGCCGGTTGACTTCGGCGGAGGTCTTCACGGCGCTTTTTGAATTGGAGATGGCAGGCAGAATCCGTCAATTGTCGGGAAAGAATTACGTTCGTGCACTTTGAATTCGTCCCGATTTCTGCTCGTCCCCAAGTGGCGGTTTCTGCAAATGTTACCGCATCCATATCGAGGTCGGCGAGTATCCAATCAGGAACACATGCTCGCCGGGACGCCGTTTTGCAAGTGGAAACACAAGCCGGTTCCGTGGTAGGGTGCAACTTTCGCAACCTGTTTTCCTCAGAGGAGAAGAACGGGGCAGTGCAAAATGACGAAAGAAATCGTCTTCGGACAAAACGGATTGGCTTGATGTGTAGTCCAACAGGCCGAACGCAATTCGTAAGCAGCAATGAAGGAAAGCAATGAGCAAATCACTGGTGATCGTCGAATCTGCCACGAAGGCGAAGACGATCGAGAAATATCTGGGCAAGGGTTTTTCGGTGCTGGCCTCCGTGGGCCACATCATGGACCTGCCCAAAAAAGACATTGGCGTGGAACTCGCGAACCGCACCTTCGAGCCGACCCTCGAAGTGTCTCCCGACAAGCAGAAAGTCGTTGCGCAATTGAAGCGCGCCGGCGCCGCGGCGGACGAAATCTTCCTGGCGCCTGACCCGGACCGTGAAGGTGAAGCGATTGCCTACCACCTCGCCATTCAGCTTGGAACGAACGCCAAAGAGCGGAAAAAAATTCGTCGCGTCACCTTCAATGAGATCACCAAAAAGGCCGTGCAGGAAGCATTCAAGCACGCTCGCGATGTAGATCAGAATCTCGTCTATGCACAGCAGACACGCCGTGTGCTTGACCGGCTGGTGGGCTATCAGATTTCTCCACTGCTTTGGGACAAGGTACGCCGCGGCCTCTCTGCAGGTCGCGTGCAGACCGTTGCCGTGCGCCTGATCGTGGAGCGCGAACGGGAGATTGGCGCATTCCAGCCGGTCGAATATTGGACACTCGACGCTCTGCTCCATCCGGAGCGGCAGGCGAATAAGACCTTCAAAGCGCGTTTCGTCGGGATCGACGGAGAGCCTGTGCGGGTCGCGAACGGCAAAGACAAGGACGGCAAAGACCAGTTCCTCTCGAATGCTCTCCCTGACAGTAAATCGATGGCGGAAGTAGTCGGCGCTCTCGAAGGAGCGAAATGGTCTCTGGATTCGGTTCAATCGAGAGAGCAACAGCGGAAGCCGTTGCCGCCATTCATCACCAGCCAATTGCAGCGGGATGCATCAAGCAAACTTGGCTTCAACGTGCGGCGCACCATGGGCGTCGCGCAGCGGCTCTATGAGGGCGTCGAGATCGGCTCCGAGGGGATGGTCGGCCTCATAACCTACATGCGTACCGATTCTCCGCGCATTGCGCCGGAGGCAATTGAGGCGGCGCGTGAATGGATCGGCAAGCAGTTGGGAGCGAAGTATCTGCCCGAATCGGCGAATCTTTACAAGGGCAAAAAAGATGCGCAGGATGCGCACGAAGCAATTCGTCCTTCCGATGTAACCCGGACACCCGAGTCGATTGCGCGCAATCTTACCGAGGAACAACTCAAGCTCTACCGCCTGATCTGGCAGCGTTTTGTGGCTTCGCAGATGACACCGGCGATCTTCGATGTAACCACGGCGAAGATTGTTGCGGTTTCCTCAAAGACAGGGACGTATGACTTTCGCGTAAGCGGTTCGGTGGTGCGCTTCGACGGCTTCCTCAAGGTCTACGAAGTCCAGGAAGAAAAGAAGGACGAGGAAGAAGAATCTGCGAACAAGCTGCCCAACCTGGATAACGTGAAGGCCCTGGCGTTGGAGAAGCTTCTCGACGAACAGCATTTCACTTCACCTCCTCCGCGTTACAACGAAGGCTCTCTCGTCAAAGTGCTGGAAGAGCGCGGCATCGGCCGCCCTTCAACTTATGCCTCGATCATCAGCACCATTCAGGATCGCGAGTACGTCAGCAAGATCAACGGCCGCTTCTATCCCACCGAAATAGGGATGGTGGTCTGCGATCTATTGGTCGAGAGCTTTCCCTACATCTTCGACACCAAGTACACAGCACGGCTCGAAGAAGAACTGGACGACATTGAAGAGGGCAAGGAGAAGTGGACCGATCTGCTCAACGGCTTCTACGACCACTTCGAAGATGAGCTCAAGCACGCTGACAAAAAAATGCGCAACATCAAGCGCATGGAGCAGGTGACAAACGAGAAGTGTGACCTGTGCGGGTCGCCGCTGGTCCTGAAATGGGGCAAATTCGGCAGCTTCTTTGCCTGTTCGGCCTACAACAAGAAGGACCCCGCTAGCTGCACATTCACAAAGGAAAACACTGCGGGCAAGCCGGACATGAACACGCCCGAAGCGCAGGAAGCAGGCGAGCAGGAAGAGTATTGCGAGAATTGCGGGCGCGTGATGGTTCTCCGGCGCGGGCCGTTCGGTATGTTCATGTCGTGCCCCGGCTACAACGACGACCCTCCCTGCAAGACATTCCGCAAGCTGAGCCAGAAGCAGCAGCAGAAGCAGTCCACACCTAAGCCGACAGGCGAAGACTGCCCGGTCTGCGGCAAGCCATTGGTGCTACGCCAGGGCGCGTATGGAGAATTCGTCTCCTGCTCCGGCTATCCCAAGTGCAAATACATCAAGCAGAACTTGATCGAAGGAATGAAGTGCCCCAAGTGCGGCGTAGGCGATATCGCCGAACGCAAAGCCCGGCGTGGCAATATCTTCTGGGGATGCACAAATTATCCCAAATGCGACTTCACCTCGAACAACAAGCCGGTGCCCACAAAGTGCCCTGAATGCGGCAGTCCGTATCTGGTCGAGAAGACGCTCAAGTCCGGCGTCTATCTGGAATGTCCGAACAAGAAGAAGGGCGCTGAAGAAGAGGCGAAGCCGAAGAAGCGCGGCAAAAAGACGCCGGAAGCAGTCGAGACCACGGTAGTCTGCACCTACTCCGAGCGCATCGGCGACGCGCCGCCTTCACCGACAGTCGAGACGCACGGGCCCGTGGTCGAAAAGGACGGAGAGAAGAGGGAATTGCAGCCTGCGTAGTCGTAAACGCGCAATAGGCGGCTGAATCCGGTACCATTGGCATCGGAGAACCCTCTTGGAACGAATGCTCGCGACGCCCGCCGATGCGGAAATCATTCTCAGGCTGTATGAACTGCGCACCGAAGCAGTCATGCGCCAGGCTCGCGCCTGGATGACGGGAGAATTCTGGCCCGAGACCGCCGATGACTTTTTTGCGGTCGCCTCGAACCCCGCCGATCCCCATAACGCCTGGTTCCGCCAAGTGACTACTTACTGGGAGATGGCTGCGGCGATGGTGCTGCACGGCGCTGTCTCGGCCGAGTTGTTTGTGGATTGCAACGCCGAAGGCTTTTTCCTGCTGGCGAAGTTCTCCCACATCCTGGACGCAATCCGGGAAAAACTTCCCGGATTCCTCACTAAAACTTCTGATTTGGTGCGTAAGTTTTCGGCCGCCGCGGCTCGTTATGAGATTGTGCATAAGAACGTCGAAGCGAGGCGTAAGCGGATGCAGAACGGTTGAAGGTCGCCAAATCTCTTCTTCGCTGTCAACGTGGGCTTGTGCAATCAGAGTTCGCTGGAGCATCATGGTGACCGGTACAACAATCAACTTCCCGGAGGCCTTGTGAAGAATCGTCTTGTGACAGCAGTTCTTCTTTCTGTATCGTTTGCTGCAATCCCGGCACTCGCTGCCGGTTCCACTGAGATCAAAGGTTGGGTCTCCGATTCCATGTGCGGAGCGAAACACGCCGGCTCCGGTGCAGCTTGCGTCAAGAAGTGCATTGAAGGGGGTATGGCCCCCGTCTTTGTTGACGAAGATAAGAAGGCCGTCTGGAGCATCGACAATCCCGACGCGGTCAAGGGCTACTACGGTGCCCATGTGACAATCCATGGAACCCCCGACGTGGACAAGAAGAGCGTTCACATCGACTCGGTCACCGCCGAGAAATAGATCCTCTCTTAGACCGGAACCTGGAGCCGCACTCGCCACACGAGTCAAACTCTGGTAGTGTCGTATCCGTCATCGCCCTCGCCAGCGTATTCTGCCGGCAAAGAGGGCGAAGCCGTGGATAGGCCGGTAAACTCAATGGCAAGAGCAATTTGGAATGGCAGGGTAATCGCCGAAAGCGATGTGACAGAAACAGTTGAAGGCAATGTCTACTTTCCTGAGACGAGCCTCAAGCGCGAATTTTTTCGCCCCAGCAGCACCACTTCCACGTGTCCCTGGAAAGGTCAGGCCCGCTACATGAGCCTCTTGATCGACGGCCAGGATAATCCCGACGCGGCCTGGTACTATCCGGACCCCAAACCCGCAGCCCGCAAAATCAAGGGCTTCGTTGCATTCTGGCGTGGTGTGGAAATCGAGAAATAACGGCAACCGCGCGTCCGCTGGTTGCAGCCTGGAAAGTGATCACGAATGCAAATGCGTGCTGCTTGGCTGGCTCTTGCTTTATCAGTCGCCCTCGCAGGTTGCGCGCATCAGCCCGTAACGTCGACGCCCACCTCCGTAGCGCCAACGCTAACCGGTGACCCGGCGCATCCCGGCCAAACCAAAGGCTGGGTCGATACCAAACTGTATTTCGGATTAGGACCGGCGGACGCAACCGACAAGGGCGTCTCCGAAGCGCAATGGCGCGACTTTCTTGACAAGGAAGTCACACCCCGTTTTCCCGATGGTCTCAGTGTTGTCGATGTCTACGGGCAATGGCAGGGCAAGAATCAGGCCACGCCCGAGCGGCTCCGTTCCAAAATGCTGATCATCGACTATCCCGATATCCCGGAGAACCGCGACAAGATTGAAGCGATCCGCGCCGCCTGGAAACAGCGCACCGGCGACCAATCCGTGCTGAGAGTGACTGAACCTGTCGACGTCTCCTTCTAGACATCGAAGCGCTTGGAATAACTCAGCACATCGCATCGCGTCCCGGGTGAGAGATTCGGGAACTCAGTGTCAGCAGCACTGACTCCTTCGTAATGAAAGCCACATTTCTCCAGCACGTGCGCTGAGGCCCGATGCTCCACATGGCAGACGGCCTCAAGCCGCAGGACTCCGGTTTGCCGCGCCAGCTCAACCATTGCGACAAGCGACTCAGTGGCGAAACCTTGTCCCCATGCATCTTGCGCCAATACATAGCCGGTCACAGCCACCGCCGGTGTCCTGAACGTGAGCCCTGTCCCGCCCAGAAGAAGGCCATTCGTGTTTCGCGAATAGATGAGGAACGATCCGGCCGGCCACAGTTCCCAATCCGCTTCGCTCCAGGCCAGGAATGCGCGTGTGTCCGCGACCGTGCGGTGGGTAGGCCAGCTCATGTAGCGCGTCACGGCCGGATTTCCGGCGTAGCGCTCGAAGATCGCTTGTGCATCTCTGATTGTAGGTTTGCGCAACAGCAGGCGCTCCGTCTCAAGCGCTCTCGGAGCCTTCATCGACCTCGATCTCCGTGCCCAACTACGGTGCGAGCTCTCTGACCACTCGTACTTGTACCGTCTCCGTGCCCCATTCTTTCGCCTTTTTTCTGGCGAAAGGGTAGGAAAGCACGAAACTCAAAGTGCGAATTCACGCGCTCAAAGACCTAGATCGGTTTGCCGATCTCCCAATGGTGCCCGAACGGATCGATGACGCGGCCAACGCGCCAGCCATAACCCTGGTCCGCAACCGGCCACAATTCTTTCGCGCCGGCCGCGATGGCATTGTTGAAGACGCCGTCGGGATCATCAACAACCAGTACCATCCGCATCGTACTCCCGCCAAGAGCTTCGGGGCTGAAGTTCTGGTGCTCTCGCGACTCGTCGGCGAGCCAGAAATCGCAATCGCCAATCTTCAGTTGTGCCACGACTTCTCCGTCAGGGCTCTCGGTGCGAAATGCTTCGATAGCGCCAAAGGCCGACTTGTAGAAGTCAATCGCTTCGGCTCCTCTGCGCACGTTCACGAGCGGTGCAACAGTCGGCATTTTCTTTGCGCCGGACATCAGGCCCCCCTCGCTTCAGCCAGATCACTTTCGTTGCACCATGCTGCGCTCAATACGCCTGCAACTGATCCAGCGGCAAACGAATGCGAAAACAAGTGGACCCCGGCTCAGAACGCACACTGATGTGACCGCGATGTTTGCGCACGATGCGCATCGCATTGTCGAGGCCCAATCCCAGGCCATGCCCCGGCGGCTTCGTGGTGAAGAATGGCTCGAAAATCCGGTCCTGCAACTCGGCTGGAATGCCGGGGCCTGTGTCCCATATCTCCACGAGCAGCATTTCACCTTCAAGCCTGCACGCGAGTCGCAACAGCCCCTGATTCCCAAGCGCATCGAGAGCATTTTCGATCAGCGCAGTCCAAACCTGGTTCAGCTCGCTGCCATATGCGCTGATGTGCGGCAGACCCGGTTCGTAATCGCGCTCGATGATCACATTCGTCATGCGCGACTGCAGCATCTGCACCGTTGCATCCAACCCCGCCGGCACATCCACCTCGAGAATCGGCGCACGGTCCATGTACGAATAGGCCTTCACGGCACTGATCAGATCGAAGATGCGGTCGGTTGAGTTGATCAGCGTTTCAACCGAACGAGTCGACCGCAGATACCTCGCAAAGAACTGCAGCGCAATGCAAACCTCATTCGCTCCGAGAAGCTTGCGCAAGTCGTTCAGGTCATCGACACTCACGCCTTGTTCGTTGAGCTGCGCCGCCACCTCCCACGACTCTTCACACGGCAGTTCGCTCAACCATTTGCGCAGGGACTCTTCGCGCGCGATCAGTTCGCCCGCATTCACCCCGTCCACCGAGGTGCGGCGGCTCAAAACGCGCTGCTCCCAATCCTGGATGCGTCCAATCTGCTCGTCAGACAGGCACAGGTTCACCAGCTTGAATCGGTTTTGGCGGTTAGCCCGAAGTTCCGTGACCAGGCTGGAAGCCGCACGTTGCGCCGCCGAAGCGGGGTTGTTGAGCTCGTGAGCCAGGTTCCCGGCCAGTTTGCCGAGAGCGGAAAGCTTTTCGGCCTGCTGCTCAATCCGCGTCACCTCGCGCACGCGATCCAGCAGCGTCGAAACGACACGCTGCGCCATCGAAGGAATAGCCTGAAGCATCTCAGGGAAAAGGTCCTTGTGGATTGTGAGCGCCCAAACCGGGGAGACGGCGAAGCCCTGGCCGCCGGAGATCTTCATCCGTGAAAAAGGAAGATAGCCGGTCATCTGCCCCGCTCGGCCAATGAAAAGCTCCATCGGTCCGCCGCGCTGCCGGCGCACATGGATCTCACCCTTCAGGATAAGAATCATCCGATCGGCTGGAGCGCCTTCCTCAAACAGAATCTGGCCCGGATCGCCGACAACTTCCTCGCCATGGCACGCCAGCCACAGCCTGTCTTCAAGACTCAATCCATGCAATGGCACGACACGATCGATGGCAGCCGCAATTTCTTCGACGGGAGTGCGAGACACAGGTGCGGTGACGGCAGGGGAGATCATCCGCGAACCTCCGGGTGCATGTTCAGGATAGCTGATTCGGTCCGAAGGAAATCGTCCTCTGTGACGGATTTCAAGGTCGGTTGTTGCAGAACGGTCCTCCCGTAGAACCGGAGTCCTGAATGATATGATGGGTCGGCTTGCAGGGAAGGCAAGAAAAACACCTCATGTTGAAAACCTTTTCAGGACTCCTCCTGCTGACGGCTTCGGTCACGATCATGGCGCAATCTCCCGCATTCGATAACGACGCAAAAACCTTTCGTCTAAACGGCGGCAATGTTTCGTATGTCTTCGGTGTCAATCCGCGCGGCGAACTGCAGCAGCTTTACTGGGGTGGACGCCTGGCCGCGACCGATCGCTTCCCGCAAGCTGTGCCCATGCGCGAAGCAGCTTCCTTCGACGGCTCTTACACCAACACGCCGCAGGAATACGCAGGCTGGGGGAGTGGCCTCTACGTCGAACCCGCCCTCAAAATCACCTTCGCCGACGGCAACCGCGATCTCGTCCTGCACTATGAGAGCCACAAGGCAACTGAACACGGCTTCGACGTGGTCCTCAAAGACATCAAGGCGTCGATCTACGTTACTCTCCATTACTCCATCGATCCAGAAACCGGCATCCTCGCCCGGTCCGCGACGATAGAGAACAAAGAAGCACAGCCCGTCACCATTGAGCAAGCCGCTGCCGCGGCATGGGCTTTGCCACCCGCCCGCTACACGTTGAATTACTTGACCGGCCGCTGGGGCGCCGAGTGGACGCTGACCCAGGAACCGGTCCATCCTGGCGCCCGCGTTATCGAGAGCCGCCGCGGCACCACCGGCCATCAGACCAATCCATGGTTCGCAATTCAGGCAGGCGACCCGAGCGAAGACCACGGCGAAGTCTGGTTCGGCGCGCTGGCATGGAGCGGCTCCTGGCGCATCACCGTCGAGCAGGATCAGCTCGATTCCATCCGCGTGACCGGTGGCTTCAATCCCTTTGATTTTGGCTATGTCCTGCATCCAGGCGAGAAGCTCGAGACGCCGTTTTTTTACGGTGGCTATACGGCTCACGGGCTAGGTGGGGCGTCGCGCATCCTGCACCACTTTGAAATCGCGCACGTGCTGCCGCATCGCGTTGGAGAAGGCGAAAATGCCGCGCCCAAACCGCGCCCCGTGATCTACAACTCATGGGAAGCCACGGAAATGAACGTCACCGAAGCGGGCCAGGAGGCGTTGGCGGAGAAAGCCGCTGCTCTCGGTGTCGACCGGTTCGTCATGGACGACGGCTGGTTCGGCCAGCGCAAGACCGACCATGCAGGCCTCGGCGACTGGTACGTCAACGCAGAGAAATTTCCGCACGGCCTCAAGCCGCTCATCGATAAAGTGCACTCCTTAGGAATGGACTTTGGCCTCTGGGTCGAGCCCGAAATGGTCAACCCCGACTCCGATCTCTATCGCAAACATCCTGACTGGGTATTGAATTTCCCCGGCCGCCCGCGCACAGAGCAGCGCAATCAACTGGTGCTCAATCTCGCGCGGCCCGATGTGCGCGCCTACGTTTACGGTTTCCTCGACAAACTACTCACTGAAAATGACATTGCTTTTCTCAAGTGGGATTACAACCGCAACTGGAGCGAGCCCGGATGGGATCAGCTTCCGCCCGCGGAGCAGAAGAAGGTCTACGTCGAGTTCATCCGCAACCTCTACTCGATCCTTGCCGAGCTGCAGGCCAAGCATCCCAAAGTTGAGCTTGAATCTTGTTCTGGCGGCGGTGGGCGCGTCGACCTCGGCATCCTCCGGTACGCCGACGAAGTCTGGCCCTCCGATAACACCGATCCATTCGATCGCCTCACGCAGCAGGACGGCTTCACCTACGCCTACACACCGCAGGTCATGATGGCCTGGGTCACCGACTCGCCGCACTGGCTCAACAAGCGCACTACGTCGCTCGAATACCGCATGTTGAGCTCCATGCAGGGCTCGCTCGGCATCGGTGCCAACATCGCCAAGTGGAGCGACGAAGAGACCGCAACCGCGAAGCGCCTCATCGCTGCGTATCATCAGGTGCAGCCCACCATCGTGCAGGGCAATCTCTACCGCCTGATCTCACCGCGCAACGGTAGCGAGTTCTCAGCCACCCAAACTGTGAATCGCGACAAGAGTCAATCCGTCGTCTTCGCCTTCATCCACTCCACGCAGGAAGGACGCACCTTTCCACTCCTCAAACTCCAGGGCCTCGATCCCGCAGCGAACTACGCACTCACCCCCATCGAAGGCAAGACCGCGCCAGGCGTACCAACCGCTGCGAGTGGCGCATGGTGGATGAACCACGGCCTCGATATGCCCTTCGACTTCCGCGGAGACTTCCAGCCCGCCGCCTATCGGCTGGACAAAAAATAACGCGGACCTTCGCGCCAATCACCGCAACTCCGGGGTGCCCCAGGTCTCGATTCTGAGACCTGGGAAACCTCGAACGCCGATTCAAACTTTCCTGCCGTCCAATATTCAAACCGCCAATACGGTGTCATCGCGGGAGCCCGCGCGCTCGGTCGGGGTCCCCAGCGACAGGTCTTCGCCGTTGGGGTAAGAAGGTCGATGGACCTGCCTTTATTTCTCGCGCCGCCCTACCAGATCCGTCTTACCCCAAAGCCTTCCAACTGTTCATCGGAGCTAAGGATCGGCATGTCCTCATGAATCGCCTGCGCCGCGAGCATTCGATCGAAAGGATCTCTGTGCTCCCCCGGCAAACGCCCCGCGCGCAAAGCATGTTCCACGGATATCGAGAGCAACTGATATCCCGCACCAGACACAGTCCGAACAAAATCGTTCGCCAGAATTTGTGCGGAGTCAAGTTTGCCCAAGCGAAACTTCGTTGCAATCTCCCACGCCGAAGCCGCAGAAACAAACAATTCATTTGCCGATGTCCGCAGAATCTTACGCGAGGGCCGCGAGAGGGAGTCTTCGTCGAACGCCGCCCACAGCAACGTGTGCGTATCGAGCAGAATTCTCACTCACCCTCTCCGTTCCACAAACGGAGCTCGTCTTCAGGCAAGGGATCGAAAAACTCTGGGCCAACGCTTCCTTGCCCCTCCAGGAATCCAATGCGGCGGCTAGCAGGAGCCGGATCGACGGCCACCAGACGCGCCACCGGCTTGCGCTCGCGGCCCCAGGTAATCACAACTTCCTCCCCCTGCTGCGCGCGGCGCACGAGCTCCGAGAGATTCGTCTTAGCTTCAAAGATGGTGGCAGTATGCATCGTTCTTTACCTGCTAAGTTATCTTAGCTAATATTGCTTGCGTTTTCAACCACCCGAGCGTTCATCCGCTCTGGTGCGCTATCACTGCTTCAATCAACCCAAATCTGGGTGCCCCAGGTCTCGATTTTGAGACCTGGGAAAGCTACCAACTCAATTGAGGTTTGCAAATCATCCAAGATTCCTAAAAGCAGGTGACCTCGCGATCTGCACATCCGAACAAGTTAATAGCCTCATTACGACCAAAATTCAACCTAACAACTGCGTCGTTTCGGCAAATGGATCAGTCCTATGTTGACGAAAACGCGAAAGTATTCTGGCGTCAAGTATGTGATTGGATCGCGGGAGAAAGGCGCCGGGGACAAGAACCGATCAAGATCTGCCGCCTTCGTTGCAAAGAATTTCCATCCCTATCGCACAATAGAGTCTAGGCCAAAGCACGAAAGCTGAGGTCTAACGGCGTAAAGCTGCCAAGTCCTTTGCCGAGAAATATTTCGCCATAAGTGATTGATTTAGTTAAGGTTATCGTAAGTTATTGATAAAGCTAAGTCCAATGGGCAGAGATATTTAGCAAGAAACGAGGGGAGGGGGTATACCCGGGGTATACCCTGGGGTATACCCCCCGGCGGGCCAGCAGGCCCGCCGGGTGCTCCATCCAAGCTTTGCTTGGGTGGGATTCGTCATCAACGCGACTTGGCAACTTCCTCAACGGTGACCGGATCGAGGAAGGGCATCGAAGCGCGCAGTTTCTTGCCCACAATCTCAACCGGATGCTTCGCTTCCGCTTCGCGAAACGCCATGAACTCCTTGCGTCCGGAGTTCTGGTCGGCGAGGAAGCGCTTCGCGAAGCTGCCATCCTGAATCTCTTTCAGGATCGCCTTCATCGCCTTCCGGCTCTCCTCGTTGATCACGCGCGGCCCGGAAACATAATCGCCCCATTCCGCGGTATCCGAAATCGAATAGCGCATATAAGCAAGACCGCCGCGATAGATCAAATCGACAATCAGCTTGAGCTCGTGCAGCACTTCGAAATACGCACTCTCTTCCTGATAACCAGCTTCAACGAGCGTTTCGTATCCAGCTTTAATCAGCGCGCTGACGCCGCCGCAGAGTACCGCCTGCTCGCCGAAGAGATCCGTCTCCGTCTCTTCCTTGAACGTAGTCTCCAGCACCCCGGCACGCGTGCAGCCTATGCCTTTGAGATAGCTGAGAGTCAGCGCGTGCGCCTTGCCCGTCGCATCCTGATGCACCGCGATGAGTCCGGGCACGCCGCCGCCTTCCGTGAAGACTTCGCGCACGCGATGCCCCGGCGCCTTGGGCGCGGCCATGCCCACATCGATGCCGGCTGCAGGCGTAATGGTCTTGAAGTGAATGTTGAAACCGTGGGCAAAAAGCAGCAGCTTGCCGGCGGACAGATTGGGCGCGATCTCATCCGCGTAGAGTTTGGCTGCCGTCTGATCCGGCACCAGAACCATGACCACGTCGGCCCACTCGGTGACCGCGGGAACAGTATCGACTTCAAGGCCGGCTTTCTGCGCCTTCGCAATCGACTTGGAATTTGCAGCCAGGCCAACCTTCACTTGGACGCCTGAGTCTTTGAGGTTGAGCGAGTGAGCGTGTCCCTGCGAGCCGTAGCCAATAATGGCGACTTTCTTGGCTTGAATAAGCGTGAGATCGGCGTCGTGATCGTAGTAAGTCTTTGCCATGTTGTTCTCGATTTTTCCTTTTCTTACAGGTTGGGAATCTCTTTGTGGATCAGTGGGCCAATGCCTGATGCTGTTGTTACGCCTTGACGAATGTGGTCAGGCTGCGTCGAGCGCGTTCGCGAAGCTGGCAATCTCGCAATTCATCGGCGAGAGCTTCCAGGTGCGGCACTCCGTAAATCGAAAAATTCTCAAGCTCGGCATCGGAAGAATACAGGTGCAGCGAGGATTGACCCAAGAGTCGGCTTCCTATGGGCTTTCGCAATTCGAAATGGTCGATGCGGAACAGCTCGAGCGATTCCTGAACTTTGGAAAGCAGACCGCGTTCGAGCTTGATTCTCTGCGTAGTGATCCTGTAGTGGACTTGCCGGCTCTTGGTGTAGAAGACGAGGCAAATGAGAGCGCAGGCAACGACGAAAAACAGGCAGAGATACGCGATGTAAGAATCCGATCGTTCGATATACCCGGCCTTCATGGCATACCCGATTGCCGCCGTTATAGCAATCACGACAAGAAACGGCACAAGTTGGCCGACGGTATAGATCAGTGCAGGATGCCCGACGAACAGATCGCGCTCGGTCTCCACCTCTTTGGCGGTAGCGAACTCGGTCAGGTCAGAGTTGCAGAATCGGCACTTGATTGCGACGGCCTTGATGGTCTCTCCGCAAAAAGGGCAGGCTTTGCTGTCTGGGTCCATGTTCGCTCCTTCCACGAGAGGGTACCAATCCAGGCCAGGATACCAATGCGAGGCGAGGCCAGGGGCTAAATGCTACGCGGGCTCGATGTCCGCGCTTTCTTCAAGGGCATCGGCGGCCTTGTCTGCGGACGCCGGCTTTTCATCGGCGCTCGCTCCCATGGCGCGAAGCACACGGCTGGTGTGATGGCCGCGGCGCATGGTCATCTTGCCGCTGCGGCAGATTTCAAGAATGCGCTCTTCGCCTTCATTCAGCACTTGAATGAGCCCTTCAATCTTGCTCTCGACGCCCGTCATTTCGATCATCAGAGATTCGGGCGCGAGATCTACAATGCGTGCGCGAAAAACCTCGACCAGCTCGAAGACCTGGGACCGAGTTTGCGGCGTGGCAGCCACCTTGATGAGCGCGAGTTCGCGCGTGACGGATGGCGCTTGCGCAATGTCATCCACGTCCACGACGTTCTCCAGCTTGAACAGACTGGCTTGAATGCGATGCCCTGCTTCTGCCGAAGCTTCACACACGAGTGTGAGCCGCGAGAGCCCCGGGCGCTCGCTGCGCCCCACCGTAAGTGAATTGATGTTGATGTTCAGACGGCGAAACAACGATGCCACGCGCGTGAGCACGCCCGGCAGGTCTTCAACGTATGCGACGAATGTGTGCAGCATAACAGGCCTCTAGCTTCTAGCCTCTAGCTGCTAGCTCTTTGCATTCAGCTTCTGCGCCGCTGAAACCCTCGGATCGGCAACGGAAAAGCTAGTAGCTGGAAGCTAGTAGCTGGAAGCTGTCTTAAAGATCTTCGGGCGACTCGAGCAGCGGGTCATGTTCAGGGCGGCGAATCATCTCGTGCAATGCGGAGCCAGCAGGAATCATCGGATATACCGAATCTTCCTTTTCGACCAGGAAATTGATCAGGAAAGCGCCGGGCGCCGAACGCGCCTCGGTGACGGCGGATTCAACGTCCGCCCGCGTGCGGACAGCGCGTCCGGCGATGCCATGTGCGTCGGCGAGCTTGACGAAATCGGGGCTGACCAGCGGTGTCGATTCATAGTTGCGCTCGTAGAAAAACTCCTGCCACTGGCGCACCATGCCGAGATAGCCGTTGTTAATGATTGCGATATTGATCTTGAGCCCTTCCTGCACAATCGTGGAGAGTTCCGCAGCGGTCATCTGGAAACCGCCATCGCCGGCGATGACCCAGACTTCTTTCGCAGGACAAGCAGTTTTGGCACCGATCGCCGCCGGCAACGCGAAGCCCATGGTTCCGAGTCCGCCTGAGGTGATGAGCGAGCGTGGCTTTTCGTGATGGAAATATTGTGCCTCCCACATCTGGTGCTGACCTACGTCCGTCACCACAACGGCCTCGCCTTCTGTAAGGCGCCATAAATCATGCACCACATGAGCGGCGTAAAGATGCCCATCGTCGGGCAGGTTCTTGATGTCACGCACCGCGCACACACCCTTGCTGGCCTCAATTGTTTTGAGCCAGGCGCTGCCATCGCGGCCCGCAACACGCGGCAACAATTCTTCCAGCACTTCGCGCAGATCGCCGATGAGTGCAACATCCACCTTGACGTTCTTGTTGATCTCTGCGGGATCGACTTCGATGTGAATCTTCTTCGCTTTTGTCGCGTAGGAGGCTAATGTGCCAGTCACGCGGTCATCGAAACGCATGCCGCATGCGATCAGCAGGTCGGCTTCCTGTATTGCGTGGTTCACCCACGCTTCGCCGTGCATGCCCATCATGCCCATGTTCAAAGGATGCGATGCGGGGAAAGCGCCGAGACCGAGCAGCGTGAGAGCCACGGGAATTTGTGTGCGCTCAGCCAGCGTGCGTACCTGCTCCATCGCACCAGATTCAGTTACACCATGGCCGGCGAGAATGATGGGGCGCTTCGCGTTGCGGATAAGCTCGGTGGCATGCTCCAGTCCATGGTCTTCCACGCTGAGCATCGGGTGGGGGCGGTACGAGCGCGGCTTGGCTGCAGCAAAGTCGAAGATCGCGGTGCCTTGCTGCGCATCCTTGGTGATGTCGACGAGCACAGGACCCGGGCGGCCGGAGCGCGCAATCTGAAACGCGTGACGTAGTGCCGACGCAATGTCCTCTGTGCGGTTAACCAAAAAATTGTGCTTGGTCACGGGCAGTGTGATGCCCGTGATATCAACTTCCTGAAATGCGTCGGTGCCGAGCACTTTGCTCGAGACGTTGCCGGTGATGCAGACCATCGGAATCGAGTCGAGCATCGCCGTTGCAATGCCAGTGACGAGATTGGTCGCACCCGGACCGCTGGTGGCAATCGCAACGCCGACCTTGCCTGAGGCGCGCGCATAGCCGTCGGCCATGTGCGCAGCGCCTTGCTCGTGGCGAACCAGCGTGTGGTGAATGGGAAACTTGCGCAGTGCGTCATACACGGGCAGGATCGCCCCGCCGGGATAGCCGAAAACATCCGTAACACCTTCGCCCACAAGTGTGGCCCAAACGATTTCGGAGCCTGTCAGGCGCGTGGGTGTGGTGAGGTGGGCGTTTGCTTCCTGTGTGTTTCCGTTGCTTCCCATGGGTGACTCCTTTTCAGCTGCTAGCTTTTAGTCTCTAGCTGCTAGCTTGTCTTTGAGTAGCGCCAGCTTTGTCCTGTTGCGTCTAGTTACGGGCTCTAGCTAGAGGCTAGTTCTTACGTGGTTGCTCCGATGGATGCCGAAGTTACGCGGTCGACATATTTGCGAAATACCCCAGCCGGCCAGCGCAGCGCAGGCGGGGCAAAATCCTTAAGGCGTTTCGCCATCTCTGCGTCGCTTACTTCGAGCGTCAATTTCCGATTCGGAATGTCGAAGTGAATGATGTCGCCTTCCCGTACTGCGGCGATGGGGCCGCCGACGAATGCTTCGGGCGCGACGTGGCCGGCGGTAAATCCGCGCGTTGCTCCGGAAAAACGTCCATCGGTGAGCAGAGCTACGTGCGCACTCAGTTCGGCGTTGGACGAGATGGCTGCGGTCACCTGCAACATCTCGCGCATGCCAGGGCCGCCCTTCGGGCCCTCATAGCGAATCACGAGCACATCGCCGGGCTTGATTCTGCCTTCCTGGACGGCAGCGAAACAGGCTTCTTCTGTATCGAAGACGCGGGCTGGCCCGCGATGTTCCACCCGATCGGCAGCGGCAACCTTCATCACGCAACCTTCCGGCGCGAGATTGCCTTTGAGAATAACCAGCCCACCCGTTGGCTTGATTGGCTTGTCGAATGTGTGAATGACAACCTGTCCCGGTGTTTCCTCGGCAAGTGCTGCTTCTTCGGCCAGTGTGCGGCCGCTAATGGTGAGTGTGGACCCATCCGCGAATCCCGCATCGATCAGGCGCTTTGCCAGCACACGTGAACCACCTGCCGATTGAAAGTGCGAGGCCATGTACTTGCCGGCGGGAACCAGGTCGCAGATGAACGGGGTCTTTTTGCTGATCGTATCGAAGTCGTCGATAGAGAGTTCGATGTCCAATTCACGCGCGATGGCAAGCAGGTGCAGGACAGCATTTGTCGATCCGCCGCTCGCTGCAACACTCGCAATCGTATTCTCGAGAGACTTGCGCGTGATGATCTGCGAAGGGCGGCGATTCGCGCGTACAGCATCCATCAGCATGCGGCCCGCTTCCTTCGTCGCGGCATGCTTTTCCTTCCAGGTGGCAGGTACACCGGAAAGTTGAATGGGTGAGATGCCAAGGATTTCGCCGGACATGGCCATCGTGTTGGCCGTGAACTGGCCGCCACATGCGCCCGCGCCTGGACAGGCATTCGCTTCAAGTGCTTCAAGACCGGCGTCGTCGATCTTGCCAGCCGCATAGGAGCCAATGCCTTCGAATACATTCTGAATGGTAATGTCGACACCATTCAGCTTGCCGGGCGCGATCGACCCGCCGTAGAGCATCATGCCTGGAATATCGAGGCGGCAGAGAGCCATGATGATGCCGGGCATATTCTTGTCGCAGCCGCCGATGCCGACGAGGCCGTCGAAGAGATTGCCGCGCGCCACCAATTCAATCGAGTCGGCGATCACTTCGCGCGACACCAGCGAAGCCTTCATACCTTGCGTGCCCATTGTGATGCCATCGGAGATGGTGACGGTATTGAACTCCATCGGCGTTCCACCCGCCTCGCGAATGCCTTCCTTCAGTGCTCCGGCGATGTCGCGAAGGTGCACATTGCAGGTGCCGATCTCGGTCCACGTATTGGCGATACCGATGATCGGCTTATGAAGATCGTCTTTGCTGAATCCAGATCCACGCAGATACGAGCGCGCCGCGGCGCGGCTGGGGCCCTCAGTTAACGGAATGCTTTGGCGCTTACCTTCGATGGTCATTCGTCTCTCATGTTCTCAGTTATTCTTCGCTGTGAACCAGCCAGCTTCGTTGTGTTTTGCTTCAAAGGCGTCCAGCGCCGCTGCGTGACGCAAGGTCAGGCCGATATCGTCGAGACCCTCGATCAGGCAGAATTTGCGGAATGGGTCAAATTCAAAAGTCGCCTTGAATCCGCTCGCATCGGTTACGGTCTGTTCCCCGAGCGAAACCGTGAGTTGATAGCCCGGAATCGTTTGTGCGTTTTGAAGAAGCGTCTCGACCTGTTCTTCCGGAAGGCGAACCAGTACGATGCCGTTCTTACCCGCATTCGAAAAGAAGATATCGGCGAATGTGGGCGCGATCACGCAGCGGAAGCCGAAGTCGCTCAGTGCCCATGCGGCGTGCTCACGGCTCGAACCGCAGCCGAAGTTTTTCCCTGCGACCAGAATCTGTGCGCCCTTGTAGCGCGGATTGTTGACCACGAAGGTGGGATCTTGCTCGCCCGATGCGGTCTTGCGCCAGTCGAAGAAGAGAAACTCGCCATAGCCGGTCCGCTCAATGCGCTTCAAAAACTGCTTCGGAATGATCTGATCGGTATCGACGTTGGCGCGGTCGAGCGGGGCGGCGATTGCTGTGAGTGTGCGGAATGGTTCCATTAGACGGCCACCTCCTCATTGACATTCCATGTGCGAATGTCAACGAAATGCCCCGCAATTGCGGCTGCAGCAGCCATTTCAGGGCTTACGAGATGCGTCCGTCCGCCGCGCCCCTGGCGGCCTTCGAAGTTGCGGTTGCTGGTGGAGGCGCAGCGCTCGCCGGGAGCTAGAATGTCAGGATTCATCCCGAGGCACATGGAGCAGCCGGGCTCGCGCCAATCGAAGCCTGCTTCCTTGAAGATTATGTCGAGGCCTTCTTTTTCCGCCTGCGCTTTCACGGCTTGCGAGCCGGGAACGACCATCGCGCTGACATGCGTCGAGACCTTGTGGCCGGCGCAGATGCGCGCGGCAGCCCGCAAGTCTTCAATGCGCGAGTTGGTGCAGGAGCCAATGAAAACGCGGTCGACAGCCACATCTTTCAGCGGCGTTCCGGCCTTTAGGCCCATGTATTCGAGCGCGCGTTCAAGGCCCTTACGCTCCTGCTCCGTTGGCGCGGCGGCAGGATCGGGGACCCTTTCTGTCACCGGCGCCACCATGCCGGGGCTCGTTCCCCAGCTCACGTAGGGGACGAGCTTAGTGGCGTCAATTACCAGTTCTCGATCGAACTTCGCGCCGGGGTCGCTGGGCAGCTTGCTCCACTCGGCGACGGCTTTGTCCCACTCGGCGCCTTTCGGGCTGAAGCGGCGGCCCCTCAGGTAGGCGAACGTCGTCGCGTCCGGAGCGATCATTCCAGCGCGTGCGCCTGCCTCGATGCTCATGTTGCAGATGGTCATCCGGCCTTCCATCGACAGAGCTCGGATGGCCGAACCCGCGTACTCAATCACGCAACCTGTAGCCCCGTCGGTGCCGATCTGCCCGATGATGGCGAGGATGATGTCCTTGGCGGTCACACCCTGTGGCAGCTGGCCCTCCACTGCGATGCGGAAGGTCTTGGGATTAGATTGCGGTAGCGTCTGTGTTGCCAGCACGTGCTCCACTTCGCTGGTGCCGATCCCGAACGCCAACGCGCCAAATGCGCCGTGGGTTGACGTGTGCGAATCACCGCAGACGATCGTCATGCCCGGCTTGGTGATGCCGAGTTCGGGACCGATCACATGCACGATGCCTTGTTCGCGTGAATTCACGTCATAAAGTTCGACGCCAAAGTCCGCGCAGTTCTTGCGGAGAGTGGCGATCTGTGTGGCCGCGATCTGATCGACGATGTTCAGCCGGCCTTCAATAGTTGTAGGCACATTGTGATCTACCGTAGCAATTGTGCGATCCGGTCTGCGTACCTTGCGGCCGGCGAGGCGCAACCCTTCGAACGCTTGCGGCGAAGTCACCTCGTGCACCAACTGCAGGTCGATGTAGAGCACTGTGGGCTCGCCCTGCGGCTCAACCACTATGTGCTGTTCCCAGACTTTTTCGAATAATGTCTTTGGTTCAGAACTCATCAATAAATCCTCAAATTCTCATCCGTATTTATGCGTTGACGAGCGATGTCTTGACGGTCTCGCGGACCTTCGCGCCCATGTCTTTTGTCGAGAGCACTGTGAATCCCTGTGGGTTCGAGCGGGCAAGATCGGGCGTTCGGAAGCCTTGCTCAAGCACTTTGCGTACTGCAGCCTCGATTGCAGCAGCTTCGGCTTCTAGCTTTGCAGTGTGGCGCAGAATCAATGCTCCCGTGAGAATCGCACCGAGCGGATTAGCGAGACCCTTGCCCGCGATATCCGGAGCGGAGCCGTGAACAGGTTCGTAGAGATTGACTTTGCCGCCAATCGTCGCCGAGGGCAGCATGCCGAGTGACCCGGTAATGACGGCAGATTCGTCGGACAGGATGTCTCCGAAAAGATTCTCGGTCAGCACCACGTCATAGTTGCGCGGCTGATTCATCAGGTGCATCGACATGGCATCGACATACTGGTGTTCAACAGAGACGCCAGGGAACTCGGTCGCAACTTCATTCACCGTGGCGCGCCAGAGTTGCGAAACTTCGAGGACGTTTGCTTTGTCCACGCTGGTCAGTTTCTTGCGGCGTTGCGATGCTAACTGGAAGGCGATGCGGGCAACACGAGCCACTTCGCCGCGTGTGTAACGCATGGTGTTCCACGCCTCACCCGTGCTGCGGTTCCACTCGCGTGGCTGGCCGAAGTAGAGGCCGCCAAGCAATTCGCGCACGAAAAGGATGTCCGCACCCTCCACAATCTCCGGGCGCAGGGGGCTGTTGACAGCCAGTTCCTTGAATGCGAATGCAGGGCGCAGGTTAGCGAAGCCGCCCAGTGCGGCGCGAATCTGTAGCAGGCCCGCTTCAGGGCGCTTGTCCGGGGGCAGGGAATTGAACTCATTTCCACCCACGGCACCGAGCAGCACAGCGTCCGATGCCAATGCGGCCTCAAGTGTTTCCGCGGGAAGTGGCGTACCATCCTGCACGATTGCCACGCCGCCAATGCGCTTGGCGTTGATTTCCAGCGTATGACCGCCCAACTCCGCCACGTCGCGCAGAACCGAGACAGCTTCATTCGTCACTTCGGGGCCGATACCGTCGCCCGCCACAACTAAAATACTCAGCTTCATTATTTTTCCAGTGAACAGTGGTCAGTAAACAGCGAAAGAAGTTAATCGAGTTCGGAAACGGGCACACTGCGCCGTTCGCGGATCGGATCGGGGAGAATCCCGATCAGATCCTGGTCATAGATGCTCTTTTTGCGATCGGCCAGCGCGACAAAGCGGTAATAGACATGCTGCAACTCATCGCGGCTGACCGTGAAACCTAGTTGTTCGAGGCGATGCCGCAGAGCAGCCCGGCCAGAGTGTTTGCCGAGCACGAGGTGCGTCTTTGAAACTCCAACAAGCGCCGGCGTCATGATTTCGTAGCAGAGCGGATTGGCCAGCATACCGTGCTGGTGAATGCCGGACTCGTGCGCAAAGGCATTCGCGCCCACCACAGCTTTATTAGGCGATGGCTTGAAGGTGATGATCTGGCCCAGCACTTCGCTGGTTGGATAGAGGTTAACGAGTTTGATACTCGTCGACACGCCATAGCGGTCGCCGCGCACGTAAAGGGCAGCCGCAATTTCCTCGAGAGAAGCATTGCCGGCACGCTCGCCGATACCGTTGATCGTGCATTCCACCTGCCGTGCACCCGCGGAGATCGCTGCCAGCGAGTTGGCTACAGCGAGGCCGAGGTCATCGTGGCAGTGGGAAGAGAGGACGATGTTCCTTTCGTCAATGGCGGGAATGCGTTCGCGGACTTCGCGAAACATCTGGCCATATTCTTCGGGCGTCATATAGCCCACGGTGTCGGGCATGTTGATGGTGGTCGCGCCAGCCTCAACGGCGATGCGGACCATTTCGATGAGAAAATCGCGATCCGAGCGGGTCGCGTCTTCGGGTGAGAATTCGACGTCGTCTGCGAGCGAACGCGCCAGTCGCACCGACTCACCTGCCAGGTCGAGCGCCTCCTGGCGGCCAATCTTGAGCTTGTACTCGAGGTGCAAATCGCTTGACGCCAGAAAGACGTGGATACGGGCACGGTCGGCAAACTGGAGGGCGCGCGCGGCCATTTCGATATCTTCGGCCTTGGCGCGGGCGAGAGAAGCGATGCGGGGTTTGCGAATGGCCTGCGTGATGGTGGCAATCGCGGCAAAGTCGCCTTCCGAAGCCATAGCAAAGCCAGCCTCGATGATGTCGACCCCGAGGTCCTCAAGAGCATGGGCCATGGTGAGCTTCTCTTGAGTGGTCATGCTGCAACCGGGAGACTGTTCGCCGTCGCGCAGAGTGGTGTCGAAGAAGACTACGTGGTCAGATGTCATAGGTTCGCCTGCCAGGGATGCCGCTGCCAACCACCCAAGTGTCTCGCATTCCTGGGATATAAGGCAAAGTTATTATTTTTGGGGAACCCATTAGAAGCTGTTATGGTCTATTTCGAGGAAACAGGCCGAGATTGCTATGGAACTAACCCAGCTTGAGACGTTTCTGGCCGTAGCCGATGAACGAAGCTTCTCGCGGGCAGCCGTTCGCCTCAACCGGACTCAGCCAGCCGTCAGCCAGGTGATTCGCAAACTGGAAGAATCTCTCGGAGAGACGCTCTTTGACCGTGCAGCGCGGGATGGGTCAATGACTGCGGCGGGAGTGCTTTTGTACGATTACGCGCTTCGGCTGATGGCACTGCGTCGCGAAGCCACCAGCGCGCTAGGGGAATTGAAGAGCCTGGAGCGTGGACAACTGCAACTGGCGGCCAATGAGTACACCTGTATGTACCTGTTGCCGGCCATCGACCAATTTCGGCGCGAGTTTCCTCATGTGAACGTCACGGTGCATCGAATGCTGGCGAGCCGCATTCCCGAGGAATTAAATCTGCGAACCTTTGAAATCGGAGTGATCTCTTATCGTCCCGATGCGGCACAGTTTCGGACCATTGCTGTCTATGGCGACAGTCTGGCGCTGATCGTAAGTCCTCGCCATCCCCTTGCGACGGCGGAACGCGTCTCGATCAACGACCTTGGCCAGCAGGATTTTATTGGGCATCATGTCGCTTCGCCGCTGCGAAAGAAAGTGATTGAAGCGTTTCAGCGTTATCGGACGCCGCTCAACATGGGGATTGAACTGCCGACCATCGAGGCGATCAAGCGTTTTGTGGCGATGGGCTCGGGAGTCGCACTGGTGCCGCATCTTTCAGTGGCCCGTGAACTGGCGAACGGTGATCTGGTACGCGTGACTGTGGATGAATTGGAGATGAAGCGCGTATTACGTCTTGTACACCGTCGCCAGGCGACCCTCAGCTACGCAGCGCGAGCATTCTTAAAGACGGTGCGCTCGATGGCTGAGGCTCACGGACCGCCCTTCTACTACCATGTGGAACGCACGGCGTGATGCGTGCGGCGATTTCACTCCTGCGTGTGTACGAGCCCTTGCTCGCCGGAATAAGGCATCTGTTTTTTGCTCGCGGAAGAATGAAGTCCATTTGAAATTCGCTGCGTCTAAGGCCATAAGAGTCATTCCGGCGTAACCCCTTCTGTCTTGCCCCGTTCCGGCCATTTACAATGCTGAGAGCGGGGCCCGGCACGAACCGGCGCACCGGAATCAATAAGATTGGTTGCCGGCCGTACGGTTGGGCAGTCGCGAGGTTCTACACGGGATGAAGAAGATCGCTTTTATTGCATTCCTGCTGGCCGTGTGTGGGTCAGTGGGCCGTGCCCAGGAGAGCAGGCAGGACATCAGCATCAGCGGAACGGGCATTTATGAACCATTCCGGGCTTCTTCCACAGATGTCCAGGTGAGCGCGACGGTGGGTGAAGGAGCCATGATCAGTTACCGATTCATGCTCACGCCATCAAGTGCACTCGAAGCCAACTACGGCATTACCTACCAGAATAAAATTCACTACCTGATCAGCAATACGAACAACTACCTGGTGAACACGCGTACCCAGGAGATTTCATTCGCGTATGTTCGTAGCTTCACTTATCGCAAATTCAACCCATTTGTCGAAGCTGGTCCGGCGGTGCTCATTTTTCTGCCTATCCGGGACTCCACCACGACTTCGCTGGATGTGAAGCAGCAGACCGGCATCGGCGGCCTTTACGGCGCGGGCATTGCGTATGAAATCAGCCCAAGTTTCGATATTCGTGCCGAATATCGCGGTGTCGTGACGAAGGTGCCAACTTTCGGGGATTCGCAATTTGACACAAAGCGCTGGTACAACGTTTCTGTTCCTGCGATCGGCGTTGCGTATCACTTCTAGGAAAATTGCCTAGAAAGATTGTGAGTCGGGGGATGAGTTCCAACTCATCCCCTTAGTTTTTGCGTCGAACCTCGGGCCGGAAATCGGATTATTGGGGGAGTGTTTTGGGAATTATCGCTGAGCTTCCTTGTAGCGGCCCAGCTCCTTTACCATGGCGCAGTGCGGTTTCAAAGCCGCAAGGGCGCGGCTGCCCTCTTCGGCCGATTGAATCTGGCAGTCTACGTAGAAAATGTATTCCCATGGCTTGCCGTGCACTGGCCGCGACTCGATCTTGGTCAAATTGGTTCCAATCGCCGACAGCTCCAGAAGCGCAGCCACCAGGGAACCGGGACGGTTTTCGAGCGAAAACGCGACGCTGATTTTGTTCGCTTCGGGATCTGCAACCGATTCGCCTTTACGCCGAACCAGAAAAAAGCGCGTGAAGTTTTCCGGATTGTCCTCAATGTCAGCTTGCAGAATGTTAGCGCCATAAAAGTTTGCGGCCGACGCGCTGGCGATCGCCGCCGCCGTGCGATCATGCAGCTCAACCAGCTGCTTCACGCTTCCCGCAGTGTCGTAGAAGGCAACGGATTTCATTTTTGGATGCGCCGCCAGAAAACGCCTGCATTGTGCAAGGGCTACGGGATGCGAAAACACGCGGTCAATATCGTCCATTGATGACCCGGCAAGCGCAATCAGATTGTGCCGAATGCGGAGCAGCGTTTCGCGCTCCACTTGAACATCGTGAGCCAGCAGGAGATCGAAGTGCTCCAATACCGACCCAGCCAGGCTGTTTTCAATGGGAATGACCGCCGCTTCGACTGCGCCATTGGCGAGCGCGGCAAAGACTTCAGCCGAGAGGGAAAAGGGAGCGATCTCCGCATCGGCGTTTAGTTTCTTCGCCGCTTCGTGACTGAACGATCCGGGTTCTCCCTGAATTGCGACTCTCATGCTAGGGGCGGGCAAACCTGCACATCCTTCTACCATTCTTGCGAAAGGCGTACCCGAAAGCCTCTTGCACCATACCATAGTGCTGCGGCGGCCTCGTTTGAGAATCTGCCGGGAGAAATTGAAGCGTCATCTCCGCAGCCATAAGTCTGTCGCCACAAAAACAAGGAAGACCATGGCGATCACACCATTCATGGTGAAGAATGCCGCGTTGAGCCGCCGGAGATCGCGGGGCGAAACGATGGAATGCTCGTAGGCCAGCAGAAGACCAGCGGCCGCGATGCCCAGCCATCCCGCAGGACCAAAAGCAAAGAGCCACGCAAACCAGGCCAGCAGGGCCAGCATGGCGAGGTGCATCGCACGTGCCGCCAAGAAGGCTGCTGGGATCCCTATCGACTGCGGCAGGCTGTAAAGTCCCGCGGCCCGATCATGCTCATAGTCCTGGCAGGCATAGAGCACATCGAAGCCGCCGACCCAAAGCGTCACCGCGGCCGTGAGGACAAGGATGCGCGGGTCAAGACTGCCACGCACAGCAATCCAGGCCGCCGCGGGAGCGAGGCCAAGCGCAAGCCCGAGCACAACGTGAGACCAGCGGGTAATGCGCTTCATGTAGCTGTAACCAAGCAGGACGATCAAAACCGCAGGGCTCAACTCCAGTGTGAGTCTGTTGAGATTGGCCGTAGCAACGACGAAGAGAAGTCCCGTCAGCACTGTGAATCCGAGGACAAATGAGCGCGACAGCAGACCCGCCGGAATGGCGCGGTTCTGGGTGCGCGGATTGGCGGCATCAATGTCGGCGTCGGCCCAACGGTTGAAGGCCATCGCACAAGCTCGAGCCGAGACCATCGCGATGAGGATCCACACAAGGGTGCGCCAGGCGGGGACCCCCCGCGCAGCAAGGATGGTCGCGGTAAGAGCAAAGGGGAGCGCAAAAATCGAGTGCTCCCACTTGATCATTTCCAGAGTCGTGCGTGTTTTTTCAAGGAATTGCACCGCGCCTCGCTCCATCGAACAGTTTACATGCGGCGCAGAGGCACCTCTACCACCGTAGATGGAATGAGGAAGACAGACGCAGGTTGCAGATTTCCTTCTAGAGAACCAGCACGCGCCAGAGCAACAATGCCCTGGCGCGAAGCGAGTCCGTGAATTATTGAATTATCTCGACTCGGTGGGTTGGTTGGCCACCTGCAGGTAGTTCTTCACGCCAAAGACGCCGGGGACGCCGTTGGCGCGAATGTAGGCTGTTTCTTTGTCAGCCTGCGTGTCAACCGTGCCATAGAGTTCAACATGCCCGTTCTGCACCGAGATGCGAATTGGCTTGGCCGGATCGATGGCGTACTTGTTCAGCGAGGGATAGCCATAGACAGCGCGTGCCACTTGCAAGCGAGTCTGGTCATCCATGATTGATGTCGGGTCGACTTCAATTTCGCTGACCACGTCTTTCACGCCGGGGTAAGTGCTCACGAGAGCCAATGCGGCGTCACGATCCGGGTAACCGTACGCATGGCCGCCCAGCGTCACAACGCCGTTCTCAACCTTGATACTGATGGCGTTGAAGGGAGTGGTCCCGTAACCAACGCGATCGTAGGCCAGTTTCTCACCCAGTTTGTTCTGAAGTTCCTGGTCCGATACGCTTGGTCCCGCGACTTCGATCTCGTTTCTAACCGCGGTGACGCCCTTCACTTTGCTCACCCGCTTTTCAGCGTCGGCTTTGTATTCGAACAAATCGACGCTGCCTGTCAAGGTGGCGATCCCGTTCGAATCCACATTGACTTGGACGTTCTTGAACTGCGATTTGTTTAACTTCGATTTGACTGTGCTTGCCGAATCCGGCTGTTCTTGCACGCCAGTTTTGTTTGCTCCGGAGATCCCGGCCATCGCCAAGGAGACCTGGGGAAGGCTCAGGAGGGATCCAGCGAGCGTGGCCGCCAAGATGGCTGCCCTGGAACGACTCATCTTAGTCGTCATACTTTCCTCCTCTTTCTGGTCGGTCGTTCGGCGGCTTCCGTGTGTGTGAAAGCCGCCATACGTTTCATATAGACACGCGATTCAGCGTCGGAGTTGTGTTTAGACATGGCACCGGCGCCAAGATGGTTGCCTTCTGAAGTTTCGCGGTCGTGCGACCCAAGGGAAACCGAGTGCTTTGACAACAGGAGGCGTCGGAACTGCATCGTACGCTTGAGAGGAAGTGAGCGACCTCTTCCATGATCCCGTGGATTGAATGGAGCAAGATGCGGGGGCGGATTGTATTTTCGGGGCTCAACTTTGGAGAATTGTCCTATGCCGTTGCGGGATATCGACACGGCCGAGCCCAACGGGTCCCATTCCATTTTTTTCTACGAGGATGAGTCCGCTCTTCTCGACAACCTGAGCGAATTCGGCGGCGCGGCGCTGGGTTCCGGCGGATCGTGCATCGTCATTGCAACCAGGAAGCACCGGCAACAACTTGCGGACTGCTTGCGCGCGCGCGGAATCAACGTTGATCTCGCTACAAGGCGAAATCGTTACATCGAGCTCGACGCCGAAAAGACGTTATCCCAATTTCTGCTCGACGGTTGGCCGGACAGCGAATTGTTCTTTGATGTGCTCGAACCAGAGGTGCGGCGCGCCGGGATTGGGGGTATTCGTAGATCCAAGACCATTGTTGGATTTGTTGAAATGGTGGCCCTGCTTTGGAAAAAAGGCAGAAACGACGCCGCGATTGAAGTGGAACGACTGTGTGCCGAGCTTGCTCAACGCAACTCGATGACCCTGCGTTGTGCCTACCCTCTGGGATCTTTCAAGAATGAATCACAGCTCGAACCGTTTCGGAGGGTTTGCGCCGAGCATGGTCACGTGGTCCCGGCGGAGAGCTACACATCTCTCAGGGACGAAGACGCCCGCATGCGCATGGTGAGTTCATTGCAGCAAAGGGCCTCCGTTGTGCATTGGGCTGTTCTTGAGCGCGAACGGGAGACGGCTCAGCGAAAAGAGGCGGAAGCCAGGCTCCAGCGCGCCGAGCGATTCGCCAGGCAAGTTGTGGAGAGCAGCGTCGATTGTGTCAACGTACTCGGTTTGGATGGGCGCATGGATTATGTGAGTCCGCCGGGGCTGAAAGCCATCGAGATTCACGATGCCGGTCAGGAGCTGGGAGGGCGCTGGACCGATTTCTGGAACGAAGAGGATCGAGAACGCGCTGAGGCTGCGATCACTGACGCAAGGAACGGCAGTGTTGGTAGTTTTCAGGGTGATTGCCGGACGCACGACGGTGCTTTAAAGAGTTGGGATGTCAGAATCACGCCGATGCGAGGAGCCAATGGAGAAATTGAGCGGCTGGTGGCCGTATCGCGCGACATCACCGAACTGAAGAATGCCCAGCAAGTAGCGGTTCAAGCTGAAAAACTGGCTTCCGCGGGTCGGATGGCAGCAACAATCGCGCACGAAATCAACAATCCGCTGGAAGCGGTAACGAATCTTATTTACCTCGCAAAGACCACGCCAGGCGTGCCCGATGAAGTCTGCCGGCACCTGGAGATTGCCGATCGCGAGCTTGCGCGCGTTGCGCAGATTGCCCAACAAACCCTCGGATTCTACAAAGACACATCAACCAGAAGGCGCGTCGAAGTGGAAGAACTTGTCAACGAGGTGCTCGCGGTGTATGAGCGAAAACTGCGGTCGAAACGGATAAAAACATCGGTCTCGATCGAGCCGCGCCTGAAGGTCTATGCCAAGCAGGGAGAACTTAAGCAGGTCTTGTCAAACCTAATCGCAAATGCCATTGATGCGTCCGCTCCCTGCGGCAAGATATGGCTTCGCGTGCACGGGACAAAGAATTGGACCGACGGAAGGGAGCCCGGTGTACGCATCACGGTTGCAGACAACGGCACCGGTATGTCACCGGAGGTGAAGCGTCGAATATTCGTTCCATTCTTCACCACCAAATCGAACGTGGGAACTGGAATCGGTCTGTGGGTAACGAAATCTCTGATAGAGCAGCAAGGCGGCTCTCTGCGCTTCCGCAGTCAGCAAGGGCAAAAAGCTGGGACAGTCATGAGCTTTTTTGTTCCAAGTGGAAGCAGAAACCTAAACAATGAGGCAAATGAAAGCGAATGATCGATAGACGTATACGTCTCCTGGTAACAACAATCGTACGAGTCGTGGTTGAAGGAACTCCCCCTCAATTTCTCGCAAAGAGTCTGGCAGACCAGCCAGGTGGATCACGATTCATAACGCAAAAAGGCCTGAACACAAAGGACGGAGGTCTGCCCCGGGTCCTCGTCGTGGATGATGAGAGCCTGATTGCCGACAGCGTCGCGATGATACTCAATCGCAATGGCTTTTCAGCAGTTGCAAAATACAGCGGCGCTGCTGCTCTTCAATCGATTCAAGAAAGATGCCCGGACATTGTCGTCTCCGACGTGGTGATGCCGGACTTCAATGGGATTGAGCTGGCGAAGGCGGTTCGCACCATCTGTCCCGACGCGCGAATCGTTCTTTTCTCGGGCAACGTGGACACATCGAGCCTGCTCGATGATGCATCGATTCAAGGATATTTCTTTGAGATCCTTGCGAAGCCTATCCATCCCGTTCAGTTGCTGAAAGCTTTGAAATCCTGAATCGGAAGATTCGTCGACAGGGAATTGGCCGCCTAAACTCAAGCCAACCCCGCACTAGAGCGGTTCCGCAGTAGGTATGCCGTATCCGGCCGAGGCACAAGGTGGCTTTTTCTTGAGGGAAAAAACCACCTGACTATAGTGATTTTCCGGACACAGTAACTGCGGAACCGCTCTAGCGATAACGCCGCACTGCTTTCAGCACCATCGAAAAGACGCCTGATTCGTCGCGCGCCACAAGCAGCGAGACGTGCCTGTTGATGGCGATTTCAGCTTGCAGCAGCTGTTGTGCCGTTGTATTTACGTCGGTTGCATAGGTGAGCGTGACGTATTTGCTGAGCTGTTCCTCGACGGTGATCCGAGTAGTGGAGTTTCCCAGAACGCCGAGATAATTTGGATCCACTTTGACAGAACCGGCGCCGAATAGTTTTTGGACGCGACTACTTACCGTTGCATTGAGCGCTCCCCCCAGCAATGCCTCCGTGGTGGGATTCGCGGCCACCTGTTCCTGTTGCTGCCCGTAAATCTGCTGCTCGTTCTCGGTTCTCCCTAAGGCCAGCAAAGCCACGACATCGGCCTCGGGAAGTGGCGGATCGCTTCGATATGAAACTGTCATCTTGCTGAGCGTGCCGTGCAGTCCCAGCGTGATGTCGTAGTCTTCAACGCGCGCCGTCGCATTCAGATCAATGGCGGGTTCAATACGCACCGGATTCGTGAATGTAATGTCCCCGCGCTGCAGCTCGTAACGTGTTCCCGCGATGGTTGCGTTGCCTTCCGTGATCGATACGCGGCCAAGCAAAGTAGGCGTGGCGAGCGTGCCGCGTAAGCGCAAATCGACGTCGCCAGCGAGCTTGGCGTAGGCATTCTGAAAATTCAACTGCGGAGACGATTGGATGCGCACGTCGAGACGCACGTGATTGGACGGTGCATCGGGTGCCGCTATTGTCTGGATCTTGCTCGCCTGCGTCGCGAAGGCGGCGATGTCCAGGTCGGGGCTCACCGTAAAGCGCGTAACCATCACATTGCCGCTGAGGAGAAGGTTGTTTTGCGAACCCTGAAGTTGCAGATTTGCGTCCGCGAGTGAACTCACGCCCTGGGGATAACGAATGCGAATTCCCTTTCCGGAAACAGAAAGGTCGGCAAAGATGCCATGCTGATAGGCCAGATAACCCGAGACGCTGAGCAGGCCGCCGCCTGTCATGGCTGTCAGTGACTTGACTTCCAATCGGTTTTGATTGAACTCCAAGGTTCCGTGCAGCTGGCTCAGACTGTTGGGCAGGTCTTCGAGAGCTATCGAGGCATCCTGGAAATCAACGCGTCCGCGGAGCCCAGGATTGCTCAGAGGACCGTTGGCTTCTATCTGAAAAGTAGCGGTGCCACTTGCTGTGAGGTCCGGATCCAGGGACTCCGCGAGCTTCAAATTGATAGAGCCGTTGGCAGCAAAGTCGAGACGCCGATTCGCCTTGAAATCGAGGCTGCCCTGAGCGTGAAGATCTGTCCCCTCTCCCTTTACGTGGAGCGGATCAAGGTTCACTCGGGAGTTAGCCAATGTGGCATGGACAGGCCCATCGCTTGCCAGATGTACACCGGAGAGGGTGACGGCAAGGCTCTGTAGCCGCGCATCGCCTCGAAGTTGATCACGGTGCGCAAGTGGTCCCTCTATCGTCACCGTGCCCGCCAGCGCGGACTGACCGGTGAGCCCAGGCACGTGTGCCGCTTCGAGAAGACTAGCGATATTGAAATCGGAAAACTCAATTCTGGCCTGAGTCGTGTAGTTGGCGTCGAGTGCAGTTTGTCCATGCGCGGTTAACGAGGCAGATTGGAAGTGAGTCGCTAGGTCATAGGTGAGGCTATGATTCGCAGTGTGGGCTGTGATTTGCATTTCGCCGACTGGCTCGCCGCTCAAGGTCAGTCCGCCGATTCTACCCTTTGCTTCAATCCGCGGATCGTCCAGTGTCCCGTTTCCAGAGACCGAGAATTCCAATGTGCCGTTGGTTGCTAATCCGGCTTGCTGAAGGCCTTGAATTCGGCTGATGTCAACACCTGTGCCTTGGGCCTCGAACTGAAACCGGCGTGATACCAGATCGAAGCTGCCGGAGCCAGATGCATTTCCGGCCGCATCGTTTATGGTAATTGAGGCAACCTGCACATCGTGTCCCACAATCTTGCCCTGCGCGTGGATGCGCGCTATGGGCTCGCCGTAGACAACACCATGATCTAATTCGACCCATCCTGAGCCATCGAGCGCGTGAACAGGCCCGTCTGCCTCAATCTGGGCACTCAGCTGACCGGTCACAGACAGGCTCTTACCAAGGAACGGCAGGACCTCTTCGACTCCAACACTGCTGGCATTCAGGTGAAGATGAAGCTCGGAGTTGGAATCGAAATTCGGTATTCCTTTTTGGTGCGGCAACGAAGGGGAGCCGGTCAACGAGCCATCCAAGTCAATCGTGGACTGTCCGTGCGTGAGTTGACTGCGATCGATCGAAATGCGTGCTGCGGAGTAGCTGCCGATGGCTTCCAGATTGTCCCAATGCACAAGCTGCGGCTTTCCGGATTTGTCGCTCGGATTCGCCGGAAGTTCAAGAGTGATATCCGATGCCTTCAAGTCGCCATTCAGGTAGGGATCGTTCAGAGAACCGGACCAATTGCCGTGAAACTCCGCTTGCCCTCCGAGCAGTAGAGGGAGGGCCGCAGTTCCTGACTTTCCTTCGTGCCTGAGACCCAGGTCGCGCAGCACGGTGTCGAATTCGCCAAGATTGCGTGAGCGAAAATCAACGGTGATGGCCGACGGGCTGCTGATCGGATATGCGCCAAGATGGCCGTGCGCCCCAATGCTGCTTCCCGGTATCTCGACATCGAGCTTACGCAGATCAACCGCGCCGTCACGTTGCGTATAGGTGCCGTCGATCATGCCCGTCGCAGGCGCCTCCCTCGCAGGTGTGTCGATGGAAGGACTCATGTCCAATTTGGCCCCGACCACCAGGGTCTCCGTATCGCCCTTCGACCAGGTCGCGGTTGCTGGACCATCGAGCCGCGCGTCAATCCCTAGCCGTTGAAAAGGTCCCTGGCCAACGATGTCCAGCACCGTGTCCAGAGCGACGTTTTTGAACTGTGCCGTCACTTTGCCGTTTACGAGCAGTGGCGGAGGCGCAGGATAGCTTGGCTTGGAGACCGGCTTGGGCGCCGGCTGTTGCTTATGGCCGAACCGCCACCGCTTCGCTGGCGTCGCTGTTGCCGCCGCTTCCATAACGGGAGTCCCCGGAATGACTGGAAGCCAGTGGTCCAGTGCGACCGTTCCCTCTAACTGGCCGCCCTGATGAAGGCGCGCCACGATCGAAGTAATCAGCAACTGCTCGGGATCTGCATGGATGTGCGCATCCAAATTTACGCCGCGGGCATTCACCCCGGGCGCAATATACGAGCCTCGATCTACGTGGACTTTTCCGTCGACGCGAAACTGCCCATTGTGTCCTTCTGCAGAAAGATCGAGTTGAGCCAGCCCTTCAGGCGAGTTCGGGTAACCCGTCGACGGCTCCAGAAGACCCATGTCCAGAACGCCCTGTGCCGTTGCGTGCCAGTGTGGGCGAGCGAAGTCAGCAAGCGAACCGGAGACAGCCAGCGTGTGCTCGCCGGCATCCTTGCTCCGCGATGTGATTCGCAGAGAACGAAGAAAAGCTGCGTTGCGCGTCAAGTCGAGGGTCGCTTGCGCAAAGCCTTCCGCCCGCTGCGGCTCAGGATGTGCGGCATCGCCCCGTGTGACTGCGATGTCGCGCGCTCCTGCCTCTATGCGGTAGCTTTCGGGATTCGTACCGCTGGCTTTTACATACGAGATGAGGGCCGAAACGTCGTTGGCGGCGAAGTCGAGGCGTAGGTGGCGATTCTGAAAGTCAAAGTCTGCCGCACGGTTCTCGTAGTCGAGAACTCCCTGCTCCACCGCGACATGATCCGCCTTGAAGTCGAAAAAAGTATTGATTCCGGATTTGCTCGATTGAGTTGGCTTGCGGGGCTGCGGCTGGTTGGTCGAGCCATCGGGATAGACAATCAAATGAAATGCGGGTTGGGTAATTTCGAGGTCACGAAGAAGAATGCGCGGGCTGAAGAATCCGAGCACGCTAATTCCAACATGCACGTGGGCGACTCTGGCATAAGGCGCTTCGGTCGCAGCCTCGCGGCCATGAATCACTAAACCGGTTGCCTCCGCATCCAGGCGGAACAGATGCCAGTGGAACGTCGCAATCTCGACCCGTCCACCCGTCGCTGCCTCAATTCGAGCGATCAGTCGCTGGCGGACTAGATTCTCAAAGCTCGCCGATCCGGCCCAGAGAATCAAGCCGAAGGTGCTTACGATGAGGAGCAGGGCGCCAATGCCTCCCATCAGAACCAAGCGGCTCCGGGGCCGGCGCTGCTTCGGCTCGCTCGCTGTTGCTTGCATTTCCTCTTGCTCACTCATGGGGCGGTGCCTCCCTGGAGCGAGTCATTGCCGGCTTCAAATGAGGAATCGAGAACTTCGACGTCGCCTTGTTTGCGCAAGCTATCGAGCCATCCGCTGAACATGGCGTTGACCTGCCGTTGCAGCAGGATCTCTTCGATCCGGGGAGCGACCTGGTCGAGAGGCGGAGCTTTCTGGCCGGCTTGATACTGCGGCTCAAGCGTGTTGCGGTAATACCCCTCAATCTCCTGCTGCGAAATGCGAATACCCTGGCTGAATCGCATTTCAATGAAGCGAAGAATCTCCATGCGGCCGCGTAAATACGATTTCTCGCGTGCCTCGGACAAGCCGTAGTTTTCGAGAAAGCTCTTCCATCCAGCGTCTGTCGAGCAGTTCTCTCGAACACAAATCGGCAATTGTTTTCTGATTTCAGAGAGGCGGTCCTTCACTTCCTCCGGGGTCGGTTCGATCGACCTCGCATCTTCCTCGCGAATCTGTTGCCGGATAAGGGTCCGGCTGATAATGCGCTGAAGAGCCGCCTGGGGAGTCTCCGCGCCCTGCTCTTCGTCCCTTGGCTCCAGAACCGACAAAAGCATCTCTTCTTTGACATCACTTGCCAGAATGGCGCGGCCATTCACTACCGCCACCACGTGATCCAAGACTACGGGCGTCGAAGACGGAGCCGTTTGAGATCGAAGCTGCGCAAGGCCACCCCCAAAGCCAACAAGGACGAGGCACAAAAACAGTCTTCCAAGCGGTTGTGCCTGGACCCTGGGGACAAGCGGAGTGTGGCCGGTAGTTGTCATCAAAACGTTTGGCCCAGGCTGAAGAAAAAGTTGAAATGGCTGGCTTCGCCAACATGTTGATCGGTGTACGGACTAGAAAGCGAGTAGTTGACGTTGATCGGAAAGATGGGCGGATTCAAGTTATAGCTGAAATCCAGGCGTATGGGCCCGACGGGCGTATGGTAGCGCAAACCTAGCCCGGCCGCGTGTGAGAAATAATTGAAGCTGCAATTCCCTAATTGACCGATCGAAGTTGTCGGCCCGTTCGGGGAAGGCGGCGTCGGAGGGTTGCCAGCGCCCGCCGGCGTGAGGTCCCTGCAGTTATCCCGATCGGGTTGATGGATCCGCAGGGCACTCACCCACGCATCTCCAGCATTGGCGAAGACGTTTCCCATGTCATGGAACAGCACGAAGCTGAGCGTATCCCCAAGCCATGGAAGGGTTGGCGGCGGTAGCCGTAGTTCGGTACTGTTCACCAACGCTCCGGCCCCGCCGATTGGAAACCCTGTCTCCGGATCGCGGGGACCCGCTGCGTTGATTGAGAATCCGCGCAGCGATGTTGGCCCCCCGGCGTAGAGTCTCTCCGGAAGTGGGATCAGCTTGTCCCCATCCGATCCAAAGGCGCGCTCCTGGCCGTAGCGGCTGTTGCGCGCCAGGACGAAGCGGTTCTTGTCGAAGCCATAGAAGCTGGAATTGGAGAAGTCAAGCCGGTTGAACTGCGCCTCCGAACCGAACGTGTGGCTGGAAAAGAACTCCTGAAAACTTGTGTATGTCCCGCGATGCGCATCGAGGGGCGAATCGCGCGTGTCGCGAAGCCAGGTCATTCCCGGCCCGGCGACACGGACTGCCTGAGACAGGACCGGAATCTCAGTCGGGAAGACTTGCAGGCTGCTCGCCGCCACCTTCACGCGGCGAAAGTCGAATTCGTAAACAAATGTGTTTGCCCTGGAGAAATGTCTTCCTGTGCCGCTGAAGCGTTCGGTCCATCTCAATCCGGCGTCCAGTTTTGAAGCGACATACGTCGTCACATCCTGGCTGTTCGCATAACCGCCGGTAAAAGTGAGTCCGAAATTCGGATTGCCGTAAAAGTGCGGATTCTGGAAGACGAGGTTCACTTTCTGTTCCAACAAACCATAGGTGCCCTGGACCGAGGCCGACTCGTCTCGTCCGAAGAGGCCGTTGCGCGTGAGAGCGCCAAGCACTCGTGGGCTGATTCCCGTTTTGCCATTCGGCGAACACGGGGTTCCGGTGGCAATGTATCCGGCGCAATTGTTTTGCGGCGTTCCAGTTTGCGCCTCAAAGCCGAGTCCATAAGTGAAGGTCCATCGGCGCGCTTCGGCGATTTGCAGAAGCACAGTTTTTTGCGTTTCCCCCCCGGTGGGATTTTCGATTGCCGTGTCGACTTCATTGAAGAGTGCGAAGTTGTATAGATTGCGTTGTGTTTCAAGGAGAGCTGTCTGGTTGAGTGGGTCCCCGGAATGAATCGTAACGGCGCTCGCCACGGTATCGGGGCGCGTGTAAACCAATCCGGTCATTAATACCTTGCGGACGAAAACCTGCTGACCTTCCGTGATATGGAAAACAACGTCCGCCATATTTGCGTTTGCAGGCTGCGGATGTTCCTCGACTTCGATCCGCACCTGATCGAATCCCTTGCTCAGATAGTCGGTCAGCAGCGTGTCCCGGTCTCCCGCAAGATTCTGTGCCGAGAGCAACTGGCCCGCAGAAGTATTCAGCAATGGAAGAAGCTTTGCAGCTTCCACGTGTTCATTTCCTTCCAGCGTCACTGTTCCCACTCGTTGCTGCGGTCCTTCGTTGATTTGATACTCCACGGCAAGACCGGCATGCTTGGGCTTTCCGGAGGTGGATGTCGGGTTAATCGGAGTCGTTTTGGGAGTGACCTTGACCGAGGCGAATCCATTGTTCTGATAGACGTTCTCGAGGGCGCTGACGTCTGCCGACACAAGCGCCTGGCTGTAGACACCTTGGCGATCTAGCGCGTCAGCTTGTCGCACGCTTAACAGGTCCTTCAACGTGGGGGAATCGAAATATCGGTTCCCGATGACCGAGACGCTCTCAACGCGACGTTTCGATCCCAGGGTGATGGTGTAAACGATGACGACCTGATCAGGTTCCGGCGTTTGGCGTTCATGGTCAACCTTCACGTCGAAGTAGCCCAGCCGCTGGAAATAGTCGCGGAGCCGCCGATTGCCTTCATTGAGGAGATCTTCGTCTACGGTCCCCTCTTCGTAAACAGGAATTGCATGTTTCAGCCGATCCATGCTGATTCCCGCTCCCTGCGCTCGTAACTTCACGATCGGCCCGCGATTCACGGTGAACCCGAAGTTGATTTTCTTTGTGTCAGCCGCGTAGCTCTGCGACTCCAATTTGATTTCGGCTTCAAGCCGCCCTTGCTTCTGGTAGTACTTCAGCACCCCATTTAAGGCTCGGTTAGCTGTGTCGTGATCAACGCGGGCACCCGGCCGAAGATGTGCGTGCCGTCGGAACTCGTCAACGCTCATACCGGGCGTTCCTCCCACCTGGACCGTGCCGACCCGCGCCTGGGGACCCGACACTACTGTGAAGGCGACGTCGACAAGCTGGTCTGCGGGATGCGGAGTGAGGGTGTGGTTGATTACCGGCTCGTGAAATCCGTTATCGGCGAGCGCCTGCCGCATCTGGTCTAGTCCCTGGTTGAGCCGTGCCTCAGTGAAGCGAGTGCCGGCCTGGAGCCGTGAGGCTCGCTCCAATTGGGTGTTGATGGTTGCGCCCTTTGCGCCAGTTACACTCACCGTCCCAACAAACATGCGGGGCGCCCCTTTGAAGATAAGAGCCACACCGCCCCCTGGTTCGCGGGTTCCGTCGACTTCGACAGTTTCAAATAGACCGCTCGCGAAAACCAGGCGAAGGCTTCGAGCAAGGTTCTCTTGCGTGAGCGGAGTTCCTATCAGTTCTGCGAGCCTTTCGGGAGGGGGGGCGAATCGCGAAGGATCGATTCCTTCGAAGTCGACCCGCACTACCTTTAATCCGAGAAACTGATCCAAGGACCCAGTCTCCGGCCTGCCGGCAGCTAGACCGACCTGAAGATCATCGCCCGAGGCCCGCGAACTATTAACTGCAAAGGTACTTCCTTGGCCATATATTAAAGTTGCATCAAGGAAAATAACCGCAAGAATCGTCCCCAGCAGGATGCCAAACCTTATCCGCCTACCCAAGGTTCCTGCCGACGCTGGCCTCAAAATCATTTCTCCTGAAAAAACACTACCCGCAGGGCTTCGTTGCGGCAAATGATTGCATCCAAATAAGAATCTGCATGGCATCGCTCAGGAACATAAGCCCCGAAGCACCGCCAACCAAAATGCTGCACCCTATACTAACCACCAAAGAAGCCCGGTGCAGCAATACCCGCCTTGCAAACGCAAGCGATTCCCCCGGAAGGTTACGCATGCCCCGATCGAATTCTGCGAAAAATTCCCCACCCAACCCCGAATCTGGACCCGCACCAACTGCGGATGGCGCCGCGCTGACCTATACGGCGACGGCCACGTCCAACTCCCCAGACGCCAATACACTTGCACGTGCTCAAGCTGGAGACCACCTCGCCTTTGCCCAACTCTATTCCATCCACAAAAGACGCATTTACTCCCTCTGCCTGCGCATGGTGGGCAATGCAGCTGAAGCTGAGGATTTGACGCAGGAGGCGTTCCTTCAACTGCATCGAAAGATCGCAACATTTCGAGGAGACTCTGCTTTTTCCACATGGTTGCACCGCCTCGCGATCAACGTCGTGCTCATGCACCTGCGCAAGAAGGGATTGCCACTTATGTCCCTGGACGAAGCAATGGAACCCGCCCACGATGACGGTCCAGGTCGTAGCTTCGGTGCCCCGGATTTGTCTTTGTCCGGATCGATCGATAGACTTGCGCTCGAGCGCGCAGTCGCCGATCTTCCTGCTGGCTATCGGTTGATCTTTGTCCTGCACGACGTAGAGGGCTACGAGCATAATGAGATCGCAGGAATGCTCGACTGCTCGATCGGCAACAGCAAATCGCAATTGCACAAGGCCAGGCTGAAACTCAGAGACGCCCTGCGCACCACTCTCCAGAGGGGGCAGCAATGACCGAAGACCGTAAAGACCTAAGCTGCCAGGAGTTTCAGGCCCAGATGGCTGATTTGATCGCCACTGGGGACGATGTTTCGATGCATCCGCACCTGCAGACCTGTGCCAACTGCCGCGCTCTGCTTGCGGACCTCGAAACGATCGCCGAGGCGGCCCGACAGCTGTTCCCCATCGAGCAGCCCAAAGAGGACCTCTGGGATCGCATCGAGCTTGCAATTAAGAAGGAAGAGGGCTCTATCCAGCCCGATTGATCCAGGCGCCGGTCGCAGTTTCATCGGTGACAGATGGTCTGCCGGCCGGCGCTCACCTTTCCATCCATTTGAGTCGATATAAAGATCGGAACGAGAGATTCTCCGGAGCTTCTTGAGGACCTGGCTGGGCGCAAAGCGCAAAATCCGCTTTTGAGGCTGAGATGGCCTCGGAGCTCTATTGACGCATATTCTGCGTGGGGCGCAGGCTTTTACTTCGGAACCAATCCTGGCCCGGAGCGTACTATGAATCGTTCAGGATCGAGGAGATAGAGGACGCGAAAACCAGCGACTTTCCTGAAACTTTTCTTCTTCTGCGTGCTCTAATGAAGGAAAGTTGACAAAAGGACACTCAATGCCGAACCAGCCGATTATCTTACCCCCCGCAATAGCTAGTGCAACAGGACCTCGGCGAATTCCTGTACTTCCCGTACGTGATACGGTACTTTTCCCGCACGCTGTTCTGCCGCTTACAGTTGGACGTGAGAGCTCCATCCAGCTGATTGAATCTCTCGGGGAAGAACGCTCCATTATTGTTGCCGCGCAGCTCGATCCGCGGTTGGATATGCCCAAGCCCACGGACATGCATGAAGTGGGAACTCTCGCCACTGTACACAAGGTTGTGCGGATGCCCAACCAGAGCCGCTTCGTCTTCACCGAAGGCGTCAGCCGTGTACGGTTGCTGCGCTACGTGCAAACGGAACCGTTCATGGTGGCCGAGATCGAGGAACTCGAAGACGGCAGTCCCGAATCCAATGCCAGCGTTGAGGCCTTGGTGCGCAACGTCATTGGACAATTCCAGCAGATCGTCTCCGAGTCGCCGACTCTATCGGATGAGCTCCGGACTATCGCCGCGAACATCGAAGATCCGGGCCGCCTGGTGGATTTTGTTGCCTCGTCCTTGCCGTTCCTCACCACTGACGATAAGCAGAAGCTGCTTGAAACAACCTCGATTCAAGCGAGGCTCGAACAACTCAATAAACACCTTGCCAAAGAACTTGAGGTGCAGCAATTACGCACCAAGATTCAAAGCGAGGTACAGGATCAGGTCCAGCAGTCGCAGCGGGACTACTACCTGCGCGAGCAGATGAAGGCCATCCAGAAAGAGCTCGGCGAGCAGGACGAGGGCCAGCGCGAGGTTGACGACCTGCGCGAGAAAATTGAAGCCGCCGGCATGCCGGACGATGTGAAGAAAGAGGCGATGAAGGAGTTGAACCGCCTCGGCCGTATGTCGCCCATGGCAGCCGACTACTCGCTTACGCGGAACTACATCGAGTGGCTTGCCGTGCTGCCCTGGGCCAAGAGTTCAGGCGAGAAAATTGATATTGGCAAGGCCAAGGAGATCCTCGACGAGGATCATTACGAGCTGAAAAAGGTCAAGGATCGCATCCTCGATTATTTGTCGGTCCTTGAGTTGAAGCCGGATATGAAGGGGCCGATTCTCTGTTTTGTCGGACCTCCGGGCGTGGGCAAAACCAGCCTAGGCCGCTCGATTGCGCGCGCCCTGGGACGTAAGTTCCAGCGGGTCTCACTCGGGGGTATGCATGACGAGGCGGAGATTCGCGGTCATCGCCGCACGTATATTGGCGCTCTGCCGGGCCAGATCATCCAAAGCATTCGGCGGGCTGAAACCAACGACCCGGTGATTATGCTCGACGAGGTCGATAAGCTGGGCCGCGACTTCCGTGGCGATCCCGCTTCGGCGCTGCTTGAGACGCTCGATCCGGAGCAGAACAACACGTTCCGCGACAACTATCTCGACGTGCCGTTTGACTTGTCGAAGGTGCTGTTTATCTGCACGGCCAACATGCTCGACACTGTGCCGGCGCCTCTGATCGATCGCATGGAGATTATTCCGCTCCAGGGCTACAGCGAAGAAGAGAAAGTGCACATCGCGTTTCGCTATCTGATTCCGCGCCAGATCAAGGCCAATGGGATTACAGCGGAGCACATCGATTTTCCCGAAGAAGCGATCAGGCACATTGTCCGCCACTACACGCGCGAAGCCGGCGTGCGCAAGCTGGAACAAGTGATTGGCACTGTCTGCCGCAAACAGGCGCGCCGCGTAGTGGAAGGAAAGACCGACAAGCTCGTCGTTACGCGCGATATCTTGAAAGACTTTCTTGGTGGTATCCAGGTTCGCGTCGAAACCGAGGTGGCTGAGCGCGTGAAGCGGCCCGGTGTGGCCATCGGTCTGGCTTGGACGCCGGCCGGCGGCGACATCCTCTTCATCGAAGCCAACAAGATGAAGGGCAAGGGCAGCTTCACCATGACGGGTCAGATCGGCGAAGTCATGCAGGAATCCATGCAGGCAGCGCTGACGTGGGTCCGGTCCAATTCCGGACGTCTGGGGTTAGCCGAGGACTTCAACAAGGATCTCGACCTCCACATTCACGTGCCGGCGGGGGCGATTCCCAAGGACGGTCCGTCGGCAGGTGTGACCATGACGACCGTTCTCGCGTCGCTTCTAACAGACACGCCGGTCCGTCCGCTCACAGCCATGACCGGTGAGATCACGCTCAGTGGAAACGTGTTGCCGGTGGGCGGAATCAAGGAGAAGTTCCTGGCTGCGCGCCGGGCCGGGGTGCAAACTATCATCCTGCCCGCCGAGAATCGCCAGAATGTGGAAGAGGATCTAACGCCGGAAATGACGCAAGGGGTGGATATTCACTATGCCAGCCACATTGAAGATGTCCTGGCGGTAGCATTGCCGCTCTTGAACGCGCATCCGCAGACGGTGGCGATCGCGGAAACGGGGACCAGCGTCGCAGCATAATTCAGCGCCCTGGGCGAAAGAAGAGGCCGGCGAAACTGCCGGCCTCTTTTGCGTCTTTTGGAGAATGCGCGATCCAATTTGGACCGTCGCACACTCCCTGAAATCGCGCGACTGGGCGCGCTCGTGGATTCTGCGCCAGCGCCGATGAAAACAGCAAAGCTCGGATGCTTAACCCCAGTTGGCGGTGAATATGGCTACACCAACCCTGACTCCACTCCACCTCTCAGGAAATACAACGGAATGCCAGAATGCACAGCTCCTTGTATCTCTTGGAGAGGCCGCTCAGAAAGCCTTTCAGATCGCGATTGAACAATTTGACCGGAATCGTGCGCAGCAGGTTCTGGATCTGAATCGGGAGCTGCAGGCAGAACTCATTGATTCGATCGTGGGCATCATCCACCAGCACACAGTGAGCGACAAGTTCAAGAGCGAGCAGGTGCCTTCCAGTCATGGTTACCCGCCCAAATACCAGGTTCGTCCCGTGGAAGCCCAGGTGACCGAATTGCGCAAGCTGTTTCCTTCCCTGGGCAGTTGCATGGAGAAGCTAAGCCGCAAACCGCTCCTCGTCGGCGCTGAAGCATGGTTTGCGATCCCGCGCTGGCAGTCGTTGGCGCCCACATATAACGAAGCCGTCGAGTTGGTGCTCGGAGCTCTCGCCACGCGCAGGAAGATTTCCAATCGCGTCATTGGCCGTCTTGGACCAACCTATCTGCGTCAGTCCGACCGCACCAAGCTCGCTGAGAAGATTCTGTCAGACCAGCAGCAGAGGCAGGATTTTCTGGTGGTGGGCGGCCAATTGGGCATGCGCCATCGCGGCCGATCTGCCCGGCGCGCCCGTGTGGCGATGGACGGCAATGAATTTGCCCTGGGCGCCTTCGCTGTTGCATGCATTCTGCTCACCCACTCCGAGCGGCTCTCGTCTGAAAGCGCCCTGATGATCGACTGCAGCGGAGACGAGTATTCGTTTCAAGGGGACTACACCTTTAATCGCGTTCCTCTGTTTGATTACGATATTGGAGGCATTGAGTTCAGCATCTTCTACGAGGACCGCGCCCGTGACCTTTGGGGCACGCCGTCCGGCTTTCTCTACAAGATGTCTTAGGGGTGAACACAGTTCCGTTCCCATGCTGCTGCGTCTAACTTAAAGGCAGTATGCTTCTTTCTATGATCCCCGCTGGGATGATTCAGGTGCGCGTGCTTGCATTCGGTGCGTTGAAAGACGCGCTTGGCCCCCGTGCGGCCGAGGTAGCGTTGTGCGAGGGCGCGACTGTCTCCGATCTGGTGGCGCATCTTTCCCTGAATTATCCCCGTGCCATGCTGCGCGGAATCGCAGTAAGCGTGAACGCCGAATACGCCGCCGCCACGCATGTGTTAAGCCATGGCGATGAGGTGGGTCTATTGCCGCCCGTCTCCGGCGGTGGCACTCCGGGCACGGCGAACGCTCAAGAAAAATCTGAGCCGGCGCCGGAAATCATCACGAATCTCACCCGTGAGCCCATCGATGCCGCAAAACTCGTCGCTGAAGCCAAGCAGGGAGCCGACGGCGCAGTTGTCGTCTTCGACGGCATCGTGCGCAACAACTCCCGCGGCCGCCGGACTCTGCATCTGGACTACGAAGCCTACGAAGAGATGGCACTGAACCAGATACGTGAGCTCGCGCAAAAGGCGCGGACGAGCTTCGCCGTGCGCCACGTAACCGTCGTCCACCGTCTCGGTCGCCTCGAAGTAGGCGAGACCAGCGTGTTGATCGTCGTTGCATCGGCCCACCGCGCGCAGGCGTTCGATGCCTGCCGCTGGCTCATCGACACGCTCAAGACCACCGTGCCCATCTGGAAGAAAGAGACATTCGTGGATGGCGCCGTGTGGGCCGCTGGCGAGCCCTTCCCGGCGGAGTTGGGCCTGGAGGCGAACGATGTTCGGTAGGGCCTCGTCGTCGAGGGCAAAACGGGCATTCCTCATTGCAGCCGCTTTGGCGGTGTTTGGCGCGTTCTTCCTCGTCGCGCAGGATGGCATGACGCTGCGCATGGATGTGAAGCTCGTCAACGTTTTTGTTAATGTGACGGATCCCAACGGCGCCATTGTGGGCGGATTGACGCGCCAGGATTTTGCCATTGCCGAAGACAACCGGCCTCAGGATATTGCTATCTTCGAGCGCCAATCGGAGCTGCCGCTCAACCTGACGCTCGCCATCGATACGAGCGGAAGCGTCTTCAAGGACCGGGCGCTCGAAGCCGAGGCGGCACGACGCTTTGTCCATGCCTTGATGCGCACCCAGGACCAGATGAGCCTGTTTGAATTTGCCACCGACGTACGCGAGGTGACCTCGTTCACGAACAAGGTGTCTGCCATCGATCGCGGATTGGGGTCACTGCGTGGCGGCGATGCGACGGCGCTCTATGACGCAATCTATCTGGCTTCAAAGCGCCTGGGCACCAAAGAGGGGCGCAAGGTGCTGGTGTTGGTCTCCGACGGTGGCGACACTGCTAAGAGCACTACCTATTCCGGGGCGCTGGAGCAGGCCTTGCGCAACGAGGTCATGATTTACAGCATCATTGACGTGCCCATCGAGGCCAGCGCCGGTCGTGACATCGGCGGGGAACATGCGCTGATCACGCTTGCCGAGCAGACCGGAGGCAAGAGCTTCTACGCCAGTGCGGGAGGCCTCGACAAGGCCTTCGCGCAAGTAAGCGAAGATCTTCGCACACAGTATTTGCTCGGTTACTATCCTCACCATCAGGAACCCGGCAGGACATTCCATCGCCTGAGCGTCACCATTCCACGCGCCGCAAATGAGTCCTTCAACATCCGCTATCGGACCGGTTATTACGCTGATGACGCCGTCAAGAGCAATTAGATTGCGAAATGTTGATGCATTTACCGCATTACGCAACAAGAATTCACTGTGCCGCATCCATCCTGCATCTAAAATGGCGTCATGACTCCGCCGATCTCCCCCCACCGCCGCTCGAAGACTCCGCCTCCAGGTGAAACGGGGCAGGAAGCCTTATATCTGCGTTCTCTCAGCGAGCGCCAGGTTCCGGTTACAGTCAAGTTATGGGATGGAGAAACGGTGCGTGGCTGGATCGAGTATTTCGACGATGGGATGCTGCGCCTGACACGTGAGGGAAAACCGAACCTCTTTATCTACAAACATCAAATCCAGACCATCACAGAATCCGGCCGCCGCCGTGGCTCGCGTTCGACTGCAATGAACGGGGCCGCTTCGTGAGCAACGCTGTGTCCGGCATACAGCAATGGGTCTGGGTTCCCAAAGCTTCCGAGATCGCGAGGGAAGCCGGTGCACGGCTGCGCGAGTTCTTTTCCCAAGGCGTAGAGACGGAATATAAGGGCGATGTCGATGTGGTGACAATCGCCGACCGCACCGTCGAAAAACTGATCCGGACCCGTCTCAGCGAAGTTTTTCCCGAGCACGGCGTGTACGGCGAGGAGGGGACGCGCGAGCGCCTCGAAGGCCAGTTTCGTTGGTACGTCGATCCGCTCGATGGTACGACGAACTTTGCTCACGGTTTTCCCCAGTTCTGCGTATCGATGGGTCTGGAGCAGCGCCCCAGCAGCCTGAAGGCGGAAGAAGATGGAACGCTTGTGGCAGGCGTGATCTATGATCCTCTTCGCGATGAGCTCTTCTCCGCCGAAAAAGGAAAGGGCGCGTTTCTCAATGGGAAGCCAATCCGCACCTCACCCATATCAAAACTGGCGGAAGCACTGCTTGCCACGGGCTTTCCGAGTCGCAAGCGCCATGCGAGCCCCAACATTCACTTTTATCAGGAGTTCACCTTACGCTCGCATGGGGTCAGGCGCGCAGGTTCGGCTGCACTCGATTTAGCCTATGTTGCAGCCGGGCGCCTGGAAGGCTTTTGGGAGTTCAACCTGAACCCGTGGGATACGGCGGCGGGCATTCTGCTCGTGGAAGAGGCCGGTGGCCGTGTCACCGACTTCGAAGGTCGCCGTTATCGCATCGACAGCCGCGAAATCCTCGCTTCCAACGGTTCAATCCACCAAGAATTACTCGCCCTCTTTGCAGATATGTTCGCAGGCAGAGGTTTGTCGCCGATCCCCACGCCTGCAGAATGGGCTGCGCAAAGGGAAGCCGCGGCAGCGGCGAAGGACTGATCCAGCGCTCACGCTAATCAGCTGAAGCCACTGGATACCGATAGGTCCCCGCGATCTTCTGCTCCCTGTTGCCGACCGCCCGTGGCCTGTTTTAACCATTCCCGCATAGCAAAACGCCGAGCTGAGAGGTTGCCTCTTGCGTGCGGGGTCCTGTGCTACTATCAGCGTCGAGAAGATTACCTTTCCGGAGAACTGCACGATGGCATATGTGATTGCAGAACCTTGTATCGGCACCAAGGACACCGCCTGTGTAGACGCTTGTCCAGTCGATTGCATCCACCCCAAAAAAGATGAAGCCGGCTTTGCGGAGTCCGAGCAACTGTTTATCGACCCGGTCGAATGCATCGACTGTGGCGCCTGTGTTCCGGCGTGCCCGGTGTCCGCCATCTTTGCGCTGGATGATCTGCCGGAAAAGTGGGCGCATTTTACCGAGAAGAACTCCGCTCACTTCGGCCGATAACCGCATCACGCAGCACGGATCGCGCGCACTGGTTCCCGGTGCGCGCTTTTGTTTTGCGGTTCGCATAAAGGCTAAACCCTGCCCTCGCGCAAATCGTGACTTGAGGGGCAAGCGAAGTCGAAAGACTCCGCTTGCCTGCAGAATGCCGCGCGGATTATCTGTTTGAGCCGCCGGAGTGGGAATGCTGACCGCCCTTCACCTGTGCTTCGTGACTGGGCTGGTTGTGCGAAGGCCCGTCGTCAGTCTGCCCATCGCCAGTCCGCTTGGACGCATTCTGATTGCCACCCTGCTGCGAACTCTGATGCGAATGTTGTCCGCCCTTCACTTGCTCCTCGTGACTCGGCTGGTTGTGTTGGCCTGATCCGCCGGCGCTACCTTGATTCTGTTGGGAGTGCTGTCCACCCTTGGACTGAGCTTCATGGCTCGGTTGGTTCTGCGTACGTTCGTCCGTTGCATGCTGTGCCATTTAAATGAACTCCTCTCGGGGAAGTCGCTTTCTGTTTGTGATTCGATACCGAATCACTTCGCCTAGTTGTCCTTGCTGTCCATCCATGAAATCCTGAGTTTCATTCGCTGAATTCGGAACGCGGAAGGTCAAGCGCCTCAATCTCCAAGGCCTCCGATGAGTCGGTGAAATTCATTGACTTTAATGGATGGATTGTCGATGCCATCAATTCACATGATTCGTCCGCTTTTGGTCGTGTAATGACACGCATGAGTTCGATGAACGAACTTCGTCTGGCATCCTCGAGTGCGATGATTGAATCCGATGAGCGTGCTCACATCAGAGGCGGTGGTTCTGCGCACGTGGCCGGTCCACGAGGCCGATCTCATCGTGAGCTTTTTCACGCGCGATCATGGCCGGATCAAAGGCGTTGCCAAATCCGCGCTCAAAAGCCGCAGGCGCTTCGGCGGTGCATTGGAGCCGATGACCGTGGCGCGCGCCTGGTTCGCCGAGCGGCCGAGGCAGGAATTGGTGCGGCTCGATCAGTTGGAGATTATTCGCTCACCTCTCTCCAGGCCTGTGGATCAGATACGCATGACGGTGTTGAGTTTCTTTGCCGAGCTACTCGATCAGGCGCTCCCCGAGCACGATCCGCAGGAGCCGGTCTTCCGCCTGCTCGTTGCGGTGCTCGAACAAACAACCGTCGAGCAACCGTGGCTTCCGCTGACCTATTTCCAGCTGTGGATGACGCGCCTCATGGGTCTGCTGCCGGACATCGCGCATTGCACGGCATGCGGCGAGGCTCTCAGAGCTGGTGAAACCAGCTTCAATGCCTTTCAGGACGGTCTATTCTGCGCAGTGCATCGCGGCAGCAACGCGAGTGATCTTTCTGCCGACTCATGGCAACTGGCTCTGCGCATGTTGCGCTCGCCTGTGAGCGCGTTCGCCGGCGAGCCGTGGCCCAAGCGGCGAGGGCACGATCTACGGCGATTCACACTACAGGCACTGGAGCGGCACCTCGAGCGCAGGTTGCGCACCGCCGAAGTGCTCGCACGCCTAAGCATGTAATTGGTCCACGAATTGGAATCCGTGAATCGGCTGGTAAGATAGTCGAGAGTCCCGTAAAGAGAGCCCTGCCTGTGTCGTCGAGCCCGGTTGAATCCATCCGAAAAACCTCTGCCCTTACGTTTCAGGAATTGCTGTTCCGCCTGCAAAGCTTCTGGGCCGACCGCGGCTGCGTATTGCAGCAGCCATATGACGTGGAAGTGGGCGCAGGCACGATGGCGCCGGAGACATTTCTCCGCGTGCTTGGCCCAAAGCCTTACAAGGTAGGTTACGCGCAGCCCTCGCGCCGACCCGCCGATGGCCGCTATGGCGAGAATCCGAATCGCCTCTTCAAGCACACACAGTTTCAGCTCATTCTGAAGCCGCCGCCGGTCAATGTGCAGGAGCTGTATCTCGAATCGCTCGAGGCACTGGGCATCAATCTCAAAAAACATGACATCAAGTTTGAAGAGGATAACTGGGAGTGGCCGGCCGGAGGCGCGTGGGGCGTGGGCTGGCAGGTCATGTTTGATGGGCAGGAGATTACCCAGTTCACTTACTTTCAGCAATGCGGTGGGCTCGATCTCGACCCCATCTGCGCCGAGCTGACGTACGGTCTCGAACGCATCGCACAGGTCTTGCAGGATCTGGATTCCATCTACGACATTGTGTGGGCACGCGATCCTGAAACAGGCGCGCCAGTGACCTACGGCGAGGTTCGCTTTGCCGAAGAGTTGCAGTTCTCGGTCTACAACTTCGAGGATGCCGATGTTGCGAAACTCTGGGAGCACTTCAACCTTTATGAGGCTGAGGCGAAGGCCCTCTTGATCCAGGCGAACACATTGCTTGAGAGTGAAAGCGCTGCTGCCGCCGAAAAGAGGCGCTTTCCGCTGCTGGCGACGTATGAGCTGGCGCTGAAATGCTCGAACCTGTTCAACATTCTGGATGCGCGTGGAGCCATCAGTGTTACGGAACGTGTGGGCGTGATTGGGCGCATTCGCGCATTGGCTGTGGGCGTTGCCAAAGCCTATGCGGTGCAGCAGGCGGTGGCATAAGATGGCAGATTTTCTTTTAGAGATTGGGTTGGAAGAAATGCCCGCCCGCATGATTGCCGGGGCCGAGGCGGAGCTGGGTCGCCGCGTGCAGGAGTTGCTGACGCGCGAGCGGCTGCTTGAGCCTGCTGCGAGAGTGACGACTTACTCCACACCGCGCCGGCTCGCGGTGCTTGTCGAAGGCGTGCTGGCTGCGCAAGCCGATACAGAAGAGCAGATGACCGGCCCGTCGTGGAAAGTGGCGTTCAAAGACGGGGCACCGACGGCGGCGGCAGAGGCCTTCGCGAAGAAGGCGGGCGTTGCTGTTTCCGCCCTGGAGAAGATCACAACGGCGAAGGGTGAATACGTCAGCGCTTTGATTAGGCGCAAGGGAGCGGCCGCGCTGCAGGTGCTGGCAGCGGAGTTGCCGAAGGAAGTTCTCGCGCTTTATTGGGCCAAGAATATGTACTGGCGCGCCTTCAAGCCGGAGCGGTTTGTGCGCCCGGTGCGCTGGCTGGTGGCGCTGCTTGATTCTGCCGTGGTGCCTTTGGAGATTGCAGGGATCGCTGCGGGTAACGCGAGCCGCGGCCATCGCGTACTGCATGGCGATGCGCCGGTAGTGATTGCATCGGCCAAGGACTATGCCGAGGCACTGCGCAAGGCATTTGTTGTTGTCGATTCAGCGGAGCGCAGGCAGACGATCCGCAAGGCGCTGGACAAGACGACTCGCATCGTCGCTGGAGCGCGCTGGCGGGAAGACGAGCCGCTGGTCGAGACGGTTTTACACCTCACTGAGTGGCCGATGGTGATGCTGGGCGATTTTGAGCCGGAGTATTTGAAGCTGCCCGAGGAAGTGCTGGTCACGGTCATGCGCGACCACCAGAAGTATTTTGCCGTGGAAGGTGCGGACGGTAAGTTGGCGCCGCATTTTCTCGCGGTGTTGAACACGGCGGTGGATGAAGAAGGCGAAGCGATCATTCGCGATGGCAATGCACGCGTGCTGCGGGCGCGTTTCAAGGACGCGCAGTTCTTCTGGGACTTCGATCAGAAAACGCCGCTGACCGAGCGCGTCGAGAGCCTAAAAAATGTGACGTTCCAGAAGGAACTTGGCAGCTATTTCTGGAAGACCGACGAAAACCTCCGCATTGTAGGGAATCTGAAATCAGTTCTGAACAGCGACTACGACTTTTCGCGTAATTGGTTCTCGCTCACAAATGCTGTCAAACTCGCCAAAACGGACTTGACCACCGAGTTGGTGAAAGAGTTCACAGAGTTGCAGGGCGTCATCGGCGGACTGTATGCAAAGGCACAAGGGCTTAGCGACGAGGTCGCATTTGCAATCTATGACCAGTACAAGCCGGCCTCTACAGAGGACTCAATTCCGCGAAACATCGAGGGGCAACTGCTCGGCCTGGCTGATCGAATTCAGACCATCACCGCGATGTTCGGAATCGGGGCCGCGCCAACTGGCTCCAAAGATCCGTTCGCATTGCGTCGTGCAGCCAATGCGATCGTCAAGATTTTGGCAGAGTCGGAGCTCCCGCTGACAATTGGAGATGTGCTCGCTGCGACCGGTCCTTCAACGCCGGGACGGGAAGAATGTTCGATTTTTCTAGTAGAACGTGTCGGATTCTATCTCAAAGACGTATGTGGCTTCGCTTACGACGTGGTCAACGCAGTCCTCGCCGCAGGCTCGGACGATGTGCGCGATGCGGTTGCCCGCTGTGAAGCATTGACGGCAGTGCGCGGATCGGGGGATTTCGCCGCAGTGTCGGCAGCATTCAAACGCATTAAGAACATTCTTCGACAGGCCGAAGAGAAGGGCGAAAGCTTCTCCGCAACCTGGGAGAATGGCAAATCCTATGGCGAGTTGGTTGAGCCCGAAGAGAAGGCATTAATTGAGGCCTTTGACGAGGTTGCCGGAAGAGTCAGTGAGTTGCGTGCAAAGCGCGATTATCGCGCAGCGCTTGAGGAGGTTGCGACGCTCAGGCCCGCCGTCGACGCGTTCTTTGAGAAGGTTATGGTTATGTCGCCCGATCCGAAACTGAGAGCGGCCAGGCTTGGAATGATCCACCAAGTGCGGGTCGGTCTGGCTGGCATTGCCGACTTCAGCGAGATCGTGACTTCATAAGGCATCGCCGGCTCGACGTCTGCCTCAGCAGTTCTGGTATTTCCAGTTGCGCTGCTTGCCCTCGCTGATCCACTCGACAGCCGTGGCGATGCGCTTGTCGCGTGTCTCGTCGCGCTTGGCGTCGGCGATCCACTCGACATATTCCCGTTTGCAACTGGGGCTAAAACCGGCGAACACGGTGGAGGCTTTCTTATTCGCTTTGAGCGCCCTGGTGAACTCCGGAGGCGCTTTGACAGCGGGTTTGGGAGCCTTCACTACCTTGTTGCGGGCGGCGATGGGGCTGGTGTATTGGCCAGTGTCGATGAATGCCGCGGCCTGGCGCAGGAGACCGAGCATTTGCTTGTCGGAGGGCAGGTCTTCGATGTGCGTGAGCCGTCCGAGCGAACCCATGGCGTCCGGCTGCAGAAGCTTTGCGTCGCGCAGGACGGCGGCGATTTCTTCGCCCCAGAATCCGAAGCTGCAATGCTTCTTGAATGCGGACATGTTGGCGAGGATGACGCCCTTGTATTCGAAGAAGGGCCGGCTCCACTTGATGGTTTCGACGACGCCGGGACAGGCCTTGTGTACCAGTTCACGGACGTGATTCAGGATCGGCTGTGCGAAGGGTTTGGATTTGGCGATGTAGGCGTCGATTTGGCGATTGAGGGTGCTGCGGGGATCGAGGGTGCGGGCTGGGCTCACGATTCGCTCCTGAAGGTTTTGCTGAACAGTGTAACGGCCTTTGGCGCAAGATCTGAAGGCGTCCTCAAACTGGGGCGTGCATCGACGGGACGGCTAGTCCGTCTAAAATCAATAGAGATGTCCGACACGCTTTATTTGAGTCTGTGGTTTCCGAACCTGCGCCTGGCCGCACTCCCCGACAAACTGACGGCAGTCCTGGGCGCCTTCGCTGCGCATGGCGGCGACGCGCGCGTCTACTCCGCAACCGTATGGCCGGTGGGCTGGAGCGAGTCCCCGGTCTTGCAGCATGTCTATGGACGGGGCGAGCGTGGCGCGGAACCGCAGCAGGCCGTAGAGGCAGCCTTGGAGCTGCTGCACGACGACTACGCCTACGAATTTCAGATCGGCTGGGATCTGTGGGAACTGGAAACGGCTTCCAATCTCGATCCACGTTGGGCGCGCGAACCGCGGCTGGTGCGTGTGACCGGCTTCGGCCCCTTGTTTGCCGAAGGGACATACGAACAGGACGGGCACATCCGGATCGATTTCGGCGACGATGCAGCTTTTCTTGAAGTAGATGCGGATCTGGATGCGTTCGCGGCCCGCCATATCGAGGAAAACGTGCGTCAACTGGTGGAACTCACATCGGCATTGGAGAAAGTCTCCGGAGCAACGGCGCGTGTCTTGTGGAGCGAATTAGGGGAAAGCCTCGCCCAGCGCCTTGCAGCCCGGCTCGGCATGGGGAACTAAGGTGCGCTTTACCATTGAACGGATTCGCACAGTAATCCTGATCGCTGGAGTCCTGCTGATCGCGGCCCTCGGTATATTTCTGACCGTCGGTCGTTGGAAGAGCCCGTTCAACCGCCGCGACCTGCCGAAGAAGCTTGGCATCGATATCCAACAAGAAGCAAACGGCTTCACGCACGCAGAGTTTCACGCCGGCCACGCGCAGTTCAAAATCACCGCGTCGAAGGTCGAACAGCTCAAGAACAGCCGTTATCGGCTTCATGCAGTGAAGATCGAAATGTACGATCCGAATGGCGGCGGGACCGATCGGATCGAGGGTTCCGAGTTTGAATACGACCAGCAAGCCGGCATTGCGAAGGCGGACGGGCCGGTTGAAATCACGCTCGACCGGACTGGAAACCTTCAGCCGGATGCGGGTCGGAAAATGCCAAAGAGCCCACAGAAGAAGATCGCACCAGCTGGAAAGGGTCCGGCGGACAGCCAGATTCACGTGAAGACGATTGGGCTGATTTTCAACCAGAACACTGGAGTCGCCACCTCAACCGAGCGCGTGGAGTTCAATTTGCCGCAGGGCAGGGGCAGCTCCGTGGGCGCGTCCTACGATTCGCAGAACGGCCGTCTCGTGCTGGACAGCGCGGTGGAACTGAATACGCATCGTGGTGTGGATCCGGTGGCGATTGCGGCCCAGCATGCGGAGTTCGATCGAGACACCGATCTTTGCCGTCTGGTTGCAGGTACAACCCGATATCGCCATGGAGATGCACGCGCCAGCCAGGCGACGATCCAGTTTCGCGACGATGGTACGGCAGAGCAATTGAATGCAACCAGCGGCTTGGTGCTGAATACGGCAGCAGGGGGGCATTTGGAAGCGGCTAGCGGGTCGCTCCAATTCGACGCGGACAATGAACCGGAGCACGGCCATCTTGAAGGCAGCGTAACGATCGACTCCGACAACAACGGCCGCAAGCTGCATGGAACAGCGCCAACCGCCGAACTCCAGTTTGCTCCGGGGGGTGTGCTCCGCCTCGCGCACCTGGAGCGGGGCGTCAACTTTGACAGCGACGAACAAACGAACGCCGCCGGTGTTGCCTCGCGTGTCCACCGGGCATGGGCATCGCCCATCGCCGACCTTGCGTTTCGCAGCTCTGGAAAAGGACAAGTGGAACTGGATTCGCTGCACGGAATCGGCGGAGTGGTGGTGACCAGCGAGAGCCAGCGCGGCGCCAATCTTCCTGCGCATGCGCGCATGACCGCCGATGATATGAAGGGAATATTTGGACCAGATTCCACACTGAGCGCACTGACCGGCATGGGCCACGCGAATATCGAGCAGACGACAGAGGCAGGCACCCGCCAGACGACGAGCGGAGACCGGCTGGATGTTCATCTCGCCACGGCGCAGGTTGCCGCCGATGGAAAGTCCCGTGCGCAGAAAGCAAATGGCCCGGCAGGTGCGACGCAGATCGAAGCGGCGACGGTGGAGGGCCACGTTGTCCTTGTGCAGCAGGCTGTTGCTAAACCGGGATCGGCCATGCCTCCAGCGCTAAAAGCCACGGCGGAGCGCGCCGACTACGAGGGAACCGGGGAGTGGCTGCACCTGACTGGAAATCCTCGCGTAGTCAACGGCGGGCTGGACCTGGACGCCGACAAGATCGACATTGCGCGTGCTTCGGGGGATGCTTTCGCACACGGGAATGTGAAGGCCACCTGGTTTGGTAATGACTCGGCGGCGGGTTCGAAGCCCGACCCAACGTCGGCGCCAAAGCCGGGCCCTGGTTCGGGATCGCAAGGCCCGGCGCACGTGATTGCAACCGAGGCACAGCTGTACCAGGCGACCGGCGAAGCGACGTTTCGTGGGCAGGCCCGGTTATGGCAGCAGGGGAATTCGATTGCCGCGCCAGTGATCATCCTCGACCGGACGAAACAGACCCTGATGGCGCGGACGACAAATGCGGCGGATCCGGTGAAGGTTGTGCTCGTGAGTGCGGCTAATGCGGGGCCCACCAAGCCCGGTTCGGGGCAAGGCAAAACCGGCGGCCCCGACTCGCCTTCCGTGATCCGGGTCCGGGGTGGCGACCTGAAATACTCCGACGCCGAGCGTAAAGCCGTGATGCATGGCGGCGTTCTGGGCGGAGTAGTGGCTGAAACAGGAGACGCGACAACGCGCTCCAGCGAGGTGGAACTGGTTTTGCTTCCCCCTGGGAATCGTGCTGGGAAGGACGGCGGCTCCGCACAGGTCGACCGGATGACGGCGGTTGGCAATGTGATCGTCGATTCGCAAGGCAGGCACGGAACCGGGGACAAGCTGGACTACTCGGGCGAACGCGGGGACTATGTGTTGACGGGAACAGCCGCGGCGCCCCCGCGGATGACCGATCCGGCGCGCGGTACCGTGACCGGCGGGTCTTTGATTTTCAATAGTCGCGATGATAGCGTCAATGTCGAAGGCGACGGACGCGCAACCACCACTGAGACAACAGTGCCGAAGCGGCAGTGAGATTGCCCTAGAGAGCTTGATGGAAACATTGATCGCCGAGGGAATCGGCAAGACCTACAAGGGGCGGCAGGTTGTGCGTGGCGTCAACCTGAGTATCTCCCGCGGCGAAGTAGTGGGACTGCTGGGGCCGAACGGCGCCGGCAAGACGACCAGTTTTTACATTATCGTCGGCCTCGTGCCTCCGGAGACAGGCCGCGTGATGGTCGATGACATCGACATCACGCGCACACCCATGTATCTGCGGGCGCGGAATTTTGGCATCAGCTATCTGCCCCAGGAGCCTTCTGTTTTCCGCAAGCTGACGGTCGAAGAGAACATTCTGGCAGTATTGGAAGCCCAGCCGCTCGACGCCCGCGAGCGCCGCACCCGGACCGAACGCCTGATCCAGCAGCTCAACCTGACCCACATCCGCACCACCCGCGGTTACGCTTTGTCGGGCGGAGAGAGACGGCGTGTCGAGATTGCGCGATCCCTTTGCATCCAGCCGAACTTTATTCTGCTTGACGAGCCATTCAGCGGCATTGATCCCATCGCCGTTCTCGAACTGCAAAAGATCATTTTCGATTTGAAATCGAGTGGAATTGGGATCCTGATCACCGACCACAACGTGCGCGAAACCTTGAGCGTGACGGATAGGGCCTATATCATTGCCGAGGGGAAAATCTTTCGTTCCGGGACTCCGCACGAACTGGGAACCGATGTGGAAGTGCGGCGCGTCTATCTTGGGGAAGGATTCTCATTGAGTTAAAGTGGCCGATGGGGAACTTGCCCTCAATGGATTGAACGCAAGCGACTTGACGCGATGGACTGGCGCCTTAAAGGTGCAGGGTCAATTCCGCAAAGGTAGCAGGCCGACTCCTTCCAGCAGTAAACTTTCGCACAGGAAACTGCCCGATTTGGGAAAATGGTGCAGGGGGATAGGAGTTACCTCTGCAAGCAAGTTGATGTCCAAGTACACTGATGAGTTAAGGCAATCTGGAATCGAGCACTGGTATGCCACTGTTACAGCCGAGACTGAATTTGAAGGTGTCCCAGCGCCAGGTCCTCACCCCGGGCCTGATGCAGATGGTGAGCGTGCTCGCGCTCAGCAAGCTGGAACTGAAGGAAATGATCGACGCCGAGATGGTGGAAAACCCCGTCCTCGAGGAGATCGACGAAACAGTTCCAATGCTCGACGAGGTGGCTGGACGTGAGGAACGCCAGGAACGCGACGGAAGGTTAGAGCAACTCGAACACGGTGTTGTTGAACCAGCGCCCGCGCCGAAAGATTCCTTCAATGAGATCGATTTTGGCTCTTATTTTCAGGATTACCTGGACCCTGGGTACCGCACGCAACCCGAGTTCGAGGAGAGCGACAGGCCGTCTTTTGAGAACTTTCTTTCGCAGCCAACCACCTTGTCAGACCACCTGGCTTGGCAACTGGGCGCATCGCCAGTCGACTCCCAGCTAAAGCTGGTGGCTGAGTTTATCATCGGAAACCTCGATGAGGATGGCTATCTCTCAGTGAGCGAGGAGGAGCTAGTCCAAGCCCTTCGCGAATTTCCCGACAGCCGGGAACTTGATGACGCGGCCGCGCTCGACCTGGTGCGTCGCGGAGTCGAGTTGGTCCAGCATCTCGATCCCCCGGGCGTGGCAGCCAGGGATCTTCGCGAATGCCTGATGATTCAAATCGCAGCACAGCAAAATGAGTTTGGTCAGGTCTTCACACCCCACCGGGAGGACGGAAGCGAAGATTTGCATCGCAGTTTTCGCGCTGAGGGGGATGGCAAGCCGGATGAACGGCGCCATTGCATGGAGATTGCGGCATTGATCGCTGACCGCCATCTGCACCTGGTTCAAAAGCGCGATGTGAAGGATCTCGCGCGGGCGCTGCAGGTGTCTCCGGCAGAGGCGCATTCTGCGATTGAGTTCATCCGCACCTTGGAGCCACGGCCGGGACGGCTCTACAACCGCGAACAAACGCGTTTGATCGAGCCCGACGTGGTGTTTGTGAAGCGGGGCGCCGAGTGGGTGGTCACGATGAATGAGGAGGACCTTCCTAGTTTGCGGCTGAGCCAGCGCTACCGGCGCATGCTGGTGGCCGAAGGCACGGATAAAGAGGTCAAGGAGTATGTAAAGGAGCGGTTCCGTTCGGCGATGCAGTTGATGCGCAACATCGCACAGCGGAAGAGCACGATCCTGCGGACCTGCGAAGTGATAGTGCGCCGGCAACACGACTTCCTCGAGCAGGGCATCGAGGCGTTGCGTCCAATGATGATCAAGGAGGTTGCCGAGGAGATCGGCGTTCATCCCTCCACTGTGAGCCGCGCCGTAGCAAACAAATATGCACATACGCCGCAGGGAGTGATCGAGCTCCGCTTCTTCTTTTCGGAGGGTTCGAATGGGCCTGAAGGGGCCGACACACCGTTGTTGGTGCTCAAGCGCAAGGTGAAGAAGCTGATTGAAGATGAAGATCCCCGTCGGCCGTGGACCGACGATCAGCTGGCTGGAATGCTGCAGTCGCAGGGTATCCAACTGACCCGCCGGACTGTCGCGAAATACCGGGAAGACATGAACATACCGTCGACTCATCAACGAAGAAGGCGGGACACGTAGGCCTCATCGCCGCCCAGGTTGATGACACCAATTACCTCCGTACCGATTTCATCTAGACAATTTCTCGCGTAAACCCTCCGATAGACAACCATCCTCAGGGAAATCGCATCCCTCCTTAAGCCGCGCGTACACGATTAGGTTGGGCCGTTCCCCGGGGAAGCTTCCACGGTACTTCTATGTCGCGGTGCGCTGGCAATTTTCAATACAAGTTCCATGTCAAAGGTCGTGCCCATGGAGACCGTCGTTTCGCAGCCTGTCATCGGACAGGACGAGCCCACCAGCCTCCCTCCCAACGGTTTAGAACACACCACCCCCCACGAATATATGGCCGCGATCCTACAGAGCCTTCAAACCATGAAGGACGGGGATTTCAGTGTGCGTCTTCCCGTGTCGTGGACGGGCCTGCCGGGCAAGATTGCCGATAATTTCAACGAAATTGTGACCACCAACGAGCAGATGGCGCGGGAGCTGAAGCGCGTCGGCCTGGCCGTGGGCAAAGAGGGCAGAACCCGCGAGCGTATCCGGTTTGAGCGGCACCGTGGCGCCTGGGATGACATGGAAACCTCTGTCAATACATTGGTCGAGGACCTGCTTCGGCCCACGACGGAGGTGACGCGCGCCATCGCAGCCGTGGCCCAGGGGAACCTCACTCAGACCGTCCGTCTCGATGTTGATGGCCGCCCACTGGAGGGCGAATTCCTCCGCTCCGCCAACATCGTGAACACCATGATCCAGCAACTGGGCGTGTTTACCGCCGAGGTCACGCGTGTGGCCCGCGAAGTGGGAACCGACGGCAAGCTGGGCGGCCAGGCAGTGGTGCCCGGCGTGGACGGCACGTGGAAGGACCTCACGGACTCGGTCAACTCCATGGCCTCGAACCTGACCGGCCAGGTGAGAAACATCGCGGAAGTGGCAACTGCCGTGGCGAGCGGCGACCTTTCCCGCAAGATCACCGTCGATGTGCGCGGTGAAATTCTTCAGCTTAAAGAAGCCATCAATACCATGGTCGACCAGCTCCGCTCCTTCGCTTCCGAAGTAACTCGAGTGGCACGCGAAGTCGGTACGGACGGGAAACTGGGCGGCCAGGCTGTTGTGCCGGGTGTGGCCGGAACCTGGAAAGACTTGACCGACTCAGTGAACGCCATGGCCGGCAACCTGACGGCCCAGGTGAGAAACATTGCCGAAGTGACAACCGCGGTGGCCCGCGGCGACCTGTCGCGCAAGATCACGGTGGACGTGAAGGGCGAAATTCTTGCCCTCAAAGACACCATCAACACGATGGTCGACCAACTCAATGCGTTCGCCGGCGAAGTGACTCGAGTCGCCCGCGAAGTTGGAACGGAGGGCAAGCTGGGCGGCCAGGCAAACGTGCCTGGTGTGGCCGGAACCTGGAAGGATCTTACCGATAACGTCAACTTCATGGCCGGCAACCTGACCGGCCAGGTTCGTAACATCGCCGAGGTGGCAACGGCTATTGCCAACGGCGACCTTTCGCGCAAAATCACCGTCGATGTGCGCGGCGAAATTCTGCAGCTGAAAGAAACGCTGAACACCATGGTGGACCAGTTGAACCGGTTCGCCGGCGAAGTGACGCGTGTGGCCCGCGAAGTGGGCACGGAAGGCAGGCTAGGCGGTCAGGCTAACGTGCCCGGTGTGGCCGGAACCTGGAAGGACTTGACGGACTCGGTCAACTCCATGGCCGGCAATCTCACTGCGCAGGTGAGAAACATCGCCGAAGTAACCACGGCCGTGGCCCGCGGCGACTTGTCGCGCAAGATCACGGTGGACGTGAAGGGCGAAATTCTCGAGCTGAAAAACACCATCAACACCATGGTGGACCAGCTCAACGCGTTCGCTGGCGAAGTGACCCGCGTGGCGCGTGAAGTCGGTACCGACGGCAAACTGGGCGGTCAGGCGCAAGTCTCCGGCGTGGCCGGGACGTGGAAGGATCTCACCGACAACGTCAACTTTATGGCCTCGAACTTGACCGGCCAGGTGAGAAACATCGCCGAAGTGGCAACGGCCGTGGCGCGCGGGGATTTGTCCCGCAAGATCACGGTGGACGTGAAGGGCGAGATTCTCGAGCTCAAAGACACCATTAACACCATGGTGGACCAGCTGAACGGGTTTGCCGGCGAGGTGACGCGCGTAGCCCGCGAAGTGGGTACAGACGGCAAGCTCGGCGGACAGGCGCAGGTGCCAGGCGTGGCGGGAACGTGGAAGGACCTCACGGACAACGTCAACTCGATGGCCTCGAACCTGACCGGCCAGGTGAGAAACATCGCCGAAGTTTCCACGGCAATCGCGACCGGCGACCTTTCGAAGAAGATCACGGTGAACGTCAGCGGCGAGATTTTGCTGCTGAAGGAAACCATCAACACGATGGTGGACCAGTTGAACCGGTTCGCCGGCGAAGTGACGCGCGTAGCCCGCGAGGTTGGCACCGAGGGGAGACTCGGTGGTCAGGCGAATGTGCCCGGCGTGGCGGGAACCTGGAAGGATCTCACGGACTCGGTCAACTTCATGGCCGGCAATCTGACCGGTCAGGTCCGCAACATCGCCGAGGTGACAACGGCCGTGGCCCGCGGCGACTTGTCCCGCAAGATTACCGTCGACGTGAAGGGCGAAATTCTGGAGTTGAAAAACACCATCAACACGATGGTCGACCAGCTGAACGCATTTGCCGGCGAAGTAACCCGCGTGGCTCGCGAGGTTGGCACGGACGGCAAGCTGGGCGGCCAGGCGCAGGTGCCCGGCGTGGCCGGGACCTGGAAGGACCTCACCGACTCGGTGAACTTCATGGCAGGCAACCTGACGGCGCAGGTGAGAAACATTGCCGAAGTCGCAACCGCTATCGCCAACGGAGACTTGTCCCGCAAAATCACGGTCGATGTGCGCGGCGAAATCCTGCAGCTCAAAGAAACGCTGAACACCATGGTGGAGCAGCTTCGCTCGTTCGCTGCCGAGGTGACCCGCGTAGCCCGCGAAGTCGGTTCAGAAGGGCGGTTGGGCGGTCAAGCGAACGTACCCGGCGTGGCCGGGACCTGGAAGGACTTGACCGATTCGGTGAACGCCATGGCGGGCAACCTCACAGCCCAGGTTCGAAATATCGCCGAAGTCACGACAGCTGTGGCCCGCGGGGATCTATCCCGCAAAATCACTGTCGACGTGAAGGGCGAAATTCTGGAACTCAAAGACACCATCAACACCATGGTCGATCAGCTCAACGCATTCGCTGCTGAAGTGACGCGTGTTGCGCGCGAAGTCGGAACAGAAGGCAAGCTGGGCGGCCAGGCACAGGTGCAGGGTGTCGCCGGAACCTGGAAGGACCTTACCGATAACGTCAACGTGATGGCTGCGAACCTGACCGAACAAGTGCGCGGCATTGTGAAAGTAGTGACCGCCGTCGCCAACGGCGCACTCACGCAGAAGCTCACGGTGAACGCGAAGGGCGAAGTGGCCGCGCTCGCCGAAACCATCAACAACATGACCGACACGCTGGCGACCTTCGCTGATCAGGTCACCACGGTGGCCCGCGAAGTGGGTGTGGAAGGGCGCCTCGGCGGCCAGGCCAACGTGCCCGGCGCCGCCGGAACCTGGAAGGATCTCACCGGCAACGTCAATCTGCTGGCCGACAACCTCACAAACCAGGTCCGCGCCATTGCCGAAGTGGCGACCGCCGTGACCAAGGGCGACCTGACTCGTTCCATTCAGGTGGATGCCCGCGGGGAAGTGGCCGAGCTGAAAGACAACATCAACACCATGATTGACAACCTCCGGCTCACGACCGACCGCAACACCGAGCAGGATTGGTTGAAGACGAACCTTGCGCGGTTTACCGGCATGTTACAAGGCCAGCGCGATCTTGCGACCGTGGGCCGCATGCTGCTATCGGAACTTGCGCCGCTCGTCAACGCGCAACAGGGCGTCATCTACCAGATGGGCATTGAGTCCACCGCACCCGACGGCAGCCTCGTGCTGCTCTCGACCTACGCCGATACGCCCGACGGTTACCTGAAAGAAGTCAGGATTGGTGAGGGCATGATTGGACAATGCGCAGCAGAAAAGCGTCGCATGCTGATCACAGAACTCCCCAAGAAAACCGTGCCGATTCGCTCGGGCCTTTTCAAAGCGGTCCCGAAAAACGTCATCGTGCTGCCGGTGCTCTTCGAAGACCGTGTGAAAGCTGTCATCGAACTGGCTAGTCTGAGCGCCTTCACCGCATCGCATCTTGCATTCCTCGAGCAGCTCACGGCCAGCATCGGCATCGTGCTCAACTCCATTGAAGCGACGATGCAGACTGAGGGCCTGCTGAAGCAGTCGCAGCAGCTCGCGACGGAATTGCAGACCCAGCAGAAGGAACTGCAGCAGACCAACGAGCAGCTCGCGCAAAAAGCCCAGCAGCTGGCCGAACAGAACTACGAAGTGGAACGCAAGAACCAGGAGATCGAACAAGCACGCCGCGCGCTGGAAGAAAAGGCCCGCGAGCTGGCGCTGACCTCGAAGTACAAATCCGAGTTCCTTGCGAATATGTCGCACGAGCTGCGCACGCCGCTCAACTCGATCCTTGTCCTGGGCCAGCAGCTTGCGGAGAACCCCGATGGTAGTCTGACCGCGAAGCAGGTGGAATTCGCGCGTACCATCCATGGTGCGGGCACCGATCTCCTCAACCTCATCAGCGACATTCTCGATTTATCGAAAATTGAATCGGGAACCGTCTCGGTCGAAGCCGAGGAAATCTTCTTTGGCGCGCTTCTCGAAACCGTCTCCCGCCCCTTCCGTCACGAAGCAGAAAACCGCAGGCTGCTCTTCGAAGTCACGAGCGATCCCCGCATGGGCCGCAGCCTGGTGACCGACTCGAAGCGTCTCCAGCAGGTTCTCAAGAATCTGCTCTCGAATGCATTCAAATTCACCGAACAGGGCGGCGTCCGGCTCACCGTCTCGAGCGCGTCGGAAGGCTGGAGCGGTGATCATCCAATTCTGAGCGGAGCCGGTTCGGTCATCGCGTTTGCGGTCTCCGATACCGGAATCGGCATTCCCCCTGAGAAGCAGCGCATCATCTTCGAGGCCTTCCAGCAGGCCGATGCGGGCACGAGCCGCAAATACGGCGGAACCGGCCTGGGCCTCGCCATCAGCCGCGAACTCGCCAGCTTGCTCGGCGGCGAAATCCAACTAAGGAGCGCTCCAGGCCATGGCAGCACCTTTACGCTTTATTTGCCGCAGACCTACGTTGGGCCATCTGCGCCGAGCATCGTCAAGACAGAGAAAAGTGGCTCGCAAGCGGCGATGCCGATCTTTATCACTACAGTCACTGCGGTCGAACATGAAGCCCGGATTGAAGACGATCGTAACAATCTCGCAGACGGGGACGCGATCCTCTTGATCGTCGAGGACGATCCTCATTATGCCCGCGTGTTGTGCGACCTCTCGCGCGATAAGGGCTTCAAGGTACTGAGTGCCATGACCGGGACCGAGGCTTTGGCGCTGGCGCAGGAGTACAACCCGACGGCGATCTCGCTCGATGTCTTCCTGCCCGACATGCTCGGATGGACCGTGTTGAATCATCTGAAACAGGACGCGAGGACTCGCCACATTCCCGTGCAGATGCTGACTCTGGACGAGGACCGGCACCACGGCCTGTCGCGCGGTGCGTTCGCGTTTGTCACCAAGCCAACGTCCACCGAGGATCTCGATGCGGCACTCACACGCATCAAGGAATACTCGCAGCCGCGCCGCAAGCGTCTTCTGCTCGTGGAAGACAATCCTGCCGAGGTGTTGAGCACGCGCGAGCTGTTGTGGCATAAGGATATCGACATCGAGGCCGCTGACTCCGGTGCAGCCGCGATCAAGGCGCTCGAACAGGGAGGCTATGACTGCGTCGTGCTCGATCTGCGTTTGCCTGACATGACTGGCTTTGAAGTTCTGGAGCAGCTGCGCGACCGGCCCCAGTTGAAAGATCTACCCGTGGTCGTCTTCACGGGCCGGGAACTGACGCCGGAAGAAGATGCGCAACTTCGCACACTGGCGCGCAGCGTCGTTTTGAAGGATGTGGAATCGCCCGAGCGATTGCTCGATGAGACTGCACTTTTCCTGCATCGCGTGGTTGCCGATCTGCCGCCGGCGAAGCAGCAGATGCTCGATCGCCTGCACCGTTCCGACGACGCGTTGGCAGGGCGCAAGGTGCTAGTGGTCGATGACGATGTGCGCAATATTTTTGCGCTCAGCAGTGTTCTGGAACGGCGCGGCATGACGGTGCTTTCCGCAGGTACCGGACGCGAGGCGATCGAAACCATCGAACAGACGACCGACCTGGCAATCGTCTTGATGGACATCATGATGCCTGAAATGGACGGATACGAAACGATGCAAGTGATTCGGCAGAATCCCGCGCTTCGCCGCCTGCCCATCATCGCGCTTACGGCCAAGGCGATGAAGGGGGACCGCGAAAGATGCCTGGAAGCGGGCGCTTCAGAATACCTTGCTAAACCTGTTAATACGGAGCAGTTGCTCGCTGCACTCCGGATGTGGTTGCATCGTTAGACGAAGAACAATTGTGAGCGCGAACGACTTCGAACGGAGAGTACATCATTTATCGAATCGAGATGATTAATCCGCGGCGCGAGAGCTATCGATTTTGCCGGTTGCCGCTCGGTGCGGAGATGCGAGGAGCAAAGACCGATGACGTCTGACAAAATAAATATCCTAATGGTCGATGACCAGCCGGCTAAGCTCCTGAGCTATGAAGTCATCCTCGCCGAATTGGGCGAGAATCTGATCAAGGCTCACTCGGCAAGCGACGCGCTGAACATTCTTTTGAAGACCGACATTGCCGTCGTCCTGATGGACGTGAGTATGCCGGACGTCGATGGTTTTGAACTCGCCGATGTGATCCGCCAGCATCCCCGATTTCAGAAGACAGCGATTATCTTTATCTCCGGTGTCCACCTTGCCGACTCCGACAAGATCCAGGGATATCGCAGCGGTGCGGTCGATTACATTTCGGTGCCCGTCATTCCGGAGGTGCTGCGTGCAAAAGTCGCCGTTTTTGTCGAGTTGCACCGGAAGACCCGCATGCTGGAAAAGCTGAACAGCGAGCTTGAACGGCGCGTGGCGGAGCGTACAGAAGAGCTTCAGGAGAGCGAATCCCGCTTTCGCACACAGGCAAATTTGCTGGAGCTTGCATCGGAGGCGATTATCGTGCGCGATATGCAAGGGGCCATTCAGTTCTGGAATGGGGGTGCGGAAACGCTCTATGGCTGGAGCAGAGGAGAAGCGATCGGTCAGGATATGCACCGATTGCTAAAGACCGTCTTTCCGATTTCACGAGAGGACGTGGGAAGGGCGCTCGCGGAGATGGGAAGCTGGCAGGGAAACCTGATTCAACAGACCAGAAGCGGACGAGAAATCATCGTCGCGTGCCGCAAAACGATGAATCGTGAAGGCAATGCAGTGCTCGAAGTCAACCGCGATATCACGGTCCAGATGAAGGCGGAAGAAGCCCTGCGCGAAAGTGAAAAGCTCGCTGCCATGGGCCGTGTAGCCGGCATCATTGCGCACGAAATCAATAATCCACTCGCGGCCATAACCAACATTTTTTATTTGCTCCGCAACCATCCCTCGCTCAGCGATGAGGCGCGAGGCTATGCGGACGCGGCCGAGCAAGAACTGGTTCGCGTTTCCCACATAACCCGACAGACCCTCAGCTTCTATCGGGAATCAAAGCAGCCCACGCCGGTTCGGGTGCACGAACTCTTGGACGACGTTGCAGAGCTGCAGAACCGTGCCTTTCAGGTGAACAAAATTGAATTGCGAAAGAAGTATGCCAGCGCCAGCAATGTGACTGGCTTCCCGGTGGAACTTCGCCAGGTATTCCTGAATCTAATTGCCAATGCGGTGCAGGCCATGCCGAAGGGCGGAGTCCTGCGGCTGCATGTGCACGAAGCAACGGACTGGATCACGCAACGGCGCGGGCCGGCGATCTCCGTAATTGATACAGGCATGGGCATTAAACCTGAAGACGCACAGCGGCTCTTTGAGCCGTTCTACAGCACCAAGGCGGCGAAGGGCACCGGGCTTGGACTTTGGATCAGCAAAGGTATCCTGCAAAAATACAGCGGCCGGATTTCCTACAGAAGCTATCGCCGCAACGGCGACTGCATTACCTGTTTCCGCGTCTTCCTTCCAGGAAACGGTACGTTGAATCTTGTGCCGGACGGGGCCGACGGGGATTCGAATCTGGAGCCGGAAAACAACAACAACGGTGAGCGGGGCTGGCGCGCCTCCGGGGCTTCGGATCCTGGTGTTGTTCCTGCAATCACCTTGCGCTGACGCGCCAAGCTGGAAAATCCCGGGATCTGGGAGACCGTTTCGCCGAGAGCTCAGGAATTTCTTTTAACCTCCGGTTGTCCAGGAATCCGGCGTGATGGCTATAATTCCTCACATGCATTGCGTCACCGTGTGTTCTGATTTCGATGGTTCGCTCCCCTTACGGTCAGCGCGCACTCGACATCGATTCGATTCTTGCTCCTGGAATCCGACCGTTGTCGCGCTGCTTCGCGTGAGCGAAGCCGAGATTTAAACTGCTATGATTGCAGCCGGACCGGGCGATAAGTGAGAGGTTCTCGGCCAAAGATAGATGCAAGCAGAACAGGGACCGGAGGGCTGACGATGCAAGTTGAGTTGACAGCCAGACAGGTAAAAGTCTCCAAGGCGTTGCGCACACAAGCCGAGGAGGGCATGGACCGTATTGCACGGATCCTGGGCCGAACCACAAGCGCGAGTGTGATCTTTCGCGTTCAGCGACACTTGCAGATTGCCGAATTGACTGTTAAGGCGCGCCTGCAGACCATCGTGGCTGCCGGGCAGGCCGATTCGCTGGAGTCCGCATTGCGCGAAGCTTTGGCGCATGCTGAACATCAGGCCCTGCGTTATCGCGACCGCCACCTTACACGCAAGCGGCTACCTAAAGAGGAAAAGATGCTGACCGCGCCCCCGGTTTCCCGGCCAAAGGCGCGGCCTGCTTTGCAAGAAGAAACGCCTGCGAACGGAAAGCAAAGTGGTGCGAATGCTCGCGCGTCGATTGCCGTGCACTCGTTTCCGGCGAATGCGACGATCGTCGAGCCGCATATTATCTCCAGCGCCGAAGCCATTGCGATCAAGCCCATGACGATCGAAGAAGCCGTCAAAGAAGCCGAGTTTCGAGACCGCGACCTCCTTGTCTTTCGCAATCCCGTCGGAGAACTGTATGTGCTCCACAGGCGGCGCGATGGCCAAATGGAACTGGTGGAGGTCCCATAGCCGTATCATCGGAACCTGGATCGTAAGCTCTTGCGGTGGAGAAGATTCTCGCCGGGTCTGGATTCGAAGCTCCTCTAGTAATCTTTCGAAGACTTGTGCAAATTCCGATTACCAGCAGCTAAGCTTTCATCTTGCTTCAACTCATGCGCGGTCCGATTCGGTGTACGATGTGCGCATGATACCTTCGTTGCAGGTGTCCTTACCTTCATCCAACAAATTGCCTGCCGACGGGTTTGTGCCAAAGAAGAAACCGGAAAAGGAACTCGTGATCCTCACGGGTATTTCCGGCGCCGGCAAGGCCTCGGCTCTCAGGAATTTCGAAGACCTGGGCTATCACGCCGTGGATAATCTCCCTCTGGAACTTCTGACTGAGTTCGCCGGCTTGGTAGGCAAGTCGGGCGAGATCGAGCGTGCGGCGATTGTGGTGGATGTGCGCGAAGGCCAGACGTTGGATCGGCTTCCTGAAATCCTGAAGCAGGTCAAACAGATACTTCCCACACGAGTTGTCTTCCTTGATGCGCAGGACGCGGTGCTGGTGAGGCGCTACTCCGAGACGAGGCGCCCGCATCCGCTTCGCCGTTCCGAGACGGTTGAGCGGTCGATCGTCGAGGAGCGGCAACTGCTCGACCCAATCCGCAACGTGGCCGATACGCTGGTCGATACTTCGAATTTCAATGTGCATGAATTGCGTGCGCACATACAGCAGCGCTTCAGCCTTGAAGAACAAACCAAGCGGCTCCTCGTGAGTTGCGTGAGCTTCGGTTTTAAGAATGGCGTGCCACTGGATGCCGACCTGGTCTTCGATGTACGCTTCCTGCCCAATCCTCATTTTGTTCCGGAGTTCCGCAAGAAGACGGGCAAGGATCCGAAGGTCGCAGCGTATGTGAGGAAATTTCCGCAAACGAAAGAATTTCTTGGCAAGGTGACGGACCTGATGCTCTACCTGCTTCCGCACTACGTTGAAGAGGGCAAGAGCTATCTGACCGTCGGCTTTGGCTGCACGGGCGGCCAGCATCGCAGTGTCATGATGGCGGAAGAGATGACGAAACGTCTCCGGAAAGCCGGTTACCAGGTCAAGGCTTTGCACCGCGACATTCCGCGGTAAATGCTACGCACAAACTAGGAACCAAATCTGCCGTTCGACAACCGCCCTGAGAATTGCTGGAGTCATTGATTTTGGTGGTTGCCGGGCAATTCGTCGAGCCAGCGAGCAAGTGCGAGAGAATAGTCCTTCGCTGCATCCGCTGAGTTATCCAGCCAGACTCGCATCTTGCGCGACGGCGCTTTTTCGTATGCTTCAGTTTTGATTTGGCTCGGATGGCCTTGCGCAGATATCCGATAAAACCACAGCGATGGAATGCCCAAGTTTGCTGCTGAGCCGACGGTATCCCAGCGGTCGCGAACGAGCAAATGGGCGGGAACCAGGCGCGCACGCGAGTCATTGAAGATCGCGTCCATTGGTGTGTCGAGAGGTTCGTCCAACACAACCCCGGCGATCTCCGGGTGCGCCGCGGCCACTTCCAACGCAAGGTTAGCGCCCAAGCCCGTTCCGACAAGGATCAGGGAACCGGCCGGAATATGTCGCGTGCCGCGCAGGTAGGCGATGGCCGATTCCGCATCTTCGCGCCAGCTTTGCTCGCTCGGATGAATGGATTGACTCTTGCCGTAGCTGCGATAATCGAAGGCCAAAATGTTCACGCCGGCCGCGTGAAGCGGGATCAGCGCATCGACGGTGTCGCTAATGTTCCCGTCTGCTCTATGCAGGTAAATTGCAGTGAAGCGATTGGTAGGGACCGAAGGGACCCACCACCCGTGAAGTTGGGGCTGCCCTGATTCAGTGGCCGCAAAATCGAGGGAGTCAAAGGCAAGCCCGACATTGGCCGGTGTTCGCGTCACCGCCGCGGTTGGATGATAGAGCAGCTGCCAGCTTCCTTGCCAGAAGGTCAGGCAGAGCACGCCCCAGACACAGAGCGCAGCCCCGAGAAGGGCGAACGCCATGGCCGCGAGAATCCATCGGGCAGAAACGGTCGGCGGCGCATCGCGTGAGCCATTCGAAAAGGGCGTTGCACTTGCATCGGGACTGGAAGGCTTCTTGGACGGAATCGGCTTGCTCATGGGCTCTTGCAGCCACAGGGTGGCGCTGCTTTATGCTAATTTGATCGTCCTGCTTCGGGCGAGCGACCCGACTGAGACCTTGAGAGGAAATCACGATGTCCGACTTTGTGCGTATCTGCGCGCAATCTGAATTGCCTCCGGCGGGCCAGGTCCGCGAATTTGTCAACGCCGGCCGCGTGCTTTGTGTCGCCAATGTGGATGGGACCATCAGTGTACTGAATGGAACGTGTCCGCACGAGGAAGGACCGCTGAGCGAAGGGACGATCGAAGATGGAAAGGTTGTTTGTCCATGGCACAGCTACGCGTTCGATGTGCGCACCGGCGTGGCCGAGAACGATCCTGCGGTCAAGGCAGAGGTTTTTGAGGCGAAGGTTGAAGACGGCGAATTGCGCGTGAAGCTGTGAGCGCGTCTTCGCGCCCGTCTCGATCGCTACCACTGCGACTTGATACTTAAGACTGGTTCGCAGGAACCTTCTTGCCCTCTTTCCTTGCCTTGGACAGCCCAATGGCGATGGCCTGTTTCGGGTTCGTCACTTTCTTGCCGCTACGTCCCGACTTGAGCTTGCCGCGTTTCATTTCCCGCATCTCGGTCTCGACATTCCTTCCCGCAGAAGGGGAGTATTTGCGGCTCGAGCTCTTTTTCCTGCTGCTCTTCTTTGTGCTGCCCGATTTCTTTTTTGTTGCCATCGTTTCATCTCCTCGACAGTCAGATGGCTGGTCGCAGAGGAGCAGTTGTCTCGAGCAAAACCAGGGTAACTGTGTCCTCTCGAAATCCTTGCAGGTCGCCGCTCTTTGGGGTCGCGTCGACTTGAGAGCTGCGGCTCCGGGATACATAGACCCTGGTTTTGCTGTAGAGCGCGGCAACGCAGATGCGCCCGCTTGAGCAGTTCCATCAATACTTGACGATGGCCGTGAATGAATCGGGCTTGAGGCTGGCGCCGCCCACGAGTGCGCCATCAATCTCTTCCTTGCCGAGAAGAGCCGTCGCATTGTCGGGCTTGACGCTTCCGCCGTAAAGAATGCGCATTTTCGCCGCGATATCGGCGCCAAGCAGCTTGGCCACTTCGGCGCGAATGATCTTGTGCGCGTCCTCTGCCATCTCAGGAGTGGCTGTTTTGCCTGTGCCGATGGCCCATACGGGCTCGTACGCGATGACGATCGGCGCAGCGGCCGCGGCGGTGATTCCCGCGAAGGCGCCGGTGACCTGGGTCTTGAGCACAGACTCGGTCTTGCCCGCTTCGCGCTCTGCGAGCACTTCGCCGATGCAAACGATGGGAACCACGCCGTGCTTGAGCGCAGTGTGCAGCTTCTTATTGACGATCTCGTCGGTCTCGGCAAAATATTGCCGGCGTTCGGAGTGCCCAATGAGGGTGTGCGTTCCGCCGACGGCCTGCAACTGGCCGATCGAAGTCTCGCCGGTATACGCGCCTTCCTCGGCGAAATGGATGTTCTGCGCGCCAATGGCGACCTGGGAGCCTTTGGCAGCTTCAATCACCGACGGAAGCAGAACAGGCGAGGGGAACAGGGCAATCTCATCACGCGTGTGGCCTGCAACAAGGGGCAAAAATGCGTCGACGAACGCCTTGGCTTCGGCAGGCGTTTTGTACATCTTCCAATTAGCAGCAATCAGTTTCTTCCGTGACATTTTTTCTGGGATCCTCAGGCCGATTTTATCGGACGGATCCTGAGCGCCGGGTGATCGGGAGCACAGCGACTATCCTCTCCGGGCGTGCTACACCCCGCCAGGCAGCGGTTCAGTCTTTCAGGCATGTGATCGGTCTATACCCGGCCACTGCGATATGCCCCCTCCCTCTCTTTTTCGCTAAATATCTCATTTATTTGAAGTTGTCGGACTCAATAACTTACGCTAACCTTAATCGAATCAATCGCTTATGGCTAAATTTCTCTTAGCAAAAGGCTTAGGGATCATTTCTTGAAATCGCCGAGTCTACGGGCAAACCACAGTCAAAAGCACCGGATCTGGAACCACAAATGAAGGCAGCGGAGTGGAGAGTGCGCGATCGATCTCGTGAATCCATTGTGCATTCGACGATCGATATTTCCAGCAACGGGACGGCCGAATTCTTGTGGGCGTGTCTAGCGCTGCGGCCCGGTCACCCGGATTGCAGACAAGTCCCACGGCATTTCGCCATCGAGGAAAGCAGCTCGATGATCGGGGTCACCCAGGTCCATTTTGAAGTGGATCCAGACCCCATCCTGCAAGACTCCCATGTTCCATGGGCCTGAGACAGAATCTGAAAATTGCCAGACGATGTGGAAGCCCTCTTCGTTTGTGAATCCCTCGTGATCGGCCTGCATGATCGAATCGCCGCGCTCCCAGAGCTTCGCACGCAATGCGTGGAGCACGTTGCCGCCATCCTCCGTATCCGCTCCCTGCAGGTGTTGGAAGGCGTAGATCGTCTTCACCTCGGCGAGATAGTCCTTGAGCCAATCCACGCCGGTTTCCGGCTTGCAGTCTTCGAGTTCTTCGAGGAAGTCGCCAAGTTCATCGGGATCGAGGACTGGAATTCGTTCGAGGAGTGCGACCTCTACGTCGTCGTTGCCGGAGAGAAGGAGCGTCTCCCACTCCTCTTCTTCGCCGTCCTCGATCGTCAGCTTGAACTCGGGATACTCGCTGCGAACCCACTGCGCGAGTTCGTCCAAGGGAGGGAACTCTTCGTCTTTCGACAGGACTCGCGTGTAATAGCTCAACGTTTTGCTCCGTTGCGTTCGGCTCTTCCAGCTTTGAGTTTAGTCTTCCGCAGCAGATTTGCGGGTAACACGGCGGACCCGGTTTCCCAACTTGCGTGTATTTGAATTGTCCATTGGAGAGCCTACGTCGATTTGCTTGCTGATTGATGCTGCGTGATACAAAAGCAGATCCTTCGCTCCGCTTACCCCACGAACGAGGACTCGTTCACGGGGCCCCAGGCGTGCTCCGCTCAGGATGACAATTCTGTGGTTGTTTCACATTGTTGTCGAGTCAGTAATCGCCGGAAATGAAAAAGTCGCATCCGGTGATGTCTATTGGCCGGATGCGACTTTTATTTATGATTGCCGCTTCAGCGTAGGCGCAGCTGGCCGCACCGTGGGACTTACTTGTTTGTTAGGGCCTCTACGCCGGGCAGCTTTTTGCCTTCCAGGAATTCCAGGCTGGCTCCGCCGCCAGTGGAGATGTGCGTGATCTGGTCGGCTACGCCGGCTTGGTTGATGGCGCTGACGGAGTCGCCGCCACCGATGATGGATGTGGCTGCCTTGTTGGCTGCGACCGCTTTGGCGATGGCGTTGGTGCCGACGGCGAAGCGCGGGAATTCAAAGACGCCGGCGGGGCCATTCCACACGATGGTGCGCGCTGTCGATACTACTTCTTCGATGGCAGCGATTGACTTGGGCCCGATGTCGAGGCCCTGCCAGTCAGGCGGGAAGTTTTTCGACGTATCCCAAGGCTGGGTTTTGGCGTCGGCAGCGAAGTTGTCGGCGAGGATGTTGTCGACAGGGAGCAGCAGATTGACCCCCTTCTTTTTTGCTTTCTCGAGCGCTTCCTTCGCCATGTCGATCTTGTCTTCTTCCACGAGCGATTTGCCGGTGGTGACGCCGAGAGCGCGCTGGAAGGTGTAGGCCATGCCGCCGACGATGACCAGCGTGTCGACCTTATCGAGCAGGTTCTGAATGACGTCGATCTTGCCGGAGATTTTAGAGCCGCCGATGATGGCGACAAAAGGCTTCTCGGGTGCCTCGAGCGCCTTGCCGAGATAGATGATTTCCTTTTCCATTAGCAGGCCGGCGACGGCGGGCTTGAGGAAGTGCGTGATGCCTTCTGTGGATGCATGAGCGCGATGCGCCGAGCCGAATGCGTCGTTGACGTAGACCTGGGCCAGCGAGGCCAGGGCCTTGGAGAAAGCGGGATCGTTGGCCTCTTCTTCTGCGTGGTAGCGCAGGTTCTCGAGCAGCAGCACCTGGCCCGATTCGAGTTGACGCGCGAGTTCGGTGGCAATTTCGCCGATGCAATCGGGCGAGAAGGCCACGTTGACCGATTCGCCTACTTCTTTATCGAGCAGCTCGCGCAAGCGATCGACGACCGGGCGCATGGAGTATTTCGCATTCGGTTTTCCTTTAGGCCGGCCGAGATGCGAGGCCAGGATGACCTTGGCCTTGTGGCGCAGTGCGTAGACGATGGTGGGCAGCGTGGCCACAATGCGGGTGTCGTCGGTGATGGTCTTGCCGTCTTCGGTGAGCGGCACGTTGAAATCGACGCGAATGAAGACCCGCTTGTTGGCTAATTCGATGTCGCGGATGGAGAGCTTGGGCATGGAGAAAGGCCTTTCTGGGGACTAAGGGACTAGGGACTAGGGACTAGGGACTAGGGACTGGGATTACGGCGTCGAATTCGATTTCAATGCGCCATGCGGGGTTAAGCAATGCTGCGACGACGACCATGGTTGCAGCTGGGCGGATGTTGGAGAAAAACTCGCCGTGAACGCGGCCGACGATTTCCCAATCTTCGACGTGGGTGAGAAACATGCGGGTGCGGACTACGTTGTCGAATGTCGCACCGGCTTCTTTGAGGGCTTTTTCGGCGATGGCGAAGATGCGGCGGGTTTGAGCTGCGGCGTCTTCGTGTTCTGCGCCGACGGGACCGGTGCCGGCAAGATGGACGGCGTTCCCGACGCGGACGGCGCGGGAGAAGCCGATTATGAGCTCGTAGGGAGAACCGCCAGGGATGTTTTTGCGGATCATGGTGGAGGTCTTCATCTCCCACCCATGACACGATGAAACTGTGTCATGGATGGGATACCCAAATGGTTGGTTAGTTCGCAGTCCTTAATGCGTAGTTCACAGAGGACCGCACCTGGGAACCAGTAACTAAGAACTGTGAACTGTTGTTACAGCCCCTTCTTGACCAGGAAACCGATCAGGTCGACGACGCGATTAGAGTAGCCCCACTCGTTGTCGTACCAGCTCAGCACCTTGACGCTGTTGCCGACGACCTTGGTGAGGGGTGCGTCGACGATGGAGCTGCGCTTGTCGCCCTTGAAGTCCGAGCTGACGAGCTGATTTTCGTCGTAGCCCAGGATGCCTTTCAGCTCGCCTTCGCTGGCGGCTTTGAGCGCGGCGTTAACGGACTTGACGTCAGTCGGCCTCTCAGCAACGTAGGTCAGGTCGACGATCGAGACGTTCGGAGTCGGGACGCGCATCGAGAAGCCGTCGAGCTTCCCCGCGGTTTCAGGAAGGACAAGCTTCAGCGCCTTCGCGGCGCCAGTGGAACTCGGAATCATGTTGAGTGCCGCAGCGCGAGCGCGGCGCAGGTCCTTGTGCGGGAAATCGAGGATGACCTGGTCGTTGGTGTAGCTGTGAATCGTGGTCATGATGCCGCTCACGATGCCGGTTTCTTTAAGAAGGACCTTGACGACCGGCGCGAGGCAGTTGGTGGTGCAGCTGGCGTTCGAGATGATGTTGTGTTTCGCCGGATCGTACTTCTCTTCATTGACACCGAGCACCAGGGTGACGTCTTCGTTCGTCGCCGGAGCGGAGATGATGACTTTCTTTACGGTCGAGCCCAGGTGAGCCTTCGCCTTGGTGGCATCGGTAAAGTGACCGGTAGACTCAATCACGATCTGCGCGCCGACGTCAGCCCAGGGCAGCTTGGCGGGGTCGCGCTCGGCCCAGACCTTGATCTTTTTTCCATCAACGGAGATGAAGTCTTCGCCGGCTTCGATCTTGTTGGGCAGGTTACCCAGAATCGAGTCGTACTTGAGCAGGTGCGCCAGCGTTGCCGGGCTGGTCAAATCGTTCACAGCAACAAAATCAATCTCGGGATTGCCGAGAGCGGCGCGCAAAACGTTGCGGCCAATACGGCCGAAGCCGTTGATGCCAACCTTAACTGCCATGTGTGTTCTCCTTGGTGTGTGTGGCTGAAGTTTCGATCGAGTGGCGTTCGGGGGCTGAAATCAGCTCCGGCAGGCAATTCCACCAAACCCTTGATCGTACCATCCTGGACTGCGCTGCTGAAATCAAAACGCATAGTGCACGGTTCTATTCACCGTGCGGTCATCTCCAGTGTGGAGGGCGAGGATCGGGACTGTATGTGACGGACTGCACACCAGGGAATCGATCGCGACAACTTTCCTGGAGCCAGGGAGTTGGCCCGGTTGGCTCTGGAGGCCACGCCTGACGGCCGGTTCAGCGTCAGCGTTTTGTCGCAATTGGATGAGGTATTTGCAGTGCCCCAAGCCGATGTGGTATCTCCGTATCAGAATGCAGGTGTAGATCGCAGCATGAGAAGACGTTCCAGACGTCCCCCTAATACTTCGGAATCCACAGGCAAAATTGGCCAGGAGCTCCCTTCGAATCAACCGCGCCCGCTGGTGCCGCTTTATCCCGAGGATTCTTCGGGAGCGCCCGCCCCTGCGCAGAAACCGGCAACGCAGGCAGCGGTCCGGGCCGCTCCAGCGGCAGAGCGCCGCGTAAAGATAGAAGCAGCCGCGAGCCCGCAATGGACTGAGCCCGCCGATTCGGGACGTCTTGAAATGGAGACGCAGCCCGAATCTCCCTCAGTGCCGCCACCCGAGGCACCTACGGCGGAACGCTCCCCCCAGGCACCGAAGGGGTTTGTGGTGCTGGCCATCGGGCTGCCCGGTTCCGGCAAGACGACTTGGTTTCGCCGCCGCGGCGTTACTCCGCTGTCGAGCGACCTGCTGCGCAATATTCTTTTCGACGATGTGGAAGAGCAGCGCTACCAGGGATTGGTGTTTTCCACCTTGCGCTCACTGCTGCGCGCAAGGCTGATCGCGCGCATGCCGTGGAATTATGTCGACGCAACGAACCTATCTGTACACGAGCGCCGCCAGTGGATCAAGATGGCCAAGAGCTTTGGCTACGAGGTGCAGGCTGTGTTTTTCGATGTGCCGCTCGATGTGTGCCTCGATCGCAACCGCCAGCGCGATCGCTCGGTGAGCGAAGAAGTGATGCGCAGGATGGCCGAGAAACTGAAACCGCCGGTGTTTGAAGAGGGGTTTGCGAAGATCACTGTGGTCCGCGTGAAGAGCGCGGGGTAGCCCGCTCAGGCCAAGTGTCCGGAGATTTTCCCCATGAGTACTTCCCCAGTGCGAACGCCTTATGTCGAGCCGTGGCTACGCGGAACATATCCCGAGGTTCCTGCCGTTGGACGGGCGGTGTTGCACGCCTTCGATCTGGCGCTGGACGACTTGACCAAATGGACCGAGGGACTGACGGACGCTGAAGTCCACACGAAGCCGCTAGGGCTGCCCTCTGTTGCCTTTCATCTGCGTCACATTGCGCGTTCCACAGACCGCTTGCTTACGTACGCCGAAGGCGGCCAGCTCACCGCTGAGCAACTGGCATCGCTCAAGGCGGAGCAGAGCGGTGACGAATCCCTTGCTGAGCTTCTCGGCGAGGTGGAAGCCTCTTTTTCGAATGCGGAGGGCCGCGTGCGCACGCTGGCCACCGCCGACTTCAGCATCTTTCGCGGCGTAGGGCGCAAGCAGCTGCCTACGAGTATCGGCGGCGCGCTCATCCACGTGGCTGACCACACGCAGCGACATGTCGGCCAGGTGGTTACGACGGCCAAAGTGCTGAAGGCTGTGCGCGGGATTTAGGTATTTATGCAGTAAAGGACTGGGAAGTTGTGAAAGCTGTCTTCGGTGGACTAAGTCCAATACGGTCTATTATTTAAATAGAGAGGCTTCGCCAGAGATCCCCGTCTTCGGCTGGCTGGGTCGGCCTCTCTGCGTCGGCAACTCTTCACAAAGAGCGAAGACCCGTTCTCCTTCCAGATATGGAACGAATGAAGTGACATCTGTCACAGCCCTCGCCGTCTCCAGAGCGCACCATACTTCGGGCTCTGGGGGTGGAATCCCTCGTGGCCAGGAGGCGCATGTTGCGGGCTGAAGACATACCATTCAACTCGCCGGTCGACAGTGCAGGAGCGAAACGCGCAACGCGCGACTCAGCCGATGGAGGCGACCGGAAATGACCTGGAGCGCAGAGTACCGGGCCAAATGCAGGAGCGCCGCCGCAGCGCTTGCCGCAGTTCACTCCGGCTCCCGGGTATGGATCCAATCCGGATGCGGAACTCCCTCCACACTTGTCGATGCATTGGTGGCGCGCGCGCCCGAAGTTCGCGATGTCGAAGTCATCCACATGATGACGCTGGGCAGCGCGGACTACACAAGGCCCGAGTATGCGGGCCGGTTCCGTCATCGTGGCCTGTTCCTCGGTCCCAATGTGCGCGAAGCCGTTGTTGCCGGGCGCGCCGATTACACGCCGATATTCCTAAGCGAGATTGAGAGCCTGTTCGAAGATGGCTCAATGCCACTGGACGTAGTCCTGATGCAGGTATCGCCGCCCGATGCGCACGGGTTCGTGAGCCTGGGGACCACCGTCGATTGCACCCTCACCGCGGCGCGCTGCGCATCGGTGGTGATCGCCGAGGTGAATGAGGCGATGCCGCGCACCCACGGCGACACATTCCTCCACGTGAGCCACATATCGTCGATCGTCGAAACATCCCATCCACTGCTCGAATTATGTCGTGAGCCACTCACCGACCTGCATCTGAGCGTGGGGCGCAATGTGGCTTCACTGATCCCCGACGGCGCGACGATCCAGACGGGCATTGGAGGTATCGGAGACGCGGTGCTGAAGTGCCTGGAGGACAAGCGCGATCTTGGCATTCATACGGAGATGTTTTCCGATGGCGTGATCGACCTGGTGGAAAAAGGCGTAATCAACGGCGAGCGGAAGTCGCTGCACCGAGGAAAGATCGTCTCGGCTTTCGTGCTCGGCAGCAAGCGGCTTTTCGAATTCATCGACGAGAATGCGAGTTGCGAATTTCGCACGATCGCCTATACCACTGATCCATTCGTTGTGGCGCAGAACGATCGCATGGTGGCCATCAATTCGGCGCTGCAGGTGGACCTGACAGGGCAGGTGTGCGCGGATTCGCTGGGCACAAAGCCCTACAGCGGATTTGGCGGGCAGCTGGATTTCATTCGCGGGGCGGCGCGTTCGAAAGGCGGCGTGCCGATTATTGCATTGCCCGCAATGGCGCAGCACGGCACGGTCTCGCGCATTGTGCCGGTTCTCGAGCCGGGCGCTGGAGTGGTTACTTCGCGCGCCGATGTTCACTATGTGGTCACGGAAAATGGCATTGCTTATTTGCACGGCAAGACGTTGCGCGAGCGTGCGCAGGCGTTGATCGCGATTGCCGATCCGCGGTTCCAACAGGAGTTGGAAGATTTTGCGGTACGCGCCCATTATCTGGAACGCAGAGCTGCGGCGGTTTGTGTCTGAGGGCCGGCAAATGTACGAGGAAGGGCGAAAGAGATGAACCGGGAGAAGCGAGACAGAGGATTGCTGCAAGTAGATGGGGACGAGTGCAAGGGCTGCGGCTTGTGTGTCGAAGCTTGCCCGCCCAAAGTGATCGCTCTCAGCGACCGGCTCAATCACTACGGCTATCGGACCGCGACGTACTCCGGCTCAGGCTGCACTGCATGCGGAATCTGCTTCCTGGTTTGCCCGGAGCCGGGAGCGATTACTGTCTTGCGCAGACGAAATGGGGTGGCTGTTTTGCATCCAGCCACAAGCGGAGACCAGAACGCGGCATCAGGACATGGCACGGAGGGGGCGATCGAATGCGCGAGCAATTGACCCAAACTCGAAAACAACTGATTAAGGGGAACGAGGCGATCGTCAAGAGTGCGATTCTGGCCGGATGCCGTGCTTTCTATGGCTATCCCATTACACCGGCGAGCGAAATCACTGAAGCCGCGGCGCTCTATTTGCCGCAGGTGGGTGGCGTCTTCCTGCAGGCCGAGAGCGAAGTGGCTGCGATCAACATGCTCTACGGGGCAGCATCGGCGGGTGTGCGCTGCATGACGGCGTCGAGCGGCCCGGGCATCAGCCTGATGCAGGAAGGCATCAGCTACATGGCTGGCGCTGAACTGCCGTGCGTCATCGCCGATATCACCCGCGGAGGCCCCGGCCTCGGCAACATCGCTGCCGAGCAAAGCGATTACCACCAGGTGGTGAAGGGCGGCGGCAACGGAAACTACCGAACGATTGTGCTGGCGCCAAGTTCCGCGCAGGAAATGGCTGACCTCACCGCGTTGGCTTTTGAACTGGCCGACCGCTATCGGAACCCGGTCGTCCTGCTGGCCGATGGATTCGTCGGGCAGATGATGGAGCCGGTCGAGTTTCCGCAAACTGCCATCGCGACGCACTTGCCGAAATGGGCCGTGGCCGGCACTGCGGAATCGCGCCCGAATCTCATTACCTCTCTGCACCTCGATACCGATGAGCTCGAAGCCCACAACCGCGATCTCGAAACCAAGTATCGCTGTGCGGAACGACTCGAGACCCGCGCTGAAGAGAATCAGACCGAGGATGCGGAGATTGTGCTGGTTGGCTATGGGATCGTCGGCCGCATTCTGAAAGCGGTCATGGCCGAGGCTCGCGCGGAGGGAATCCCGGCGGGAATGCTTCGGCCCATCACCCTCTATCCGTTTCCGACGGGGCATTTCGAAAGGCTGGCCAAGCGTGCGCGCGTCTTCGTTGTGGTCGAGATGAGCAATGGCCAGATGCTTGAGGATGTGAGGCTGGCTCTCAACGGCGCGTGTCCTGTGAAATTTCTGAGCCGCGTGGGCGGAAATGTTCCGTCGCACGAAGAGGTGCTTTCGTTGGTCAGAGAGCTTGCACGTGAGATGCCGCGGGCGAGGGCACGGGAAAGAGAGCAGGTGGCACATGTCTAGCGAACTGATCTCGGATTATGAAGTAGCGCATGGCAAGGCCAAGTCGTTTTTCGAAACCTATGAGCGCAAGGGCGAGCTGCAGCACCAGACGCACTATTGCCCTGGATGCGGCCACGGCACCACTTACAAAATGCTGGCGCGCGCGATCGATGAGCTCGGCATCCAGGATCGGATGATTCTTGTCAGCCCGGTTGGCTGCTCGGTATTCGGCTATTACTACTTTGACGTGGGCAACATCCAGGCCGCGCACGGGCGGGCCTCAGCAGTCGCCACCGCAGTGAAGCGCAGCCGGCCAGAAAGCATCGTGGTCAGCTACCAGGGTGATGGCGATTTGTCGGCGATCGGTTCGGCGGAGATTCTGCATGCCGCCAATCGCGGCGAAAACATCACCGTGATCTTTGTGAACAACGCCGTCTACAGCATGACCGGCGGCCAGTTCGCGCCGACTACGCTTATCGGACAGAAAAGTACAACCACGCCGAACGGCCGCACGGCGATGAATGAGGGCTATCCGCTGCGCGTGAGCGAACTGCTGGCTACGCTCGAAGCGCCGGTGTACATCGAACGCGTGGGTCTCGGCGACAACAAGCAGATCGCGGGCGCCACGCGTGCGATCCGGCGTGCCGTCGAGAACCAGGTGCGTGGTCTGGGCTTTTCGCTGATCGAAGTGCTCTCGCCTTGTCCCACCATTTGGAAGATGCCGCCGGTCGATGCGCAGCATTGGGTGCGCGACGTGATGGAGAAAACCTTTCCTCTCGGCGTGTACCGTGATCGCACCAAAGTCGCAGAGCCGCGTCCGCTTCCTACGCCGGCTCCAGCGCTCTCGGAAATTCCAAAGATATTGGATTGTGTTGAAGGTTTCGCCGATGAAGCGTCGGCGGAGCATCACACGCCCAGCAATGGTCAGGTCAGAGATGTCGATCTTCACGTCCGCGTCGCGGGTTTCGGCGGCCAAGGCGTTTTGCTGCTTGGGGAAGTGCTGGCCGAAGCGGGGCTCGATGCCGGCCTGGAAGTCTCATGGCTACCTTCTTACGGGCCGGAGATGCGATCGGGAACCTCCAATTGCCACGTGCGGATTTCTCGCGAGCCCATCGATTCGCCGCTGGTCAGCGCGCCGAACATCCTGGTCGCGATGAATGAACCATCGCTCAGGAAGTTTGACGACAAGGTTCAGCCGGGCGGGTGGGTTATCTACAACGGCGATTCGTTCCCGCCGGAATGTGCGCGCCAGGATGTGCATGTTCTGGCGCTGCCATTCACGCGCATTGCCGACGAACTGGGCGATTCACGCGCGGCGAACATGGTGATGCTTGGCGCGCTTCTCGAAATCAAAGGGGGATTACCGCAGGCCAGCATCGATGCTGCGTTGCGGCGCCTGGTGAGCAGTCCGCGCTGGATACAGCTCGATCATCGTGCACTCGCGCGTGGCCGCGGACTTTACCGCGAGTCCTTGACGAAGGTAAGCGGAGGGGGCGTGTCATGAGAGCCGAGGCAGACCCGAATCTGATCGTCTATTTCGCAGGCAAATACGTGCCACTACGCGAGGCGCAGGTTGGAATCCTTACGCACGCACTTCACTATGGAACGGGCGTATTTGAGGGCATCCGGGCTCATTGGGATGAATTCGCGCGGGAACTGTTTGTGCTGCGTCCCTTGGAGCATTTCGAACGATGGAAACAGAACTGCGGAATCCTGCGTATTGCCGTTCCCGCGTCGCCTGATGAACTGTGTGCAATCGCCGTTGAACTTATGCGGCGCAATGCGCTCAGGACCAATGTGTACATCCGGCCGCTAGCCTACAAGAGTGCGGAACGGATCGGTGTGAGCCCCGACGATCAGGATTCATTTGCGATTGTTGCGCTGCCGTTCGGCGAGTATCTCCATGCCGAAAAGGGCATTCATGCCGGCGTCAGTTCATGGCGTCGCATCGAGGACAATGCGATTCCGGCCCGCGCGAAGATCTGCGGGGCCTATGTGAACAGCGCGCTGGCCAGCGACGAGGCGCGCCAGAACGGTTTCGACGAAGCCATCCTGCTGAACGAAAGCGGCCATATCGCCGAGGGCGCCACCTGTAACATTTTTATGGCGCGTAAAGGAATGCTGATCACGCCTCCCGTGACCGAGAACGTGCTCGAAGGCATCACGCGCGATTGCGTGATTCAACTGGCGCATCGTGAACTCTGCCTCGAAGTAATCGAGCGGCCGATTGATCGCAGCGAGGTATATATATGCGATGAATTATTTCTTACAGGCACGGCAGTAGGCATCGCGCCGGTGGTCCGCGTGGATCACCGGCCGGTGAGACAAGGGGAAATCGGCGCGATCACACGCGAGGTACAGCAGTTGTACTTCGACGCGACGCGAGGACACCTGGAAACTTATCGAAAGTGGCTGGTTCCTATCTACCAACCACAGCAGGAACCGGAGGCGCATGCGGTTTCGCTGGTAGGGATGAACACGATTTGAGTTGACGCCATCAAGAAACCCGTCCGCGCTGGTTTATGCAAGGAGGGTGAAAGAATGCTCACGACGAAGATCACAGGCAACGCATACGACGTTGCTCTCGAGAACTTCGATGCGGCGGCAAATGCGCTGGAACTCAACAGCGATGTAAGGGAGATGATCAAATATCCGGAGCGCGTACTCACGGTGACTGTGCCGGTGCGCATGGACGACGGGCACATCCATCGCTTTGAAGCGTATCGCGTGCAACACAGCTCGGTGCGCGGACCTGCGAAAGGCGGTATCCGCTACCATCCTGAGGTTACGCTCGACGAAGTGAAGGCGCTGGCCACCTGGATGACGTGGAAATGCGCCGTGGTCAACATTCCATTTGGGGGCGCCAAAGGTGGCGTTACCTGCGATCCGAAGCATATGTCGCTGGGCGAACTCGAGCGCATGACGCGCCGCTATACCAGTGCAATTCTCCCGCTGATCGGGCCGGAGCAGGACATTCCCGCGCCGGATGTGTACACAAACCCGCAGACGATGGCGTGGATCATGGACACCTACAGCATGACCAAGGGATATCCCATTCCGGGTGTCGTCACGGGCAAGCCGATCTGCCTTGGCGGGTCGCTCGGCCGCAATGAAGCCACAGGCCGCGGCGTTTTCTACACCATCCAGTGTGCGTGCGAACATCTGCATCTGCCTTTGAAGGGCGCCACGGTGGTGGTGCAGGGATTTGGCAACGCCGGTTCAATTACGGCGCAGTTGCTGCACGAGGCGGGAGCAAAGGTCATTGCGGTCAGCGATTCAACTGGCTGCGTCTACAATCCACGCGGGCTGGACATCAACAGCCTGATTCATCTCAAAACCCTTACCGGGAGGGTATCGGGATTTCCAGAAGCGGAAAACATCCGACCGGAAGAATTGCTGGGACTGGAATGCGACATCCTTGTTCCAGCAGCACTCGAGAACACGATTCACGCGGAGAATGCAGAGAACGTGCGCACGAGAATTGTTGCCGAAGCGGCCAACGGACCTGTGACGCCCGCAGCGGACAGAATCCTTGAACGCAAGGGTGTCTTCCTGATTCCGGACATCCTGTGCAACGCCGGTGGCGTGACCGTTTCCTACTTCGAGTGGGTGCAGGACGAGCAACATCTGTTCTGGGAGGCTGCCGATGTCTATCAGCGCCTGGAACGTGTGATGAAGGCGGCATTTCGTGATGTACTCAAAATCCACGATGAGCAGAACGTTTCGATGCGCATTGCGGCCAATATGCTGGGCGTTGGTCGGGTAGCGGAGGCCGTGAAGATTCGCGGCATCTATCCGTAAGGGTTGGTCTATCGTCTTCGATTGCCCGTTGCGCGCCGCAATGTAGCGCGGCCGCAGCGAGCTTTTTTGCCTCGCCTTGACGAAAAGGTAACTTCAGAGTGATTTCATGAAGGCGTCGACTCCTCATGACATCCAGGTGTTGGTCCACTGACGGTGCTGGCCTATGTTCTGATCATCGGGTCGCCGGAACGTTTTCGTTGTGGCAAGCAGATCGGCAGCTTTCTGGGGCTAATCCCCTGCGAAGACTCAAGTGCCAGCCGGCAGCGGCCGGGACACATTAGCAAACAGGGCAACTCGCTTCTACGTTTTCTTTTGCTGGAGGCAGCGCAAGCCGCTGTCCGCGAGATGTCATCGCAACTCGGTTCGCACGTGGGGCAGCCCGGTGTGGCCTATAGTGTGAAGTAGAACATCGCCTGAAAGGGGAGTTCGAATAAGTAATCATGGTCGGAAGATCGATCGAATAGGTGGCTGGGTTGAACTGAGTTCAGATGCTCCGGTCAATTGGATCAGAGGAGTTCACCATTCGTTCGGATGAGAGCCGGATTCGGCCAGATTTACATCTTTTGCGAACTGCATCAGGCGGGAATCTAGCGCATCTGAAATCTCCGCGAAACGGACACCCTCCTCGTTCGCTAGATCGCTAAACGGCGAACCCGATGCCTCGTGAGAATAAGGAATCATGTGCGCAGACCATTTCCGCCATCCTCATTCTTCGCTTGCAAAACGGCGGCGGACCATACATGAAGGGTTGTCCACAACCCGACAGCGGGTTTTCGGTAGTGTCGTCATCGTCTCCGGACCTCCACAAAAGTGCCGTAGATGGCATTCTTGGATGACTTATCGGAGGACGGAATGGCTTTCCATCCATAGGGAGTCCTGTCGTACACAACCAGGAGCTTGCCGGGCTCTACTTCGATCAGGTCAGTGTATTGGGTGCTCATACCGTGGGAGATTGGCGTGACGTTCGTCCACGTCTTTCCTTCGTCGGAGCTGAACATGATAGTTACGGGTCCGGGCCGGCCGTAGGTGCATGCCAAAAGCCCGTCACTCATTAACCTTAGGTGGGGTGCTACACCCTTGAAGCCGCTCGAAACAGGCGCGGTCCACGTCTTACCGTCGTCCATTGACCAAGCCTCGCCCATGTAGTCCCCGCCGCCAGTTCGAAAAAGGCAATACAAGCGATCTTTCGATAACCGAACCAGTGTTGCTTCATTCGGTCCCTCCTTTCCCATCCAAGGCCAGGGCGCCTCATTGGGCTGAATTGCGGCAACAATCCCATATTCTTCCCAACTCCGTCCCTGGTCAGTCGAACGAATCAACACCAGCCGTCGCTGCCGCGGATCTCGTTCTGTCATGTAGTAGAACGTGGTCAGCCATTCGCCCCCCGGACCGTCGACAATCGCACCCCACGGGTTGGCCTCATAAACTACGCTGAGCTTTGTTGCATCTTTTCTCCCGGTAGCCATCACCGTGGGTGGCTTGGAAATAGCAGGCTCGGATAGGTGAATTCTCGCATCTCTAATTTGATCAATTTCCATTCCACCTCGCGAAAACTTCGTCAGAGCGGCATGGAAATTCATAGCCTGGCCGGGAGGGTTTGCCTCCAGCGAGTCGTAGCCAGCTCCTAGCGCCCAAATTGTCCCGTCTTCTCGAGTAACTTGAGTGTACGCGGCATCCACGTTGGCACCCGCTCCCATCGTATAGCGCCGACTCCACGTCTGCCCTCCGTCCTTCGAAATACTATAGGCGGAAAATTCTCCTTCAGGGTTCGAGTCGTCCCCACTCATCCGCATGGTTGCAAGTATTTCGCCCGTAGAGAATTGATGCACAGTCGTGTACCAACAATGGTTGATGGAAGAAGCTGTGATTTCCACGGCCTTCCCCACCTGGACCGTAAGTTCATTCGATCGGTCTGTCTGTCCGTGGCACAAAGTGAGACTCAAATGCGTCGCAAACATAACGACAAACAATAGCCCAATACTGAGCAGCGAATTTTGTCCTCGACTCGCATAAACCCCTGCTTTCATTGCTCCCCCATTTGAACGCGAGCAGCAGTCGCTCTGGATCGTCAGTGAGAGCCTCACTGCTCCTGCCAAGGTTACGGCGATGAATCAGAACTTCCGCTTCAGTGCCACCTGTCCGACACGCGAATTACTTGCTGCGAGAAGCCGTGTTGAAGATCCAAAACCTGTACTGGTGCATAGCAGGCCGGTTACTGGCTAGCCAACATCCCTACCTCACGATATCTCGGCTTTTGCGTCTGAAAAATGCCCCATCTTTTCGTGCTTGGTCTTTAGATAGCGCTCGAAGCTTTCCTGCGGTTCTACTTCGGCGGAAACGCGCTCGGTGACGGCGATGCCGGCTGATTCCAGCGCTGCGACCTTCTCTGGATTGTTCGTAATCAGCCGAACCTGCTTTACGCCGAGCTGCTTCAGCACTTCTGCTGGAAGCTCGTACTCGCGGCAGTCCGCCGCATAGCCGAGCTCGACATTCGCCTCCACCGTATCGAGGCCCTGGTCCTGCAGCTCATAGGCTTTCAGTTTGGCCATCAGGCCAATACCGCGGCCCTCCTGCTGCTCATAGAGCAGAATGCCCGCGCCCTCTTCGGCGATCCTGCTAAGCGCCAATTCAAGCTGCAGCCGGCAGTCGCAGCGGAGCGAACCAAAGACGTCACCTGTCAGGCACTGCGAGTGAATGCGGACGATTGGAGGCGCGCCATGGATGTCGCCCATGACGAGAGCAACCAGACCCTCGGTCTTTTTGCCTGACTTCTCGCCGTGTTCGCAGCACGGGCGCGGCGCCGGCAGCACGCCCTCGAAGCCCAGAATGCGGAATTCTCCCCAGCGGGTGGGAAACTCCGCTTCGGCGACCTTCTTCACGCTTTCGAATGCCATGGTTCCATTTTACTTGGTGCCGATTTGGGGAGACCGGTGTCCGCCCTAATGCGCGGAACGGCGGTCATCCTTTTACCGCATTTTCTCGCGCATTCGGTGCGGTTGCCGTCCACGCGATACAGTGGTGGGGTGACCGACAGGCTGATTCTAATTACGCTGCTGGTGAAGCTGGGCGTTATGGCCTCGGTTGCCAGCGTGCTGGCGCGGGCCAGCAGCTTCCGGCGTCTGTTTTTTGCGGAGAATCGCAGGCCTCGTCAAACACTGGCTCTTCTGGCGTTTTTCCTGGTGCCTCTCACCCTGGGGGTTTGGATTCGTACTACAGTTCCCAACTTCCAGGCCGCCGATATTTCGTTTGAAACCATTATTCTTCTTGGTCTTCTGCTAGGGCCAATCTGGGCGGTCGTGGGCGGCATCGTGCTGGCCGTGCCAGCGCTTCATCATGGCGAATATCTGGCTCTGCCGTTTAACGGGGCACTGGGCTTCCTTGCCGGGCTGCTCGGCCAGGTTGTTGAGCCGGAGGAGATCTGGTCATTCACGCCGTTCATCGATCTCAGCCTCTATCGCTGGGTGCGGCGCATTCTGCGTAAGCCACGCATCGACCGCCAGTTTCTGATGCTGTTTTTGATCGTCGCCGCCGAAGGCTGTCGCGACTGGCTGGCCCATGAGTTTCCTCATCGCTTGTTTGCACTGCTGGCTTCAGAGCTATGGCTGCAAGTTTTGGTACTTTTGTCAGCGCCGATCGTCGTGGGCATTGCGATCAAGGTGTGGAATGCGCTGCGACTGGAGATCAAGTTTGAAGAGCAGAAGCGGCTGCTGCTCGAAGCACGACTCGATGCGCTGCAACGCCAGATCAATCCACATTTTTTGTTTAACACGCTCAACTCCATTGCTTCACTGGTGCGGGTGAAGCCAGAGCTGGCCCGTGAGATGACGGTGAAACTGGCGAATATTCTGCGTGCGCTGCTGAAGGATCACGACACGTACGTGCCCTTCAGCGATGAGCTGCACTTTACCGACGATTATCTCGACATCGAAGTGGTGCGCTTTGGCGCCGACAAGCTTCGTGTGGAGAAGGAAATCGATCCGCGCACGCTTGAGGTTCTGGTGCCGAGCATCCTTCTCCAGCCGCTCATCGAGAACAGCATCAAGCATGGCCTGGAGCCGCGCATCAACGGCGGCACTGTTACGTTGCGCAGCCGTCTCGAGGGGGATCGCGTCCGGATTGAAGTGGCCGACGACGGCGTAGGCATCGGCAACCGCCCGCAATCGGCTCTGCACCGCACCGGCAACGGCATCGGGATCAAGAATGTCCAGGAACGGCTGGAAGTTCTCTACGGCAACCAGGCGCGCTTTAGTGTGGTCAGCAATCCTGGTCGCGGCACGCTGGTGTCGATTGAGATTCCAGCCAGCATCCCAGGACCAACATAGCGTCGAGGGTGCCCCATCCAAGCTGCGCTTGGGTGGGAAGGCGCTCAACTCTACCGCTTCGCCGTCAACGCCAACACAGCGTATCCGGTCGCGGCGTCGCTCATGAACTGGCCGACATTCGATTGCGGATCGCGGTTTTTGTTGAGTGACCACGCCGGCCACGCGCCGGTTGTCTTGTCCTGGTTGGCAACAAGCCAGTCATAGCCACGGCGGGCGTACGCGGTCGAGATGTGATTCTCTTCGAGAGCCAGGACAATAATTGCCGTGGCGTATCCGTCGGACCGCGTCTCTAGCGGCGTCTTGTCACGCCGTTGCCACGTACCTAAGTCAGTCAGGCTCCAGCCTCCGTCTTCGCGCTGGCGGCCATTGATCTCCGCGAGGAGAGATTTGCGCTCCGCTGGGCTGAGCAGGCCAGGGAACTGCGCGGAAGCCCAAAGGACGACAATCTTGTTAAGGAGTGGTTGCTGGTTATAGTGGCCGGTCAAATAAACACGGAGTGCCGCGAGATTGCCGATGATCTGCGGATCGTTGCGGTAATTGTCCGGAGCATTCGCAACCACTTCGGCAAGCATCGCGGCCCAGTAGTACTCTGACTCCTTTGATTCCCACGGCGTGTATTCGAAGTCTTGCCAGACCCACGCGCCGGCAACAGGACCGGTCTTCGATTGCAGCGCCCACGCATTATCGAAGGCGAGACGCGTCACATCGCGCAGATGCCTTTGGGGGGCGTCATAGCTTGCCAGGATCACCGCATTCAACACAGCCTCGGCATTGCGCGATTCGACTTCCTTCCCCGTTCCGTAGACGGCATCGCTGTAAAACGGAAGCACGTCTTTCCACATGTGGACGCGCTTCTCGACGCTCGCGACCATGGCGGTCTCGGCGGCGGCAGGGTCTCCGCCGACTTGGTCGTGAAGGATCGGCCGCGCCAGCGCAAACGGCGCCTGCGTGTGGCAGGAAATGCAGTACGTTCCATGATCTTTTTGGGCGCGATCCCAGCTTTGCCACCACACTTCGCGGCTGTCTAGGTACCGTGCCGCTGCCTGGCGATCCCAATCCGGCGCGACCGCAGGCGCATTTTTGTCTGCAGCCTGCGCAGGAGGATCCACGAACAGACTTGCTACGCCAAAAAAGCCGGCGAAAAGCACCGAAGAGAACGCTGGCCTTATTGACATGCGCAAAGACCTCCAAAAGGGGCGGTGCATTGATCCGAACGACAGGGAAGAAGAAGGCTCTTCTTCGAGAATATCGCGGCCTGCTCCGGGTCAGGGATTTTTCTGCACCCCAACTTCAATCGTCCGCTCAACCTACAGCATTAGTTCCCACGCGGTTAACCCCGTAGCTGGGCGTTCAACAGACGCACGCGGTATTCTCACAGAATGGTGCAGTTCACTGTGCTCTCGTCTGGATCAAAGGGCAACTGCACAGTCGTGTCGGGTGGGCGTACCCGCATCCTGGTGGACGCGGGGCTCAGTTGCCGGGAGCTTTTCCGCCGCATGAAACTGGCAGGCGAAGACCCCGCCACACTCGACGCCATCCTCATCACCCATGAACATCAGGACCACGTGAACGGCCTCGCCGTCACGGCGCGCAAACTTGGCATACCGGTCTACTTCACAGAGGGCACGCACCGTGCGTGGATGCGCTGGCTGACGCCGCGGCGGCAAATGACATACGCCCAGTGGCTGGAGCAATGCCGCAAACAGGCTGCAGCCCGTCAGGCCGAATGCGAACCCACCGAAGGAGAGCCGGACGAGTCCGATTCCGTGGCGGAAGACTCGGCGATAGAAGTTGAAGTAGAAGCCATCGCGGCGAGTACGGAAACAGATGCCCCGGATTCACAAAAAGCTCCGCAAAAGGATCCGACATGGCTTCCATCCGTCGAATACTTCCAGGCCGGCAAGCCGTTGCAGATCGGCGATATTTACGTGAGCCCATTCACTATTCCCCACGATGCGGTCGATCCTGTGGGATTTGTTTTCCAGGCAGAAGGGGTCCGCATGGCAGTTGCCACGGATCTTGGCTACGTCACGCCCAACGTCAAAATCCAGCTAAAGCAACTGGATTTACTACTCCTGGAATCGAATCACGACCTGGAAATGCTGCGCGATGGTCCCTACCCCTGGTCGGTCAAGCAAAGAGTGTTATCGCGGGTAGGTCATCTTTCGAATGAAGCGGCAGCGAAATTCCTGGAAGAGGAATACGACGGTCAAGCTACGTATGTGATTCTTGGTCATCTCTCTGAAAGTAATAACCTTCCGGAATTGGCACGGGTTACCGCCGAGCGCGCTCTGAATGGCCGCGCCAGCCTGCTGGCTAACCGACTGTTGCTTGCGGAGCAACATGCCCCTCTCTTACCTGTTTGTTTTTAGGCATTTCGGCTACAATAGGGACAGGATGTTCTTCGCTCTCATGGCAGGAAAGTAATCGCCGTACGGAAGAGCGGGATCCTAAAAAGCAGTGCAGAGTGGAGTGTCACCGGAATCAAGTCCTGAAGGTGAAGCATCCAACTAACACGCGCTGCCCTTTGCCATCTGCGGTGCGCTTGATCACAGAAGTTGCACTAACCCAAGAGCAAAGTGAGTCTAACAACATGGCAAGAAATCGATGCAACGACCCAGTCGTGGGCGCAATTTTGGCGAGTTGGCGGTATGACATTTCCGGGATTTCTCCGGAGATGCGCAAGGACTATGAGCACCATTTTGCCGAATGCAGCAGGTGCAGTGCGCGGCAGAAATTCCATCGCAGCCTGGATGTGACGCTTTCGGTGTTGACCGCCTTGTCGGTTTTCTTTTCGGTATTTGCACTGTCGGTCCTGATGCACATCAAGCCCTTGGAACATGTTGCGTTCAACATCCTCGGGCTCGACACCTTCGACGTGTATCACATGCTGGTTTCTGCAGCCATCGCCGGTGTTTGCTTCTCTGTGATCGCCTTTGCGCTCGTCATGATGGCGACCCCAGCGCCGACCTATCTCAGCGGCATTGCTGCGGAGCGTGCCCGGCTGCTCGAAGAGCGCTTACCTGACGCGCTCAAGTCCCTGCGCCTACGGTAAACACGATTTTGTTCGATGTGAGAGGCCTCCCGGAAAAGGGAGGCCTTCTTGTTATTCGACAGACTTCTGCAAAGGTGACTTGACCGCGGTGAGGTATGCCGTCGTATCGCGCGTCGTTAACTGTCCTGTTTCCACCATGGGACGATACCCCTTCTCGAGTTCAAGCTGCTGCGGCCCACTCAGTTGTGCAGCAAGGATCTCACGCAGTGTCGGAGCACCGGGACGCGGAGCCATGTCGATGAATGTGTCCCAGGGCATCGCAGCTTGTTTCCGGATATCGATGTGCAACTCGAGATGGATCTCGCCGAATCCTGCCTTCTGAAAAAGTGTGACCAAGTCCCTCTCGGTAAAATTCGTGAGCGGGCTATTCTGAATTTCCTCCATCGTCGATGGAAGCTGTGCGGTGCGACATCGTTGCAGGTGCCGGAGTGGGGCAGGGAAGGTATTCTCCGGCCGAGATTTTAGAAGTTTCGTAAACGCGGCAAGGTGCACCGCTTCGTCGCGATAGATCGGTTCAGCAATCGAGAGGCGGCCTCCGGGCTTGAGCACTCTATGAAACTGGCTTGCGGCGGCTGCCTTGTCGTCTATATACACAAAGACGGATCGGGTGGTCAGCAGGTCAGCAGACTCATCTGTCACCCCATCGAGCCGCTCGGCGGATGTTTGAAGAAATGTGCAGGAATCCCGCACACCCAACTCGACGGCCCGTTGTTCCGCACAACGGAGCAGAGCATTCGATGGATCGACAAGAACCGCCTTCAGTGAAGGGCCGACCCGCTGGAAAGCGCCGAAGGCAATGAGACCGTCACCCGTTCCAACGTCGACGAGAACCATTCCGGGTTGCAGCCTCGCTCCGTCAAGCACGCGGTCACGAATCTGCTCTACGTGCTCACGGACGACCGTCCGATGTTTCGAGTCGCCTCCGTGCCTGCGGCGCAGCAGCCAGTCCGACCAGGGATCGGTCGAACGGGATGGCTCTGGACCTTTGGTCGTCAAAGGATGGCTCGCGCGTTCATCGTGCCTTCTCGCCTGGAGTATCCAGCGAACCGGATTTATTTCGCGATCGCTATGCGCAAATCGCCGCCCGTCATTTCTTTTGGAAGGCCAAGCTTGAGCAGGTTCAGCAACGTGGGTGAGATGTCGCGCAGCGATCCATCCGTACGCAAGCGATAATGGTTAGCTTCCTCGCTGACGTAGATGAAAGGCACCGGGTTGGTGGTGTGTGCCGTGTGGGGACCGCCGGTGACGGGATCGACCATCATCTCGGCATTCCCGTGATCGGCGGTGATGAGCCAGCTCCCGTTCTTTTCCTTGATCGCTTTGTAGATGCGGCCCAGCTGTGCATCGACTGCTTCGCAGGCCTTGATTGTCGGCTCGAGTTTGCCGGAGTGGCCGACCATGTCAGCGTTCGCAAAGTTGGCGACGACCAGATCAAAGGCCGTATCATTGATGGCCTTCACGATGGTATCGCCGATAGCCTCGGCTCTCATCTCCGGGGCAAGGTCGTAGGTGGCAACCTTGAGCGATGGAATCATCGTGCGATCCTCGCCGGGAAAAGGCGTTTCGATGCCGCCATTGAAAAAGTACGTGACGTGCGCAAACTTCTCCGTCTCAGCCACGCGCAGGTTGCGCAGATGGTGCGCCGAAAGAATGTTCGCCAGGATGTTGTCCATGGACTCCGGCAGAATCACCATCGGCAACTCGTAGAGTTTGTCGTATTGCGTCATGCATAGGTAGTGGAGGTTTTTCGGAATCTCGATGCGGGAAATGGTTGAATCGAGCGCTTCCCATCCTTCAAGGTCGCGCCCGCCCTTCTTGTTCAGGCCGCTCTCGCGGGCCAGCACGCGGGTGATCTGGCGCGCGCGGTCGGCGCGGAAATTGAAATTGAGACACACGTCCTCATCACGGATCTGGCCCACCGGCTTACCCGCGCCATCGACCACAACAAACGGAATGAGAAATTCGTCGGTCACGCCATTGTTGTAGTTTTCCTTGATGCGCGCCACAGGATCGGCATACGCGCCGCCTTCGGCTTTGCCGACGACCATCGCATCGAATGCCTTGCGCTCGCGCTCCCAGCGCTTGTCGCGGTCCATGGCATAATAGCGGCCGTTGATGCTGGCAACCTTGCCGATGCCGTATTCGCGCATCTTCTGTTCGAGGGCGGCGATGTAGCCTGCGCCCGAAGTGGGCCCGGTGTCGCGCCCGTCCATGAAGGCGTGCACGAAGACGCGCTCGAGGGCGTTTTCCTTTGCCGTGCGCAGCAATGCGTAGAGATGCTCCTGATGGGAGTGCACGCCTCCATCCGAGACGAGGCCGAACAGATGCAGTTGACGGCGGCCTTCGCGCGCGCGCTGCATTGCCTTCACGATCTCAGGATTCTTGCGAAACTCGCCGGAGGCAATCAGGGCATCGATCCGCGTGATGTCCATCTGCACAATGCGCCCCGCGCCGATGTTCAAGTGACCAACTTCGCTGTTGCCCATCTGTCCGTCGGGCAGGCCGACGAAATGCTCTGAAGCACGAATCAGCGTATTGGGAAATTCGCGGAGCAGCTTGTCGTACGCGGGCTTGCGGGCGAGAGCGATGGCGTTGTTGGCAGTTTCGGCGCGATAACCCCATCCGTCGAGGATGGTGAGAACGAGAGGATGCTTGGGCACGAAGAAGAACCTCGATTAGTGCATGGATTTTCTTCTCAAGGATAAACTGCCGGGGAGAGGGCGCGTGTGTCGGGTGGCACAACGTTGAATTCTGCCTACATTGCCTACGCTTCGATCACCACAGCGCTGTCATCATTCGACTCCGCTGCGCTTCGCTCAGGATGACAGCCTTATTGGAAACGGAGAAGAGTGCGCAAATACAAAAGGAGGGGATCAAATCCCCTCCTTTTATTGGGTGCGCCCGGCAGGGCGCACTTACTTGGAGGTGCAAGTCCTCTACACACCCGGCAAGGGGAAGTGTTAGCTGAACGGCAAGGGTGCCCGTCGCGAGGCGGAATCTGGAGGAAGCCGCAGGCAAAGCGCTGGCTTGACGAACAGGAAGCGGATAGAGGCGGCACGGCGGGGTGAGCGGGCCCATAGACGTAAAGCCCAGTACTTGCACGGAACGCCGTGACGTAGATCCGACAGGCATAAGCGTGAAGGTGAGTGCGCAATACCCGGGGAGATCTGCCATGTTGTCTTTAGTGACTGAGGGCGCCGAGAGGGGCTCTGATCCCATGGCAGAAGTCAGCAGAGGCCATAGTAGCTGCCTGTTTGGAGCGAAGGGCTGAACCTGTCACGAGCGGATAGAGGGCTATCTCTCTGACTGGTTGGACAGAAGCCTCGCAAGAGGACTTGTTATGGAGGTAGGGGCCGGAAGTCCCGATGGCTATATCAAGTGTCCAGAGACCAGCAGGCGAATGGTCAACGAGACGAAGCTCACTCCGGAAACGGAAGACAGGAACCGCCCGTTGCGGAACCGCACGGCGGGTGGTGTGGGAGGACGGCAGGGGTGACCCTGCCTCCTACCCGATTGCGCCCGGCAGGGCGCACTCACTAGGAGGTGTAAGTCCTCTACACACCCGGCAAGGGGAAGTGTTAGCCGAACAGCAAGGGTGCCCATCGTGAGGTGGGATCCGGAGGAAGCTGCAGGCGAAGCGCTGCTCTGACGAACAGCCAGCGGATAGAGGCGACGCAGCGGGGTGAGCAGGCCAATAGATGCAAAGCCCGATACTTGCACGGACGTTGCGGCGTAAATCCGACAGAGATAAGCGTGAAGGTGAGTGCGTAATACCCGGGGAGATCTGGTGGTTTGCCTTAGGGCTACCGTCATCGCGAGGTGAGGGGACGAGCCACCAGAAGTCAGCAGCGGCCATAATAGCTCCGCGCGAGCGGAGTGAAGGGCCAAACGTGAAACACGGGAGTAGGACAGCAGAACTCGATGCGAGTCAGAGGGACGCCGCAGGGCAGCCCTCTGTCACCGTTGTTATCCAACATTCTGCTGGACGATCTGGATCGCGAACTGGAACGACGGGATCATCGTTTCTGCCGATACGCTGACGACTGCAACATCTATGTCCAAAGCGATCGGGCAGGACAGAGGGTCAGGCAATCAATCACTGCGTTTCTGGAGCAAAGGCTGAAGTTGAAGGTCAATGCGGCCAAGAGCGCGGTGGCTCGACCGTGGGAGCGGAAGTTCCTAGGCTACAGCATGACGTGGCATAGGAAACCGAAGCTCAGGATCGCACCGGAAAGCCGCAAGCGCATAACGGAGAAAATCCGCCGTGCGTTACAACGCGGTCGTGGGCAGAGCATGCAGCAAATCATCAAGGGGCTCAATCCCGTCCTGCGGGGTTGGTTGGCCTACTTCCGACTCACCGAAGTTAGGAAGGTGTTGGAAGAACTCGATGGTTGGCTACGGCACAAGCTGCGGACGCTACTGTGGCGGCAATGGAAGCGTGTCTATCGGCGAGCACGGAATCTGATGAAGGCTGGGATAGATAAGGTTCGGGCGTGGGAGTCGGCTACCAATGGGCGCGGCCCGTGGTGGAACGGCGGAGCCTCGCATATGAACCAAGCCTACCCCAAGAACTGGTTCGACCGCATGGGGCTGGTTTCGTTGATGGACACTCACCGACGCTTCCAGTCTGTTTCATGAACCGCCGGATGCCGAACGGCACGTCCGTGTGGTGTGGGAGGACGGCGGGAGAAATCCCGCCTCCTACCCGATTTTCGAGTCGCGAGACTATTCGTCGTCGTAGTTCAAGCTTTCAAGGCCAAGGAAGACGGCGCCCGCGCCAAGCTCTTCTTCGATGCGGAGCAGCTGGTTGTACTTGGCGATCCGATCGGTGCGGCTCACGGAACCGGTCTTGATCTGACCGACACCTGTGGCGACAGCCAGGTCGGCGATGAAGGTGTCTTCGGTTTCGCCCGAGCGGTGCGACATGACCGAGGTGTAGCCGTAGCGGCGACCGAGCTCGATGCAATCCAGTGTCTCGGTGACGGTGCCGATCTGGTTTACCTTGATCAGGATCGAGTTACCGACGCCTTCTTCAATGCCGCGTTGCAGGCGCTTCACATTGGTGACGAAGATGTCGTCGCCGACAAGCTGAATGCGGCTTCCCAGCTTGTCGGTGAGGATCTTCCAGCCTTCCCAGTCGTCCTCTGCCAAACCGTCTTCGAGCGAAACGATGGGATACTGGCGGATCCAGTTGTCGTAGAAGTTGACCATCTCTTCGCTCGACAGCTCGCGCTTATCGCTCTTCTTGAAGACGTATTTGTTTTTGTCCTTGTCGTAGAACTCGCTCGAAGCCGGATCGAGCGCGATGGCGATCTGCTCGCCGGGCTTGTAGCCGGCAAGCTCGATGGCTTCGAGAATCAACTCGATGGCCTCGCTGTTGGACTTAAGCGAAGGGGCAAAGCCGCCCTCGTCGCCGACAGCCGTGTTGTAGCCTTTTTTCTTTAACACGCCCTTCAGGGTGTGAAAGGTCTCCGCAGCCCAGCGCAGTGCGTCGGAGAATCGCTCTGCACCCACCGGCATAATCATGAATTCCTGAAAGTCGACGTTTGAGTCGGCGTGTGCGCCGCCATTCAGTACGTTGAGCATCGGGGTGGGAAGAATGCTGGCATTGATGCCCCCGAGGTAGCGATAGAGAGGAATCTCCAGAGTCTGCGCCACGGCGCGCGTTGCGGCCATCGACACGGCAAGAATGGCATTCGCACCGAGCTTACTTTTATTGGGCGTTCCATCCAGGGCAATCATTGTCTGATCAATCAGCCGCTGGTTGCCGGCGTCCATGCCTTCGAGTTCAGGTGCAATCACGGTTTCAACGTTGGCCACGGCCTGCAAAACACCTTTGCCCAGAAAGTGGCTTTTATCGCCGTCGCGGAGTTCCACAGCCTCATGCTCGCCGGTGGAAGCCCCTGAAGGAACAATTGCGCGGCCCATGGCGCCGCTTTCGAGAATCACATCTGCTTCCACGGTGGGATTGCCGCGCGAGTCAAGAACTTCGCGTGCGCGAATGGCAACGATTTCAGTCATATCAGTCCTCACAATGCGGTGCAGCAGCCGGTCGTTCAGTTTGGGACGGCGATCCACGGCAAGGACTTCACCGGCGGCGCTCTGAATCGTTTTCAGAAGCCCCTGCATGGTCAAGAGTTTCCTCCCCGTCCCGTTTCAACACACATCCATCGTCGATTCATCCGTACGAGCGCAATCACCAGGCATTAGGCGAGGTCGCAAGAATTCGAGGAGGGTTAACAATCCTGGAAATGCCGGAAAAATGCGAAGTTGTATCCGTACGGATTCTAACAAACCATGACACGTCAGGTTGTGTGGCGGGCGTCACACCAGCGCGGCGCGCAACAGGAGCAGCAAAGTGAACGACAGGTGCATGAATTGATACGTGCCGTTTGAGGAACCTGTCCAGTGCGATGCAACGACGTCCTCTTTTCCCCCTGTAGCATGAAATGAAGGCGAACTTTGCGGTTCGTGGCTCGCGCAAAGCCCGTGTGAGAACTTTTCATCGTGGACAGGGTCTAATCAAGAGGGAAGTCCTGTTTACGAGAAGGAGATTTGGATGAATCGGCCCGTTCTCGTTGTCGCATTCGTTGCCGTCGCCACCGCGAGTCTGCTGGCGCAGGAGTCCAGCCAAAACAGTCCCTACCAGGGAACCTCCAACCCTCCGCCCGACGATACGATCATCACCGACTCGGCCGAGCAACCGCAGGCCAAGCCGCCCGCCGGCCACCCTCTGAATGCTCCGGACAACTCGGCGGTTCCCGCGAGCTCGATTCCCGCTGCATCCGTGCAGCCAGCCTCCAGGAATTCCGGAGCCAATGGGCAGATGGGCGTTACCTCCGACAGCAGCATCGGTCAGCCGGCATCCTCGGCCAACCTTGCCTCCCGCCCGGCGTTGTACGATCCCGATGGCGACATCGTTCATCCCGCTCCGCTGGGACCCGGCGAGCTGCGCGAAGGGACGATGATTCGAGTCCGGCTTCTGAATGACTTATCGAGTTCCCTTTCGGAGCAAGGCCAGGCCTTCCGCAGCCGCGTCGCCACAGACGTTCTCTCCGGCGGCAATGTCGTAATTCCCACAGGCTCTGAAATCTCAGGCAAAGTGGTCGAGGTTTCCACAGGCCATTTCGGCGGACACGGCACCTTGATGTTGCGTCCGGAGACGGTAACTCTTCCCAATGGCGAGAGTTTCCGGCTGCATGCGATGGTCGCGAGCGCTCCCGGAACCCATACGCGCGTCGATGGAGAAGGAACGATTACGGCGGATTCACGCAAGCTGCGCGCGGGCATTGAATACGGCGGCGCGGTTGGTGCAGGCGCGGTGGCAGGAGCCTATCTCGGTGGCCCTGTAGGCGCACTGGCCGGCAGCATTGTAGGCGCCGGAGTAGTGACGACACACTTGCTCGTGAGCCATCCGCAGGCGCATCTCGACACTGGCGATGTGCTGATGCTGACGCTGACCGAGCGCATGCATCTGGTGCCGGTCGCCAACACCGGCAATTGAGAGTGTGAATTAATCGGCCACGGCGGTTCCACACGCGGATCGTTCTGCCGTGGCTATGCAGAATCTACTTTAGAAACTTAAATTCGATACGCACTGTCGGTGGTCTTTTCGGGAGCGTCAAGGCACTCTCTGCGGTCTCCGCGTTCTCAATGGAGTGCATCGGCTCCGGTTCCATCCAGGTTACATGCCACGCGCCTTCTGTGACCGGCCTGTCCCTGCTTGGCATGTCGTGGACGCTTCCATCCGCACGATAATACCGTTGATGTGCTGTGCGGCCGCCCGAATCCCAAACAAGAAACATGCTCGGCCAGCGGTGGTGATGCATAGGCTCCTTCGTCGCGGGAGGCACTCTGACCTCAAGCACCCGGACGAATGCGTTCTCAAAAAGCACGCGATGGCTGTTCGGCGCCACCTGAACGGCATCGCATCCGTCGGGGAAGCCGGATTGGTCCTGCGCTGCAACATGCGCTTCGATAGCAAAGACAGACGCGACAAGCAAGAGCATTGCCCCCGCGAAAATGCCTTTACGCGACAGACCGAAGCGATGGGTTCGATTCATACTTCGTACTCTATTTGAGTTTTGAAGGCATCGCCAGCGGCGAGGCGGCCAATTTGCCAAAGAGAAGAGCGGCAGGCGGCCGGGCTGCTACACTCCCTCTTGCGTCGCAGGAGGAGGCGGTCATGGTCGATATCGAAACTATCGCCGTCATCGGCGCCGGGACAATGGGTTCCGGCATTGCGCACGTCTTCGCACGTTCGGGATTTCAGGTGCTCCTCTGCGATGTGGAACAGCGCTTTCTCGATCGCGCCCTGGGTCATATTCGTACGAATCTCGGCCGCGAGGTCTCCAAAGGCAAGCTGGACGCCGCGGAGGTTGAGCCGGCAGTCGCTCGGATCAAGGCGACAGTGGATCGCGAAGCGCTAAGCAATGCTGAATTCGTTGTAGAGGCTGCCCCGGAACGCTTCGAACTGAAGGCCGAACTTTTTCGCGCGCTCGACCGCATTCTGCCTGAGAGCGCGATTCTCGCGAGCAATACCTCGTCCATTTCAATCACGAGGCTTGGCGCGCTCACAAGCCGCCCGGCGCAGGTCATCGGCATGCACTTCTTCAATCCTGTGCCCGTGATGGCCTTAGTGGAAGTGGTGCGCGGCCTCGCGACGAGCGACTCGACCTACGCCACGGTGCATGAGCTTTCAGTCTTGGTTGGCAAGACTCCCGTCGAGGTGAGCGACGCGCCGGGCTTCGTTTCCAATCGCGTGTTGATGCCGCTGATCAACGAGGCGGCCTTCGCAGTGATGGAGGGCGTGGCTGCACCGGAGGCGATTGACCAGGTCTTCAAGCTTGGGATGGCGCACCCCATGGGTCCGCTGGCTCTCGCGGATTTCATTGGGCTAGACGTGTGCGTGGACATTCTACGCGTGCTCCAAGAGGGCTTCGGCGATCCGAAATATCGTCCTTGCCCGCTGCTGGTGCGCATGGTGGACGCCGGCTGGCTGGGGCGAAAGTCCGGGCGCGGATTCTTTACCTATACTAAGTGATTTATTTTCAGTTTGATAAGGTTTCCTTACTTAAAGTAAGGAATTGAGATATAATCCTTATAGAGGCGCCATGGCTACTGCGGCAGTTACTTCCAAAGGACAGATCACCATCCCCATCGAGGTGAGGGTCAAACTCGGCATCAAGCCTGGGGACCGGGTGCGCTTTGTCGAGAATGAAAACGGCGAAATCGTCTTGAAGCCAAAGACCGGCTCGCTCATGGACCTAAGAGGGATCGTCAAGTGGAAGGGCAAACCTGTGACCATCGAAGAAATGAACGAGACGATCGCAAAAGGCTGGTCTGGACAGCTGACCTTCGATGACTAGCCGGAGCCAATGATCGGAATCGACACAAATATTCTGGCGCGATTCCTGGCTCAGGACGATGCGGAGCAGGGTCAGCGGGCAGAGTCCCTTCTGCAGACGCTCTCTCCACAAGACCCAGGATTCGTCTCGCTGGTTTCGTTAATCGAATTGGCGTGGGTGATGCGAAGCCGGTATCGCGTGTCTAGATCCGAACTGATTCAAAGTCTGGAGCGGTTGCTCAATTCGCCCGAGCTGGTGATCGAAAGCCAGCAGACAGTTGCGCAGGCGATTGTCCGCTTTGGCGCGGCAAAGACAGATTTCGCGGACTGCCTCATTGAGCGCAGCGGACACGTTGCCGGTTGCCGGCATACGGTCACTTTCGATGAGAATGCGGCGAAGACTTCAGGAATGAAGCTGCTGTAGTTCGGCGATCTTTCTAAACGCCCTTCGCCATCAGCCGGCGAATCGGTTCGTTATCCGCATAAACCCGCCACTCCGCGACCAGGCCATCTTCCACAAAAGCGCGTACAGCAATCGGGGTACGCCACTCATCTGCGGGCGTAATTTTGCCTCCGCGCGCATACGTTCCCTGGGCGATCCCCATCAAAATCACGACCGGGCCATTCGAGTATGTCTCGTCAATGGCGACCGTGTAGTCGGGAACCATCTGGAAATAACCAGTCCAGCCCCTACGCATGTTTTCGCGGCCCTCGACAATGTTCCCGAGGGAATCCACGAAGCGATGCCCCGAAGTCATTAAGGCCGCCAGCGCGTCAGCATCCTGGCGATTGATGGCGCGCACAAATGCATTGGTCACAGATTCAGGCAGGTTGGCGGCTGTTTCCATGAATCGTCCTCCATACTGGATTTAAGCACGGCAGTTTGTGGACACGGCGCTTGTGTACGAGAGGGAACCGTTCCCCTCCAAACTGCGTATTTGCAGTCAGTCCAGATTCGTCGCCAGCTTGAATCACAGTACTTTTTCCGAACGAGGCAAGTCGAACCGTCATGCAAGCCTTCTCCGACACACTCGGTCAGGTCTTTCGCGCCATCGCGGCCAACAAGCTGCGCAGCTTCCTGACCATGTTCGGCATCGCATGGGGAGTCGGTTCGTTGCTGGTTCTCGTGGGACTCGGCGAAGGCTTTCGAAGCGGTCAGCACCGGCAGTTGGCGACCTTCGGCAATGACGTTGTGATGATGTGGAACGCCACCATCCCCGCTCTCGCCAACCAGCACACCGGCATGCGGCCATACCAGTTCACCCCGGGCGACGAAGCCGCCCTGCGCGCTCTCCCCGAAGTGCGCGCGGTTACCGGTTTCCTCAATCGCAATGATCTCTATGAAGTGAGCGCCTATGCCAACTCGTCCGGCCAGGTCGTGGGCGTCGAGCCGAACTATGCTGAAGTTCGTTTTGTCCCCCTCGCCGAGGGCCGCTTCATCGACCAGTCCGATCTCGTTGATCGTCGCCGTGTCGTCGTGCTCGGCTTTAAAAGCGCAACGCTTCTGTTTCCCGGCCGCCCCATGCTGGGGGAAACGATCAACATCAACGACGTCAGCTTCACCGTCGTGGGCCGCGTAGAGACCATCAGCCGGGGCAACAACGACGGGGACAATCAGAAGGTTTACATCCCGGTCACCACGATGCAGGAGCTCTTCGCCATGAAAGGCGACAATGTTCCGCACGATGCATTGACTTCCATCCAATACCAGCCCACCACCAAGGGCGACGCGACAGCGGCCGTACCTGCCGTACATCGCGTCATCGCTGAGCGGCATGGCTTCGACCCCTCGCTCAAGGACGCATTCGAGGAATGGGACACCATCCAGGAAGAGCACATGATCGGCGCGATCTTCGATGCGATGGATGTTTTTCTTGGCGGCGTCGGCATTGTCACCCTGGCGCTTGGCGCGGTGGGCATTATCAACATCATGCTTGTCTCAGTCACGGAGCGCACGCGCGAGATCGGTGTGCTCAAGGCCATCGGAGCCACAAAACGCGCCATCCTGGCCCAGTTCTTCTGGGAGGGTTTGCTGCTTACCGCAGTGAGCGGCATGATCGGCATCGCTGTTTCTGCGGGCGGCATGTGGGTTCTTCAGGAAACGCTCACCGGCAAGGTGCCAGGCTTCGATCCACCGCGTCTGGTGCCCTGGTCGGCTGCAATGGCCTTGGTTTGCCTGGTGCTCTGCGGCGTGGTCGCGGGCCTGTATCCGGCGAGCAAGGCGGCCGCGATGGATCCGATTGAAGCGCTACGGAGAGAGTGAAAAACCAGCCTCTAGCCTCTAGCTCCTAGCTGCTAGCTGAGGCGTGCCAGTCCGAGTTCGAGATTTGTTGGTCTAGTCAAGCTCAGGTTTCTTGAATTTGAAGTTATGAAGGGTTCAGATTCAGCATTCAGTTTTAACCAGCAAGCTCTGGCTAGAAGCCAGAGGCTATGAATCTAGAGGCTAAGTCATGCTGAAAGACATTCTCGGCCAGGCGTGGGAAGCGATGGTCTACAACCGCCGTCGCACCGCCATCACTATGATCGGCATGGCCTGGGGCATCGCTACTGTGGTGCTGCTGGTGGCCTATGGCGCTGGTTTCAGTAATGCCATCGAAGCTATCTTCGCCAAGTTTGGGACCAACACCATCATCTTCTGGGGAAACAGAACCAGCGAGCAGGCTGGCGGCGACAAAGCGGGCGTCCGCGTACGTTTTACCCTCGACGACGTCGATCGCGTTTCCAACAGCGTTCCTGGCATTCTGCATATTTCGCCGTACGCAACCAAAAGCGTTCCGGTGCAGAACGACCTTCACACCTACACCTGGTACGTCGACGGAGTTCGGCCCACTTACCAGGAGATATGGAAGCTAAACCTCGAACAGGGCCGCTTCTTTGACGGGGCCGACGATCAGCAGCGGGCCCATGTCTGCATCCTCGGATCGGAAAACAAAACCAAGCTTTTCTCCGGCGGCTGGGCGCTCGGGGAAAACATCCGTTTGAACGGCGAAATCTTCACTGTCATCGGCGTCATGAAACCCAAAATGCAGGAGGGCGACAACGACGATAGCAATCGAAATATTTATATTCCGTTCAATACCATGAGCGACCTCGTGGACACACATTATCTGGATAGCATTTGGCTGGATTATCGCGGCGATAACGAATTGGTGGAGAAAGCTCTTCGTGAGACCATGGGCGCGGCGCATCACTTCCGCCCTTCGGATCACAATGCGATGGGTGTGGCCAACCTGATGACCCAGGTCAAGGTGTTTCGACTTCTCTCGATTGCGCTGTCCATTTTGCTCACGCTGGTTGGCGCTCTGACGCTGGGCATCGCCGGTATCGGCCTGATGAACATCATGCTGGTGGCCGTGCAGCAGCGCACCCGCGAGATCGGCATTGAAAAGGCTCTCGGTGCACAGAGGCACCATATCCTCATCCAGTTTCTAGCCGAGGCGCTAGCTATCACGGTTGTCGGCGGTGTGGCCGGCATTGCGTTGGCCTATGCGGTCTCTGCTCTGGTGGGACGCATTACGTTCTACAGCGCCCTGGCCAAGAATGCCGAATCCGCCGACATCCGTCTCCTGATCTCGCCCACGTCGGTCGTCGTGGCCACCGTGATCCTGATCATCACGGGGCTGGTGAGCGGCATGATCCCCGCCATCCGCGCGGCAAACCTCGATCCCATTGAAGCGTTGCGGTACGAGTAAGGCTAGGGACTAGGGAATAGGGACTAGGGACTAGAAAGACATCAGAGGCTTCGCGAATAGCCTGCGCACACGCTCCATCAGAACGTTCTTGGACTTTATTGGGCACGGCAAACTGATCCCTGTCCCCTAAGTCCCTATTCCCTGTTTTCATCACACCGGCGGAATCGCGTCGACAACGGGAACTCCGGCAGGTGGAGTGAATTTGAACGCATTCTCCGGAATCGACACATTGGTCTCTTCGCTGGAGAAAGTGAAGCGTGTCGTCGCGCCGTCGGTTTCTTCGATCTCGATGGCAGCGATGGCGCCTGTTACGGGCACGATGGCCAGGGAAATCCGTCGCACTCGATTCTCCTGCCCCTTAGGCTGTCCGATCAGCATGTACTCGCCGCGCCCGTTGGGAGCGGCTGCAAGATGAAGGCCGCTCAGCTCCTTTTCAAGCTGGGTGCGGCCGAGGAGGAATCGCAGAGGCGAACGCAGATCGTCGAGTTCCTTAGCAGGAATGCGCTGCACCTGCGTCGCGTCACGCACGTAGAACCATGCGAATTTGCCGTCGATCAGAAATAGCTTGCCCGCGGGGATGGTGTAGTCCCAGCGCATCCGACCCGGCTTGAGCAGGAGCAGTGTACCGCTCTCCGTCCGCGACATGCCTAAGCCTTCGTAGCTCTCAGTAAAAGTGGCGCGCAGTGAATGAAGCCGGTTGTAGTGGCTGTCAGCGAGTTGCGCGACTGCGTGGGCGTCCATTGTGGACGGGCCGGACGGAGATGTTGCGGGCTGCTGTGCGCCGAGCGGCGAAGAGAACGCGGCGGCCAGAATAAACACCCCGCCCAGCAAAGGTCTGAATCGGATCATTGCACCATCTGGGTGCAATTGGTGCCGCCGGTGGGGTCGGCTTTCATGGCACCGCCCGCTTCGAGGCAAAAGCCGCGGTCTCCCGTCTTCCCCGGCGTTGCGGGAACGGCGGTGGCCGTGTAGCTCGTGATGCGATCACCGTTGTTGATCGTCACCTTGGTGCAGTTGGTGATGGTGAAGATGTAGCCCGACTTGATGCCGGTCGCGAGCTCGCCGTTGATCATGCCCGCAGCAGTAGGGCTCGACTGTCCTGCTGTGGGGTCGCCACCAAGAGACGTGAGGCTGCACGCGTACCCATTGGTTGGATAGGTGGATTCGTACATCGACTCGGCCTGCTCAATGGTCTGCAGCGACTTTTGGGCGGATAACTCGTTGGCATGCTTGCGGATTTTGCCCGCAGTCGGAATGGCCACCAGCATCAGAATGAGAATGATGGAGATGACGATCAGCAGCTCCATCAAGGTAAAACCATTAGCCCGGCGAACACCGCGCCGCGTGCCACAAATCGAAAACTTGCGCTTCATTGGAATCCCACAGCCTCTGATGCGGGCCGGCACACCAGCCCCACCCGACAAAATGCTACAACTTATGGACGCGGAAGGGAAATGAGACGCTCGGAAAAGCAGCCTCCAGCCTTCAGCGCTTTTGTGCGAAGCGGAAATCCTGCCGCTTTCACTCTCAAGAGTGGGTTTGAGAAAATATCGAGCAGCACGCAGCTAGAAGCTGAAAGCTAGCAGCTAGAGGCTGCCTTTAGCACACGAGCTGCTTGCGTGTGAGCTTGACGCCGTCGAGGCGGCCAAGCAATGTAATCGCAATGCGATTGGGATCGAAGAGGCGCTGCGCCATCGTCTGCACTTGCTCAGCCTGCACGGCGTCAATGCGCGCGATGATTTCATCGACGGTGAAGAACTGCTGGAAGTACATCTCCTGGCGCGCCAAATTGGCCATGCGCGAGTTCGAGCTTTCGAGCCCCATCAGTATGTTGCCCTTCACCTGGTCCTTCGCGCGCGTCAGCTCTTCTTCGCTCAAGGGCTCTTCTTTGAGCTTGCGCAACTCGATCAGGATAAGGTCGACCACTTCGAGGGCTTTGCCTACCGACGTGCCTGCGTAGATGCAGAGCGTGCCTGTATCGCGGTACGGATTCAAGTCCGAATATATGGAGTAGACCATGCCACGCTCTTCGCGAATGGTCTGGAAGAGGCGCGAACTCATGCCGCCGCCTAGCACAGTGTTGAGTATGAGCGTCACGTAGCGGTTGTCGTCGGTGATGGAGGGCGAGGGCACACCGAGACAGATCTGCACCTGCTCGAGCGCCTTCTTGTTGCGCAACACAATGCGGGCGCTGGCCTCGGGTGCCTGCTCTTCGCGTACGGCCGAGCCCGGGCGAAGATCGGCGAATTTCTGCGAGACTCCCTCGACGAACTGTTCGTGTTCCAGGTTGCCGGCTGCGGAGAAGATCATGTTGCTGCCCAGAAAGCGCCCGTTGTGATAGTCGAAAAGCTTGCTTTGATCGAGCTTACCCACAGTCGCTGTCGTCCCGAGAATCGGCTTGCCTAGAGGGTGGTCCTTCCAGAAATTCTGCGTGAAGAGTTCGTGCACCAGCACGTCGGGATTATCTTCGTCGATCTTGATTTCTTCCAGAATCACGCCGCGCTCGCGTTCAATGTCGCCTGACGCAAAGGTCGGGTTCAGCACCAGGTCGGCCAGCACATCGAGAGCGATGGGCACGTGTTCGGCAAGCGATTTGACGTTGAAACAAATTGTCTCTTTGCCGGTGAAGGCGTCAAGATTGCCTCCAATGGAGTCCATTTCGCGTGCAATGCTCAGGGCGGAACGGGAGCGCGTTCCCTTGAAAACCATGTGCTCGACAAAATGCGAGATGCCGTTGGTTTCCGCAGGCTCGCAGCGCGACCCGGATTTGATCCACACACCCATGGCAACAGAGCGCAGATGTTCCATGCGCTCGGTCAGAACAATCAGGCCGTTCGGCAATACAGTGCGTTTAAGGTTTCTTTCGGCGGTCATGGTCTTCGTTTCGAGATCTAATGTGGAACGGCGGAACGTCTAAGGCACCCGTGTGCCGGCCTGAAGATGTGAAACAGGAAACTGCAAAAGCGAGTCCAAGGCTGCATGCAAGGGAAGAAATGCTCTATGCTGAGCCCAGTCGTGAGCTCAAATTCCAATCAACTACTTCGATTAGACACCAACCGCCCGGTGGAGGGAAGCGGGGCGGCACTCTTCGGATTAGATGCGAGGGCGCTAGGCAGGCGCATGGTGGAAATCGGCGAGCCCGCTTGGCGCGGCCGTCAGTTGGCAGAAGCGATGTACCGTCAATGGGTTGCGGAGCTGGACCAGGTGACGACGCTGCCCAAGCCCCTCCGCAACAGACTGGTGAATGTAGGTTGGACCATCGGTCGCCCGCGCATCGCCCAGGCGTTTGTCTCAATTGATGGTACGGAGCGTTATCTTGTGGAAGGGCAGGCGCAAGGCGCCCAGACGGTTGAGGCGGTTTGGATGCCTGACGGCGACGGCGGTGAAGCAGGCGACGGCAGTGGGGCCGACTTGCAGAAGCGCTCACGAAGCAAGGGCGACAAAGAATGGGAGCGCGCAACGATCTGCGTTTCGAGCCAGGTGGGGTGCGCCGTGAATTGCCAGTTCTGCTTGACGGCAAAATTGGGTCTGCAGCGGAATCTCACTGCAGGCGAAATTGCCGGGCAGGTCATCGCCGTTATCGACAAGCATGGTGTAGAGATTGGCAAAGATCGCGTGAACCTCGTGTTCATGGGGATGGGTGAGCCGCTATTGAACTACGACAACTGGATGGCTGCAGTGCGGCTGCTGGTGCAAGAGGTCGGCATCAGTCCTCAGCGGATGACCGTGTCCACATCAGGCGTCGTGCCGGGGATTCAGCGCCTTGCCGAGGAGCCGCTCGAAGTCAGGCCAAAAGTGGCCATCAGCCTGAACGCGCCGAACGATGAGATTCGCAGCGCGGTGATGCCGATCAATCGGAAGTGGCCCATTGGCGCGGTGGTCGATGCGGTGCGAAAGATTCGGTTGCGTCCCCGGGAACGCATCACGTTTGAATATGTCTTGTTGGGCGGCGTGACCGATCAGCCCGAACACGCGCAGCAAGTGGCGCGTCTCGTCCGACGAAGCGGCCTGTCGGCAAAAGTGAACCTGATTGCCTGGAACCCCGGTCCGGACATTGAGTACCAGATGCCGCAGGCCGAGGTCGTAGAGCGCTTCAAAGGAGCAATTGCGGCAGAGGGTGTGCCAGTCTATGTTCGTCGTCCGCGGGGACGCGATATCTTCGCGGCGTGCGGGCAGTTGAAGAGGACCGTAGAGGCAGAGAGTAGGGAGTAGGATTAGCCGCGACGTTCAGTCGGTTTTCTGGGCCAAAAAAGAAGAGCAGCCAGTCGCCTCGGAAGAGGACACTGGCTGCTGCATGCTTAGCCAGATCTGGGGGAAAAGGGAGATGCTGCTCAGGCAAATCCCTATTACCCTCGGATGCCGCTCCTGAAAAAAGGTTGTCCAGCTTTAGTGCCGTGGAGCACATTCGCGTGGAAGAGTAGATCTTTATCCTTATTTGCAATTGATTCTACGAGGGTTATGGCTGCTCGTGAGTCGAATGGCCAGTTTCCAATAGCGCGGCCGTGACCCGGTTCGCGTTGTGGCGGACCACAAGTTCTTCGCTGGCAAAATCTCCCGCAATGCACCGCACGCCGAGCGCCTCGATGCGATCGATATCCGCTTCGATTGGCGATGCATTCTCTTTCGCATAGCGCGCCAGCGTCTGCGGTGAAAATGGCGCGGTATTCACGATCGCATAATCGAAGATGGGTGCGCGTGTGTGCTCGTAGATGCGCTGAATATGTTCCGATGCCGTGAGCCCGAGGCTTTCATTTGCCTGCGTCATGAGATTGCAGATAAAGATGCGTGTGCCACGCGCGGAAGCGAGCGCGCTGGGAATCCCCTGCACCAGCAGGTTCGTGATGAGCGACGTGTACAGCGAGCCGGGCCCGACCGTAATCAGGTCGGCACGCTCGATGGCTTCTAAAGTCTCCGGCAGCGCCGAAGCGTCGGGTGGGTCGAGCATCAATTCAGCGATGCGCCGCCTGCTGGCGGTGATGTTGGTTTCTCCACGCACGAGAGAGCCATCGTCCATGCGCGCCACAATCGTGGCGTTGGCTGTGGTCACCGGATAGATGCGCCCGCGCGTGGCGAGGATCTTCGATGCCAACTGGATTGCGTGGGCAAAGTCGCCCGTGATCTCGGTGAGCGCGACCACAAAAAGATTGCCGAAATTGTGCCCGCCTAGCCCGTTACTTCCGCTGAACCGGTGTGCGAACAGCTGCACCAGCAAGTCTTCTTCCTCGCTGAGCGCTACCATGCAATTGCGCAGGTCGCCGGGGGGCAGCATGTTGAAGTCTTTGCGCAGGCGACCGGAGGAGCCGCCATCGTCCGTCACCGCGACGACCGCGGAAAGGTCCGAGATCTGAGAAGGTTCGGCGCTGGCCAAGCCGGGCACGCTCACATGGCGCCGCAGTCCACGCAAAAGCGTGGAGAGACCGGTGCCGCCGCCTATCGCCACCACTCGTAGAGGACGCACCGCGGTTTCAGGTGCAGTGGAGCTTAGCTGGGATGGGTCCGGGTTTTGTAGAACGGTTTTTGACGACGGCACAAAAATCACAGGACTCTTTACGGTATTTCAGGATACAGCAACTCCGTGAACCGCGGGTCGTCCACCATATTCTGGAAATCGTTATCAGAGCGAGCCTGCAGCCGATTCTTCGGATTCAACTCGATCGCCTTGGCAAGGTTATCGAGGCAGCCTTGTACCCGGCCAGTGATCGAGTCGATCAAGGCCAGACCATAATAGGCGTAGTCGGCCTGCGGATAGTCGGTGATAATGCCGCGCAGCTGATCTCCCGCTTCTTCGAAATAGCCGCCGTTCAACTTCGAGACGGCATAGTCGTAGCGCTCCTCGGGAGTGTTGAATGCCAAACCATGTTTATTGATCTGGCGCTGGCAGGTTTGAATGTACATACGGCAGCGCTCGATGATCTCGAACGGCGCGGTGGGGACAATCTTTTCAAAGGCAGCCAGTGCCTTGTCGAATTTGCCCTGCTGTACCAATTGCACCGCGGCCTGGTAGTGCTGAAAGGCAGCGGTGTTGGCAGCAGACGGATGACTGCCGGATTTGGCAGCCACCGTAGGAATCTTCTTGCGGCCAGTCGCCGCGGATCGGGCCTCTTGCGTCATTGATTCGCCATAGGCGCATCTCCAGGAACTACGAATTGATCCGGATTCCTCCGGCTAACACCATGCGCCTGGGTACGCGCGACTTCCGGCATCTCCAGGTCTCCCGTCTTTTACCGCCAAATCTTTTCAAGAATGTCGCTTTCTATTGGTCGCGACCCTTCAAGCGCACAGACGACTCGGACGTACGGCCTTGGGAAATGCTACTTGAGCAACTTTTATACCCAGAAGATCGCAGTACGTCAAATGGAAGGCTGTGAAGTGGACAATCAACGCTCCGCACCGTGAGCCGGTTTGCGATAGATCGCCGGGTTGAGCGAAGGGTCGTTATACATCTTCAATTGCCTATAGAGTTTAAATCGGCGGGTTCCGGCCAGCGTTTCGCGCCATAGCCCGTCGAGGCATGCGGCCAGGTCGGCGCGCTGCTCTTCAAGTATGTTGAGTCGATCCCGATTGCGCTCGGAGTGTCCTTCCGCCGCACCCGGTCGTTCGCATTCTTCACATGTGTGGTAGATCTTTAGCGCCAGGATCGACAGCCGGTCGATCATCAGACCTGGCGATTCGGAATGCAGTGCCGCGGCGGGATTTGGCAATCCCTGCGTCGTGAGCCAATCCACCAGCGCGCGATCGAGACCTTCCGCGAGGTCGTTGCGCCGCTGGTTGGTCGTGTCGATCCGCCGTTTCACATCCGCCAGAGCCGCATCGGTCGTGCCCGGAGTGCGCGCCTCGTCCTCAATGTGCCACAGATCGAAGTTGGCTCGATGCTGCCGTGCAACCTGTGCGAGGAAAGCTTTTTCCAGATCTGAACTTTCAACCTGTCCCACCCGGGCAGGAAATGGAATCGCTCCCGGCTCCCCGCTGTGCTGCGGGGCATGCCAAGCCCGAGTGAGGTGGTCGTGCAGATCGACGATTGCTTTGGATGCAAGCAAGACTAGAATTCCTTCAAAAGGGAAAATGCGCGCAAAAGAGAAAATGGGCGATTTGCAGGTTCTAGGATAGAACTGTCCTCCCCCTGAGGCCAACGTTTGGAGGCGCCATGTCGGAAGCTACGCAGCGAGTTCTCTGCATTGCAAGCTACGAAAAGGGGCAGGATTTTCTCCGTCAATGCGCGGAACTCGGCGTGAAGCCCACCCTTCTCACGGTTGACAAGCTGCGCGACGCCGATTGGCCGCGCGACATCCTGGAGGAGATCGCGACCACTCCGGCGGAACTGAGCCGCGAGCAAATTCTCAACACGGTCTCGTGGATGGCGCGAGGCCGTCGATACGATCGCGTGGTGGCGCTGGATGAGTTCGACCAGGAAACAGCCGCGCTGGTCCGCGAACACATGCGCCTTCCCGGCATGAATCTGAGCACGGCAAACTGCTACCGGGACAAGCTGGCCATGCGCACCAGCGCCCGCCAAATGGGCTTTCTGGTGCCTGAGTTCTGCGGGATTTTTTTCTATGACGATCTCCGCGCCTACATGGAGCGCGTTCCGTCTCCCTGGCTGCTAAAGCCCCGCGCAGAGGCGTCGGCCTTGGGGATTCGTAAAATTGAAGACTCGGAAAAGCTGTGGCGCACCTTGGAGGATCTGGGTGACGAGCAGAGCCGCTTCCTGCTGGAGCGGTTTGTTCCCGGCGACATCTTTCACGTCGACTCGATCGTCAGCGAATCGAAGGTGGTCTTCTCCGTCGCGCACCAGTATGGACGTCCACCGATGCAGGTGATGCATGAAGGCGGCGTGTTTACGACGCGCACTGTGGACCGCAACGGCGATGACTGGAAAAAGTTGACAGAGTTGAATGCAAAGTTGACCCCGGCGCTGGGGATGGTCCGGGGCGTCACGCATGCGGAATATATTCGTGCTCATGCGGACGGGCGAATGTACTTCCTCGAAATTGCGGCACGCGTCGGAGGTGCGTTTATCGCCGACCTGGTCGAGACCGCAACAGGCATCAATCTCTGGCGCGAATGGGCCAGGCTTGAAGTAGCCGATCTGCGGGGCGAGAAGTACGTTTGCCCGGAGGCGAGAGCCGATTACGCAGGCAGTGTCTTGTGTCTCGCAAAAACGGCCGAACCGGACACGTCCACCTTCAATGCGCCGGAGGTCGTGGTGCGTTTGAAGAAGCATCACCACGCCGGACTCATCGTTCGCTCTCCGCAAGCTCCCCGCGTCGCGCAGTTGCTGGACGAATACAGCCTCGCATTTGCCGAGAAGTTCATGGCCAAAATGCCGCCTCCGCCAAAACCCACTTCATAAACGTATCTGCCCCTAAATCGCCTCGTAGAGCCCCTACTGCGTGCATTTTCCACAATTTCCACAGGCAAGACGAAGATGTCGAAGAGAAGTGTGTGTGACTTGATAGCTGGGAGACGCCGATCGGGATCGTCCACCTATCTGTCCATTACAGTGAGCGGCGACTTCGCGTTTGCTCACTGCTATCTCCACATGACCGGAACCAAGAAAGGCCCAGAGGGCTCCGTGAACTTCTGGATGCGTGAGACCATTTGCTTCGGGAGGATTCGGGGAAGCTGGCGCATCGTGCACGAGCACACCTCGGTGCCGTTCTACATGGATGGCACTCTGCGCCCGGTATTCGATCTTCAGCCGCGAACGGGACAGAGAAGTCTTAAGCAGGATCGACAAGGAGGGAAGAGTCGTGACCAAGGAAAGCAGATCGACCGCAAAAGATGAACCGTTTCCACGTGGAGTTCCCAAACCGGCGCAGCGAGCGCTCGCATCTGCTGGCTACACGCGCCTCGATCAGCTCACGACGGCGCGCGAAAGCGATCTTGCCGCGCTGCACGGCATGGGCCCCAAAGCACTCAACCTTTTGAAAGAGGCGCTCAAACGAGAGGGAAAAACGTTTTGCACCTGAGGTAAATGGGGAAGGGAATCTAGCCCTCTTCGTTTTCGCACACCGGCTCCCTTTACAATGGCCGGGGAGCAAGAATGGAAACGAAGGGCCTCTATCCTCATCGCCGTTGGAATCCATTGCGGCAGGCATGGGTGTTGGTTTCACCGCATCGCACCCAAAGACCATGGCAAGGGGAAGTAGGACAAAAGGCCGCTCCCTCCGGCGTGACCTACGATCCGGAATGTTATCTCTGCCCCGGCAACAAGCGCGCAGGCGGAGCAGTCAATCCACCGTACGAATCGATTTTCACGTTCGTCAATGATTACGCCGCGTTGATGCCGGAAATTCCGGCTGCGGTGACTCCATCGACCTCGGCTCTTCTCGTCGCCGAGCCTGCGCGAGGACTGTGCAAGGTGCTCTGCTTCCATCCCAACCACAGCCTCACGCTGGCGCGGATGAAGGAGACGGAGATCCGGTGCGTGGTGGATGCGTGGACGAAGGAATACGAAGAACTGCGCGGCATCGACTGGATCGAGTACGTCCAGATTTTCGAAAATCGTGGCGCCATGATGGGCGCAAGCAATCCACACCCGCATGGCCAGATCTGGTCCACCGGTTTTGTTCCCGACGAGCCGGCAGCGGAGACCAGGGCGCAGCGCGAGTTTTTCGATCATGCGGGGCGCTGCCTTCTGTGCACCTATCTTGCCACTGAGCGCGCCTCGGGCGAACGCATTGTGATGGAGAACGACCACTTCGCAGTCGTGGTCCCGTGGTGGGCTGTGTGGCCGTTCGAAGTGCTGGTGCTGAGTAAGCGTCACATCGGGGCAATGCCGGAGTTGACCGGCACAGAGCGCGATGCGCTTGCCAACGTGCTGAAGCGGCTCACCACGCGCTATGACAATCTTTTCGAGACAAGCTTTCCTTACACAATGGGCTTTCACCAGACGCCGACGGGTGCTGGCGCGGAACATCCCGAATGGCATTTCCACGCGCACTTCTATCCGCCACTGCTGCGTTCGGCGACGGTGCGAAAATTCATGGTCGGTTTTGAAATGCTGGGAATGCCGCAACGCGACATCACGCCGGAGAGCGCGGCGGAGCGGCTTCGTGCCTGTTCCGAACAGCACTTTTGGCCGAGAGATTAGCTGATCACGCCAGCTTGCGCACCCGAATGTGCAGGAACAATGGCGCGACCAGGGTATCGGCAACTACAGGCTGCGCATCGGCAAGTGCATTGCTGGCCGTGGGCTCGCCGAATTTTTCGATCGATAGCCCTGCGCCGCAAATCAAGTCAACCCAGCTGCTCAATGTGCGATGAAACATGGGCGCGAGAAATGGCTTGGTCCTCGCGCGTTCCTTTGCCGGCAAAGTCGAGAACATCCACTCATTCAACTGGCCATTCATCGGTTCGAAGTAGCCGCCAATCTCGATACCACTGACCTTGCCGTGCGCGTCGCGCAACACGCGGCGATGCGGCGGTGAGAAACAAGGGTGAATGAGAGAGAACTGAAAGAAGCCTCCCGGACGCAGCACGCGTGCCGCTTCCTTCAAGGCCGCGCCATGGTCGGGCATGTCCATTAACGACATAAACGCCGTAGCGAAATCGAAGGTTTCGCTGGCAAAGGGAAGGTCCATCCCGTTAGCCACCTGGTAGAGAACGCCGAGCGGGGCGGCTTTTTCCGTAGACTTCGCATGACGGATAAAGGTTGGCGCAATATCAATTGCCTGCATCCGCGCACCCAACCGCGCCAGCTTGCGCGTGTTCGCTCCTTCGCCGCAACCGATGTCAATTCCGGAGAGGCCCCTCACATCGGGGAGCATGGCCAGGAAAGCAGGGGTATTCAGGGCGTCGCGATAGACGTCGTAGCCGGCGCGGACAAAGCGCGTCCAGTTCTCCGCATTGGCTTCCCAGAATCTGGCAACTTCGGCCGATTTCATGGTCTTCCCCAGATGAGAATACTCGCTCGCTTGCAAGGAGGTCACAAGGCAAACTGGTGGGGACTGCGGCTTCGAGTATGGTGAGCTCGCTGGGACTTGAACCCAGGACCCACGCCTTAAAAGGGCGTTGCTCTACCAACTGAGCTACGAGCTCTCAAGCCGCTTTCTCAAAGTTACCACAGTGGTTGAGATGGTCCCACGGGCGCGAACAGTGAGCTACTCCAAGCCGGGTTTTCAACGAAACAGCAACTCCTAGCTTCCAGGAGGGAGGTTTTAGAGTTTTGGTCGACTTCGAAAGAAAATTAATAAATTCAATTTTTGATGTTGACTTTGTTAATAAACAAGGGTATTTTTCTACTTGTAATTGAAGAAATGGAGTAATCGCCATGGCGTCCGACGCCAAATCAGCTTCCGATTGGCAGGATTTGCTTCGGATCGCCCAGGGCGCGCCGCTGGTGGTCGAGCGGGTCCGTATCCCGGGAAAGCAGATCGCCATTGAAGGCTCTTTCACACTGCCCGAGCTGGCATGCCTGACCCTCGAAGATCAGGTCTTCATCACAGCGTTTCTGCGCTCCCATGGCTCCATCAAGGAGATGGAGCAGATCTTCGGGGTCAGCTATCCGACCATCAAATTGCGTTTGAACCGAATCGCTGGCCTGCTCGAATTTGTCGATACAGATCCGTCTCCATCCCGCGCGGAGGTGCTGGAGCGGCTCAAGAGCGGCGAGATTACGGCCGCAGACGCGATCCGCGATTTGGAGGCAATGAAGTGATTCCAAGCCTTGCCGTCGTCCGCATCCATCCCGCGCGTAGCCGTGGTTTTGGGCTTTGGCTGCCGCTGTTCCTACTGTGGGTCCCTGCGATTCTGATTGCGCCGCTGATCCTCGTGGTTCTGCTCGTCGTCTGTCTTGCGACTCGTATCAGCTTCTGGCGCGCGATTGCTGTTTTCTGGGGCATCCTCTGCAGCTTGCCGGGGACAAACGTTCATGTGAGAGCGGATGGAACCCAGGTTCAGGTTCGAGTCATTTAGTCGCATCCTTTGAGGTCTGTATGAACACTGATCGCCGTGCCATTTTGTCGCTGGTCGCCATGGGCCGCATCACGCCGCGCGAGGCCGAACGCCTGCTCGCGGTCTGGCCCGACGGAGATGAAACCATTCTGTGCCTTGCACTCTGTCTCGCCTTTGCGGCATTGGCGTTGCCTGGATTGAAAGACATATTCACCGAAATCACGCACGTGCTTGTCGCGTTGATGCCGGGATTGCATGCCGCCGCGCATCACACGCTCGCCTGCATCACGAGTTGGTTTGGAGGAATTTTATGAACGAGAATCGCCGTCAAATTCTGGAGATGCTGGCTGCGGGGAAGATTACCGCCGACGAGGCCGAGAAATTGCTTGCCGCTCTTGAACCGGAGATGCGGGCGCCTGTGCGCGAATTCTCAAGCGGAGCCAACGGCGCAAAGGCCGAACCGCCCAAGTCGCACGCAAAGTATCTGCGCGTCCTGGTCGAGGCGGACGAATCGATGACCGGGGTGAAAGGCCCAACTGCGGTCAACGTACGCGTGCCGATGCAGTTGCTGCGTGCCGGTGTGCGGCTGGCCAGCCTGATTCCGAAACAGGCCCACGACCAGTTTGATGAAGCCCTCAGCCGTCACGGTGTGCCCATCACGCTTTCGCAGATCAAGCCGGAGAATCTCGAGGAACTCATCGACCATCTCGAAGACCTGACCGTTGATGTCGATGGCAAGGACGGGAACTCGACCAAGGTGAAGGTGTTTTGCGAGTAGAGACGGAATAGAGCCAACAAGCGGACCGGCGATCGTCGGACGAGAGCAAATCGACCACAACAAAAGCGCGTGTGAATGGTGTGCAGCATGAGCGCTGCCCACACAAGGGCGAGTGCGCCCAGAAAAGGAGAATAGGCGATGACAATGACGGGGACGATGCGGAAACCCCACGGCGACCGTCCGATCGAAGGCGTGATGGCGAAGTGGTACGCGAACAATACGGGCGAGATGATGAAAGAGTACATCGATCTTGCGCGGAGGATAGCAGGCGAGCTGCCGAAGGGCAGCAGTGTGCTCGAGGTGGCGCCAGGGCCTGGCTACTTTTGCATTGAGCTGGCGAAACTGGGGCCGTATACGATCACGGGGATGGACCTGAGCCGCACGTTTGTGAAGATGGCTGCGGAGAAAGCGGCAGCTGCGGGCGTGAAGGCGGAGTTCGTGGAGGGATCGGCATCGAACATGCCGTTCCCAAAGGAGAGCTTCGATTTTCTGCTTTGCCGCGCCGCGTTCAAGAACTTTGCCAAGCCGGTGGCTGCACTCCACGAGATGTGCCGGGTGCTCAAACCCGGAGGGCGAGGGCTGCTGATCGATCTCAGCCGGGATGCACGGCCCGAAGATGTAAGCCGTGCGCTGGACAAGATGGAACTATCGACAGTGAACCGGTTCCTGACCAAGATGGCGTTCAGGACCATGCTCATCCGGAACGCTTATACGCGTGCAGAATTTGAGCAGATGTTCGCGCAGACAAAGTTCGCGGACGTGCAGATTGCCGGAGACGGGATGGGCTTCGAGATCACGATGAGAAAGTAGCAGTTCTCAGACCTTCCGCAACGGCTTGTGCATAGGGACAACCTGCACCGTGACGTCCCGAATCTGCGAAAGAAACTTATTCAGCACTGAGCCGCGCAGCAGAATATCAAAACGTGACCGCACCGGCTGGCCGAAAATTACGTGCGAGATGCTCTCCTGCTGCGCAAAGCGGATCAGCGCGTCGGACACATTCTTGTCGGTGAGAACTACCACCTGCGCGCCAAGGTCCCGTGCCATCCGCTGGTATTCCTCGATCCGCTGAAATGCCTCCGGGTCGCCATGGCCTTTGTCTTCGTCGGGCCGTGCGACATACACGGCGTACCAGTTCGTAGCCAAGCGGCCGGCCACGCGCGCGCCCACCCGAATCAGCCGCTCGGTACCGGGCCGCGAGCTCAGGCAGACCATCACTTTGTCAGGAACCGGCGCCTGTTCCAGTCCCTGGGTGCGGCGATAATCAGAGGCGCGCTTGCTGACTTGCTCCGCAGTGGCGCGCAGTGAGAGCTCGCGCAGAAGATTCAGATTTCCCTTGCGGAAGAAGTTTGCCAGCGATTGCTCGACCTTTTCGGGGGCATAGATTTTGCCTTCGCGGAGTCGAGAGCGCAGCTCTTCCACCGTGATGTCTACGTTGACCACTTCATCGGCGCGCTTGAAAAAGTTATCGGGTACCGTTTCGCGGATGACCGTATTCGCGGATCGATTCACAGCGTCGTTCAGGGTCTCAAGGTGCTGGATATTGACGGCGGTCATCACGTTGATCCCGGCATCGAGCAGCTCGAGAACGTCTTCGTAGCGCTTGCGGTTTCTGCTGCCAGGCACGTTGGTGTGCGCCAGTTCGTCCACAATCACGGTATCGGGGTGGCGTGCGATGATCGCGTCCACATCCATCTCTTTCAGGTCCACCCCGCGATAGGGAATCACTCGCTGCGGCACAATCTCGAGATCGCGAATCTGTTCGGTTGTCTCCTTCCGTCCGTGCGCCTCCACCAAGCCAATCACAACATCCACGCCCTGTTTGCGCTTCACCAGGGCGTCATTCAGCATGTGATAGGTTTTGCCCACGCCGGGAGCGGCTCCAATATAGATTCGGAGCTTGGCTGGTTCCTGTTGGCGCTCGAGCACGATCTCTGACATAGTTAGGCCTAGCCCACCTCAACCGGATGCTGAATCGTTTCCACCACGGCCACGGGAAGCGTGAAGCGAAACGTTGTTCCGTGCCCCAGGCGGCTTTCAACAGCGATCTGCCCGCCCAGCGACTCAACCAGCCGGCGCACCAGCGCGAGCCCAAGTCCTGTACCCGAATCGGAGAAGGCATTGAAGCGGTCGAACAGCTTGCCGAGGCGATCGGCTTCAATGCCGCGGCCGGTATCGCGCACCGTGAATTGCACGAAGTTCTTGACCTCTTCCGCGGCCAGCAGAATCTCGCCTTCGGGAGGCGTGTAACGGAGAGCGTTCGACAACAGGTTGTCGAAGATGGAACGGACGGCGCGCCTGTCCGCCTGCACAAACGAGAGATCGGCGAAGGCGCTCACCTCCACGCGGATGCGCTTTTCCGAGGCCTCTTCGCAGAACCGGTCGCGTGCCTCGTTGAGCAAGGGCAGGGGGCGCAGACGATCGGGATGAAGTTCGCGCTTGCCGGTGTCGAGCTCGGCCACTTCGATCAGGTCAGCCATCAAGTCGTTCAGCTTCTCTGATTCGTTGCTTGCGGCAGCCACGAGTTCGGCTTGTAGCGGTTCGAGTTGGCCACCGAAGCCCTGGCCCAGCGCGTAAAGGCCCCGGCGCAATTGAAGCAGCGGGTCGCGCAGCTTGCGACTGGCAACCGCGATGAACTGCGTCTTGAAGCGGTCGACATCCTGCAAGCTGGTCACGTCTTCGAGGGTGGTTACCGTGCCGAGTAAACGGCCTTCGGAGTCGCGCATCGGCGTGGTGCGCAAACGATAGCTGCGTTCCTGCTTGCCAATGCGCATCGGCAACAAGGCTGCATCCCCCTCGGCAGCCACCGCCTTCTGCATCGAGACCGCATCGCGAATGGCGCTCAGGATCTTCTCGCCGCCGGGCGTTGTCGTCAGCGCCATCCGATCCGCGGCAGCTTCGCCGAGGATCTCGGCCGCGGCCTGGTTCACTTTCAGCACGTGTCCCTTGGCATCGGTGACAATGATCGGCTCGAAGATGGATTGCAGAACGGCGTCGGAGAGTTGAAACTCCATCTGCCGCCGGCCGGCCTCGCTGTCGCGCAGATCGCGCAAGCGGACGGCAATGCGATTCAGCTCGCTGGCGATTATGCCGAAGTCGTCATGGCTGTTCCAGTCGACTCGATGTTCGAGATTTCCTTGAGCAATGCTTTTCGCGTCGCGGGCCAGCAGGTGAATCGGGCGCAGCACCAGGACAACGGTCCCCATGCAGACCACCACCGAAGCTGCTGTAAGAACTAAACCAAGACGCCACTCGCCGGAGGCCATCAGCGCGTGCCGTGCAGAGACGGCAAGACCCACGGTAAAAGTGGCGAGCAGAACGCAGCCAAGGATCAGACGTTGGCTAAGATTCAGCATGGACCGGGCTCCGGGCCGGAATCGTGGCTCACTTCATAATGGGGGATACACCCTCAACGCGCAAAATCCAGGCATGAGTTGGCCAAGGCCGTGCAGGCTCAGGGGATCTGGCAAACGGAGAGTGCGCTATTGTGCCAGCGGCATTCAAGCCCCGGGGGCTGGGGATAGGAAACGAGCGCCCAATTTACGCCGAACTCCGATTTCAGCCGCTCGAAATCCGCCAGCTTGAAGCGCGACCAGCCAGCCTGTGCTGCCACCTGACGTTCCCACGCAGGGCCAAGCTCGGGGACTTGGGTCACCACCGCCGTGTCTTTGATGGCGTCGGCGAGCTGGCTGCGCTCCGCCAGGGCGCGAAAGCTGTGGTAATCCTCGCCCGGTGCGGCGAGATAATTAGGGTCCATCGCGAAATAGGAATCCGTGGGCGTATTTTTTCGAATCCACCGGAAGGCTTGCAGCCACGGATTGCTCGCGTGAACGCCTGGTAGCTCGAGGTGCGGGCTGCTCGCGAACATCGCGCGCTGCGTAGCAAACATGCCCACGTTGATGACTAATAAATAGGCGACCCATCGCCAAGTAGACGACTTGAGCACGCTCCTTGACAACAGGCAACCGGCCACGAGTGCCATGAAGAAGTAGATCAGATGCAGGTAGCGCATCGGCTGCATCGGCGTCATGCGAACCAATCCAGGCGACCCGAGGATCACCATTGCGGCCACCTGCTGGAAGACGCCGTAGGCGAAGACAGCCAAGGCAAATCGCGACAGCTGCGTTTCACCGCGTTTCTCCGCGATGCGCCAAAGAAGCCAGAAAAGGAAGAGCGGTGCAATGGCGCCCAACCACTCATACCAGGTCCATCGGTAGAGAAAGAAGTAGGAGCGCGTCTCCAGAGCCTTGCGCCAGACAGGCGTTGGCGACTCGAAAATCCAACCGAGCGGGACTGCGGCCGCCAGCGAATCGCGAAGCGAGCGAAGCCAGACGTGCACCGGTTCCAGTGTCGCCACAGTGAGAAAAACACAAAACGAAATACCCAGCACCGCCATGATCGGATGCAGCACAACGCTGAGCAGCAAGAGCGGCACGGCCTGCCACTGCTTGCCGCTCATGATGCGCGAGACCGCAATCAGGATGAGCGCAGTGGAGAGATTGCGCGGGTGCAAATGCTGATCGGCGAGATAGAGGGCCGTGCCCGCAACGGGCAGCGTTAGCATGGCAGCCACCATGGCCACCCCACCCCATTGCACGAGCTTGTCCGCGAAGAGGCTCCGCGCGATACCCCAGCAGCCGACCATCATCAGTACGATCGTCGCGAACTGCCACAGGAATTCTGTAATGGATACGGGGATGTGAGTGACCTGGATGAATCCGGCAACCCACTTGTCGAACATTGTGGCTTGAAGCTGCACCCGGAAAAACTCGGCGTCGTGTGGATACAGTGCCGGGTTCAGGTCGCCTTTGACCGCGGAAAGATAAACGCCGTCGTCTTCAATGCCGGGGTGATAGCCCATCACGATCACAGCGAGAATCGAGAAAGCAAGAATGAGCCAGATGTTGCGGTTGCGCAGAATTTCCACCTTTTCCAGTCCTACACCTCATTTGCGGGTCACGCCGAAGGGGAGAATGTCTGCAATCCGCTTGCGTTTAGGGCGGGAGGAAAAACCAGGGAACCCTTTGCGTAAACTGGAGACTCTTCGCACCCATCCCGCAGAATCAACTTGGGTAACCAGGCCGATCCCTTTGCTAGAGCTGGAAAAGCTTTCAGCAAACTATAATCCGAATTGTAGAGGACGCAGGCGGACCCTGTCTGCAATCCAGTTGAGAATGACAATTACTTATGACTCAGCGGCTACTCCATTGCGAGTTAGATGATTAGACGGACTATCCCCGTTGCTGTTTACGCGCGTCGGCTTTGTTGCAACGCCAAGGGTTGACATCATGAAACTTAAAACCATGCGGGCGGTCGATTATTGGATCGGCATACCGCTTTGTTTTCTCGGCACACAGCTGGTGCGCCTGCTCGGCGTCCGAAAAGGTCCGGAGAAGCCGAGCCGCATTTTGTTCATCGAGTTGTCTGAGATGGGCAGCACGGTAATCGCAAATCCTGCCCTTGAAAAAGCCAAAACCGCTCTCGGCGCCGAGATTTTCTTCCTCATTTTCAAGCGCAATGTCGAATGCCTCCACCTTCTACCCACCGTTGCCGAAGACCACATCGTCACCATCCGCGAAACCAGCGTCTTCGCACTGGCCATCGACACGTTCCGGTTCCTGCGCTGGGTGCGCAGAGCAAACATCGACACAGTCGTGGACATGGAGCTGTTCTCCCGCTACTCTGGCCTGCTCACGGGGCTCTCCCGAGCGCGCCGCCGTGTGGGTTTTCATCGCTTCCACGCCGAGGGTCTCTACCGCGGAGAGATGCTAACCCATCGCGTGAACTATAACGGCCATATTCACATGGCAAAGAACTTCGTCTGCATGATCAACGCCCTGTTGGCCCCGCAGCCCGAGGTCCCTTACTCCAAGACCCATGTCTCCGACGAGGAGATCCGCGTTCCAACTCAGCCTGTATCGCCAGAAGAAAAGCAGTTCGTACACGGCCTCATCCGCCAGGTCTATCCGGAGTACCGCCCCAGCTACCATCGTGTGGTGCTCATCAATCCCAACAGCTCCGAATTGCTGCCGCAGCGACGCTGGGATCGCGAAAACTACAGCACCCTGGCCGCGAAGATTGTCAATGAATGGGAGGATGTGCTCGTCCTCATCACCGGCTCTCCCGCCGAACGCGAAGAGGCTCTGCGCATGCAGGAGAAGGTCGGCCATCCACGCTTCCGCAGCTTTGCCGGGATGCACAAGCTGACGGTGATCACGGCACTCTACAACGTTGCCGAGGTCCTGGTATCGAACGACAGCGGCCCCGCGCATTTTTCGGCCATCACGCCCATCCGCTCTATTGTCCTGTTCGGACCCGAGACGCCGAAGCTTTATGGCAGTCTGGGCAACACTGAGGCTATCTGGGCCGAACTTTCCTGCTCGCCCTGCGTTACCGCCGCGAACCAGAAAAACTCCGCCTGCAACGACGCCGTCTGCATGCGCCTGATCACTCCAGAGCGCGTGCTCGAATCCGTGCGGGGCGTCCTGAATGGGGCAGCTGCGAAACACGACCTGGTCCCCATTGCCGCGTTGCGTTCGTAGAAACTGAAATTAGCGATGGATCACAGCGCCGGTAGCAGAGTCCGCATCAGCAAAAATCCCGCCACTCCAAGAAAGAAAACCAGCGCCATGCGAATCCCTGGCTCCCGGTTGACCTCGGGCACCAGGTCGCTCGCACCCACATACAGCGCCACTCCGGCAGAAATCGGCAACCCGTACGGCATCCAAGAGGGCGCCAGTTCGATCACCAGCACGCCGGCCAGAGTAGCCGCGGCCAGTGCCACAGCAGAATAGAACGCCACCGTCCGGCTGCGCCCGCTGGCAAGCATTACGCTCGCCATGGTGAACCCCTCGGGCGCCTTGTGCAAAAAGATCGCCAGAAAAATCAGCCAACCCAGTGCGTTGTTCACCACAAAGCCCGAACCGATCGCCACGCCATCGAAGAGCGCATGCACGCTGAGTCCACCTAGCACCGAGTAGCCGGTCCCGTGCGAGACAAATTCGTCGTGATGCGTCTCCTCGCCGTAATGAAAATGCGCGTTGATGGTGTGCTCTAGCAGGTGCACCACGCAGTAGCCAGCCATGATCAGAATCGGCCCCAGTCGCGGGCTCAACCGCAGGCTCTCCGGCGTCATTTCCAGCAGCGCCGTCGCCATCAGGAATCCCGCGCCCAGCGCCACAAAATAGCGGAGGTAGCGCTCCACTCCCTTGGCACGCACCAGCACCAGCCCGCCGGCCACATCGGCCAGCGCCGCAAGAATCCCAAGAAGAATCGAGAGACTGAGCATCCTTATCCGCTGTGCCGGATGTGAAGCACGTCGCCATCGTGCACGACGTATTCCTTTCCTTCAAGACGCAGGGTACCTTGAGAGCGCGCGGCCGCCTCACTTCCGGCAGCCAGCAGGTTGTCCCAGCGGATCGTCTCGGCGCGGATGAAGTGATGCTCGAGATCGGAATGAATTGCCCCAGCGGCCTGCGGCGCCTTCGACCCGGCAGGTACGGTCCACGCGCGGCACTCGTCCTCACCTGCCGTAAAGAAGCTGATCAGCCCCAGCAGCTCATAGCTTTTGCGAATCAGTCGGACTAATCCACTTTCATGAAGCCCATAGCTCGATAGAAACTCTGCAGCCTCGGCTTCGTCCATCTCGGCGAGTTCGGCTTCAACTTTTCCACAGATGGCCGTAGCGCCTGCATTGGGACGGTTCGCCACTTCTGCCAGTTTGAATCGCTCCACCGCCGAATCCAGATCGTTGCCAAGTTCGGCACTCTCTCCGATATTAAGAACATATAAAACAGGCTTTTGCGAGAGAAACATGAAGCCCTTAATGAGCTTTTTCTCCTCAGAGGTCATCTCCAGTTCGCGTAACGGCTGTTCTTTCTCTAGTGCTTCTTTTGAGCGCAAAAGTAACGCCTGTTCCCGCTCAAGTTCCCCCGTGCGCCCTTTCTTCAGGTCCTTCTCGACGCGCTCCAGCCGCTTTTCAACCTGGGTGAGATCGCTGACCATCAGGTCGAACTCGACATTCTTCACATCGCGCAGCGGATCGATCGGCCCCACATGCGGAATCGAGTCGTCTTCAAATGCGCGCAGCACGTGAATCAGCGCATCAACCTGCCGGAGGCTGGTCAGGAACGCCGTCTCTTTCAGCGCCTCCTGCCCGATCGCTGCCACATCGACGTATTCGACACTGGCGTAGGTCGTCTTCTTCGGCGAATAAAGTTCGGAGAGCTTGTCCAGCCGCTCGTCGGGCACGCGCGCCACGCCAATGTGCGCCTCGCGCGGATTCGAATACCCGCGTTCTTCTAATTTGGCCTTGGTCAGGATTTTAAACAGCGAAGTTTTGCCCACCTGCGGCAGGCCGATAATGCCAGTCTTCATTTGTCTTCCATCGCGGTCCCCTTCAGGATGAACAGCGGTCAAGGACCTTATCGATGATACAAGACGCATCTGGAATCGAACCGCGCGCGGCGCTGCTCCGTTGGCTCACGATTCAACTGAAGATTGCCAAGGGCGGCCGCCTAGTAGTCCATCGTTCACTGCCGCGTTTTGCTCCCACTTCTGCCCACGCCGGAGCCAAAGCGAACGCAGTTCAGCGCACGGGTGAAAGCCGGCCACACCACTTGCTATAACAAACGAATGCGCCTCCAAGATTTCGCGCCCCGGCCCGCGCACCTCAAATGGCTTCTCGATTCGGACCCAGCCATCCGTTGGCAGGTTATGAGAGACCTCACCGATGAAGCCCCCGACGCGGTAGCAGCCGAACGGTCGCGCGTGGCAACCGAAGGCTGGGGAGCCCAGTTGCTCTCCCGCCAATCGTCTGCCGGCCACTGGGGCGGGGGGCGGCACTGGGACCTGATTGCCACATGGAGTCTCGTCGTCTTGAAAGACCTCGGTCTCGACCCCGGCGGGAACCATGCCCGCAAGATGATCGACCGCGTCGATAAGGGGCTCGTGTTCAAGCCACTCAACAACCGGCCTTATCTTCACGGCGAAACGGAGCCCTGCATCAACGGCAGAATTCTAGGCATCGGTGCGTATTTCAAGAAACCCAATGACGCACTGGCCAATCAACTCCTGGACGAGCAGCTTGAAGATGGCGGCTGGAACTGCGAAGCACCACCGTTCTCGTCGCCGAAGCGTCCTCCAAGCCGGCGGTCCTCGTTCCACACCACCATTTGCGTGCTCGAAGGACTGCTCGCGTACGAACGAGCAATACACGAGCGAGAAGGGGACAAGAATGGGCGCAAATCGGGGGCCGTCATCAAGGCCCGCAGGAGGGCCGAGAATTACCTGCTCGAGCGCGGCCTGTTCCGCTCGCTGCGAACCGGCGAAGTCATCGATCAACGCTGGCTGCGCTTCTCGTTCCCCACGTTCTGGCACTACGACGTCCTGCGCGGACTCGATTATCTGCGAGATGCGGGAATCAAACCCGACAGCCGCGTCCGTGACGCCATTGGAATCGTGATGGAGCGCCGCCACCAGAACGGGCGCTGGCCGCTCAACATTCTTCATCCCGAGCATATTCCATTGGAGATGGAGACCGGCGTCGGTCGGGCAAGCCGCTGGAACACACTGCGTGCTCTCCGAGTGCTGCGTTGGTACAACAACTCAAGTTGGTAGGCCTTGGGTTGCTTGTGCTGTGGCTTGGGTCAGAAACCTGCGGCGAATCCCCAATTAGGAGAGGATTGCCGCCTGACTAGAAGTGGCTACGGAACGAGGTTACTTCGGGGTTGCTTACTCTTTGACAGCGAGGCGATGGGAATCGGCATCCAACGAGTAAAAGGATATTGAGCCTGCCCATGCCTCCTAAAAGAATGACGCGACGGGAACTCCTGAAGATTGGCGCGGCATCCGGCGCAGCGGGATTCGCCGGATCGTTGTTCCCCGGATGCGGGGGACACGCCGGTCTTCCAATGAATCCTGGAACCGGAACCGGATCCAGCGCCTGCGCCAAAGTGACCGACATCGACCACGTCGTGATCCTGATTCAGGAAAACCGCTCATTCGATCACTATTTTGGAAGCTATCGCGGGGTGCGCGGATTCTCGGAGCAGAGTGCGGCGTTTCAGCAGCCCTATCCTGGGAACACCTCGAACGCACCGGCCGGTGTGCTCTTGCCATTCCACATGGATACCTCGCAGGTGAATGCGGCCTGCACACACGACATCACGCACGACTGGATGCCGCAGCATCAAAGCTGGAACAATGGCGCGATGAATGGCTTCGTGACTTCGCGTGTCGCCGTCAACGCCAATGACGCAGTGCTCTCCATGGGCTATTACACGCGCGCCGATCTGCCTTACTACTACGCCGTCGCCGACGTTTTTACACTTTGTGACAACTATTTCTGTTCAGTGATCGGTCCGACGGATCCCAATCGCATCTATTCGATGGCGGCTTCTATTGACCCGGATGGAAAAAATGGCGGGCCACTCCTGCAAACGCTGGTGACCAACCGGTCTTCGTTCTTTGGCAAGCTTACTTACACGACGATGCCCGAGCAGCTGCAGGCGCGCGGCATTTCATGGAAAGTCTATACGTCACCCGATCAAAACATTCTAAACGGAATTTTTTCCGACAATATCCTTTCCTATTTCCAGAATTTCCAGGATTCCACATCGACGCTCTATCACAACGCATTCACGCCCCAGTTTCCAACCGACTTCGTGTCGGATGCGTTGACGGGCAACTTGCCGCAGGTTTCGTGGGTCATTGCTTCGGTCATCGATTCGGATCATCCTCCGTCGCCATCTTTGCTGGGAGAAAACACACTGTCAGCGATTGTCGCGGCTTTAACAGCAAATCCCGCGACATGGGCAAAGACGGCTCTGTTTGTGACTTACGACGAAAACGGCGGCTTCTTCGATCATGTTCCCCCCACCACGGCGCCCCCAGGAACTCCCGGCGAATACGTGACCGCGGCCGCCGTGCCTGATCCGACGGTGGCCGGTTCCATCACCGGGCCCATCGGGTTGGGCTTCCGTGTGCCGATGCTTGTGATTTCGCCGTTCAGCCGCGGCGGTTTTGTATCCTCTGACTTGTTCGATCACACCTCGGTCCTTCGCTTTCTCGAGACACGGTTCGGCGCCGAGGTTCCTAACCTCTCAGCCTGGCGCCGCGCTACTGTAGGTGACATGACGGCGGCCTTCAACTTCTCGAAGACCGACACATCCATCCCCTCATTTCCCTCAACGACTGCTGCTCTTCCCGCAATCCTCACCGAGTGCGCCGCCAACCTGCTCGGCACGACGCCGTACGTACTCCCGGCCCCTCAAGCTCAACCGACGCAGGAAGCGGGAAACCCAGTTCGACCGAGTGGCGCTTGCTAAAGAAGGCCGGGAGTACTTAAGGACGAGTACGGCATAAATCTACAAGTACCGGGTAGTTTCGTGGCCTGCCTTCGAAGTCCGCAAAATATCTTCCGCGCATGGCACAAGAGCACCATGAGATCGCTATCTCAGAACTAAGAGTGCCCACAATGCTATGTGCATAAGCGATACGTCCTACGGTGCTAAATCTGGTCCCTTGGTATAGAACTCTGAATAGCCCCGTGCGCAATTTCGAGCAAACCCGAACAGAATTCCAGGAGATACTCACCAAGCCCATTCGCGAACTCGGGCTTAAGCTAGAGGGTTCTCCGTTGGAACGATTTGTTCAGCAGCTTTATCGCGAACTCGATGCCAAAGGCATCCACAAGTTTCGTCCGCATTGTTATCTCACCGATGAATGGGGATGTCCTTCGGGCGAGCCAGTCATCGGCATTCCGTTCTATCTGGCCAACCCGGACCTGGCGCAGCTTGAGCGCGAGATGAACGATCTGGAAGACGCTCGCGAGATCATGATGTACATGCGTCATGAGGCCGGACACGCATTCAATTACGCGTACCAGCTCTACAAGTCGGCTGAGTGGCACGATCTCTTCGGTCCGTTTCGACGTGCTTATCGCGATAATTACCGTCCCATCCCGTTCTCGCGGAAGTTTGTTCGCCACATGGCGGGGTGGTACGCGCAGAAGCATCCGGATGAAGATTTCGCTGAAACATTTGCGGTCTGGCTCACGCCTCGTTCGCAATGGCGTAAGCGCTACGAAGGCTGGGGCGCGCTGGCCAAGCTTCAATACGTCGATCGCATGGCGCGAAAAGTCGGAGATGTCGAACCGATCCGGCGTCGCGGCCGTACCGACGTCACCGTCGATGATATGGAATCCACGGTCGGCGAGTTCTATCGACTCAGCCTGCCCGAGGAGATTCCAGTGCAGGAACTCGCGCTGGATACCGACCTTGCCGATATTTTCAATGTCTCCAGCAGGCGACATAAGGGCGTACGACCAGCCCACGAGATGTTGCATCAGCATCGCAAGCCGATTGTCGACAAGGTCGCGTATTGGAGCGGCGTCCAACGTCCGGTCGTCAAGCGACTCGTGGAAACAATCTGCAAACGCGTTGAGGACCTGGGTCTGCGCGTGGACGTTCGACGCGAGTCCGAATACCTGACGGAGTTCATCGTGTACACAACCGCACTCTCCATGAATTACCTGATCCGTGGGAAGTTTATTCATCCCTGAGGGTGCTGGCAGCTGCCGGCTCTCGGATTGGAGGACGATTGACTGGACCGAAATTGAAAGTTACCGTGCTGTACGACTTGTGGGAAGAAGAACCTGCTGAAGTGCCGGAAGAGGTTCCTCCACCGCGCAAGCGCAAGGGGCAAAAGAAACGCAAGAAGAAGCCGGTGAAGCACGACCGCGAAGAGATCTTTGAAGCCCTGGAGAAGCTCGGTCATGAGCCGACGTATTACGTTCTCGACGGGCGCCCGCAATCACTGGTCGGACTCGCCAAATGTGGCGCCGATCTCATTTTCAACCTCACAGAATCGTATGCAGGCGATGACACCAAGGAGATGCACGTCACGGCATTCCTGGATTTGCTCGACATTCCCTATACCGGCGCGGGACCGCATGCGCACATTCTTGCGCAGGATAAATCGATCGCCAAGAAGATGTTCGCTTTTTATGGGATTCAGTCGCCCTACTTCGCGACAGCTTATCGCGGCACCATCGACCATGCACATGACATCTCGTTTCCACTTATCGTGAAGCCAACCTCCGAAGATGGATCCATCGGCATCGATGCCGCCGCCTTAGTGACCAGCGTAAAGGAGTTGATGGAGCGTGTCTCCTATATACAGAAGGAATTCGATTCTCCTGCGCTGATCGAGGAGTACATCGAAGGACGCGAAATCTACGCCTCCATCCTCGGCAGTTACGATAGCGCCCATGCGCTCCCGCTGGTGGAACTTGACCTTTCGAAACTCCCCAAGGGCGTGCCCAGGATCGCCAGTCAGGATGTGAAATTCGAGAAAGACACGGAAGCGTATAAGTTGACGAAATCGGCGATAGCCGAAGACCTCGATGAAGAAACCGTAACCAAGCTCACCGAGACCGCCCTCAAGGCGTATCGTGCCGTCAAGCTTCGCGATTATGGCCGGATCGACATGCGCGTGTCGAGTAAAGGCGAGGTGTATGTCATCGAAGCGAACCCGAACCCGTGGCTCTCCAGCGGACAGGAGTTTGCCATGGCTGCGCGGAAATCCGGCCTCTCCTATACCCAGATGATCGGAGAGATCGTGGACCTTGCGATGGCTCGGCAGGCGTAGAAGATGGCAAAAAGTTGAGGTGAGTCGCGGCGCACCGGTCCACTCGAGAGCATCGCGAATCTCGCAGTATTCGAACTGATAGCGCGCCTGTTCCTCAGTTTGCTCACCATCGGAATTGGCGCTGACTGCTGTTTAGGTTTTTCACCGCCTTACTCTCAATTTGATCCTGTCCGCAACGCTCATTATCCTTCCCGCAACTGGATCTTTCAGGTCTGATGGAATCAGGCTACTCTGGCAGTGTCCGCAGCCCTTCTCGCCAGAAGACGAAGCCAGCGAACCATGCAGAACCGCAGTCTCGCATCCAATCTCGGCATTTACTCTTACGCTGCCGGCGCAATATGGGTCGTCTCCGACTCCATCTGCCGAGCCGCCAAAAGAGCGCTCGCCCCCAAGTTGGACATGAAAGCAACACGAAGGAAACGGCCCGCTCCCTTCTACGGGGCATTCGTCGTGACCTTCTTGTCCGGCAGCGCGTTTTTGGGCGTGCCGCCCCAACTGACGCTCCAGAGCCCCGGGCAACAGCCAAGCGCCACGGTTGAATCCGTCACCACCACTGACCTCTACCACAATCCTTGCGACACGATGATGGACACGATGAAGGGCATGAGTGTCATGGGCGAAAGCATGGAAGCCATGACCAACCACATGTGCATCACCCCGGCGCGCCCGGAGCTGTCCGGGGACAAGGACCACGCCAAGGCTGTTGTCGACCAGGTTCGGACCGCAATCGAAAAGTACAAGGACTACAAGAAAGCTATCGCTGACGGTTACATCCAGGCCAATCCAACCGTCGACCAGCCCCAGTTTCATTTCACCAACGACGCCAACGCCAAATACGCCGACACCGTCTTCGATCCCACCCGCCCCACTTCGCTGCTCTACTACCACACGGCGCAGAAGCGCTTCGTCCTCGAAGGCGTCATGTTCACCACCCGCCCCAGTGCGTCCGAGGGCGAGTTGAACCGGCGCATACCCCTCAGCGTGGCACGCTGGCATAAGCACACCAACTTCTGCGGCGCCCCGGCGGATAAGGTGAAGGAGTACTTTGGCGAGCACCCGAAGTTCGGCATGTTCGGCTCTATCCATACCCGCTCGGCTTGCGTGGCCGAAGGGGGAACCTTTCTTCCCGAGGTTTTTACGTGGATGATTCACGTCTTTCCGTACGAGAGCGATTTCACGAACCAGTTCTCGACGAACGACGACATCAGTCACGTACATTAACTACTTAGGCAAGGGGGCGCACGCCTTTGCCGTTCACGCCCAATCAAAGTCGAACGAGGTGCGTTGGATCCTTCCAATCGATTCAATGAACATCCAAGACACCGCGCTAGCTCTTCCGCTTCACGAATCGCAACGCCGTAAGTGTCGATGAAACCGCTGCAACCTTTGTATCGACAATGCCCGCAGCCAACGCCGTCGAGCGCACGATGTTTTCGTTCAGTGCGTGCCCCGGCCCTTTGGGATAGATGAACCAGATGGGCACGCCGCGGCTCAGATCGTCCGCAGATTTCATCAGCGCCGCAGTTAACTCGCCGGGTGTGTCCACGCGGGCCAGAATCAGATCGCCGCTGCGAGTTGTCACTTCCTTTGCTTCCGAGATCGCTTTCTCCAGTGTCTTTTCATCGACCTCGCCGATCATGCGCACGACGGATTCCCCAGTGATCCCAAGTTTCTTCGCCAAACTGGGCGACGGAGTCTGCAGCACCTTCGCCCACTTCGCCGCAACGCTGCTGCCACATCGAGTGCCACGGGGTTGCCGTTGAATGTGAAGCGCAGCCGGTCACCGTCGGCTCGAATCTGCTTCATCGCGGCAATGGGAATGCGACGGCCGATGCTTCCACGCAGGATCAGGTCCGGCGGCTCAATCAGCGCCTTCACCTGGGCCTTCGTGCCGTTCCAGTCGCAAGCGCACCTTGCTTCTTGTCCCATGTCCATCCTCTCTGCCCATAGCAATTCTGCATGCCCCGCTCGGGAACGGACAACTTCGGTGCCGCTGCGATTACGGGCCTTGACATGATGGACTGTGCGGGCGAGGCGCTTGAAATCTCTTACCAGACTGCAGTCATGACGGCGGCAGCAATATCCATGGGCCAATGCGCAACGATGAACGGAGCCAACCGGCGGGTGCGCAGATAGAACAGCATCATGATCACGACGCCGGGAAGAAAGTCGAGGAAGCGAAACATCAGATACTTCCAGTCGGGAATGAATGGAAACATGCAGTGCTGCGCGGTCCACCAGAAGCCGACGATCAGGAAGGCGACCCAGGTGCGGCCCGTGAGCGCCTCTAGCCGTGGCAGAACATATCCCCGGTAGGTAAGCTCTTCCGTGGGTGCCTGGATCATCCACCAGACTGTCACGCTGTAGACCGTCGCCCACAGGGGCAAGGCATGCGCCTGCAGCAAATACATAATTGGGGCGTTGGCAGGGGAACCGTAGATCAGAGCCTCAGCGAGATATCCTCCGCCGATGAAAAATGGAAAGATGAAGACAAAAAGAGCCAGCCCCAGAAACAGATCGCGCCCATAACGCAGGCGAATAGGCCCGATGAGGTCGCGGAGGCGGATGCCTTCCTTGTGAGTGAAGTAACGCATGCCGATAAGGCAGGCGAAGTCACAAAGATTGGCGTAGGCAGGCCACCATTGACCCGCCGTCCGGAAAGGGGCGGGGCGATGCAGGGCAAGCAGGAATACAGCAAGCAGGGATTGCAATGTTAGCCACAGGACCGAGCGCGCGCATACCAGCAGCAGGGGACCAACCCACGAGATGCGCCCGGCTGCTGCGCGAGCCTTGATCGAGGCGAGTGAGCTTTGCTGGGGGATTTCCGGACCGGCTTCGATTCCCTGCGCCATCGGATGCATCCTCTGGCGCGCAATCGTACTACGAGGGACATGCAGACCAATGTGATGTTGTGATGCTGTGTCGAGGCGGCCTACGTCCCACTCGGCGCTCTATTCGCTGGGTTGCGGTGCGTAGCGCAGAATCACGACGCCCGACTTGAGAGGCCGCGCTTCCAGCAACTTCAGGCGCTGCCGCGGAAGGTCGCGGCCAAACAGAGGCGTCCCGCGGCCCAACACGGCCGGCGCCAGCGCGAGACGGAATTCATCGAACAGTCCGGCCTTGGTGAGTGTTGCTGAGAGCGCCGCGCTGCCGAAAACCAGGATGTCCTTTTCGATTTCCTGCTTAAGCTTCGGGGCCTCCACTGCTGTGCCACCCCGAATGATCCGCGTATTGTTCCAGTCCGCCTCTTCCAGGGTCCGTGAGACAACGGCCTTTGGCACGTTATTCATGAGATCTGCCACCTCCCCGTGCGCCGTCTTCCAATAAGCGGCCATGCCTTCGTACGTGACGCGGCCGAAGAGCAACATTCCCGCGGAACGCAGTTGCTCGACCGAGTAAGTCTCGATTTCCTGATCCCAGACATATTTGTGCCATTCAAGATCCCACTTCCTGGCGCCTTCGAAGTAACCGTCGAGCGAGATCAGATTCCACTGGATCAATCGGGCCATGGACGAACTCCTCAGATCGAAGTCTTTCGGAAAACAGGGCCCAAAAGCAGAAAGAATGTTTTCAGATTCGAGTCGATTCGCTGCGAGCGACCAGGACCACAGTCGCAATTCCCAGCAGAAGGACGATCAATTCCACATGTTCACTGCGGTTGTGCAGCTTGTTGAAGTCCGCGACCAAGGGATCCGTGGGATTCCGGACGTCGATCGCACCGCCCGCGGCCATTCGATCCCGCTCCATTGCCGGGATGATGCCGTATTGCGAATACGCGGTCGAGGCTAGCATCAGCACCAGCAGGATCATGGGAGCCAGCACCGCGCGCGGATTGTAAATAGCCCAGGCGGGAGCCAGCGCCAGCAGTGCAAGCGCCACCAGGCCCGAGACAAGTCCGATTCCATGCAGTATCCGCAGCAACTCCCCCACAATTGTGCCCGCGACGTGCGTGTTCGCCTGCAACGTGCTGAAGGTGACGGCCGCGACCACAGGGAAGAAAATCTCACCACCCAGCCAGACGATCAAGGCAAGATAAAGCAGCGTACGAAGCAAGGTCTTCATGGGGCAAGAATACAAGCAGTCGGCTACTACACGGTATTTTCGTTAGGGGAGCGCGCACGAAAACTTGCAGAGAATAACGAGTTTGGAATTACGACGGTTTCGGTCGTATGTATCCGCCATCACAATTGTTCCACGTGGAACAATTCTGACCCTGGAGCCTCGGTTATTGCAGGCTTCCGCGCACCGAGGGCCGGCCAATGAGCCGCTCAATGCGTTTTTGGATCGGCGGGTGAGTCGAGAAAAGGCTCATCAGCATCTCGCCCGAAAGCAAAGGCTGCACGATGAACAGATGCGCCGTACTCGGTGATGCCATCAGCGGCACCTGGCGGCTGACGGCTGCAATCTTTTCAAGGGCGCTCGCAAGCGCATAGGGGTTGCCGGTGAGGTGCGCGCCGCTCGCGTCCGCCTCATATTCGCGAGTGCGGGATACCCATAATTGAATCAATAGCGCTGCGAAGGGTGCAAGCAGCAGCATGAGAATGCCGCCGAGGCCGCCGCCGTCGCGGTCGCGGCGATCGCCGCCGCCGAATGCGCCGAACCAAAAAGCCATGCGCGCGAGAATCGTGATCGCGCCGGCGAGCGTCGCAGCAATAGAGCTGGTGAGGATATCGCGATTGCGGACGTGGCCGAGTTCGTGGGCCAGCACGCCTTCGAGCTCCTCATCGGTGAGCAGGTTGAGAATGCCGTGCGTGACTGCGACCGAGGCGTGTTGTGGATTGCGGCCAGTCGCGAACGCATTGGGAGATTCCGTGGGAATAACGTAGATCTTCGGTATCGGCAGACCTGCGCGGCTAGTGAGGCGCTCGACGACGTTGTAGATGCGCGGCAATTGCTCGCGTGTGATTGGCTGTGCTCCATACATCGCAAGGGCGATTTTGTCGGAGTAGAAGTAGCTGAAGAAATTTGTGGCCGCGGCAATTACAAAGGCAATCAGCGCGCCGTTGCTTCCGCCGAAGTACTCGCCCGCGAGTACGAGGATCAGCGTCAAGGCTGTCAACAAGATCGTGGTTTTGATAGTGTTCATCTGCCAGCTCCTGACTGTTCGGGCCCACTCAATTGGACGCGCGAGAGCTGGCGAAGGACCGGGAATTCGGTGTTCACAGGAAACGGTCATTCTCTGCAACGCAGGCAGCCGATAGGGTAGGGGGGTATGGGTGGATATACGGATAGGCGTGGACCCTCTTGGAACTGGCAGTCGGGGCGATGGCGCTTCGCATCTCGGAATGCCCCGTCATTGTGCGCTTATCTTACCCGTTAGTCTGCAAATGCCGGTTCTAAGCATAATTCCATTTCGTCTCAAGTGCATGGCGTGCGGATTTTCTCTTTGCTGTTGTGCGGGTTGCGGCTAAAGGTGCATCTAAACGATTAGTTGCAGCCAGGAGATACGACTATGCGCTTCAAGCACCCTGTTTCACTTTCGTTGGCAGGGACATTTGTTTCTGCGTTGTTGATGAGCGGTTGCGCGGTCCACGCGCGCGTCTACGATCCCTACTATCACGACTATCACGGGTGGGATCACGAGACGGTTTACTACAACCAGTGGGAACACGATACGCATCGGGACCACGTGGACTTCAACCACCGTAACGATGCGGATAAGAAAGACTACTGGACGTGGCGACATAGTCACGAGGACCAGCACTAAAGTGAAATTCAGAATCCGAGAAATATAAGAGCCCTGCTGATCGCAGGGCTCTTTTTGTTGGGTGCGCCCGGCAGGGCGCACTTACTTGGAGGTGCAAGTCCTCTACACACCCGGCAAGGGGAAGTGTTAGCTGAACGGCAAGGGTGCCCGTCGCGAGGCGGAATCTGGAGGAAGCCGCAGGCAAAGCGCTGGCTTGACGAACAGGAAGCGGATAGAGGCGGCACGGCGGGGTGAGCGGGCCCATAGACGTAAAGCCCAGTACTTGCACGGAACGCCGTGACGTAGATCCGACAGGCATAAGCGTGAAGGTGAGTGCGCAATACCCGGGGAGATCTGCCATGTTGTCTTTAGTGACTGAGGGCGCCGAGAGGGGCTCTGATCCCATGGCAGAAGTCAGCAGAGGCCATAGTAGCTGCCTGTTTGGAGCGAAGGGCTGAACCTGTCACGAGCGGATAGAGGGCTATCTCTCTGACTGGTTGGACAGAAGCCTCGCAAGAGGACTTGTTATGGAGGTAGGGGCCGGAAGTCCCGATGGCTATATCAAGTGTCCAGAGACCAGCAGGCGAATGGTCAACGAGACGAAGCTCACTCCGGAAACGGAAGACAGGAACCGCCCGTTGCGGAACCGCACGGCGGGTGGTGTGGGAGGACGGCAGGGGTGACCCTGCCTCCTACCCGATTGCGCCCGGCAGGGCGCACTTACTTGGAGGTGCAAGTCCTCTACACACCCGGCAAGGGGAAGTGTTAGCTGAACGGCAAGGGTGCCCGTCGCGAGGCGGAATCTGGAGGAAGCCGCAGGCAAAGCGCTGGCTTGACGAACAGGAAGCGGATAGAGGCGGCACGGCGGGGTGAGCGGGCCCATAGACGTAAAGCCCAGTACTTGCACGGAACGCCGTGACGTAGATCCGACAGGCATAAGCGTGAAGGTGAGTGCGCAATACCCGGGGAGATCTGCCATGTTGTCTTTAGTGACTGAGGGCGCCGAGAGGGGCTCTGATCCCATGGCAGAAGTCAGCAGAGGCCATAGTAGCTGCCTGTTTGGAGCGAAGGGCTGAACCTGTCACGAGCGGATAGAGGGCTATCTCTCTGACTGGTTGGACAGAAGCCTCGCAAGAGGACTTGTTATGGAGGTAGGGGCCGGAAGTCCCGATGGCTATATCAAGTGTCCAGAGACCAGCAGGCGAATGGTCAACGAGACGAAGCTCACTCCGGAAACGGAAGACAGGAACCGCCCGTTGCGGAACCGCACGGCGGGTGGTGTGGGAGGACGGCAGGGGTGACCCTGCCTCCTACCCGATCCAGGAGAGTGCTGTAGTCGTTCTTAATTTATGGTGTGAGCCTACGCCGATTCGCTCTTCCACCAAAGATTACTGATGGTTCTTGTGGGTACGGCCGTACTGTAGATTCATCGCTATCTTCAGCTGGCTAGGAATTGCGCTTCAGGGCGCGCTTCAGGACCACTTCCAAGGCTGGTTTTACTTCCGCGTATTCTTCTGGCGTCAGGGTACCGTTTAGCTTTTCGCTCTCCAGTGCGAAGAGCTCTTCTTTCAGAGCATTCAGCAGGGCTGCGTTTTTGGCGGCTGGCGTTGCGGGGCTGGCGAAGGCTGGTGTGGGCACCGTTGCTGGATGTGGTGCGGCGTGGCTTGTGGGGCCTGACGGTGCGCTCGATGCGGTGAATCCTGCAGTGAATCCGGGCGTGGCGAGTCCCGTTGCAGCGGCGTAGGCGGGCGTCGTGCCTCCTGCCGGCTTGCGGAGAAGGAAGGCGGCTGTTGCAGCTAAGAGCAGGCCGAGGCCTCCAAGGATCCACCACTTGTATTTGGTGAGAGGGTCGGGCGTGTTGATAGGTTCGCCGATGCCGCCTCCCGGCGTAGTACCAGGTGCTCCTGCGGATTGCGTTGCGCCCTCGCCCTGCTGAGGGCCACCTTGCGCCTCGCGGGGCATGGAGCCTGTTCCCGAGACGGTGAACTCGAGAGCCTTGCCGGGCGTGACATTTTTCGCGACGTAGGTCTGGATGGCAGGGTCCTGCGTGATGGGCTGGAAGGCGACCCCGGAGCCCGAGGCGAAGGTCATGCTCTTGGGCAGGAGGACGCCGATGCTTTGCGTGAGTTGCGAGACCTGGGGATGGAAGGTGAATTTTCCGTTGCTGTAGGGGACGGTGTACTCGATTTGAAAGAGCGTGTCCTTGTCGGCTTCGTCGGGCTGGATGGGAAAGTTGAAAGCGTAGTGGCCCTTGGCACCGGTGGGGTCAAGCTTGACGCTGGTGGGAAGACCGGTGGGGCGCTGCGCGGCGACTCCTGCGATGGTGGCTTCGGGCGGGAGAACAATTTCAAAAGAGCGCGGTGTCCACTGGGTGCGCGGCGGCACGCTGGTGTTGTGGACGAAGTAGCGCTCGGTGACGCGGAGCTGGCCGTTATCGGATTCGAATTCGAAGACGTCTGCTTCAGTGGAGACGCCTTCGACCTTGGCGGCCACGTCGTAGACGGGGATGTCGCCGGGGGCGTTGCCCTGCGGCGCGGCGATGAAGTAGCCGGCGCCCTGGTGAGTGACGCGAATGAGATAGGGGCCGCTCCCGGGCTCGTTGAGGGAGTAGAAGCCCTTCGTATCGGTGGTGGCGTGGGCCACCTCGCTCATGCCGGCTTGCACGTCGACGAGGACTACGGTGTCGCCTGCGGCGGGTTTGCCGGTGGTCTTGTCGATGACGGTGCCGGTTACGGTGGCGGCTTGGGCGAAGGAGGCGGCAAAAAGGAGTACGGTCGCGGAGATGAGCGGTGAGGCGTTCATGATGTCCTATTCGTGCGAATCTTCAGTTTCGTGCTCTCCCACCCAAGCAGAGCTTGGATGGGGCACCCATTTTCGTACTGATTTTGAGATTCCCAAGTGCATGCGGTCAGGCTTGCTGGAGGAATTCGATTTCGGCGAGGAGTTGCGCGGTCTCGTTTTCGAGCAGAGCGCGCTGGGCTACGAAGTCCTCTTCGGGATATTTGCCGGCACGGTATTCGAAGTTCAGGTCGCGGAGATTCTCGTAGAGCTGGTCCTTGCGTTCGAGGAGATATTCGAGGCGCGTCTTTTCGCGTTGATTGGCGAAGACGTTGTCGGGCCAGAAGGTGTAAATGCCGAGAGCCAGGGCGAGCAGGATGCCGGCGATGAGGCCTTGCGATTCAGTCATGGTCAAATGCCTCCGTCGATGCCAGAGCCGGTTTCCCGGCGTATCTTTTCACGCAGGGCATCCATGGTGGGGTTAGAAAGCTCAGCAGGCTGTGTGCGGCCTACGGACCAGTGGCGCACGAGCAGGATGGTTCCGAGCAGGGCTGCGGCGAAGACAGCAAAGGGGGCGATCCAGGCTACGAGATCGAAGCCGTGCGTGGTGGGTGCGGCTAGGACCGTCGCGCCGTATTTGGCCGCGAAGCTGGTGAGGATCTGTTCGTCTGTCGCGCCTGAGGCAATGGCTGCGCTGAGCTCGTCGCGCATGTGGCCGGACTCGGGGCAGCCGACGTGATTGCATTCGCCGAGGAGTTGCGCGCAACTGCAAGTGCACATGAGGCGATGGCCAAGGTCATTGAAGCGGGAGCTGGCGTCGGTGGCGCCCACGGAGAAGCAGACGGCTACGGCGAGGAGTAGAGTTTGGGTGATTTTCAGGTAGAAGGACGCGTCGCGGTTCGTTGCTTTCCCAGGTCTGAAAATCCAGACCTGGGGCACCCATTTTTTTGCCGATTTCAGGAGGGCGAAACGCTGGTGTTTGGATTCTCCGAAAGAGGGTTCTTTCCGGGTCACAGCTTCCTCCGGGGCTGAAGCCCGCGACGGAATTTGACTCTCATTCAGGGGCCTGAAGGCCCCTGCTCCCTCCGATTGATGACCGGAATTTGTCATCAGTCGCCTCCTCGGAGTGCAGGCTCGCTTACGGTGCGGGCGGCGGGGACGCGGAGGGATGCTGTGGCTGGGGAGAGACTGGGTACGAGAGCGATGAAGGTGCCGAAGACGATAAAGACTACTCCTGCCCAGATCCAACCGACGAGCGGGTTGAGAAAGGCCTTAATGATGGGCTGGCCTGAGTCAGGGTTGGTGCCTTCGTAGACGACGTACAAATCCCAGCCGGGAACGGAGTGGATGGCGACCATGGTTTGCGGCTGCTCGCTGGCCAGATAGACACGCTTCTCCGGCGACATCTGGAATAGCTTTTTCCCGTTCTTGTAGACATCGAGCAGCGCGTACTCGGAGTTGTAGTTGGCGTTCGAATCCTGGGTGAAGCCGACGCACTCGAGTGTGTAGGGGCCGATGGGCAAGGTGCCATGCAGCGCGAGTTCGCGCTCTTCATTGCGGTTGAAGGCCGAGCCGCACAAGCCTACGACGACGATGACGACGCCGATGTGAATGATGTATCCACCGTAGCGGCGGGTGTTGCGGCGAATAAGCAGAAAGATTGCCGAGAAGAGATTGCGATGGGTTTGCTTCGCGATGACTGCGCCGCCACGGAGAAACTCCGAAAGGATGGCGGTGAAGACAGCGGCGGACATGGAGAAGCCGACTAGAGCATAAAAATTGCCGGCATCGAAGGCGCCATTTTTCCACGGCGATACGCCCACCGCGATGCAGACGATGGCGGTGGCCCAGAGAGCGATGGTGGGCAAGACGAAGTTGCGGCGGACGGATCGCAAGGATGTGGCGCGCCAGGGTAGCAGCGGGCCGACGCCGGTGAGGAAGAGCAGGAACAGTCCGATGGGGATGGCAACGCGGTTATAGAACGGCGCGCCGACGGTGACTTTGCTGCCCTGGACGTACTCGCTCAGGATGGGGAAGAGTGTTCCCCAGAGGATAACGAAGCAGGCAACGAGCAAGACGAGATTGTTGAAGAGGAAGCTGGACTCGCGGCTGACGAGCGACTCGAGGTGCTGTTCGCTTTTGAGGTGATTGCGCTGCAGAACGTAGGTGAAGATGCAGACCGCGAGCACGATCAGCATGAAGGTGTAGAACCAGCTTCCAATGGAAGACTGTGCGAAGGCGTGCACTGAACTGACGAGGCCGGCGCGCGTGAGCAGAGTGCCGAGCAGCGTGAGCAGGAATGTCGAGAAAATGAGCCAGACATTCCAGCTCTTCATCATGCCTTTGCGCTCCTGCATCATGACGGAGTGGAGGAAGGCGGTGCCGGTAAGCCAGGGCATAAAGCTTGCGTTTTCTACCGGGTCCCAACCCCAGTAGCCGCCCCAGCCAAGCACGGCGTAGGCCCAGTGCATGCCGAGGAAGATGCCGCAGGTGAGAAAGAGCCAGGTGACGAGGGTCCAGACGCGGGTGATCTTAATCCACTTTTCCCCTGGGTAGCGCATCATGAGCGCGCCGAGGGCGAAGGCGAAGGGGACGGTGAATCCGACGTAGCCCAGGTACAGCATGGGCGGATGGATAACCATCTCCGGATATTGGAGGAGCGGATTGAGGCCGTTGCCGTCGTCGGGAATGGCGCCTTTCAGGAGCGAGAACGGCGGCGCGGCGAAGTTGACGACGGCGAGGAAGAAGACCTGCACTCCGGCGAGGATGGTTCCTGCGTAGGCGTAGAGCTTGACGTCGGTTTTGTGGGTGAGGCGGAGCACGAATCCGTAGGTGCCGAGCAGCCACGCCCACAGAAGCAGCGAGCCTTCCTGACCGCTCCAAAGTGCGGCGAATTTGTAGGGAGCGGGGAGGGCGCGATTGGAGTGCTCGAGGATGTAAGTGATGGAGAAGTCGTTGGTGAAGACGGAATAGACGAGCGCAAAGGCGGCGACCGAGACCGCATAGAAGCCCGCAATGCCGGCGCGGCGGGCGGTGTCGGCCAGGCGCTCGGGCGAAATGCGCGCGGGCTGACCGGTGGCGATCAGACGTAGGGCGATGGCGCCGGCGAAGAGATTGTAGGCGGCCAGAGCCAGCGCGATAAGAAGGGCAAAACTGCCGAGGGTTGCCATTGAAACTCCAACCTCATTCTCGCATCCAGACTCCGGTGCAACAGCTGGAATCGGCTGTGAGGGGACCAGACAAGCTGATTGTCTTCTTATGATAGGCCTTCGGCGTGTGATCTATCTCACACCATTGGACGAGGAAGGTGAGTGGAATGAATAAAACAGGGAATAGGGATTAGATCAACGTTCGATGGAGTTCTTCGCTTTCCCACCCAAGCGGAGCTTGGATGGGGCACCCGGCCGGTGCGAGCTTCCGGCGATAAAGACGAAACATCCACTCCACAAATCATGCGTGTCAAAGATGACAAGTCAGGTGGGACGAGTTCATCGCTCTCCCAGGTCTCAGAATCGAGACCTTGGGCACCCATTTTCTTGCCGATTGAAACTTGCAATCAGAACCGGAAGACCTAGCCGAAGAGGAATTCCTTGTCGCGGAGCTCCTTGATGCTGTCACGGAGGCGGGCGGCTTTTTCGAATTCGAATTTGCGGGCCGCTTCGCGCATTTCGGTTTCGAGTTTGGCGATGTATTGGTCGACTTCGGCCTGGGTGGTGAACTCGGGAAGGCTGGCTGCGGCTTCGATTTCTGTTTCGCCGTATTCGGCTTTGAGAATTTGCGCGAGGCCCATGTCCATGGTGTTGATGATGGATTGCGGCACGATTCCATGTTCCTCGTTGTAGGCGGTCTGGATGACGCGGCGGCGATCGGTTTCTCCGATCGCATTCTTCATAGAGTCCGTCATGCGGTCGGCGTAGAGGATGGCGCGACCTTCCAGGTGGCGCGCAGCGCGGCCCATGGTTTGGATGAGGGAGCCAGTGGAGCGGAGGAAGCCTTCCTTGTCAGCGTCGAGGATTGCGACGAGTGAGACTTCAGGCAAGTCGAGGCCCTCGCGGAGAAGATTGATTCCGATGAGGACGTCGAACTCGCCTTTGCGCAGGCCGGCGAGGAGCTTGACGCGCTCGAGGGTCTCGATCTCCGAATGCATGTAGCGACAGCGGACGCCTACCTCGGTGTAGTAGCCGGCGAGGTCTTCGGCCATGCGCTTAGTAAGGGTGGTGACGAGGACGCGTTCGCCCTTTTTGGCACGGTCGCGGATTTCGGCCAGCAGATCGTCGATTTGGCCTTTGACGGGGCGAATCTCGACTTGCGGGTCTACCAGACCTGTCGGCCGGATAACCTGTTCGACGACAACGCCGGCGGAGCGCGTCAGCTCGTAAGGGCCGGGCGTGGCGGAGACGTAGATGGTCTGATGGATGCGGTTCTCGAACTCCTCGAATTTGAGCGGGCGATTGTCGACAGCAGAAGGGAGACGGAAGCCGTAGTCGACAAGATTTTGCTTGCGGCTGCGATCGCCGAACCACATGCCGTGGACCTGGGGAATGGTGGCGTGGCTTTCATCGACGAAGAGCAGGAAATCGCGCGGGAAGTAATCGAGGAGAGTGGGTGGGGGCTCGCCGGGCAGGCGGCCTGAGAAGTGGCGCGAGTAGTTCTCGATGCCGTGGCAGTAGCCCATGGACTTGATCATTTCAAGATCGAAGCGGGTGCGCTGGTGAATGCGCTGTGCCTCGACCATGCGGCCTTCGGCTTCGAGTTTGGGGACCCACTCGTTGAGCTCGGCAACGATGGAATCGATGGCCTGCGATTTACGTTCGGGCTGGACCACGTAGTGGCTCTTGGGGTAGATAGGGAGCCTTGAAAATTTTTGTTTCACGCTGCCAAAGAGCGGGTCGATTTGCGAGAGGCTTTCGATTTCGTCGCCGAACAACTCAATGCGGTAGGCGGATTCGTCATAGGTAGGAAAGACTTCGATGACGTCGCCTCGGACACGAAAAGTACCGCGGCGGAAGTCGACGTCGTTGCGTTCGTAGAGGATTTCGACGAGACGGCGCGTGATGTCTTTGCGGCTGATCTTCTGGCCTTTTTCGAGCAGGAGCAGCATGCCGTAATAGGCTTCGGGCGAGCCGAGGCCGTAGATGCAGGAGACGGAGCTGACGATGATGGCGTCGCGGCGCTCGAAGAGGGAGCGTGTCGCGGAGAGGCGGAGTTTGTCGAGCTCCTCGTTGATGGTGGCTTCTTTTTCGATATAGAGGTCGCCGGCGGGGATGTAGGCCTCGGGTTGGTAGTAGTCGTAGTAGCTGACGAAGTATTCGACTGCGTTGCCGGGGAAGAACTGTTTGAACTCGTGATAGAGCTGGGCGGCGAGGGTCTTGTTGTGCGCGAGGATAAGGGCGGGGCGGTTGGACTGCTCGATGATTTTGGCCATTGTGAAGGTCTTGCCGGAGCCGGTGACGCCGAGGAGGACCTGGTGCTTTTCGCCTGCCGCGAGACCTTGCATCAGCTCGTCGATGGCGCGGGGTTGATCGCCGCGAGGTTTATAGGAGGTGACGAGCTGGAAGTCCATCCTGGGATTATAGCTGAAGAGCGAAGAATAGGCGAAAATGCCTTGCAGGGTCTACTCACTCTGCAGCGCGAAAACCAACCGCAGGTCCTTCGACTCCCGTCCACTTCGCTACGCTCAATGTCTGGTCGCTCAGGATGACGGCGTGTTTGGTCGAGGTCTGTGCGTACCCACCCTTTCGCCGGGAAGAAAGCGAAAGGATGGGGCACGGAGGTTCGTGTGGATCGACACAGCTTCTGTTGTGGAGGAGCGTTTATGCGGGGGCGCTGTGGCCGCTGCATTGAAGGACGCCGAGGAACTTGTTCCAGGGGCCGACGGCTTCGCGGTATTGGTGGGCCAGGATGCGGGTGATCTGGTGGAGGTGAGTCAGGTCGTGGACCGTCCATGCGGCGAAGAGTTCAGATAGGGTGACGACGCCTAAGGCTGGATGGCGGCCGCGCAGCTTGAGATCGTGGGGGCCAATGTGCAGGGAGTTCAGCTCTTCAAGATTCTTGGCGCGCAAACGTTTGAATTCATTAAGCAGCTCGGAGAGGGATCTCTCTGTTGCCATTTGCAGGTGAGCCGAGCGATCTACGGGCTGAAATGTCTGGGTTTCGCCGTGATGCAGAATGATTCGGGCACGGACCATCCAATCGGATTGCTCGCCGTGGAGGAGATGGGCGATGACGGCGTTAGGTGTCCAGGTGTTATCGCCTTCGTTGGCGTTGGTCCATGTGTCGGGGAGATCCCGGAGAAGTGCGTTGAGTGTGGATGGGGTGCAGGCCAGAAGCACGATGCTGTCTTGCAGATCGAATTCCATTGGGACCTCGAACGACACGCGAGAACTCTTTCAGTCATCTTAATTCTCAGCGGCGAACCATCGGTCGTTGCGTGTTTCCGCGGTGCAGAGTACGGTGGGTCGAATTTGGATTTGTGCTTTCCTAGTCTTGAATGAAAATCGATTCAAGAATGGGGCACCCATTTCCTTGCTTATTGCGACGTTGCCCGAGTCAGATTCTTCGCTCGGTACGATGCGATAACCGGTGACCACCCATTGCGGGGTGCTGGGGAACGTCGTCGAACGTCACTTCAGCATGGAGAGCACGTTGGCGCGGATGGTAGGAATGGAGGCGGTTCCGGTGATGGTGAGCGGAATCCCCCGGTTTGTGTTGGTGGCCGCCGGTTTGGCATTGGGATGGAGAAAGCCGCCGACAAAGCCGGAGACAGTATTCATGGCCTGATTGGTGACGGCGCCGACGGCATTGTTCGAACTCAAGGTGGCGACCATTTTGAAATCGAGAGCACCTGAGGGGGCGAAGGTGCCGCTGCCGGTGGCTGTTCCGATCTGAGGCAGATTGGCATCGATGGCGTTGAATGCGGTGATCTGCGGCGATGAACTCACCGTTGTGCGAATCAATTGGATCTGCGTACCGCCGCCGCTTTTGAAGAGATTGAGGCCCTGAATTCTCGAGCCGATGTCGAATCCGGCGAGCATGGTGTTGTCGATCTCGACGGGACCGCTGATTGTGGTTGCTGCGGCAGGGCCGGTGACGGCGAGATTGGCGGTGAGTGTTCCGCCTTTGAGTTCGGAGCCACTGGGCAATTCCACACCGAAAACAGGCAACAGCCGTTCAACCTGATCGATAGGGAGATTAGGCGCAGAGAGGTGCAGATCGAGAACGATGGCTTTCGGAGTCATGCGGTAGCTGCCGGTGACGTGGGCGGCGACCTGACCCGAGTGGATAGAGATACTCGTGACCTGGCCCGTTTCTGTGGCGAGATTGTCGGCAATTGCGAAATCGATGTCGACCGGTTTCGGTGCAGGGGCGCCTGTGCGCGCGAGATGGAGGCGGGATGCCTGGACTTTGCCTTTGCTGGTGGCGGTGGTTCCGTCAGACATGGTGTCGGCATCGACGTCGAGCATCATGGAGATGCCTGCGCCCTGGTCGATGATGCCGGATGCCACCGGATCAAATTGTTTGAGAGCGAGAGTCGCATGGAAGGGTGTGGCGGCGGCGTTCGATTGGTTGAGCGGGCCGGCGTTGCCGTTCAGACTGAGGGAACCGGAGGCCGGGAGTGTTGCAGAGAGCTGGAACGGAAAGGATTTCAAAAAAGAGAATTGCTGGACTGTGACGTTGATGCCGGAATAGATGAAGGGTTTGCGTACGGCGGGGATGGAGGAAACCGACGCACTGCCGCTTTTGATTTTCAATTCGCCGACGGTGAGATCGGGCAAGGTACTGACTTGTTGCGGGGATTTGGTGCTGGAAGCGCCGCCGATGCTGGAGAAGTTCCAGCGGCCGTTTGCTGCGTGGAGGAGATTGATGGAGGGTGTGTCGAGGGCCAGGTTTGTGATGCGCACCTGACGGTGGAGAACAAGGGGCAGGACTTCAACGCCGATTTGCAATGATTTTGCCTGAAGGAAGGGCGTGGTGCTGAAGGCGGGATCGTCAGCGATGGAGATGTTTTCCGCATCGAGGCTGCCTTTGAGGAGCGAGAGAGTGAGGTGACCGAGGGTGATCGGTCGGCCAAGCGCAGCGGAGAGCTGGCTTTCAATTGTCGGGCGAAAGTCGTCGACGTTGAGGAGGAAGGGAACCAGGAGAATCACGAGGACGAACAAGGCGACGATGCCGGCCACGATCTTGAGCCAATGCTTTTGCATGCGGGCCTCCGAGTGAAGTTTGGGTTCGCTCGCATTGTAACGCTCGGACAGGTGACAGGGAGTGGGGAGAGCCTCATTGGGTTGTGCTTTCCCAGGTCTGAAAATCCAGACCTGGGGCACCCATGGTCGTGCTTGATTCAGCTTTCTAAGGACCGTTTACCAGGGCAGGGGTTGACCCAGGTGGAAATAGCCGCCGGTCGGGCCGGTGTCGGGCAGAGTGGCGAGCTCTGCGCTGGTCTTGCCGCCTTCGCTCAATTCCATGGGCGCCTGGTCGCCGCCCATGTCGGTCTTGACCCAGCCGGGGTGCGCGGAATTGACCTTGATTTTCGTGTCACGGAGTTCATAGGCGAGATGGACTGTGAAGGCATTCAGCGCGGTCTTTGAGGCGTCATACGCAAAGGACTTGGCGTTGTAGATGGGTGACTTCGGATCGGCCTGCAGGGTGAGCGAACCGAGGATGCTGGACAGGTTGACGATGCGGCCTGCGGGACTTTTCTTGATAAGGGGGAGGAGTTTCTTGGTGAGGGCGATGGGCGCGAAGAAGTTGGTGGCGAAAACCTTGTCGAGGACCTCAAGCGGAACGTCGGAGGCCGAGTGCTCGGGACCGGTACCCGGAAATTTGCCTGCGGCGACGCCAGCGTTGTTGATGAGGATATCGAGGCGGCCGTACTTCGAGTTGAAGTAGTCGTAGGCTGCCTGATGATCTGCTGAATTGGTGATGTCAAATTTGAGTACGTCGGCGTCGACGCCCGCTGCGCGCAGCTTGGCGACAGCTTCTTCGCCTTGCCTCTGGTCGCGCGAGCCGATGACGACCTTCGTGTCGGGAGATTTGAGGTCAAGCGCGGTCTGAAAACCGAGTCCGCGATTTCCGCCTGTGATGAATGCAATTTTCTGAGCCATGAGGGAAGCTTCTCCTGTGACCCTTTGGATTCAGGCAGGTGCGAGAAGGGTGCAGGGAATCGACGTCCAGAGTGGGGAACATTCTCTTGCACCGTCCCCGCGGTTGCAGTGTGTCGATGCACCAGCGTATTGTCCAACCTAAGGTCCAAGCCAGGTATGCGCCTTTCCGATTCCCCAGAAAAGGACGCGGCGGCTGCGGCTAAGAACGAACAGGCCGAGTTCGCTCATTCCGCGTTGGAGAATCTTTTTGATGTTTCTCCCGACGCGATTTTTGTCACGGATGCCACCGGCGTAATTCGGGGTGCGAACCCGCGGGCGGCGGAACTGTTTGGATACACGCAGGTCGAGCTTTTCGGCCAACCGATCGAGAACCTGGTTCCGGAACGCTTTCGCAGAGGGCATCCCAGCCATCGCGAAAACTACAATGCGCACCCGCGCGCGCGACAGATGGGGGCTGCGCTGAATCTCTTCGGTTTGCGTAAGGACGCGACCGAGTTTCCGGTAGACATCATGCTCAAGCCAATGGAGACGGCGTCGGGGCCGATCGTGCTGAGTTTTGTGCGCGATGTGACCGAACAGCGTCTGGCAATGGAAGGGTTGCGGCGAGCCGACCAGCAGCTTCGCTCGATTGTGGAGAGCGTGAGCGATTACGCGATCTACCTGCTGGACAAGGATGGCCACATTGCGACGTGGAATCCGGGCGCGGAGCGCATCAAGGGTTATCCGGCGAGTGAGGTGCTGGGGCTGCATTTTTCGCGCTTCTTTGTAGAAGAAGATGTGGAACGCGGCAAGCCGACAGAGCTTTTGCGGTTGGCGGCGGCGCGTGGGCGCGTAGAACAGGAAGGCTGGCGGGTGCGCAAGGATGGATCGCGCTTCTGGGCCGATGCGGTTATTACGGCAATTCGCGATGCGAGCGGGGAATTGATCGGATACGCGAAGGTGACCCGGGATTTCACGGACCGCAAACGCGCGGAGGAAGCGGTGATGCTGCAGTTAAGCGGCGCTTTGCTGGCCAATATGGACGTGCGGAAATTGCTGGAGGCGATTTCGGCGAGCCTGCGCGAGGTGGTTCCGCATGATGCGGCGACCCTAGGACTGTATGATGCGGCGACCGGAACATTGATGGTGCAGTTTCTGGGTGCCGATGAGGGCAGTGCCCGTCGAGGAGATGTACGGCTGCCTGTGGAAGGTTCGCCGTCGGGATTGGCGTTTCACAAGGGCGAGCCGGTGGTGCTGGATCGCATGCAGGAGTCGAAATTTGCGCAGGAATCGATGCGGCATTTGATCAGTCTGGGGATGCAAGCGGGGTGCTGGGTTCCATTGGTGCATCGCGGCGAGGCAATCGGAGTGCTGGCGGTGGCAAGCCGCCTTGAGGGCGCATTCGGGCAGCGCGAAGCGGAGATGCTTTCCGAGATTGCGGGCCACGTTGCGATGGCGGTGAGCAATGCCGTGGCCTATCGGCAGATTGCGGAGCTTCGCGACAAGCTGAGCCAGGAGAAGCAATATCTCGAAGATGAAATCAACCTGGAGAACCGGTTTGAGGACATCGTGGGAGAGAGCGCGGGGCTGCGACACGTTCTCAAGGAGATTGAGACGGTAGCGCCGACGGACGCAACGGTGCTGATTCAAGGCGAGACGGGAACGGGGAAAGAGTTGCTGGCGCGTGCGATCCATCGACTGAGCGGGCGCAGCGAACACACGTTTATCAAGCTGAACTGCGCGGCGATTCCTGCGGGGCTGTTGGAGAGTGAGTTGTTCGGGCACGAGAAGGGCGCATTTACGGGCGCGATTGCGCGCAAGATGGGCCGACTGGAACTGGCGCATGAGGGGACGCTGTTTCTGGATGAAGTGGGCGAGATGCCGCTGGATTTGCAACCCAAGTTGCTGCGCGCGCTACAGGAGCGAGAGATTGAGCGGCTGGGCGGGACTCGACCGATCAGCGTGAATGTGCGCTTGATTGCGGCGACGAATCGCGACCTTGCCCAGATGGTGGCGGAGAAGCAATTCCGCAGCGACCTTTTCTATCGGCTGAAAGTGTTTCCGATATTTGCGCCGCCACTGCGGGAGCGCGCCAGCGATATTCCGGTGCTGGTGCGGCACTTTGTGGCTACGCATAGCCGGCGGATGGGCAAGGTGATCGATACGATTCCCGAGGAGACGATGCGGGTGTTGACCAAGTGGAGCTGGCCGGGAAATATCCGCGAGCTGGAGAACCTGCTGGAACGCGCAGTTATTTTGACGCGTGGATCGGTGTTGTATGTACCCCTGGGGGAACTCGAGGTTGCAGACAGGGATGCCGTTGAATCGGAGAGCCCGACGCTTCATGCGGCGGAGCGGGAGCATATTCTACGCGTGTTGCGGGAAACGAAAGGACAGATTGGCGGCGCGGATGGCGCGGCTGAGCGCCTGGGGCTGAAACGTACGACATTAAACTCGAAACTAAAGAAGCTTGGCATCGAGCGAAGTGACTATATGTAGTCCGCGTGACGAAATGTCGTCTTCGTCCCGTCGTCACTTGAGTGTTTGTTCCTTCCTGTGGGTTCTGCAAGCAAATAGTTAAGCTCCTTTCTTCTCAGCAGCGAAGCGGAATTGCGCGGCGTGTGGCGGAGTTTGGCAGGGCACTTGCCTTATACAGTGGCATGCTGCGAATCACCATTAACGACACAGAAAGCGGAATGGGACTCGTGCTCGAAGGACGGATCGCAGGGCCGTGGGTGCAGGAGTTGGAACGGGTCTGGGTGGAAATGGCTCCGCGGCTCGGTTCGAAAAAGCTGTCAATCGATTTGAGAAATGTGACGTACGCAGATGCGGGTGGCAAGCGCGTTCTGAGAAGTATTTTTTCCCAATCAGGCGCCAAGCTCGTTGCCAATTCCCTGGGGATTCAGGATCTGGCCGGAGAAGTGGCCGGTAAATAGATCGCAACAGCTTTGCCGAGGAGGTTCGGAATGCTTACGATGCGTGATGGAATTGATGTTGTTGGTGGCGGGGAGCAATATCCGGCGCAGTGCCAGATGCAATTTCCTGGCGAGCTGTTCAAGAAGTTTTCACCGGCGGCTTTGAAAGATTTGACGTCGCTCGGTGCTTCATCGTCCTATCCTGCGAACTTCGTGCTGTTTTCGGAGAAAGAAGAGTCGCACGGGATCTACATCGTGCTCGATGGAGAAGTGAAGCTCTCGATCAATTCGAGCGATGGACGCAGACTAAGCCTGCGCATTGCGCGGAAGGGCGACATTCTCGGACTGGCGTCGGCGCTGTCGGGAAGCCCGTATGAGACGACGGCCGAGACGGTTTATCCGGCCAGGCTGGTTCCAATCGGACGGCGCGAGTTTCTTGGATTCATGATGCGTCATCCCGAGGCTTACCAGGTATTCAGCGAAGAGTTGACGCGCGAATTCACAATGGCCTGCGAGCAGTTGCGGACGGTGGGGCTATCGGCTTCCGCGCCGGAGAAGCTGGCGCGTCTTTTGTTGGATTGGAGCGAGAACGGCCAGACGTTCGAATCCGGGACGAAGTTCCGGTTCTCAATGACGCACGAGGAGATTGGCGAATTCATTGGCGCCTCGCGCGAGACGGTGACAAGAACGTTGAGTGTGTTCAAGCATGAACGGTTGGTGGCGTTCAATGGTTCCATCCTGACGATTCCCAGCAAGGCAGCGCTGGCGAGTTATGCGGGATGCTAGAGCGGTTCATTTGATCATCCATATTTACCTTTTCTTTACCGGGCCCGTTTCATTCATACATAGAGCTAGTTAACTTTCTTAACCACGGCGGGGAAATTAATTCCGCCGTGGGTACCTAAAGCCCTCCCTCAAGGATTCAGCACGAATGCCTTCACGATAGAATGTCAACCAACATTCCGTGGAGGTATTCATGTTTCGAGGATTTCTCGCCGCTGTGGTCGTGGTGTTGTCGTTTTCGTTTGCAGCGCCGCTGATGGCGCAGGGTGCGCCGCCGCAGGCAGGAACCGATCAGCCTTACACCATCGAGTACTACTACAAGGTGCAGTGGGGCCATCAGCAGGAGTTTCTTGAACTCTTTCTCAAAAATCACTACCCGCTGCTGAAGAGGATTGTGGCGACGGGGCGGATGCTGTCGGTGAAGATCGACGCGCCGGCGTATCACACGACGGAAGATGGCCGCTGGGATTATCGGGTGACGATTCGGTTCAAGAATTCAACGGTGGCTACGACTTCGAATCCTGACGAAGAGGCGATCATCAAGGAACTTTGGCCGGACCAGGAGAAGTACAAGAAGGAAGAGCAGCGGCGGTTTGAGATTCTTGCGGCGCATTGGGATTTGCCGGTTACGGAGATCACGCCGGCGCGCTAGATCGCACAGTGCGCAGTTCAGAGTTCTGAGTTCGTAGTACCTCAGTCTTCGCGGTGACGCCAGCGGTGGACGAGGTCTTCGGCGGCGGCGGGCCAGTTGGGGAATTCGAATTGGAAGCCGGCGTCGAGCAGGCGGGTTGGGACTACGCGGCGGCTTTTCAAGACAAGCTCAGTCTCGGTGCGCAGAAAGAATGCGCCGATTTCGAGGAGTGGTGTGGGGATGGGCAAGCCGTTCGGGACGTCCCATGCTTCGCGCAGAATCGCCATGTATTCGCGGTTGGGGAGCGGGTTGGGTGAAGCGATGTTGACGGGACCTGCGAGGTCGTCACGTGCGATAAGAAAATCGACGGCGCGGGCAAAGTCGGCGTCGTGAATCCACGAGACAAATTGGCGGCCGTTGCCCTGGCTGCCTCCGAGGCCGACGCGGACCAAGTTCGAAAGAATTGTGAAGGCATTCCCCGGAATCGCGCTGACGAGAATGGCTGAACGCATAGCCACTTTGCGAGTGCGCGGCGTGGGCGTTTCAAAGAATGCGGTCTCCCAGTCTTTGGCGACGCGGATAGAGAAGTTCCAGGTGTCGGGTGCGCGGCGCGTTTTGGAAATGAGCTCGTTGCCGCCGAGCTCGCCTGTCACATCGTCCATTGGCCTGTCGAGGGCGTGGCGATAGATAGTGGCGGTGGATGCGTTGAGCCAGACTTTCGGAGGATCGGCAAGATTGGCGATGACGCGATTGAGCAGGCGTGTGGTTTGGATGCGCGAATCGTAGATGGCCTGACGATTGGCGGGATGGTAGCGGCAGTTCACGCTGCGGCCGGCCAGATTGATGCAGACATCGGCGCCTTCGAGGTGCTCGGTCCACGGGCCAATGGTTGAGCCGTCCCAGTGAACGGTTTGCCAGGGGGCGGTGTAAGGGCCACGCGTGAGCACGGTGATGTAATGGCCGCGCTCTTGAAAATAGGCCGCGAGTACCTGGCCCATCTGACCACTGCCGCCGGGCATAACAATGCGCAGCCGGCGCGCATGGGCGGCTGGAACGATCTGCATTTCCTTAGAGCAGTTCCACAATTCACGTGCCCTTTTCAGTTTCCGTGAAAGGTGGCATTTTCTTAAGGAAAATGCCACTCTGCGGCGGTGACTTCGGGATACAGCAATTGTGAAACTGCTGTAACGTACAGCGCAGGTCAGGCGCGTGGCATGGGTGGCGGAGGCGGTGGGGGAGGGTAATAGCCAGCGGCGTAGAGCTGGCGATGGCGATAGTTCCGGATCGCACTTACGATGAGAGCGGCAATTCCACCGAAGATCATGAGAGGAATCAAGAGAAGCCAGCCTGGCTCGATGACGCGGTTTCCCGTGACTGAAGCCGAGTCGGCTGCGTGGACGGCGCCGAACATGGCGACCATATCGTTGCCGACTGAGGCGTTTTCACCCAGGTGAATGGTGCCGAAGAAATTCACCACGTCGTGGGCGATGGTGGCGTTGTCGTCGATGTGGACATTGCCGAAAAAGTTGACAACGTCGTGATTGGAATGAGTGGCGATGTGAACATCGCCGAAGAATGCAACGACATCGTGATCGACCGTTCCCTTCGCGTCGACGCTGCAGAAGAAGCAGACGGCGTCGTGGACTGATTCGCTGGGAGGGACGACGATGTCGGCGCCGAATTGGACGCGATCTCTGTCGGCCCTGGCCGGGGTGGCGAGGATGGCGAGGGCAGCGAACAACATGGGGCAGGCCAGGAAGGGACGGAGTTTCATTTGCATCTCCTTTGGCTGGTACGAGCTTGAGGGGAGAAAAGTTCCGGACAAGAATTGGAAACCAGGCGACCCGGAACCTGCGCGATTTCGCAATCAGTTTACGCCGGGGAAGCCTGCTGGTTCAGTGTCGTTGCTTTCCCCGGTTCCAAACCACCCAGCGACGGGGCCCTGTCGCCCGGGACCCCGGTGAAAATCGAGACCTGGGCACCTCGTGTTTGTCCTGATTGACGCTCCCCGGACCGCAGCCCCGTCGGCTTCCCGGGTCCGCTGTAGTCGATCAGGATGAGAGCGGTCGGTTTGGGTCCGCGCTTTCCCACCCTAGCGGAGCTAGCCTGCAAATCTCACAGGTCGATTGTCGATTTGGATGATTCTGGAAGAAGGAAATAGGTAGAAAGGCCGTCTTTTCTGTGTCATAACTACGTTGTCGAAGCGTGGTTCTGGCTGCGGAAAGGGCGGCCCTTCTCATGACAGAGTGTAATCAAGAAGTCTTCTCGTTTGCATCTCATTTTTCGCGGCGCGTAGAGGCCAGTTTCACCGCGGGGCAGATATCGAGCGATGGCGGAGCGCTGTTGTTGCGTCAGGCCGATGGCAAGATCGGTTTGCTGAAGCGTTTGGCGTCCTGTTTCACCGACCGGCGGTCGCCGCTGCTGGTCTCGCACCAGCTCGGTGAGATGCTCTCGCAGCGCATCTACGGGCTGGCGCTGGGCTATGAGGACCTGAACGATCATGAGCAGTTGCGCCACGACCCGCTGATGGCTGTGCTGTCGGGCCGGCGCAAGCTGGAAGAGCCATTGGCCGGCAAGAGCACGCTGAACCGGCTGGAACTTCCCGGCGGCAGCAAGCGCTATCACAAGATCGACTACGCGCCGGAGAAGATCGACGGGCTGCTCTGCGATCTGTTCATCGAGTCGCACGCCGAAGCGCCCGAGCAGATCGTGCTCGACCTGGATGCAACCAACATCCCGCTCCACGGCCATCAGCCGGAGCGGTTCTTTCATGGTTACTACGACAGCTACTGCTACCTGCCGCTCTATATCTTCGCCGGCGATCAACTGTTATGCGCTCGGCTCAGGCCGGCCAACATCGACGGAGCGGCCGGCGCGCTGGACGAGGTCAAGCGCATCGTGGCCCGGTTACGGGCGAAGTGGCCCACGGTGCAGATCGTGCTGCGCGGCGACTCTGGCTTCTGTCGCGAGGAGCTGATGGCCTGGTGCGAGGCCGAACAAAATCGCGTGGACTTCCTGTTCGGTCTGGCGCGCAACAGCCGGCTTCAGAAGATCGTCGGCAAGCAGATGCACGAGGCCAGGCTGCAGCACGCCGAGACTGGCAAGCCAGCGCGTGTCTTTACCGAGTTCGACTATCAAACGCACAAGAGCTGGGCGCGGGCGAGGCGGGTAGTTGCCAAGGCCGAGTATCTGGACAAGGGCGAAAACCCACGCTTCGTGGTAACTTCGCTAACTCCGGATAAGTGGGCGGCTCGCGAATTATACGAGCAGTTCTACTGCCAGCGCGGCGAGATGGAGAACCGCATCAAGGAGCAGATGTGCCTGTTCGCCTATCGCCTCTCGACGGAAGAAATGAAGGGCAACCAGCTCAGGCTGTACCTGTCGGCGCTGGCTTATACGCTGGTTGAAGCGCTCAGGCGCCTGGCGCTCAAGGGCACCGAGTGGGCCGAGGCGCAGGTGGATACGATCCGGCTCAAGCTGTTCAAAATCGGCGCCCTCGTACATATCAGCGCCCGGCGCGTGTGGTTGGAACTGAACTCCAACTATCCTTGGAAGAAGATTTACGTTCGGGCCTTCGACGCGCTGCGATGCTGAACGTCTCCACCGCGAACAAACAACTTTTTCACACGAACCCAGGAATCGGCCTGGCGGAGCTATCCGACAAATCAGGCATCGACCTGCGATGAGCCTCTCCGCGTACTTGCCGAACCTGTCGCCAAGCCGATCTCAAGCCGCTTGATGGCTCTTCCCGAATGCTTCGCAGCGCTAACCGCCATCAAATCGATCCCCTGTGAGAAATCGCGGCTAGCATTAATACTGTTCACTTAATGAAATTTGTGGCATTCTGTATAAGGCAAGGACAGGAGGCCACAGTTGGCGCGTACGGTTGCGGAACTTCCTCCGGGTGCTCGGATCACGGATTACATCAGTCTTGGCGTGATCACCAAGACGTTTCCCGATTCGGCCATTGGTACGGTGCTGGCCCGGACGGGCAAGGCCAGCATTCGTCAGCGCGACCTTCCTGCGCAGGTAGTTATTTACTACGTGATCGCCTTGGCGCTTTATATGCAATCGTCCTATCGCGAGGTATTGCGTTGTCTATTGGAAGGAGTGCAGTGGCTTCGCGATCCGTCGGCCGGGGTGCGTGTGGCAGGCAAGTCGGGTATCTCCCAAGCCCGCACGCGGCTGGGCTGGGAGCCTCTGCAGCAGTTGCACGATGAGTTGGTTAAGCCTATTGCAGTGCGGGTTACGCGTGGCGCGTGGTATCGGACCTGGCGGCTGGTGAGCCTGGATGGCAGCACCTTCGACGTGGCTGACGAGAAGGCCAACGAAGAGGCTTTCTCTCGCCCCGGAGCCAGCCGCGGCACGAGCGCATATCCTCAGATTCGTTTCGTATCTCTGGTGGAGAACGGCACCCACGTGCTGTTCGGCAGTCAGATGGACAGTTACCGGACGGGCGAGATCACCTTGGCCAAAGCGGTGCTTCCGCGCCTGGCAAAGGGCATGCTCTGTCTGGCAGATCGAAATTTCTTTGGCTTCGAACTATGGCAACTGGCGCGAGGAACAGGCGCGGACCTGCTCTGGCGGACGAAAAAGAATATGCGCATGGCCCGCGAAAAACCTCTGGCCGATGGCTCCTATTTGAGCCGCGTCTATCCTTCGGAGCGGGACTGGCGGCATAAAACCAACGGGATCGTGCTGCGGGTGATCGATTACCGCCTGGAAGGAATTGAGGGCTCCGAGCCGATCTATCGTCTGGCAACCACCATCCTCGATCCCGGCAAGGCCCCAGCCGGCGAGTTGGCGGCTCTCTATCACGAGCGATGGGAGATAGAAACCGCGTTCGACGAACTCAAGACCCATCTGCGCGGTGCCCACATCGTGCTGCGCAGCAAAACCCCCGATCTGGTGCGTCAGGAGTTTTATGGCCTCATGATGGCCCACTTCGCCATCCGCGGCCTGATGCACGAGGCCGCTCTCAAGGCTGACCAAGATCCCGACAGGCTCTCGTTCCTTCACGCCGTGCGCGTCATTCGGCGCAAGATCAACGTCTACGGCGCTATTCCCCCCTCAGCAGAGGAGAACATTTCATAACGCGGTTCTCGACGAAATCCTTCAGGAACGTGTTGTCTCCAGCCGCAATCGCCGCAATCCCCGCGGCGTCAAGCGCAAGATGAGCAACTTCCCGCTCCGCCCGCGCCACGTCAAGCCCCTGCCAAAGATTGAGATTCGCAAAGCCATCAGGATCATTAAGTGAACAGTATTACGGCTAGCATAGGGCACCCATTGTCGTGCTGATTGAAGCTCCGCGAAAGCTACCGCAGGTCCTTCACTGCGCTTGCCCCAATTCCGCGGGCCCCCAGATGCGCTCCGTTCGGGATGATAAGTCTGTGAACTGTGAAGTGCGGATTAGAACTCGAAGCGCATGCCTAGCTGGAGGCGGCGGGGTGGATTGACGGCGGTGACTTGGCCGAATTCAGGTGAGGTCTCCACGGTGTCGATGCTGGAGGGGTTTTCGTGGTTGAGCACATTGAAGGCGCCGGCGGACAGGCCGAGACGGGGTGCGTCGTCGGCTTTGTCTTGCGTGAAAGCGAAGTCGTGGCCCCAGCGTAGATCGAGGTCAACATACGACGGGGCATTTTCGGTGTAAGGTGCGACGCCTGCGGGGCGGGTGTTGAAAAGGTCATCGCCGTAGGCATCGGTGCCGGTGAGGATGGTCCAGGGGCGGCCGGTGTTGGCGAAGATGCCGGTGGCGAGATTGAATACGCTTTTCTGATTGAAGATGGCGTACATGCCGAGGCGTTGGCGGCGATCGAAGCTGGCGCTTGCCCACTCGTCGTTGGGAGCGTATTGGTTTTGCGGAAACCAGCTGATGCCACCGGTATTGGATTCGTAGTGGGACCAGGTGTAGCGGCCGAAGCCGGTGAAGTATTTATTGAGCTGGCCGCGGTAGGAGATGTCGAGGCAATTGCCCTCGAAGAAACCAGCCGGCTGCATCTGGCGGATCAAGCCGTAGGCAGAATTGGGGCGAATGGTGTAGTCGGAGCCGGGCGTAGGTGCGTTGATGTCGATGGAGCGGAACTCATCGATGCCGCGCGCTGAATAGACGCTGACGACGCCGGTGGCGCGCTCGCCGAGCTGGCGCTCGATGGAGAGGCCGTACTGAATCTGGTAAGGAAGTCTGGCGCCGGGAGCTAGTTCCGCAAGCGACACGGGCGCAGTTTCAAGATCGACGCAACTTGTGATGGGGACGCACGGTTGCTCGTTGGCGGGATTGAGCGAGAGCTTGACGGCGCGGCGGCGTGCGGTCTGATACCGCGTGAGGTCGAGAAGCGGGCCGGAACCGAAACGGTCGTAGTAGATGCCGCCTCCGCCGCGGAGAACGGTCTTTGAATCCTGATCGATGACCCATGCGAAAGAGGCACGGGGCGAGAAGCCGAGACGTCGCGTGGCGAGGAAGTTCTGCCAGTCGTAGCGAAGGCCAGGCGTGATGGCAAAGCGATCGGTGATTTTCCACTGGTCCTGAATGAAGGCGCCCATCTCCTGCTGGTGATAGATAAAGTGCGTGTTGCCCGAGTTGAGCGAGTATCCGGAAGGGAGATTGTTGGCGTAGTTCTGAATGGCTGGCGTGAGGACGGTGATGTTGTCGGCGGCGAGTGTGGGGCCAAAGGTATAGGTGCCGAGTGCGTTGGTGTTGTCATCGTAGGCGCGGCGGTTGAGGTGCGGAATGCCGATGCCGGCCTTGACCATGTGGCGGCCATGGGTCCAGGTGGCCATGTCGAAGAGGCGGAAGTTGTACTCGGTCTGGAGCGCGTCTGCTTGCGCAGAGCCACCGGTGAAATAGCCGGTGGCGGAGACGCGCGGAGCTTCGGAAGCATTGGTGTTGTGGCTGAAGTCGTGCTCGCCGACGAGGGAGAGCTGATTGAGCAGCACCGCTGACAACGTGGAGTCGATGTGCGCCGTCACGTCGTCTTCGTGGTACTCGTTGTTGTACCCGGCGGAGGCGAGGGTTTGACCGCCAACAGCCTGATTCTGCCCGGTCCAATCCTGATAGCTGTATTGCGCATAGGCGGAATGGCGGTCACCGAACTGGTGCGCGGCGCGGAGGCTGAACTCGGTGTCGCGGGTGGGCGCGGGGACGTTGGCCTGGAAGGCACCTGTGGGGTTGGTGGTTGTAGGGAGGATGGTAGCGTTTACAACCGCGTCTAAATCTTCTTCTGCGCGATTGAATGTGCCCAGGAAACTGCTTTTGGCGAAGTGTGGGATGGGGCCAGTGATGTGGCCTTCATAGATGCGGCGCTGCTCGAAGGGCTTTGAGGGTGCGAGCGCATTCTGCGCGTTCATGGCGGAGTCACGGAAATAGAAATTGAACTGGCCGTGATAGTGGTCAGCAGCGGATTTGGAAATGATCTCCATCTGACCGCGGCCCGGCCAGTAATACTGCGCGGAATACGGGTCCTGATTGATGCGCACTTCCTGGACTGCCGATGGGGAGATCGTCGCGCGATTAGCTTCGACGCCATCGACGATGAGGCCGGTTCCGCCGGTGGCGGTAGCGCTGTCATCGAGGAAGGCGCTCATGGCGGTGGCGTCGTCGTTGTCGAAGATGGGCAGGGCCTTGAGGTCGTCGGAGGTCATCACGGATGAGTCGTGATTGTCTTCGGGCGCGGTGAGGTCTTCGCTGCTATCGGCGGTGACGCGCACATTGGTGGCTACCGCGGCGATGGGAAGGATGATACGGATGGGTGCGGCGAAGCTGTGGGCCGTGGTTGCGGCTGCGACGGATAGGGCGGGCGTGGCAATGACGACCGGATTATGCACAGTCTCAAAGCCGGGTTCAGAGACGACCAGGGTGTAGCTGCCAGTGCGCGGGGCGGTGAGCTGGAAGCTACCATCACCGCCGGAGTGGCCGGTGCACGTAATGGAGCCAGTGGTGTCGACCAGATCGACTTCAGCGCCGGGGACGATGGCTCCGGTGGGATCGGCGACTACGCCTTGCACGGATGGTGCAGCGGGTGGAGCAGCGGGGCTGGACGGTTTGCAGGCGAGGGCGTCGATTGGCGAGACAAGGACGAGACTGGGTGCGGCGAGAAGAAGGAGCAAAACAAAAGAGCGCATGATGCGGAATCTCCAAGGCGAATGCGAATGTACGACAAGAGTGCAAAACGTTGGCGATAGGGTGCTGGCAAAAGTTCTTTTGCTTCTTGGACGGGCCAAAGTGGCCGTGTGGACGCAACAGAGGAGGCGTGCGATTCCCGAAGAGGGTACGCGCATGGGGAAGTCGCAAGCGGCAGCCAATTCTCAAGATGCGTGAAACAGTGAGATGTCCGCGAAGTTAGAGTAAATCGAAGTTTTCGCAGGTTTTACGCTACTGTTCTGCATTGATTTTCGCAGGGCGCAGAGCGGCTGTCCAGTCGATTGGCGAATCGACGAGAACGTCGGGCGGGATGGCTTCGAGACTCCCGGGGGCTAGGCCGAAGGTGCACCCGACGCACCAGGCACCGGCGTTGCGCGCGGTCTGCACGTCGACCTGGCTGTCGCCGATCATGACGGTTTGCTCGGGGCGCGCGTCGGCCTCCTGCATGAGGGCGAAGAGGCCTTCGGGGTCGGGTTTTTTGGTGGAAAAGCTGTTGCCGCCGTAGATATTGAGGAAGTACGGGGCGAGGCCGAGCGCTTCGCAGATGGCGCGGGCTGGGCGGACGGGTTTGTTAGTGAGCACAGCCATGGCGCGGTGCGGAGCATCGGGCTGGGCATGCGTTTCGGCCTCAGATTGGGCCCCAGACTCATCGTGGACAGTGCGCAGGGCGGCGAGAGCTTCGAGCACGCCTTCGTAGGCGTAGGTGTAGTCGAGTTTGTGTTCGCGATAGTAATCGAGGAAATAGGCGTAGCCCTTGGTGAGGGTCTCTTCGTCGGGGTCAATGCCGTCGTCAGTGGCGAAGGCGCGGCGGACCAATAGCAGCGCGCCGTTGCCGATGTAGCTGGCGATGACTTCGTCGGGAAGGGCCGGGCGGCCGAATTGGGTCAGCGTGGCGTTGACGCTGTTGCACAAATCCTGCGCGGAGTCGATCAGTGTTCCGTCGAGATCGAAGACGAGAAGTTTGAGGGATTCGACGGGGATCGGGCGGAAGACGCGGATCATGAGAACAGTTTACAGAGGGCAGTGAACGGGGCTGAGGGTCTGAGGGACTAGGGAATGGGGACTAAGGGACGGAGGGAATGAGATCTGCCAACGGATGAGTGGGACCAGCATGCGAGGCATGCTGGTCCCGATTTGAGAGGCTACTCGCGGAAAGAAGTAGTTTCGGTTTGAACCGTCAAATCTGCCCGATTTCAAACAGCAGTTCTTGAAAGCTCTGACCCGAACCACAGGGACAGAGATCCTTGCGACCAAGTTTTTCGCAAAGCTCTTTCTCGGCTCCGACGGTCCGGAGACCTCGTTTTACATGGGTTTCGGAAGGATAGCCCTTGCGCCGCTACTGCTGCGCTCGAAAGCAGGAGAGCTCTTCGAAGTTTTCGATAGCCATGGTGGTTCTCCTGTGATTGGAATGAGTTGATTTTAGCATCGGACGGCGTCATCAAGATTCGTCAATCGGACAGGCCCACTGCCGGGCGAAGCGCCGCGTCAGGAGTAGCGGGTGCCGTCGATTTCTACCATGGGGCACCAGCGGCAGAATCGTATGGCGCGGCGCGGGGCTTGGCTGGAGTAGTCGGGCTGGGCCCATAGGTGAAAGCCGAGGAAGCAGCAAAGATTGCGCAAGGTTCCAGCTTCGTGGGAGCGATGAGGCCAGAACCGCTGCAAGTAGGCGGCGAGTCGCGCGTCGGGAGAATCGGCGGTCACTTCGGCATTTTTCTCGGACATGGGCTGCTCCTGCGCGTGGCTTGCAAAGTGCGCCTGCGGCATGCGCGTTACTCTACTTTGTTAGACACCGGACGCGGCAGGAATGTTCACGAAATTGTGTTGCGCACTGGAAGTAACGGCTACTGAACTTCGCGGGCCGACAGCGATTCTTGAGAGGGGGGATCGATCGGATGCTGAGGATGAATCGAGGTTGGGTTGTTGGGGTTTTGTCGGCGCTGATTTGCGACCTTGGAGTCCTGATAGGCGCGCAAACTCACCAAAGCGAGGCGCGGTTCGCTCCGGTTGCGCCGTCGGAGAGGATTCCGAACCTCGACACGCAGAAGGAGGAGTTGAAGCAGTATCACGCATGCAGTTGCGCGTGCGGGTGCTATGCGAAGGACCTGGATCTGCAGTCGGGGCGTGCGATTGCTTTTCTACGGCGGGAGGCGGCGCACCGGCGTCCGAACGAGAAGCTGGCGCTGGTGCTCGATATTGATGAGACCGCGCTGTCGAATTACCAGGAGATGGAGGAGGCAGGATTCGCGTATGACGCGCAAGCCTTCAATGCATGGGTGGAGTCGGCGCGAGCGCCGGCGATCCAGGGGACACTGCGCATCTTCAATGAAGCGAAGAGACTGGGCGTGAGCGTCTTTTTTCTGACTGGACGCGGGGAAGCGGAGCGCGCAGCGACGGAGCAGAACCTACGAGGCCAGGGATTTGAGGGATGGCAGGAACTGATTCTACGAAAGGCGGGGCAGAGAAGTTCGACCGCACTCGAATATAAGTCGGCGGAGCGGGCGCGCATTGTGGCGCAGGGCTATCGCATTGTGCTGAATGTGGGCGACCAGTGGAGCGATCTGCGCGGTACTCCTGAAGCGGAGTACTCGGTGAAGTATCCCGACCCGTATTACTTCATCAAATAGGCCATTGCTTTGGGCTGTTGCGGCCGATTGCGGTCAACGACAGGCAGAGTTGTGTGCTCCGGATACCTCGAGAAACGTGACGCTTACAGGAGCGAGAGAGATGCGGCCCGCAGGCTGCGCCGCGCCATGAATTGGGGGCAGATCGCCATCCGACGTTAGGTCGAGCGCAACGCCATTCAGTTGAACAGTCGGGCTCATCAGATCGTTCGAGGTGAGGCTGTAGCGCATCGATTTGGCGGGAAGATCGACTTCGTGCGCACCTGTTTTGTCAGCGTTGATGGCGAGAATGGCCACTCCTCCCGGCTTGTCGCGCAGGCAGTGGGCGTAGAGATAGAGGCCTGGCGTGTGGGATTCGCCGGCGTTTAGAACCGTCGTGCCCATCAGGCGCCGCCAGAGGACGGCCGCCCAGTAATTGGGACGGGGATTGAGCGTGGACTCATCGATGAGCGCGTAATCACTGGCGTTGAGCGTGTTGTGCATGACTACTTGGACGCCACGCTTGGCCAGGGTGCCGAGCTGGTTGAGATAGCGGAATGTGTCGATGAAGTCGGAGGCCCATGGATCGCCGCCGCATGCGGTCTCTCCGGTTTCCGTGAGCCAGAGCGGCTTGCCGGGAGCAAATCGATCGCGCAGTGCCGAATAGAATTCTTCATCGCGATTGGTGCGCATAAGCCAATCCTCGGAGAGAGCAGCTTCGGGTGTGATGCCCATGGCACCGGCTCCCATGCGTGCGCAGCGTTGCGACACTCCGCCATAAAAGTGATAGGAAAAGATATCGAGGCCCGGGCCCTCGGTACTCAAAATGTCCTCGGATTTGATGAGATTCATGCCGGTGATTGGTCCGAGCGAACCCGCTTCACCGACGCCGCCAGGGCCAAGGATCTTCATCTCCGGGTTGGCTTTCTGGACGAAGGCATGGAAGGCGCGGAAGTCGCGGCCGTAAGCCGCCGCGTCGTAGCCTTTCGGAGCGCCACCCATGGAGGCAAATGTAGGCTCGTTGAACATTTCGGCGGCGGCGATACTGGCTCCGAGGGAGCGGGTGTAATTCAATAGCTTCTGCGCCTCGATGGGGGTCCATACGCCGTTGGTGTCGCGGACGCCGGGACTGATGGCGAAAGACGTGACCAGTTTTGCATCAACGGCATGCGAGAAATCGATGACGCTATGCCACTGGGCTCGGGTGAGAACACCGTTGAATCCTGCGGGCGGAGTGGTTGGCGCCGGATCGTCAGAATCCTGAAAGTAGGTCGAGTTGGCCCAGGTGCCGCTGACGCGCATGTACGCCGGCGCGAGAGCCGCAGCGAGCCTGCGCAGTTTGGGATTGGACAGGTCGATGGGCGCGCGGTAGCGATAGAGGTTGGCCGGCATGCCGCCGGGTGTGGTTTGTGCAGTGTCTGCGGGTGCGCTGGTTTGGGCCTTGTACGGAGCCCAGAAGCGGCCTCCGGTCACTTCAAGCATTTCGATGTTGTAGGACTGATAACGCTCATCGACGGAGCCGAGGGCGGGCATGGTTTTGGGCGTGAGCGTGTTCTGCTGTGCGCGGGCGTGTGGTGCTGACAGTGAAATCGTGGATGCGAGAGCAACTGCGACGATTCGAATACTCGAGCTAAGCTCATTTTTCATTGCAGTCCTGATCTGTCACTCCGAAAATGCTGACGCATGCTAGAAGCAATTAACGCGACGTGATCACTGTAGCTGCGGGGGCTGGATTTGCCAAACGGATGGCCGTGAACACGGTTCAAACCGCCATGACCTCGTCCGTGTGCCCTCCCCTTTAAGACAAACTTCGGTCGATTCGCGTTCATGCTTTCCCACCCTCGACCACCCCACGAACATGGACCCCGTTCGCGGGGATCCCGGGGAGCTTGGATGGGGCACCCATTTTCGTTGTGACTGACGGATTTCCAACCTGAGGGACCTCGACCTTCGGTGTAGGATGGGCGCATGAAAAACTGGGTTCTTTTTCTGTTTGTGGGGTTAATAGCGCCGCTCGCGTGGAGCGCGGATAAGCTCACGGCTCCGCAGTTAATCGAGTTGGCGAAGGCCCATAATTCACGTCTGCGCGCGGGAATCGAAGCCACCTTCGATGCGAAGAAACTAGAGGCTGGGACGGCGTGGACAGGACACGCGTCGCAGTTCTTCTTTGCGGTGGATTCGGATACGCCGCCGGTACTGGTGATCGATGATTTTGCACCCAAACCTATGGAGGAGATTCCGAGTTCCCATCTCTGGTATGCCTCGGCGGATGTTGAACCTGTGGGCATGCTTCATCAGTTTCATTATTTGGTGAAGGGGGAGAAGTTCGGCGGGAGCCTCGATGTGCCCGCGTTCGCGCCGCTGTCTTATTTAGAGGAGGGTGTGTCTTCGGGAACGCTCTCCGAAAAGATCGTCCACACGAGCAAGATCTATGACGGGATGAAGAGCGAGTACTGGATTTATGTCCCCGCGGAGTACGACGCGAAGACGCCTGCGGCATTGATGGTGTTTCAGGATGGCGGCGGATACATCGATCGCGATGGAAACAATCCGACACTGAACGTGATCGACAATCTGATTGCGCAGAAAAAGATTCCGGTGATGATCTGCGTGTTCATCAATCCGGGAGATATTGCGGATGCAGCGGGGACGCCGACGTATAACTTCGTCAAAACTTACGGCGATAAGTGGCAGAGGACGTTGAAGGACTCGATGCGGAGTACGCTGTATGACACAGTGAGCGACCGCTATGCACGGTTCTTGCGCGGCGAGATTTTGGCGGAAGTCGGCGCGAAGTACAACGTGCGCAAGGATGCGTATAGCCACGGGATTACCGGCTTGTCGTCGGGAGGGATTTGCAGTTTCAATGCAGCGTGGCAGATGCCGGACGAGTTCAGCCGCGTGATTTCCTGGATCGGCAGCTTCACTTCCATTCAGTGGAAGGAGGATCCGGCAGTGCCCGATGGCGGGCAGGATTATCCCGAGAAGGTTTTGCGGGAACCGAAGCGAAACATTCGCGTGTGGCTGCAGGATGGGGCGAACGATATGGAGAATCCGAAGTACGGAAGCTGGCCGCTGGCGAATATCCGGATGGCAAATTCGCTGAAGACGCGCGGGTACGATTTTCACTTCAGCTTCGGGAAGGGGACACATAACTCCGGGCAGGGGGCAGCGGAGTTTCCCGAAGAGATGATGTGGCTTTGGCGGGATTACGATGCAGCGAAAACGGAGCAGGAGTTTATGGCTGATCCGGAGGAGAAGGATCGACCCTATTTTCGCGTGGAGATTGTGAGCCGATAGAACGAGTGAGCTGGTGGGGGAGGAAAAAGGCAGGCGAGGTCCTCCCAGAAGACTTAAAGACCTCGCCTGAGGAACAAGCTTTTTGAGCGGTCAATTGCTCGGACCGCCGACAGTCAAAGCGCTCAGTAGGGTTCGTGCTTTCCCACCCAAGTGGAGCTTGGATGGGGCACCCATCTTCGTTGTGATTCAAACTTTCCGAAGTGTTTCCTACGAAATGCGAACTTAGTGGATGCGGATGTCGCCGGAGCCGGTCTCGAGACGGACTTCAGGACCGCCGCCGTTTACCTTGCCGATGATGTGGTGACGATCGAAGGAGCCCTGGACCACCATTTCGGGATCGGACTTGACACTGCCGGAACCTGTGGAAGCATCAAGTGTGAAGCCAGCGTTTCCGGGCCAAAGCTCGATATTGCCGGAGCCGGTCTCAAGCTTCGAATCCATCGAGGGCACACCGTGGAACCTGATGTCGCCCGAACCGGTGTGGGCGTGCAGACCTCCGTGGATATCCTGCAGTTCAATGTTGCCGGAGCCGGTTTCGGCCTTCACTTCGCCTTCGCCGGTTTGTTCAGCGACGATGTCGCCGGAGCCGGTATTGACTGAGAAACCGCCGTGGAGCCCTTCGGCGTGAATGTTGCCGGAGCCCGTGGAGAGCTTAGCGTTGTCTCCCACTCCTTCGACGTTGACGTCTCCCGATCCAGAGTCAGCAGAAAGGAATGAAGAGGCAGGCGCCTGAATTTCGTAATCGATGCTGATATTGTGCCAGTTCTCTTCGTGGCGCTTTCCGATGCGAACGATATTGCCGGTTTGCTCAATGGGAGGATTGGCTGCTATCTCGTGGACACGCGAATCGTTATTTCCGTTCCAATTGTTGGAGTGGACTTTACCGAAGATATGGATCTGACTGTCGGAGCCGCGGGTGATGTGAACGTTGCCGGAACCGGTGGAGACGGTGAGATCCACGCGGCCGCTGACGGAGAGGTTGCGCTCGAAGGTCGCCTCAGAGGCGAGGGCCGGGAGCGTCGCCGCCATGAGGACCGCGGTTGCTGTCGCGAAGAGAAGTTTCATGGTGTTCCTCGATTCAAAACAGTTCTGAGTTCAGAGTTCGAAGTTGGCAATTCGTATTACGGCAATGCCGATTGGGCGAGAGACCGCGCATAAGCCCGACACTCGTAGAGAAGGGCATTCCACATGCCAATGTTGATCCATCCCAAGGTCAATGAATTCAGCGATCCTGCAGGCCTGGGCCCTTCCCGATCGAAGGTGTTCTGTTCGTTTGTGAACACTTCTGTGCGGCAGCGAACAAGGTCCTACTACTGCTGCAGGACGACTTGGTCGCCTTCTTTCAGGCCGCTGGCTATCTCGGTTACTGAGCCGTTGGAGAGGCCTACTTTTACCGGAATTTTGCGGAAACCTTCCTTCTGGCTCTTGTCAGGAATCTGGACGAAGGCATTTTTCTGGTTGTCGTAGTTGACCGCGTTTTCTGGCACGGTGAGCACCTTCTTGTGCTCGTCCAGGAGGATCTCGGCGTTGGCGGTCATGTTGGCTTTGAGCTCTCCGCCGGGGTTGTCGATGGAGACGCGGACTTCGAAGGTTGTGACGTTGTCCTTTTCTACTCCCAGGGGGGCGATCTTGGTGACCTTGCCGTTGAAGACGCGATCGCGGAAGCTCTCTACCTTAATGCGAGCCGGCTGGTTCATGTAGACGTGGGCGATGTCGGCCTCGTCGACCTTGCCCTGGACGTAGACCTGCGTGGTGTCGCCTTCCGTCATCACCAAGGTTGCTGTGGAACCCAGCACGAGGATGGAGCTGACGGCGTCGCCTATTTCGACGTCGCGGGAGAGGATGACGCCGTCCATGGGAGCGACGATGGTGGTGTAGCTGAGCTGCTCCTCGAGCTGCTTGAGGCTGGCTTGACTTTGCAGCACCTGGGCGCGCGCTTGTTTCAGCTTGGCTGTATCGACGCCGATTTGGGCTTTGGCCCCGTCCCGCTTGTTAAGGGCGGCGAGGTAATCCCGGTTGGCGTTATCGAGGGCCTGCTGGCTCACGACACCTTCTTTTTGCATTTCGAGATTCCGGTCGAGGGTGGTTTTGTACATCGGCAGGTCAGGGGCGGCGGCGTTGACCCGGTCCTGCTCGATGTTGGCCTCATAAGTGCCGACATTGGCTTCCGCGGCGGCCAGCTGGGCGCGCTGGGCGTCCACCTGGGCGACGATTTCCTGCTCGTCGAGCTGGGCCAGTTGCTGGCCCTTGTGGACGTGGTTATTGATGTCGACGTACAGCTTTTCCACAATGCCGGAGGCCTTGGACTTGACCTCAACTTTTGTAATCGGCTGGATCTTGCCGGTGGCCACGACCGAACGGGCGACGTCGCCACGCTGAACTTTGGCGATGCGATTGGGGTCGATTTGCGTGCCCCTAACCAAGCGGGCAGCCATGATTCCCAGCACCAGCACGACCACGAGGGCGGCGGAGCCGATCCAGATCCAGAACGCTTTTCCCTTTTTTGACGCGGCCACGTGAGCCTCCCCGGACTGTTGAGAGAGCTACTCAATAAATGCTCGAGGCCCCCGGATGAATAGAAGAAGGATGAAGTCTGCCACTGGAATTGAAGAGAATCCATTGGTCAGACGGATGCGACACCCGGCTGTCACCCCGAGACGGCTACGGGAGTGACATGAACGCCGTGAGCCTCTGCACATGAATACGCAGAGATTCGCGGGGAAGTTCCACTTTCCCGCGCGGGTCTCCCGGGCAACATACCAATGCTATTCTCACAGGCGAGATGCATGGTCTGCCGCTGCTGCAATTCGTCGCTGTAGCCCTGCTGATTCTGGTCAACGCTTTTTTCGTGGCCGCGGAATTTGCGTTGGTAAGTGTGCGCGATACGCGGATAGAGCAGATGGTGGACGCGGGGGTTCCCGGCGCCCGCGCGGTACGCCGATTACAGCACAACCTGGATGAGTTTTTGCCGGCAGTGCAGCTGGGCGTCACGCTGTGTTCGCTTGCCCTGGGCTGGATTGGTGAACCTCTCGCCGCCAATATTTTTCTGGACTGGCTGGCCTTGCTTCCGACGATCCCGGTTCATGCGCTGGTGTATGCGCATATGGGCGCGATCGCGGTGAGTTTTGCCTGCATTACATATTTGCAAGTGCTGGTGGGCGAGTTGGTGCCGAAGTCGCTTGCCCTGCGGCGGGCTGAGGCGCTGGCGGTGGCGGTGGCGCCCCCCATGCTTTTGTTTATGGCCCTGGCGCGGCCGGCGGTGCGTTTCTTGCGGAATTCGGCGGCATTGATTCTTCGTGGTTTCGATGTGCCGCTGACGGACCGCTCCGCGGTTCATTCTCCGGAAGAGCTGAAGCTGATTGCGACGGCGGCGCGGCGGATGGGCGTGCTGCCGAAGTTCCAGGAGACGATTGTGCACCGTGCGCTGGAACTGGATGATGTGCCGATTCGGGAGATTATGACGCCACGGCAAAAGATTTTTTCTTTGCCTTCGGACATGCCGGTGGAGGAGGCGAGCGCGCTGGTGATCGATCACATGCATTCACGGGTCCCGGTTTACGACGAGACTCGCGGGCCCGAGCACATCGTGGGGGTGGTGTATTCGAAAGACCTGGCGCGCCTGATTTTCTTCCGGCCTTCGGCGCAACGGGCTCCGGCGCGACCGGTAGCGGGGGATCATGCCGGGCCGGCTTCTGGACTGGCTGCCGGTTTGGCCGCAGGACTGGGAGCGGGTGTGGCTTCGATGCCGGCGATTGTAGAGTTGCGTTTAAGCCAGGTGATGCACGATGTGCTGGTGGTTCCAGAGACGAAGACGGTGCTGGACCTGATTAGGGATTTTCAGCAGCGGCGGCGACAGTTGGCGATTGTGGTAGACGAATACGGGTCGACTGTAGGGTTAGTGACGGCTGAGGACGCGATTGAGCAGTTGACCGGGGAGTTGGAGGATGAATTCGACGATCCGGCGCGACCGGTGCTGACGACGGCGAGCGGGGCGTTACTACTCGATGGTGGCGCCAATCTACGCGACCTGGAGACGCAGATGCAGTGGAGTCTGCCGCGCGAAGGCGGAGTGGAGACGCTGGCCGGTTTCATTTTGATGCGACTGGGTCGGATCCCGAAGGGTGGGGAGAGCGTGGAGTTCGGGGATCGAAGGCTCACGGTGGTGGAGATGGAAGGCCGGCGGATCAGCAAGGTGCGCGTGGAGCCAATCGAGGACCGGAGTCGCCCCGTTTGATTTAGCGAAGTAAGAGGGTCCGTGGAGGGCGGAACGCAAGGAAGCGAACTCGAAGTGTTTTAGATTCATTCGTTTAAGTCATACATTACCTTCGTGCGAATCCGGAGTGATTACTTTGGAATCGAAGAGGTGCCATTCGTGCTAAGCTTTGCCCCTAGAGAAAAACCGGGGAGCGAAAAGTATGAGACAGGATGTGTATAGCGTCGCATACGACGAGGCCGACGCCGAACTCCAGAACATTACGAACCGATTTGAGGAGTTGAAACGGCGAAAACAATCACTTGAGTCGGTTGTGGCAGTGCTCGGACCGATCCTGGGGATTCAAGGAGCCGGTTCCGCGGCGGCCCTGTCCGCTGACGTACTACCAATGGGACTGGTGGCCTCACCAGAACCCGCAAACTATACATTTAATCAGGTTCCAGTGCCTTTGCCGGAGACGGAAGACGGGGACCCGTTCCAGCGGCGGGTCAGGAACGCTCTGAAGTTCACCAGCAACAATGGCCGCGTTCACCGCGGATTGCAGTCGGTGTCATAAGGCGTCGAGACGGGCCAAAAGAGCAGCCCGGATTCGCGCAGACCTGAATTCCTTTGAGCACGCGGGTCGTCGCAAAACGATGTTCGGATTTCCGACAAAGCGACGTCACTCTCGCTGAGTAAGATTACCTTTGTACTTTTAGTTTCATTACTTTCCATCAAATTTGATGTTGGTTTTGTGCTAGTCTACGCCCCTGGAGTAACCATGACACAAGAGACTTACCGTTTTGCTTATGAAGAGGCGAATGCGGAACTCCGGGAGATTCTCGGGCAGTTCGACCTTCTGCAGGCCCGCAAGGCACAGATCGAGCAAGTAGTGGAAGCCCTGAAGGCACTGCTTGTCGAAGGCCCGATGGCGGGGACCACCGCGGCTCCCACGACTGAGGTGGCGCCCCACCTGGTGCAGCAAGCTGTGGAAGCTTCCACGGAAGCGAGACCGGAAATGGCGCAGGAGTCGTTTCCTGAACCGTCGCTTCAGCCGGAGCCGGCATTCAATGCAGACAACGCTGAGCCAGCTTATGCGGGGGAGCAGTCTTCCGATCCATTCCAGCGCAGGATTGACAATGCCTTGCGGCATGGGCTTGGGTCGAGGGAATCGCGGATTCTGCCTCGCGCGCTGAACGGCTTGCTGTCTCGGGCATAGGTCTGAGAATCGGCCGGGGTGGTTCGGTGGGTTGTGGCGAGGTGGGGCTGCGAACGAACAGCTGGCCGACGACGGGCAAAGACGGCCCAGAGATTGGGACTGAACTGAAGATCGATCGGATCCGGCAATCAAGTGAGCGGCCGATTTGGAGGAAAGATGAACAAAGAGGTGTATCGTTTCGCCTTCGATGAAGCGAACGCAGAGCTCAACCAGATTGTTGGAGAGTTTGAACAGCTCCGCATGAGGAAAGAGCGAGTAGAGAAGGTTGTTGAGGCTCTGAAGCCGCTGGCCGCATCAGATCAGCAGGGCGCAGGTGGAGAGAAGAAAGAATCGCCTTCTTATTCTTACTAGATCAATAAATAACAGCGATTTTGCCTTGACCAGGCTGGCTGCAAATCCTGCAGCCGCCTCGGATGCCAATCGCCGATTCGTCGCTCGACAAATCGATTAACCGGTAAAAGCGGATCCTGCGTTCTCCGCATGAAATCTGAGATGTTCTTCGGCGAGGGTCTCCCGCGGAACGATCCCTTATTCCCGTCCGGGCCGAAATTTCGTCTGAAATCACGGCTCTCGATTGCTCATGAAGCCTTTTGCCGAGGAACCGCGGAAGGAATCGTTTGCTGCAGAGCGCAGTCGTGTCACTTGAAAAGCTTGAGGCGCTCTGGACGAAGCGAAGACCCAGTACAGCGGGCGGTGTAGAGTTGTACGTGCCATTTCAGAGCGGCCCGCAATCACGCGTCTTTGCCGGTTCCGTGCAATGTGGCATTTGCTCGAGAAAGATGCCACTCGGCAGGAGCGGCTTCGGGATGCAGTAATTGTGGAACCGCTGCGGCGTTCGTTTTCGCTGCGGTCTTCGCACGGAGGTGAGCTCATGCGGGCCTATCGGACAATCGCGCTGTTGATGCTGGCCGTGCCGACGTTTATTTTCGCGCAGAAGTCGAAGAAACATTCGGACGTTTCCGCTGTTTTCATGAATGCGCGCTACGTCTATGTGGAAGCGGAGGCGGGCGACATCACGAGGCCAGGTTTGTATCCCGAGGATCGTCAGGCCATCGCCGATGTCCAGGAAGGAATTCAGGATTGGGATCGGTACCACCTAGTGACGCGACGGGAAGAGGCAGACCTGGTGTTCATCGTGCGCAAGGGGCGCATGGTGGGCGAACAGAATCGCGTAGGGATTTCCGGCGGTCCTCCTCGGCAGCAAGGTCCAACGACACAGAACCGTCAGCCGGGACAAGGGCAAGGCGATGACGGCTTCGGCGTAGGCGCAGAAGTAGGACCAAGCGATGACATGCTTCGGGTCTTTACGACGAATCCAGATGGCAAACTGATAGGGCCAGTGTGGAATCGCGAACTGAAGGATGGGCTGGATGGCCCCACAGTGCTGCTCCTGCAGCAACTTCGAGCGGCGGTAGAGAAGGCGTATCCCAGCCAAACTCCCAATCAACCAGCTCCGAAGAAACCGTGAAACGTCCTCGCGCGTGTCTTTTGAGGCGGTCGAGCATTCGCAAAGGAACCGCATTCTGTTGAAATTCTCATCAAACAGAGGGTATCGGAGGGGTACTGGTTACCCAACACCTCATTCGTTACGCAATGCGTGTGACCATTTACTGAATGTTTGGTGCGATCCGGGGGATGAAAATGACAGCGTCGGGTCTGCAAACTAGAAGTCGTGAAGGTACACTTCATCTTACGATTCCCACAGATTGACTGCGTGTTAGACTACGCGCCTGGAGCGAGCATGAGACAAGAAGTTTATCGCGTCGCATTTGATGAAGCGAGCGCGGAGCTGAGCGAGATTCTGTCGAAGTTTGAACAACTGCGCCTTAGAAAAGACCGGATTGAGAAGGTTGTGGACGCGCTCAAGCCCCTGGTCGCGAGTGAATCGTTAGTTCCCTCTGCGGAACGCGTCGCAGTTCCAGTAGAGAGACAAGCGGGCGAGCCGTTGAGTCATTCTCCTAACGATCCGAGTCAAGCGTCAACGCCGAGCCCGATTCCCTATCCGATGCAGCAGCCGGCAAGCGATCCGTTCTCGCGTCGCATTGAAACCTCGGGCGGGCAAGGGGGGGCTGCGAAAGATGTGAGCGAATATACCCGGCTCTTCAACACCGGTGTGACGCGCGGCAGCTAGAGAAATCTCGAGGACACTCTAATCCAGCGCATTCTCTCTCGGCCACGATGAGGGGGCGCTGGATTCTGTTTTTGGGCAGCGTGCTGGCCCTGTGATTTATGGTGAAGGCGAGTGAAGACGCATATCCTGACCCGCTTTGCCTTCACGCTTCCGGTTGTCCGGCTGGTGTGGCTCTCGTTTTTCTGCTGATTCATCTTGTGCCGGGACGGAAACAATCTGCAGCTGGCCGGGTCTCGGGCGGCTGATGGTGGATTCCATTTCAAATCGCGACTATGCGCTGGTGCAGGGATGCCTCTTGTCAATTGGGACGACGTGTGTGCTGGCGAACCTGCTGACGGATGTTGTGTATCGTTGGATATCCGCGCATGAGGGGATGAAGGTAGGTGACGGGATGGCGATGGAAGGAATCGATAGGTTCCGAGTCAGGGAATCAGTCGCACAATCTCGGGGTGCGGCTCTTTTTCGGATTCGATCGTGAGCAGGCCGATTGTGACCGGCAACTCGAAGCGACGTGGACCGCAGGAGCCGGGATTGAAGTAGAGCACGTCTTTTTTGTGGTCAATCGTTGGCCGATGCGAGTGGCCGTAGAGGACAGCGGAAAACTTTGCGGCGACGGGATCGAGATGCAGCGTGCTGAGATCGTGCAGCAGGTAGACGTAGTGACCCTCAAACAGGAGTACATCGGTTTCGGGCAGGCGACTGCACGTGCCCTCGCTGTCGACGTTGCCGCGGATTGCATGGATGGGGGCGATTTTTTCCAGTGCCTTGAGGATGAAAGGTCCGCCGACGTCGCCTAGATGCAGGATGTGATCGACACTGGCGAGCGCGGGAAGCACTTCAGGGCGCAGAAGTCCGTGGGTGTCGCTGACGACTCCAATCTTCATTTGCTGAAGCTGAGAACGCGGGACCAGAGACCCTTCCTGGGTTTTACCTCGCGCGCTTTGCGTTCGAGATACGGATCCTCGATCTGACGCAGGCTTCCGGGATCCTTTGGATCTTCCAGCGCGATGCAGTAAAGGTCAGTCCAATTCCCCTGCCAGTGCCATCCGCGGCCGGAGCCGACGGTGTTGCGCTCGATGTGGGTTGCTGCGTGTTCGGCCGAGAGAACGGAATTGCAGAAAACGCAACGCGGCGACGCCCCTGAATGAAAACTGCCGCCACATGGGCACGTATCCAGATACGGCTCCCATTCGGGATCGATTACCTGGTGGGGCGCCGAAGGCGGCGGAAGCTTTACGAGAATACTGTCGGAGTAGTTGAAGGTCGCAAGCCTGCCGCAGGAATCGCAATAAGCATAGGAAAAGTCACCGAACCCGGCATGGAGAAGGGTATAGCGGAAGGTTTGGAAACAATGCTCGCAATCGCCCTTGTGCAAGGCAAACATGGCCCCATCATAGCCCTATTTCGAGGCATGTACGAGGGTCAAGCTGATCGCGCAATGCATCGCCGAGGAAGTTGAAGCCAAGAACCGCTCCCGCCACGGCGGCCGCGAGGAAGAGGACCAGGTGGGGAGAATCAATGAGATGGAGCCGTGCGTCGTTGAGCATGGCGCCCCAACTGGGCGAGGGCGAGAACCAGATTAGTAAAGCCCGGACCGAGAAATGCGGCGAAGGCGATGGTCAGCAGGATGCCGGGCAAGGCGAGGAATGTATTCATGGCGAAAGTGGTGAGGGCGGTGTCGACCCATCCGGCGAGGTGGCCTGCGAGGCCGCCATGGCGGAGCCGAGGCTGTCATTCGTGACTTGGTAACCTTGTCATTTGTGCTTCACCGACGCTACTCTGAGGGTGCTCTCAGCGATCCTTCATTCAAAAGCTGAAGTAGGGCAAGAGGCTGAAACTGGGTGCCCGAAAATTGCGATAAGGAATTATCCCAAATCAACGCCTTAATCAATTCCCAAACCAAGGAAGGACACGAAGCAACAAACTGGCGGCACGCGGTCGCAGCCTACACTGACCCGCAGGTGCTGCGGGTGCTTGCACTCGGATTTGCCAGCGGCTTGCCATTCCTCCTGACTTACTCAACTCTCTCAGCGTGGCTTTCGACAGTTGGCGTGCGGCGCGCAGCGATCGGCACCTTCGCCTTGGTTGCCACGCCCTACGCATTCAAGTTTCTGTGGGCACCGCTGATCGACCGCATACCGCCACCACTGCCTCTGGGACGACGGCGCGGTTGGGGAATCACCATCCAGATCCTTCTGATCGGCGCAATTCTAGGTCTGGGATTATGCAATCCAAAGCACAACCTGCCTTTGATGGCCGCCTTTGCGGTACTTGTCGCGTTTCTATCTGCGAGCCAGGATATCGTGATCGAAGCCTGGCGGGTGGAGAGCATGAACAGAGATCAGCAGGCTCCCGGAGCAGCCATGGATCAGTCCGGCTACCGGATCGCCATGCTGGTTTCCGGGGCAGGCGGCCTGTTCATCGCAGCCTACGCAGGGTGGTTCGCGGCCTATGCCACAATGGCTGCGCTGCTCGGTGTGGGAGTACTGGCGTTTTTTTTCGGCCCCGAACCGAAGGTCTCCGCGGAAACTTCATATGCTGCGGGATCGGGATGGCAAGCGATTCGCCACGCGTTTTCGACCGCAGTGATCGGTCCCTTCCGCGATTTCATGCATCGGCCGCTTTGGCCCGTCATCCTGCTCTCCATTTTCGGATACAAGCTGGGCGAGGCAATGGCGGGAGTGATGTCAACCCCGCTTTATATATCGTTGGGATTTTCGCTTCCCGAGATCGCCGCCGCTTCGAAGGTGTTCGGTTTTTTTTCGATTGTGGCAGGGATTCTAATAGGCGGTGTCGTGACGACCAGGTACGGAATCCTCCGGTCGTTGATTTTGTGCGGTATTTTGCAGTCGGTCGGGAACCTGTTTTTTGTTCTGCAGGCCGTAGGCGGACATCGGGTCGGCTACCTTGCTTTATGTGTCACCGCCGAGAATCTTACGGGTGGGATGGCCGGGACCGCGTTGGTGACCTATCTTTCCAGTCTATGCTCGCCCGCTTTCACGGCGACTCAGTACGCGCTGCTTGGCTCGCTTGCTTCGCTTGGCCGCACCGTGGTGGCCTCCTCAGGAGGAGTTTTGTCGGAGAAGATCGGCTGGGTACGGTTCTTCCTGCTTACCAGCGTGATCGGATTGCCAGTCCTCCTTCTTTTCCTTTGGACCAAGCCCCGCGACGATTTCAGGAATAGCCAACTCAAGCCGGCCCTTGAAAGCGCAGATGGCAGGTTAGTGGAATAAGGTATGCGAACGGTGAGGCAGAGCAGATTTGTTTGTGGATTGGTGATTGTGTTTGCGGGGCTCGGTGGCGTGTCCCTGACGGGGTATGGGCAGCAGGAGACGGGCCAATTGGTTCCAGATGCGGCGCAGAAGTTGATGGTGCTTGCGAACCAGGCGCGTGCGCAGTCAGGTGCGGCTCCGTTGCAGTGGGATGAATCGTTGGCGGCGGCTGCGCGGGACCATTGTTTGCGGATGGCAGCGGAAGGGCCGATTTCTCATCGCTACGGAGGAGAAGACGCACTTTCAACCCGAGCGGGAAATTCGGGAGCGCGCTTCAATTTCATTGAAGAGAATGTTGCGGTTGGCACCACTTCTGAGGTGATCCACGAGGCCTGGATGCATTCGCCGGGTCATCGCTCGAACCTGCTCAACCCGCAAGTAGATCGCGTGGGGATTGCGGTGGTGGCGGCGCGCGGCGTGCTGTATGCAACGGCTGATTATGCGCGCGGCGTAAGAGCGCTGACACAAACGCAGGTGGAGGCGCGGGTGGCAGGTTTGATTCGTCCAAGCGGCCTTACGATCTTGACGGACAATTCCCAGGCGCGTGAGGCCTGCGGGGCCGATCAGGGGTTGCCGGTGGTACAAGGTTCCCTGCGGCCGGGGTTCATCATGCGCTGGCAGGATTCGGAGATGGCGCAGCTACCTCCGCAGTTGACGGAGAAGTTGACGTCGCACGAATATCATCGGGCCGCGGTGGGGAGTTGTCCGGCACAAGGCATTGAAGGCGCGTTCACTGCGTATCGGGTAGCGGTGTTGCTGTATTGATCGCAGCGTCAGGACTCATTGCTGAATCGGCGGATGGAGAAGCATTGATGCACGCAAAGGGCTCTCCAGTGGGGCGCGCGCCAGCTGTGCCGAGCCAGGCATGAGGATTCCACGAGGCGTGTTTTTGATCGGCCTCATGCTGGTTGTGGCGCATGCCGCCGGACAAGAAAAGATCGTTTTGCCGTTGCCTCAACCTACTGAATCGGCGCTTAGGAAAGCAGCGCAGCTTTTTGCATTGGCCAATGAGGCACGGGCCGCCGCGGGCGTCGGGAACCTGGCATGGGACGCCGCGCTGGCTGACGTTGCCCTGAAGCATTGTCTGCGCATGGCAGTCGAAGGTCCGATTGCGCATCGCTACGACGGAGAGTCGGACTTGACGACGCGCGCAGGAGCGGCTGGTGCGCACTTCAGCTACGTAGAAGAGAACATTGCGGTCGGTTCCAATCCTGAAGCGATTCATCAGGGCTGGCTGGATTCGCCAGAGCATCGCGCCAATCTACTGAACGCGGAAGTGGATCGAGTAGGGATCGCCGTGGTGGATAGCGGCGATTTGATTTTCGCGGTGGCGGACTTTGAGAGGGCTGTGACGGTGTTGACGCAGACGCAAGTGGAGACGGCGTTTGCGAAGCTGCTGCGCGCCCGGCAGATCATGGTGATGAAGGACACGAACGAAGCGCGGATTTATTGCGCATCGAGCGGCAGGTATCAAGGCGTCAATCCGCCGAGTTTTCTCTTCCGCTGGCAAAATCCGGATGTAACGCAGTTGCCCGTGCCGCTGGTGGAGCAGTTGGTGACTGGGCGCTATCACAAGGCGGCGGTCGGGAATTGTCCGGCGCAGGATGTGAAGGGTGCGTTCACGATTTATAGGGTGGCGGTGCTGTTGTATTGATTCTTTTGGCATGGCCAGGACATCTCGCTGCCGGCGTCCATTTGAGTTTGTGCTCTCCCACCCTAGCGGAGCTAGGATGGGACACCGTGCTTCTTGCGGATCGAAGCTTTAGACTTTGACGGCGATTAGCCGAAGTCCTGGTGCTCGCGCCAAAGCTTGGGCCAAGGCAGGCGTGGCGGGCCGCAGACGAAGATGTCGGGGTGATATTGGCTTTCTTCGTTGCGAATACCCTCGGCGTTGCCGTTGTGGTCGGCCCAGCGACAGTTGGTGAAGATGCTGTCGGCTTGCTCGCGCGTGATTCCGAGCGCGATGATCGTGGTAGGCGGTAGAGTGGGATATCCGCGCAGCCATTCGGAATTTGTGGTGCCGATGGGCGCAGGCAGCCGGTAGGCGGGGCCGAGTAATTCGATCGCTCCAAATTCGCCGTAGTTGCCAGTAGTGATGCCAAGATGGGCCTGCTGGTCCGGGGGCAGGGAATCGCGAATGTTTGCGACTGTGCGGACCATTTCGTGCCAGCCGATTTCTTCTCGAAGGTCTTCGCTATGGCTTAGGGCGAAGTCGCGGAGCGGGCCGCTGGATGCTATGGGTACCCAACCGGCAATGAACCAGGCTCCAGCAACGAGTAATCCTTGAAACAAGACTATTTCGACTGTGACGCGCGCCCAGCGCGGCAAGCCGCGCACCCAGTGCTCCCCGACGACCGCGCCCATGGCGATGAGCATCGGATATGCTGCGCAAAGGTAGTAGAAGCGGCCCTTGGCGAGCCAGAGAATTGCCAAGGGGACAAGGTACATCCAGGCAATCATGCGGTAGCGCGGCTTGCGCAGGAATGCGACGAGACCTGCGAGCCACAGCGGCGCAGCCCAAAGGTTGGCGCCGGCAAGAAGCTGGCCCTTAAGAAACCCGTCAGCGCGGCCCTCGGCAACGTCCCGCGCGTGGATGTGCTGGAGGAAGTGATAGGAGATGAAGTCGTGGCGCACGAGCCAGAGCAAGTTCGGCGAGAAGATCAGGAGAGCCAGGGCGATTCCACCCCAGAACCAGCCCGATTTGAGATAGCGTCGCGCCGGCGTGAGGACCACCCCGGTGAGGATTCCAGCGACATAGAACACGATGGAGTACTTGGTAAGCAGGCCGAGGCCGACGGCTGCGCCAATGGCGAGCCACCAGCGGGGATTCTCGGATTTGAGCAAGCGGATGGTGAACCAGGCGATGAGGACCCACCACAGCATTTCGAACGACGTGTATTGAAACTCGGTGGCCTCAAAAATCGGCAGGGGAGAGAGCGCGACGGCCAGTGCGGCGGTGACCTGGGCAAGACGGCTGCCGCCGAGGTCGCGCGCCATTAGGCCACTGACAATGATGACGATGGTCTGCGCGATGACCGAGAAGAGACGTAGGCCGACGAGCGAGAGGCCGAAGAGGGCGAGGCCGATGTGTTCGATGAACGGGGTAAGCGGGGGATAGGCGACGAAGCCCCAGTCGAGATGGCGCGCATCGGAGAGGAATTGCAGCTCGTCGCGATGGAAGCCGTATTGGCCATTGGTCAGTATGTGGCCGATGGCGGCGGCGGCAGCGATGGCCAGCGCAGGCAAGAAGTCGGCGCGAGACGAGGTCGCCTTTTCCTCAATGCCGTGATTTTGCTGGGTTGAGAGCATGTAATTCTTGTGGCAATGATCCTACGTTTCTTGAAGAGATTCGGTTCCCCACTTTATCTGTGGCACACGGACGGAAGCCATGCCGGCGGCGGTCGCGGCCTCGATCCCGAGCTCGGTGTCCTCGAAGACCAGGCAGGTTGCGGGTTCTACGCGGAGGCGTTCGGCGGCAAGAAGGAAGCAGTCGGGCGCCGGTTTGCCGTGCGTGTAATCTTCAGCGCAGACGAGGGTGTCGAATTTGTCGAGGATGCCAAGCGCAGTGAGTGAACCGACCACGGAATCGTGTCGACTGCCGGAGACAACGGCCAAGGGAATGCGGCCGTGCTGCGCCAGCACCTGCTCGAGGACCGGGGGAACAGCTTTGAGTTGCGGCAGCTGTGCATGATACAAGGCTTCTTTGCGGGCGGCGAGGGCATCCACCGGCATCTGGAGTCCCTGCAACTCATTTAGGTCGGCAATGATTTTGCGAACCGGCTTGCCGCCCCACGAGTAGAAGAGCTCTTCGTCGTAGGTGCAATTCCACTCGGCGAGAGCCAGCTTCCAGGCGTTGTAATGGAGGGGCATCGAGTCGGCGATGGTGCCGTCGCAATCGAAAAGGTAGGCGCGGAAAACTCCAGTGGGCAGTTCAAGCTTCATGCGAGCTGTGGGACTCCTGGCGGATGGCTTCGAAATCTGGGTTCGGAACAGAGGATGGGCGGTTGGGGCAGTCGGTGTGACGACTCCACCAGGGCGGAGGGTTTCAATTTCACCGGGCTGCCGCGGATTCGGGAAGCCGCGCCGCACATCCGCCTTCGCCGGGCGTTGTCGGCTCCATTTGCAGGGCGTTGTTGAAACGGTTGAAATAGTTGAAGAGGCCAATGGCGCACAGGAGCTCGACGATTTCGCCTTCGGAGTAAAAGCTTCGCAGCTCGGCGAACTGTTCGTCGGTGACAGCGTTTGCGTCGCGAGTGACGGTTTCGGCGAGGCGTAGGGCGGCTTTTTCAGCGGGAGTAAAGTCGGTGCGTTGCGCCCAGTCGGCAAGATGAGCCAGTTGATCGTCGCTCCAGCCAAGGCCGCGGGCAAGGATGGTGTGGCTGGCCAGGCAGTAAGGCGTCTCGTTCACTTGACTGGTGCGGACGATAATCAGCTCCTTCAGCTTTGTGGGGACGGTACCCGTGTTGAGGATGGCCCCGAAATGCGCCTGCATCGTGGCAAAGATTTCAGGCCGGTGCGCCATCACGCGGAACATGTTGGGCACGTTGCCGCGTTGGGCGAATATCTTGTCGAAGAGGGCAGCCAGGTCAGGGGTCACTTCAGTGCGATCGAGACGGGATACGCGCGACATTTGGGGCCTCCACCAAAGGGTGTTTTCATGGTACCGCGTCGTGAGGATCGAAGGCAGAGGGTGTCTTTGACGCAACGATGTCGGTCTGCTAACTTGTTAAAGGATAAAGCTGCGCCAAACACTCCTCAGTAGCTCAATGGCAGAGCATTCGGCTGTTAACCGAAGGGTTGTAGGTTCGAGTCCTACCTGAGGAGCCAAAAATTCAATAACTTAGCTTTCGCTGCGCTCTGCTTGCGCTCCGTTACTCTGAAAAGCAAGCTGCGAAACTTTGATTCCTGCGGTAGTCATCTCATCCGTTACAACATCCCCGTAAATGTTGAATGTGGTCTTGATGTCCGCGTGACGCATCATCTTCTGCGTTACGGCTACGGGAGTCCCCACGGCGTCAAGCCATGAGCGGTGAGTGTGCCGGAAAGAGTGCGTCCCAAGATGCCCGATTTTCGCGACGCTTGCGGCCCGCTCAAGTTCCCGCCACACGCCCGTATAAGAGTACGGGAGTCTGCCGAGTTTGATAGGGCTTCCGAATATCCAGTCCTCCGCTCCCGGAAAATCGGACCGCTGCTTGCAGGACTTCAAACGCTCCAGCAATTCGCATGTAAGGTCGAATGGCTGATCGACTGTTAAAAGGAGTAACAGCAAACATTACTTTGATGGGATTGCGCCGTGTCACATCCCCATATACGTTATAGTCGCTGTCTTCCCTAAACTTGGCCTGTAATTCGGATTTCACGCACCACGCATGAATTCCCGGACTTTCGTTTCCCCGCTGTCTGCCTTTCAAGCGGACGATTTGGGAAAGGCGCTTGTGTCTTCAAGGTGGAGTGAACTATATGGGCTCGGTGGCTAGTTGTCCTATTTCATCCTCTAATTCGGTGATCATCAATCCCGGCGAGAGTTCAACCGGTGACAGGCCAGAGAATCCTTCTCAAACCTCGTCCCACGCATCTATAAACCGGCACATTGATTTTCTGGATCCGATTCGAGGAGTTGCCATTCTTCTCGTGTTTGCCTATCACTCGCTTGGTGTGGCATTCGGGCGTGACCAGTTACGGTGGGGTCACTGGTTTCGTGATTTCAATGTTTCTCGTTCGTTTCTGCTACTGATTCCGGCGACTTTTGGATGGGTTGGAGTGGCAATTTTTTTTGTCGTCAGTGGCTTTTGTATCCATCTCAGTTTTTCAAGGTCACCGCAATGGTCACTGTTTTTTTGGCGACGGTTTTTTAGGATTTATCCACTTTATCTCGTCACCCTCTTGTTTTTCGCATTCGTTTTTCCCCAGACTCGTCTACATTCCGTTTCCTGGTTGAGTGCGAACCAGCTCGTTAGTCATTTGCTCCTATTTCATAACCTTGGCCAGTCGATCTTTGGCATCAATTCATCCTACTGGAGTATCGCTATAGAAGTGCAGCTTTATGCTTTATATCCACTTCTGATCGCGCTTGCGACACGCTTCGGTTGGAGGCGATCACTCATAGCCATCGCTGCCATTGAAGTTACATTGAGACTCACGAGTGGCGTGCTGTGGACAATCGGTGCTAAAGGACTTCCCAGTTACCTGAGCGCTTCCCCCTTGGTCTACTGGTTTAGTTGGTCAATTGGAGCTTACGTCGCTGAACGTCATATCCGCGGTACCATCAAGTCGATTCCGAAATACTCCCTGTACGCAATCGGAATAGCCGCCGTTGCCGCTACCTTTTTCAAGCCACTTTACAGCATGTCATTCGTGCTCTTTGCTTTACTTACCGCAGGAGTTGTGGCTGCATTTCTTCATAATGGGGAGCTACAGTTCCCTCTTCCCGTTGCCTTTCGAACGCATTTACAAAAGGTTGGCATCTGGAGCTTTAGCCTGTATCTATGGCACCAACCGTTTGTTGCCTTTGTTCCTCGTTTGGTTTCAAGAATTGCACCCGGCGCTCATATTCATCCTCTTATCATGTTTGCATTTTGCATTTTGCTTTGGATATTCATAGTCCCGATGGCACGACTTTCGTACCAGTATTGCGAGCTTCCAAGCATTTCGCTCGGAAAGCTTTTTTACGCACGGAATGCTAAGGAAATCCGAACGCCGAAGCGTCCGCTCGCCGTTCTGAGTGAGTGACCGCTAGCCTACATCGGAACCGCCTCGAGTGCGAAACGAGGGGATGAACTCGACGATGACTCGATGCGGTTTCGATTAGGAGGTGAGAAGGAAGGCGCTGGCATACCCTTCCCCGCACCCGCGCGACCCGCATAGATCATCGATTGTGTTGGCGCAGGCGATCAGGAACCAGGGTGCCCTATAGAGGAGCAAGGAATAAAGTGCGGCTGTCCGCCAACCGCAACGAGGCGGGTGGGACTTTGAATGGGAATTCATCCGGTTCATGAGGGATCGGAAGCACTACGTGATCTTGTCCAGGCGCGAGAGGTGGGTCAATTACGAGAGAACTCCAGTTTCAGCTGGTAGAGATTTAGGGGGGCAGGTCAGCACGATCAGCGATTTCGGAGAGCGCTGAACGAGTATCGTTGTCTCTGCACGTACCGGAGGTGCTAGCCATCCGAAAACAGGTAATTGTCGGCGCAAGGTCTTCCACATTGCAGATCCGCGGTCTAGTGGTGGTCTAGTAGGCTGCTCCCACCTTAAGTGCTACCCATTCGAGCTGAGGATGCAGGCCATCAATTTGCGCGGGAATACGACGCTGATTCTATCCCCATCTCTCTCAATCTGTATTCCGAGGTCGTTGGGATAGAGAATATCCATCTTCGGGTCGATTTTCGGCAAATGAATTTTCGCGTCGCCCTGCAAGCGCCATACCGCAACAAAGTTGCTACTCGGTGAACGCATTCCAAGAGAGATCGGGGAAACAGTATCCGTCATATCGGGCAGACCAAGCGGATAATAGGGCACAGCGGACCCGATGTGGGGCCGAATTTTCTCCTTGTAGACGCGCAGCCCATTCTTTACCTGCATAAAGCTCTCTGGGCTCAACTCAGCTAAGTGGCCGCTTTGATGAATTCTGAACAACATGGCGTTCACCAGGTTGAAAGTCGCGGCATCTGTGTCGGCGTTCGCTAGTTGGCAAGACCAGATGGCGAGTTGCTCGGGCAAGACTGCGGCAGATTCGCCTACGGCGATGGCGGGATAGAGGCGATAGTCTTCCTGATCGCTTGAAGACTGGAGCTGCAGGTGCGAAAGCATGGCGTATTCCATACGTCCACCTCCGCTGGCGCAGTTTTCGATCGTGAGATCTGGGTGACGGGAAAGCACTTCGTCCAGCCAAGAAAGGTGAGCCCGGTTATGCTCCAACAGTCCCTGCCCGGGGCTGTCGGCAAGATATTCGGTCCCTTCAAGGCCATCGACGTTGTAATCCATCTTGATGTATCCCACTTTGTATTCGCCAACCAAGCGGTCCACAACTGCGTTCAGATAGGCACGCACTTCCGGGTTGCGGAGATCGAGGAGGTAACGCGAGTGGTCTATTACCCGTTTGCCATGTCGTTGGAAGAACCATGCATCGGGCTTGTTCTTAAGTGGGGAATGGATACCGATAACCTCTGGCTCGAGCCAAAGTCCGGGCACCATTCCCTTAGCCCTGATGCGATCCAACACCTCTTGAAGACCGCCGGGAAATCGGGACTTGGAAGGCTGCCAGGCTCCAACCGATCCCCACCAGTCTTCGTTCAACTCCGCATACCAGCCGGCATCGATCACGAAGTATTCGCAGCCGGCCGCCGCAGCTGCCTCGATCAGCGGTAACTCCTTGGCGGTCGTAGGATCGCCTTCCAAGGAATTCATGTAGTCGTTGTAAATTACTGGAAGATTATGGGTGTCGGCACGCGGACGAAGGCAGGCCGTTCGTCGATACCGAGTCAGTGCATCAACCGCCTCATCAAAGCCTCCACGGACGCAACCGACCGCCGCAGGAACTGTGGTATATGTCTCCCCGGGTCGGAGGTTCTTCCAGGCGTGGCCATGGAGCTCGTCCGGTCCGCCAACATACGCGTAAACGGCTTTGTCCTGGGTATTCGCGAGCTCCCAGTGCCACGTGCCGTTGTGTTCAACCTGCCAGAACCAGGCTACGCCGAGCTCGGTGTTTTCGACCATTCCTATGGGCAGATAGCGTTGCGTTGACCACGTGCCTATGCTGCTGAACGCAGCGGGCGAAATTGTGAAGTTGCCGTTGTCGATAAAGCCTGCGCGCGAAGGCTTCATCGTTCGCCATTGCGCTTCAGCTTGCCAGGTATTTTGAGCGACGTGGATGAGAAGTTCCCGCTCGAATCGGCGCGGCGCAGAGAGATTGTGAAGCATCGCTGAGCTGAGGTATTCAATGCCCACATTTTGGTGCCCGCGATTGACCACCCGTGTGCATCTGCGCACCACCGGCAGGTCGGCGAAGGTCTCATAGATTGATTCGATATCCAGGCTCAACACCGGATCTGACTGATATATGGTCAAACGTTTCCCGCCGGAAGTGGGGACTTCCGTCCTCCCTTTATAAAACAGCCTCACACCCGGGCTACCCCCGGTCAATTTCAGTCCATGATGATCGTTCGGATCTTCGCCGGTACAGTGAATTGAGGTCTCGAGACCAGAAATTGCAGACGAAGGCGGAAGGTCCGCAGGAGGCTTAACACCAGTCGGCAATACCGTTCTCGAACGGATTTTCTTGTCGAAGAACTCAAAGGAAAAAACCAGCTCTGGAGCATTCCATTCGAACGGATCGTATAAAGGAGCAGGCAATTCATTGCCGTCTTGGCCTGAGCCACTGTCATACGTAGCAATCTCCATTGCAAATGTTTGAACCTCTTCGGCAAGCGCGCTAGCAGCCAGTAACCCTGTTCCCTGCAAAAAAAGCCTTCGGTCTAATCGCGCCATTCCACTTCTCCAATTTGGCAGCTTCAAAGATGGGTTACGTCAAATTGGCAACCGATACTAGATCGTAAGCATGCCGGGCGTTCGTCTGGGATGGATCTCGCTCACAATCTGTTGCGGATTGGATTCCTTCGCTTCCATTTTTCCATCTTAACGCTGGAATGCCTGAACCACAGGAATCTTGAGTTTCGGTCGTATGATCGGCCAACCAGTCAGGTACTGGTGGACAAACGATTCGTATGCTTTGCCAGTCGCAATCGCGCGCTTGCCAGCCTGGAATCCACCTGGGCACTTGGGAGACCCTTGCGATCCTCCTGCTGATTGCCGTCGCCCTGGCTCACTTTGGTCCCAACACGTTTGAAATGCGGCACGAATGGCGCCCGGTGCCTGCGATGGCGCTCGCTGTCTTGCTGCTGGCGTGCATCGGGTTCATCTACGTGGGCAGCAATCCCCCTTCCTGTATTTCCAGTTCTGAGGAGCTTATGGCTAAACAGATGACGACCGATCAAAGGTCTGCTTCCCGGCGTCGGATTCTGCTCAGCCGGATTGCTTCCGCCGTAGTGCTGATCTGTCTCGCATTCGATCGCTCTCTTCGTTTGCTTCCGCCGCGTCTCTTTACCTTCCGAGCGTCGGAGGCCTTGCGTCTGTATGCGGCCGGCTGGGTTGCCACCTTCGCTTAGTCCGTGTACGTGAGAGCACTCGGGTTTGAGTGCAACTGCAAGTTCATCCGCAACCCTTCCACGGTAATCCCCGATCGACTTGATTCAGAGGCAAAGCGACAGAGAAATGCTCATTTTCCGAGGGAATTGCGGATTGATTACCTGAGCGTAACCTTCGTGTTATTGACACTTCGGTGACGAGATCCTATAGTCCGATCATCGCGCGGGCTGGAGTGTGACCGGCATTTCAGCAGTCCCTTCAGCTTCACATTGCTCGCGTGCTTAATTCTCATCTGAGCGGGGAGAGGTCGACGTAATCCCACCCGGCGTTTCGTTAAGAAAAACAGAGTCAGAATCCCCTGAAGCGCGCAGGCCGTTTCGTGAATCGCTGTCTATCAGGTTTGCGATCATTGTGTTGGTTTCATGCTTGCTATCTTTGAAGGTGCCTTGTGAAGTCGTTCGTGCCTCTTCCAGCTGTTCCCTTGCTCCGGGTGAGAGTTTCTCCTGAAGTGCGTCTTCCTTCTCCCCGGATTCGAGCAGCAGACAAAGGTATAACTCGGCGTCTTCCGGCCGGCCCCTCGCTGAGAGAGCCCTCGCTGCCAGCCTTGTCTTGCCCAAGCCACAATGCTGGCGGAACCGGCCTTCTCACCGGGTTGATAGCACGTTTGGTGCATTGTCCAGCGAGACAAAGGACTGCGATATTCAATTGGATGGTAGGTTCCTCTTTGAAAATCGTTGGCGATCGCTGCTTCAGACTGAAGCTAGCACTTCCGGGCCAGTGTATGTTGCTGAAACCGAAAAAGATCTAAGCATGGTAATTGAAATACTTATTACCAACGTGGAATTGACATAGTGCCCAGAAGCGGATGACATGGGATGGTACACGAGAGGGTAGATCGAGGTCGAAACTTTTTGAGTTTTCGCTCGGTGCGGAGAGATTTTCGAGAGTCCTGGGTTTCCTGAATCAAAAGGCCCCAATTTCAAGGGCCAAGTAAGTTGAGTTTTAGGGGTTGTCTGACAGCAGAGTGTCCGAGAAGGCTCTGTAGCTCACAGGGCGGAGCTATGCTCAAGTTCGACAACCTTGAAATATCGAGTGAAAGTTAAAGCGCAAAGAATGAATAAGTTGTCCGAATCCGAAGAGTTGACAGCTGAGACGTCTTGGTGGGCTGTGTATACGCGTCATCAGCACGAGAAAGCCGTTGCACAGGTGCTTTCGACGAAGGAATTCGAAGTGTTTTTGCCGCTCTACGATTCCACACGGCGATGGAAAGATAGGAACAAGACACTGTCATTGCCGCTCTTTCCCTGTTACGTTTTTGTGCGGGGGGGGCTGAATCGCCGGTTGCAGGTTGTAACGACCCCTGGGATTCATACCATCCTCTATAGCGGCGAGCGCCTCGCATTTATTCCAAACGATGAAATTGATTCGATTCGGAAGGCTGTCAACAGCCCCACCCGCGTGGAGCCACACCCCTTTCTCCGATGCGGCGAAAAGGTTCGAGTTACCCGCGGCAGTCTTGAAGGGGTGGTTGGAGTGCTGGTTCGCAAGAAGAGTCTTCTTCGGTTGGTTCTTTCCGTTGAAATGCTCGCGCAATCAGTATCCGTCGAGATCGATGCCGGAGATGTGGAGCCGGTGAAAGGAAATGGCTTGACCGGCATCCTTTCCTTAGCAGAGACTGCTGGTACTGGACCCTCCAACGACTTGTTCTCGCGCGGAATGAGATTAAGTGCAAGGGCTTTGAGCCGTTGAAACGCGAGAAAAGCCCTGCATTGACTTTTTGAGAATCGCGAATTGGAATCGACTTTCAATTCTTTGCGTTGGATATTTTGACGAGCACAATGTCGGCGGCATTCGCAGTAATCAAAACGAAGATAGATGAAGGCATGATATTTGCTTGTCCCGGAGTCAAATGCCTGACTTGCCGCAGGAGCTGAAATGAATTCGATCGCGAAAGCGCCAATCCAAGTAGTTTTTTCACTTGCGGTTTTGTCCTTTTCAGCGTTTGGGCAGACTACCACTGCTAATCCTGCAGATGGAAATTCCCAAGCAGCAGGAGCGGCATCCTCTGTTACGCAGCCAGAGACCGGTACGAGCACGAAGGCACATGATGATTCATATGTGATTGGCAATGACGATCACCTTTCGATCAACGTCTGGAAGGAGCCTGATCTCACTAAGAACATTCCAGTCCGTTCCGATGGGAAGATTTCATTGCCGCTCGTGGGAGAGATGCAGGCTTCGGGCCGGACACCTTTGCAACTCGAAATGGACATTTCGAACCGTTTGCGGAACTACATCACCGCGCCCGAAGTTACTGTGATTGTGGAGCAGATTAACAGCAAAAAGTACAATATACTTGGCTACGTGGGGAAACCGGGAGCGTATCCACTTACTCTCTCGACCACAATCATGGATGCAATTGCACTCGCCGGCGGATTTAAGGATTTTGCCAAGTCAAAGGGTGTATATATCCTTCGGCAGAATCCCGATGGGACCCAAGCGCGGTTGAACTTCAACTACAAAGAATTTATCAAAGGTAAGAATCTCTCCCAGAATGTCAAAGTTGAACCAGGCGACATGATCATAGTGCCATAAAGGTCGACCATGTTTAGACGTATTCTCCTCAGTCTCGCTGTATTAGTCGGTTCGATGTCGCTTTGGTGTCAGGTGGAACCAAGTGCTACGGGCGGATCAGGAACGACAGACGATGATTCGCTCATGACGTTACCGCCCGCGATAAGTGGGTCATTTTACCCTTCAGAAGTGGGATCCCAGGAGAGAGAGAATCTCTTGTCGGGAGGCGTCCTCTTTACTGCCGCCTATGACGACAACGTGTTGGCAGGAGAGGGTACCGGAACTACCGGCGCTGAGTCGTACTCAATACTGCCAAATATCGAAATCTCAACGAGTACATCGCGGCTGCGTGGATCGTTGAATTACAGCCCCGGATTCATGTTCTTCCATCCGACAACTTACTTGAATCAAGTGACACAGAATGCAGATGCCGATTTCCAGTTTCGCTGGACTCCTCACACTACGGTCGCTGTACAAGAAGTATTCCGACAGAACTCAACGGTTTTTAGCGAGCCCTACACGCTGTCAGGTGCCACTATATCCGGTTCTGGAAGCTCTGGATATCCAATCGTGATTGCTCCGTATGCGGGCCAGATCTCGGATTTCACGAGCGCGCATGTCGGCTATCAATTCAGCAGAAGCAGCTTGATCAGCGCCTCGGGCAATTATTCCTCATTTAATTTTTCTAATTCGACAGCATCTCAGGGCCTCTATAACTCACATGGCGGCGGCGGGTCGGGATCCTACAGCCGCCGATTCGGTCGAATGCAGTATCTTGGGCTTTCGTATAGGTATGGGATATCCGAGACAACTCCATCCCCTTCGACAACAGAAAGCCAATTTGCTATCGTTTTCTACAGCGTCCGCCTCAGCGATAGCTTTTCCCTATCTGCAAGCGGGGGGCCCGAATACACCACAACCTCCGTCCCCGGAACCCCGACGATTGCGACGTGGGCGCCGAGTGGAAATGGAAGCATTGGGTGGCAAAGACGTCGCGCGGCTGTTGCGTTGGGCTATTCTCGCGCGGTCACGACGGGCTGGGGTCTGTTTGGTTCCTTTACAGCAGACAGTGCAACGGCATCGGTGAGGTGGCAGTTCACCCAACGACTTACCGGGGGTTTGTCCGGCAATTATTCGAACACGAAGAACGCAACCCCGTCGATTACGACAACTTCCTTAGCCGGCCACACCGTGTTCGGAAGAGCTTCACTCGAGTACATGATAGGACAGCATCTGAACTTGGTTGGAGAATACAATCGTCTCCACAATACATTCTCCGGAATTGTGGCGATCTCGGATGATCCTGATGCGGATCGGATAGCCATTTCTCTTAACTACGGGTTTCGGAGACCGTTAGGACGATAACTATGACAGAGCTAATTGAAGAGCAGAATTCAGAACGGCCTGATGTGGATCGGTATCTCGACATCATGCGCAGGCGTTATTTACACCTGCTCATTCCATTTTTCCTGACCTGGCTAGTCGTATGGGGGTCCAGTTGGGTATTGCAGCCGCTCTATAAGTCGAGCACGCAGATCCTGGTCGAGCAACCTACAATGCCGTCAAACTATGTGGCGCCAAACGTAAACGAGGATTTGCAGAATCGTTTGCAAAGCATTACACAGCAAATACTCAGCCGGACGCGCCTGTTACTGATTATTGACAAGCTTCATCTCTATGGAGACTCTCCCAGTTCTTCAGCCGAGGACGCGCGCGTGGCACTAATGCGGAAGGACATTAGCATTGATCTCGTTAAAGATACTCGGAATAATGAGATCACCGCATTCAGGATCTCTTATTCTTCACCTGACCCGCGGATCTCGCAGCAAGTGACAACAGAACTAACCAATCTCTTCATCAACGAAAACAACAAGTTCAGACAGGAACAATCTCAGGGAACGACAAAATTCATCGAGGATCAGCTGGAAGCCGCACGAGTTGAACTCGCCCAGCAGGAAGAGAAAGTAAAGGCATTCGAGGGCGGACACCAAGGCATTCTGCCGTCGCAGGCGACCAGTAATCTTACAATTCTCGGTGGGCTGCAGACACAATTACAGAACGAGCAGGATTCTCTGAATCAATCCAAGCAGCAGCGAGTGTACCTCCAAGCGCTTATCGATCAGAATCGTTCAGCGCGCGGCTCGTTAAAGGCGGACGGCACGCCGACTGGGCTGGTTGAAGTCGATCAGCAACTTGCCAGGCTAAGAGGGGAGTTGGTGGACCTGAGCTCGCGTTATACAGACGAGTACCCGGACGTAATTAAGTTGAAGGAGCAGATTTCGAAGACGGAAAAGGTAAGAAAGGATCTGATCGCGGCTCCGAAGAAGCCGGTTGACGAAGCCACCGCACGCGAAACCGACGGTCTTGAAACGAACGCGCCATTGGCGCAGTTGCAGGGTCAGCTGAAAGCGAATCAACTAGAGATTTCGAATCGCGAACATCGAATCGATGAGTTACAGGGACGTATCAACGAATACCAAGCACGGCTCAATGCAGCACCTGCGACAGAGCAACAATTTGCGGAAGTGACTCGCGGTTACGACCAGTCGAAGTCTATTTACGACGATCTGTTAAAGAAGAAGAATGCATCGGAGATGGCGACAAGCATGGAGCAGTTGCAAGAGGGAGAACATTTTACAGTACTGGACCCTCCAAGCTTGCCGGTCAAGCCCGATTTTCCGAATCGTCTGAAGTTCTGCGGTATTGGATTGGGATTGGGACTTTGTGTGGGAGCCATTGTTGTGGTTGGGTTTGAATTCGCAGATGACCGTCTGCATAGCGAAACAGATCTCAAAGCCTTGCTGCCGATGACAATTCTTTCGGAAATACCGGAAGTAGTGCAACCTTCGGATGAGGCGAGGAGCAGAAGACGGATGGTACTGAGCTGGGCGATGACTGCAGTTGTGGTCATCGTAATTCTGGCCGGCACAACAATTAGTCTTCTTCAAAGTTAGGACGAGTCGAAACGAATGTACAAAGCATACTTTCAACTCACACGAAATCCGTTCGATCTTACGCCGGATCCGACCTGCTTCGTTCCTACGGAGCGGCATAATGAAACGCTCGCATCGCTCTACTATGGAGTGAGACGGCACAAAGGGTTTGTCGTTGTCACGGGAGAGGTGGGAACGGGCAAGACGCTTTTGCTTCGGTGCCTGCTAAGGCTTCTCGAAGAGAGCAGGGACATTACTTATGCCTATGTCTTTAACAACCGACTGACGTCAACCGAGTTTTTGCAATACATGCTTTTGGATTTCGGCCTGCAGGCTTCAGGAAAGAATAAGTGTGAGATGTTATTCGACCTGAGCCAATTCTTAGTATCCAGATCGTCCAGACAGATGACAACGGTCCTCATTGTTGATGAGGCACATCTTCTGTCTGATGAACTCCTAGAGGAAATCCGGCTTCTCTCGAATCTCGAAACTTACGATGACAAACTGCTGCAAATTGTTTTGGTGGGTCAACCGGAACTCGACGAGAAGCTTGATTCCAAAGGTCTGAGGCAGTTGAAGCAGCGCATCGCTCTTCGAACCCACCTAGCCCCACTAAGTCTTGAAGAGACACAGCGATATATTGAACATCGGCTTCAGATTGCGGGGGCTGACTCAAGTGCGTCATCCTTGTTCTCTCCGAAAGCGACGGCGATGGTATACAGATTCTCGCGAGGATTTCCGCGACTGATCAACACAATTTGTGAGAATTCATTGCTTACCGCGTACGCTCGGCAGGTTCCGGTCATCACTCCGGACATCGTCAAGCAAGTCGCGCGAGAATTCCGACTGGATAAGTCGTCGATATCGGAGATCGACAGAACATTAGCAAATGGCGGTTACGCAAATGGACACCATTTCGAATTACCTGATGTAGAAGATGAAATTTCAAGTGATCCCGAACAAGCTCGCTTATAAGGCTGAGAGGTAGAAAAGAATGAGTCAGATTTTTGACGCCCTACAAAGATCCGAAGCAGAACGCGCGGGTAGTAACCCGTTAGAGACGCCTTTGGAACCGAATGACATGCTTCGCCGTGCAGAACGTCAGATTGCGACGAAGTGGGAGAGCCAGTCGGTCCTTGATGGTGCAGAGTCGGTGGCCGTCGAGGAGATTAATGGCGATAGGCCGCTGCCCATTTTTAATGCGCCGCCCTTAGGATCCTCAGCCGCGGGTGCGACCAATTCTTCTAGGAACGACGACCGTTTGCGGATCCTGGGCCAGTTCCAGGCCCTGCAGCTTTCCCTAGCGCCCGAGAGCCGACTCGTGGCTCTTACAGAACAGGACAGCCCAGCCGCGGAGGCTTTTCGACTTCTGGGCGTGCGCTTACGCGACCTAAGTCGAACCCGTCCACTGAAGAAGGTGCTAATTACAAGCACGATTCCCCAGGAAGGAAAGACAACGGTCGCAGCCAACCTGGCTTTCACGCTCGCTCGTTCAACACAACAGAAGATTCTGCTTCTCGAAGGCGATGTGCGACGTCCGGCATTGTCGCAAATGTTTGGCCTTCAGGGAAACCCTGGAATTTGCGAATGGCTTCGAGGAGATCATAAGCTGACAGGCTGCGTCTATTATCTCGAGGGCCCTGGAATCTGGATCATGCCTGCCGGAAGCTCTCCGCAAAATCCTCTCGAGGTATTGCAGTCGGTGAAACTGAATGCATTGATGGCCCAGTTAGCTGACTGGTTTGATTGCATTGTGATTGACTCGCCCCCCGTCCTCCCGTTGGCCGATACCAGCGTCTGGATGAGGCTTGCGGACGGAATCATCTTGGTTGCGCGCCAAGGAACAACAGAGAAAAAGCAATTGCAGAGGGGACTTGAAGCAATCGAGCCTCAGAAGTTAGTGGGTGCGCTTTTGAACTGTTCCAAGAATCAGGCGAACAGTCACTACTATTACTGATCAGTCGCGAAGATAGCTCGGTATCTCAACCTCATCACACCTTCCATCAATTCATCGAATCCAACTTTCCACGAACAAGTTGCAATCTGTCGCTAAAACAGAGGCGCATGCGCTGCGCGTCTTTGCGTCGATGCTTCCCCGGAAGCGATTTGCATAACGACAAGAGCACGAAAGGAGACAATCGTGACCATACGACAAGAAAGGTCTACAAATCTCGTTGAATCGATCAGTGAGACTATTGCCTCGATAGAACAAGGGGCGCTCAACGAAGAGACCTTCAGGCGTGTGATTGCTATTGAGCGAAAGCGAACTGAGCGTTCGAAGGCGCCGTTCGTTCTAATGCTGCTGGAGCTCGCGAATCACCAGAACCCGGAGAAAACGAAGCGATCGCTTGAATGCATCGTGGCTGCCTTGCTCGCGGCTTGCAGGGACACGGATCTCGTTGGATGGTACAAGGATAGTTGCATTGTCGGAGTCATGTTCACAGGACTCGTAGTCAACGATAAGCACTCGATACTGAGCGCCATCCTGAATCGAGTGAGTGAGACTCTCCGCAACGAGCTTACCTTCGACCAATTCAGCCAGATCAGCATTTCTTTCCACCTCTTTCCCGATGACTGGGAAGACGACACCCCTGGTCGTCCCAGTAATTCCGCCCTATATCCAGATCTGACAAGTCACGACAATAGCCGAAAGTCTCTTTTGATTGTCAAGAGGGTCATTGATATCGTCGGAAGCGCTGTGCTGACGCTGATCTGCCTACCGTTGTTTCTTGCGATCGCCGTCGCAGTCAGATGGTCATCGAAGGGCCCAATTCTTTTCAGGCAGCAGCGGGTCGGTCAATTTGGTCAAATTTTTACGTTCTTGAAATTCCGTTCGATGTATGTCGATAACGATCATTCGGTTCATCGCGAGTTCGTCACCAAGCTGATCGCCGAAGAACGCGTGGCTGAACCGCAATCGGGGAACCGCAAGAGCGTATATAAGCTGACAAACGATAAGAGGGTCACAACGATTGGAAAGTTTTTGAGAAGGACCAGTCTTGACGAGTTGCCTCAACTGATCAATGTGCTCAAGGGCGACATGTCTCTTGTCGGTCCTCGTCCGCCAATTCCTTACGAATTGGCGGCCTACCAGGTTTGGCATCGTCGGAGAGTACTGGAAGTGAAGCCAGGAATTACTGGCTTATGGCAAGTTACTGGGCGGAGTCGGGTAAAGTTCGACGAGATGGTTCGGCTCGACCTGCGCTACGCAACGACATGGACTCCATGGCTCGATCTAATGATCCTGCTTCGCACGCCCGTTGCAGTCATCAAAGGTTCCGGCGCATATTGAAATTTCTTCCGTGGCCTCAACTGAAATAGGTCCTCGGGGACGTTCGTTGGGCGGAGTACTTCTTTAGAGTTAAACATTAGATTTCATTTGTTAACTAGGGTAATACGGAGAAGGACAGTGAATTTTGGAGTAATTGGGTACGGATATTGGGGTCCCAATATTGTCAGAAACCTGGTGAGCCTTGAAGGTTCACAGGTTATTGCGATTGCAGAAATAAATGCCGGTGCGCGGGCTAGAGCACAAAAAGCGTATCCGAATGTCCAGGTAACCGCCAATGCGTCAGAGGTGATAAAGTCCACGACGATTGATGCAATAGCCGTTGTCTCGCCAGTCTGGACGCACTATGAATTAACTAAAGCAGCGTTAGAGAATGGGAAGCACGTATTTGTGGAGAAACCCTTCACAAGCAATGCAGCGCAAGCCGAAGAGCTAATTAACCTGGCTCAGCAAAAGAATCTGCAAATCATGGTGGACCACACCTTTCTTTTCACCGGCGCCGTTCGCAAGATTTGCCAATTGCTGGAAGAAGGCGCGCTTGGAAATCTCTACTACTATGACTCGACTCGAGTAAATCTTGGGCTCTTCCAGCACGATATTAATGTGCTGTGGGATTTGGCGCCTCACGATCTTTCGATTATGGATCATGTTCTTAAGGGGCGTCCGGAAGCGGTCGTAGCAACGGGACAGGGACACCTGAACGGGCACGAAGACGTCGCGTTCATGACCATCTATTATCCTGAAAAGGTAATTGCTCATATCAATGTCAACTGGCTGTCGCCAGTTAAGGTTCGAACCACACTAATCGGCGGCGAAAAGCGCATGCTTGTGTGGAACGATTTGGAAGCGGATGAAAAGATCAAGGTCTACGACAAGGGCGTCAAGATTACTAATCGTGAGGGACTGTACGAGTTGTTGGTTAGCTATCGTTCGGGGGATATGTGGGCTCCACAACTAGAACAGGTGGAAGCTCTTCGGCAGGAGATGACCTACTTCGTCGAATGCATTTCGAGTGGACGAGTGCCATTTAACAATGGCTGTGCCGGTTTGCGAGTAGTTCAGATGCTGGAAGCGGCAAGTGAGTCACTTAGCAAGAAGGGAGCCTTGGTTTATTTATGAGTCCAATGAATTCAGGCCCGTTAAATTCGATCGCAGAGGACGTGAAATTAGGGAAAGACGTCCGACTTGCCAGGTTTATTAACCTATATGGCTGCGAGATTGGGGATGAAACCAAAATCGGAGCGTTTGTAGAGATTCAACAAAATGCTGTGATCGGCAAGCGTTGCAAGATTTCGAGTCACTCCTTCATTTGCGAAGGAGTAGCGATCGAAGACAACGTGTTTATCGGCCACGGAGTGATGTTTACAAATGACAGCTTTCCCCGGGCTACCTCACCCAACGGTGAATTGCAAACGGAAGCAGACTGGAAAGTTGAACGCACAGTGATTAGGAAAGGGGCATCGATCGGATCCGGTGCAACGATCCTCCCGAATACATCCGTTGGAGAGAACGCGATTGTGGGCGCTGGAAGCGTCGTTACCAGGGACGTGCCCGCGAATGCGATTGTGGCGGGGAATCCGGCCAGAGTCTTGCGCTTTGTGAGCAGCAGCAACACCAAGGATCCGATGGTCCCGGCGCCGATTCCATTTCTCGATTTGATTACGCCGCATTTGGAACTCGAAGACGAGTTGGTGGAATGTTTTCGACAAAGCTTGCATACAGCTGGGTTTGTTGGTGGCCCGATTGTAGCGAATTTTGAAAAAGACTTTGCGAAATTCTGCGACGCACGGCAATGCATTGCTGTAAGCAGCGGAACCGATGCGTTGCGATTTGCAATCTTGATGTCTGGAGTGCAGTCGGGCGACGTAGTTGTCACTGTTCCGAATACATTTATCGCGACTACTGAGGCCATTTCACAGGCGCGTGCGATTCCGGAATTTGTCGATGTAGATGAGCGCACCTACAATCTTTCCGCTGCAATGCTCGAGCGATTCCTTGAGAAACAATGCGTCCGGGACAAATCGGGCAACCTGATTAGTCTACGAAGCGGCCGGCCAGTGACTGCCGTGGTGCCTGTTCACCTTTATGGCCAAATGGCTGACATGGATGCGATTCTGGAGTTAGCAGATCAATACGGACTGATTGTTATTGAAGACGCATGCCAGGCGCACGGAGCGGAGTACTTTTCGCGGAAGCTGAACCGATGGATGAGAGCTGGCACCATGGGTCGCGCCGCTGCGTTTAGTTTTTATCCTGGGAAGAATCTTGGAGCTTGCGGAGAAGGCGGAGCAGTCACCACGAATGACGATCAACTGGCGGAGAGGATAAGAATGCTCCGCGACCACGGCCAAGTGAGAAAGTATTATCACGATATTGAGGGCTATAACGGGCGATTGCATGCGCTCCAAGCTGGAATTTTAAGTGCAAAACTCCCGCATCTTGGAAAGTGGAATTCAGATCGACGTGAGCGCGCATCGGAATATAGCAAGCTATTGGCCAACGATGAGGCACTGGGGCTTCCCTATGAGCCGTCCTGGTCGCGCGCGGTCTACCATCTCTATGTGATTCGCACCGAGGAACGAGTGGAACTGATAAAGCATCTTAATGAAGCTGGAATCGGAACGGGCATTCACTATCCGATTCCCCTCCACCTGCAGAAGGCCTATGCCTCGATGAACTACGGCCCAGGAGACTTTCCGGTCTCGGAGAGAATGGCAGCCGAGATTGTTTCGTTGCCGATGTTTCCGCAATTAACGCCTGAGCAACAGGCGAGAGTCGTCGAAGAAGTCTTAAAATTTACTTCCAAAACCGGCCACCGACAGCAGGCGGAGTTGCAGGAGAGTTCTCTGGCTTCGGCCGAGTAAAATCCATACATTCCCTTCCTTTTTTGAGTTCGTTCGAACGCATTCTCTCTTCGTTGAGATGGTCGATCGAGTCCTCATACGCTGCATCCTTCGACAATTGAGCCGCATGGTTTCGACTTGCGTAAAATTCTGTTCGAACGTCGCGGGGGATTCTTCGCACATACGAAGAGTGAAATCAATAGACGCCAAGGTAGTGCCTTATGGCGGTTGCTTGATTCGTGGGTACTGATCGGACTATGTCAGAGAAACTGCGCTACGTGATCATCACGCCGGCCCGAAATGAGGAAAAGTTCATTGAACTGACCCTCAAGTCGATGGCCGCGCAGACTTATCCCCCGCTTCGGTGGGTAATTGTGAGTGATGGTTCAATAGACCGGACCGATGAGATCGTGGGCGGTTATGCGAACAGGTACCCCTGGATAGAATTGGTCCGCATGCCGGAGCGGAAAGAAAGACATTTCGCGGGGAAAGTACACGCCTTCAATGCAGGCTATGACAGGGTGAAAGCACTCGAGTTTGATGTTGTTGGGAACCTGGATGCCGATGTGTCCTTTGAGCCCGAGCATTTTGAGTATCTCCTCGAAAAGATGCAGGAGAACCCGAAATTTGGAATGGCGGGCGCTCCCTTTCGCGAGGGAACTTTTCAATATGACTACCGCTTTTCGAATATTGAAAATGTCTGGGGCGGTTGTCAGCTGTTTCGACGCGAGTGTTACGAGGAGATCGGTGGATACATGCCCTTGAAGGGCGGATGCATCGATCACGTCGCCGTACTTTCAGCCCGAATGCTTGGATGGCAGACCAGAACTTTCACAGAAAAAGTCTGCGTGCATCACCGCCAAATGGGCACCGCTATGCAGGGTGTTCTGAAAGCCCGATTCAAAATCGGCGCGAAGGATTACACGGTTGGCAATCATCCTCTCTGGGAGTTGGCTCGAACGATTTATCAGATGAAGAGCAGCCCCTTTGCGATTGGCGGCCTGGCGTTGGGGTTAGGATATGCCTGGTCACTTATTCGGCGGGCAGAAGTCCCGCTTTCCCCAGATCTTGTTGCCTTTGTTCGAAGAGAACAGATGAACAGACTGAAGAAATTCTTTAGAGGGAAGAAGCGGGCGACCCGAAGTCGGATCGGTGAAATGTCCCACTCGGAATGAAGTGGTTTTCATGGAGTTGCCCCTGAAACAATCCGTTCTAAAAAAGCTAGTTTCTTCGAGACAGGTTTTAAAGCGAATTGATCGAACACGAAAATATCATCGACAAAAACGATCTCGTGCTGGTAACAGGCGCGAACGGATTTATCGGTTCGCGAGTTGTTGAGGGCTTATTGGGATTGGGGTTTCAGCGTGTGCGATGCTTCGCGAGATCATCGAAAGGTGGAAATCGGCTAGAAGCGCTCGCCAAAGTCGATGGAGTTGGTTCGAGGTTGGAGATCGTCAACGGGAACCTTTTATCGCCCCGAGACTGTGCCAGCGCTGCGACGGATGCAAGGGTCATATTTCATCTTGCGGCAGGCCGAGGTGAGAAGTCTTTTCCTGATGCATTCATGAACTCGGTGGTAACGACCAGAAATTTGCTGGATGCGGCGGCGAACAGCGGCTGCCTGAAGCGATTCGTCAACGTCAGTTCATTTGCTGTGTACTCCAACCAGGATAAGATCCATGGCAAGCTCCTTGATGAGTCATGTCCGATCGAACAATCGCCCGCACTACGAGGGGAAGCTTATTGCTTCGCCAAAGTGGAACAGGAGCAGATTGTGCTCGAGTATGCGACCCGACGCGGTATCCCTTACGCAATCGTCAGACCAGGTCAGGTCTACGGGCCCGGAAATGAGGGAATAACCGGCCGTGTTGGAATCGGAACGTTCGGGATCTTCCTTCACCTAGGCGGCTCCAATACGATCCCGCTGACATATGTCGATAACTGCGCTAATGCGATAATTCTTGCAGGGATTAAGCATGGAGCAGACGGCCAAATATTCAATGTTGTGGATGACGACCTTCCCAGCAGCCGCAAATTCTTACGCCTGTACAAAAGGCATGTAGGATCATTTCCATCGCTGTACGTTCCACACTTGATGAGCTACGCGCTCTGCTACCTCTGGGAGAAATATTCGGAGTGGTCCCACGATCAGCTCCCCCCAGTATTCAATCGGCGGAGATGGCACACATATTGGAAGAGCACGCGCTATAGCAATGAGAAATTAAAGGAGCGCGTCGGATGGATGCCCAGGGTTCGAACCGACGATGGATTGAAGTTATTTTTTGAGAGCTGTCGAGTCAGGAGAACAAGTGCTTAGGGTCGCCGTAATCGGCTGCGGGAAGATCGCCGACTCGCATGCTTCTCAGATCGGCAGGATTAAGGGTTGTGAGATCGTAGGCGTTTACGATCGAGAGCCTTTGATGGCGCTGCAGTTAGCTAAGAGATTCCCGATCAAGAAGGCTTTTAGCAGTTTGCCCCAACTTTTTGATGAGGCGCGACCCGATGTTGTGCACATAACCACGCCGCCACAAGGTCATTTTGATTTGGCGAAGACCTGTCTGGAGTATGGATGTCACATCTACGTAGAAAAGCCATTCACTGTATGGGCAGATGAAGCCGAAAAGTTAATCGCAATTGCCAATGAGCGACAGTTGAAATTGACTGTCGGTCATGATGATCAGTTCAGTCATGTGTCACGTAGGATGCGTTCGATTGTGCGCAATGGATTTCTGGGCGGTTCGCCTGTCCACATGGAGAGCTACTACTGCTATGAAATCTCAAAGGCCGGGTACTCCGGAGCGCTATTAGGCGACAAGCAACACTGGGTGAGGCGGCTGCCTGGGAAACTCCTGCAAAATATCATTAGTCACGGCGTGGCCCGGATCGCGGAATTCCTGGTGGGAGATTCTCCGAAGGTGATCAGCTCCGGCTTCACCAGCCCTCTTCTTCGGTCTCTTGGCGAGACAGAAATCATCGACGAACTAAGGGTGATTATCCGCGACGGAGACGGCACTACGGCGTACTTCACTTTTTCTTCCCAGATGCGCCCGGGGCTCCATGGATTTCGAATCTATGGCCCAAAGAACGGCCTTATGCTCGATCAGGATCAAGAGACGCTCATTAAGCTTCGCGGGGCACGGTACAAGAGCTACGCCGAGAAATTTGTGCCGCCGATTGTCCTTGCAGGACAGTACTTGGGGAATGCATCGCTGAATTTAAAGACCTTCCTCCGTAACGACTTCCATATGAAGTCGGGATTGAAGTTCCTGATTGAGTCTTTCTATCATTCCATCATCGAAGGGACACCTGAGCCAATACCCTATCGCGAAATCCTCTTGACCTCGAGAATCATGGAAGGCATTTTTAAGAGCCTAATCGAGAGCGTTGCAGAACCGACAAAGGATTATGTGCGGGAACACGCTGCGGCGGTTATCTGAACCTGTGCATGCTCGCTCGATTGAATTGTAAAACATGGTAATCGACTCCAGGAACGCGAACGAGACTTTGTGCCTGGCAGAACTCAAAGTAATAGCTTTGCCCAGACGTTCCCTAGAGGTGCAATACACGCGCATGGTCCAGTCCAGTCAATCGGTTGAAGTCAGAATTAAGGGGCGGTGGGTTGCAGTTCCCGTGATGAGGGTGAACGGGAGCGAACTAACTACCAAGGGCAGATGGCTTAGGATCGCGCGCATTCGTGGCGAAGAAATGATGGAGAAGGGAGTGGACGATCCCGAGCGCTATATCGCGGCCTTAAAAAAGGACACTGATCACATATTAAAAAGCGACATCTTCAGTTTTACGCAGAAGCTTCCGGAGACACAACCTAAGTTTCGGTATCCGATGGAATGGGAGAGTGTCGCGGCCATACCACTCGATAACTTCAAACAGTGGTGGGAAGGTTTGCCTCAGGAATCGCGGAAGAATGTAAGGCGGTCGCAAAAACGCGGAGTGGTGATCAATGTCCAAGAGTTTGATGAGAAGCTGATCGAGGGAATTCGAGGGGTAAACGACGATTCCCCAATGCGCCAAGGCCTGCGAAACGCTTATTACGGACTGACTGCGGACGAGACGACCAAACGTTATGGCGAATTTACCGGTAGATGTGACTTTATCTGCGCATATTCCGGCGAAGAAATGATTGGGTTCCTGCATCTGGTCTATCGGGGCAATGTGGCCGCGATTCTGAATCTAACTTCAAAACCAAGTCATTTTGATAAGAGGCCAGCGAATGCCTTGATGGCGAAAGCTGTGGAGATTAGTGCGATGCGCGGGATCTCACATATCACCTACGGGCTTTACAATTATGGAAACAAGCGCGACAGTCCTTTGCGTGAGTTTAAGATCCGTAACGGATTTAAAGAATTTCTTGTTCCTAGATATTTCGTGCCCTTGACGCTGTGGGGAAGGCTTTGCATGAAAGCAAGACTTCATCGCGGCTTTATCGGCAACCTGCCTCCTTCGGTGATCACGGCGGGATTGCGGGCTCGGGCACTGTGGTACGATTTAAAGACTTTCATGTGCCGGTGTAGCTCAACGCCAGAGCAGCCGAATTGTTATCGGCAGATGGAGCGTTCAAATCCTCCCGCCGGCTCCAATTTATAGCTATCTGTAGATAAGTAGCTATCAAGATATTTCACCCAAATATCAATCATAATTAGGAGCCACCGAAATGCCGGGGCTTATTGGAATTATTGGGAGAGGTGCTTGCAGCGAGAAAAGGCATCAGCTCGAAGCAATGATGAGAGCTACTCATCGTGAGGAGTTTTACCGACGAGGAACTTTCGTTGATGAATCCTTGGGAGTTTATGTTGGCTGGACGGCCCTAGAAGGATCGTTTGCGGATGAGATGCCGATTCGCAACGAAAAGGGGGACGTGGCGCTCTTCTTTTCTGGCGAGGAATATAGCGGTTCCTTAATTCGGCAAGAACTGAAACAACGGGGCCACCGTGTTGGTCCAAAAGAAGCCGGATATCTCGCTCATCTCTGCGAGGAGGATCCGCGTTTTGTTGAAAAGCTGAACGGAATGTTTCATGGACTCGCGATTGACTTCCGGAATCGCGCCGCGATTCTCTTCAATGATCGCTATGGGATGCACCGGCTCTACTATCATGAGGCAACCGACGGGTTTTATTTTGCAAGCGAGGCTAAGGCAATCCTGGCGGTGCGGCCGGAACTACGAACGATTGATCCTCAGGGGCTTGGCGAATTTGTTTCATATAGCTGTGTTCTCGGAGGGCGGACGGTATTTAAAGGTATCCACGTCATGCCCGCGGCAAGCGAATGGACGTTTAAAGGCGCCCAGCTCGCAAGCAGGCGAAAGTACTTCGACCCGCACGAATGGGAAGAGCAGACTGCCCTCGCAGCGGCGCCGTTCTATGAGGAACTTCGCTCTGTTCTTACGAGAACCCTTCCCAAGTATTTCCAGGGACCTGAACGACTCGGAATAGCTATGACCGGGGGGCTCGACACGCGGGTGATCCTGGCACTTCACCCGGTCACGCCGGGATCGCTTCCGAGTTATACGTTTGGCGGAACCTATCGTGATTCGTTTGATGTTCGAATTGGGCGTGAGATCGCCGGGGTTCTTCAGCAGCCGCACCAGGTTATCCAGGTTGGGGAGGAATTCCTTCGTGGATTTGCTGGCTACGCGGAGCGCAGCATTCTCATCAGTGAAGGCACAGTCGACGTTTACCGCGCGTCCGACCTCTATATAAGCAGGAAAGTCCGGGAGATTGCGCCCGCAAAAATCGTCGGGACTTATGGGAGCGAGATCATTCGGCATGCGGCAATGTTTAAACCGAGTGCACCGGTGCCAGGATTGTTTTCGCCGGATTTCTTACCTTACCTCGATGAAGCCGCTAACACATATGCCGAGGCGCGGAGACAGCATCCAGTCAAGTTTGCGGCATTCATCCAGTCGCCGTGGTACCACTACGGAATATTGGCAATCGAAAAGAGCCAGATCACAGTTCGCTCTCCATTCATGGACAATGACTTCGTCCGAACAGCCTATCGCGCACCCCAGGACACTTTGCAGGGTGAAGATGTTCGCCTTCGCCTGATCAGGGGGGGGAGTGCCACTCTGGCCAAGATTCCCTCGGATCGTGGCGTGATTGGCCACGGAGGTCCGCTTGCGATGCTCAGGCGGGCCAGCCGAGAATTCACATTCAAGTCCGAGTACGCTTACGACTATGGTATGCCCGCGTCAGTGGCGCACGTTGATCATCTTTTCTCCGGCCTTCATCTTGAAAGGATATTTCTGGGACGCCATAAGCTGACCCATTTCCGGGTGTGGTACCGGGACCAACTGGCACACTATGTGCGGGAGATTCTTCTGGATCCACGAGCCCTGGGACGTCCCTATCTACAAAAGTCGGTCATGGAGGCGGTAGTTGATGGGCACACTCGCCGAGGGCGTAACTATACAACCGCCATTCACAAGTTGTTGACGTTGGAGCTGCTGCATCGGCTCTTCTTTGACGCAGGAAACTAGTTCAATTCGAATCCGAGTAAACAGAATCGGCAAAAATCTCCAAAATGTTCCGCAAAGCCGAATCTCACACAAAAGCGCTCCCGTACTCAGGGTTGATATGCTGACGACTGCAGTCCGGGTGGGAGCCCAGCGTATTCCCGCGCTAGATTTCACGAAAGGTACGTTGGTCCTTTTCATGGTTCTCTACCACTGGATCAACTATTTCATTGGAATTCAATGGGCATATTATCGATATCTGCGGTTTCTGAGCCCATCCTTTATCTTTATTACCGGGTTCATGATTTCCAACGTTTATCTCTCTAAATATGACGCTGCCAATCCTCAACTGACGAAGAGATTAGTTACGCGGGGCCTCAAGCTTATCGCTATTTTTCTCGCTCTTAACATTGCTCGGGATTGCATGCTTCCCAGATTGTCGACTGGCGGCCTGGTGGCGAATCTACTAAACCCTGAGAGCATCCTGGCAACGTTCGTGACCGGAGATTTCACCAGCAAGCTCGTGGCCTTCTTTATTTTGGTCCCCATCGCCTATTTACTCATGCTTTCGGGGATTCTCATGGTGCCGCAGAGAATTTACAGATACACGTTTCACGTTGTATGTGTATTCCTTTTCATAGCGATATCGATGTTGGACTTGATGGGCGCGAAGAATCAAGACTTAGAACTAGTCGCCATCGGAATGCTGGGTGTGTTAGCAGGATTCACGCCTATTGAGCGAATCAACAAATTTGTTCGGCGTCCGTACCTGCTTGCATTTGCCTATCTTCTTTACACGATCGCGATAGCAATTTGGAATGTTCCATTCCCACTTGAAGTCGTTGGAACCTGTTTGAGCGTAATGGTCATTTACCTGGTTGGTTCTACCGAGCGTCAACCTGGAAGAATTCGGAACGAAGTCATTCTACTTGGAAAGTACTCGTTGTTTGCATACATCTCACAGATTGCAATCTTGCAGATCCTCAAAGCCAGCCTTTGGCATCTCAGTTTTGGAATCCCTGTGTTAGTCGTATCCGCTGTTGCCGCCTTCGCACTGACCGTGATCAGCGTAGAAGTGGTTGATCGCGCCAGATTAGCGGCACCGAGCATAAACAGACTGTACAAGGCGGTATTCAATTGAGGAATTGCGGACATAGTGTTGACGGAATGCGGCCGGCACTTGCTGGAGCCGCGAAATACAACGCAGTTAGACTGCAAAGCGATCGGGTCGAGCCGGGCAGGAACTATTCTCAAGGGAGCTTAGAATGGGCATTCAGCTCGCGATACTGATTTGTAGTGTTGGAATCGCAGTCCTTTTCTACCTTAACCGAGATAAGTCCGCCCGGAGCTCGAAAGCACTTTGGCTGCCCGTGATTTGGTTATGGATTGCTGGCTCGAGACCTGTCTCCGCGTGGTTCGGGGTGAGCTCCGCGAACACTCTCTCAGCAACTCTCGAGGGGAGCCCCATGGACGCAGCTATATACGGGGCGCTCTTGGCCATTGGTGTTATCGTCCTCCTTCATCGGAGGAAGAAAACAAGCGCTTTTGTCATACGAAACAGTCCTATAATCGTCTACTCTCTATACTGCCTCATGAGCGTATTGTGGGCGCCATTCCTTGGTCCCGCCTTTAAACGGTGGACGAAGGACGTAGGGGATCTGGTCATGGTTCTCATCATCGCGACGGATCCTGAGCCGGTTAGCGCCCTTCGGCGACTATATTCCCGAGTTGGCTTTATTCTCTTTCCTTTTTCCATCGTATTGATTCGCTACTCGAACATGGGCCGCGGATTTGATCCGATAGGGAACCCGGCGAACATCGGTGTAACAACAGATAAGAATTCACTCGGACTCATCGCTTTCGTGGTTTCGCTGGGTGTGCTATGGAACCTGCGCTCACTCCTCATCCACAAAGACGAACCGAACCGAGGCCGCCGGCTAGTAGCTCAGGGTACGCTGCTCGCGTTTGGGTTAGTAGTATTGGAGATGGCCCATTCGGCGACCAGTATCGCCTGCTTCATTCTCGCCAGTGGCATCATTTTCGCGACTGGTCTGCGTGCGATCAGAAATCGGCCCGCCCGGGTCCATGCGTTTTGCTTCGCAATCATATTTGCCGGGGGAATCGTTTTCCTTTTGGGGGGTGTGGGTAGTATCACACATGCTCTGGGCAGGAACTCTACTCTCTCGGGACGAACCGATATTTGGGCAGCCCTTATTCCTGCGGCAACTAACCCGGTCTTCGGAGCCGGATTCGATAGTTTCTGGACCAGCCCGAACGCGCTGGAGTTTCAGCGCAATCTTCTAAACTGGTACCATGCTAGTGATATTAATGAGGCGCACAATGGCTACATAGAGCTGTACTTAAATCTTGGCTGGGTAGGGTTGGGCTTAATCTCGTTGATTTTAATCAGTGGTTATAGATCTGCCGTGGCAGCATTTCGGGTGAATCCGTCCGTCGGCGGCCTGATGCTGGCGTATATCGTGGCTGGATCGGTTTATAGCTTAGCCGAGGCCGGATTTAGAACGTTGAATCCTATGTGGATTTTTCTTCTTCTGGCGATAGTTAGTGCGAGCGGAGTCGCGGCCGGTTTCTTCCGCGGCAAGGCGCGCGAGAAGCTTGCTGTAAGCGCGGACAAAGGAGGTAGAACGCTTGGCAAGAATGAACCCAAGCCGGCGTGGGGCACCATTTACGCCGCGCGGGGTGGATTGATTCCGTCTACGACTGCTCGGACAAATAGTCCTCGGTAACGCTTTGGCTGCAATTGCCGCGCAGCAATATTTCATGATAGCGCCTCATGAGCAAGGCGGAATTGAGGGAAGGGTTGCATTTGAGGGAAGAAGGTTCGGAACTTCTAGCGCGAGGATGCTTCGACTCGGCGACTTGGAGTGCCTTAAAGACAAGTCGTCTGCAAAAACTGAAGTCCCAGGTGTTGCGCTAGTTGATGGATCTGGCACAAAGCCCAAGAACGCCTTCGTTTTGAAGTTGAGAGATGGCTGTAGCCGTGGTTTCACTGAAGAGGGCAGGAGAGCGACGGAATGGGTAAGCAAGGAAACGGAAACGATGGTGGAAGACGAAAAGCGGGGTTCGAAGGGAGAAGGGAGAAGGGAACTTCCAAAATTGCATTCTCTTCTCCCTTTCTCGGATCGACTTCAGCTTCTTGCCTATTGAACAAGCGTTCCATTCAGGTTTGACGGAGGAGGAGGGGTGGTGTTCGAACTTGTGCCGCCCGCGAGCGGATGCGGGTAAGTGTACGGCGTGTAGGCCAAGGTCCAGGTGTTCGTCGAGGTGCATTTGAACAACTCGCCCTGCCCGAAGCCGTTGCCGCTGGTATTCCAACTCCCCTGGTCGGTCGCGAAGTACCCTACGCCCGTGGTGCAGGTGGTGGGCCGATTCGCCAGCGTACCAAATCCAACTCCACAAGTGTAGTTCCCGCTCCCCGCACTACACGTGGTCGAGCCGTTGAATGGAACAGTTGCGCTGGTCTGCGCCGTCGGGCCTGATAATCCGCCTGCCAGCCAATTGTCCGTGTAGAAATCGCGGTTTTGGAGAATCCCGCCGCTGTAACTCGACCCGAATTGAGCCGAGAGGGCAGATGAAGGGCTTACCACATCATCCCACTCGTAGATGGGATCGAGCGCTTCACTCAGAGCAGATGCCGGGCTCGGGGTGACTCCGGAGATATACCCGCCCTGTCCACGTCCTGCCTGATCCGCGCACACCGTCGAGCGGATAATCTCGAAACTATCGCCGTTGCTAAATGACCACAGGTTTTCACCGACGGGAGGCTGAACAGTGATGGTGTTCGAACCATTCGAGACGATCTGGGTGACGAAGCCTTGGGTCGTGTCGTAGACCGAATAATCCGCACCGGCAGGAGCTAGATTCTGGAGCCCCGAAATCGAGGACGTAATCGTATAGCCCCCGGCGCCCGAGGATACCGTTCCTGAGTAATAGACCACGTTGTCATTTGTGTCCCACGGATCAAGCGAATTCAGACCGCCGCAAAAACTCCACGGGGAAGGGTTGTACACCTCGCGATAGACAGTGAAATCGAAAATCTGATTGTAGTGCCCTAAGCCGGAAACTGATGCCGTATTGCCGAAGACAATCCCCGTGCCGCCCCGGAAGGAAGTGTCTGCATCGGCGCAATTGTTTACGCAGTTGACGGTGTTGCCATAGGCTTCGGTGTGCCGCCCTGATCTGGGTCTGCCAGTCGTATCAAGACCATGCACGGCAGTGAAATCGAACATGGTATCGCCCGTCGCATGATTGAAACGATTGACCACGCGGCAACCGCCCGAGGTCTCACCTGCACCCGGAGGAGCTTCCGTGCAGTCATTAAACGTCGAACCGTTGATGTAAACCTGATTATTCTCTGCGAACGCATTGGTCGCGCTGCCCATTGTATCCGGCTGCGCCCACGAGTTATCGCCAAATTGTCCTACGCCCATATACGACGCCATTTGCGCTGAGTACAGGTGATTCGATGTGCTCCCCGTGGGTATCGTGTTGTGGTCCATCACGCCCACCGCTTCAGCCCAACGGATCATGTCTACAGAGTTCGAACTGTTACCGCTTTCAGTCCACGGCGTTGTATGCCCAAAGTAGATGTTATCGATACGGACTTGTGGGAAGCCGCTCGACGTCGAAGTCGCTTCAATAACAATCGGACTGTAAAGCGGCGTGGCGCTGTTGATCGGGTCCAGATTCATGTTCTGGATCGTGGTGACGTTGTTGGAGGAGGCATAGGTCGGAGTCAGGTTAAACAGCGGTCCCGACGCATAGTTATCGAGGATCGTTACCCCGTTTGTGCCCGAGCCAAAGGTGGACGGCCCGCTGTTCGGAGTTCCGCCGAGTCCCGTAATAGTGATGGAAGCCGAAACATTTATGCCACTCGTCCACGTACAAGTACCGGCGGGGATTTGAATCGTGTCGCCGTTAATCGCTGTGTGCGTTGGACCGTTGATGACGGTATTCACATCGGAATAGTTGCAGGAAGCAGCCTTATAAATTCCTTGCGCATGCGCCATGCCTGCACTCAGAAAGGCGGCAGCCAGCGCAATCATGCCTGCCCGACATGGGTTCCGAAGGATCGAACGCTCTACATACGTCGGTTGGTTGTGAGAGGAGACCGCTTGAGGGCTTTGTTTACCGAACCAGGAACCCCTTTGGCGGTCAAAGCTACAGTTGTAGGCCTTCGGACGAAGCATCCAGAAAAGTGCGGGAGTGAGATTCATAAAATATGCAGAACTCCTTTTAATTGGATCAAAGATCCTATTGTGGCGTCACCGCGAGGAGAACTCGCTGTAACGCCGGAAATGCGCAATGGCACTATGCCCGGGTCGACTGTCCCGAGTCTAGTACTCAAGAAACAATGAGTACCACAAACGGGTCAGAGAAACGGTTACTCAAGTCACTTTGAAACCGTTGAGGCCGGGGAATTTCCCAGTTTGGGAGTTGGGTTGCCGGCCGGATCCGGTGCAGTCCAATATGGATTTCACTTGTGGCCAAGGCGGCAATCGAAAGAGCGGTATATTGGAACTAACTCGCGGCCAGTCCTACAAAACTGTCGTCCTGCGTTCTCGAGTACGCTGAACGTTACGCGTCCAGCAAACAGGCCGCAACCACAATCCCGGATATCACCGAGGTTAACATAGGACCCCGCACCCCTTCCAATCCATGAGCAATACTCTGCGGAATGATTGGGTTGGCCATCAACCGGAACGGCACCACATCGAAACGAGAGGATCTTGAAGCCTTTTCAGTTCGACGGCACCTTTCATCCCATTGCCACAGGCAGCGGGCTTCGCCGGACTGCAGTGCGCGGTGCCGGAGCGGCCATCGCTGGTTCTGCGGGTAACTTTGCAGTGCAGATCGGGTCGGTAGTCATCTTGGCACGGCTGCTTACTCCGTCAGATTTCGGGATTGTGACCATGGTCGCCACTTTTAGCCTCCTGCTTCGCAGTTTCGGCCTCAATGGATTCACGGAATTCATCATTCAGCACGAGGGACTCTCGGATGCGCTCGCGAGCAATCTCTTTTGGATCAATGTGAGCATCGGCGCGATTCTCACCGTGGTGTTTGCAAGCTCCGGTGTGTTGCTGGCGCTTTTCTATCACAACTCGGCCGTAGTGCAAGTGACTAAGGGCATGTCGCTGACGATTGGGATTGGCTGCTTGGGCTATATTCACACGGGGTTGTTGCAGCGTGCCATGCATTTCAGGACCACCGCAATGATCAGTGTCGCTGCGCAGGCGCTCCAATTTGTTGTGTCTATCCTCTTGGCGATAGCGGGCTGGCACTACTGGGCGCTTGTTTGGGGAAGCGTGGCGCAGACTACAGCCGCGGCAGCGGGCGCCTGGTTGATGTGCCGATGGATACCGAGTCGACCGGGGCACGCCCAAGGCACGGGTTCGGGGTTCAAGTTTGCGATGAATGTCTATTCCCATTTTGCATTTAGTTACCTGACTCGCAACACGGACAACCTCCTTGTCGGCTGGCGATTTGGTGCTCGGGCACTTGGATTCTATAAGAGGGCGTACGACTTGTTTGTGCTGCCAGAAACGCAATTGTTGGCGCCGCTTTCCGCCGTGGCTGTGAGTACACTTAGCCGCGTCAACGGAGACCGAGAACAATTCCAACGCTACTTTCTGCGGACGCTATCGGTGCTGGCGCTCTTGGGGATGGGAATCGGAGCAGATTTTGCTTTAGTAGGCGAAGATCTCTTTCGTTTTCTGCTAGGGCCTGGCTGGGAAGAGGCTGGCCGAATCTTCGCCTTATTCGGTCCGGGAATCGGCGTGATGTTGCTCTATGACACGCAGGGCTGGATCCATCTTTCCATTGGCCGTCCCGAACGTTGGTTCTGGTGGGGGCTCATCGAGTTTCCGTGTACTGCGAGCTTGTTCCTTCTGATGCTACGCTGGGGACCTTCCGGAATCGCTTTCGCTTGGACGGTTTCGTATTTCCTCCTGATGTTTCCGGGATTCTGGTACGCCGGAAAGCCGATCGGGCTAGGTATAGGGCCGATATTCGCCGTGATCTGGAGATTCTTTGCGGCTTCGGTTGGGGCTGGCTTGGGAACTGCTCTGATCGTTAGGTTTATCCCGTATCTGGCGACAGCATCCGGGGGCCCTGGCGCCTTTGTGAGAATGGTTTCAGTTTCCTTGATATTTTTAGGACTGTATATCGGCGGAGTAATTGCCGGACACCAGGGGCTTAAGCCTCTCAATGAGACCGCTTCTCTGCTCCGCGATCTGCTGCCGGAACGAACGGTGAGACGCACATTTTCTGCAGCCGTCGAGACAGAGGCAGCTCTGGCCATTCCTGCATGGAGCGGAGAAGCCAAATTGCAAGCGGACTTTGTATTGTTCGAGGGCGATACCGAATCCAAACTGTGAAGACTGAGACGAATTGGTCGTGGGCCGGAAGGCAGTTGCTCCTGGAGTGCATCCAGCAAACTGTGGAGGAACATGCCTGATTGCTGCTCCGGCCTTGGACTCAACGAATGGCACTGACGAGAGCGGCGAGGTTTTCTGGAAAAGCAACTGCAGCTTAGTTCGCCCTCCAGTTCGACTTCAGGTAGAGAGTCTTTCACGAAGGGATCACATATGGATCGATTACGGATCTTGCTGTTAGCGCCGGACTGTAATCCGGAGGCCGTCAGCATGCCATTTGTCACTTACTCGCATGCTGCGGCGCACTCCCGGCTCCATGACGTCACTTTGGTTATCGGTTCGAGTTCTGAGGCGCCCGTGCGTCGGGCAGGTGCTCCGTTTCACGCCATCGAAGTGGTCCGGATGCCATTGCTTGAGCGCATTCATGAGTGGACTCTCCGCAAGGTTTTCAAATACAACTTTGACACTCAGATGTACACCGCATTTCTTTATCCGTTTTCTCTCGCCTTTGAGTGGTACGCATGGCGACAATTGCGGCGCCGCATCTTTGCGGGTGAATTCGATGTCGTTCTTCGTGTCTTGCCGATGTCACCGGTTTTGCCGAGCCCTTTCTCATTCTTCTTGCGCAAGGGGCCCATACCCTTTGTGCTCGGACCACTCAACGGCGGTTTGCCCTGGCCGTCGGGCTTTGGTCAGCTCGAAAACCAAAAGGAACCGGTCTCCAGCTTGCGCAATCTGTATCGCTATCTGCCATTCGCTCGCTCCACCTATCGCTACGCGGCGGCGATTATAGCAGCTTCGTCCCAAACGTATTCCGAGTTCACTGCATATCGCGACAAGCTGTTTTTCGTCCCGGAGCCCGGTATCGGTTCCTCCTCGTGTTCCGACGATCCGCGCAGTCCTGATAGAGACGCCAAACTTAAGTTGATTTTCGTTGGCGGCCTGGTTCCGCGGAAAGCTTGCGATATTGCTTTGCGCGCGGCTGCTCCACTCTTGCGAAATGATGCGGCCCGCTTTACCGTGATTGGCGATGGCCCGGATCGTAGCCGCCTCGAGGAGCTTGCGAGATCCCTCGGGGTCGAGAAGGCGGTGTCCTTCTGCGGCTGGCTCGGCCATGCGGAAGTCTTCAAGGGTTTGCGGTCTTCGGATGTGTTTCTATTTCCATCTCTCCGTGACAATGGCGCAGGCGTAGTTTTCGAGGCTCTCGCGAGTGGCGCCGTACCTGTGGTAGTGGACTTTGGCGGGCCCGGGGATATCGTTCATCCAGAAGTGGGGTGCAAGGCGACACTTACGAATGAAAGCGACGTGGTGGTGCAGATGGAAAAGATCCTGATAGAGTTGGCCAACAATCGGGATCGGCTCGAGCGGTTAAGGCGGCAAGGAATGGCTTACGCCCGGGAAAGTCTGACCTGGGATGCGAAAGCTCTGGCCGTTACTCGAGTTCTCCGGTGGGTGGTTCGGCAGAGTCCGAAGCCAGACCTTCCGCCGCCCAAGGTCTTGTCCGCCGGTACTAGTTCCTCCCTGGTAAAGCCTGTGCCGTACACTAGCAGCGTGCCGGGTCCCCGCTAGTTCTATGGTTCTTTCGCCACAGGCGGTGCCGGAATGGTTGTGAGAATAACATGACCCGAACACACAGCTCTCATTCGGAAGAAACAACGAGAATCCAAATGATTGAATGGCTAGATTGTCTGACAAGGAGAAATCTCTGATGGCGCGCCCGTGGAAGCCCGGTGACTTCGACTCATTATACGAGCGTTACATCTGTCGAGATGAAATGCAGTTTGGGGGGAGAGCTTACTATCTTCGATATCGCTTTCGCTTTAAAGAATGCATCCGGCGCTTTGCTGCCCTGGCTCCGGTTCAGCCTGTTGATGTCCTGGATGTCGGTGGAGGGCAGTTAGCCCTTATGTGCGCCAAGTTATGGAACGACCGAGGCGTCGCGGTAGACCTTCCCGGGCCGCATCTGTCATACATGGCGAAGCATGGTGTGGAGACGATCCAGTGGAACCTGTGCAAGTCTGAGCTGCCTTCCGAAGCTAAATTCGACTTCGTGTTTTTTTCTGAAGTTATCGAGCACCTGCCAATACCGGGCTACATCGCGCTAGAACGTCTCCGAAGGATTCTACGGCCAGGCGGCGTCCTTATCTGCACGACGCCAAATCTCTATCGTCTTCGAAACGTAGTATATATGGCGCTAGGATGGTCAATTTTCGATAATTTCCAACATCCAGATGAAGATGTCGCCCTCGGTCACGTGCTTGAGTACAGCCGCGATCATCTCGACTGGCAGTTTAAGAAAGTTGGCTTCAAGCAATACCAGGTAGAGTACTTTCAAATGCACCATTTACCGACCAACCCACTCTTTCGTCCACTCGCTGTTCTTGGATACCCGCTGCATCTCGTTCCACGCTGGCGCGACTATTTGATCGCAACCGCATACACGTCGGCCGACGAAGAGAAGCCGGCGTCCTGAATGGAGAACGCGCCGGTCTCGAGTGCAGTCGGGTTTTTCCGACAAGAAGCACCCCTCAGGCGCAAGAGAATCAGTAAATGACGTCCCGATTCGGAGTCTTGTCGTTTTCAACCACCGCGTATAGGGTTGGGTTCCTGACTCAATTAGGAAGCCCTTCAAAAAACCTGGCCTCAAGAGAAGTTGGGTGTAAGTCATCATGCAGACCAATAGCGTTGCCGAAAGACCGACCGTCGCAGAAATAGAGATTCGGAGACAGGTAGTCCCCGATTCACGGCCGGAGATCGAGCTCGGCCTGCTGACAGCCTGCCGAGATCGGCATTATGCCTTAGGGCTGGCCATAGCGCTTGCCGACGGAGGCGTGAGCCTGGACATTGTGGGCGGCGATGAAATTGACAGCCCTGAGCTGCACACGACTCCTAATCTGCGCTTTCTCAACTTTCTCGACGACCAAGGAATCAAGGCCGGTTTTGCAAAAAGAATATCGAGACTGCTTGTCTACTACGGAAGGCTCATCCGGTACACGGCACACACCAAGCGACGTGTTCTGCACATCCTATGGAATGGTAGGTTTGAGTTTTTTGATCGTACCCTCTTGATGCTCTACTACAAGCTCTACGGAAAAAAAGTGGTTCTCACCGCGCATAACGTGAACGGGGCCAGACGTGACGGGAAAGACTCGCTTCTCAATCGAGTCACGCTGAGAATGCAGTACAGCCTTTGCGACCATGTCTTTGTCCATACGCAAAAGATGAAAGAGGAGCTCTGCGAGGGTTTTCGTGTGCCCGAAGATGCAGTCACCGTGATCCCGTATCCGATGAACTATGCTTTGCCCGACACGGGACTCACATCGGCCGAAGCGAAGCTGCGGCTTGGTCTCGGGGATGAGGAAAAGACGATTCTGTTCTTCGGCAAAATCAGGCCGTATAAGGGCATCGAACATCTGGTTGCGGCTTTCAAACTCCTCTCCGCCTCTTGCACGGGCAAATACCGGTTGATTCTCGCTGGAGAGCCCAACAAGGATGCCGAAGAGTACCTGCGCGAGATTCAGCGGTTCGTGACGCGAGAAATCCCTCCAGAGCAGGTCATTCTCAGGACGCACTTTATTCCCGACGAAGAGATGGAACTGTATTTCAAAGCAGCTGATGTCTTGGTTCTTCCATACAAGGAAATCTTCCAGAGTGGAGTACTCTTCTTGGCTCTCAGCTTTGGCCTGCCGGTGATTGCAACGGACGTCGGATCGTTTCGGGAAGACATCGTCGAAGGTTACACCGGATTTCTATGCAAGCCCGGCGATCCAGCAGATATGGCCAGAGCCGTCGAAACATATTTCGCCAGCGATCTGTTCAAGGAACTCAAAGTTCGTCGGCAGGAACTGATGGATTACGTTAATGCAAATCACTCGTGGCGTGCAGTCGCCGAGCTAACACGCGAAGCGTATGCACAAGTGTTGGGGAGGAAGCCGTCATGAAGCCCCTGGTATCAATCCTCATTCCCGCGTATAACGCGCAGGCGTGGATTTCGGACACTCTGCGTTCTGCATTGGCGCAGACGTGGGAGCCGAAGGAGATCATCGTTGTCGACGATGGTTCGACTGACCGGACCTTGGCAATTGCTCGGCGATTTGAATCCAGCCAGCTCCGGGTTGTGACGCAGAAGAATCAGGGAGCGGCAGCTGCCCGGAACACCGCCTATTCGTTGAGCAAGGGGGATTTCATTCAATACCTGGATGCAGACGATCTCATGGCGCCAGACAAGATTGCCAAACAGATGGAGGCATTGGGTCCATGTCGGAGTACGCGTATCCTTCTATCGGGCTCTTGGGGAAGGTTCCTATATCGGTATTATCGGACGCAGTTCATACCAAGTGCATTGTGGTGCGATCTGTCTCCGGCCGAATGGCTGATACGCAAGATGCAGCTGAATCTTTATATGCAAACGGCTACCTGGCTGGTGAGTCGTGAGCTAGCAGAGGCGGCGGGACCTTGGGACACCAGATTGCTGGGTGATGACGATGGTGAGTATTTCTGCCGAGTTCTTCTTGCCTGCGACGGTGTGCAGTTTGTACCAGATGCAAAAGTCTATTATCGCACTGCCGGTCCTAACAGTTTGAGCTACATTGGTGATTCCGATAGAAAGATGGTCGCACAATTGTGCTCAATGGAGCTGCACATCAAATATATCCGTTCGCTCGAAGACAGCCAAAGAGTGCGAGAAGCTTGCGTGACCTATCTACAAAACTGGGTGTATTTCTTCTATCCCGATAGGGAAGATCTCGTAAAGCGAGTCGAGGAGATCGCTGCGAGCTTGGGCGGAAAATTGCAACTTCCGACGCTCTCCTGGAAGGCCGTGTGGATCTCGGCGCTTTTCGGGCGGCAACGAGCCAGGCGGGTCCACGTCTTCCTGGGGCGTGTTAAATGGTCGTTGGGACGCCTCTGGGACGGGTTTCTGTTTCAATTGGACGGGAGCAAATTCAGGCGAAGCCTGGTAAGAAGTTGAGTCCCTGGCGCGAAGATATAGGAGGAGACTAGCACAATTCTGGTGGTACCCACAGATTAAGTATTGCGCCCGGTTCAAACGAATTGCGACTTTGATTGAGCAAGCGGCATTCTGTTTGGGAAAGAATTTCATTCAGCCACGGAGTGTACGTGGTTAGGAATCAAATCCAGGAACATTGATCGTTTCTTGCTGAAATGCGCAAACCGCTTCCCAATGTTTAGTAACAACTTTGCTCGGTTGAGACAAGTGCAGAGAGCAAATTCTCCGTGGAGATCAGAAAATGTATATTGTGCAGCGCGCGTTAACTTTTGCGCGCGGATTTCTCTTAAGCTATGGCCCTACAAAGATCAAGAAAGCTTTGTGGGACAAGGAATTCTCTGGCGACAAATGGAACTTTATTGACGACACTGCTAGCGACTGTGTCTACGCGCACCTGGAAAAGCATGCTCGGGGTGGAGACATTCTGGATCTCGGCTGTGGACCCGGCAACACCGCGAATGAACTAGCCGAGAAGGCATACACAACATATCTCGGCGTCGACATATCGGAGTCAGCCTTGGCCAAAGGAGTGAGGCGGACAAATGAAAATGGTCGGGCGGGCAAGAATAGCTTCGTTTGTTCGGATTTTCTTAGTTATATGCCCCCACGCAAATTTGATGTAATTCTGTTCAGGGAGTCCATGTATCACATCCCGTATGGATCGGTCCTCGAACTGTTGAACAAATACTCGCAGTATCTCAAAAGCAGCGGCGTCTTTATCGTAAGACTCTACACCGGCGATGCTCAGACCGGAGAGATCAAGCTGCGGGTCAAAAGAAAGATAGATTTGATCAAGAGCAAGTTTGACGTTGTGGAATTGTCCAAATATGACAAGCCCGGATTGCCAATGGTCCTGGTCTTTCGGCCCGGACAATAGGACTGCTTGACGCGATGGAACAAGAACTGAGTGGATCGTTGCCAGAGGCTATTCTCTCCAGACGGCAACTTCGAAATGGAGCGCGCTTTGAGGATTAGCATTTTCGGACTAGGTTATGTGGGAGCCGTATCCGCGGGGTGCTTTGCGGACGAAGGACACCAAGTGCTTGGGATCGATCCGGTTGCTGACAAAGTTGATCTGATCAACCGCGGGCTTTCACCAATCGTAGAAGCCGAGATCAACGAGATTATCGCGGAGGCCGTCAGTTCGGGCAATCTGCGTGCTACCCAAGATCCAGCTGCGGCGATCCACGAGACAGATCTTTCTTTTATTTGCGTTGGAACACCGAGTCAGCAGAATGGGAATCTCGACCTGCGTTACATTCGTCGTATTTGCGAGCAGATCGGGAACGCCCTGGGAACCAAGACGAGCAGACACACGGTCGTAGTCCGCAGCACGATCCTGCCCGGAACTATGAGAAAGGTCGTTATTCCAACCCTAGAAGAGTTCTCCGGGAAGAAGGCAGAGATCGATTTCGGCATATGCAATAATCCTGAATTTCTGAGAGAAGGATCTGCAGTCAAGGATTTTCGGTGCCCGCCCAAAACAGTTATCGGCGAACTAGATCAAGCGAGTGGCGACTTGCTCGCATCTCTTTATGAACACGTACAGGCTCCGATGGTGCGGACGGACCTCAATACCGCTGAAATGATCAAGTATGTCGACAACAGTTGGCATGCGCTGAAGATTGGATTTGCCAACGAGATCGGGAATCTGTGCGATTCGTTCGATGTCGATGCCGACGCGGTCATGAATATTTTCTGCAAGGATAAGAAGCTGAATATTTCGACGGCCTACCTGAAACCCGGATTTGCTTTCGGCGGTTCTTGCCTACCTAAGGATTTACGAGCGCTCTCTTATCAGGCAAAGATGCATGATTTGCAGCTCCCGATTCTCAGCGCGGTTCTCCCCAGCAATGAGATGCAAATTGCGCGTGGGGTGAAACTGGTGATGGGTGGCGGAAGCCCACGTGTCGGAATCCTTGGGTTCAGCTTCAAAGCCGGAACGGATGATCTCCGCGAGAGCCCAGTGATCGAAGTCATCGAACGGCTTATTGGGAAGGGTTATGATCTCCGCATTTATGATCGAAATGTGAATATCGCCGCATTGGTGGGCGCCAATCGGGACTTTATTCTTAATCACATTCCACATATTTCAAGGTTGATGGTGCCCAACATAGATGCCGTACTTGCGCACGGACTGACAATCGTAATTGGCAATCGCGATCCAGAATTCAGTCAAATTCAGGCAAAGCTCCGAGAAGATCAGTGTCTCGTGGATTTTGTTCGGATAAGTCGACAGGGGAATTCCAATGCGCAGCACCAGCTCACTTATGCTTGATACATTAGTGGCACCAGGTGCCGCGGTCGGTTCGAAGGCGGCCGTTGATGAGTCAATCCGACGGCTCTCGCACTGGCTGGAAGAACACGACTATCGCGGCTACGACACCTTCGATGGCCTGAATGCGAGGTTCGTCCGTCCGCTTACGTTTAACAGCGTGCTGCTTCGTACTGTCCTTCTCCAGGGAGTACGGCGGTTCCCACTGAATCTGCGACCGCTTTTCGGCGTCTCGCCTGAGCGATCGACCAAAGGAATGGGTTTTCTAGCTCGTGGTTTCATTCGCTTGAACAAGGCGACTGGCGAACCCCACTGGAATGAAAAGGCTAAAGCAGCACTCCAGTGGCTAATAGAGCATCGGTCACCCGGCTACAAGGGTGCTTGTTGGGGTAATCATTTCGACTATCAGTCGCGAACCTTCTACCTTCCCAAGGGTGTTCCAACGGTTGTGTGGACTTCCCTGATAGGTCACGCCTTTCTGGATGGCTGGGAGCACTTTCATGAAGCCGCGTATTTGGATGTTGCTGTGAGTGCCTGCGAACACATCACGCATGATCTAGCAGCGATCGCCTCAGGGGATGCCACTTGTATCTCCTATATCCCGGGCAAGGACGTAATGGTTCACAATGCAAATACGCTAGGGGCGAGCCTGTTGGTTCGGGTCCATGCGGCCGGCGGAAACGAGGAATACCGCAGACTGGGTTGCCAGGCAATGACCTACACGGCGAATTGCCAGCGCGCAGACGGTTCCTGGTACTACGGAGAAAAAGAGAATCTACACTGGGTGGACAACTTTCATACAGCCTATGTGTTGGACTGTTTTCATCATTATCGGCAAGGCGGTGATGATCGCTTTAGTGACACGATGATGCGTGGCTATCGATATTGGAAGGAAAAGTTCTTTCTGTCTGATGGAACGCCGAAGTACTACCATTCCAAGACGCTACCGATCGACATTCAATGTTGCTCACAGGCAATCGACACTCTCGTTTTGTTCCGCAAAGAGGATCCAGATAGCTTGACACTCGCCTTGAAAGTTGCTGAATGGACGATCGCTCATATGCAGGATCGCAGCGGGTACTTTTACTATCGGCGTTACTCCAGCCTGCTGGTGAATAAGACTCCGACTCTTCACTGGGGGCAGGCAACCATGCTTTGTGCGCTCGCGGGACTCTACGAATGGCTATGAGAACGAACTCTGTCACGAAAAGAAAGATCCTGATCATTGTCGAAAATCTCCCGGTGCCGTTCGACAGTCGCGTCTGGAAGGAGGCCTGCGCGCTGCGCGATGCGGGTTACCAGGTCTGCGTTCTCTCGCCGCGTGGAAAAGGATATGCACAGCAGTATGAGCTACTCGAAGGAGTGCACATTTACCGGCATCCCATGCCGAAAGAAGGAAGCACTGCCGTGGGCTATCTTTGGGAATACGGTTGTGCGCTCTTTTGGGAGTTCCTCTACGCTTGGTGGATTTTTCTTACAAGGGGTTTTCAATGCATGCAGGGCTGCAATCCCCCGGACAACATTTTTCTCGTTGCTCTACCCTTCCGGCTCTTCGGTGTGAAGTATATTTTTGACCACCACGATGCGAACCCCGAACTTTATCTGTCTAAATACGAACGCCGCGATGCTCTTTATAAGGCTCAGGTATGGCTGGAAGAAATGACTTATCGCTTTAGCGATGTAGTAATGGCTACTAATGAGAGTTATCGTGGCCTAGCAATCGAGCGGGGACGACGTGACGCAAAGGATGTGTTTGTTGTCCGCAACGGGCCCGATCTTGACAAGTTTCGCCTCGTGCCTGCGCAGCCTAGCCTGAAGCATGGGAAACAATGGCTGGTCGGATATGTGGGAACAATGAGCATTCAGGAAGGTCTCGATATTCTCATCGACGTGGCTGCATACATTCGTGAGTCGGGGCGTGCGGATGTTCATTTCACCTGCGTGGGAGGCGGACCGGGGCTGCAGGGCCTACGGCAGCTTGTAACGCAGAAGGGATTGGAGAATTTCGTCGATTTTACAGGTCGAGTGTCCGACGGCGAACTTTTGGATATTCTTTCCACGGCCGATGTCTGCGTGAATCCAGACAAGCCGTGCGAGATGAATGACATCTCGACGATGATCAAAATCGCAGAGTACATGGCTCTCGGTAAGCCAATAGTACAGTTCGATCTGAAGGAGGGCCGCGCGACAGCGGGAGATGCCTCTCTTTACAGTGATAATCAGGATCAAGTCGCGGATTTTGCCCGCAAGATACTCTGGCTGCTTGATCACCCGGAGGAGCGCCAGAAGATGGGAGCGATTGGGAGGAAGCGAATCGAGCAGCAGTTTGCTTGGAAGTATTCGATCGACAACCTACTCTCGGCTTATGAGCGCGCCTTTGAGAAGCGTTCAAATCAAACGGGGCAGAACCCCTCGCAGACAAGCCATAACACGAATGAAGCTCGCACATTACCAAGTGCCGATGTCAGGGATATGTAGAGTTACTGCATGAAGAGAGCAAATGAAGGGAGAGAGTTTAAATCGCCCATGGCACAATTGAAGAGTCAATCTGAAAATATTGCCGATGTTGTGATTGTCGGAGCGGGGCCCTACGGGCTTTCCATCGCTGCGCATTTGGCAGATTCCGGGATCCGGTTTCGTATCTTTGGCGATCCCATGAGCATTTGGCAGAAGCATATGCCAAAAGGAATGCGGCTGAAGTCCGAGGGGTTCGCATCGTCTCTCTCCGATCCCCGATCCCAATTCACTCTGCGGCACTACTGCCAGCAAGAAGGTATCGAGTACGCCGATGTGGGTGAACCGGTTCGATTGGAAACCTTCATTGCGTACGGATTGGCGTTCCAGAGAAAGTTCGTGCCAAATCTTGAAGAAAAGTTTGTTGCCTCCTTGCAGGAATCTCTCGTTGGTTTCGAGTTGCAGCTCGAAGATGGAGAAAAGGTTCTCGCGCGCAGCGTCGTGGTTGCTGTCGGAATCAGCTATTACTCGTATCTGCCTCCGGTCTTGGCCGGACTTCCCAAAGAGGTTGTCAGCCACAGCTCGGCGCATAGCGATCTTGCCGGGTTCAAGGGTCGCAGCGTTGCGGTCGTAGGAGCCGGCGGCTCGGCTCTCGATATCGCGGCGTTGCTGCACGAGGCTGGTGCATCGGTTCAGGTGATCGCGCGCGGCTCTGAGATTCGCTTTCAGGACCCGCCGGGCGGGGAGCGTTCCTTCACGCAAAAGTTGCTCAATCCCAGAACTGGTATCGGTTCCGGCATGCAATTATATTTCTATGCCAATGCGCCTCATTGGTTCCGCCACTTGCCCGAGAGCCTGAGGCTCGATCGAGTCCGGAAGACTCTTGGCCCCGCTCCTCCGTGGTTTACGAAAGAACAAGTCGACGGCAAGGTTCCATTTCATCTGAGTGTCGAGATTGCCTCCGCCGAGGTGAAGGGTGGCCGTCCTACGCTGCTCTTAAAGGATGCGCAGGGCAACCAACGGTCCGTGGAAGCCGATCATGTGATCGCGGCAACTGGATACCGCGTGGATCTTGAAAGACTGCAGTTTTTGAGTCCGGCCGTTCGGGAAAAGATCCGAACAACGGGGAATGCACCGGCCTTGTCGGGGTCCTACGAGTCCTCAGTTCCGCGTTTGTATTTTGTCGGCGTATCCTCCGCAAACACTTTTGGACCGATGATGCGCTTTGCGTTCGGGGCGGACTATACTGCACGCCGAATCTCGAAACGACTGGTCAAGCCGATTCGGGCCGCTGCGAAGGTCTACGCTGGAAATGAAGGCGCTCGAGCAACCGAACGCGTGTGACAATACAGCCAGAGATTTCCCAGAGGTCATGAAGACAGGTTTAATACAATCCAACGGGCGCGGTTCAGTTCGCCCAAGTATCCTGCTAACGGATACGAATCGCTGGCCTCTGGGTCCGCGTCTGGCCATGGGTTTAGCCGGTATGGGGGGAAACATTGCAGTCGTGTGCCCTTCGCCCGGCCATCCCGCTGCGAAGACAAGCGCTGTGCGACAAACGTTCCCTTACGTTGGCGGCCAGCCGCTGGTTTCGTTGAAGCGCGCGATCGAGACGGTTGATCCGGATATCATTCTCCCACTCTGCGATCGAAGTGTGCTGCATTTGCATGAGCTTCATATGGTGGCAGCATCGCAAGACGGTCTCGAGTCCAAAATCGTCAAGTTGATCGAACGCTCGCTGGGAGCACCGGAAAGTTTTCAGATCGTATCGAATCGGTACCGGCTTCTTGAGACCGCGCGCTCCGAGGGAATTCGGGTGCCGGATATGATCGCGATCGACAGTGCCGCCGAGCTCGACCTTTGGTGTGCGCAGACTGCACCGCCATGGGTAATCAAAGCGGACGGCACATGGGGTGGCCGTGGAGTGCGCTTGGCGAGGAGCAAAAGCGAGGCTCAGCGGGATTGGATGGAACTGAGCCAACGCCCCAGTCCAGTGGAGATGATAAAGCGGCTGAGCCTGAATCGTGACCGGGGATGGATTCTGTCGGACTGGAAGCGTGCCAGGCCCGGCGTGATAGCGCAGTCGCATATCGAAGGGCGCCCGGCTAACTGCGCAGTCGTAAGCTGGGAGGGCAAACTGTTAGCCGGCATCGCGGTTGAGGTCGTCCAGGCGCAGGGCGCGACGGAACCGGCCATTGTTGTGCAGGTGGTGGAGGGCTCTGAGATGTTGCGGGCGGCGGTACTCCTGGCGCGGCGGCTCAATCTGTCCGGCTTCTTTGGGCTCGACTTCATGATTGAAGAAGGCACCGAATTACCCTATTTGATAGAGATGAATCCGCGATGCTCGCCACCGTGCACAATACCCCTCGGCCGGGGACGCGATCTGGTGGCAGCTCTGTGGGCACAATTGACCAACGAACCGCTGGTCGAACGGAAGCCGGTAACAAGCAAGACCAGAATCACCTATTTCCCGCGACCAGGGGGAGGGGCTATTGATGCGACGGATGCCGTTTCTTTGGAAACCACATACTACGATTTTCCGGAAGGGGAACCCGAATTAGTTGAGGAACTTCTCCACCCGTGGTCGGCCCGGAGCTTGCTGGGTCAGGTTCTTGACTCGGTCCGGAGAATAGCAACTCCAGAGAAATCTTCGACCAGCTACATCTATGAAAGAGCCATTGTGCCGGTGAATCCCGATGCACAGTCGGTCCTTCGCAGATGAGATCTTGCACCAGCGCATGTTTCGATAGTTGTAGGCTTCCTAACGGCTGCATGAGTTATCGTCAGTCTCAGGTATCGGGTTCCTCTTATGACCGAATTGGTAATTGAAGCAGATCGAGTAGAACGGCAGTACTGGCGTGACCTGTGGCGCTATCGCGAGCTATTTTTTTTCTTTGCGTGGCGTGATCTTCTGGTCCGCTACAAGCAGACGGTCGTGGGCGTAAGCTGGTCTCTTGTTCGTCCGCTCCTTACGGTGGCGGTGCTGACGATCGTCTTCGGCAGGTTAGGAAAGATGCCAGCTGACGGCATACCGTATCCCCTGCTGGTTCTCTGCGGCATGATACCTTGGCAGTTTTTTTCCACCGCTATGTCGGAAACCGGAAACAGCCTGGTAAACAATTCAGGCATGATTTCCAAGGTCTACTTCCCACGGCTGGTGATAGCGGTAAGCACCGTGATTACGAGCATGGTCGATTTTGTGCTATCCAGCGCCTTTCTTGTTGTGTTGATGATGTGGTATCACTACGCACCGCCTTTGGCGGTGCTGTTACTGCCGTTCTTTGTGCTTCTGGTATTCGCCGCGTCGTTGGGCGTGGGGATGTGGATCGCTGCTCTCACAGTAGAATACAGAGATTTTCGGATTATCGTTCCATTCGTTGTCCAGTTCGGACTATACATTTCTCCTGTCGGTTTCCGCAGCAGTCTTGTGCCTGCGAAATTCCGGCTCCTCTACTCGTTGAATCCGATGGTGGGGACCATCGACGGATTTCGCTGGTGTCTTTTGGGTGATTCGCGAGGCATCTATTGGCCCTCTGTCGGAATTGCGGTACTCGAGATTGCGGTGATCCTCATTACCGGTCTCCGGTATTTTCGAAAGACAGAGCGCACGTTTGCTGACGTGATTTAGTCTGTGGTTGTCATTTTAAAAAAAGATATGAATTCAGAATTAGCCATCTCCGTCGAGAACCTCGGGAAAAGGTATGATCTTGGCCGCCTGCATGATTCGAACGAAGACCTTCGACACATAATCGAGGGCGCATTTCGATCGCCGCTTGCCACTTTCAGAAAGAAGCTGCATGCGAAGCGGACCAAGGATTTCTGGGCGCTTCGTGGCGTGTCGCTCCAGATCCGGCGCGGAGAGGTCGTCGGCATCATTGGCAGCAACGGCGCCGGGAAGAGCACCATGCTTAAGCTGCTGAGCAGAATCACTGTTCCCAGCGAGGGGTGCATTCGTATCAACGGACGCGTTGCGAGTCTCCTGGAGGTGGGAACAGGCTTCCACCAGGAACTCACCGGTCGCGAAAACATCTTTCTCAACGGGGCAATTCTCGGCATGAGCCGTACCGAAATTATCCGCAAATTCGATGAGATTGTTGAGTTCTCCGAGATCGGTGAGTTCCTAGACACGCCGGTGAAGCGCTACTCATCCGGCATGTACGTGCGCCTTGCGTTCGCAGTCGCGGCACACCTTGAACCTGAAATTCTCATCGTGGATGAAGTATTGGCAGTAGGTGATGCTGCGTTCCAGAGAAAGTGTTTAGGAAAGATAAGCAGTTTCGCGCAGAGCGGCCGTACGGTACTCTTTGTGAGCCACAACCATGAGGCGGTGCGAAACCTCTGCGAGCGAGTCGTGTGGCTGAAAGGTGGTCGTGTCGAGGAGGACGGTCCGGCAGGCACAGTTGTAGAGAATTACTTCGAGGCAATCTCAACTGTGTCCGAATTTTCAGCGCAAAACCAGCAATACGGCTTCACGGTAGAACGTGTGGTGCTCAAGAATGGGAAAGGGAATCGATCCCTGCAGTTTTCACCTGGCGAGGACATGATCGTGGAAATGCACTACCGTGCTGATCAGCCGCTGGAGCAGCCGTATGTCACCCTGGGCATCCTCGGGAAGATGGGATCCTGCTTCACGGCCAATATGCTTCTGGATGGCAATCGTCCGGCAGTGTTGTACGGTGAGGGCAAGTTGTCATGTCGCTTCAAAGCGCTGCCGATATTCCCCCAAAACTACTCCGTGAAGATGGCTATTCGCGCGAAGAACGGAATAGATAATGTTCTCGATTACACCGCGGTCGCCTTTTTCAATGTCACTGGAGACTTGGCGGACTATGGGTTTAAAGGAGAGTTCCTGTCGCGTGTTCCCAATTCGACACCGGTCGTAGTGCCGTATGAGTGGCACCTGCCGGACGGTACAGTCGCTGCGATCTCATTGACCTCCAATGCACTGACACAGTCATCAAGCATTACTGAAGCCGTTTCGCTTCTATAACTGCATAATGCTGGATCACAGAATCGCCATCATTCCGGCCAGGGGCGGCTCCAAGCGCCTAACGAAAAAAAACATTCGTCCCCTGGGGGGTAAGCCGCTTATTGCGTATACGATCGAAGCGGCCCTACGGAGTAAACTCTTCCACCGTATCGTAGTCAGTACCGACTCGGAGGACATTGCTGCGGTCGCACGAACTTATGGGGCGGAGGTACCGTTCCTTCGTTCGGCGGAGATCTCGGACGACCAGACCCCTGTTTCTGTCGCAACCGCCGATGCTCTTGAGAGACTCGATCCGGATGGGAGCCAATATCAATTCGTCGCTCAACTTATGGCAAACTGCCCGCTGCGAACCGCCGAGGATTTGGTTTCGAGCCACAAGCAGTTTTCTGAGACTGATGCGGATACGCAGATATCTGTCGTTCGTTACGGATGGCAGAATCCATGGTGGGCGATGAGACGCGATGCGACTACCTTTTCACTTGATCCGCTCTTTCCGCTGGAGATGACAGCCCGTAGCCAGGATCTACCGGACCTGTTCTGCCCAACGGGCGCGATCTGGTGGGGTAAGACTATAGTTATTCGAGAACAGAGGACGTTCCACATCGCCGGACGCACCGGCTGGGAAATCTCCTGGCAGCACGGCGTCGACATTGATACTCCCGAGGATATCGAGTTCACGGAAACACTTCTCGGCTTAACCCGCAAAAGCGATTAATAAAAGATCACGCAATTCATCCAGTTCGATGCGAACCCACGCCACAAAACTTGCGGTTTATACAACCATCTATCCGGCGGTTTTGAAGTACCTTCCGGAGTGGTACCAGTCTGTCCAGGCGCAGACCGATCCGGACTTTGAACTCTGGATCGGTCTTGATGCGCTCAAGCAGGCTGACGTTGAACACATGCTCGGTTGTCACGTTGAAGCGCGATGGGTGCAGTCTCCTGCGAATTCGACACCGGCCCAGGTCCGTAATCTTGCCCTGACGCAGTTGATCGCGGCCGGATGTGACGTAGTCCTTGTGGACAGTGACGACATCCTGCATCCAAGCCGAGTAACGGCGGCACGCCAGGAGCTTCGAATGAGCGACCTCGCCGCTTGTGCTTTGAACATTGTTGACGAGAGCGGCCAGCCGCTTGGCTACGAGTTCGACTTCGATCCAGCGCTGAAGCTATCGCAAATTTTGCCGGGTAATAATGTTTTCGGTTTTTCGAACTCCGCGTATCGATGCGAGTTGCTGGAGCGTTGTCTCCCGATTCCCAAGGATGCGGTCCTGGTCGATTGGTATCTCGCCACGCGAGCATGGCTGTTTGGTGCGGAATTATCGTTCGATCACTACGCGAGAATGAAATACCGCCAGTATGACGCCAACACCGCGAGGGTTCGGTTGCCGTTCTGGCCAGATCAGATTCTGTCCGATTCAGTGCTCGTTCGCAGGCACTTCCAACTCGTTCTGGCCTCGGGTGGTCATGAGAACTTTCTGCCTGGCCGGTGGGCTCAGTTCCTTCGTGTTGCACGCGACATCGAGCAATTCGAGCGGTACATTAATCGGAGTCCCGCCAATCTGAATGCCTACCTTGAGTCGCTGAACAGGGCTGTGAAGCAACCGATCTGGTGGACCTCTGTGGCCTATTCACCTCTGGCGCACATATGGAAGCAGGAAGAGACATTATGCAAACAGTGAAGTTGGGTAACGTAGAGGTCGGTTGCGGTCATCCTCCGTACATCATCGCGGAGGTGGGTTCCAATCATAACGGAGACATGAACCTCTGCCGCGAACTCATTGATGCTGCTGCGGAGGCAGGCGCCAATGCGGTCAAGTTCCAGTCGTGGACTGACAAGTCGCTCATCGCCGAAGAAGAGTATGAGCGTAACACCGACTATTCCGACAAAAAGAAGCATTTCGGCTCCTTGCGCGAGATGGTTACGGCATATCAGCTGACCTCTGACCAGCACTTGCAGGCGAATGCCCGCTGCCTCGAGCAGGGAATCGCATTCTGTTCGACCCCATTCTCCCATGAGGAAGTCGATCTGCTCGATTCGCTTAACGTCCCGTTCTTCAAGGTTGCATCAATGGATGTCGTGCACCTTCCGCTGCTTCGTTATATTGCACGCAAAAGGCAGCCAGTGGTCATTTCCACGGGAATGGCGACGATGGGAGAAATCGAACAGGCGGTGGATACGGTTCGTGCCGAGGGCAACGATCAGATTGTTCTGCTGCACTGTGTTTCGATCTATCCGCCAGAGTACGAGACGATACATCTGCGCAACATGGAGACGTTGCAGCGTGCTTTCGACTGTCCCGTCGGGTTCAGCGACCATACCTTGGGGACGGCGATTCCACTTGCGGCCATCGCCCTTGGCGCGTGCGTTATCGAAAAGCACTTTACCCTGGATCAGGACATGGCGGGCTGGGATCATGCGATCTCCGCGAACCCTGAGCAGATGCGGACGATCGTGAGGGAAGGGAAGAACATCATCACGGCACTCGGAAGTGGCCGCCGTATCGTCAGCAACGCCGAAATGGAGAAGCGTAAAAAGTTCCGCCGCAGTCTTGTGGCGCGGCAGGCTCTCAGCAAAGGTCATGTCCTCAGCGAAAGCGACTTCGATGCGAAGCGGCCCGGGATAGGGGTCGCACCTGACGAGATTCAATACGTCGTCGGGCGTACGCTTGCTGGCGACCTTGCAGAAGATCAGGTGCTCCGCTGGAGTCATCTGCTGTGACACGTCAGGCGGACTCTGTGCAGCCGCTCATCCTTGTGGGATCAGGCGGGCATGCGCGAGTACTGCTAAGTGCTCTCCTGCTGCTGGGCGAGCGAGTCCTTGGCTTCGTCGATCCTGACAAAACGCGGTCGGAGCTGTTGGGCGTTCCCTACTTGGGAGGCGATGAGGCCGTCTCCTACGATCCAGACCACGTGCTGCTCGTCAATGGGGTCGGTTCCGTTGCGTCCATCGAGAATCGCCTCAGAGTGTATGAATCGTTTCGGAGACGCGGATACCGCTTCGCTTCAGTGATCCACCCTGGCGCAATCGTAGCTCCGGAGACCAAGTTAGCCGACGGAGTGCAGATCATGGCCGGAGCAATTCTTCAGACCGGCTGTATGGTCGAGGAAAACTGCATCATCAATACGGGCGCCTGCGTTGACCATGATTGTGTGATCCATGCTCACGCGCACGTAGCGCCGGGAGCGGTGCTCAGTGGCAACGTCCATGTAGGCTCGCGTTCGCACGTTGGCGCCGGAGCGACTGTGATTCAAGGTGTACATATTGGCTCAGATGCCATCGTCGGAGCGGGGGCCGTTGTGCTCTCCGAAGTACCGGAATCCTGTACTGTCGTCGGAATCCCCGCTCGGTCGATTCAAGTGAAGGCTTAGAACAATTCGATAACTATGACTCCAAGACCCGTCTACATCGTCCACTGTATCGATACCGAAGGGCCCCTGCATGAGTCCCTCCCGGCGACTTTTGAACGCCTCCGTGACATCTTCCATCTTGATCTGGAACCGAGTGCAGCAACACTTCAAGAGGTCCAAAACGGTACATATAACCTCAATGGACTTGAAGCGGCCGTGCAGAGAGTCGTCGACCCTCATCTGCTCGCCTATAACGACACATGGGACAAAGTGGATGTCATGTTGTCGCGCATCATGGAGGAGGCCTTTCGCAAGAGGATTCCCGATTCAGTAGGCGAAGGATGGGTCTACAACTGGTTTTGCGTGGACCATGTCGATTACGATGTGAACCCGCGTCGCCGGGATATGGGTTATCACAACGTCTTCGAACACTACAGTTGGATTCTCAAACAAGATCCCGCGACCCGTGACGGGCTGCACTTCCACTACCATCCGCATTCATTCGGTCGTGAGGCGCACCGCTCTGCTACTCACTGGTGGGCGTCCTCTGACAGTCTTCACCAGGTTCTTTCAAGGCGCGTCATCGATCATCTGTGGTTTCCTGCAGCACACCGCCCTGGATTTCACGTGATCCGGCCCGACAGTCACTGGTTTCTCGAGCAGCATATTCCCTTCGATTACTCGAACCAATCCATGGCGCAAACCGGTACGGATTCGCAGCAATTTGGTGTGGCCGGTGGACGCTTCGGCGACTGGCGTCGCGCCCCGGCGACCTGGCAGCCATACCATCCAGCTGCGGATGACTATCAAGTGCCTGGTTCCTGCCGTCGCTGGATCGCCCGGTGCCTTAACGTCGGTACGCGTTATCGCGTGATCCGTGAGCAAGACATCCGTCAGGCGTTTCAGGAAGCGGCCGAGGGCAAGCCAGTCGTGCTCTCAATAACGAATCACGATTTTCGTGACATGGAGCCCGATGTTGAGGGGTTCTGCGCCTTGCTCGATATTGTCGCGCGCGATTTCCCGCATGTGCCGTTCTTTTACTCCGAGGCTATCAGCGCAATGCGGTCGGCGCTGAATCTTCAACCGCAGCCGCCATGCGAGTTGGAATGCACGATCGAGGCGGTGGACGACTCTGCGGCTGTACTCAAGGTCAGTTCTAAGACACCAACCTTTGGACCTCAGCCATGGCTCGCGTTGAAGACGGCGAACGGCAAGTACTACTTCGACAACTTCGATATTGACGTCCCATTCCACCGCTGGCAGTACGTCTTCGATCAGGAAACCTTTCCTCTTTCAGTTCTTAACGCAATTGGCGTTGCTGCGAACAATGCTTACGGAACAACGACGGTTGTGCGAATCGATCCCGCGTCGCGGCAAAGCATTACCAAGCACTGGAACCTCCCATTAGCTATTGCCTCGGAAGTGCCTGCCTTTCGCTGATTTCCAATTAGCGCGAACAAGAAACCCGATCCGGTTTCCATAATGAAAGATATCTAAATATGACGAACCTTGATGCTGTGATCTTCTCTCCCGCTGCATCGATTCGCGATGCGGTGAAGGCACTCGATGCCGCCGGCACCGGTGCGCTCGCGCTTTGCGATGAGCAGGGCAAACTCGTCGGCATGCTATCCGATGGAGATCTCCGCCGGGCACTCCTTCATGGGCACCCGCTGGAGGATGCCTGCGTCGCTATTGCCTGCACCAAACCGATCATCGCGAGTAGTCCGGCTTCGGCGGCGTACGCGCTGCAGCTAATGAACGAATTCGACATTCATCAACTTCCAGTCGTCGACGATCAAGGCGTACTGGTTGACTTCCTCCTCAGGAAGGAGGTCGTCGAGGAGTATCCGCTTGAAGTCGAGTCCCGCGATCGGCTCCGCAAGGTGTGTATCGCACCCGAGGCGTCGATCTCCGATGCTATTGCTCAATTGAATGAAGCCGGGACAGGTGCTCTCGTGCTGTGCGATGCAGAAGGCAAACTTCGCGGCTTGATTACTGATGGTGACATCCGTCGTGCTGTTATCCGGAGGCTCCCACTCACCGAGTCCTGCGAGAGCATTGCAACGCCTGGGCCGGTATGCGCGTCTGAGCCAATTTCATCGTCGGATGCGCTTCACCTTATGAATGAACACGACATTCATCAGCTGCCGTTAGTGGATGGAGAGGGGCGCATCGTCGACTTCCTACTCCGGAAGGATCTGCTTCCTCAGTCGCAGCACGATCTCCAGGCGGTGGTTATGGCAGGCGGTTATGGCAAACGCCTGCTTCCGCTGACAGAAAGCGTCCCCAAGCCGATGCTTCCAGTCGGCGAGCGGCCGTTGCTCGAACTCATTATCCACCAGCTCCGCAAGGCCGGCATTCACGACGTGAACCTCACAACCCACTATCTGCCGGACTCAATTTCAGGGCATTTTGGAAATGGGGAACATTTTGGCGTGCGGCTCAACTACTCCCGTGAGGAGAATCCCCTGGGAACGGCCGGTGGCCTACGTCTTATGGAGCGTCCGCAAGGCCCCTTTTTGGTGATTAACGGGGACATCCTTACCGGCGTACCGTTTCAACAGATGCTGCGGTATCATCGCTCCCATCAGGCGATGCTTACTGTGGGTGTTCGCAAATACGATATGCAGGTGCCTTTTGGTGTCGTAGAGTGCGAAGATGTACGAATCACCCGGATCGAGGAAAAGCCCTGCCTCAGCTACTTCATCAACGCCGGTACGTATCTGCTTGAGCCCGCTGCCTGGGATCGAATCCCGCAGGGCAAGCGCTTTGATATGACAGACCTGATTCGCGTCCTCATCGAGGCGGGAGAAATAGTCGCTGGATTTCCGATCATGGAATATTGGATTGACGTCGGCAGGCATGAAGACTACATCAAGGCGCAGGAACTGGTTTCGAAAGGAGAACTATAAGTGCGGGTTCTTATTACCGGCGGAGCAGGCTACGTTGGGTCCACCCTGGCTCCTCTTTTGCTCGCAGCAGGTCACAAGGTGCGCGTCCTTGACCGGCTCTTATATGGCGGCGAATCGCTTCTTGGCGTTTGGTCCCACCCTGATTTCGACTTCATTCATGGAGATGTTCGTGACCGCGAAACACTCCGCCAGGCCGTAAGCGAATGTGACGCCGTAGTTCACCTGGCTGCCATCGTTGGTGATCCGGCATGTGCGCGCGAGCCGGAGATTGCCCGTGCCGTAAACCTCGACGCCTCGATGAATCTCATTGAAGAGAGCCGCAAGGCCGGCGTCCAGCGCTTCGTCTTCGCTTCCACATGCAGTAACTACGGCAAGATGAAAGATCCGACCCAGTTCGTGAATGAGGAGTCGGAACTCCAACCTGTGTCGCTCTATGCCGAAACAAAAGTTGCTGTCGAGAAGTTCTTGCTTGAGAGTGCAGCCAATGGCTGGTGTCCCACCCCTCTACGCTTTGCCACTGTCTTTGGCGTTTCTTCCAGGATGCGTTTCGATCTGACCGTCAATGAATTCACGATGGAGATGATTACAAAGAAGCACCTCGCTGTTTTCGGCGAGCAGTTCTGGAGACCTTATGTTCACGTCTTCGATGCCGCACGCGGTATCGCACTCATCCTCAGTTCTCCTCCTCAAGCTGTAGCTGGGCGCGTTTTCAACGTAGGCTCCACAGACCAGAATCTGCAGAAGCAGCAGATCGTGGAGCTGATTCGACCGTCGGCTCCCGACGCCAAAGTCGAGTTTGTACACAAGAATGAAGATCCCCGAGACTACCGCGTGTCGTTCGATCGCATCCTGGGCGAGCTCGGATACAAAACCACCCGAACTGTCGGGGAAGGCATTTTGGAAGTCGCAAAGCTGGTTCGTGCCGGAGCGATCTCCAATTTGGCGGACAACCGCTACCGCAACTAGAAATAAGAGGCGCTTTAAACTTACTGAACATGAAGACAATCGAAAACGATCTCAAAGCCGTACCGTCGAGCACGCAGTTCATTCCACTCTCCGTTCCCGAAATTCGCGGGAACGAATGGGAGTACGTGAAGGAGTGCCTGGATACAGGCTGGGTCTCCTCTGTCGGCTCGTACGTCGAGCGCTTTGAACGGATGGTCGCGGCGCAAGCCGGCACCAGGTATGCCGTGGCAACTGTGAATGGCACCTCCGCGCTTCATATCTCTCTTCTCGTTGCGGGCGTTCGACCAAATGACGAAGTGCTTGTCTCTACGCTGACGTTTATTGCGCCGGTCAATGCCATCCGTTACGCGGGAGCATGGCCCCTCTTCGTCGACGCAGAGCCGACATACTGGCAGATGGATCCTGACCGCGTGCTAGACTTCGTTGAGCATGAATGCGAGTGGATCAACAACGAACTTCACAATCGCCATACCGGGCGGCGTGTTTCAGCTATCATCCCGGTTCACATCCTTGGCCATCCTGTCGATATGGAGCCGATCCTCGCCATCGCGCGCAAGTACGACCTGAAGGTCATTGAAGACTCGACTGAAGCGTTGGGCTCGACCTATCGCGGCAGGAGCCCCGGCTCCCTTGGCGACATTGGCTCCTTCAGCTTCAACGGAAATAAGATCATCACCACCGGGGGCGGTGGAATGATCGTTACTGATCGTGAGGACTGGGCAAAGAAGGCGAAGTATTTGACGACCCAGGCGAAGGACGATCCAATCGAGTACATCCACGGCGAAATCGGTTTCAACTATCGTCTTACCAACGTGCTGGCCGCGATTGGGTGTGCACAGATGGAGCAACTCGTAAGTTACGTCGCCAAGAAACGCTCCATTGCCGCGCGTTACCAACAAGGGCTTGCGGGCATCCCGGGGCTCGCTCCGATGAAAAATGCATCCTGGGCTGAAAGTACGTATTGGATGTACACCATTCTTGTTGACCCACTTGAATTCGGCGTCGGCTGCCGGCAGTTGCTCAAAGTCCTTGAATTACAGAAAATCCAGACCCGCCCGCTGTGGCAGCCTATTCACCTCTCTCCCGCTCATGTCGTAAAGGGAGCTCAATCGTTGCACGTCGCGGAACATCTCGCTGATCACGCACTAAGCCTTCCATGCTCTGTCAATCTGTCGGAGCAGGACCAGGATAGAGTGATCGAAGCAATTACCGCAGCTGCGGGTACCCGGAACGACTAGCGTCAAAGCAACCGGTTCCCGACGAACAACACGTTTGCCGCATTAACTCAGAGAGCATTCTTCCATGCCTGTCAAGGAATTCGTTTTCAGAAAGACCGATCTCGTGCAGGGCTTGGCCGCCTCTGGTTTGCGTGCCGGCGACGTCGTGTTCGTGCAGACATCTTTGACTCGAATCGGGCAGAGTGATGGCGAGAACTCCATCGCTGAGACGTGCAAGGAGACACTCGAGGCTCTGCTTGAAGTCGTTGGTCCGGGCGGCACGCTCTTCGTCCCGGCATTCACGCTTTCGTTCGAGCGACGCGAGGAGTTCGACCCGGTCAATTCTCCTGCCTTGGCAGGGGACTGGGGTGAGTCAGCCGAATTCGCAGAGGTCGCCCGCCGTCATTCCGGCGCAGTCCGATCGGAAGATCCGCTCTACTCTGTTGTAGGCATTGGCCCCATGGCGAAACAGGTTCTCAACAACCTTCCAAACACCAGTTTCGGCCGGGACAGTGTGTTCGAACGTCTCTTGAAATTGAACGCCAGACTCTGCCTGATCGGGGTCGACCTGGGGCATTCCGTTCTCTTCGACCTTCTTGAAGAGTCGGCTGCAGTTCCATGGCGTTATAAAAAGCTCTTCACCGGGAGAGCTCTTCGATCCGGAGTGAGTCAACGCCAGGGTTGGGTCGCCTCCGTAACCAACGAAGCAATTGCAGAAAAGTCTCGGGCAATTCGAAACCGATGTGCATCCGAGGCGGGGGATCTATTTGGTCGTGCTCCAATCGGCACAGGCGAAATTCTCTCCGCGGAAATGGCCAATCTGTGCGCTGTCCTGACATCAAAGCTGTTGGATGAAGCGACCCACTGGCCTTTGAGAAGCCATGAAGTGAGGAATCTGCAGGTTCAACTGCCACCGGCGGCCTCAATGAGCGAGACGATCTCCGCACTCTGGCGACTGCCGCGCGACATCGTCTCCGATGGCTACGATGCGGCACTTCAGGCACTCGCGACGCAGGTTCCGATGGTTATCCATGAATATCCCACCGGAACCGAATGCCTTACGTGGCTTATCCCTGAGAAATGGACCTGCCGCGACGCGCGCCTGGAGACCCTTGATGGTCGAGTACTGTTCTCTTATCGGGATAATCCGTTGCACTGCGTCTCTTACTCGCTGCCTTTCGATGGAATCGTCACACGCGAAGAGCTCTTTCAGCATTTTCATACTCACCCGCGCCTCGACGATGCCATTCCATTCATATTCAAATACTATGAGCGCGACTGGGGACTCTGCTGCAGTAAGAATCTGAAGGACTCGCTGACCGATGAGAAATACCGCGTTCTCATTGATTCAGAGTCCAGTTTTGGATCGCTTAAGGTGGGCGAATGCATCGTGCGCGGTGCGAGCGATCAGACCTTCGTTCTCTGCGCTCATCTTTGCCACCCGGCCATGGTGAACGATGATCTCAGCGGCGTCGTCGTTGGCATTCAGGTGATGCAGGAACTGTTGAAGCGCCCTGAGCTTCGCTACACGTACCGTTTCATCATTCTGCCCGAAACAATCGGGTCCGTGGCGTATCTCAGTAATCATCTCCAACTGGTCCCGCAAATGGTTGGCGGATTGTTCCTGGAGATGCTGGGTCTCGACAACCCGCATGCACTGCAACTGTCTTTTAGTGGAGATACTGAAGTGGACCGCTGTCTGTCCACCGTGCTTACACGTTCGAGTCCCGACGCCTGGGTCGGAGCATTTCGCACAGTGGTCGGCAATGACGAGCGGCAATTCAACGCCCCAGGCATTCGCGTGCCCATGCTCTCGTTATCACGTGTACTCCGCGATCGTTCAAATGGGTGGCCGTATTTCCCCGAGTACCACTCTAGTCACGACACGCCAGAACTTGCGTCGGAGTCCCGACTGTCTGAATCGCGCGATCTTGTTCTTCGCATGATCGACGCGATTGAAACAAACGAGGTTCCGGTCAATCTCTTCCAAGGCGAGGTCTTCTGTTCAAGATTTGGCCTTCACATCGATGCATACTCCAATCCGGAAGGGAACCGGGCACTGTTCGATATTCTCTTTCTCGTTGACGGAACGCGTTCCGTCAACGAGATCGGGAGACTTTGCGGTTGTTCGGTCGGGGCTGTCCGCTCGGTTCTGGAAGAACTTCGCGCGCGTGGGCTCATCGCGTATGCTCCGTTATAGCGGGATTGTCGCATGCGCACTTCCATCGGCCGCAGCCGCCTTGGATATTGCCGCATGCTGAGGGTTGTGACCCGTTTGACTGAATAAACTAAATCGCGGCAAGTACAAAGTCGCTGGAGAATACCAGAGTTGAATCACATCATTATCGAAACGGGCTTGGGGAAGGGACTCGAGGAGTACGGCAACGTGGGTGACATTTCCATGTTGCAGGTAGCGGTCGACCGACTGCACGATTTATTCCCCAATGCCCGCCTGGAAGTGCTCACTGATTCAGCAGACAACTTGGCCCGATTCTGTCCGGCAGCGGTTCCATTGGAGAATCGGGGTAGGGCGCTATGGTTCTCCAATGGAGTTTTGCCGCGAAGATATGCTCAATTTGCTCCCGAGTGGGTTGTAAAGTTTCTCATTGCAGTAAAGAGAACAATCCGGTCGCAATATCCGACTCTTCTTAGAACGGTTCTGATAAAGAGGCTCAAGCGCCAGAACCGGACCGAGGAGGCCGAAAGCGTCGCGATTTTTGCCCGTTCCTTGGAGAGGGCCGATCTGATACTTATCTGTGGCGCAGGCGGATTCTATGATGGCTGCCAGGGTTGGAACATGGATATCCTAGACCTCATCGAGGCCTCCAGTCAGAGAAACATTCCCGCAGTCCTGCTGGGTCAGGGTTTCGGACCTCTTACCGATCCATTAGTTTTGAAGCGGGCTGCGAAGATTCTCCCCCTCGCTAGTTTCATAACCCTGAGAGGCGGGCGAGGTTCACTTGACTTGCTCCGGTTAATCGGTATTCCCGAATCGAAAGTGCAGACCACCGGAGACGAGGCTCTGGAACTTGCGTACGCGTCGAGATCCAGGGAGTGCGGGCAGGCGTTAGGAATCAACATACGCTTTCTCGCGTCAGCGTGGACGGATCAAAATGATCTTGAGAGCATCAGGCCTGTCCTCCACGAGTTTGCCAGATGCCATAATGTGCCCTTGATTCCGCTTCCAATCGCGATGCATCTCGGTACCAGGGATGACCTTGCGATCAAGCAGCTGCTGATCGGATTCGATGAGCGATCGGATGGAGGCGAAAGCCTCGATACACCCCTGAAAGTGATCAAGCAGGCGGCTCGGTGCCGGGTGGTTGTTACTGGCGCCTATCACGCAGCCGTGTTCGCGCTCGCACAGGGGATCCCAGTGATCGCTCTCGCAAAATCTGACTATTTTGCCAAGAAGTTACTGGGCCTTGAGGACCAATTCGGCGAAGGCTGTCAAACGGTTCTCTTAACCGAGCCGGATTTGCCTCGAAGACTCCAAAGTGCGATCGAGAATGCCTGGCAAAATGCGGAAAAGCTGCGCGAGCCGATACAAACAGCAACTCTCAGACAGATCGAATTGAGCCGAAGGTCATACGGCAGGCTTCAAAGCCTGGTACCATGCGAGACTAAGATAACGGGTAGTAGACTTGTGCAACGCCGCCCCGAAACGGCCGTAGACACAGAACCTCGAAATGTTTAACGATCGTTCCATGCTGATAAGGAGAGGTAATAGACCTGAAGACGCGTCGCTGACTGGAATCTTATCCGGAATAATAGCTATTGATGAACCGGCTTTTAGGGCTTCGGGATCATTCGGACTGATGCGGAATGGATCGGCGCCATCGACCGGATCTGAGTTATCTGCAGATCTAAACATTGCAGATTGCGTAAAGAGTTTTGCTGCGTCAGCCGGGTTCGTAAGTTTTTTAACCTATGACAAATTTTCTCGACATCCTGCCGTTCTACGCTCGGCGCGGTTTCGAAGCTTGGCAGCACGCACAGGAGCGTGTATACAAGCAACGCTGGAAAGCGTTTGTGCAAGAGATAGTGAAGAAGAAGCCGTTCCGTTGTCGGCTGCGGGGAGGGCCAAAGATATCCATCAGACCGAAGCCCAGCCATGACTACTATACGGCCAAGGAGATTTTTTTCGACCGCATCTACGATTGTGAACTTGACCCGGGCTCAGTGCTGCGTATCGTTGACCTCGGAGGGAATGTCGGCTACTCCTGCTTGTTCTGGTGTCGAAAATATCCGAACGCAAGGGTACTAACACTTGAGCCGCATCCGACTCATTGCCGGCTGCTGGAGTGGCACGTGAAGAAAAATGGATACGCCAACCGCGTCAAGCTTGTGGCGGCTGCCGCCGGCGTGCGAGACGGAATAGCCAACCTCACCGACGAAGATGACGGGGCTGCGATTGTTAAAGACATGCTGGCTGGCTCCATCGCGGTCCGGTTAGTAGACGTATTCCAGGCAGTTCCCGCTGGACCGATTGATTTGCTCAAGATGGACATCGAAGGATCGGAGTATGCGATTCTCGAGGACCCACGGTTCGAGGCCCTCGCGGCTCGCACACGATGCGTACTGCTTGAATGGCATGTGCGCGGCGATAAGGGAGAGGCACTTTGCCGTGATCGGCTAACCAGCCTCGGTTTCAAAGTCGGATCCGGCCGGACTTCTGATGACCAGTGCGGAGATCTCTTTTGCGGAATGCTTTATTGTTTTCGAGACTACTGAATCACTCCTCGCTGTTTCTTCATCGGAGACAGCAATAAATCTGAAACCAATTGCTTGACTAAAATATATCTCTGCGATGAAACAGCTCAAAACCATGGCAGGCCCAATGGAACTTGGTGATCTCTTCCGTTACGCCAATGATCGAGTATCCAGATTTTCTCAGGCGCAGGTACTTCTCTACCGCCATGACATCACTTTGCACGACTATTTTCATGTTCTCGATTTCAACTCGTTGTACGGTCAGAACGGCGCGCGCAGCAACCGCTCATCAACCAACCCGCTTGCGGTCTGGTCCTTCCGGGCTGCCGACAAGGCAAGCAGGGTTAAGCCGCCGAAGATCAAAACGGACGTACTCTTTTGTCCAACGCCGTACTTCGGCCGCAAGACCGAAAATCGCCTGCTTATTCGAACATTGCTCGGCTTGGCCCAGACAGGGGCAGAGATTCTGTGCTTGCTTCCCATTCATACTCCCTTCCGGAAGGAACTGAATGAAGAATTGGAAGCCGCTGGGTATGGCAAACAAGTCAGGTTTCTGGATCCCAGAATGCACTCCGGTTCGGTGGACGGACGCATGCGGGAGATCGCGGCGAAATTGCGAGCTCGCGCTGCTTTCCGAGAGACTGTTGAGATTCTCGAGCCATATGGACTCAGCCCGACCGATTACGCATTGGCGGGTTTTGAAAGGACTGCGCTCTACGTTGAGGCATGGGATCGCCTTGCGCCTTCAATGGAGTTTGATGCTGTTGTCGCTCGATGCCATTGGTATGACCTGTGCAGTTCGGTTTGCCGAACGGGGCTGGAACGTGGCAAGCCCGTCATCACGTTTCAGCAGGGGGTAGTGGACTACACAATGGACGTTCCGATCGTTGCTTCCAAATATGTGGCATTCGGCGCGTCCTCTGCTTCCGTGCTGGCTGAAGTGAACTCCAGATTCTTTAACGCCGTGGGATCTCCTGAGCCTCCCGTCGAGTTTGCTCCCGCTGGTTCTCTCTTTGACGTTCTGCTGCCGCTTCCCGATCAATTCTCTCAGCATACTGTTCTTCTGATCGATTCTCATTCGGTTCAGGGAGACCCGTTTGGAACTAAGACGGAAGTAGAGTCTCTATTGCAGCTAGCCGAGAAACTCCTCAAGACTCAACCATCGCTGCGCCGTTTGGTCATACGGGCGCACCCACATTGGAACGATCATGATCTCGGGGCTTGTCTGGAGCTTGTTCGCCAGCATCGGGAAGTATGTGAGATATCTCATCCGGTGTGGCCGCTCGAAGATGATTTGCGGCGATCCTCAGTTGTCGTCGGAATTGCGAGCGGCGTTCTGACTGTTGCTTCGGCCTCCGGGTTGCCAACGATCTTTTTACGGACGGAGCAGGGCTTCAGAATCCGTGATCTCGAGTGTTTTTCACCCGCGCAGACTTTATCGCCCGACGCGGCATTTCGCGAAGTCAGCAGGCTCCTGACTGATTCCGAATCCTACGCGGAGGCCAGAAAAGTAGCGATGCACAATGCGAGCGAGTATTACGCAAATGGTGCCAACGCAGTTCTAAATGGCGCATTTTTCACCAGTCTCCTAAATGGTCAGCCAATCAGGAAAGTTATAGAGGATGGTCCACGATGAAGTTTGCGTTTGTTAGCACGATGATCGGTTATCCCTGGGGCGGGAGCGAGGAACTGTGGAGCCAGGCTGCCGTCCAGCTCAGGCGAGAAGGGCATAGTGTGGAGGCTTTGGTAGTACATTATCCGCAACTTTCTCAGAAGGTTACTGCGCTGGCAGAACAGGGCGTCAAGCTCGGAACTTATCGATTAGCAGGAGGCCCACGCTCGTTGATCAGTCGCGTCTGGCACAGGCTCATACTCAGGAATCGGAGAACTTATGCCCGATTGAAACGATCAAAGCCCGACTTGGCGGTTATTTCTCAGGGATATAATGCAGGCGGATTCGAATGGGCGAAAGTCTGTCGGAAAGCTTCGATCCCCTACGTACTTATAGTCCAAAGCAACAGCGAGCATATGTGGTTTCAAGATGATGAAATCGAGGAAGTCGCGGCGATCTACAAAGCGGCTCAAAAGGTCTTCTGCGTCTCCCATCGTAATCTCGATCTGCTGCGAATGCAGTTGGGCGAACCGCTGGAAAACGGCGAAGTCGTCTGGAATCCGTACAACGTTTGTCCGGAGGCGACTCCCACTTGGCCCGAGAAAGATGGACGGTGGAAGCTGGCATGCGTGGCGCGCATGGAGGTGCAATCCAAAGCGCAAGAGTTACTGCTGCAGGTCCTTGCTCGGCCGGAATGGCGCGCCCGTCCCATTGAGCTGAACTTCTTTGGGAAAGGTCCCCACGAACTGACCTTGCGGCGCTTGGCGGGCATGCTCAAGTTGGACCATGTATACTTCCGCGGTCACGTGGCGGATATCAAAGGGATCTGGGAGCAAAACCATATGCTTGTCCTTCCTTCGCGCTATGAGGGGCTCCCCTTGGTGCTAGTTGAGTCAATGTGGTGTGGTCGGCCCGCTGTCGTGACGGATGTCGCAGGCAATACAGAATTATGCGTTGACAACGAAACTGGATTCGTAGCACCCGCACCGACCGTGCCCTTGTTAGCCGATACGCTGCAACGAGCATGGGACCAGCGTGAAGAGTGGCAGAACATGGGGCAAGCAGCGCGAGCGCGGGCAGAAAGCCAGATTCCAAGAAATCCGATTGCCCTGTTCGCCGAGAAATTGAAAAGTTGCGCCGTCACAGCGCGCCACGTACCAACATCCGCGAACTGAGCTCAGACTTGGCGCGCCAAATGACGTGTAGGCTCAGAGCTTTTGGAGATCAACGACTAAACCTAGGGCGCCGATGCCAGGAGAACATAGGTTGGATAGCCCACCGTCAGCAAAAGGAAAGATATCGATCGTCATCCCGTGCTTCAATCAGGGCGAACTTTTGCTCGAAACATTGGCAAGTATTGAGAGATTCCGGAATAATTCCCTCAATGAAGTAATCATCGTGAATGATGGGTCAACGGACCTCACGACGTACCAGATCCTTTGCGAACTCGATGCGAATAGGTACACTGTGGTTCATCAACCCAACGAGGGGCTCGGTAAGGCGCGCAATACCGGCATTGAAATCGCGAGAAGCGAATTTATTCTTCCAGTAGATAGTGATAATCTCATTCGAAGTGCATACCTGGATCGCGGCGTGGCGCTGCTCATCAAGAATCCGGACCTCGGCGTAGTTTATGGTGATGCCGAATACTTTGGGGAGAGAACGGGTCGGTGGAGGGTTGCCGAATTCGATTTGATATCGATGGTCAAAGAGAATTTTATAGATGCTTGCGCGTTGTACAGAAAGTGCGTTTGGGAGTCGGTTGGAGGGTACGATGAAAAGATGCCGCGAATGGGCTGGGAGGACTGGGATTACTGGATGCGCGTGGCTCTCCGCGGCTGGAGATTCATGCACCTGGACGAAATTGCTTTCGATTATCGTGTCCGTCAGAATTCGATGATCAACGATACAAACCGGCATACGCGTGAACTTTCTGCATATATTTTCGATAAACCAGGAAACGACGTCCTTAAGGCGCTGAAGAGTCAAGGTGAGGAGATTGAGCAGTTATTGCGGATTCGAGACTCATTGGATTATCGAGTCGGCCGCTTGATTCTCAGCCCGGTCCGGAAGACAAGACGCCTCCTCTCCGGTCTACGCCACTGATCGCGCCGTGCAATGCTCCGATCGCGAATTTCTCCACCATTAAACAATGTTGTGTAGGCAGAATTGAAAAACATGTCCGAAGCCTTCCCAAAGTCTCCCTTCTGGTCGGTGATGATACCGGTTTACAACCCGGCGCCACGTCAACTGGAGCAGGCACTCGAGAGCGTTCTATGCCAGGACTGCGGCGTCGAGGCGATGCAGATCGAAATCGTGGACGACTGTTCCCCGGATGTTGATGTTCAGCAACTGGTGAGAGCCGTGGCTGGAAATCGTGTTCACTTCTCGCAGACCACCCAAAATATGGGCTTGGCAGGCTGCTGGAATACTTGCATTGAGCGGGCACGTGGAGAGTGGGTTCATATCCTCCATCAGGACGACTACGTTTTACCTGGTTTCTACTCCGAAATTAAGAGCATCGCGGAATCGCATCCAGAAATCAGCCTCATAGCGGTTCGTTCTTTTTACGTTAATGAGGAAGGAGTCATCGATGCGCTGACGCCAAGGGTTAAGGACCTCGAAGAAGGCGGTAGAAGCGTCGCCGAGCTCCTTTATCTCAATCCCATTGAGTGCCCGGGAGTGACCGTGCGCCGCCGCGCCTATCTAGAGCATGGAGAATTCCGCTTCGATCTTTGCTACACGCTTGATTGGGAAATGTGGACGCGGATCATCGGTCTGGAAGGCGGCCTCGTCTCATCGAAGGTTCTGGCATGCTATCGGATGGCATCAGGCAACGCGACGAGCCGATTAGCGAGAACGGGGCAAACCCTGGTCGACATCACCCGGTTGCACAGGTTGTTCGCTCAACGATACAAAGATTTCAATCTCGAGAGTGCAAATCGAAAAATATGTGATTTGGCTTTGAAGCAGGCTTGGATCTTCCACATCCTGAACGACCTCGAAGGAGAGCGGGCCAGTCTTCGCTATTGGAGGCGTCACGCCCCGCTCAGGGCAAAAGCAAGACGGTACGGTGGGGTTTTCCTTCGTGGACTCGATAATCTCTCTTCGAGAATTCGAAAGGGTCGTTCCTGAATCCAGGTGAGCACAAGAGCGTGGGGCTTACGGACCTGAATCATATTCTAGTCTCCTGAGTTATTGATTTCTTTCATAAACAGCAGGTGCACGAGTGGCCAGAGTGGAAGTGGCGAATCGGGCGATGGAGGCCAGGATCTGGTCTGCGGATTTGGTCCCCCGAAAGGGTTTCGGCTCGTGATTGTGGGCCCGAATGAACTCCCGGATCGCATTTTCCAGTTCCTGGAGTTTTTTCGGAAAAGGCCGATACGAACTCACGTTGCGGCGTTTGGCCGGCATGCTCCAGTTGAACCAAGTACACTTTCGCGGTCACGTGTCAGATATAGAAGCGATCTGGAAGCAAAACCATCTGCTTGTCCTGCCTTCGCGCTATGAGGGGCTTCCCTGGCATTAGTCGAGTCAATGTGGTGCGGCCGTCCCGCGGTCGTGACGCAGGTTGCAGGAAATGCAGAGGTGTGCGTTGACGATGAAACGGGTTTCGTGGCGCCCCGCGCCGACCGTGTCCTTGTTAGCCGATACGCTACAACGAGCGTGGGACCGGCGTGAAGATTGGCAGAGCATGGGGCAAGCCGCACGGGCCCGGGCAGAAAGCCTGATTCCGAAAGATCCGATTGCCTTGTTCGCCGAGAAACTGAGAAGTTGCGCCGTCAAAGCTCGCCTGGTTCCAACCTCCGCGAATCCGAGTTGAGAGCCGCCAGAAGACCTTGTTCTTGCTGTGACGCGGCGCGCACCGTACGTGAGCGAGGTCGACCCACAACCTCAAATGTATGATCTGCAGGATTCCTCGCAATCACCGCCGAAGACAGGGGAAAATGAGGAATACCGGCAGGTATTCCAGTGCGATTACTGCGAGGGTGTTTACACCGACCCGGTCAGCCTTGCTCTTCTGACCAGTGGAAAATTGACGGACTTTCGTAGAATGGCGCAAAGCTGTGAACCTGTAGTCAGTTTTTACGGCCAGCCGACTAGCAATCCATGGGTAGACACATGGACATTACCGTTATTCTGTGTACATACAATCGGTGCGATAGCCTCGCGGCAGCTCTCGAGAGTGTGGCAGTCTCTCGATTGCCCCCGTCCGTTTCCTGGGAGGTTTTGGTGGTCGACAATAACTCCACGGACCAGACTCGCGAGGTTGTTGAGAGATTCGCATCCCGGTACCTCGGTCGTTTTCGATATGCATTCGAAGCTCGCCCGGGCAAGTCGCACGCGCTGAATTCGGCTATTCATGACACCAATGCTAGAATTCTGGCCTTCATGGACGACGATGTACAGGTTGAACCCGATTGGCTCCACATGCTCACTCGGATCTTTGATGACCCAGAGTATGCAGGCGCCGGCGGCCGCATCCTGCCCGAGACCGAATTCACGCCGCCCACTTGGCTTGAGACCTCAGCACGCTATGCACTCGCACCCCTGGCGATGTTTGATCTTGGTCCGGTTGCCGGTAGACTCCGAGAACCGCCTTTTGGTACGAACATGGCTTTCCGCCGGGAGGTGTTTGTGCGCTACGGCGATTTCCGCCGCGATCTTGGTCCGCGCCCCGGCTCCGAAATCCGCAGCGAAGACACAGAATTTGGTATGCGCCTGCTGCGTGGAGGTGAGCATCTCTGGTACGAACCCGCGGCCGTCGTTCGCCACAGGATCGCTCCGAGCCGCATCACCCGGTACTACTTCCTGAAGTGGTGGTTTGACAAGGCACGCGGCGACATTCGCGAGCACGGCATCCCACCCGGAACTCGATGGTATGTCGCTGGTATTCCGCTCCATCTGATTAGGCGCCTCATTGGCTGGACACTCCGCTGGCTCCTCGCTTTTCGCTCCGGCCCCCGCTTTTCGGCCAAACTCAATCTGTGGGCGGTAGTCGGTGCGATTAAGGAATGTCGCGATCAGTGTCGTCGACGAGCCCTGGCAGTGGATACGACTGCTTATTAGTTTGATCGTGCCGATGCGGGGCCAACGAAGGAGTGTCTCTCTATGCTGCAAATGGGCCTGGATCAATTGCAAACTCTTCTTCTCGGCCGTCTGCTTCGCACAAGGCTCCCACATCGAGTGCTCCCACTTACTCGAACTGGATGAAGGGGACATTACTCTTAGGCTGCATCAGTGAGCCAATCTCAGAATAAGAAAAGGGATTTGGGAGTATTATCGTTTCGAACCGATCATAATGGCGAAGAACCGATAAGTAAATCTCCAGGCTTTAAACATTGAATTGAAATGAAAGAGAGCCCTTGCAATTTGCTTAGCAGCCAAGTTCGCCGCAGAGCAACCTGCGAGTCAGGTGATTCCGCGTGTGAGCGCCTTAGAAGCTTTCGACCCTGGAGTGGAGTCTGATGCGCGTTCTTGTAACGGGAGGTGGCGGATATGTTGGGTGTCACGCGATTCGAGAACTCGCTGATGCCGGCCATGAGGTCATCGTCTATGACAACTTTTGCACTGGCAATAGGAAACTTTGTGAGGGCTTTGAGCTAATCGAAGGCGATGTGGCCGACATTGAGACACTCGCGCCGATTCTGGATCGGGTCGAAGCTGTAATGCACTTTGCAGCGTCGGCCTACGTCGGGGAATCGGTCATCAATCCTCGCAAGTATTTTCGTAATAATGTCGAATCTGCGCTCGCACTTATGGACGCAGTCTTGGCCAGCAAAGTGAGGAAGTTCATATTCTCCTCTTCCTGCGCCATCTACGGTGTCCCCAAAGTGCTCCCCATCACCGAAAGTCTCCCCAAGGAGCCGATTAATCCTTACGGAGCGACTAAACTCTTCTTTGAACGTGTTCTCTCGGCGTACAGTGTTTCGCACGGGCTAGGCTATGCTGCGCTGCGCTACTTCAACGCTGCCGGAGCCCATCCTAGCGGGCTTGTGGGCGAGGTGCACGATCCTGAGACGCACTTAATTCCGTTGGCTCTCAAAGCGGTCTTGCGCACTGCTCCGCCCCTGAAGATCTTCGGTAACGATCTCGATACTCCAGACGGTACCTGCATCCGCGATTTTGTCCATGTTTCGGATTTGGGCGTGGCACATGTGCTCGCCCTCGAGTACTTGGCAGATGGAGGAAAGTCTCTAAACATAAACCTTGGCACTGGCAAAGGGACCTCCATTAAGGAACTCATCGAGACAATTCGCCGCCTCACTGGACTCAGCGTTCCGCATGAGTTCGTTCCTGCCCGCGCAGGGGATCCACCGTCACTGTATGCCGACCCCTCCAAAGCCAAAGAGATTCTCGGCTGGGTAGCGAAGCGCGATATTGATGAGATTCTCGTTTCTGCGTGGAGATGGCAGCAGAAGCTGGAAGCGGCGAATCACTTTGATTGATCGCGCCCCAATCCAACCAAGAGCACTGCGCCAGATCAGCACTATTAAAGCCCCCTTTTGCTACTCTCGAGAAATTCTACGTACATTCCGAAAATGCTATAATATTCCCCCCCAAAAGGAGATCACATGACTCATCTTGCGGATAAATCGGCTTCGAGGCCGCTTAGTGTCTATCTGGGCGACCTCACATACACCACCCTTTCCCTTGCGACCGATGCGTTCCCCCTCAACATCGGCTTTATCGCAGCCTACGCGGACAAACGCTTCGGTAAAGAGATTGATCTGAAGCTGTTTAAGTATGTCGATGATCTGGAACAGGCGATCAATGAAAGGCCGCCCGACATTCTGGGTTTGAGTAACTACCCATGGAATTTCAATCTTGGCTTGGAATTCTTCAGAATGAGTCGAGAAGTTTCACCCAAGACGATCTGCGTGATGGGTGGCCCAAACATACCTCTTGAGGATGAGGCACGCCGGGAGTTTGTGAAGCGTAACCCGCTGATTGATTTTTACGCTTACCTTGAAGGGGAAGAAGCATTCGTGGCGCTCTTGACGCGCGCTCTTGAGTCGAATCTTGACCGCGAGAAAATGAAATCAACTCCAATCGATGGATTTATCCACCGCATTAGTGAGACGGAGGTCATGAGCGGAACCTTGCTTCCTCGGCGTCGCGACCTTGATGAGATCCCATCTCCTTACCTCACCGGTTACATGGACAAATTCTTCGATGGCAAGCTCTCTCCGATGATGGAGACCAATCGTGGATGTCCATTCTCATGCACATTTTGCCATGAAGGAAACCAGCTCATCTCGAAGGTGAACCATTTTAGTATTGAGCGGGTGAAGGCAGAACTTGACTATATTGCTGCCGCGGTCGAGAAAGCTCCAAACTTGATCACGAATTTGATGTTCGCGGATCCAAATTTCGCAATGTACGAGCGTGACTACGAAATTGTCGAACATATTGAACAGATTCAGCAAAAGCAAAACTGGCCGCGCTCTATTTTCGCTTCGACGGGCAAGAATAAAAAGGAACGCATTGCAAAGGCACTCCGGAAACTTAACGGATCGATGTCTATGTGGATGTCTGTCCAGTCGATGGATCCAGTCGTCCTTCAGGAGATCCAGCGAGACAACATCAGCACCTCGCAGATGATGGCTCTGGCAGGGGTATATCAAGAACTCGGCCTTCCGACTCTGTCGGAACTTATTTTGGGCCTGCCGGGCGATTCGTATGAACGTCACGTCAACTCTCTCTCGCAGGTGGTTGAAGCGGGAATCGACATCATTGACACGTATACCTGCATGTTGCTCAATGGCACGAAGCTCAATTCGGCGTTCAGCCGGGCGAATTACAGGATTGGCTCGCATTTCCGAGTCCTGCCACGAGATTTCGCGAAGCTTGGGAATGGCCGCGTCGCGGTAGAGATCGAAGAGGTTATTACCTCTACGAACACTATGTCTTTCGAAGACTATGTTGATGCGCGAAAGCTTCACCTGATGGTCGCGGTTGTCTATAATGGCGGCGGGCTCAGTCCTTTGTTGAGACTTTTGCGACAGCATCACATTTCTATCATTGAGCTGCTCCAGCGACTTGTCGGTGACATTCACACGGCACCGGACTCGGTGCAGGCTATCTTCAGGTCATTCGTGCGGTTAACAAAGGAAGAGCTGTGGGACTCTGAAGAGGAGCTTCGAGCTTATGCGTGTGCAAACGGTAATTATGAGAAGTTACTGAATGGAGAAATTGGCATAAATCTAATTCAGACCCATACGGCGATGAGCCTCGCAGTGATGGATGATTGGGTCAAATACGTCTTTGAGACAGTTGACGCGATGCTCGGAGACGATAGTGAACGCGAGGTCGAGTGGCCAGAGGTATTTGCGGATGTGAAGAGTTTTTGCACGGGACGAACGCATAACCTTTGGGGAAGCGATCGGAACGAGGATAACCCGACTGCCTTATTGCACTACGATGTCCCTCATTGGATGCGAAGCCCGCTCTCGATGTCACTCGCGCAGTTTAGGTTGAGTGCCCCGGCGGTGCATCAGTTTGTGTTCTCAGCGGCTAAGCAGGAGGAGATGGCTGCTTTAATCAGGCGGTACGGCACCACGCCCACTGGTATTGGCAGGATCATCATACAGATGGGCCGCAACCGGATATGGCGGGATGACGAGGCATTACCAGCATTGAGTCCCGCCGGTGATGTCGAGAGCAGGGTGGTGTCGGAATAGAGGACAGGCCAAGAGCCCCAATCACATCCCTTACTCCGGAACCAAATGCGTGAACAGTAGAATAGATCTCGCCGCCACGGGACGAAAGGTCACAGCCAATGTCACTCTTGGAGGATCTCGGATCGATCCGGCAACTGACGAATTTGGCAGAATCACTTATGTGGAACTAATAGACAGGCCAATAGCCTTGCAGCTCTGATCCGAGTAGATTTCAGTTGTGGTTACGATAGACGAAAGCTGCTGCCGGCTCCGCGCTGCAATTGTTCCATCGGCAGGAAGACGGGTCGGAGAGAATCAGACTTGATCGCAACCGCACATTTCGTCCGCCATCGCGCCGGAGCACTGGCTTGAAGGTTGCAATCATTGGCGGGGGCATCATTGGATTGGCTACCGCATACGAGCTGCTGCGGCGTTTTCCCAACACTCAATTGCTGCTACTTGAAAAGGAAAGCGGTCCTGGGCGTCATCAAACCGGGAATAACAGCGGCGTATTGCATTGTGGACTTTACTACAAGCCCGGTTCGACCAAAGCTCGATTGGCGGTTCAGGGCATCAGGAAGATGGTCGAATTCTGCGTAGAACACCGCATCGCGCATGAGATGTGCGGTAAAGTTGTGGTCGCGACAGAGCAGGAGGAGGTTCCACGTCTGCATGCCCTTCTTGAACGAGGACAAGCCAACGGATTGGAAGGCCTCCGGCTCCTTGGACCTGAAGAGATTCGCGAATTTGAGCCCCATGCAGCTGGACTGGCCGGAATTCGAGTCCCGCAGGAAGGCATCGTCGACTTCAAGGCTGTCTCTCTGGCGCTGGTCGATGAAATTCAAGCGAGGGGCGGAGAGATTAGGTTTTCTTCGAAAGTCATTCGACTTCGTGAATCCAGCGGTTGGAGAATCGAAACGGTTTCTGGAGAATACGAAGCGGGCTTTCTGATCAACTGCGGTGGACTTTATTGTGATCGATTGAGCAGGTTGGCTGGAACCCATGATCCGACAAAGATCGTGCCCTTCCGGGGGGAGTATTACAAGCTCAGGGAAGGACGGCAGCACCTTGTCAGGAATTTGATTTATCCGGTTCCGGATCCAAGCTTTCCATTTCTGGGCGTTCATTTCACTAGAATGATCCATGGCGGCATTGAGGCCGGTCCAAATGCGGTGCTGGCCTTCGCGCGCGAAGGATACAAACTGACCGATTTCAGTCTTCGCGACATGATTGAGACCGTTACCTATCGTGGATTTTGGAGCTTTCTGCTGCGTTATCCGGCAATGTGTTGGAATGAGTTCCGGCGTTCGTTAAGCAAAGCACTGTTTTGCCATTCTCTGCAGCGCCTTGTTCCTGAAATCCAGATTGAAGATCTTGCCCATGGGGGCGCAGGTGTGCGCGCGCAAGCACTATCGCCCTCAGGCGAACTCGTGCAGGACTTTTACTTTGTTCGACAGGCCAGGGCACTCCATGTGCTGAACGCACCAAGCCCCGCGGCGACAGCGAGCTTGGCAATCGCTGACGAGATAATAGACCACATGAAAGACGCGTTCGTTCAGTAGCGCGGTAGTCCTATTTTGCCGGCGCTGCTCAAGGTACTGCTATTGTTGTCATGTTTGACGGTGCACTCTTGGTTCCTGCAGCATCGATGCTTTCAACATAGTAATCGTAGGTAGTTCCACCCTGGACAGAGGCGTCGGTGTAGGTTGTCTCCGGATCCACGGATGCATTTAACATCTGATAGGAAGAACCGCCGCTCGTGGACCGAAACACGATGTAACCGGTGATCGGATCGTCTGTGCTTTCCGGAGCGTTCCAACTCAAAGCCACCTTTTTCGGTGCGCCCGTGTTCGGCTGAAGATTGATTGCAAAGGTCTCGGAAGTCCCACTACTGGTGGCCGTCATAAGTACAGACTGTTGAGCACTCACGGCGGCGGCGGTCGCCGTGAAGCCGGCAGAAGTAGCGTTTGCGGGCACGGTGACCGTGCTGGGCAAGGCCAAGGCGGCGTTGTTACTGGCGATGTTGACAACAAACCCGCCGGTGGGCGCTGCGGTGTTCAAGGTCAGACTGCAACTGTCGGTTGCTGCGCCGGAAAGGGAATTTGAACTGCAGGTGAGGGCGCTAAGTCCCGGCGTGCCCATTCCGCTGACGTTCGCGATTGACGTGGGATTGGGCGCGAGGCTGCTTGTAATCATCAGAGGCTCGGTCATGCTTCCGGATGCCGTTGGAGTGAATTGCAATTTGAGAGTCACACTGGCACCGGCCGGAAGAGTCATTGGAAAAGTGGCTCCTCCCACGATCGAAAAGACCTGACCGCTCGCGCCGATGTCTTCGATCTTGACTGCCGAGACTCCTCGATTCTGCAAAATAATACTGGCCGTCGCTGTCTGGCCGACGGCGACACTCCCAAAGGCGATCGTGCTCGGTGTCGCAACTATAGTATTCGTGCGCTGCTGCGTGATGCCGCCGCAACCGCACACAATGATTCCTAAGAAAGAGAGCAGAATGAATCTGTGGGTCGGGAGCGATGCCGGTCCCTGCGCGCTGGGGAAAACTTGGCTCATACGTTGTTGGCGGCTCAATGGCCGGCCAACCATTCTTATGCACATCAACTTCACCTCACTTCTGTGTTGTGCACTGCATAAAACAGCAGTGCTTAGAAATTCCGAATGCGGAGTTGCGTTGGAACGTTCTGATTTGCCTCATTTCCAGAACAGTTGCTCGTCGTAACTGAGGTTGTAGGCGCACCCATCGCGTAGCGATAAGCGGCGTCTGTCGTTGGCCCATAAGGGCTCAGCATTGGCTGGACACGAGTGTCACAGACAGAAAATTGTTGGGGAATGTTTTGTTGTCTAAAGAGCTACTTCGATTTTTTTGTACAAATCGTATACGAGATTTCGTGGGAGAACGATTCGCAGTATGATTGCGCGTTTGGCCAATGCACCCACTGGCCATTGTTTATGAATGAGCTATATTCGGCCACACGCTAGAACGCAACCGCCGTATCGCAACGTGTGAAGCCCTCGCCCTTGGTTTGTGAATTCGCCAGAGTGGCAGCAATTTTGGTGCCAGAGTGAGGGCGGGCGGACTTTCCCTTTAAGTAAATCGAATTGGGAGGTTTAGCCAGCAGTCGACAGGGCTGCCCGCCGCGAGTGCATCGGGGAGATCGTGTAATTCTTTTATTTGTAGGTATTTTCTTCCGGTTTTGAGCCGGAGTGCGTCAAATATGACGCTGAATTGGCAAATTCTGCCACTTCAGCGTCATTTTCGTTTGAGGGACGGGTTTTTATGGAACGGCTACAGTTGCGGTGTTGGACGGAGTGCTTTCTTCCCCGGCAGAATCCACCGTCGTTACGTAATATTCATAAGTCGCTCCTGCGGCGACCGTCGAATCCATATAGGAGTCCGGCGAATTCACTGACGAATTCAATTTCGTGAACGAAGAACTGCTGCCCGTAGCGCGGTAAATGTTGTAGCCCGCGACTGTATCGGAACTGCTGGGTGGCGCAGTCCAACTCAGGTCGACCGCCAGCGGTACTCCAGTCCCGCTCAGCGCGACGACGGCGGTGCTATTGGAGGATGCGTTGCTCCTGATTGTCAGTTGGCCGGTAGCCGCTCCGGTTGCTGTCGGCTCGAATTGCAGGCTCAATGTTGCGGTCTGACCCGCATTCAACGTAAGCGGGAAGGTGGCGCCGGACTCAGTAAAACCGGTTCCGGACATGCTGACTCCGCTCACAATGACTGCCCCAGTCCCGCTGGAGGTCAGGGTCACAGACTGTGTAGACGGAGTACCTACCGCAACGTTGCCGAAGGACACGCTGCTGGAATTGACGGTTAAACCGGCGGTCCCGGCAGGCGGCTGCGATACGCCGGTACCGCTCATTTGGACGGTGGCTGAAGGGTTGATCAGTGAATTGCTCGTGATGACCAGCTGTCCCGTAGCAGAGCCTGCGGTCGAGGGCCCGAAATGGACATTGAGGGTCATGGTGCTGTTTGCAGCGAGCGTGAGCGGCAACGTGCCCTCGCCGTCAAACGAGAACGACGTATTGCTCACCGTCAGCTTAGAGATCACAACTGGGTTGGAACTGGAGTTTACGAGCGAGACCTTGCTGGTGGCTGGAGCGCCGACTGTAACCGAACCAAAAGCAACAGTGGCCGGCGATGCTGTGAAGCTTCCGGTACTCGCGCTGGAAGCGCCGTTCGCTACAACCCCGCCGCAGCCTGCGAGCGAAATGCAACCGCCAAGAACTACCAATGCCAGGAGTAGATATGAGAGCCGATTTTCGTGGATCCGATGGAATGAATTGGATTGGCTGTCTTCGTGCCTATGGGACGGATTCTGTTCTTTCCGCGTATTGTTCGAGCCAGGATGAAAATGAATCTGAGACATCTGCATACCCTCAGCAAACCTCCACGACATCTGTTTTCGGGGCAGTTTTACCCCGGGGTTCGCAAACGAGGAGGATCGCCTATGGGTAACAGGGATCTTCCCCTATGAACTTGATTCAAGTCACCAAGGCGCATTCGGATGGTTACCGAAGAGGTATATTAAATAACTCTCGATAAATCAATAGTTTATCGATGATTTAGCGCTATGATTCAGCTGTTTATGTAGACCAATTTAGTGCAAACCGCGTCCAGATGGAAGGGGTTTGGGCAAGAGTAATTCGAATTATTGGGTACTAAAGTTGGAGGCAAAATGCTATTTGCTGCCCTGTTAGTAACGCAATTTATTGGTAACTTTCTGGGTATCCAGGCTTTAGATCAGACGACCGTTCATCAGGCTTCGACCTTTGCCAAGCTTGGCTTGTACGCTGCACTAAAGAGCTGAAAATCATGCATTGCCGAACAAATTGGAGAGCCCGAAAGTTGAACGATGCATTGCAGCGGCTCCTCTACCGACTGGAAAGTGAACGGTGGCTCCTGTTGCCGAATCGGCTGCGCGAACGCATAGAGGCACTCGAGCTGCTGGATGCCTATTTCCCGGACATTCCTCGACCAGTGTCGGTCGGGGAGTCGTATTCGGAGGAACTCAATCGTCGGGCGAGAGCAATTCACTGGAGGCTAGAAGCTGTGAATTGCGAACTGTACGAATGCATTCGAAATGAAATTCAGCGCGGGACGAGGCCGGAGACGCTGCTTCGGTGGGTCCATTCCTCGGCGACGAGTGCGGATGTGGCAGGACCGGTCGGTGGAATGGGCTATGACTACCTCGATGAATTGATCAGTGGGGCGCTTCAATTCGAGGAGCCCAACGAGGCAACGATCCAGAGGGAATCGGAGAAGGTGTTTTATCAGCCCACGCCGGCGCGCCATATCTTCAGTTTGATAGGTCAAACCGCGCTCACGGAAGCCGACGTTCTTATCGATCTTGGCTCAGGTCTTGGCCATGTCCCCTTGATGGTTTCCATTTGTACGCCGGCACGCTGCACGGGTATCGAGTTGGAAGCGACGTACGTCGAACGGGCGCGGCAATGCGCGCAGAAGCTGAATCTGAATAGAATCACGTTCATTCACCAGGATGTGCGCGCAGCAGATTTGTCCGCCGGCACAGTCTTCTATCTCTACACGCCTTTTACGGGGTCCGTCCTCAGCCACGCGCTCGCGCTTCTTAGACGTGAATCGGAGACTCGTCAAATCAGAATCTGCACGTACGGGCCTTGCACGCCTATCGTCGCTGAAGAGTCCTGGCTTGAAACCACTGGAGAGCCGGAGACAAATCGGATAGCGCTGTTCCGTTCGCGCGCTTGAATCTACCGATTCAATTGGAGCTTGATTGAGGCGCTGTGCGCGCGACCGGATTCGCTCAACCCTTCGGCACATCCAGGGCACCCGTTAAGCTTGCGACGCGTTCGACGTGGTGGCTGCGGCACCATGATTCAAGCCCCGATGCGATGCGTTCCACGGCGCGAGGATCAGCGTAGCTCGCCGTGCCCACCTGCACAGCCGTGGCCCCTGCCAGCAGAAACTCCACCACGTCTTCCGGCGTGACAATCCCGCCCATTCCGATGACAGGAATGTTCACGCTGCGTGCTGCCTCATAGACCATGCGGAGAGCGATCGGTTTGATCGCGGGACCGGAGAGACCGCCGGTCAAGTTGCTCAGGCGAGGTGTGCGTGTCTCTATATCGATCGACATGGCGAGGAAAGTATTCACAAGGCTGATCATGTCGGCGCCTGCATCCGCAGCCACTTTTGCCACTTTCGCGATGGAGGTGACATTGGGCGAGAGCTTCACGATGAGGGGCCGTTTGGCGACTGCTTTCGCGAGTTTGACCAGGTATTCGAGCGAGCTGGGATCGGCGCCGAAGGTCATTCCACCCGCGTGGACATTGGGGCAGGACACATTCAATTCATAGGCAGCGATGCCTTCCGCGTGGTTGAGCTGCTCAATGACCTTGATGTAGTCGTGGACTGTAAAGCCGAACACATTCACGATGCAATGACACTTTGGATAGCGCTTGAGGGGTGGCAACTTCTTGGCAATGAACTCTTCGACCCCCACATTCTGCAGGCCGATTGCGTTCAGCATGCCGGCGGCCGTTTGAATAATGCGCGGCGGAGGATGGCCCGTCATTGGGAGGAGCGAAATGCCCTTGGTGGAAAACCCGCCAATGCGTTCGAGGGAAACGATCTCCTCAAATTCGATGCCGTAGCCGAAAGTGCCACTCGCGGCGATGATTGGGTTGACCAGTTCAATGCCGGCCAACTGCACTCTCATATCTGGTTTCACGCGCGGCGGTCTTCCTTAGCTATGGGATTCTCTGCGGCCACATCGGCGGCTTCGATTGCAATGAGGTGAGACACTCTTCATGATACTCGGGAGCGCGGAGCCGGCTCGCGCAGGTGAACGGGATCGTTCATCCACTTGGCGTGGCTCTGAAAAGGAAAAGGCGGTCTCGCTTGAGGCCGCCTTTCGTTTTGTATAGGACGAGTCTAGGCGTTGACAGGTTCGCTTGCAGTAACGCTGACGGGCGTGAGCCAGCCGAACCGGTCATGCTTCAAGCCGTTCGCAATGGCGAAGAATTCATCAGCGATTTTCTGCGTGATCTCGCCGGGTTTTCCGTCGCCGATCACGATACGGTCGATGGACCGGATGGGAGCGACTTCCGCCGCTGTTCCGGTGAAAAAGACTTCGTCGGCAATGTAGAGCAACTCGCGCGGAATCGCTTGCTCGAACACGGTGAAACCCAGGTGGCGCGCAATCGTCAGCACGCTGTCGCGCGTTATACCCGACAAGGCCGAGTTAGCCAATGGAGGAGTGTAGAGCACGCCATTGCGGACCACGAAGACGTTCTCGCCGGAACCCTCGCTCACCAGGCCGTTGACGTCAAGCGCGATGCCTTCGGCGTAGCCATTGATGTCGGCTTCCATCCGGATCAATTGCGAGTTCATGTAATTGGCGCCGGCTTTTGCCAGTGCGGGCATGGTATTCGGGGCTAGGCGGTTCCAACTGGAGATGCAAACATCGGCGCCGCCATGCCCGGTTACATACTTGCCCCAGGGGAAGTTGGCAATGTAGACCTCGATCGGCGAGCCCTTGGGGCTTACCCCGATCTCGCCATAGCCGCGGAGGGCGATCGGACGAATGTAGCAGGGCGCAACTCCATTGGCTTCAACGACATCCACTACCGCGGCACAAAGTTCATCGAGACTAAATGGAAGTTCCATCCGATAGATCTTGGCTGAATCCAGTAGCCGCTGCATGTGCTCGGGAAGGCGAAATACCGCGGAGCCCTGCGGCTGGGCGTAGCAGCGGATTCCTTCAAATACGCTTGAGCCATAGTGGATGACGTGGCTCATCACATGAATTGTGGCTTGCTCCCAGGGAATTAGATTCCCGTTATGCCAGATTTTTGATGTTGTCTGTATGGGCATGGGAAGAACAGCTCCTTCGTTCGCGCTCGCACGAATATCTCCCAGCCTACCTCGATCAGGGCATCGATGTCACGGATCGGAACCTCGCGATACAACTGCCGTAACAGTACTTTGACATTCCCTGCATCCAATCTGTGGGATACGGCTCTGTGGGATACGGCGATGAGCCAGTTTGAGGAGCGGAGATGCAGCGATTGCAAGGAAAAGTGGCGATTGTCACAGGTGCGAGTTCCGGCATAGGGCAGGGAATTGCGAAGCGGCTCGGCCATGAGGGTGCCAAGGTCATTGTGGATTACATCGGAAGTCCGGAAGGAGCGGCAGAAACGGCGCGCGCGATCAAGGATGCGGGAAGCGATGCTGAGGTCGTGCAGGCGGATGTGACCAGCGCGGATGCGGATCGCGCTTTGGTCGACGTCGCGTGGTCGCGCTTCGGGTCGGCAGACATCCTCGTCAATAATGCCGGAATGGAAAAGAAGTCGGAATTCTGGGATACAACGGAGGCCGACTACGACAAAGTGATGGCGGTGAATCTGCGTGGGCCATTCTTTCTTTCGCAGGCCTTTGTGCGCCGGTTGCGCGATCAGAAGAAGCCTGGGCGAATCATCAATATCAGCTCGGTGCACGAGGACATGGTTTTCCCCGGATTTGCGACGTATTGCTGCAGCAAGGGCGGACTCCGTATGTTGATGCGCGACCTGGCCGTCGAACTGGGACCGCTCGGGATCACAGTAAACAATGTCGCCCCCGGGGCGATTGCCACGCCAATCAATCAATCGCTTCTTGAGAACAAGACGGAACTCGATGCATTGTTGGGCAACATTCCTCTTCGCCGCCTTGGCACGCCTGAGGACGTAGCCGGCCTTGTCGCATTTCTTGCTTCAGAGGATGCCGCTTACGTCACAGGTGCTACCTTTGTCGTCGATGGCGGGCTGATGCGAAACTACCGTGAGCAATAGAGCGAGCAGCTAAGACAATATGGCCGCGAAGATCGAAGACTATGCCCTGATCGGGGACTGCGAATCTGCTGCCCTCGTCGACCGCAACGGCTCCATTGACTGGCTGTGCTGGCCCGACTTCTCGTCCGAGGCTTGCTTTGCCGCGCTGCTTGGGTCTGAAGAAAACGGGTGCTGGAAGGTCGCACCGGCCGAGGGTGAGTTTCAAACCTCGCGCCGCTACCGCGATCACACGTTGATTCTCGAGACTACATTCGAGACCGCGAAGGGCGCCGTCTGCCTCATTGATTTCATGCCCGCGCGCGGAACCCATTCCGACGTCTTTCGCATCGTGCAAGGGATTCGCGGGAAGGTTACGATGCGGATGGATTTGTCCCTGCGCTTCGATTATGGACGCACAATTCCATGGGTCACACACATTCCCGACGGGGTGCGCGCTATCGCTGGTCCGAATCTTGCCGTTTTGCATGCCTCGGTTCCGGTTCACGGAGAGAATCTGACAACTGTGGCCGATTTCACGGTCAGCAAAGGTGAGCGCGTGTGCTTCTCGCTCACCTATGGCCCGTCGCATGAACCGGAACCGCGCAGGATCGATCCCGAAAAGGCATTGAAAGTTGCTGAAGAGTTTTGGCGTCACTGGTCTGGCCGGCTGAAGTACGAAGGCCGCTATCGCGATTCGGTCGAGCGATCGTTGATCACTCTGAAGGCCCTGACCTTCAGGCCCACCGGTGGGATCGCCGCCGCCGTCACGACTTCTCTGCCTGAAGCCATTGGGGGCGAGCGCAATTGGGACTATCGCTATTGCTGGTTGCGGGACACGACATTTACGCTGCTCGCGCTCGCCAACGGAGGCTATTTCGAGGAGGCTCTGGCATGGCAGGATTGGCTGCTTCGTGCGCTTGCGGGAAGCCCCGATCAGGTCCAAATCATGTATGGCATCAAAGGCGAGCGGCAGCTTGTCGAGTGGGAAGTCGGTTGGCTCCCTGGATACGAAGGCTCGCAACCGGTGCGCATAGGGAATGCTGCTTCGCTTCAATTGCAGCTGGATATATATGGAGAAATGCTCGATTGCTTTTTTCATTCCCAACACAGCGTCGGACGCCACACTGAAGATGACTTCAGGGTGCTGGTTCAGCTCCTCAACCATCTCGAAGAGATTTGGCAGTTGCCCGATCACGGGATTTGGGAGGTACGCGGGGAGCCGCAGCATTTCACCTATTCGAAGATGATGGCCTGGGTAGCCTTCGACCGCGCGGTGCTGCTTGCGGAACAGCTCGAGTACGAAGCTCCGCTTGAGAAATGGAAGTTGCTGCGCGACACGATTCACGCTCAAATCTGCGACCGCGCATTCAGCCCACCAAAAAACAGCTTCGCCCAGGCCTACGGATCGGATCAGCTCGATGCCGCGTTGCTTTTAATGCCGCTGGTCGGTTTTCTGCCAGGGACTGATCCGCGTGTCGTCAGCACGGTAGAAGCCGTCGAAAAGGACCTTATGCGCGGTGGATTGGTCATGCGGTACAACACCGCGAAGGTAGATGACGGGCTTCCACCGGGGGAGGGGGTCTTTCTTGCGTGCAGCTTCTGGATGGTGGGCGCGCTTAAGGCGATTGGTCGCGTTAAGGACGCGCGCGCGCTGTTCGAACAGCTGCTTGCGCTGCGAAACGACCTCGGCTTGCTTTCAGAGCAATACGACCCGGAGCGCAAGCGTATGGTAGGCAATTATCCCCAGGCTTTCTCACATATCGCGTTGGTCAACGCGGCCTTCGATCTCGACGATGGGGTTGGAGTACGCGGCCGCGCACACCGCCATGCAAAAGACCATTCTGATTCCGCGAGGCCTTCAGCCAGGAAATCGCGCAACTTGGCTTCGCGCGGCGCATCGGGCAAGACGAAGTGAGTGTCTGCCGTTTTCGTATCGAATCATTTGCCCGAGTCTGTTTTCAGCGATTACTCATAACGGTCTCCTAAAGTCTTAGTTGACAGAACGGTCAGATCGGGCTAGTCTCCTAAAACAATAGGAGACGGCGTGAGGAAAGAAGCGACTAAAATCCCCCTGACGAAACTCGAACTGAAGATCATGCAAGTGATCTGGAGGTGCGGCAGCAGCACGGTAAGCGCCGTTCAGGCAGAGATGGAGCCGGCACTCGCCTACACCACTGTGCAAACCATGTTGAACATTCTGGAGCGCAAGGGGAAGCTCAAACGGGAGTTGCAGGGCCGCGCATATATATACAGCGCCCGCGTGACCGAGGACAAGGCACTGCGCCAAGGGCTGCGGGATCTGATCGACCGCATGTTCAGCGGTTCCAGCGAGGACCTGGTCATGAGTCTCCTCAAGAGCGGCCAGATCGACTCGAAGAAGCTTGCTGAATTGACCAATCGTTTTAACAAAGAAGGGAGCGAGCCATGAACCACTTCGAGTCATGGATGCTTTCTTATCTCCTGAATTCCTTGTGGCAGGTCCCGCTGCTATTTGTTGCAGGTTGGGCGATGGCGCGGTTGCTGTCAATGGCAGGCGCAGAGGCCGAGCATCGCGTGTGGGTAAGCGTTTTGCTTCTACAGAGTCTGCTCCCTGCATTCTCGGCTTTGCCGTGGGAGGGTCTGCGGGAGATAGTGAACTGGTTTGGCACGGCACATGGAGGCAGTAGCGCTCGAGTGTCCGTGGTGATGGGTGAGGGTACGCGGCTCGGCATTCTCCATCTACCACACGTATTTCTGACGGCGATTGCAATGATCTACGCCGTGGTGTGTGCCATTTTCATCACAAGATTCGTGCTGCGATGCAGGCGGCTCGCCGTGCTGCGGCGCGAGACGGACGCGGCTTCTTTGCCGGGGGAAGCTGCCAACGTTTGGATGCGTTGCTCGGCGCAGTTCGGGATCGAAAACGTAGAGATTCGAGTTTCTTCGCGGGTTTTCGGGCCCATCACCTTTGGAATCTTCCGAAGACTGGTCCTGCTGCCCTCCGGCATGATTGCCGGGCTGCCCGAACCCGATCTGTACACCGTGATTGCACACGAGTTTGCGCATTTGCGGCGGAACGACTTTCTAAAGAACCTGCTCTATGAATGTTTCTCGCTGCCGGTAAGCTATCACCCACTGTCCTGGCGCACGCGCGAGCGGCTCATGGAGACGCGCGAGATGGTCTGCGATGAGATGGTAGCGGCGATCTCGGGGAAAGAAGAGTACGCCCACTCGCTGTTGCGGTTGGCCTCCCTGCTGGTTGAAGGAGTGCCGATCCGGACCCCACACGCCATCGGAATATTCGATGCCAACACATTGGAAAGGAGACTCATGCGACTGACTGAGAAACGAAGAGAGACTCGAGGAATCGGCCGATCCGCAATTGCGGTGGTTTGCGTTTTGCTGGGTACCGGGACCTGCGCGTCGGCCGTGGCCCTCGCAACAAACGTGGATGAGATGGTCGCCGCGGGCAGCGACTCCCCCAAATCGAGCGAACCGCACACGGTACCCGCCGCGGAGATGGTGAAGTACCTCATCAGCAAGGTCCCTCCGGTCTATCCCGAAGACGCAAAGAAAGCGAGGATTCAGGGGAAGGTAGTGCTGCACGCGATTATCGGCAAAGATGGGGCCATCGAGAATCTCACAGTTGTCTCGGGCCCGGATGCGTTGCAACAGTCGGCAATCGATGCGGTGCGGCACTGGACCTACCGGCCCTTTTTGGTTGACGGGCAAGCAGTGGTAGTGAAAACGACCATCACAGTCATCTACGAACTTAAACGTTGAATCGCTGCTTATGATCGACCGGGACGCTTTGTGATCCGACTCGGCACTGCGCTTGATGAAGACGAGGGTTGGGTTAAATCCCGGCCCTCTCTTGTCTCAAATGTTGTGACGGACGAACCAGTGGTCAGCCTTCGCATGGCAGGCGCGTATGCTACCGTGCATTCGTGCCCACTACAAAGCGGCGCCGCCTCTTGCCGGGTCTGGCGGTTACGGATGGATTCATGCGCCACCCATTCGACGTGGCGAATGGCGTGCGCACCAGCGGACTTGTTGCCGGCCGGTATCTGAAAAGCGGACACCTTCATGACCGCCACGCCACAGCGTATTACGGTGTGGCTCCGTCGGTCTTTCACTCCCTTGTGCGCCGCTGGAGGCTCACCAAGCCTGCGGCGCCCGTCGATGAATTCACTTTCATCGACATAGGCGCGGGAATGGGACGCGCCGCGCTGCTGGCTTCAGAGATACCATTTCACCAAATAATTGGGGTGGAATTGAATCCGACGCTCGCTCGGATCGCGCGGCGGAACCTGGCTATCTGGCGGAGCACTGGCATGGCTAAGGTGCCGACACGAATCTCCTGCTGCGACGCCACGGAGTTTACATTTCCGGCGGGACCCTGCCTCGTTTTCCTTTTCAATCCGTTCGGGGCAACCGTGATGCGGCGATTTCTGACACGGATTGCCACATCGTTTGCGGGCAGAATGCACGCGGTGGACCTCATCTACGTGAACAACGAACAGGAGGCAGAATTCGTGCGCCGCCGCAGCTTTCAGCGGCTGTTTCTTGGCAAAGTCTACCGTTCAGACGCCGACGCAAAGGCCGATCGCGCCATCCTGACAAGCCAACCGGACGGCGAATATGCATTCGAGAAGTACGAGGACTGTTCGATCTGGCGATGGGCAGGTTGAGGGCCCGATTTATTTCGGTCACGATTTGCACCAACTATTCTTTTCAACTAGGATTGACGGCTCCGCCCTGCAGGTGGAGAGTAGTTTGGTGCCTTGAATTGGATGTCCTTTTGCCATGACCAAAGGGAGCCGGACAAAGTAGTTTTGCATGCTCCTGGAAGCGACGGGGTACGACCTTGAAAGAGCCGCGTTTGATCCTTGGAATTGGTGAGCTGTTATGGGATATGTTGCCGGAGGGTCCACAACTGGGCGGGGCTCCGGCGAACTTTACTGTGATGGCCGGGCGTCTCGGGAATCACGCGGCCATTCTGAGCCGGATCGGGCGCGACGACCTGGGCCGGAAAGCAGTCAGCATTCTGGACCCGCTGCCTGTCGATACGAGTCATCTGCAAGTTGACCCAGCGCACGAAACAGGGCGTGTGACTGTGACGCTCAAGCAGGGCCAGCCCGCATACGTCATCCATCAGCCCGCGGCATGGGACTTTCTTGAGCTTACGGATGATTGGCTCCAGTTGGCCGAGAGGGCCGACGCTATCTGTTTCGGATCGCTCGCGCAACGCAGTCTGGAATCCCGGCAAACGATTCAGACACTAGCCGCGCAAACCTCCTCGACGTGCGTCCGCGTCTACGACGTGAATTTGCGCGAGCCCTTCTATTCCGGTGAGATTGTGCAAGAATCGCTGGAACTAGCCACAGTGGTGAAGATGAACGACGCCGAGGTCCCACTGGTGTTGGCTTTGCTTGGGCTCCAGCCGGTTGAAGAGCCAGGTGCCCCGAGGTTGCGTCTGGCTGCGGAGCAGCTGCTGACCGAGTTTCCTACACTGCAGATGATTGCCATCACGTGCGGTTCCCGCGGGAGTCTGCTGGCGACGCGCGACGAATGGCATCAGCATCCGGGTATTCCGGTGCAAGTCGCGGACACAATCGGTGCAGGGGACGCCTTTACGGCTGCGATGACCCACTACTTGCTCAGAGGCGCCGATCTGCTCACGTTGAATGAGGCGGGAAATCGATGGGGGGCGTGGCTGGCTTCGCAATCAGGCGCCATGCCGTCTCTCTCTGAGGGCGTTCGCACTCGGATCGCTGCGGCCATTGAAGGTGTCGCTTAAAGGGCGATCTCATTTGAATTCCATTTTGCGCGTGGTTCTGCAAGGATTGAGTCACCCCCTCTTTCTCCGACCTTGGCCACTACCCAGAGGCACCAATTAACGCGATTTCCGCATTCCGAATCGAAAGGCAACCGATGGTTCGCCCACGAAGGTCCACAGGCAAGGTGACAGCTCCGCCGGATACGGAATCCGCACAGCCTGTCGCGAAGCACCGACGGATCTTTGACCACTTGTTCGCCAGCATTCAGTCGGGAGAGCTTAGAGCGGGCGACCGATTGCCGAGCGAAGCAGAGCTGGGGAAGCTCTTTGCGGCGTCGCGCATTACCGTGGCCAAGGCAGTGCTTGACCTGCAAAGAATGGGCCTGGTTTCGCGCAGGCCAGGAGCGGGGACACATGTGCTGGGCCAGCACCAGACCTCTGGCCGGACGTTTGGTCTTCTGATACCGGAACTGGGACTTACAGAGATCTTCGAGCCCATCTGCCGTGGCATGATGCGCACTTCGTTTGCGCGCCCTGAGGCTCTGCTGTGGAGCAGCGCCTCCACCTCCGTGCACGACACCGTGAAAGAGGCCGAACAGCTTGTTCAGTCTTTCATTTCGCAGAAAGTAGCCGGGGTGTTTTTTGCGCCTTTGGAATTGACCCCAGAAAAGGACTCCGTAAACCGCCGTATCGCTCGCTTTCTTGAACGAGCACAAATTCCTCTGGTGCTTCTTGACCGGGGTTACATGCCTTATCCTGAGCGATCGGCGCATGACCTGGTGGGGGTCGATAATCGGCGCGCCGGATTTATTGCGACCGCACATCTGTTGCGTCTCGGCGTACGGAGAGTCGCCTTCATCGGAGAGGAAAACGCCGCGAACACCGTGGATGCCCGCATCACCGGGTTCCATGAAGCTCTGCGCACATTCAATGTCGCTCCCAAGTACAATCCGGTTTGGCGCGGCAGTTCGCAGGATGAGAAGTTGGTTCGAAAGCTGTTGGACGACCAACATCCGGACGCGATCGTTTGCGCGAATGATCTGACGGCGGCTCGCCTGATGCAGGCGCTGCTTGGGCTTGGAGTACGCATTCCTGAAGATGTGCGCATCGTGGGGATGGACGACGTGAAATATGCCAGCTTTTTGCCGGTACCCCTTACAACCGTGCATCAGGATTGTGCCGGGATCGGCGCCCTGGCAATGGCCACAATGCTGGAACGGCTGGAGCATCCGGACCTGCCGGTGCGGGACGTTCTTGCTCCGATCAAACTGGTCGTGCGCCGATCCTGCGGAGCCCACCTCGAGCGGAAGCAAGGCAATGCCTGATCGAAATCGTTCGCTTCCCTTGACCTCAACTTCTGGCCGCTGCTTTACAGTAATTACACCGTGATCATTAACTTCGCCCGACGCGCACATGACCACAATTGGGAGCTTGATCCGATCACGCGTTCGCTCCTGGATACGGACTTCTACAAGCTGCTCATGCTGCAGTTTATCTGGAAGCATTTTCCGACCACTCGAGCCACGTTCACGCTCCTCAATCGAACTTCCACAGTCTCCCTAGGCAACATCGTCAACATCGACGAACTGCGGGAGCAGTTGGAATCGACGCGGAGACTGCGCTACCACAAGTCGGAGTTGATCTGGCTTGCGGGCAATACTTTCTACGGCAAGCGGGGCATTTTCGAGCCAGCATTCCTGGATTGGCTGGAGAGAGACTTCCGTCTCTCGGAGTTCGATCTGCGGATCAAGGATGGCCAAATCTCTCTTCGTTTCGAGGGATTGTGGACTGAAACGACGATGTGGGAGATCTATGCGCTTTCAGCGATTGACGAGCTGAAAACCCGCGACAGCCTTAAGCGACTCTCTGAGCTCGAGCTCGACATTCTCTATGCGCGCGCCAAGACCAGGCTTTGGGAAAAGATGGAGCGTCTTCGCGATGTGCCGGGTCTGAACGTCAGCGATTTCGGAACGCGTCGCCGTCACAGCTTTCTATGGCAGGAGTACGTGGTCACCGCGATGGCAGACGTGTTGGGATCGAATTTTGCAGGCAGTTCCAATACGTTCCTCGCCTACAAGCACGACCTTGAAGCCATCGGCACCAACGCGCATGAATTGCCCATGGCGCTCGCTGCATTGGCGGACACCGATGATGAGGTGAAGTCGGCCCAATATCGAATGCTTGAACTTTGGCAACAGACCTACCAGGGAGAGCTCCTTATCCTTCTTCCCGACACTTTTGGCACAACCCAGTTTCTGCGTGATGCCCCCGACTGGGTGGCACAGTGGACTGGGCAGCGTATCGACAGTAAGGATCCGTTCGTTGCCGGCGACGAATATATCCGTTGGCTTGAAGAGCGCGGCAGCGATCCGCGCAAGAAACGCCTCATTGCATCCGACTCGCTCGATGTTGACGCGATCCTCGGGCTTCATGCCCATTTCGGAGGCACTCTTCGCAATGGTGCATCTCCTGCTGAGTTCGGGCATGCCAGAGACTTTCTCGACGAGCGCAAATGGATCCCTGATCGCCGCATTCGCTTTAGCGCTGGTTGGGGCACATTGTTGACCAACGACTTTCGAAATTGCAATCCCCGCGGGGATGATCGATTTGATCCGGTGAGCCTGGTTTGCAAGCTGAGCGAAGTGGACGGGCGACCGGCAGTGAAGCTGTCCGACAACTACTCCAAAGCCATGGGTCCTCTCGATGAAGTGGAACGCTACCGCCGCATTTTTGGGAGTGAAGGTATTGCAAATACACCGGTTACAACGTAGACGATCAGAATTCTGCACATAATTATCATTTCTCGATCAATTTCCGCTTGCTTTCCTAAAACGCTTTAGTTAGGCTCGAATAGATGAGTGCTCAGTCACTCATTGTAAGTTCCTCGCTTCTGGGCGTTGCTCCCCATGTCGAGACCCAAGAGTGATAACAAAAGGAAGGCAATTCTGGACGCCGCGCAGCATGTGATTGCTGAGCGCGGAGTCGGGAATTCGCCCACATCGGCCATCTCGAAGGCGGCAGGCGTCGCCGAGGGCAGCCTTTTCACATATTTTGCGAACAAGGACGAGCTCCTTAACGAGTTGTACCTGGAGATGCGCCGGGACTTTGACCGGAATCTCACCGCGTATCCACACGATTCGGACACAGCAACCAGGTTGCGCTATGTCTGGGATACTGTCGTGAATCTGGGGATTGCTCAGCCGCGGCGGCTTAAGGTCCTAAGGCAGCTCAGAGCGACAGGGAAGTTGCTCAAGGAAAATGAGAGGGCTGGGGTGATGGTCCTCGAGACGCTGAGAGCCACGCGAGAGGCCGTGGAGGGCGGTGAGTTTCATGACGCGCCGTTGGAGTTTATGGTTTTGCTTTTGCGGGCGCATGCAGAGGCGACGATTGAATTCATCCTTGCGCACCCGGAGCTGGAGGCTCAGAGCCGGGAGTTGGGCTTCAACTTGATCTGGAGAGGTCTCACGGGACACTGATTTATTTCTGCACGACTTTGCGCTTTTGGTTCATTGAATGACGGAAGATCTAAGGAGTTACAGCAATCAAAGCATCACAATATTCCTCAGTACTAAAGTGGTCGGCGGCAGATATTCCATCCCAGGCAGGAAAACTGGCGGTAGTCACTGGAGCAACTAGCGGTCTTGGCTTCGAGATCGCAGTCGCACTTGCGCAAGCGAATGCCGACGTGATTGTTGCAAGCCGCAACGAGTCGCAGGGACGATGGGCTGTTGGCAAGATTCGCCCTCTCGCACTCGCGTCGCTTGTCCGGTTCGAGAAGCTCGATCTGTCAAGCTTGTCGGCGGTTGCCGATTTCGCGCGGCGGATCCAGCGTATCGAGCGGCCGATCGATCTACTCGTGAACAATGCAGGTGTCATGGCGTTGCCGAAACGGCAGGTCACCGCCGATGGATTTGAAATGCAAATGGCGACCAATTATCTTGGCCATTTTGCGTTGACCGGACACTTGCTGCCCTTGCTGCGGCGAGGCCTCGACACGCGCGTGGTGCAGGTCAGCAGTCTTTCGCATCGCCTCGCTACAATCGACTTTGACGATTTGCACCTCGAGCGCCGTTATAGTCCGATCAAAGCCTACAGCCAGTCGAAACTTGCGATGTTGCTGTTTGCTTTTGAACTGCAGAGGCGCAGCGACGCCGGCAAGTGGCGGCTGATGAGTGTTGCGGCACACCCCGGCTACGCGCGGACACCCCTCTTCAAAAAAGGCCCGGGCGTGAAAAGCCTCGTTCACAGGGTTCACCAAATCTTCGGAGGATGGCTGGGTCATTCCGCAGCTTCGGGTGCGTTGCCGTTGCTTTACGCGGCGACTGCTCCGAAGGCGCGGCCTGGCGACTATTACGGACCACGGGGCGCATTCGAACTGGCTGGACCTTCGGGTGTGGCCGGGATCGGCAAGAACGCGCAAGATCGGGAACTGGCGCGGCAACTTTGGGAGACGTCGGAGCAATTGACGGGAGTGACGTTTCCCGCGGCCTGAGCCCGACGTGTTCGATTTGTTGATTGTTCGGCCATTCGAGAATGAACCCCGTCAATTTCGCCCCTGACGAGTTTCACAAGCGGTCCTGTCGCTCAGTAAGCCACGGCAACACCGCGAAGCGGTCGCCTAGTTAGCCGGCGATGCGGGTGGCGGAACAGGCCAGTGCTTCGAGCGCAGGAAAAAGACGACCTGCGTGGTCTCGGCATCCGTCAGCGAATCGGAGAAGGGCGGCATCTTTTGCCCGCCGTTCTGAATCTGCTCGGTGATCTTGGCTGGTGTCCAGAACTTGTTCTTTCGGATATTCGCGAGTGCCGGAGCCTTTTGCGTACCCTCGCCCTGAGCGCCATGACAGTGGGTGCATCCTTTGTCTCGAAACAGAACCGCGCCGGCCACTTCATCGGCCTTTTGATGGGCGGCGAATGCCGGGCAGGGGAAGATTCCAGCAATCAGCAAAAACGCAAGAGAAATAGCTCGCAGAGTCACGTCGCTTATTTTCGCATGACGCTGCCAGTGCCTTCCGGCCGGCGGGTCCGCCCTCTGCTGCGGATACAGAGAGGGCCACCCTGGAGAATGTGGTTCACAACACAACTGTGTCTGCTGAAACGAACGGTGGATCGAGTTACTTGCTTTCCCGTGGTGCGAACCCGAAGGTTACCGAGATGGAGAGGCTGCGGGCCGACATGAAGGTGGGCTGGTCCTGTCCATTGATCGCGGTGGTTTGATTAAAGGGATCAACGAAGTTTGTTCCCTGTATAAGCCCTGCGGTTGGGGTGCCGCTCAGGGTCAGGGCGGTGATGTTGTGCTGGTTGAGCAGATTGTCACCGGAAAGGCTGATCTTGGTTCCGTCCAACTTGGAGTGGTTGCGGATGGTGTAGTTGATGTAGGAAGTGAAGTCGCTGAACGGAGCGATGATGGCCTGGTTGTGATAGGCGCCCGCATCGATGCGCTGCTCCCCAACGCGCTTGTTAAACATACCAAGGTCCGATCCATGACCGGAATAGGTGAGTCCTTGCATCTCGGTATCGGCGGGAGTCTGCTGCACCCAGAGCCCGGAGGGAGCATCCACATAGAAGGGGGAAGTTGAGGTGCCGGCATTCAACTTTCCCTTGTAGTAGGCGTTGGCTGCGGTTCCATTGAGATAGAGATTGAGACCCTTCGCGAGCACCGCGGTGGTCTCGAATTCGAGTCCCTGCGTAATGGAACTGGGTTGCAGATAGTTGACCGTCTCCGAGGTTGTGGGGTCGATGAGGCTGGAGTAGCTGTTCTGGAAGCGGACGCGATAGGCATCGGCATCGATGGAGATTCGGTTGGCCTTAAAGACGGTGCCCATCTGGTATGTGGTCGACTTCTGCTGCTTGGGCGGGGTCAGCAGACCAGGGTGAGGATTGGCCGCCGAGGGGGTGTGGTTGAAGTCGTAGACGCTGCTGGGCGGAATGATGCTGCCCGTTGAAGCCTGTGCATAGATCGCCCAATCATTCTGGATGCGGTAGTTGAAATCGAGCGAGGGAAGCGGCGTGTAGAAGGTGCCCGTGTCTGTAGCTGTGGCGGGGCAACCCGTGGTTTGACCGAGCGGGCACAGGTTGCCCACAGTCTTGCCGTCGTCGGCCTTATGGATCACATCATAGGTATACGTGGCGAATTTGCTCCCCGCTGTGATATTGAACTTCGAGGTCACGTGGAACTCGTATTCCGCAAAGGGCTGATAGGAGTCGGTGTAGTATGTCTCGTCGAAGTTGCCGAGGGGCTGATCGGCCCAGCCTTTGAGCGGGTCGGAAGGGTACTGGTGGCGGTTGGTGCGGGCCCAGTCGAACCACATTCCCGCGCGCAGTATGCCCAACTTCGATGTTTGCGAGACCGTAGCGGTTTCGCCGTATTTGCGATAGCTATTGTACTTGTCGACGGCGCAGGGCAGGGCGGCAATACCCTTTTTAACAACCTGAACGTTGCAGGGGGCGACGACGGCGCCGTTGTAGTAGAGGACGGCGCTGGAGCCCGTGCCAGCCACTATTGAACCTGGGAGCAACGAGGGGTTAGCGAGACCTGCGGCCTGGGAGACTTCGGTGATCGGAGTGGCATTGGTGAAGAGCTCGCCATTGTCGTAGTTGTAGGTGTACCCCTTGAAGTCGATATACCAACCCTTGCCGATGTCGGATTTGACGCCGACGTACTCGAAGTCGGTCGGAACCTGGTAGTGGTTGTATTGGTAGTCGAGCCAGTTGGCGGGGTCGGAGTTGTTGACCATCTCGAAGTTGTAGCCGTAGCCGGTGTAGGGCAGGATACCGCCGGGGGCTGTGTTGTAGCTGACTTTGTTAATCGTAGTGGTCGCCGTGCAGAGAGAGGAGGGGGTTGAAGCGATCGTCTGACAACGTGTCGGATTCAGGCCGTAGGTGTTGGCGGTTAGCTGGATGACGCCGCTGAATCCGGTGACGACGGTTTTCGGCGAGAACTGGTACTGGTAGAGCAATGAGCCGGCATTGCGCATGTTGTAGTTAAAGGTCTGATAGCCGTCGGAGGTCATGCGGTGCCAGTCGACAAAGAGGTTCGACTTCTTGGCGCTGCCGAACAGGCCGAAGGGGCCGGAGTTATAGGATCCTTCGTAGAGTTTGGTGTTCCAGGTACCGTAAGAGAATGTGCCTCGAAGATCCTGCTCGCTGGTGAGCGGCATGGAGAGCAGATGGATGGAGCCGCCGAAGGGCGTCGGCCCGGTGGTCGAGGCGGTGCCGGGGCTGCGGTCGAAGTCTACGCCGCCAATCCACTGGCCGGGAAAAAAGGCCCAGGAGTGATGGGTGGGAGTGTTGGTGTCGTAGAAGGGCACGCCGTCGAAGTCGATGTCAAAGTCGCCATCGGGAAATCCGCGGAAGGAAGTTTTGCTCTGGCCGAGGCCAACGCCGTCCGAGCTTATGGTGAAGGCGCCGGGAACGATCTGCACGAGCGAACCGTAGTCGGCAATCGGCGAGGTGAAGTTCCTGATATAGGAATTTGAGATCAGCGACTGGGCGGATCGCTCCTCAAGAAATCCACCGGAAGGAGCTGTTTGCGCGGCTATGGAATCGATGCCCGCATTGACTTCAACCTGCTGCACCAGCGCACTGATTGCCAGTGTTATGGCTAGACGCTGCGTCTGGCCGTCGCCCAGGACGATCCCCGATTTCGAGTACGGAGCGAAACCGTTGCCAGTCGCTGCTACGGTGTAGGTGCCAGCGGAAAGACCATCCACGGAAAAAGCGCCACTTGCGTCGGCACGTGTTGTCCTCACGACGCCCGTCGCAGTATTCGTGATCGTGACAGTGGCATCAAGGACTCCGACGCTCTGTACGTCGACGACGGTGCCTTCGATTTTGGCGGCGTTCTGGGCGGTGAGCAAAGTGGAGAACAGCGCGATCAGGGAAATTGCAAAGGCAGACAGGAGCATGCGCCTGCTCATGGAAGAGTGAGTCACGAAGATACCTCCAGAATTCGAACAGAATTGAGACAGTGTTCGGCAGCCTTCCTAATCGGTGGGAGGAACTCTTGGGGGTAAGAATTCTGGCTGCTTGACGCCGAGGTTAACAATTCGCTATGACATCTGAGTTACAACAGCATTGCGGCTACGTTACAAGGAGCAAAGTTTTGTTTTCTAATGGGCCTCAAATCGGAGAGACTGAAGCCGCATTGCAAGAGCGCAACGTGGTGAAAATGGCGAAGGAGACCAGCCTGTTTGCTGCGCGGCTGAGAATGGAACTGGGCGCACGCAACCGGGTCCACGCACGGGACCGGCTGCATGTGGAGAGCTATGGCAATCCACCAGTCATTGTGTACGCCCCGGAAGAAGCGAGACATGGCAACTTCTTCGACGCGGCGTATACCGCCATTATGGCCCGGCCTGAATGGTGCCGGCGTTTCGAAAAAATTCATGCGCAGGCGCGTTCTTTGCCTAAGGCGGAGCGGAAATGGCGCGAGCTTGACTCATCGATGAGCTCGGACGCGCTGCTGATGAATGTGTTCTGTACGCCAGGGGTGAACGGGTCAAATTCTGTTCGGCGCATGCTAGGGGTCGACACCGCAGAGATGCCGGAAAAGCAGACGCCTGAGTTTGGATGGAGGGCGCGTGTGCCGCTCAAAAACGGCCGATTCGACCGCACGGAAGTCGATATGCGGTGGGGAGGATTGCTGGTTGAAGCGAAGCTCACCGAGGCGGACTTTCAATGTTGCTACTCCGGGGTGATCGAGCAGTACCGCGATCTTGATGTGGTGTTCGAGCGCGAACTCTTGCCAAGGGTGCAGATTCCCGTTGGCAGGACGAAATCGTCGGCTGAGTTTCCCGAAGACTATTCTCAAGAGGAAAAGATTGGTCCAGGGGAAGAATGGCAGCAACAGACTTGGGAAGCGCAGCGGGAGTTCCTTCCGGGCTATGCGAGCTATCAGCTCCTACGCAACGTGCTCGCGGCGTACGCGCAGGGGGCAAGCTTTTGCGTGATTCACGATGCGCGGCGACCCGACTTGCGCGAAGCCTGGTACAAGGTGATGGCTGCGGTAAAGGACGCAGCCATGCGGGTCCGGTTAAAGGTGCTCACATGGCAGGAACTCGCTGCCGTCCTACCGGAAGACTTGCAGGAATTTCTCGGCGCAAAATATGGAATCGTCGCGCCCGGCAACGTGGCGCCGCTGGTCGAAGCAATGAGCGACCTCTACTCGTCCTGATTCCAAGATTCGGGCGAAGTATTGTCAGATTGCTATTGGATTACATCATTGGGAAGCGGTGCTGGTTCGGGCAAATCGAAAACTTCAATTGCGCCGGCGTTGAGTACAGTCAGGCGCCTTCCCGAAGGCGAAAGAGCAGCGTTTCCGCCGGCATCGAATGTCGGACTGATCGGGGTTTCCATCACGACCTTGCCAGTCGCCGCATCGAAAACCCTCACCACCTGCCCCTTTACGGCCTTCACCCAGGGCGTTTGCATGTCGGCGCTGGGCGAGTGCTTAAAGACCACCGTTTCCCGTGCGAAGCGCGATCCGTCCTGCGAAAAGACAAAGAGAGGTGGGACGATTGCGATGGGCGTCTCGATCTGCCACAGTAATCGGCCGCTGGCAGAGACCGCCGTGAGCTTCGGAATGTGCCCTTCAGTGCATCCGGCCACAAGGATCTCTCGGTCTGAAGCGAAGAAGGAAGTGGGGAGGCAAGTCGACTCCACGTGGCCTAAAACTTGGTCGCCTCCGTTGAAGCTATTCAGCGTGAGAGACCACTGATCGAGTCTCTCGTGGACGGTGTCGAGAAAGCCTTCGGCGTTGATCGACATCGGGGTAGCGGAGCGAATATGTCTTGTCGAGAGCACCTGTCCGGATTCGAGTCGGATGAGGCGCTCAGCGACATTCGTGGGATCGGCGTGTGGCCCGACTACGGTTCTGGGGGGCAGAACCTTTCTCGTTCCCATTGCGTTGGTGCTGTCGAAGTGCGCTGCCGGATCGACAGAACTGGCGAGCAAAAAGTTCCCCGCAGGGTCCAGGCGCATGGCGAGAAATCCTCCGGGAAGTGGGGCAAGCGGTTTGGTCTGGAGAGTCGCGTCGCCCGTCTCCAGCCCCTTCCGATCGCGAAGCAGAAAATGACCATCTCGCAAAAACCAGAGATAGGGGTCACGGTCCAGCAGCGTCCACAGAGTCTCGGACTGGACTTTGCCCTCGGGCAATGCCAGTACGACCGCGCGCATTTGGCGTTCCCCGCTGACATTGCCTGCGTCGTCTTCCCGCGAAAGCAAGCCGGGTGCGCGAAAGCTGAACAACAAGTGGTTCTCATCGAGGAAGCCGAGGGTGACGAGATTCTGGTTGCGTCCCAGATAGGTCGGCCCCGGGGGACCATAGCCGAGCGGCGCGGCGGAAATCGAGAGTACAGGAGACAGGGTTGGAACCGGCGGGAGCTTGTCGGGAGTCTTGTGTTTCTTCATGCGCGGAGTAAAGTCGCCCGGAAGCATTGGGGGTTCGTTCTGTTCGTTCTGCGCGCGGCTAACCAACGCAATGAGGGTCATAAGTACGACCGGCAGGCCGATCCGCCTTAGAAAACTGATCCGCGATGTCGTCATCGATACCATTTTCGCCGATTCCACGCCGTCTGCGTGTCTCGATTGGGTATCTGGTAATTTATGTGCGCTCGCTTGTCGGGTTCAGGGGCAGCGAGAGCGGTTCATAACGTGGGATGAATGGAGGAAAACGGGGGGCGTAACGCGTGACGAGAATCACTCCGACTTAGCCAAAGGACACCTGAAACTGGTACGTTGGAACGGTAGGGTTGCTTTCAGAAAATGGCGTCAAATCCTTATTTTTCACTAGCTGTTCTTTTCGTGGCTGCCTTGGGGTTCGGTCTTACTCCGTTGGGGCTGGCTTGGCTTTGGGGAAAGGTGTTTTCGCCAGCGAAACCCAACGCAATCAAAAACGCAATTTACGAGTGCGGCCTGGAGTCCAAAGGCGACGCCTGGGTGCAATTCCGATCCGCCTATTATCTGTACGCCATCATTTTTCTGATTTTCGATGTAGAGGCGGTGTTCTTGCTTCCATTCGCGGTGGCGTTTACAGGGCTCGGCGTCGGTGCGTGCCTCGCCATGCTGGTTTTTGTGCTGCTGCTGGTCGAAGGATTGGCATGGGCATGGGCAAAAGGCGTGCTGACGTGGGCGTAAAAAGCACGGTGTAGGGGGAATACGGAATACGGATTAGGGATTAGCGTCACCGGCCGGCTTAGAACTGCGAACCAAGAACTACGAACTATTAACTGGAGCAAAGCGACGTATGGCCACTGAAGAGGGACTGAAGATCGAGCTGGGCAAGCAGGGCGTCATCGTCACGTCTCTCCAGGAACTCTACAACTGGGGCCGGCGCTCTTCAGTATGGCCGATGCAGTTTGGGCTGGCGTGCTGTGCGATCGAGATGATTGCGACCACCATGGCCCGCTACGACATGGCGCGTTTCGGGGCTGAGATCTTTCGTCCTTCGCCGCGTCAGGCGGACATGATGATCATCTCCGGTACGGTGACCAAGAAGATGGCGCCGCAGGTCGTGCGCCTCTATAACCAGATGGCCGAGCCCAAATATGTGATTGCCATGGGTGCCTGTGCGATCTCTGGAGGGCCGTTCAAGCAGGGCTACAACGTACTGAAGGGCATCGACCGGTACATTCCAGTGGATGTGCACATTCCGGGGTGCCCGCCGCGTCCTGAAGCGCTGCTACAGGCGCTGATCACGCTCCAAAAGAAGATTGATGGGCAGCCTTTAACCGGCGAGGGGCGCCCACGCTTTCTCGATGCGGAGGCGCAAGGCGAGTTTCCGGTTCCGGAGCAGGGAGAGCACGATCTCGAGCCGCCATCGAACCCAGCCGTTTGGCCGGTACCGTTGACGATCAACAAGTAGAACGGAATAGGGAACAGAACTTGAAGACGGTAGAAGAGATTAAAGCGGCGATTGAAACGGCTGTGCCAGGCGCCCAGGTGGAGATTGTGCGCAATCCCGGACCCAGCGCGCAGCACTCACTGCGGATTGGACGCGAATTCGCCGTGCAGGTAGCTACCTTCCTGCAGGATGATCCGGAACTGGCTCTAGACTTTCTTTCCAACGTGACCGGCGTGGACTGGCCGGACAAGGGGATCGCAGAAAAAGTTAAAGTGACGCGTCAAGTTACAAAGACCATCGATGGCGTGGAGCAAGCAGTCGAGGAGATGGTGGAAGAAACGCGCAAGCGGCTCGAGCCTGGCTGTCTTGAGGTGGTGTACCACTTGTATTCGATGGCCAAGAAACACGGGCCGGTGGTGCTCCGTATGCGAACGGCGAATAGGTCGGACAAGGTGAATCTGCCATCCCTGACGCCGGTATGGCGCGCAGCGGAGTTCCAAGAGCGCGAGATCTTCGATCTCTATGGGATTGTCTTTGAGGGACACCCTGATTTGCGTCGGATCCTTATGTGGGACGGCTTCAAGGACCATCCCATGCGGCGGGATTACGTCGATCCGGACGATTATGAGTACGAGCCGACAGCCCACGACGAGGTGCTGGCCAAAAAACACGCTCATCAAACTGTGGCGGCGATCGTCGCTGTGCCGGAAGGAGGGAAGCCATGACTTCTTCTGTCACTGACGTTGCGTTGAGCGCTGCCCGGCAGGAGGGCTGGAATCGGCCGCCCGTGATTGAGCCGGATGGCGAAGGTGAACTTCTCGAACTCGCCATGGGACCGCATCATCCTTCGACGCATGGGGTATTTCGGATGGATGTTGCCCTCGATGGGGAGCGTGTGGTCAGGCTGAAGCCGGTTTTCGGCTACCTGCACCGCAACCACGAGAAGATCGCGGAGAACACGAGCTATCTTGCGTCGATGCCCTATACCGACCGGCTGGATTACTTCTGCTCGTTGACCAATAATTGGGCCTATGCGCTCGCGGTTGAGAAGCTGGTAGGGCAGGCGGTTCCGGAGCGGGCCGAGTATCTGCGCGTAATTCTCGCCGAACTGACGCGCATCCAAAACCACGCTTCTTCGATTGGATTTTTGCTTCAAGAGATGGGTGCGAGCGGCACGCCACTGATGTACGCGTTTCGCGAGCGCGAAAAGATCCTTGACTTGTTCGAGAACCTGACAGGTTCGCGCATGATGTGCAATTACATGCGCTTCGGTGGCTGCCGCGTGGATGCCTCGCCCGCTTGGCTGGACGCGACGCGCAAAGTTGTGGCTGGAATTCCGGAATTTGTAGACGAGTTCGAACGGTTCCTGCGCACCAACGAGATTCTGATGGCGCGCACCCAGGGCATGGGAATTCTTCGTCCGGAACTGGCCGTGAATGCGGGTGTTACGGGACCGATGCTGCGAGCCTCCGGCGTGAATTACGACATTCGCAAAGTGGATCATTACGGCATCTATGATCGATTCAAGTTTCGCGTACCGCTGGGAGATCACTGGGATATCTATGACCGTTACATGGTCCGCATGCTCGAGATGCGCGAGTCCATTGGAATTTTGGAACAGGCGCTGAAGGAGATTCCAGGCGGTCCGGTGATGGATCCGAAGGCAAAGATTCGCGGATTCAGGCCGAAACCCGGTGAGGCGTATGGACGCATTGAGGCGCCGAAGGGCGAGCTTGGTTTTTATCTGATCAGCGATGGCAGCCCGAATCCGTATCGGTATCGGGTGCGGCCGCCAAGTTTGATTAATCTGACGATTCTCGAAGACATGTGTCTAGGACACAACGTGGCCGACGTGGTTTTGATTTTCGGCAGTGTGGATATTGTGCTGGGAGAAGTTGACAGATAGCTTTCAGCTTCCAGCCGCTAGCTTGGGTGCGGCGGTTAAGCTGCTGAGGAGCATGCAGACAGAAACTGTGATTGCACGCCGAGAAGCTAAAAGCTGTGAGCTAAAAGCTGGGAGCTGTTTTTATGCTGGGTGAAGGCATCCTAAAGGGGCTGGCGGAGACGGCGAAGAATTTTGCCGGCAGCTTTGTCTCGGCCGAACGGCTGACGACTGTCGAATATCCGGAACAGCGAATACCGACGGCTGAAAATGCGCGCGTCTTCCCATTCCTGGTGTATGACGGCACAGATTGGGAAGCCGGAATGCGCTGCGTCGCCTGCCAGATCTGCGAGAAGGAATGCCCTCCCAAATGCATCTACATCGAAAAGAGCAAGGATAAGAAGCCTGATTTTGTAGGCAAGATGCAGATCTATCCTGCGAAGTTCGACATTGACGTTTCGGTTTGCATGAGTTGCCAGATCTGCGTCGAGGTGTGCCCCTTTGAAGCCATCAAGATGGACACGGAGTTTGAGCTAAGCACAACCGACCGTTTTGGCGGTCTGCTGTTTGACCGTAAACATCTGGCAAAATCGAACGGGTACTATCACAAGATTCATCCAACGGAAGCTGCCGAGGTGGACGCGCGGCTCGCCGAGGAAAAGGCAAAGGCAGAAGCGAAAGCGAAAGCCGCAACTCAAGCCGCAGCTGCGAAGGCTGCTGCTCCTGCGTCTGGTTCGGCTCCCGGTGCAGCGGCGGCGCCAGTTGCCAAGGCTGCGGACGCCGCACCTGCTCCTAAGCCGGCCGGAGGCGGAGAGTAAGCGATGCTCGACAAAGCCGATCAAGTGTTCATTCTGCTCAGAAATTGGATCGTAGGATTTCTGCCCGCAGGATGGCAGGCCGCCGCGGGTGCAGTGCTAGGCGTGATTGGAATAATCGCCGTGTTTCCCAGCCTGTTTGCTATCGCGGTGCTGATGGAACGCAAGGGACTGGGCCGCATGCAGAATCGCTTCGGTCCAAATCGTGTGGGGCCGTTCGGAATTCTCCAGCCCATCGCCGACGCGATCAAATCGTTAACCAAGGAAGACATTGTTCCGACAAACGCCGATGCCGTGGTTCACTTTCTGGCGCCCGTGTTTTTGGTAATCGTCGCCTTCATGGGTTTTGCGGTACTTCCCGTGGGCCGCAACATGGTTCTTGTCGACATGGACGCCAGCCTGCTTTTTTATTTCGCGATGGGCGCATCGAGCGAAGTATCGATCTTCATGGCCGGTTGGTCGAGCCGCAATAAATACTCTCTGCTGGGTGCTATGCGCGCGGTTGCGCAAATGATCAGCTACGAAGTGCCGTTGCTCTTGTCGAGCGTAGTGATCGTGATGATGACCGGCTCGCTCTCGCTGGTAAAGATTGTCGAGGCGCAGAATCAATACACCTGGGGCTTGCCGCACTGGTATATCTTCACGCCTTGGGGTTGCGCAGCGTTTGTGATGTATGCGATCGCCGCTACCGCGGAGACGAACCGTTCACCGTTCGATCTGCCGGAAGGCGAATCGGAGCTCGTGGCCGGTTATTTCACTGAGTATTCGGGATTCAAGTTTGCGCTCTTTTTTCTCGGTGAGTATCTGGGGATGTTGTCGATCTCCGGACTGGGAACGTCGCTTTTCCTTGGGGGCTGGTCGGCGCCACTCGCTACGCTGAATTGGGTTCCCTCCTGGATTTGGTTTTTCTCCAAGGTCATGCTGTCAATTGTTGTTCTGATCTGGGTGCGTGGCACGCTGCCTCGGCTGCGGCAAGACCAGCTGATGAACTTCGCATGGAAATTCGTGGTGCCGATGACGCTGCTCAACCTGATGGTCGCAGCATTGTGGAGGTTTCTGGGTGAAGGGTGGGCGCGATGGGTGGTGTGCTCGGCAATCCTGATCACCGTTTATGTTGCGGCGGGACGCGCGGGGATGCGGGGGAAGCATTTTGGGCCGAGGACCTATCGCTATGCGGAGTGAGCATCTTTTCTTCTTGTGCATGAGAGAAAGCCGGCGCCGGCGGTGCCTCAAAGGTCCAGCCTGGCGGCATCCTCATCAAGAAAGGCTCGGGCCCCGATGAGCTTTGTATTTTGGTTGCTGGCGGCGATCACGGTTGTGGGTGGATTGGCCGCAGTGCTCCTGAAAAACCTGGTGCATTGCGCGCTGGCGCTTACGGTTGTTTTCGCCGGGCTGGCCTTGCTGTTTCTTCAGCTCGACGCCCAGTTTGCCGGGTTCGCACAGATCCTGGTGTACGTCGGAGCGGTGGCGATTCTTGTAGTGTTTGCGATTCTGTTGACGCGCAGTTCGGAGACGCCCAAGGACGGCGGCGTCTTCAGCCGAACCTGGGGCGCGGGCCTCGCGATCTCTGCTGCGGTGTTTGCGGTGTTGGGCTGGGTGGTGCTCCAGAGTGAAGCTGGATTGCCCCGCGAAATTGCGATGCCTAGCGTCACCGTACTGCAAATCGGCAACGCGCTCATGGGACGCTACGTTCTTCCCCTTGAGATCGTGGCGTTGCTGCTGACGGCGGCCCTGATCGGCGCAGTAATCGTGGCGATGCACGAAAAGGGGGATGCCAAGTGACGGGATTTGCCTCGCCGCTTACGGGATATCTTCTGGTGGCAGCGCTCTTGTTCGCCATTGGGCTTGCAGGAGCACTCACACGCCGCAACGCGATCCTGGTGCTGATCGGCATTGAGCTGATGCTGAATGCGGCGAATCTGAATCTGGTCGCATTTTGGCGCTACCTGCCGCATCCCGAGGCGCTGACCGGCATGATGTTTGCGATTTTTTCGATTGCCGTCGCAGCCGCGGAAGCTGCGGTGGGCTTGGGATTGGTGATTTCGATTCATCGCCACGCCCACACGACAGATCTGGACGAGATGAACAGGATGAAAGGGTGAGCCAGTGATTCAAGAGGGGACTGTGTTCACTCCGCAAGTTGCCGAATCGGCGATCACAGGAATTCTTTGGCTGATTCCGGCATTGCCAATCGTCGCGTCCGGAATTATCGCGTTGTTCAAGCAGCCCATGCGGAAGCTGTCCGCGACGCTGGCAATCGGCTCGCTGAGCTGTTCGTTGCTTCTATCGCTCTTCGCCTTTGGACATGTATTGGCGGGTTGGGCGCGCGGCTCCGCGGTGCGCGAGACCGTTAATTTCACTTGGATACAGGTGGGCACTGCACATGTGGATCTGGGCTGGATTCTCGATCCCCTTGCCGCTGTGATGCTGGTGATGGTCACGTTTGTGGGCTTGCTGATCTTCATCTATTCCACCGGCTACATGGCCCACGATGAGAACTACACACGCTTCTTCTGTTTCTTGTCGCTGTTTGCCGGAGCGATGCTGGGCGTTGTCATTGCGAACAGTCTTCTGCTTCTGTTCATGTGCTGGGAGTTGGTCGGACTTACCTCCTACTTACTGATCGGATTCTGGTATCAGAGGCCCTCTGCGGCCGCCGCGGCAAAGAAAGCCTTCCTGACCACGCGGATTGGTGATGTGTTTTTTCTGCTCGGCATGGTGTGGCTGTTTGCGCAGACAGGCACGCTACTTTTCTACAACGCCGGGATGGGATCGATGGAAGCTCTGAAACTCGGTGGTTTGTTGGCCACACCAAGTGGCCTCGGACTGAGTGCGGCCGGTGCGATCGGATTACTGATCTTTGCCGGAGCAGCGGGGAAGAGCGGTCAGATTCCATTGCACGTGTGGTTGCCTGATGCGATGGAAGGTCCGACACCGGTGTCTGCGCTGATTCATGCAGCAACCATGGTGGCAGCCGGCGTTTACCTCATTGCGCGCGTGTATCCACTGATGCAGGCCGGTGCACAGGTGGGCGGGACCACTGTTGCGCTGACGGTTGTGACATGGGTCGGTGCAACAACAGCGGTGTTTGCAGCCCTAATCGCGGTCGCTCAGAACGACATCAAGCGCATTCTCGCGTACTCGACCGTCTCGCAACTCGGTTACATGATGGCGGGCCTTGGCATGGGCGGAGTGGCTGTTGGAATGTTTCACCTGATTACGCATGCCTTCTTCAAGGCGCTCCTCTTCATGGGCGCCGGCTCAGTCATTCACGGCTGCCACGAGGAACAGGACATTCGCCATATGGGCGGATTGAAGGTCGAGATGCTCGGGACCTTTATCCCCTATGCCATCGGCATGCTGGCCCTGTGCGGATTTCCGCTGTTCTTCTCAGGGTTTTGGAGCAAGGACGGGATTCTAGAGGCAGCACAGCATTGGAGCGTTGCGAAAACGCCGCTTTACATGCTTGTCTTCGGCGCGCTGCTCACTGCTTTTTACATGACCCGGCAGGTCAGCTACGTATTCTTTGGCAACTGGCGGGGCCGTGGGGAACCGCATGAAAGCCCGTCGGTGATGTTGATGCCGCTGGCAATCCTGGCGTTCTTCGCGATTTTCCTCGGCGCCATTGGAACGCCGGCGTGGCCGTGGTTCAGGGCATTCCTCGAAGGTCACACAGCAAGATTCGATCTGGCGGGATTCGGCGAGCCGGGCTTGCCCGCGCTCATGGCTACCTCTTCGGTTGTGGTTCTGCTAGGGCTTGTCGTCGCCTGGTGGATCTACGGAAACAAACCGACGAGAGTGGAAGATCCGGATGCCTTGGAACGTGCATTTCCCACCATCTGGACACTCCTGGAAGGCAAGTTCTACATCGACGAACTTTATGGCGTAACAGTGATCGCGTTCTATGCATGGTGGGCGCGTGTTGCAGATTGGCTCGATCGCCGCGTGTGGGGTGGAATCGTAGCCGGCATCGCCTGGCTCTTCCGCGAAGGCGCGCAGTTGAGCCGGCTGTTCGACTTGAATTGGGTGGATGGCGGCTTCGACAAGGGCTGCGAGGAGTTGGCTAACAGCGGCGGACTCATGTCGCGGATCGAGAGCGGGCGGGTGCAAATGTACTTGCGCCTGCTTGCGCTGGCCGTCGTATTGCTGACCGCGATTTTGATTTGGAGCAGCCGAGGATGAACGAATTTCCTCTGTTGACGCTGTTGACCGTTCTTCCTTTGGCCGGTGGCTTGGTTGCGCTGATGGCAGGCAGGCATGCCCGTTCTGTTGCGCTCGTGACGACACTGGCAGCGCTGGCGCTGGCTCTGCTTGTCTGGACGAAATTGCCGAGTGACGGGTCCATCGGCCTGATAGAGCGCCAGGCATGGTCGCCTTCGCTCGGCATCGAGTATCACCTGGGCGTCGATGCGCTGGGAGCCTTGATGCTGGTGCTCTCGGCGGTCGTTACGGTGATGAGTGTGGATGCGGCGCATCGTGTCCATAAGCAGCCGGGGCTATATTTCGCACTTGTGTTGATGCTGGAGTCAGGCCTGTTCGGGTCATTTACCGCGCTGAATTTCTTTCATTGGTTTCTGTTCTGGGAACTGAGTTTGATTCCCGCATTCTTCCTGATCAAGTTGTGGGGCGGTGCCAAGCGCGGACCGGCGGCGACACAGTTCTTCGTTTACACCATGGCAGGAAGTGTGGCGCTGCTGTTATCGTTCCTCGCGCTATTTCTTGCAACCGGAAGCATGGATTTCGGCCAGCTCGGGGCGATGGCTTTCAACGGCACTTTGGAGCCGGCTGTGACGGCGCATCTTGGTCCCATCATGATGGGTCTTGCGATTGGCGTGCTCGCTGGCTTCGCGGTCAAGGTCCCGCTGGCGCCATTCCACACTTGGCTACCCGCCGCATATGCGGAAGCGCCTTCCCCCGTAACGATGCTGCTGACTGGAGCAATGTCGAAGATGGGCGTATACGGTTTGTTGCGCATTGCATTGCCGATCTTCGGACACCAGATCGCCCAGATTCGCACGCCTCTGCTGGTGCTGGCAGTTGTCACAGTGGTAATGGGTGCCTGGGCAGCAGCGGCACAAAAAGACTTGAAGCGCGTCTTCGCCTATTCGTCCGTGAATCATCTGGGCTATTGCCTGCTAGCCATTTTCGCGCTGGCGGTGCCAGCCGCAGGATCGGCTGTGCAGACAAGCCAGGCAGCAGCGCTGAATGGCGTGATCCTCCAGATGTTCAATCACGGCGTCACGGCCGCTGCGCTCTTCTGGTTTATCGCAATGATGCAGGAACGCAGCGGAGGCGAGCGTTGGATCGATCATTTTGGAGGATTGCGCAAACCCGCGCCGGTTCTAGCGGGCATGATGGGAATCGTTTTGTTCTCGTCCCTGGGACTGCCAGGCTTGAATGGGTTTGTCGGTGAGTTCCTGATCTTCCGCGGAGTATTTCCTCTGTCGTGGGTCGCAGCGACGGTTTCCATTCTTGGGTTGCTTGTGACGGCGGCCGTGATTCTAACCGTGATCCAGAAGGTGTTCACGGGACCCGTACCGGAGAAGTGGGCGAGTTTTCCTGACATGCACGGCGGCGAACGGTTAGCGATGGTTCCCGTAATTGGATTGATGTTTCTGCTTGGCTTGCTGCCACAGCTGGTCGTCGACAGCGTGAACCCAACCGTGATGAACCTTCTGGCACACTGGAGATTTTGAATCATGCTTGCCTGGACGATCTATCTCTCGTTTGCCGGTGCACTTCTGGAAGCGCTGCTGCCAAAGGACAAGCCCGCCTTGGCGCGCTGGCTTGCGTTGACGATTGCCGCGGTTGGTTGCGTTTTGGCTGTGGTCGGCTTCGCAGCCGGCTTCGATCACGGACGTACAGTAATTGCCGATTTACCTTGGGTCCCGTCGATGGGAATTCGTTACACCTTGGCGGCCGATGGCATCAGTCTTGTGCTTGTTATGCTCACCGGCTTGGCCGCTGTGGCGGGCGTGTTGTTCAGCTGGAACATTGAGTTGCGAACCAATGAGTTCTTTGCGTTTTATCTGGCACTCATTGGGGGAGTCTACGGAGTTTTTCTCAGCTACGACCTGTTTCTGCTTTTTGTGTTTTATGAGATTGCCATTGTTCCGAAATACTTTCTCATCTCGATTTGGGGATCGACGCGGCGCGAATACGCCGCCATGAAGTTGGCGCTCTATTCATTTGTCGGCTCGGCAATGGTGCTGATCGGGCTGCTGGCCGCGTACACGACATCGGGAAGCCGCTCGACCGGTCTCGTGCAATTGGCACACGCGGGACTTCCCGTCAGCTTCCAGATGTGGGCGTTTCCACTGGTGTTCGTCGGATTCGGAATTCTTGCCGGTATGTGGCCCTTTCACACCTGGGCGCCAACAGGCCACGTCGCTGCGCCTACCGCGGCATCGATGCTGCTGGCCGGTGTGGTGATGAAGCTGGGCGCGTATGGCTGCCTGCGCGTCGCCATGGGCTTGTTCCCGCATGGAATGGACCCGTGGGGTTTTTCTTACCTCGGCATCGGCTCGTGGCGCGAGGTGTTTGCCCTGCTGGCGGTGATCGGGATTGTCTACGGCGCACTGGTGGCGCTGGTGCAGAGCGATTTCAAATTTGTCATTGGCTACTCCAGCGTGAGCCACATGGGATTTGTGTTGCTGGGATTGATGACGCTGAACCAGATCGGCATGACCGGCGCTGTATTGCAAATGTTTTCGCATGGCATCATTGCAGGGCTGCTGTTCGCCATTGTGGGCCGCATCGTGTATGAACGAACGCACACGCGGCAGTTGGCTGAGCTGGAACCAATGCACTTGTCGAAGCGCCTGCCGTTTGCGGCATGGGCGTTCGTCATCGCGGGCATTGCTTCGATGGGGCTGCCGGGATTCTCCGGGTTCATTGCCGAGCTTCAAGTATTGGTGGGCTCGTGGATCGCGAAACCCTGGTGGACCGTCGCTGCCGGTGTGGGCATCGTGGTGGGCGTGGCCTACACCTGGCGCGCAATGCAACTTGCGTTCTTTAGCGATACACACTCAGCAGCACATATTCATGAGCATGGACACGAATTGGCAGCCATCACATGGCCCGAAGTTGCAGGCGTTTCGATGCTGGTGGCCGTCAGCCTTGGGGTCGGACTCTATCCGAAGATTCTGCTTGATGCGATTGAGCCGGCAGTAAGGGCATTTCTTGCGGGAGGAGGCCAATGAACTACGCGGACCTTCTCCGAGTGACATTGCCCGAGACTGCGCTTGAGTTCACGGCGCTGATCGTGTTGATTGTCGATCTCGGCATTTTGCGCAGAAGCACTTTGCGATTGCGCGTTGCTGGAGCCGCGGTGCTGGGCTTCATCGGCTGCGGCGTGGCGCTCATGACGATTCCTTTGCAGGCGCAGGGCGGATTGAAATTCCCAGGCAGCGATCAGCTTCTGCTTGCGGCCGGCAGCTCCACGGCCGTGGCGCAGGTTGGAATTCTGGCATTGACAGTGTTGACCCTGCTTCTCCTGTTCAATTCCGCATTTACGCGCAATGTGGGAGAGTTTGTCGCGGTCACACTCATGTCGGCGACCGGCGGCCTGATTATCGCAGCGGCCCAGGATCTGCTGGTGATTTTTATCGGGCTGGAGTTACTGAGCCTGGGGCTTTACATCCTGACTGCGTTTGCGAAGAAATCCGGCATGAGCGCCGAAGCTGCGATGAAGTACTACCTCTTCGGCGGAATGTCGGCGGCGTTTCTTCTCTTCGGATTCAGTTACCTCTACGGGGTCACCGGATCGACGAATCTGCAACAAATCATGCAGGCGATGTATGGATCGAACGCCATCCCTGCTGCGCCACTGCTCTATGCTGCCCTGGTCATGATTGCCGCGGGGCTCGGCTTCAAAGTAGCGGCGGTGCCTTTTCACTTCTGGGCGCCGGATACCTACGAGGGTGCGCCCGCGCCGGCAGCCGCGTTCATCGCGTCCGTGTCGAAGGTGGCTAGCTTTGCCTTACTGATTTCGATTGGAACGGCTGCCTTGCACGTCTTTGGCGATGCACATGTGGTGCGTTTTGTCGTTGTGACTCAAGCGGACCGCATGCCGCGATTCATCGGGTTTGCGGCGCCATGGTCGTTTGCTCTCACCATTCTTGCTGTCGCGTCTATGGTTCTGGGCAATCTGGCCGCATTGGCGCAGCGCAGTGTGCGCAGGCTGCTAGCCTACTCGGCGATTGCTCATGCGGGATATATTTTGCTTGCTTTGGCCTACTTTTCGCGGACTCCGGTTAGCGCGCAGGCTGTGATGTATTACATCCTCACTTATGGGCTGACGACCGTCGGCGCCTTTGGCGTGGTTGGGGCCGTGGAGCGGGCGAGTGGCAGCGATCAGATGGAAGCGTTCGCGGGTCTGCATCGACGCAATCCAGTGCTTGCCGCCATTCTGCTGGTGCTGTTTCTCTCGCTGGCTGGAATTCCTCCGCTGGTGGGCTTCTGGGCCAAGTTCAATTTGTTTGCGGCGGTCCTTGGCGTGTCCAAGGGCGTGGTGCCATTTGCTCTCGTGGCGCTGGCGATTGCCATGAGTGCAGTGTCGCTCTATTACTACTTGCAGGTGCTCAAGCGCGCGTACGTCACGCCGGCGTTGGATGACTCAAAGATCACGGTGCATCCGGTGACGCTGACTGCTCTCGTTTTCATCGCGCTGTGGGTGGTGATGATGGGTGTCTTCCCGGCCATCCTGCAAGTGTGGATGCAGAGCTTCTATGCGGTGATGTAGACCTACCCCCTCCCCTCTTTTCGGGGAAATATCTCATTCTATTGGGTTTAAGAAATCAATAACTTACGCCAAACCATTTCGAATGAATGGGTTGTGGCTAAATATCTCTGTCGGTTCAACTTAGCACTTGCCGGTACGCGGCGCTATCGGCTACCCCTCCCCCCAGACTCTGGGCGGAAGTTCCTTTCTTTCTTCGTGTTAGCGGCGATGCCTCCCGCCAAGGTCATCTGCCTGTTGAAGTTATGCGCAGAGTCGTCTCAGCGTTGGGGTTAGAAGCAGTTTTTAGGCGCTAGCTTCTAGCTCCTAGCTTTTGATCTTTAGCTCTTCCGGATTCATTGTGCGACAGAAGAGGGAAATGGTGTGCAATATCGCTCTATCTATAGCCCTGCTTCTGGCCAGTGCAGGCGTTTACTGATGTGTCATTGACGGAATGGCTGCTACTCGTTCAGTTGGTGATTGGCAACGCCGAGCGTGCACCTCTTGTCAGCCAGGCTGCCCAGCCAGTGCAGATTGCAAGTGCGACAGAAAGAATCCGTACAAGACCAGAAAGCTCGTTGAAGCTTACGTAGACGCCGAGGAGTTGGTACGCGAAAAGAGCCCATCCCAGAGCACCAATGGCATGAGGAGCCGTTCTTGCCAGCGTACCCAAATGCCAAGCAAGATATGCCGCGAACACAACACACAACGAACAGAAGACCCCAAGTGCGAGAACCAGAGGGCCGTATGAGACACGATGATCCTCTGGGAGAGGCACCGTGTTCAGTGCTCCGCCGGCCTGCCAGAATCTCACGATACCGTATGTGTTTCCTGCGGCTGCCACAACGAGCAAGGTGCTGGCAGTCCTATAGAGCGCAGTCGCGTTCATCGGAATCTCCCCTTTGGATATATGCTATGTAGCATTCTATGTTGGGGCTGGATTGTCAAGAGGTTTCCGGGCGGATCACTGCCTGTTCGTCAGTTACCCCTCTGCTAGCACTCGCGCGCAGATTACCGCTGAATCCGCTTTTGGCTTCGTCCTTCACGGTGGTGGTGGAGGGCGGCGCGTTCCCGGTCTCAGCAGCGATCTTGCCGTCCCTACGGGACCGCGGGTTTTGATGGGCTGAGATCCCGGGGCGTAGCCCTGGGCTATTCCTGTGGCCCTACGGGGCCGTTGTGTCACGTAGCGTTATGGGAGGCTCTGCAGGATAGTTGCGCCATGGGGCTTCGCTGTACAGCTTTTGATCGGCAGGGCAATCAGGTGCAACGAGGATGATCACGTCGCGGCTGGGGTCGGAGATGGCGTTGGCAAGCGGGATCTTTTTAAGGAAGACTTCGATAGAAGATGCGAAGGCTTCCCGCACCGCAGGAAGCCTTCTGTCGTGCAACGCCGAGAGCCACGTTAGTCTGTGTGGGCTGTTCCGGGCGTGGAGGAATAGAGCGCCGTCAGGCTTGCCTGGCCGAGAATCTGGCCGCGCTGAGCCGCCGCGATGAGCGCATGATAGAGGGTTTCAGCGTTCGAAGGGAAGTTTGCGGACCCCGGTAGATTGAGCGTGGTGTTTAGCGCGTAGACCGTGAAGACATAGTGGTGTATGTCAGGAGTCACGTTGGCTGGCGGGCAGGGCCCGTCGTATTGCTGGCCAAGGCCGAAGTCGTTCTCGATCTGCGTGCCGTAGCGGCTGCCAGCCACGCCCGCATTCTGCGGCAGCCCATACGTGTTTCCCGCAATGTTATACATGCCCCAGTGTGTGAAGCTCGCTGTGGTGTCGAAGAGAACAACGACAAACGAGCGTGTTTCCGGGGGCGCATCGGTCCAGTAGAGCTCCGGAGACTGGTCGCCGCCCGCGGCGCCGCTTGCCGTGCAGGTATTGACGCCGTTGGACTGATTGTTCAGGATCATCGACAGTGGTGGCGTGCCACCGTTTTCAAACGCGGCGGCGTGCAGCTGGAAACCATTTTGTGCGTATACCGTTGCCGCCAGCATGGTGCTGGCCGCGAACAGCAGCAGACTTCGCAATCCGGCAGATTTCATCGTTCCTCCTTCTGGGTGGATGGATGGTGTGGTTCGGTGGCCTTCTTCGATCGATCACGATTGCCGAGAGCGCAACGAACCGAAGCGATGATACTCCATATCCGTAGCCAGTCCGATCAAAGGCGGATTACAAGCGCCGATGTCGCGGGAGGACGAGAGCCGACGCGGAAGTTGCAAATTTGCCGATCCAGCGCAGTTCGGTCGATGTGCCGATGAGTCGTTCTAGAGCCGGAGCTTGGCTTATCCGCGGAGGAGGTCCTTGACTGCCTGGATGGTTACGTCACGGCTGACGTCGGAGATGGCGTTGGTCAGCGGGATTTGTTTCGGGCAGATCTCGACGCAGTTTTGGGCGAAGCCGCACTCCTGGATGCCGCCATCGCCCGCGAGCGCGCGCAGGCGCTCTTCCTTGAAGACTTTGCCGGTGGGGTGGTTGTTGAATAGCTTGACTTGCGCGATAGTGGCCGCACCGACGAAGTTTGTGTCTTCGTTGAATTGCGGGCAGACCTCCATGCAGCAGCAGCAGGAGATGCAGTTCGAAAGGGGATAATTAGCTTCCTGCTGTTGCGGGAAGACGCGTGGGCCGGAGCCGAGATCGTAGGTACCGTCGACGGGGACCCAGGCTTTGACGCGCATGAGGTTTTCGAAGAGGACAGAGCGGTCGACCTGGAGATCGCGGACGAGCGGGAATTTCGAAAGCGGCTCGACGCGGATGGGCTGTTCCAGATTTTCGACAAGCGCGGAGCAGGCCATGCGGGCTTTGCCGTTAATTCTCATGGCACAGGAGCCGCAGATTTCTTCGAGACAGTTGGAGTCGTAGGTGATCGGCGTTGTGGGGCGGCCGTCGGCGGTGACGGGGTTGGCCGCAATCTCCATCATGGCGGAGATGACGTTCATACCGGAGCGCCATTCGAGTTCGAACTTCTCCCACACGGCAGGTGCATCGGGGCTGGCTTGGCGCTTGATTTCGAGTTGCACGGTCTTGGGTGCCATGTTTCCTTCCGTAATTTCCGCAGGGGCTAAGCCCCTCTTCTATCTCGTCTTCTTCGGCACGACTGTAGTCGTGCCCTGTTACAAAACCTGATTCATTTAGGTTCTTGCTTTCCCAGGTCTCAAAAGCGAGACCTCGGGCACCCAGCAGTTGTGACTCTCAAAACTCCCAAAAAGCAACCGCGGATCCTTCGCTTTGCTCAGGATGACAGCGGTTTAGGGCAGCCGCTGTCATTTCGTTGCGTCGTAACGGCGAGGACGCGGTTTGATGTATTGGATGTCGACTGCTTCAAATTCAAAGCGCGGCTTGGAGCCTTGGCCGGTGAAGCTGGCTTTGGTGGTCTTCAAAAACTTTTCGTCGTTGCGATCGGGGAAGTCGGGCTTGTAGTGCGCGCCGCGCGATTCGTCGCGCAAGATCGCTCCGCCGACAACTACGCGCGAGAGCTCGAGCATGTTGTAGAGCTGGCGCGCGAAGGCGAAGCTGGTGTTGGCCCACTGGCTACGGTCGCTGAGGTTCACTTTCTTGTAGCGGTCCATCAACTCGAGGATTTTTTTGTCGGCCTCTTCGAGTCCCTTGTTGTAGCGGATGACCGTTGCGTGCTTGGTCATGGTCTCGCCGAGTTCGCGCCAAAGCTTGAAGGGATTCTCAGTGCCCTCATTGCTCATGAGTTTGCTGTTGATCTCGGATTGACGCTTCAATTCGGCTGCGTGGCCGCCGTCGTCTTCCGATGCGGGCAGGCTTTTGGCGTAGGCCAAGGCGATGGGTCCGGAGCGAAAACCGCCAAAGATGCAACTGACCAGCGAGTTCGCGCCCAGACGATTGGCGCCGTGGTATTGGTATTCGCACTCACCGGCGGCAAAAACGCCGGGGATATTGGTCATCTGATTGAAATCGACCCAGAGGCCGCCCATGGTGTAGTGCATGCCGGGAAAGATTTTCATGGGCACTTCGCGCGGATCGTCGCCGACGAACTTCTCGTAGATCTCGAGAATACCTTCGAGCTTGCGATTGAGTGTAGCTCGATCGATGTGCGTGAGGTCGAGATAGACCATGGGCTGGCCGTCGATGCCGAGATGTTCTTCGTAAACGACCTTGTGAATCGCGCGCGTGGCGATGTCGCGGGGGACAAGATTGCCGTATTTGGGGTACCACTCTTCGAGGAAGTAAAAGCGGTCGGACTCGGGGATCTGCTTGAATGGCCGCTTGTCGCCGACAGTGCGCGGCACCCAGACGCGGCCGCCTTCGCCGCGGGCAGACTCCGACATAAGACGCAGCTTGTCTTCGCCTGGTATGGCCGTGGGGTGCACCTGGATGAATTCACCATTGGCGTAATACGCGCCCTGCTGGAAGATTGCGGACTGCGCGGAGCCGGTGCAGACGACGGAGTTGGTGCTCTTGCCGAAGATCGCGCCGATGCCGCCGGTGGCGAGGATGATGGCATCTGCAGGGAAGGAACGAAGCTCCATGGTGCGCAGGTTGAGCGCGGTGATGCCTCGGGCCTGGCCTTTGGAGTCGAGCACGGCGGATAGGAACTCCCAGCCTTCGAACTTGTTGACATGGCCTGTCGATTCGTAGCGGCGCACCTGCTCGTCGAGTGCGTAGAGAAGCTGCTGGCCCGTGGTGGCGCCGGCGAATGCGGTGCGGTTGTAGAGGGTGCCGCCGAAGCGGCGGAAGTCGAGCAGGCCTTCTGGAGTGCGATTAAAGGGAACGCCCATGCGGTCGAGCAGATCGATGATGCCGGGCGCGGCCTCGCACATAGCTTTTACCGGTGTCTGGTTGGCGAGGAAGTCGCCGCCGTAGATGGTGTCGTCGAAGTGCTTGTCTGTGGTGTCTCCCTCGCCCTTGAGGTTTTTTGCGGCGTTGATGCCACCCTGTGCGCAGACCGAGTGCGAGCGCTTGACGGGAACGATGGAGAACAGATCGACGGAGCCGCCGGCTTCAGCGATTTTGATTACGGCTGCCAGTCCTGCGAGGCCTCCGCCGATCACGATAATTTTGGATGCCGCCATTATCTTCCTTCTTACGAGTCAAGGACCAGTTACGGGCTTCCAACCGAGAGTTGGAGGCCGGGAGCGATTCAGACTGAGATGCCGCCAGAGTTGCCCGGAGTAATTGAAAGAGATAAAGGGACGATCTCGGGCGTGTTCTGATACTTCGGCGAAACGAAAGCCCAGATGCTGGCGAGGCCCATGGCGCAGAGCAGAATGCCGAAAGCCACGCAGACATAGCCGAAGCGCTTGCGCGCGACTTCGCCGGGAGTGATGCCCCACTTGGCCGCGAAAAGCCAAATGCCGTAAGCAAAGTGCCAGCAGACGGCGATCATGGCGATGACGTAGACGGCGAGCATCCAGGGATTGGCGAGCTCATGCTGGACCTTGGCGAAAGCGGCGCCGGGGTTTTCCGGCAGGCTGATGCCCATGAAACGCTGGCGCAGCACGTGTTGAAGGATGTAGGCGAACGCGATGAGGCCGGTGTAGCGCTGGGCGATGTACATCCAATTTCCTGCCCAGGGATAGTAGACGATGTTCGATTTGCCGCGCAGCCAGATATAGACGCCGTAAATGCCGTGATAGAGGATGGGCAGGAAGATGAACACCCACTCGAGCACGCGCACCAGGGGCAGGGAATTCAGGAACTTGACTTGCGCACCATAGGCCGCAGGACCTTTGAGCGCCTCGAAGTTTGAGAGCAGGTGCTCTAGTAGAAACGCGCCAATGGGGATGATGCCCAGCAGGGAATGCAGCTTGTGCCAGAGAAAACTCCTGCCCTGACCGGCACGCAATGGCTGGACGCCTTTATGAACCTCAGGCGTAGAAGGATGTTGGGCGGTTGCCATGCGAATTGCGGCTCCTGAATTTTCCGGTCGGGGTGTGGGGGCTATACGAGCATTTGTAAGTCTTGTCTCAACAGTATTATTCGATTCCGAGATAACGACCGTCAAGGCGCGGGGACCGCTATTTGCGACGCCGTCAATTGCGGGGGGCTGTCGAGCCACTCAAGAGGGGAAGAAGGGCCGCAAAAGCGCGCCCGCGATGGCTGAGTGAGAGCTTGGTTTCGAGATCGATCTCGGCCATGGTGCGGTCAAGTTCAGGCAGGAAGAAGAGCGGATCGTAGCCAAAGCCGCCCGTGCCGCGTGGCGCTTCAAGAATGAGGCCTTCGACAGCGCCTTCGGCTGAATGCAACGGCTCGCCATCGCGCGCAGCGACGAGGACGCAGCGGTAACGGGCTGTGCGCTGGGCTGCAGGCACACTAGCAAGCTTCTGCAGCAGCAGCATATTGTTCCAGACGTCGGTATTGTCGTTGGCGTCTGGCGAGTCGACCAGGCCGGTGTCCGCAGCGAACCGAGCAGAGCGAACGCCGGGGGCGCCTGCGAGAGCGTCGACCTCGAGGCCGGAGTCGTCGGCGAGGACCAATTCGCCAGGGGAGAAGCGCGAATAGTAGATGGCCTTGAGCTCGGCGTTGGCTGCGAATGTGGCGCCGTTCTCTTCGGGCACGGGAATGGTTTCCAGATTCGGAAGAGGATCGATGGATACAGAATGTGCCGCCGCGGCGGTGCGGAAGTCGCGTAATTTTCCCTGGCTGGTGCTGGCAACGAACAGGCGAAGTGCCATATGAAAAGTGTAATTGGCCCAATCAGGTGGTCTGGGAGGGGTCTGGCCGCGGTTTTTGGGCGCCACCATCCAAGCACTTTGTCTTTGACAAGGACGCAAGGGATTCCATAAGGTCTCTCTGCGGAAACAATTTCAAATGGGAATACGCATGGGCGGCGGAAGAGAGCGGCCGGTATTGCAGAAAGAGGGAGGGAATGACGTCTGTCATCGCCGGAATTGGATGGCACGTAATCGGTGCTGGAATGGCCGCCTCGTTTTATGCGCCGATTGAAAAGGTGAAGAAATGGTCGTGGGAAACCACCTGGGCCGTGGCGGGCTTCTTTTCCTGGATTCTGTTGCCAATCGGCGTGAGCCTGATCCTGCTTCCTGATTTTCACGGATTCTACGCATCGATGGGTCCGCATCTGCTGCTGAAGGTGGCGCTCTTCGGCGCCATGTGGGGTGTGGGCAATGTGAGTTATGGCCTCACCATGCGCCACCTCGGCATGTCGCTCGGGATCGGCGTCGCAATCGGCGTCACTCTCGTGGTGGGCACGTTGATCCCCCCGATTATGCACGGCCAATTTGCAACTTTGTTCGCAACACGCGGCGGTCTGTTAACTCTGGCGGGGGTTGTCGTGGCTCTCCTTGGGGTGGCCATTGTTTCGTATGCCGGGCACCAAAAAGAATTACAACTGAGCGGTGAGGTCCGGGAGTTCAACCTCACGCTTGGTCTTCTGCTCGCGGTGATGTGTGGCATTTTTTCATCAGGCATGTCGTTTGCCATCGATGCAGCGAAGCCCATGGAGGCCGCGGCGCTGCACCTGGGTGTGAACCCGCTCTACGCCGCGCTTCCCAGCTATGTGTTCATCATGGGCGGAGGCGCTGTCATCAACATGAGCTATTGCTTCATTCGGCTGGCAACGCTCAAGAGGCTCTCACTGCGCGAAGACTTGAAGCAGGAACGGCCTGTGCTGATGAAGAACGCGGCGCTGGCTGCGACGGGCGGGATCATGTGGTATTTGCAATTCTTCTTTTACGCGTGGGGCGCTGCGAATATTCCGCAACATTTGTCGTTCGTAAACTGGATGCTGCACATGAGTATTTATGTTTTGTGCGGTGCGCTGGTGGGGCTGGCCCTGGGCGAGTGGAAAGGTGTCACCCGTCGCCCGATCCGCATTCTCTGGGCTGGAATTGCGATCATCATCGCGGCTGCAAATCTAGTCGGCCTTGGAGTAGCGCTCTAGAGGCAGGGAAGAGAGATAAGAGGTTAGAAGGGAACACCACGGGTGGGTTTTTGGATGCGGCCGCCGCTGACGGCAGCCGCACAGTGGTTGGATTACTTCGATGCAGGGGCTTTGGATTTCACTGCACCCTGCTTCGCCGCGCGATATCCCGCGGTTTTTGCGTCAGCCTCCGTCATGAACTTGCCGTTCTTCGTGTTGCCATATGTGGAGTCTGTTGCGTAGTGATAGACCTTGGTGTTGAGGTTCGCCCACACCAGGCCTTTGGCCTTGGCATTGGCGATATCGGCTGCGCTGGGGGCGGGGGCTGGGGCTGGCTTAGCGGCTTTGGTAGCAGTCGGGGCAGCGGCCGTGGTTGGCTTGGAGGCTGGGGTCTGCGCCAGGACGAGGCTGGCGCCAAAAACCGAGACGAGGGCGATGGCACGAAGAAGTTTCATAGATTAGTCGTTCCTTTCTGATTGTTCGTACACGGGCAAGTGACGACCCGCTTAAATGCGGAAAAGGTTCAGGATTCTTCATCGATTGTCCTGATTCCAATTCCGTTGGAAAGTGTCGCATGGCTGAACACGGTTGGCGAGTGATTCCTTAGAGAAAAGTGAATCGGGGTCGGCTCGGGAGAGCTTTCCCCGGTTTCAAGCGTAGGTTTGCGGCGAGAATCTGACTAGTTGATGGTCTGATTCAGGCGAAGGTCACGCGAGGAGCCGCCCACGCTGACGATGCGCTTGCCATTGGGCCGCAGCCACTTTGTTTCTGCTACCGACCAATACTCAAGTTGACGCGGAGCGACATGCAAATCCACGGTCTTCGATTCGCCTGCAGCAAGGTGAATCCTGTCGAAAGCGACGAGCGCCCTGACTGGGAACTGCACACCTGGCGGGATCTCGCTGGGTGCGCCGAGATAGACCTGCGGCACTTCATCTGAATCGGCGTTCCCGGTATTTTTGATGACGACGTGCACATTGAGGCCGCCATCGGTGGCCCGCTCCACGGCGAGACCGGAGTATGCGAAGGTGGTGTAGCTCAGCCCATGGCCGAAGGCAAAAAGCGGTTCGACATTCTCCTTGTCAAACCAGCGATAGCCAACGTTGACGCCTTCACTGTAGGTTGTTTTTCCGTCGACGCCTTTGTGCGAGCGCTCGGGATATTTCGGATTGGTAGCTGGATAATCCTCGAGGCTCTTGCCCCAGGTGACGGGCAGACGGCCGGCGGGACTGGTCTTTCCGAGAAGCAGATTCGCCGTGGACCACCCACCTTCATCGCCCGGCCACCACATTTCAAGCACCGCTTTCACCTTGCCAATCCACGGCATGGCGACTGGCTGGCTGGTGTTGAGTACGACAACGGTGTTGGGATTGACAGCTGCGACCTCCTCGACAAGCTTGTTTTGATCGCCGGGTAGGCCGAAGACCGGCTCGAGGCGCGTCCACAAGAAAACAACCGCGATTTTCGCGCTTTTGGCTGCGGCGATGGCGGCTTCGTGGTCCGCTTTGCGCTGGTCAGGAGTGTACCAACTCAGGCGGACCTGAACCGGTGCATTCGAAGTGTCGAGGCTCGTGGTGACTTCGATCGCATGCGGCCCCGCGGTAAGATCGACCGCGCGACGCACATTGTCAAGGCCGTCCGTTGTTGGGATCGCATTGTCCTGGTTGGCTTGCAGGATGTCGCCATGGACGCCACCTTGGAAAGCGCCTGTTCCGGCGAGTCGCTTGCCGTCGAGAGAAAGGCGGGCGTTGGTGCCGAGAGCCTGCAGATACAGCCAATAATTGCCATCGGCTGGAATAGTCAGCGTGCCTTTCCAGGTGACGATGGAGTTGGCAGGAAGGGCGTTGCCATTCTTGACCGTAAAGTTGAGTTCCGGGTCTGCCTGCGACGCACCTGATCCAGTCCGTTCAAGGCCCGGCTTGCCATCGTGACTGAGCGCGCTTGCGGGAATCGGGGAACCAGTCATGTCGTCATACACAGCGAAGGCGATGTCAGAATCGCCCGATATTTTCTTCATTGCCGCCAGCGGCCCAATCTGGCGCGAAGGGAGGCCAACTGATCGCTCCCCATTGATGCCGATTGAGTCGACCTGGGCGGCGGTGGGACCTATGAGGACCACAGAGTTGAGATCGGCGGCCTTCAACGGCAGAACTGCACCCTCGTTCTTCAACAGCACGGCGGCGTCTTCGCCTGTTTTCTCGATGATTTTGGCATTGGCATCAATTGCCTGCGATGTCACTTCGTGCTTCGACTGGCCATCGAGGTAGCCGAAGTGGACGATCTCATAGAGAACGTGGCCAGCTGCGCGCGTGACGGCTGCCTCGTTGACTGTGCCGTCCTTGAGGGCGTCGGGCATTTTTTCCGGATTGAGTTTCACTCCGAAATCGCCGCCAGCTTCGCGCTTGGGAGCAGGCTCTTCGGGAATGTGGCCGCCAAACATGGCCTCATTCAGTTCCTCGGCCGCTTTCGGATCCATGTGCAGGGGAGGCGGAGGAGGCAGCGAGTCAAAGAACGAAGGGATGAAAGATCCCATAGGTCCAGGTTGGCCTCCAGGCATTTCCATGTCGAGGCCGGCGTTGATGAAGCTGACCGCATGGGTTGCGCCCCAATCGGATGTAACGAATCCCTTGAACCCGATCTCGTCGCGAAGAATCCGTGTGAGCGTCGACTCGTTGCCGCAGGCAAATGTGCCGTTGACGCGGTTATAGGAGCACATGATCGACGAAACGCCTGCCTTGACCGCAGCGTCGAAGGGAGCCACGTAGACCTCGTGCAGCGTCTGGTCATCGACAAAGATATTGGTCGCATTCGAGTCATAAGCGACGTAGTGCTTGATTTGCGCCATCACGTGCTGCGATTGAATGCCTTTGACTTCTGCGACGCCCATCTGGCTGGTAAGAAACGGATCTTCGCCAAACGTGTTGTAGCCGCGGCCAAATTCGAGATCGCGGTCGATGTTGACGAATGGCTGGAGAGAGACATCGATGCCAAGAGCGCGGTCTTCGCGGCCAATCACGACGCCGTTGTCTTCAGCGTCTTTCACACTGAAGGTTGCGGCCACGCCCATGGTGGCCGTTTCGCCCTGCGAAGGATGGCGCGTCAGCACGCCCGGAGGTCCGTCTGCAAAGCGGAGGCCGGGAATACCCAGGCGCGGAATGCCCGCAAGATAGCCGGCCTGGCCCTGGTACACAGCGGGATCTTCGCTTGTGCCGTGAATCAGCGTCAGTTTCTCCTCAAGGGTCATCTGGCTGAGGAGCTTGTCGACCCGGGCGTCGCCGGTTACCTGCGGGATAGCCTGCGCAACTGCGACCGATGCCCCAAAACATAGAATCGCCGCGCCCAGTGCGGAGATTGGTGCGCTACAGAAAAGACTTTTGAATTTCATTCTGGCCCCTTGCCGGTTGACAGGCGGCTCGCGCGAACTCCGAAGCCGCCTCGTTCGAATGAGTGGAACACACCACCTAGTTACACCTTGAGCTGGTGGAATTATCAAAGGCAAGCAAGTGTAGAACACCGGGGCCATGGAGCACTACCGGGTCGATTGATGCCGTGTCCACAGCCACGCGCTGTTTGACTGGATTGGCGATCGCGGGCCAGGGATCAATCGATTAACGATAAGTTATCTGCGGAAGCTCGCGATCCAGGCCGGCAGCCAAGAGATCTTTCTCCAGCTTTTCGAAGGTCGAGAATTCAATTGCCTTCATTCCCAGCGCGATCGCCGCATCGACATTGACGCGCTTGTCATCGATAAAAAGAGTTTCCTCGGGGCGCGTGCCTAGCCGTTGCAGAGTGTGCAGATAAATCTTCGGGTCCGGCTTGGCCATATGTAATTGATAGCTCCAAACCAGCACGTCAAATCCGTTGATCCAATCGAATTCACGCTGAATGTTGGCAAGTACCGAATCGCCCATGTTGGAGAGGATTGCCGTCAGCACGCCGTGCTGCTTCAGCCGCTTTTGCCATGCGACCATGGCAGGGTTTTGCGTGGTCCACATGCGGGCGTCGAGGCTGTTGAGCTCTTCAACCTTGGCTTGGTCGGGTTCCATTTGCGCGTCACGCAGGAGCTTCTGCCAGAACGTGATTCCTGACAACTTGCCTTCGTCATAGGCATGACGGTCGTTCCAGTAGAGGCTCTCGAAACGTTCGACAGTGAGCCCTGTGATCCGGACCATCGCCGCGTGAGCATCTGCATCGGGTGCCCCGGTTAGAACCATTCCGTAGTCGAAGATCACCGCGCGAATTGCCAATTCTCCTCCAGAAACGCCGCCCATGTATCGTGTTAGGAACGCCCGCTTCTATTGTGCATGATGGGATTGAGGCGCATGCCGCTGCGCGGTATCGCAGGGCGTCGGGTGAGATTTCGAACTGATTTCAAGTGAGCATGGCACGATTTTCGCGCAGAACGAATTGGAATACCGAAGAGAACGATCTCTCTCGCGCGCACCGGCAGCGGATGGAAGCCGGTTTGCCGATTGCAGATCTAACTGCCTCCAATCCGACGCGCTGCGGGTTTCAATATGACCCGGATCTTTTGGCATCGCTCGCCGATGAGCGTTCGCTGAACTACGATCCGCAGCCGAAGGGGATGGTGCGTGCGCGCGAGGCGGTGTGCAGGTATTACGCGGACCACGGTGTCCCGCTTGACCCCGAGCAGATCGTTCTGACGACCAGCACAAGCGAGGCTTACAGCTACCTGTTCCGGCTGCTCTGCGACCCCGGAAGCGAGGTGCTGGTCCCGCAGCCGAGCTACCCATTGTTCGACTTTCTGGCCGATCTGGACGATGTCCGGGTCAAACCTGCGCCGCTGGTGTATGACCACGGCTGGCAGATCGATCCGGAGGGATTTCGAAGAGCTATTTCGTCCGATACACGGGCGATCGTTCTGGTTCACCCCAACAACCCGACAGGCCACTTCACGAAGAAGTGGGAAGCGCAGGAATTGGCGCGGTTGTGCAAAGAATTCGATCTTTCGCTCATCGTCGATGAAGTCTTTCTTGACTACCGGTTCCAGGACCTTGGATTCCAAGGCTCGGCGGAGAGCTTTGCGGCAGGCCTTGAAGGCGTCCCTGTTTACGTGGTGAACGGCCTGAGCAAGATTGCCGGGCTGCCGCAGATGAAGGCGGCCTGGATCGTGGCGACAGGACCAGAGCGGGTTCAAGCAATGGACCGCCTGGAGGTCATCGCCGACACTTTCCTTTCAATGAATGCCCCAGTGCAGTGGGCGCTGCCTGCCTGGCTTGCTGGGCGAGAAGCGATTCAAAAGCAGGTTCGAGCCCGAGTTGCGGCGAATCTTGCTGAACTGGACCGCCAGCTGCACGGGCACTCGGCGCTTCGGCGATTGGAGATTGAAGGGGGCTGGTATGCGGTGCTACGGATTCCCGCGCTGCAACCCGATGAACGGACCGTAGGCGAGTTGCTAGAGTGCGGTGTCTGGGTCCATCCGGGCTACTTTTTCGGCATGGAAGAGTCGGGCTGGTTGGTCCTGAGCCTTCTGGGGCCAGAACATGAGTTCAGTACAGCAGTAACCATACTCATTAACTTTTTGGGAACGCATCAAGGTAGTAACAAAACATGAAATGCGCCTAAAGCGTGACTTTTAGTTGATATATTAATCAATTGAAAATAAGCAAGTTATCTACGTAATATTTCGGGATTGTTACGAGCGGAGAAACGGATTCGCGCGTCGCTCTGCGCCAATCGTCGTGGATGGTCCATGGCCCGGAATCACTTTTGTTGTATCCGGCAATTTGAGCAGGCGGGAATGGATCGAATCGATGATCTGCTCGGAGTTTCCGCCGGGTAGATCGGTGCGGCCGATGCTCCCAGAGAAAAGCGTGTCTCCCGCCGCGACCATCTTCAACGGAGCGAAATAGAGGCAGACTGATCCCTGTGTATGGCCGGGGGTGTAAATGACCTCGGCTGGGTAACCGTCAAGGCCAACGGACTGGCCATCGATCAGGCCCTCATCCGGAAGCGCAACTTCCGGTGTCGGAATGCCGATCCAGGCTGCTTGGTCGTCCATCATCTGGAGCAAGGGAAGATCGTTCTCATTCAGAAAAATGGGGGCACCCGTGAGGCGCTTAAGCTTCAGGGCCCCTCCGACATGATCAATGTGGGCGTGCGTGACGAGAATCTGGCGGAGTTTGAGGCCGAGTTCCGTGAGTCGTCTGTGGATGCGGCCGATCTCGTCTCCGGGATCGATCACGATCGCCTCGCCGGCAGTTTCATCGCCAAGAAGAGTGCAGTTGCACTGCAGCGGTCCGACAGGGAACGTCTCGAGGATCATGCTCCGATTCTAAAGGGAGATGTCTCGCTGGACCATAGAGAGACGATCGCGAGAGGCGCCCGCCAGGAGCGTGGTGACGGGAAGGCTTGCGTCGAGTTACAGGAGCCTACTTGCCGGATTTCGCCGGGGCTGACGCTGGCTTGGTGTCGTCGAGCACGGAGTGGTTATGGCTCGCTCCGCGTACGTAGAGAACCGTAAGAGTGAGCGACGTGCACATGAAGATGACCGCAGACCATGAAGTGAGCCGCGTGAGCACGTTGGCCGCTGCGCGGGGACCGAATGCGGTCTGCGAACCCTGGCCGCCAAAGGCGCCTGCGAGGTCAGCCGAGCGCCCCTGTTGCAGCAGGACGACTCCAATGAGAAACAGGCTGACGATGACATGGATCACGACGACGAAATAGAAGAAAATCTGCATTGCTTCAGCTGCTTTCCAAGACCCATCCGGCTTCACCGGAATGGCAAACTCTTTGGTGCGGAGGAGGGGACTTGAACCCCTATGCCTTGCGGCGCTAGCACCTCAAGCTAGTGCGTCTGCCAATTTCGCCACCTCCGCACGAGGTGAACCTATTGAGTATACCAAAAGCAGACTGAGCCGCAGGATGGTTTGAGGTGGTCCGAAGCCGGCTGAACCGGGTGGAAATGGGCCTTTTGTATTTCGATAGTCCGAGCCCGGTTCAACCGCTCAAACGCTGCATCCACGCAGCAAGCGATTGCTGATCCGGTGTCCCGGCGGCGTGCGCCGTTCTCACGTTTTGCCGCTCGGTTTCGGAGCGATTCTGACTCACTTTGAATTTGCCTTCGATGCGTGAAATGACGATGCGAAAGCCGACGATGCCGGCCAGCATCGTGCGACGGAAGCCGGCAGGCATCTCGCGCCATTGTTGTGCGTAGGCAGGCTCATGCAAGGCGATCAGGCCTTTGAGCAACGCATCTTTGCCATCTTCGTCTTCGATCAACTCCATCGTGCCGTAGGCATGGACGGCGATGTAATTCCATGTGGGGACCGAAAGCGGCTCTGTATAGAGGGTTGGCGAGACGTAGCTATGCGGTCCTGAAAAAACGACCAGCGTCTCGTGGCCGGCAAGCGATTGCCAGTGGCGATTGGCCTTGGCGAAGTGTCCTTCGATGACGCCGTGCTCTCCTTCGTCCTTTACAACCAATGGCAGATGCGTGGCGGTCGGAGACAGGTTCGGCTGAGAGCCGTCCAATCTGACCAAAGGATCCAGGGGACCGAACAGGATCGCAAAGGAGTTGTCGCGCATAGCTTCAAGGAGAACCGCGCGATCGGTCACCTGATTGAATTTCGGGGTATACATGGTGTCCTACTGGATCCGCTCGAAGCGGAAGCCGGCTTCGCGCATGGCGTGACTGATGGCCGTAATGTGCGTGGCTCCGCGAGTCTCAAGGGTGACGTCGATGACGGTCTCGCCAAGGCTCACGCCGTAATAAGCGCGATTGTGGAGTGTTTCGACGATGTTGGCGCGCTCGCGAGCGAGGATTTCGGTGAGATGGAGCAGAGCTCCGGGTCGATCCTGCAAATAAACGCGAACGCGGAGAAGTCTGCCGTCTTTTACCAAACCGCGTTCGATGATCTTGGCGAGCAAAGTAACGTCGATGTTGCCGCCGCACACCAGCACCACAGTACGGCGATGACGCAGGTTCGTTTTGGCTTGGACGACCGCAGCAAGCGCCGCGGCTCCGGCGCCTTCGGCCAGGGTCTTTTCCTGCTCGAGGAGCATCAGAATGGCGCTGGCAATTTCTTCGTCGTCCACAGTGACGATCTCGTCCACATAGCGGCGAACCAGAGGAAGCGTGAGATCGCCTGCGCGGCGTACGGCGATACCATCAGCAATGGTCGCTTCAGGAGCGATAGTGACCGGCTTCCCGGCTTCGCGGGCTCGCAGCATGGATGGCAGCTTTTCCGGCTCAACCCCGATCACACGGATCCGCGAATTGGTCTCCTTCAACGCACAGGCGATGCCCGCGATGAGTCCACCACCGCCGATGGGGACCACGACGGCTTCAATGTCGGGGACCTGTTCGAGCAGTTCGAGGGCGATCGTGCCTTGTCCTGCAATTACTTCAGGATCGTCGAACGGATGGATGAAGGTGCACCCCTCTTCGAGGCGACGGCGCAGCGCTTCGTCGCAGGCTTCGTCATAGCTGGCGCCGTGAAGAATCACTTCGGCGCCGTAACTTCGTGTCGCCGCCACTTTCACGAGCGGAGTGGCCAATGGCATCACAATCTGGGCCCGAATGCCGCGAGCCGCAGCATGGAATGCGACGCCCTGCGCATGGTTGCCCGCGCTCGCGGCGATGACGCCGCGCTTCCGTTCCGTCTCAGACAAGGTGAGTAGCTTGTTGAGTGCGCCGCGCTCCTTGAATGAACCGGTGCGCTGGAGATTCTCCAGCTTGAGGTGCAGGGGCAGACCGACGAGCTCGGAAAGGTGGTGAGACAAGTGACAAGGGGAGACGTGAATTGCCTCGCCGATGCGCGCGCGTGCCACCTGAATACTGGAGAGGCTTACGGATTCCAAGACAATCTCCTGAATCGAAAAGTGAGCTAAGAATGCGAAAGCCACCTGCCGCGACTGCGGGAGGTGGCCTGAATTTCAGATTGCTGCTATCTCTGTTTCGTCAGGCTTTGTTCCCGTGTGAGTCGTGGAGTCTAATTCGAAAGGCGGGAGTGGGCGCAGTCCTACAAATGACCGAGTGGAAGATCGAACCAATGTTACAAAAATGCATGACGGTGATTGAAGTACAACAGAAGGGCTTGATCCGAGTCAAGCGCGGCAATGAGACTACGCTCCTCCTAATCTCCAGCAGCGACTGTTATTAGATGGCCAGACACCTGAGAAGTGCGTGTCGGATTGCGAGGAATTCTGGACTGAATCCCTTATTTACGGGGCCGGCCGACGTTACTCATCCAAGTCTGTCAGGATGAATTCGAATCCTTCGCCGTCCGCTCCCCAGCGAACGATCTTTGAATTCACGCTGATGATATCCGAGGGATCGTCCCCTTTGGATCCTACCCGCTGCAAGGTCATGCGCACGACCGTTCCGGGCATCCAGCGCTCGTCTGTGTGCAAGTAGAATCCGGTGACGCTGATGTTGCTTATCTTGTGTGGCTCAGGGGCTCCACCAGTGAAGTAATAAGCTATCAGCCCCGGCAAGGACTGCCGGTCGGCACGCCGCCGATCATACGGTCTTTGAGCTTCTCCTATGACTAACTCGGGGAAAAGCCAGCGCAGAAGCCGAATCTTCCATGAGTACTTTCTTTTTGGAGCCGGTCCATAATCCCCATATTGGGGAACGGACACTGCCGCCTCCTGAATCGCAAGCGGCGGGACTGCAGATGGAAGCGCCACTTCCGCATTCTGCAATGCTTGGGCCGGCGACGGAGGTTCTGGTGCGGGAACCGGTGCTTCGGGGACCCGGGTGCGTGCGTACGATTTTCTCTCGGGCCAAAAAGGTTCACTCTGCGGCTTTGGAACCGGGGCGATCGGGAGTTCGACTGACTCAGCTTCGGGACGCTCCGTTGGCGCGACACTCTCGATCGCAGCCGCATCCGGAAAGGAAATCGGGGTGGGAGAAACTGTGAACTCCGCCGATGAAGTCGGCGCTTCTACAGCGCTCGCGCCAGATGAAAAAAAGCGAGCGCTTGGGGACGGTTCGGCTGGACTCGTTTGGATCGGTTGAGTTGGCGCCAGATCAGGCGGAGTTGGAGGGGGCGCACCTGGAGCCGGCGCTTGTTCGGGTGGCGCCTCGAGTTCAACGACACGAAGTTCGAGCTGATCTCCCTCCTTCGTCCGTGAGGTCGTTAAGGACTTGGAGGGAAGGACAAGAGCACTCGCAGGCTGACCTTTGGAGGGGGCAAATTCTCCATCTTTGGATAACTCCACTCCATGAACGACTCGATTGTCCTTGTCCAGATAAACCAGGTCAAAAGGGGAGAGCGTTCGCGCGACAGGAACACCCTTGAAGTTTGTCAGCCAAAGACCGGTACGGGAGTTTGCCGGGAGGCCTTCGATGAGCACCTTCAAAACCTTCAAGGGCTCAAGGCCAGCGTTTACTGACGTAACCGATGAACTAAGGAGGCTGTCCCGGGTCTGGTTGTAGGCAACGTACTTCCTAGGTTCCATACGCCCCCCAAGAGCATAAGTGCTGTCGGTCTACAGGGTGCAAATGAAGCAATCCAGTCCCAAACCAGGGTGCTTTCACAGAGAACCTTTGCAATCTGCTTCTACAGAAAAGAACTGCATCCAAGATTCAAATCAACTCCGACGCCATGACTCGCGTCGATCGTCCGATCCAGGCGAGATATTGAAGCTAACTAGCGAATCCTTAAGCCACAGCGGGATTCATGGACAATTTAGTAATTCATCCCAAACTCTAGTTTTTGAACTCAACTGCAGGCTATACGACACCTCTCGCCCAGGCTGCGAAGCCCAGTTCAGAATCGCATCAAGCTTAGCTACCCCGGTGGTCCCAATTCTGCCCGTTTCCTCGAGGGATCGTCAAGGAATTCTTGGCGAATGCAGCGACGAAATCCGTTGTCTACCCGGAGCCGATGCCGTCTCCCCAAATGGTTGTATTTACTTTTAGAAGGCCTGTCGATCTATTCGACGATGGACCGGCTGCTGCTCACGGCCAACGCTTCGGTTTCCTGGGCCTTTTCTCTTGCGATTCGATTCAATTGATATTGAAAGTAGACGAAGGAAAACAAGATCGTCATGATCAAATTGAGTCGAAGGCCGATCGGCTCGCGTCGGTTGTAATGGTCGAGCAACTCTTCGCGAATCTCGAAGATTACAACGACCCATAAGAGCCAGGAGAAAAGAAATCCTGTGGCAAAGGAAGCAAGGGCCCAGTAGAGAGATAGAGATTGGTCATCGATCTTTCGAATCCAAATACAAAGATAGATTGGCCATGCAGCGATCACGAGATTCACAAGGAACTCGCGATAAGGCTGGGGCACGAACCAGAGTACGATTCCCTCGGAGCCGGCAATAGCGACAAAAAGGACTGCCCAATTCAAACGAGGCGGCGGGGGGTAGGATGCTTTGTATCTTGCGACGGGCGGGATCGGAGTCCGGTCCACTGCAGGTCACCTCACGATTCCACTTAGCTAAAAAATAGCACAGAGACTGGGAAAGGAATCGAGTTCAAGTAAGTGCTGGCCTTCGGGCACCGGATCGATCTCTGCGTGTTCTAGAACCCACGTGTCCTTGTGAAACAGAAAAACTGCATTCAGCCCGGCCGCGAGTGCAGGGTTAATATCGCTTTTCGGGCTGTTGCCTATCATCCAACTGGTATGTGGCGCGAGTTCGTGCCGTTCCATCACAGCTCGATAGGTGGCCGGGTCTTTCTCCTTAACAATTTCAACCGCATTGAAGTTTACAGCAAGTCCTGACCGGGCCAGTTTGTCGGCTTGTTCGGCGTGGTTGCCCTTGGTCATAAGAATGAGCTTGTGGCGTATGGAGAGTTGGGCCAGAGTTTCATCCACGCCCGGCAGCAGCTCAATCTCCTGTTCGGCGATCGCCTGCGCAAATCCTGTGACACGGCGCCGATGGTCTTCGGTCATTGGCGATTGGCTCAGCCGCTCAAAACAAGCGAGAAGTGAACGCGTGAAACTGGTGAGCCCATAGCCATGCTCGAGAATCGTCTCTCGTTCAACAGCGTTGAGAGTCTTCCTCACTTCTGAGGGTGAGTAAGCCCGGTGATTTAGATAGCCAATGAACGCCGCAATTGCGCGCTCGAAGTAGACGTTGTTTTCCCACAACGTGTCATCGGCGTCAATGAGCAAAGTCTGGCCGGGGGGAAATTGCGCCATGAACTTTATGGTAACGAATCGATCCGACGACGTGGGATGCGACGAGTCCGTGGATACCAGGGACGTTTCGCTTTCGGGGCTCGAAGCCATGGATTAAAGCATCAAGGATGCAACGGCGTGGTGCATGTGAGTTGACCTGTGGGGAATCGCCGGTTACTGAGAGTTAGAGTTCGAGCGACTCTAAGCTTTTGAAAACTAAGCTTTCACAAAAACGTATTGACAATCGTATTGATCACGAAGTAAATTAGTGATGGTCACTCTTGACCAATTGGAGAATAATCATGCGCAGAATAATTGTATCCACGCTCTTTCTCTCCACCGTTCTGCTCCATGCCCAGGCAGGAACGAGGGGCCAGAGTGTCACGCTGGTAGCCCACAACGATGCTGCAGCTCTGGCTTCATCGGCCACTGCCCAGCCCGCAACCGATGCAGACACGACAACTCACGCACGCCGCATCAGCACCGGAGTTACCTGGCCAAAGCTGATTTCTGAGCCGACTCTCGCTGTGTCAGCGGCCGATTTCCCAACCCGCGATCTTGCGGCGCAACGTATGGTTGTTAGTTTTCGAGTAGATGAGAGCGGCGCTCCGCAAAATGTTCATCTGGTTAAGTCGGTTAGCCAGACAGTTGATGCGCGCGTGCTGACGGCAGTTCGTCAGTATCGCTTCGTGCCAGGTACACTCGACGATCAGAATGTGCCGGTGGACGTGAACCTGGTCATCAACTTCACGGAAAAATCGTTTAGATAATTCGGACAAACTACTCCCCCGCTTCAGCAGCATAAAGCCGAGGCGGGGGAGTTGTTGTTTGGTACGTTTAGCTCTCTAACATCCATCCGAATGGTTGGATCGAATACGACCAAACCTGCCCATCGTGATCAGAATCGTCCGAACTAAAACCCAAGGCGAGGTTGCGAAGCGAGCCATGTCTTGAGTTCGGGTTCTTGCAGCGCCCGAAACTCGATGCATCCGTTGATGTGTTCGATTGCATGCTTGAGAGCCTGGTCCGATGCAGCAACCTTGTGAGCCGCGAAGAATCGCTCTACATTATCGCGGTCCGCTTGAGAACAGAAGGCCTGGGTTGATCCCACCAGCGTTGCGCCCATGTTGGCCGTGAATTGGGCCTGCACCTGATCCCAATGGGTCTGGATAAATTGCCACGCCAGGCGTCGATTTTGGTCGTCTGTCATCGCCATCGAGAGCTGGAAGGCCGCGTCCTGGTTGCGAACCTTATTTGAGACAGCAAGGTCAAGAGCGCGCTCGACGAGCTTCGGGTCTTCGAATTCCGCCAGCCGCCGCAACGCGCTGGTTTGAAATTCCGGATTGGTCGATGTTTCGTAGACGTGCAGCAGCTGGTTAAAGAGTTGTGCATCGCCATTGCGCGCGGCGACGGCGAGCGCAGTCTCTCGAAGTGTTGGATCGACCGAAGCAGGATCGGCCAGATATTTTTCAGCAAGTGCGCGCGCCTCAGCAAGAATCGAGGGATCTTTGCCATAGAAGCCGAGGACACCGAAAAGCTGGGCACGCAATTCGCGGGTATTCGGTGTGTCTTGAACCGACGGTGGCCCCAGCTTTGCATAGGGCGGAGCAAATGTGCCACGGATCCAAGCGGCAAGAGCGTCCTTTTCCTGCGGAGACGATGCCACGCGGACATATAGGACGCTGATGCCGCCTAGCGCAGACGCCAAGACCCTGGCGCTCGGATCGTCTTTCACCGCAGCAACCAGGTTCAGATACTCCCCGGCCGAGGTCTTGTTTGCGCGGAGGCGAGCCCATTCGTCACCGATCATACTTATCCGCTCCGGCGGCGAGAATCGGGCTTCTACGTTCTCAACGAGCGATTTGTAAGCGCTTGTTGGATAGATACTGCGGTAGTACCCTGTGCCACCCGCATTCGCGAAGAAGACGGCATCGGACGGAACCAGGAGCTTCGTTGAGTCGGGATTCAGCACCTCGCATCTCTGACCGGAGGCCTCCATTTTGAAGCAAACGGGAAGAACCCATTTCTGTTTCCCATTCGGTTGAATGCTCGGACTGAGGTAGAAACGCATTTGGGAAACGGGGACCTCACCGGAAGTCGGCTCGCCAAACGTCAAGACCGGTACACCGGGTTGGGCCACCAGGCTATCCATGATTCGATCTACCGGCTTGTGGCTCGCAGCGGCTTCCGCATTCCAGAAGTCTTCGGCCGTAGCGTTCGAGTAAAGGTGTGCAGCCAGATAATTATGGACGCCCCTGCGGAAGTTCTCCGGTCCGACGAAGTTTTCGACGGAGACCAGGACATGACCGGCCTTGTTATAGGCGATGGAATCGAACATCTGGTTGATTTCGTCGGGAGTATCAGCTTTCGCGCGAATGGGCCGTGTTGTCGGTGCCGCGTCGATGTTCAAGGTTGTATCCAGATCGGCGGCCACGATCTCATCCATGTGCCATTCCGGATACATAGCAGCGACAGATTTGTTCTCCATCCACGTGGCGAACCCTTCATTCAGCCAGATGTTGTCCCACCATTGCATCGTCACCAGGTCTCCGAACCACTGGTGCGCCATTTCATGCGCGATGTCAACGGCGACTTGCCGCCTGGCGTCGACGGAGGCGGTTTTCTGGTCAAGGAGAAGCGTGGTTTCCCGATAAGTAATCGCGCCGAAATTCTCCATGGCGCCAGCTTCAAAATCAGGAATGGCGATGAGGTCGAGTTTCTTCAGCGGATAAGGAATGCCGAAGTAAGTGTTGTAGTAGTGCAGCATGAACTTGGCAACTTCCACGCTATAGGGCGTGAGACCGACTTTGTCGGGGGTTGCGCAAGAGCGAATAGCCACACCATCCTGTTCGCCGGAAGTGCACTGAAAGTCGCCCACCAGAAACGCCAGCAGATAAGTGGACATTCTTGGCGTGGTTAGAAAGGTAATGGTGTGCTTGCCGTCACCCGGGCCCGGTGCGTCATTGGAAATCGGGCTATTCGAGATGGCTGTGTCGCCGGTGTCGACCACAAGCGATACGTCGAAGGTCGCCTTTAAAGCCGGCTCGTCAAACGACGGAAAGGCGCGTCGCGCGTCGGTTGCCTCAAATTGCGTGACCGCGTAGTTGCGTCGTTCAGTCTTGGATAAATAGAATCCGCGCAGTTCATTGTTCAGGAGGCCCGTATAGCGGATTGCAAGCGTCGCTCTACCAGCGGGAAGCATTTGAGAGAAATGGAAGGTCGCCTGTTGCTGGTTCGCGTCGAGCGTGACTGTCGCTGTCTGCTGTTTGCCGCCGTCGGTAACTTCGACCCACTGAAAGGCAATTTCGGCGGAGTTGAGGGTGATTGAATTCGTCGGATCCTTGAGAACCAGATCAATCGATTCAACGCCTGCGAAAGTGGCATTCTTCAGATCGGGCGTCAACGTAAGCGCATAGTGTTCGGGGATCACTGTCGACGGGAGACGTTGAGCATTTGCCGATTTGACATAGCTTGGGATGATGCAAGCAAGCATAGCGCCGGCGAGAAACGCCGAGCGCAAAGAGGGGAGGGAACTACACTTCATTCTGCGGTCCTCGTATTTTTTCGTGTATTGCGATCGCGGCCCAAAGTTGTTCTCCAATTGCTGTAGCGCGAAGGCACATCAGCTAAGTGGCTCTTTAAGAAAGAGCCTTGACACTCGAAACACCACATACAAATTGGAGAACAGCTCCAAAGTGGTGCACCCCGTGTTGGAAGACTCACTTTCTTGATGTAGACAAGGTCTCTCAAGGAGTAATGCACCGTTCATATTGTATGACGCAGTCGCATGGAGCGGCTACAGATGTATCGAAGATTGTGACCAAGTGAAACGATTGAGCTCTATAGGAGGGTCGGCGACACTTCAGTCCCGAGGGGAGCCTAAGAGAGGATTTCCGAGTCCTGTTTCCGTCCTCGGAGGAGGAAAGCTAACTTGGTTGTTCTGTCGAGCGTCCGTCGTTTGGCGCCAGCTTTCGCTTAGGCAGCAATGAGTCAAGCAGCAGCAGGCATGCGCCCGTGACGATGGAACTGTCGGCGACATTGAAGTCGGGCCAGTGATATCCGAAGATATGAACTTCAATAAAATCAACGACGGAACCGTAGACGATGCGGTCGTGCACATTGCCGAGGGCCCCCGCAAAGACGAGCGCCAGTGCAACCGATGCAAGGGTGATGCGGTTGCCTATCCGGACCAGCGCCACAAGCACAACGAGTGCCGCGAGAAGCGAGAAGGAGATGAGGCCCCAGCGAACCGTGTTGGGAGAGGTTGAGTCCGCGAAAAGCGAAAACGCCGCGCCTTCATTGGTCCAGTGCGAGATGCGCAGAAAGTGCGGTATCACTGGGATCGCTTCGCCGATAGGTATGCGCGCACTGACCAGCGTCTTCGTCAGTCGATCAAGAAAGATGATCGCGGCGGAGATAAGCAGTAGCCAGGGCAAGCGGCGAGGCGCAACGAAGGTCACGATGCGGCCTCCAGAAGCGGGGGTGCGATGCCCATCTCTTTCAGAGCGCGGTGACAACGGGTGCAGACGTTTTTCCAGATGCCGTAATCAGAAACTTCAGGCATGAAATTCCAGCAGCGTGCACACTTGTGTCCGCTTGCGGGCAAGGCTTTGGCCGCAAGTCCCGAGCCTTCGACGAGCCTGACGGCGGATACGTTTATGATTTCTTTAAGTCCCGCGGCGTGATTCTGGAGCAACTTGAGCAAATCGCCGCTTGCCGCTATTTCTATTTCTGCTTCGAGCCCCTTGCCTATGCGCTTTTCCTGCCGCGCTTCTTCAAGCACGCGCATCGCTTCGTCTCGTACAGCAAAGATCTGTTTCCATTCTTCCAGTAGAAGGGCAGGGTCCGCTGCGAAGATATGCTCCGGTTTTGGAAAAAGTGCCAGGTGTACGCTGGCTTCGCGGCCCTTCATTGCAGGCAGATAATCCCACACTTCATCCGAGGTAAAGCTCAAAATGGGCGCCACGAGCCGGACCAGCGCCTCGGTGATTTGCCACAGCACGGTTTGTGCCGAGCGACGTGCTGGGTTCGACGGCGCGAAGGTGTACATGCGGTCTTTGAGCACGTCGAGGTAGAAAGAGCTCAGATCGACGATGGCAAATTCGTTGACGGCCTGATAGACCCGGTGAAACTCGAAAGCCTCGTACCAGCCGAGAATCTTCTCCGTAAGGTCGCGGGTGCGGGCCAGCATGTAGCGATCGAGCGGGAGTAGATCGGCTTCCGCGATGCGGTGCTGCGCGGGATCGAATCCATGAAGGTTACCAAGCAGAAACCGGAAGGTGTTGCGTACCTTTCGATAGAGTTCGGCGCAGCGCTGCATCAGGTTTTCGCTGGCAGCCATGTCCTCTCGGAAGTCGATCGATGCGACCCACAGCCGCACAATTTCTCCGCCCAGGCGCTCGGCGATGTCGACGGGATCGACGCCATTGCCAAGGGATTTGGACATGGCGCGTCCCTCTTCATCGAGTGTCCAACCGGCCGTTGCCACATGCGAATAAGGCGCACGGCCTCGAAGGGCGACAGAGGTAAGCAGGGAAGAGTGGAACCACCCGCGATGCTGGTCTCCGCCTTCGAGGTACAAGCACTCGGCGTGTTTGCCACCGATTGAAGCTCCCTTCTGAAATGCTGCATAGTCGGCTTTCAGGTCGGGGTCGGACTCGCATACGGCGAGCCAACTGGTGCCCGAGTCAAACCAGACGTCGAGAATGTCTGTCTCTTTTCTAAATTCGGTCTTACCGCAGTGAGTACACTGAGTGCCCTCCGGCAGTAGCGCCGCCACGTCTGTCGTGTGCCACGCTTCCACGCCCTCGCGCTCAAAAAGATCGACGATCTTCCGATTGAGCGCGGGATCGAGGATCGGGTTCTGGCACTCTTCGCACACAAAAACTGCGATGGGCACTCCCCAGATGCGCTGGCGGCTGATGCACCAGTCGGGGCGCGTGGCAATCATATTCGTGATACGTTCCTTGCCCCACGATGGATCCCAGACGACGCGATCGATTTCCTCAATCGATAGTTGCCGGAATGTGGTCTCGGAGCCGTCGGCACGCTTCATCGGCGTTTCCAGGCTGATGAACCATTGCTCCGTAGCGCGAAAGATCACCGGGTTGTGACAGCGCCAGCAGTGGGGGTACGAATGCTCAAGGTCGGACGATGCCATGAGCGCGCGCTGTTCCTCGAGCATCGCAAGAACGATGGGATTCGCCGACCACACTGTTTTTCCTTCAAAAGGCGGCAGGGTAGCCAGCGGCCATGCTTCGTGATCCACGTGCAAGTGGCCCGAAGAGTCCACGCGGCAGGTCTGGTCGAGATCGTAGCGCTGGCCGGTGTAAAAATCGTCCGCGCCATGGGAAGGAGCGGTGTGAACCGCGCCGGTCCCCGTGTCGGCAGTGACATAAGTGCCTAGAACGCCGAGGATGCTCCGTTCGAGGAAGGGATGTTTGAATGTGGCCCGTTCCAGCCTGGTGCCTTTGAACCGGGCGAGTTCCTCGACCAAACCAAGCCGGCACGAGGCGACGACGGAGGGAGCAAGTTCGGCAGAGACGATGTAGACCGGATCCGTCGGCTTGACCGCTGATTTGGGATCGCTGCTTGCCGCAAGCGCGACGTACTCGAAATCCGGATGAAACGCCACGGCCATGGACGCGGGAAGTGTCCAGGGGGTCGTTGTCCAGATGATGGTGTAGACCTCTCGGCCCGCGAGGGCCGGGTCGAGGGCCTCCGGTGGGGAAGTGAGGCGGTAGCGCACAAAGATCGAGGGGCTGACATGCATCTCGTACTCGACTTCAGCCTCGGCGAGTGCCGTTCGGTCATGGATGCACCAGTAAACCGGCTTGAGGCCGCGATAGACGAAGCCTTTCTCGAGAAATCCGTAAAACGCCTCGAGCGTCCGGGCTTCGTAATCGCGCGACATCGTCTTATACGGGTTATTCCAGCGGCCAAAGCAGCCGATGCGCTGGAATTGGGATGTCTGCAAATCGACGTACTGCTGCGCATAGGCGCGGCATGCATCCAAGACTGCAGGGACGGGCATTTCGAGCTTTTTGCGGCCGAGCTGCTCGTCAACCTTGATCTCAATAGGGAGGCCGTGGCAGTCGTAACCCGGGACGTAGGGCGAATCATAGCCGGCCATGGTTTTCGACTTCACGACGAAGTCCTTCAAGCCTTTGTTCAGCGCGTGTCCGAGGTGAATCGGTCCATTGGCATACGGCGGCCCATCGTGGAGCAGGTAAACAGGCCTTCCCAGGCTGGCCTTGCGTAGTTCCTCATAGAGGCGCAACTCGGTCCACCGAGTCAGTCGAAGTGGCTCATTTTGGGCGAGATTGGCCTTCATGGGGAAGGCGGTCTGAGGCAAATTCAAAGTCGCCTTCAACTCCGGCGCTGGAGACATTGGTACTCCTGGTTCATGGTGAAAGTGTTCATTCTTCAGTGTAAATGTTTGCGAAAGAATTTCGGTAACAAGTCCCGAGGCAGCCCGTCTATTGTTTATGGGAAACCTGTCCTCCGCGGAATATGAGACTCAGGAGGTTGTCAAAAATGGAACTGAGTCCTCCGTGCTACAGACATCCACCGCTTTGGTCGAGCATAATGGAAAGAATGGCCTCAAGACCGACCGCCTCTCGATTGGGCAATCGCAGGCGATAGGGCCAGCGGCAGACATGGCAAACGAATTACTTACCCAGCCTCAAACGGACGCCGAAGCGACGACGGGAGCACGGACCGGGCACGAGCTCGATTCCTTCCTCGGGAAGGCGTTTGAGGAGAAGCCTGTCTGGAAGACGCTCTACGAAAACATTCGCGACGTCTTCTTCCCGGTCAAGCTTCCGCCCCTCGAACTGACTTCGAAGCCGATTCCAGTGCCAGACCGGATGGCTGTAAAGGCCAATCCGTGGGCCATTGGAATCTCGACAACATTCAACGTCGCGATCCTTGCGTTCGTCATCTGGCTGGGCATCAAGGCGGTCGTTAACATCGTGAAGCCGCCCCTTAAAGCCACCAACGTTGATGTCGGAACCTTCGACCTGAAAGCACCCAAGGCGGGTGTAGCAGCGGGCGGCGGTGGCGGCGGTGGTTCACACGATATCGTCGATCCCATGAAGGGCAAGCTGCCTCCGCGAATGAAGGATCCAATTACGCCGCCGATGGTTCCGATACTGGATAAACCCAAGCTCGCCGTGCCTTCCGCGATCAACGTGCAGCCGAATATTCAGCTGCCTGACAACCCCAATATGCCGAACATCGGGATGGCGAAATCCGCCAATGTGACATTGGCCTCGAACGGGCAGGGTGGCGGCAGTGGCATGGGGACTGGCTACGGCGGTGGCATGGGTTCAGGCACGGGTAATGGCTTTGGGCCCGGTACCGGCGGCAATGCCGGCGGCGGCGTCTACCAGATTGGCGGCGGTGTCTCGGCCCCGGTGGCAATCTTTACCCCCGAGGCGGAGTTCTCCGATGAAGCGCGGCGGGCGAAGTATCAAGGCGTTTGCCTGATTTCGCTGATCGTCGATGCTCAAGGAAATCCACAAGATCCGCGAGTGATTCGCGCGCTCGGCATGGGTTTGGATGAGAAGGCGCTCGAAGCGGTGCGCAAATATAAGTTCAAACCTGCGATGAAGGACGGCAGAACCCCGGTGCCTGTCAGAATCACGATTGAGGTGAACTTCAGGCTATATTGAAATCCAATCAAGTTATGCAATGAAAGAGCGAAGTCCAGCGGCTTCGCTCTTTTTCTTGGGTGCGCCCGGCAGGGCGCACTTACTTGGAGGTGCAAGTCCTCTACACACCCGGCAAGGGGAAGTGTTAGCTGAACGGCAAGGGTGCCCGTCGCGAGGCGGAATCTGGAGGAAGCCGCAGGCAAAGCGCTGGCTTGACGAACAGGAAGCGGATAGAGGCGGCACGGCGGGGTGAGCGGGCCCATAGACGTAAAGCCCAGTACTTGCACGGAACGCCGTGACGTAGATCCGACAGGCATAAGCGTGAAGGTGAGTGCGCAATACCCGGGGAGATCTGCCATGTTGTCTTTAGTGACTGAGGGCGCCGAGAGGGGCTCTGATCCCATGGCAGAAGTCAGCAGAGGCCATAGTAGCTGCCTGTTTGGAGCGAAGGGCTGAACCTGTCACGAGCGGATAGAGGGCTATCTCTCTGACTGGTTGGACAGAAGCCTCGCAAGAGGACTTGTTATGGAGGTAGGGGCCGGAAGTCCCGATGGCTATATCAAGTGTCCAGAGACCAGCAGGCGAATGGTCAACGAGACGAAGCTCACTCCGGAAACGGAAGACAGGAACCGCCCGTTGCGGAACCGCACGGCGGGTGGTGTGGGAGGACGGCAGGGGTGACCCTGCCTCCTACCCGATGTGCGCCCGGCAGGGCGCACTTACTTGGAGGTGCAAGTCCTCTACACACCCGGCAAGGGGAAGTGTTAGCTGAACGGCAAGGGTGCCCGTCGCGAGGCGGAATCTGGAGGAAGCCGCAGGCAAAGCGCTGGCTTGACGAACAGGAAGCGGATAGAGGCGGCACGGCGGGGTGAGCGGGCCCATAGACGTAAAGCCCAGTACTTGCACGGAACGCCGTGACGTAGATCCGACAGGCATAAGCGTGAAGGTGAGTGCGCAATACCCGGGGAGATCTGCCATGTTGTCTTTAGTGACTGAGGGCGCCGAGAGGGGCTCTGATCCCATGGCAGAAGTCAGCAGAGGCCATAGTAGCTGCCTGTTTGGAGCGAAGGGCTGAACCTGTCACGAGCGGATAGAGGGCTATCTCTCTGACTGGTTGGACAGAAGCCTCGCAAGAGGACTTGTTATGGAGGTAGGGGCCGGAAGTCCCGATGGCTATATCAAGTGTCCAGAGACCAGCAGGCGAATGGTCAACGAGACGAAGCTCACTCCGGAAACGGAAGACAGGAACCGCCCGTTGCGGAACCGCACGGCGGGTGGTGTGGGAGGACGGCAGGGGTGACCCTGCCTCCTACCCGATGTGCGCCCGGCAGGGCGCACTTACTTGGAGGTGCAAGTCCTCTACACACCCGGCAAGGGGAAGTGTTAGCTGAACGGCAAGGGTGCCCGTCGCGAGGCGGAATCTGGAGGAAGCCGCAGGCAAAGCGCTGGCTTGACGAACAGGAAGCGGATAGAGGCGGCACGGCGGGGTGAGCGGGCCCATAGACGTAAAGCCCAGTACTTGCACGGAACGCCGTGACGTAGATCCGACAGGCATAAGCGTGAAGGTGAGTGCGCAATACCCGGGGAGATCTGCCATGTTGTCTTTAGTGACTGAGGGCGCCGAGAGGGGCTCTGATCCCATGGCAGAAGTCAGCAGAGGCCATAGTAGCTGCCTGTTTGGAGCGAAGGGCTGAACCTGTCACGAGCGGATAGAGGGCTATCTCTCTGACTGGTTGGACAGAAGCCTCGCAAGAGGACTTGTTATGGAGGTAGGGGCCGGAAGTCCCGATGGCTATATCAAGTGTCCAGAGACCAGCAGGCGAATGGTCAACGAGACGAAGCTCACTCCGGAAACGGAAGACAGGAACCGCCCGTTGCGGAACCGCACGGCGGGTGGTGTGGGAGGACGGCAGGGGTGACCCTGCCTCCTACCCGATTCCCAAAACCGGCTTGTCGAGAGGATCGTACCCGTCAAGCCCGTGTGATAAGCTTCGCTGGTTCGACCGAAGAGGAGCCAGAGATGCGGCAAGTTTGCGGTGGATGGAGAGTCAAATTGGCTGCGATGATCGTGGCCGCGAGTGTAGCTCCGCAACTACTCGCGCAGGCCGCTTTTCCGTTTCGCGATATGAAGCTGAGCGACGACCAGCGCATCGCCGACCTGCTGAGCCGCCTGACACTCGAAGAGAAGATCAATCTGATGTCTGACCACCCAAAAATTCCGCGACTTGGGGTTGTCTTTTCCGGCCAGGTGGAAGGTCTTCATGGATTGGCGTTGGGCGGTCCGGCGGGGTGGGGAGGACGCGGCCGGCAGCCGGTGCCAACCACCACGTTTCCGCAGGAGAAGGGCCTCGGCGCGACGTGGGACCCGGATCTACTCAAGAAGATCGGCTCCCTGGAAGGATATGAGGCGCGGTACTACTACCAGAATCCAGTCTTCGACCGGGGCGGCGTGGTTGTTCGTGCTCCCAACGCCGATCTGAGTCGGGACCCGCGATGGGGGAGAACTGAAGAGTCCTACGGCCAAGACCCGTTTCTCGTCGGAACGCTGACCGTCGCCTTTGCGCAAGGCTTGCAAGGCCCAGATCCGAAGCATTGGCAGGCGGCATCTCTGATGAAACATTTTCTCGCCAACGAGAATGAAGATGGCCGCACGCACAGCTCGTCGGATTTCGATGAAAGGCTCTTTCGCGAATACTATTCGGTGCCTTTCCGCATGGGGTTTGAAGAAGGCGGCTCACGCGCGGTGATGGCGGCCTACAACTCGTGGAACGGCGTTCCAATGATGATTCACCCTGTTCTGAAAGACGTGATGATCAAGGAGTGGGGCAACGATGGCCTGATCTGCACGGATGGGGGCGCACTGGGCCTTCTGATTACCTCGCACAAGAGCTTTCCTGACAAGGAACACGGCGCCGCGGCTGCCGTGAAGGCGGGGATCAACCACTTTCTCGATACCTACAAAGACGATCTGGCACAGGCTGTAAAGGATGGCTTGGTCTCGGAAGCCGAAATCGATGCATCGCTCAAGAACCTTCTTCGTTTGTATCTTCGACTGGGCGAGATGGATCCGCCGGACGTTGATCCCTACGCAAAGATTGGCCGCGAGACAGCCGGCGAACTGCCTCCATGGGAGCGCGATTCAAGCAAGGCGCTCGCGCGCCAGGCAACCGACGAGTCAATCGTGCTGCTGAAGAACGACAGCAATGCACTTCCTCTGGACCGCGCGAAGCTGAAGATCGTTGCGGTGATTGGACCGTGGATCGATCAGGTCCTGCAGGATTGGTATAGCGGAACGTGGCCGTACTCGGTGACGATACTCGACGGCATTCGAGAGGCAGCAGGCCGTAACGTCAAAGTACTGTTTGCTGACGGATCCGATGCGGCCGAAGCGGCAAAACTGGCGCGTGCCGCCGACGTGGCAATCGTGGTCGTGGGGAACCATCCGGAATGCAACGCGGGCTGGGACCAGTGTCCCACGCCTTCAAACGGCAAGGAAGACGTGGATCGCAAGACGATTGCTCTTGAACAGGAGACGCTCGTGAAGCAGGTCTTCGCGGCAAATCCCAGGACGATCGAAGTCCTGCGGTCGAGCTTTCCCTACGCGATTGGCTGGAGCCAGCAGAATCTGCCCGCCATCGTGCACATGGTGCACAACAGCCAGGAAGAGGGCCACGGTCTGGCGGACGTGCTCTTCGGCGATTACTCGCCCGCAGGGCGTCTGACGCAGACTTGGCCAACGGGCGACGCGCAACTGTTGCCCATCATGGACTACAACCTGCTCGACGGAAGGACCTACCTCTACAGCAAAGAAAAGCCGCTGTATGCGTTCGGGTACGGATTGAGTTACACAACCTTCTCCTATGAGGGATTGAGCCTGAACTCACTAAAGATGGATGGAAATGGCGCCGTTAACGTGACTATAAAGGTCAAGAATTCCGGTGCCCGGGATAGCGACGAAGTGGTGCAGATGTATGTACAGCATCTCGGGTCCGCCGTCCCCCGTCCGCAACTGGAACTGAAGGGATTCAAGCGTGTGCGCATCGAAGCCGGAGCAGAGCAGGAAGTGACGCTGCAGTTGAGGGTCCGTGACCTTGCCTATTGGGATGCGGCGAGCCATGCCTGGCTTGTGGAAAAGGAACAGGTGCGCGTGTTGGCGGGAGGCGCAAGTGACAACTTACCCGTCAGCTCCGTCGTGGAAGTTACAAGTACGAAGGAATACAAACCCTGACTCGTGTTTACGCGAGCGGCGACCGCCTTTACAGGGACTACGTCCCACCCATCTTGAGTCCAAAGCGCGGGGAGTCGCCGGTCCCGGAGATTTTTACCGGTATCTCTGCGCCAGCGCCATGCTTGTGGAAGAACGGATCGACCGGTTTGAGAAGGATGCTCTTCCATTTCGAACCGACCATCTGCGATAACTCTGCCTTGGTGCGTACCTTGCCGGTGAAATCGTATTTCCTGCCATCCAGCGCATACGCGCCGCTGAGCCGAACGGAGGCGCCGGGTAATTCGTAGTCCAGATCCGGAAACTTCATCGTTCCGTTCTTCATCTCAAAATGTCCAGTCATCTTTGAGTGAACATCCGGCGCGCCGGGCTTCGCCTGCTTCGGATCGCCCTGCGCGCGCAGGCTCATCATGTCCACTTTGTCTTCGACCGAGGGATCGGTGAAGTGAATTCGACTCTCGGTGAATTCGCCTTTCATGCTGAGCTTTTGGACGACTCTTTCCTCGCCGGGCGCTATATGAAGTTTTGTCTTTGTTTGGATCACGCCCGACATCACAGGAGGCGTCGTCTTGACGGCGAGTTCCAGGAAATCTTGTATTCTCCCGGCAGGAACATCGACGTCCAGATCGATCGTGTGCCCCTTCCCCTTTTCATCCACGATTGCGCCTCGGCAGGAGAAGCTTGAGTCGCCGAGCTTCGCATCCACTTGGTTCAGGTAAGTGTCGCCGTTCATTCCATCGATCGTAGCCGAGAACCTTGTTGAAAGCGGCACCGGGTGATTGGCAGTATCCAGCGAAAAGTCGGGAACATCTGCCGTGCCCTTTGCATCGATTCGATCCAATTGCCCCTGGAACGTGCCGACGGAATGAAGGATGCCGCCAATGCCGCGCATCGGATACAGATCGGCATGGTCGAAGACGTATTTCCCGTTCACGCTCGAGTCTCCTGGACTTTCCGTATCCCACGGACCGAATGTTCCAGTGGCATGAATGTTTCCTTTGGGGACCGCATTGGTCAAAACAGCGTCATAATCCCAGGGAGCACTACGACCGATGCCGTGGAAAACGATGTGCTTCATTTCAAAAAGCAGAGGTTCCTTTTGAGGATTGGATGTTCCAATGATCAAGCGGGAGTCGTCGCAGACTGTTTCGTCCAAGACGAAGTCGGATTTTGAAAAGCGATGTGCAGGATTCGTATATTGCATCCGCATCGATTTTGGCGGAACGTCGACGACAAGGCCAGACACGTAGACGGTTCTCACATGCATCGGCTTGAACATCAGCCCGATGAGCGCAGAGTGGAATTGGAATTTCCTTACGGAAATGAGCGGCTCCGTGGCTCCCGCGGCCAGGACATTGGGCGAGGGGAAGATCCGAAGGCCTTCTCCCGACACATTGAGGCCGTGCCAGACTGAAACCTGCAGATCGTCCAGGTCCACTTTGCTGTTGTACTCGGAACTGAGTGCATGAACAACTCGGTTCTTGACGATGGGGACTGCTCGGTCGATCAAGATTTGCAGGGTTACCAGGAATGCCGCCCCAAGGAGCACAACTCCCAGGCCCAGCCAGATCCAAATCCGTCGGCGAAGAGGGATGATGGGCGGATTGACTTGCTCGTGTACCGTGTTCAACAAAAACCTCGCATGTATTAAGATGCGAGGTCTGCTGTCGGTGTCGCTGTCGATTCCGAAACGGTTCCGCGCGGTTGCTTGCGGTCCATTGAACTCCGGACCCGAATTCATTCGGTCCCTGAATCACGCAGCGTTCCGGGTTCGCCAGTTATGATGAATGGTTCGCTGAATCGGCATTGGGACTCATACCGGAGGGGACGTTTTGAAGGCTCTTAAGCTGGGACACATCGCATCACTCTTTTTTCTTCTAACTGCCTTGAACCTTCAGATCCAAGTAATCGACGCACAGGCTTCTGACTCGCTCGCGTTGATGCCCCTGCCCACGCATATCGTGCAAGGTGAAGGGCAATTCTCCATCGACGGGGAATTCAGTGTTTCGCTGGAGGGATACAAAGAAGCACGCCTTGTCACTGCAAAGGAGAGATTCCTGGCCGCTCTCGCGCGAGAAACTGGAATTCCATTCAAACAGGATCCACAGGCCGGCCAAGCAAAACTCATCATTCAAACAACCGCAGCAAGCGATCCAGTGCAGAGGTTGGGCGAAGATGAGTCCTATCACTTAGAGGTCACCCCGAACCGTGTGGAGTTGACCGCCCCGAATCCCCTTGGTGTTCTGCATGGGTTGCAGACCTTCCTGCAATTGGTTCGAATCACTCCTCAAGGTTTTGCCGCTCCTGCCGTCACCATTGACGATCAGCCTCGCTTTCCATGGCGCGGGTTGATGATCGATGCAGGCAGACATTTTATGCCCGTCGATGTAGTTGAACGCAATCTGGACGGGATGGAAGCCGTAAAACTGAACGTCTTGCACTGGCATTTGTCGGAGAATCAAGGGTTCCGGGTCGAGAGCAAATTGTTTCCGCTCCTGCACGAAAAGGGCTCCGATGGCCTCTACTACACGCAACAGCAAATTCGCAGTGTGGTCCAATATGCGCGAGACCGTGGGATTCGCGTTGTTCCGGAATTCGACGTGCCATGTCACACCACTTCATGGTTTGTGGGTTACCCACATCTGGCTAGCGGAACCGGACCATACAAAATCGAAACCCGCTGGGGGGTAATGGATCCTGCGATGGATCCGACGCGCGAAGGCACCTATCGGTTTCTCGATCGGTTCTTCGGCGAAATGATGACGCTCTTTCCTGACGCGTACTTCCATATTGGCGGCGACGAGTGCAACGGAAAGGAGTGGGATGCGAACCGGCGCATTCAGGCATTCAAGAAAGCGCACGGCCTGAAGGACAACGCAGCTCTGCAGTCTTACTTCACTGCGCGGGTGCAAAAGCTGGTCGCAGCCCATCACAAGATCATGGAAGGCTGGGATGAGGTTCTGCAGCCCGACACGCCGAAGGACGTGGTCATCCAGTCATGGCGTGGACCCACAGCATTGGCTGCGGCTGCGCGGCAAGGCAATCGCGGTCTGCTCTCGACCGGCTACTACATCGATCTGAACCAGTCTGCTGCTCAGCATTATCTTGCTGATCCGTTAGGCGGGGAGGGAGCCTCGCTGACGCCGGAACAGAAGGCGCGGGTCCTTGGCGGGGAAGCGACGATGTGGAGCGAGTTTGTCACTCCGGAAAACGTTGACAGCCGAATCTGGCCGCGCACCGCAGCGATCGCCGAGCGGCTGTGGTCGCCGCAGGAAATCCGAGACGTGGATTCAATGTATGCACGGCTCGCCGTCGTGTCGCAAAAGCTTCAGTATTACGGTCTGCATCATCTCTCATCTACCGATCTCATGTTGCAGCGTATGAGCGGACAAGGCAACCCGCGGTATTTGAAGGTTCTCGCGGCGGTCGTTCAGCCTCCCGAGGGCTACGAGCGTGAGCATCTGAAACAGTACGACGCCACCTCGCCGCTCAATCGGCTTGTGGATGCCGTTCCACCGGAAAGCGAAACTGCTCGCAACTTCGGAAATCTGACCAAGAAGATTATTGCCGGCAATGCGTCGCCCGAGCAGTGGGAGGAAGCGAAAGCCTGGCTCGTGTTATGGCGCGACAATGACGCCAAACTGCAGCCTCTCCTTGAGAATTCTGACGTGACGGCGGAACTCATCCCGGTGTCGCACACTTTGTCGCAGGTAGCGGCAGTCGGACTACAAGCCCTTGACGATCTTCGCGACCATCGTGCGCAGGATGCCGGCACCCTGCAGAGCAATCTGCAGCTTCTCAAGGCTTCTGAAAAACCGGAGGCAGTTCTGCTCGATATGGTGGTGCCGTCAGTGGATTTGCTCGAGCAAGCGACCGCCGCGCATTAGGTGTGCTTTTGTGGCTCCGGTTGGGTTGTGGGTTAACCGGAAGTGTCTACTTGGCAATGGCACGGGTATTGATAACTGGTTATTCTCGGATCGGCCGTGATCCGACCGGGTCGTCAAAATGTGACGGGCCTCGGTGCGGTTATCCAGCCCGGAACGATCTCGGTCGCTTTATGAATAGCCCGATCAATTCGGGGATCTCGCCGATTTGGGCTACCACTGACTACCGAGGCTTTCAACCACTGGGCGGAAGGATGCAACTTAGGGGAGTTCTTGACGCTTCGAACCGAAGACTGAAATCATTCTTTCGGCTCCGGATACGAATCTTATGCAAGACCGATCGATCCTCCCCAAGCTCCTGATAGTCGACGACGAAAGAGTCATCGCAGAGTCGATGGGAGCGATCTTTAATCGCAGCGGTTACGAGGCGAGGTTCGCCTATTCTGCGGAGGAGGCGTTGCAAATCATCGCCGAGTGGGAGCCTGCTATCGCGATTCTTGATGTCGTCCTGCCCGCGATGAGCGGAATTGATCTGGGGATCCTTCTGCGAGCGACTCGGCCTTCGATCAAGGTGATTCTAATGTCGGGACAGATCGTGGCTGGGGATTTAGTCGGCAATGCCGCGGAGGAAGGGCACGCGTTCGAGATTTTGCCGAAGCCTATCGCAGTGCCGGATCTACTGGATAGCGCCGCGCGCGTACTTCGAGCGAACTGAGCGACAACGAATGTCTGCGGGCATCCGCGCAGGGTCGTCCGTCTGCTGCGCAACGGTGATCGTCAGCTCCCCGAGCGGCGAGTCCCCACGGTGCAGCTCCAGGCGGGGATCGCCCAGGGTACCTTTCCCGGATGGTTACGTACGCATGGACGTACCGTTGTTGTTGGATTACCAGAAATCCCTCTGGATAATACTGAATGGGAATTCCAGTTAGCCTTGGGGCATTGCATAGTTGAGATACTTATTCCGCATCAACAAGGGAGAGCCGTACGGTGACGTTCCTGTTTTCTCGTTCCCCGAAGAATGACAATCTCATCGAGCCTGATGAGGAAGCCAACCGTGCCCGAATTCAAGCTGCTATTGATCGCGCGATCCAGATCCCCGAGGTAGTCATCCCCCAACGACATGAGATGAAGCAATTTCCTGCGCGTGAAAATGCCAACGAAAACGCTGCTTGATGGCGAACGGAGAAATGTGACCCACAGCCCATTTCTCGACAGCTCGCGACGGTTGTTGACTACTTTCCATTCCCGGAAAGGCGTTTAATCGGGTGTGATGCCCGCACCGCGCCCCGTGAATACATGCCTGTCGTTCGAGCGGCTGGCGTTGATGCACTAGCGTTCGTTTTCTAATCGATATATCGCTGAGTTTATGGTGCGCCCGGAGAGATTCGAACTCCCGGCCTACTGATTCGTAGTCAGTCGCTCTATCCAGCTGAGCTACGGGCGCACTTGGGTTCGAGGCTGAACCTCTGTCAGAGTAACAAGAATCCCGGGACGGTGCAATCGCTGGATCAAACCACCGGAGCTGGTTCTGGTGCCGGTTGCGGAGGAATCAAGGGCAATTCGGCATCGATATCAAGGCCGGCCTGGCGCACCAACTTGGTTACAGCGGATGCATCGAGACGCGTCGCGTCGTATTCCACACGGACGGTGTGAGCCGCGCGATCAAAGGTGAGTCGACGGATCCCATAAACTTCTCGTGTGTTGGCGAGCGCGAAAATCACAGACTCTGTGGGCGGAGTCTTAAATCGAAAAAGAATATCCACCGTGGTCATATAGATGGATGATAGCAGTGATCCGGCGCCAGCATGCCTGCTGGCGGTTCCCCAATCTGCCTAGAGGCTCTTCAGGTAGCTGCGGATTTCTGGGTCGGACCAGTCGGTATAGCCCACAAATTTCCGGCGGATCACACCGTCGCGGTCGATGGCATATGTTTCAGGCCACATATCCGTATGGAAAAGGCTGGCAGCGCTCTGGCGCGGGTCGCGGACGGTGATCAGGTCAACATGGCGATTCCGGATGAAGCTGGAATACGAGTCCGGATCTTCGTCGATGCTTACCGCGAGGACCACGACGTTCGGGTTCTCATGATGGAATTGCTCCAGCGACGGCAGCTCTTCGATGCACGGGGCGCACTGGCTCCACCAGAAGTTCAGAAGCACAACTTTGCCGCGGTAATCGGCAAGATGAACTGAAGTCTTTCCGTCGGAAACAGTGAAATCCGGAGCGGGTTTTCCGGGCTGCCTGGGGTGCGCGCCACGGTCGCAGCCCAAAAACAAGGCCAATGGCAGCAGCAGCGGAATGGCTGAAAGTCGGTTGTACCGCACATCCCTATAATACTGAGCGAGAGGGCGCAAAGTCTTGGGGGACGAGGGTACGCAGAACGGAGAACCATCTGCCGAGCGCGCGTGGAAACCCGTCCTCGGGCTCGCAGGCGAGAAAGACGAACTGCTCAGACTTCCAACCCGTGTCGGCACAGTCTTTGACCAGCCTGAGCCGGAAGAACTGATCGAGCTGACGGTCATCGTTCCGGCGCGCAATGAGGAAGACTGCCTGGGCGCTTGCCTGGAGTCGCTCGTGCAGCAATCCGAAGAAGTCTTCAAATTGGGCCGAGACTGGGAGCTGCTCGTTGTAGATGACCATTCGACCGATCGCACCGTCGAGATCGCACGCAGCATTCCCGGCGTTACGGTCACGCCGGCCAATAAGTTGGAAAAGGGTTGGACAGGCAAGGCAAATGCAATCTGGACAGCGGCCAGAAGGGCGCGCGGGCGCTGGATGCTGTTTACCGATGCAGACACAGTGCACGAGCCCGGCAACTTGCGCCGGGCGATCCACGAGGCGGCGCGGCACAAAGCCGGGATGTTGAGCTACTCGCCCCGCCAAATCGTGAGCGGATTTGCCCAGCGGACCCTGATGCCATTGATATTTTGCGAATTGGCGCTTGCCTATCCTCCGGCCAAGGTTTCCGATCCGAACCAACGCGTCGCGGCGGCGAATGGGCAATTCCTGTTGGTGGAGCGGGAGGCCTACCGTCGGCTTGGCGGGCACGCTTCCGTAGCGGACAAAGTGCTTGAAGACGTGGAACTCGCGCTTTTGGCCAAGCGGCGAAAGATAGGGCTTCGCTTCCGTTACGCGGACGATGCGGTATCCACTCGCATGTATCGCTCAACTTCTGCAATGCTAGAGGGTTGGACAAAAAACCTCTCACTTTTGTTTAATAATGCTCTGGCCCTTGCTTTGTGGCGGGCGCTGGACATTGCCCTTCTGATCGGAGTGCCGTGGTTGGCTATCGAGCTCTGGAATGCGCATTTCACGGCTCGGTCGCTCGAATGGTTAGGTGCGGGATGGGTGTTGATTCTGCTATGGCTGCGCAACCTGGTCCGCTTTTATGTCCGTGTGGCCAAATCGAATTTTCAATTCATGAATTGTGCTTTGTCGCCCTTGGGATTGCCTCTATTTGTGGTGCTCCTTTATCGGAGCTGGTTCCAACATAAGGTCTTCAAACAAGTAAGCTGGAAGGGCAGAACCTATACTGGCTGAAGACGTATCCGGCTGCGATCTCATGCGTGTACCCGGGGCAGCCGCAGGAATCAAATGAAGCATCGTGACCTCATACGGCATCGTTTACAGGTAGGGATTCAATGGTCGAACTCACCAGGCGGGCTACTTTTTCGGCCTCGCACTTCTATTGGAACGACGCGTGGTCGGCCGAAAGGAACGCGCAGGCTTTTGGGCGCTGCGCGAACCGTAATGGGCACGGGCATAACTACACTTTGGAAGTAACCGTTGCCGGTACCCCTGATCCTGTTACCGGGTTCGTCGTCGATTTGAAGTGGCTGAAGGACGTGATCGAGCGCGAGGTATTGACGGCTTATGACCACCGTCATCTGAACCTCGAGGTTCCGGAGTTTAAGTCAGCCATTCCCACGACCGAGAACATTGCCATTGCAGCATGGAAGCGCCTGGAGCCATCCCTGGCCGAGCTCAAAACAACACGGCTGAGAAGAGTACGCGTCTATGAGACACCGGAGATTTTCGCTGAGTATCGGGGGGAAGAGTGAAGGCCTATTTCGGTCGCCGGTACTCTCTCAGCGCCAGCCACAGGCTCCATACGGATGCGTTGTCTGAAGAAGAGAATCGTGCCGCGTACGGCAAGTGCAACAACCCCCACGGCCATGGGCATAACTACGTCATCGAGGTCCTGGCGCGAGGGCCAGTAGACGCGGAAACCGGAATGGTCATCGACTTAGGTGCATTCGATGAAGTTATGCGAACAAGAGTCCTGAACCGCTTTGACCACACGAATTTAAACCTCGATCCGGTGTTTGAGAATCGAGTGCCAACCACGGAGAATCTTTGTAAGGTCATCTTTGGATTGCTGAAAACGTCATTGCCGGCAGCCGAATTGGACTATGTTCGCGTAGAAGAGACGGAGAACAATTTCTTTCAGTGTTGGGATATCAACAAGGAGGATGTTGACCTTCGTTGAGCATGAGAACCGATAGAGGCACGAGTTCGATGGATTCGGGCCGGAGGATGAAAGAGATGGCACAACCGATCGCAGTGAGTAAGTCAGTTCGGCGAGTCGTGAGCACGGCCGAGGGACTCAGCGAGTTCAGCACCCAGGAGATGTATCGCGAAATCCTGAGCCGCCTTGGCGAAGATCCCAATCGTGATGGTCTGGTTGCCACTCCTGCGAGAGTCGAAAAGTCGATGGCCTTTTTGACCAAGGGCTACTCTGAGGATCCCACGAAGATTCTGCATGGCGCGCTCTTCGAGGTGGACTACGACGAAATGGTCATCGTGAAAGACGTGGAGATGTTCTCGCTTTGCGAGCACCACATGCTGCCATTTTTTGGCAAGGTTCATGTGGCCTATATTCCCAACGGCAAAGTGATCGGGTTAAGCAAGATTCCTCGGCTGGTTGAAGTCTTCGCGCGGCGTTTGCAGGTACAGGAGCGGCTCACTCGGCAGATTGCCGACGCTATCCAGGATGCGATTCAGCCGCAGGGCGTGGGCGTCGTGATCGAGGCGAGGCATCTTTGCATGATGATGCGCGGTATTGAGAAGCAGCACTCATCCACTGTCACTTCGGCGATGGTAGGGTGCTTCCGTCAAAAGGAAACTCGATCTGAGTTTCTCTCGCTCGTGCGTCAACCAGCCTGACATAAGTTATGAGCCGATGACCGGGGTGCAATAGAGTAGTTAGGTGAACGGACTTCTGGTCATTGATAAGCCGGGCGGTATGACAAGCCACGATGTGGTGGCGAGGCTGCGTAGAATCACCGGAGAAAGTTCCATCGGCCATCTCGGCACGCTCGATCCAATGGCCACAGGCGTTCTCCCTCTCCTCGTCGGTCGATACACACGGCTCGCGCAGTATTTTTCCTCCGCGGAAAAAAGCTACTCAGGAACCATTCGCTTCGGGTTCGCAACGGACACTTACGACGCGGACGGCAAGCCTGCAGGGCCATGCGTCGAGCCCATCCTTACGCTCAGCCAGCTACAAAATGCCGCGGCTCGTTTTTATGGAGAGATGCAGCAAATGCCGCCCCCGTTCTCTGCGAAGAAAATTGCGGGTACACCTGCGTACAAGCTCGCGCGTTCCGGCAAACCGGTCGAGTTGAAACCTGCGACTATTCGCATCTCTCGATTTGAGATCCTCGCGCTCAACGGGTTCGAGGCGCAGTTTGAGATGGCTGTCAGCGCTGGCGGATACGTTCGTTCCGTTGCGCACGATTTGGGACAGGAACTCGGATGCGGCGGGCACCTGAGCAGCCTCCGCAGAACAAGAGCCGGCGCATTTACGCTGGCCGAAGCTCATACTCTCGAAACGTTGGAGCCGTTGACCGGCAACGTCGAAGGGCTGGAAGCAAAATGCATTCATCCGCGGAGTCTGTTGCCGGAGCTGCCCTCGGTAGCCGCCGATGAAACTGCATTAGGCAGGCTGCGCAATGGAGCACAGGCAAACCTCGCGGAGTTCTCGCAGATCGAACTCGTCAAGGTCTTTTCAGGACAGCGCGACCTGGTCGCAATCGCAAAAAGATTGGCGGGCACACTCTTTCAACCGGTCGTTGTGCTCGGCTAATCCGAATCTGGAACGAATCAGCGACTCTTTCGCAACAATGGCTTCAGCGCAACCAGCAAAGTTCTGGCAATAATCTCCGAGCCTTTCGCGGTAGGGTGGATTCCATCAGTTTGGATGGTGCCCGGCACTTTGACCAGGTCCTTGTAGATCATCGGAACTGTCGCGGTGTGATGTTTTGCGGCCAAGTCGACGAAAATCTCGTCAAACTGATGAACGTAGTCAGGACCGTAATTGGGCGGGAGGGTGATTCCAGCCAGCAAGACATGAATGTGAGCGCTCTCTAGTTTTGTGAGAACAGTATCGAGGTTCTGTTGTGTCTGACTTAGAGGAAGACCGCGAAGGCCGTCATTGCCTCCGAACTCGACAAGAACGATTGCCGGTCGAAGCGAAATGACCGAATTCAGCCGCACCACCGCGTCTTTGGTGGTCGCGCCGCTCGTTCCCATGTTTTCGACCTTGTAGCTGTAGCCGAGTTTATCCAAGTCACGCTGAAGCGCGTCGGGGTACGACTCGCCGGGTCCAAGCCCATAGCCGGCCGTAATGCTATCGCCGAAGCAAACAAGCAATGGCCTGTCAGCCGCGAAAAGCGGAGCTCCGAAAAACAGAATCCAGAGAGAAACGATAAGGCTGCGGCGCACGTCCACAACAATAGTGTAGCTGCGCGAGGAAGGGAACAGCCGGCGCCTCCCTTGCGTACTTGAGATCAGGGACGAAGTGCGCCCCTCAGTATGATGGCACATAGACGAGATTGAGGTTGGTTCGGGAGGCTGCCGGGTGATTGAAGTCCGCGATGTGAAGAAATGGATTCAAAATGGCTCGAGAAAAGTAGAGATATTAAAAGGGATCACGCTTAGCATCCCGTCCGGCCAGTTTGTGGCGATTGTTGGAGCGAGCGGAAGCGGCAAAAGCACGTTGCTCGGCCTGCTTGCCGGGTTGGACACTCCCAGTGAGGGTGAGATTTGGATCGATGGGACGCCGATCCACAACCTGGTTGAAACAGAATTGGCGGCGGTGCGCGGGCGCAAAATCGGCTTTGTCTTTCAGTCCTACCAACTGATTTCCACGCTCACCGCGCTTGAGAACGTGCTGCTGCCCTTCGAGCTGAACATCGAAGGCCAGGGCTTGAAGCAGGCTCGGACGCTGCTTGAGTCCGTCGGCCTGGGCGAACGCATGGATCACTACCCCATTCAGCTTTCTGGCGGCGAGCAACAGCGAGTCGCATTGGCGCGCGCGTTTGTCGTGGATCCGCCCATCGTGATGGCCGACGAGCCAACAGGTAATCTGGACTCGAGCAACGGACGCCTGGTGCTCGATCTTCTTTTGAAACGCAATCGTCAGGCGGGAACCACGCTCGTTCTTGTGACGCACGATGCGGAGATTGCCAGCCAGGCCGATCGAAAGATCGTGTTGAAAGACGGAATGGTCGTCGAGGACACATTGCCGTTTCTGCCGAAGGTTGAAGAACCCATCCTCCAAAGCGAGGGAAAAAATGGCTAGTCGTGCGCTCGGTTGGAAACGCGCAGCGGCCATCGCATGGCGCGATCTGAAATCCGCGCCAGGAAAGTTTGCGTTTGTCGTTCTTTCCGTTGCCGTCGGAGTTGCCGCACTGGTTGGCATTCGCGGTTTCAGTGAAGCCTTTCGGAGCACTCTCACCACCGAAGCACGCTCGTTGATGGCGGGCGACCTGAGCGCGCGCATCTTTCGCGAACCCACTGCAGACGAGAAGAAGAAGGCGCTGGCTGCCGCTCAGTCCAATGGCATAGGTCGCGCCACCTGGGTTGTTGAAACTCTTTCCATGGCCTCGGCGCCCCCAGATCCCGTGCCGCTGCTCATAACACTCAAGGCTGTTGACCCTGCCGAATATCCCTTCTACGGTGAGGCCGAACTCGAGCCGCAGATGACCTTGCAGCAAGCCCTCGATGGCGATTCGGCCGTTGTGGCCGATGAGTTCCTGATCCGGCTGAACGCACATGTGGGCCAGACGCTACGTCTCGGCGGAAGAAATTTCAAAATCACCGCGGTACTGAAACAGGAGCCGGATCGCATGTCGGCTGGCGCGGGCATGGGACCGCGCGTCATGGTCTCCCGTGCCGCTCTTGATCGAACAGGATTGTTGGCGCAGGGAAGCCGGGCGAGTCAGCGTCTCCTGCTTAAGCTGCCCGCGAAAGGCGATCCGGTTGCCGTGCGGAAGCAGGTGGAGACGATTCTGCCTGATGCGCAGGTGATGGATTTCAAGGAAGGCAATCCCGCGCTCAGCCAGGGGCTCGATAATGCCACAGCAATTCTTAGCTTGATCTGCCTGGTTGCGATGGTGCTCGGCGCCATTGGAGTTGCCATGGCCATGCATGCCCACCTCGAACAGCGCATGGACATGCTGGCGATCCTCAAAGCCGTGGGTGCACGTTCAAGTGACTTGCTTCGCATTTTTCTTTTGCAGACGCTCGGGCTTGGGCTGGCAGGAGGATTGATTGGTGTCTTTGCGGGCGTCGCCGTGATGGCTACGTTACCGGCCGTCTTTGGCAAATTGCTGCCGGTCCACACCGTGCTCGGTTTTCCATGGCGTTCTGTACTCGCCGGTCTCGGAACAGGTTTGCTGACCACACTTCTCTTTTGCCTGCCTCCGTTGCTCGATGTGCGTGCAGTGCGGCCTGTTCTCGTATTGCGCCGGCTGGTAGAGCAGGCGCCGCCAGGATTCGGCGCATGGTTCTCGCGCTGGTGGGCACGCCGGTTGCAGATGGGCATTTCAATCCTGGTGATTGTTGCCCTTGGTGCAATCGCGTGGGCGCTTTCTGACTCGGTGAAGGTCGGCGGCTGGTTCGCGCTTCTGTTCACTGTTGCGCTCATTGTCCTGCTTGTCCTGGCGGCCGTTGCCTTGCGCGTCTTGCGCTTCGCGCTCAACCGGGTTCGCCTGCGCCTGCCTTCGTCGCTTCGCCACGGTCTAGCAAACTTGTACAGGCCAGGGAATCAATCGGCAGCGGTGCTGGCCTCGCTCGGCACAGGTGTCATGCTGATTCTTGCCGTCTATCTCATGCAGGGCTCGTTGCTGCGGGATATCCGCGAGACCGCTTCACCCCGGCTTCCTAATGTATTTCTGATCGATGTGAGCGGCGACGAAGTCGCGGGCATTCGTGACTTCTTCCAGCATCAACCCGGCGTAACTCAGGCCCTTGACCTGATGCCCGTGGTCACCGGCCATTTCATCTCGCTGAATGGGCGAACTCTCGATCAGTTGAAGGGGCAGCATTTCCCTCGGCGCATGCTCGAAAATGCCGAGCTGAGTTGGTCCGACACTCCTCCCACAGGAGACAAGGTGGAGCAGGGAAAGTGGTGGACCACGCCGAATGTGAACGAGATCGCCGTTGGAGAGGGTGTCGCAAAACGACTTCAACTCGGTGTCGGTTCCGCTGTGCAATTAGAAATCGGCGAGCGAATGCTTTCGCTCAAGGTCAGTGCCATTTATCGCGCGGATGGCGAGCATCCAGCGGCACGCGTGTCTTTCGTTTTGCCGTCTGGGCAGCTCAAAGACGAACCTGCGACCTGGTACGGCGGCGTGCACGTGGAGATGAACAGGATCCCCTCGATGGAGCGTGCTCTGTTCGCGGCCTACCCCACTGTCACCGTGATCAATATTGCCGACGTACTGAGCCGCATTGAAACGGTCGTCGATCAAATTACATTTGTTGTCCGGTTTCTGGCTGGCTTTTCGATCCTTGCCGGTCTGATGATCCTGGCATCGAGTATTGCGAGCGCCCGCTTCCGCCGCATGCGCGAGGCTGTCGTGCTGAAGACCCTCGGAGCTACGCGGATGCGTATCGTGCGCACGTTCAGTGTCGAATTCAGCGTTCTTGGATTGCTTGCAGGTTCGGTCGGCGTCGTTTTCGCCAATATTCTCACGCGTGTGCTTCTGCGCCGACTGGAAGTCGCTTTCCACCTGGATTGGAATGCGACTCTCTTCGCGCTTGTAGGGACCGCGATCCTTGCTACAGCCACTGGCTGGATTGCGAGCTATCGCATCCTCGGACTGAGGCCGCTTGAAGTATTGCGCGAAGAATAGCCACTGCCTGGACGGCGATAGCGAAATCAGAGTCGATATATCCCGACGCCACAGCGTTCAAGTCGACGCGACCGCCAGAGAGTGGCGACCCTGCAGGAAATTCAAAAGGACACAGTCACTCTGGTTTCGCTCTAGTCCGCTAGAATTCCTCGCTGATTTCTACGGGCGGCAGGATGTCATCCTCGCGTGCCAGCCAGACGTACATCGCGGGCATCAGGAAAACTCCGATAACAAGATTGGCGAGCAATCCACCGACGATGACAATTGCGAACGGCCGTTGGGAATCCGAACCGATGGCATGAGAGAGCGCGGCAGGCAACAAGCCCAGCGTCGCCACGAGCATGGTCATCATCACAGGGCGCAAGCGTAAGACCGCACCTTCCACTGCCGCCTCAATGATGTGCTCCTTGTTGGATTCTTCCAGTCCTTTGCGGCGTGCGCGCAACTGATTGATGAATTCAATCATGATCACTCCGGTTTCAACCGAGACGCCGAAGAGTGCGAGAAATCCAACCGCCGAAGAGACGGAGAAGTTGGTGTGTGTGAGAAAGAGGGCGAGCGGTCCGCCGATAGAGGCCATGACGACAGAGACGAGGATCAGCATCGCCCATTTGACGGAACGGAACATCGTGTAAAGGATAAGAAAGATGGCGAGAACGGTGATCGGAATAACAAGAGCCATGCGTTTGTTTGCGCGCTGTTGGCTTGCGTATTCGCCTGCCCACTCGGTGTGGTAACCCGCAGGCAATTGAACATTGCGATTCACTTTGCTGATGGCTTCTTCCACCGTCGATCCCAGATCTCGACCTTCGACGGAAAACTTGATGGCGATGTAGCGCTGGCCGCCTTCGCGATTGATGGCTTCAGCGCCATCATCTGTAGAGACTTTGGTTACCTGCGCGAGAGAGACGCGTTCACCCGACGGCGCGAGCAGCCGGATGTCTTCGATGGCCTCACGTGTGTCGCGATACTGTCTCTGATAGCGGAGAGTCACATCGTAGCGTGCCTCGCCTTGCTGCACCTGAGTGAGCGCATTGGCGCCGACCGCTGTCTGGATGGCATCTTGAATGTCCGCTACATTGATGCCCCAACGCGCGGCGGCTTCGCGGTCCACTGCGAAATTGAGATTAGGTTGTCCGACGATGCGGAAGATACCGAGATCAGCCACGCCCTTCACTGTCGCCATTTGAGCTTGAATGCGCTCGGCAGTTGCTTCAAGTGTGCGGAGATTGTCGCCATAGAGCTTGACGGCAAGTTCGCCTTTCACGCCGGAGACAGCTTCTTCCATGTTGTCGGAGATAGGTTGGGAATAATTCCAAATGACGCCCGGAAACTTTGAAAGTTCCCTGTCAATGGCAGCGATCAGTGCTTCCTTGTCCTGGTGGAAGAGCGGACGCCATTGCTTCTTTGGCTTCAGATCAACAAAATACTCGGTATTGAAAAAACCGGCGGTATCAGTACCGTCGTCGGGGCGACCTGTCTGGCTGACGACCTGAGTGACCTCGGGAAAAGATGCCATCACGACACGAGCTTTGTTCGTGAAGTCAATGCTCGCGGTCGGACCCTCGCTTGGAGGCAACGTGCCGCGAACCCAGATGGAACCCTCATCGAGGTGAGGCAGAAACTCTGAACCAATCGGGCCGCCGAATGTGAGATAGATGGCGATGAGGAATAAGACGGCAGAGATTCCGAACGTCGTGTTTCTATGCACAATCGCTGCGCGCACCGCGATGCGATAGCGGCGAATGAGCCAAACCATGATGGGGTTATGCCACTCTTTGGCACCGTTGCGGAACAAGTAGCTGGCGCCCACCGGCGCCACAAGAATTGCGAAGACAAGCGCACCGATCAGCGCGAAACTGACGGTCCATGCCATTGGTTTGAAGAGTCGGCCTTCGACAGCCTGCAAGGTGAAGATGGGCAGATAGGAAGTAATGATAATGCCGCGAGCAAAGAAGACCGGCCGTTGCACTTCATGGGCTGCTTCGCGAATCTTCTGCGCCGGCGTTCGGGTGTCGTCCGTGTAAGCAAGATGGCGCACCATGTTTTCGATCATCACCACGGTTCCGTCGACGACCATCCCGAAGTCAAGCGCACCCAATGACAATAAGTTGGCGGGAATGTGACTCAAATCCAGACAGATTGAAGCGAATAGCAAGGCGAACGGTATCGTGAGTGCGACGATAATCGCGCCACGAACGTTGCCGAGGAAGAGGAACAAAATAATCGAGACGAGGATCATTCCTGCGCTCAGATTGTCTTCCACCGTGCTCACGGTGTACTTGACTAGATCGGAGCGGTCGAGGAAGGGAACGATCTTGACGCCCTTCGGAAGTAAGTTGGAGTTGAGTTTCTTGACTTCGTCATGAATCCCTTGCAGTACGGGATCTGAATCGTCTCCTTTCTGCAAGAGGACGATGCCTTCGACAGTGTCAGGATTGTCGATGATCCTGCCATCGGGAAGATGCGTGGATCTGCCGATCTGCCCGAGGCGGATCTTTGGACCCTGTGCGACGGTAGCGATGTCCTTGACCTTAATGGCGGTCCCATTGGCGGTCTTGATCGCCGTGTTTTCAATATCCTGGACGCTTGTGTATAGGCCCAGGGATTGCACATTGATTTCTTGCGCTCCCTGTTCGATGAAGCTTCCACCGCCGTTTGTATTGTTACTGGCTACCTGTTGCTCGACTTGTCCGATCGAGAGCCCGTACGCTACAAGTTTTTCAGGATCAAGCCTGATCTGGTATTCCTTGGTCGGACCGCCGAAGCTTGAGACATCGACAACGCCCGGGACGCTTTTGAAAGATTTCTCCAGAGTCCAGTCTTCGAGGGATTTTTTCTCCATCACGTCGTAGGCAGGATTGGAGCTCTCGACCGTGTACCAATAAATCTGACCGACAGGACTCCAATCGGTTCCCATCTGCGGCACTAGATTGGCGGGCAGGTTGACCTGGCTGAGCCGTTCCAGCACATGTTCGCGATTGACGTCACTTGTGGAGTTGTCATCGAAGATGAGCATGAGGCTGGAGAGGCCGGCCAAAGTTGTAGAGCGCAAATGGGTCAGGTGAGGGATGCCGGCCATCTGAATCTCGACCGGAACCGTTACCTGCCGCTCGATCTCCTCGGCGCTACGGCCTGGCCATTGCGTAATGATTTGAACATAGTTGTTTGCAACGTCGGGATAGGCCTCAATTGGCAAGTTCCGGAAGGAAACGACTCCCCACGCAGTCATTACCACGACACCGCCCAGAACCAGCCAACGATTTTTCAGCGCGAAGTCGACAAGTGCGCGAATCATCTATTGGTTCCCCGCAGTCTCTAGAAGCAATGCGTTGACCACGACCTTCCGACCCGGTTCAAGTCCCGAGAGGATCTCCTGCCGGTTGCCGTCCAGCATGGCGCCGGCGCGCACTTCGGTGCGCCTAAACTGATTGCCACCGGCGGGCAGATAGACCCAGTCGCGATCGTGCAGGTGCAGGACCGCATCGGCTGGAATGACCGTGTAGGTCACTTTCTTCTTGCTCGAGAAGGTCGCTGTCACAAACATCCCGAGCCGGAGAATGCCTGGGTTGGGAACCTGGATTCGGACCTTCGCGGTGCGAATCGAGGGATCAAGTACCGGGCCGATGTCACTCACGCGTCCTGTTAGTGGCCGATCAGGATAGGCAGTGAGTTTGATTTTCGCTTCCTGACCGACTTGAATCTTGGAAATGTCGTTTTCATAGACGTCGCAAAGGATCCAGACGGTCGACAGATCGGCAATCGTGAATGCCGTGGCCGAACCTGAAAGCGTGACGCCTGCGGCAGCCGCGTTGGTCACGTTTTGCCCGATGATGACGCCAGTGATCGGCGCGTATACATTGACGATCGGGCTTGGATGGTTTTTGTCGACTCCCAGGACCTTGAGTTGTTCCGCCGCTGCGGTCAAGTCTGCCTGGGCGTCTTTCTCGGCGGCGTCCGCTTGCTCAACCATGGCTTGAGAGATCGCGCCGTGCTTGAATAAGTCTTGTGCGCGGATGTCCGCCTTGTTCGCGAGCTGTTCATCGTTGACGGCTTTCAAGTAGGCATCGAAGGCGTTTGTGACGTCACTGCTTTGCACACTGAAGAGCAGCTGCCCCTTTTTCACGTTGTCATCCAGCCGAGTTTTGATATCGACCACGCGACCATTTGCAAGCGAGATTACGGGAACCTCGCGGGAGATGTCGGGAAAAACTGTTCCCGTCGCTTTTAGTTCTGAAGGCGCCTCGATTTGGCCAGCCGTGGTGAGAGGGAATTTGCTGACGTCATTCTTATCGATGGTAATCAGGTTCATATCCGATACTTCGACCACTTTTGCCGGCGGCGGAGCGCCATCGCCCTCGTCTTTTCCGTGGCAACCTGACAGCGCGATCGTCAAGCACGCTCCAGCGGCGAGCACGGCTCGGCTGATGGGACATCTTTCGAAAGGGAAGTATCTGATCATTGGATCACCTCACGTCCCACAGCAAGATTGAGCTGCGCGGCAGCGGAAAGATAGGAGCCGACCAGTTGCAAATAGGCCTCCTGCACAGCGCGATATTCGGTTTGTGCGTTTAGAAAATCCATCAACGATGCGCCGCCATGCTGGTAGGAATAGGTGATGGTATCGCGCACCCTCGTGGCTTGATCCTTGTACTTTTCCTTGTAGGGCTTGAGGAGAGCGATATCGCTTTCCACCTGCGCGTAAGCGGAATCCACGTCGCTGAAAACCTGCGCGCGTGTGGCTTCACTGGCTTGCTGACTGCGGCTGATATCGATGAGCGTGCGCTGCTTCTCACCCTGATTGTGATCGAAGATACGAAGTGGAATATTCACGCTGGCACCGATCGTCTGAATGCCATTCGGATTGTTGTTCGATGAATTGTATGTATACCAACCGCTGAACGTGGGATCGGTTGAACCATTCGAGATTGCCAGTTTGTGATTGGTCTGCGACTGCTGGACGGTTTCGAGGGCGGCTCGCAGATCGGGACGGGCATCAAGAGCTGTCTGGCGTATGTCGTCGAGGGCCTTGAGATTGTCAGAAAAATCGAAAGGGCCGGAGACGTCGAATTGCTCCACCGGCGTTCGCTCATCCAATAATTGAAGCAACTGGATTTTCGCTGTTCGAAGATTGACGATTGCGGTCTGGATCTCCGTTTCGTATTGCACCCGGACGAGCTCAATCCGATCGAAATCAATCTGGGCGATATCTCCAGCTCTCAAGCGATCGCGGCTGATTTGAATGATGTGATCGTAGTAGTCCAGATCGGCCTTTGCCAGATCGAGGATAGCTTTGGCCTGCAGCGTATTGACAAAGGACGTACGAAGAGTGAATTCAAGCGTCCGCTTCAGATCCTCGTGTTGTGATTCGGCGATCTGCGTGCCTTCCTTCGCACTTTGCAATCGTAACTCGCGTTTGTGCTCGCGCTCGTGGAGATAGCTGAGGGTCGGGACAACATCCGTGCCTTTGAATGGTTGCCAGGCTCCGTCATGCGGAGCGATTTGCGTGCCGTCGGCCGCTGCCGTGAATTGTGGGTTGGGCCGCAGGTATGCCGTGATTTCCTCTGCCCGCATTTCATCAACATTGAGGGCGTCGGCCTTGAGGGCAGGGTTCTTCGATTCGAATTCCGACTTCACCTGATCCCAGGTAAGCGATTCTTGTGCCGGGCAATGCGCCGCCGTCAACAAGAGTACGGTCGCTGCCAACCGGGCAGGCGTGGAAGAGAATATCTGCTTCATTCATACCCTTTGCGTCGTGTTCACACGGCGGTCGCAGGAAGATTGTTTTGTTGACGGGGAAGACGAGAAAGTCAGGCGGCGGGGGGAGGCCTGTTATCGATTCCCTCGAGCGCAGGAATGCCATATCTGTCTGTCGACAATTCAATGGGAGCCGAAAAATACTGAACGTCCAGAGTGACGTGGGCGAACAAAGGTGCGAGCGGGGCCGCCAACACAGGGATTATGGAATGCGGATTGGGAGCAATCTGATGACGGCGCTGGCAGGTATCAGTCTCCGCGGGATTTTGAATGGACCAGAGATCGTCGCTGACCGAGATGACCGGGAACAGTATGACGAGGAGCATGACGAGCGCGATCAGAGGCATTCGCCGGTGCCTGCCTGTCCGACGCTCGAAACGCATCCATAAACCCAGACTTAGGATTGCAAGGCTAGTCCAGGCGAGATTGAGAAAAATCTCCATTGTTCGACCCGATTCTACACCAAGGGTGGAGATCGGCGAAAAGAGACGGCCTTGTGCTGGATGACCAGATTGTTGCAATCCAGCGAATTTGATCAATTCCGTGAGTTGCACCCTGGGCTGCGACGTGTGTTTCTTGGGGCGCCTGATCGACAAATCATCCAGAAGTTAGCGAGTGATTTGGAGTGAGATGAAGCGAAACAGGCGAGTATTAAGCGCGACCTTCTGGCTCGGGTCCAGGATCGTCTTCAACCGACGCACCTCTGATTTCTCGGCGTACGTGCTTATTGGAATACATATTGGCATCGGCGGCGCTCAGGAGACTGTCTTTCGTCGAGCCGTCCTCCGGATAGAGAGCGAATCCGACGCTAGCCGAACCTTGAACGACGTACCCTTCGGCGACAAAAGGGGTGTCGAGGCATCGCTCCAGCCGGAAGGCAACCTCCTCGACTTCGGCGCGGTTGTGAACCTTCGTCAGGAGCACGGCGAACTCGTCACCTCCGAGCCGTGCGAGCACGTCTTCGGAGCGAAGGTGGTGTTTCATGCGGATCGCCACCTCCTGGAGATACAAGTCTCCTGCCTGGTGCCCATAGACATCGTTCACGCGTTTAAAGTCGTTAAGATCGATGTAGACCAATCCGAAGATCCCCGCGTTCTGACGTGCCAAGTCGATTTGCTTATTAAGAAACCGCTCCAGCGAGAACCGGTTGTGAATGTCTGTCAGCAAGTCGAATTCGGATCGGTGGACCAGATCGGAATAGAGTCGTCGAGTTTCAATGGCCAGACTTGCCAGACCTGCCGCCATGAGGAGGGTCTCGGATTCACTGGCGCGTGGTATGGCTAGAGGAGCGAATGCGGCGTAGATCATTCCGAGCGGCTGCCCTGAGTGAGCGGGAATCTGTTCGTGAACGATGCGAAAGGAAGAAGGATCCAAGGGACTGTTTCCGAGTTTTGCTCCGTCGAAGATCTGGCACCAACAGGGAACGCCATGCAGCTTGAAGGAGACAAGCTCAGTGATCTGCTCAATGATTTCAGCCAAAGGACGGGAGCCGTTGATGTCCTCGAGAATGCGGCTGCGCCGGCGCTCTGTGTAAGCCGCTTCGGCGTTTTGGTAGCGCACTCTGCGCTCCAGGACCCATGCCCTGGCGCCTCCGGCTAACAGCAGGGCGAGAAGCAACCCGACCAGTACCATCAGGTTGCGCACGCTGAGCAACGAAGGCTTCGCGACAATCTCAATATCGTCGAAGGACCGCAACAGGATGTAGAAAGGCACTTCTTGTTCGACTGTGGCAATGGAATTGGCTTGCGCTGCCATGCAGATGCCAGTGACGCGGATCTTGGTTCCTATCGGAATCTGACGCATCGCAGGTAGCGGTCTGTTCGAGGGCGGATGGCGAAATATCGCAGTGAACAGCTTGCCATCGGAGGAGAGAACAAACTCGTCCTGAGAGTCTTCCCGGACGGCGGTCATAACCTGACCCTCGAAGGAGACCAAGTCATTCTGATGACCATCGGGATCGCCGCTGTTCCAAGTGGCTAATTGCCGCCAGGTCGCCGGTTGGGCCGCGATGGGTTCGTAGAAATTGCTGTCCTGGACTTCGGCGTCGGAGAGCTCGAGGAAACCCTCTCGCGCATCTGGGAAGCCTGTTGCGACCGCTACGTCGCCAATCCGCATTGGAGCGCTCGTGTGGGTCGAAACCCAAAGACTTTCATCGCCTTTCTGAAGCACTGCCCCCGAGCCTGGCTGATAGTAAGTGATTGTGCCCTGGACACGGACCCTGCGCGTGAGATCCTGCACATAGGAGCTGGAGAGAACCTCATTCATGGGCGTAATTGGGAGGTATTCCGGGCTTGTCTTGGCGCGCGCGAGAACTTTCACGTCGTCAAGCGAGGGAACTTCGAGCAGGATGCCGACCAATTGCATCTTACTGTCGAATTTTCCAGACACGACCCCAGTGAGTTCCACATCGGCGTCCAGCAACTCTCTGGCCCTGCTCGCGTCGGTCCCTACGACCGTCGCATCAATAGAACCTCCGTCCATGAGTAACTTGAAGTAAATGCCATGCATGTTTCCAAAGTTCACCGTGTCCGCACTGCGGACTTTGGCGCGGACTGCGACCCGCAAGCAATCCATCTGAGCGCGGATAAGTTTTTCGAAGTCCGCCTCGACAGGATTCGGCGGAGATCCATGATGAAGCAAAGTTACCTGGTCGCTAAGCACATCGGGGGTGAAGCTATCCCGGGTCTTTCCTTTTACGAGGACCCGATCGCCAAGAGTCCAATCTTCATTGGGTTTAGTTTCGACGTAGATTGCCTCGTTGCCCTCCTGAACGAAAAGGTCGACGTCGCTTTTGTTGTAATAGGTAACCGTACCCTCGAAAACCACGGGCAGCCCCGCTCGGGCATCAGCCTTTGTCAGGGAATGGATCGCGTGCAGCGTATTAAGTGGAACGGGTTCGGCTCCCCATGCCATGACGTGCCTTCCAGCAGTCATTGCCAAGGCAAGGATCAATGTACGGATGAGGAAGGTGCGCGCGGAGACGGACGGGGATTGCCCGGTCTCTTTGTTATCTCCCATGCTTCGATCCTCCCAGAGAACCATTCGTGAGCCAGAGACACGGTACGTGAATGCGTCTTACATCTGAGTGCCCGGCAAGCGGCTATCGCCCGATGTCATAATAAGGCTCTTCGAGGGAGATTTGGCCCCAATCGCGGCGCGACACGTTACCTTTCGCTAGGTTGCTTCTGACCATCCAATGCCCCGAAAGTATGAGTTATTTCCGATCCAGAGGCTATTTCGTTTATTACGTTCAGCACCGCACCGCAGACAGTGATCCATTGCGGCCGAGTGCGACTGATGCCAATACATACCAATCGCGCATCCGATCAGGAGGAGCCACCCTCGGGGCGTCATGAATCCCGATTCGTGTTGAGAGTAAGACTGGAACAGCAACTAGTCGCGGTTCGGAAAGTCAATCCCTGTCTAAATCTCGACGGCTTGTATTCTCTCCGGTCCGTGAGCAGGTCCCCAAACGGCCCTTCACCGGACACGCGTCAGTGCGCTCCGGCTCCGGCCGGTGGGTGTCCCATCGGTGCCAGCGCCCAAAGGCAGCAATCAACGTGTAGCTGGCCCGGGACCGGTTTCGGAGAATGTAGCCAGATCGATACCGTGAGGTCACCTTATGGGTAGCTTGTAGCCGAGGTTGCCCCAAGGTCGTGTGAACATCAATGTTTTACAAAGTGCGGTCTGATCCTTCCATGAAGATGGAAGTCAGAGCGAGGGGAAATGGATGTTGAGTTTATGGCAAATGAAGAGGATCAGGATGGCGCTCAGTGTTGAAAAAATGAGGCCAGCAGGATGATATCGTTCGTTCTTCGGGCGAAAAATTATGTGTGTAACGCCGCCGCCGAGAACCGACCCGATTACGCCAAGCACGAGTGTCCAAAAGAGGGTCATGTGCAAGTGCATCACCGATTTCGAGATAAGCCCGGCAAGTAGCCCGATAATCAAATACCAGATTATGTGAAACATTCCTTTGCCTCCATGTTCTGCCTTCGGATCTTCGGCAGATTGTTCCGAAGTTTATCGCTGCGCAGAGAGATTGAATGGTCATTACTATACTTACGATCGAACAACCGGTCGATTCTGCGCCGTCCGTCCACTCGGTAGCCAATATCCCAATATGTAGAGTCGGAAGATTGTGCGATTCATCCTTCAGAGTGAGCAGAACGAGACATGAGTCAGTTTGAAACCTCGATATACTCGTCCGCATGCCAGAACCAATCGGAATTCTAAACGTTGAACGCGATCATGACGAGGGTCTGATTGTGACATTCTCTGACGGAACGACTGCGGGGTATGTTGCGGAAGAACTGCTAGACCTAAGACCCTCACCGTGAACCAGTCCACCTTGTTGATCCAAACCGGAGCGACTTTCCCATTTCTTGCCAGACCTGAATCGCCGCCACATTCATATAAAGCTGTAGCAGTTGCTGTCGGGTCTCTCACCGCAGGCTGTAGATACTAATCGTCGTCAAGAGGCTAGGGCGTCCGGACTTGAGCAAATACGGTCCCATGCTGACGGTCGCGGCATTCTCAATGTTTTGAATGTCCTCTGCGCTCTGCGCAATGATCTGATAGGTCCTACCTAGTTCCGAGTGTTTCGCAAAGGTTGCGTAGAAGATCGTTCGACGTGGGACCGGACTCGTATAGGACAGAGCTCATTCTGCACCTTCGAATGGGAACCAGTAGAACCGTCTCCAGCAACACATGCAGCGAACGGGCCGGAGAGCAAACATCCCCAGAAGACCATCGCCTGAATGCAACTCGCCCGGTTTAAATTCCACCGAGTTGCAGCGAGGGCACATGTGCCGAAACCACAACACCCGCGGTAGCCAGTTTGGCCAGGTCATCGTATCGACGTTCATCGCGAGACTCCTTTCAGGCTAATGATGGTATCTGTCAAAGCGCGGCTCCGCCTGCGTTGGAATTAGAGTCCAACCACGTGAGCAGGGCGCGGATACTTGCCGTTGCCAAGGCGATACAAGAATCAGCAGCTCCGTAATAGATGTGAAGCGAGTCCCCATCTGCACCGATGGTTTGGCCGCAGGGAAACACGACATCGCCCACATCTCCAGAGCGCTCATAGGCAGCTTCCGGACCAAACACCCAAGAGTCTCCGCGTTGCAAACAGACCTCCGGCCTCTTCAGATCGAAGAGTGCGAGGCCCAACCGATAGATGCTACCCGAGGCGGTGCGTCGAACGCCGTGATAGATTGTCAGCCAGCCTTTCGACGTTTCAATCGGCGGGGAGCATAGTCCAATCTTGTTTGCGTCCCACCATCCTCCGCGTCTCGCTTCCAGGATAACTTTGTGGCTGCCCCAATGCCGCAGATCCGGAGAGTACGAGATCCACATATGGGCGCCCGTCGTCGTCATCGGCCGGTGGATCATAGCCCAGTAGCCATCGATTCTGTATGGCAGCAGAGCAGCATCCTTATCTTCGGGCGGCATAATGACACCGAACCGTTGAAACTCCTTGAAGTCTTTTGTAAGCGCCAGCGAAACTCCAGGACCTCCGCGCGCAAAGGAGGTATATGCCACTGCGTATTGCTCGAGCTCAGGAACGTAAGTGATGCGCGGGTCTTCAATGCCCCAGATCTCTTCGGGATAGTCGCGTGGACTGGCCATCAGCGTGGGCTTGGCGTCGATCCGCCAATCGTCGATTCCATTCGCCGAGCGAGCTGCGCACAGGTGCGACAAACCGGTCCGGTCCTCTACACGGCAAAGCAAGAGCGTATCCCCTCCAGGTAGGCGAACAGCGCCTGCGTTGAAGACGCTATTGATTGGATAGGGCCAATTCTGCCTGGTCAGGATCGGATTGCCCACGCAGCGGGTGAACAGAGGAGGACCTGCAAATGCATCCTGGCTTACTTGCTCCATGACAGTAGCCGTTGACGATACAGCCGGATCGACACGTGAATTCAAAGGGAGAGACTCATTTCGCGATGCTGTTCTGCTGCGCTTGTTTCTTGCACCCGCTGCATTTCCAGGAGTGCCATGAGGAAGGAGAGCGTTGACTCCGCTCCCTGGTTTTCGTTTACGCGGTCCGGGTGAAGCCCATCCTTGCATCCACCTGTTGCTGGGTCGTAGAGAGATACCTGTAGGTCGTTCTTCCCAAGGAACCATTGGAAGACTCGATGAGCTTCCTCACGCCAGTTCGCATGGCCTGTAAGTCTGTCGACCTCAAGGCAAGCGGAGATCGTCGCACAGGCTTCGACTGGTTGCTGATCGAAGCGAGCCTTCTCCTGACCTTCCTTGTAAAAGCCGTTCGAGCCTATCGGCACAAAGATTTCTTTGTCACCCCAGGACTGTGCACTTAACAGCCATTGCAGTGATTCGGTACCAGCCGCCACCATTCTTTTGTTTTCGCTCTGCCAACCCGCGAGGATGAGCGCCTGCGACAGCCTTGCGTTTGAATATGAGAGGCTCTTCTCGAACCAGCGCCATGAATCGGAACGGCTGCGCTCGTATATGTCCAGCAGACGGTTGGCAAGCGTGTTTCGAATACCTTGCATGGCTCTGTCGCCCGGGAACCAGTCCAGATATGCTTGCACGCCAAGGATGCCAAAGGCCCATGCGCGCGGACTTCTGAACCTCGGAACGGAAGGCACGGCTGCCTCAAACAGCCTTCCCGCGGCTCCGCGCAATCCTGCATCCTGCGAATGACCGAGCACGGTGCCCAAAGCCCAGACGGCACGGCCGTGGCTGTCTTCCGAACCAACGTCTTCTAACCATTTCCGGTCGTAGCTAAGAAAATTCCTAAAGCGCCCTGTATCGGAATGGAATGCGAGCCAAAGAAAGGCCAGATACCGGCGAGAGAGTTTGAGATGCTCGTCAATGCGCGCGAATCCGCCATTCTCATCCAAAAGAGTGGACACGATGAGAGCGCGCGCGTTGTCGTCGGTGGTGTAGCCTTCGCGCGTGTTCGGCACGGAGAAGATTGCGTGCTGCAACATGCCGGTATCGTCGGTCATGCTCCACAGATATTCGGTATTCAGCGCCGGCAGATCATCGGGCGCATTCACCGCATGCTCATCCAGTTGCGCGGGTCTTGGCCGTAAGCTGCGTTCGAAACGCGCGCGTTGAAAACTCGCCATATACGCCCGCGCCGTCTTCGGCCATGTGGTTGCCCGCGAGTGGAGATAGGCCCGCTTGCGCATAGCGTGACGTTCCGCGTCATTCTCCAATAACCTGAGCACCGCTTCCGCGATGGAGTCGGGATCGTCAAAGGGGACAATCACGCCTCGCCCATTCGCGAGCAACTCCTTTGCATGCCAGTACGGCGTAGAGACGATCGCCTTTCCAGCACCCAGGGCAATGGCGAGTGTGCCGGAAACAACCTGCGCTTCCTGGCGATAGGGAGTTATATAGATATCCGCTGCCCCTACGTGCTCCACCAATTCCTCGGCACTCACAAAGCGATTATTGAAGATCAACTGGGAAGCAACGCCAAGTTCCTGAGCTAGCGCTTTCAGTTCTTCGCGGTAGCGTTCTCCCTCGCGACGCCGGATGTGAGGATGTGTTACCCCGGAGACGATATAAACCACGTTTGGATGTTTTGCCAGAATTGCGGGGAGTGCACGTATGACATTTTCTATGCCCTTGTTTGGAGACAACAGACCGAAAGTCAGCAGGACAGATTTTCCTTCCGTCCCGAACTTGTCCTTGAAATAGTTAGGGTCCATGAACGGCATCTCCGGCACCCCATGCGGAATCACATCGATTTTCTCGATCGGAACCGCATACACTTCACGGAGCATTTCAGCAGCTTGGTCGCTCATGACAACAAGGCGATCGGAGAGTCGTGCAATCTCTTCAAGGACAGCTCGCTGATCTGCATCCGGGGCGCGCAGAACGGTATGCAGCGTGGTGACCAACGGCATTTTCAACCTGCGAAGCAGGGATAAGATGTGGCTGCCGGCGCCACCTCCATAGATGCCGTATTCATGCTGCAGGCATACAAGATCGTTCCCATTGAAATTGAGGAAGTCGGCCGCTCGTTCATAAGAAGCCGATTCTTCCTGATCGAGTTCCAGGCGCACTCGTTCTGGATAGTCATAATTTGAATCAGGATCGTTGACGGGAATGGCAAACAGGCGCCCCTCTCCGTATTCGACCGCAAGCGCAGAGCAAAGATCCGTCGTGAACGTCGCAATCCCGCACTCGCGCGGCAGATAATTTCCAATGAATGCGATACGCGTCGGCAACGGGAGACTAAGCGCTTTCGTCCCCAACGGCCGGGATGGGACTCGAACAGCCTCGCCGTCTGATTTCTCAAGATGATGCATTTCAGGGAGTGACAACTTGTCCTGCTTTCACTCGGACTTCGAAACCACAAACGGCGCTTCACCATCCGGTTTGGGAGATGTATGGTCCATAGATCCGCGTTCATCAGAGGCTGCGCGCCCTCACCTCGCCGCAAGCGCCCGTGGATGCCGTTCATCAGCAGGGTCCAATGAAGTGCGTTCCTGAATCTGGCGGGATTGCAGCCTGACGTTCGCGATGTAGAATCCTGGATATTTTGCGACGCGAACGGAATCAAGCTCTGCCGCGTTGAATTGCTGTGGCACGTGATTGAGCGCGCGAGTCAATGCTCGATTGGTCGCCGCTTCTGAGCTTGCACCAAAGCCTCTCCGTGCACAGGCAGGCAAAACCCACATAAAGTGCCATCCGGCCTGGCGGATCATCGTATCGAATACGGGTGCAGAGATTTCCTCTATGTGCGTCCAGCCTTCACCAACGGGTTCCCGCAGCGGATCCAGGCGACTCGGCAAGACGCACTCTTTGCGCAGGAAAACGGAACGAAGCTTCACCCTTGTACGCTTTTTGATGTTGCGGGGGTCACAACCTGGCCGGAGTCGGTTTGCGTCCCGATCTGCGACGCATGCATTCCACTTGCGGAGGATGGGTCAAGTGTACTCGTGCTCGCTTCGGAATCCGCGCGTCTCGATGGCTCTCCCGAAAATCCTGTTGCGTCGGGTTGGCTTGCCGGCCGGTATGGACGCAACCCATTGCGCTTGCGAGCAGAAAGATAGTTCTTTACATCTATCTTCTTGATAAGGGCCATGCTGGCTCCAGGCGTTCGGTTGCGTACTTGAACGATGCTCGTCTGGAGCGAAGCGTGGAGTGCTGAAGGCGAGAAAGGGGAAGATGAACAGCTAACTTCACCATACACCTATAAGTGCGAGAGCGCCTGCAATCCTGTAAAGAGGCTCGATTTGGATTTCGGCAACGCAAGCGCACAGATATCTCCGTTTGTGAAAGCAATCGCCATTGTCTTAGTTGACCAGAAGCTCCTGAGAGCTCCCGATTTCAGAGAGCGCGCCTTCTTCCCGTCACCAGGTTGAAGATCAAAACAGCCAGCGCAACGACAAGCAGTAAGTGAATCAGGCCACCCCCGACATGGAGGGTGAAGCCCAGAAGCCACAGGACCAACAAGATGACACAAATTGTCCAAAGCATAATAACTCCTTTTCCGAGTTTTGGACGCCCTCGAATTCGACCTCAGGGCGTCCGCGATGCATTGACTAACGGCTGCTAGTTTGAAGCGATAGCCTGTGCCTTTGCGTCCCTTACCGCATCCAGGAACGAGCGTGCCAAGGCCGGCACGGCCTCTTCGCCTTGCAGAATCCGACGTGTAGAAACATCGCGACCGTAGACAGCCACTGTAGAATCGTCGTCGCGGCGAATCGACGCGCCGTTCAGAGTAAGTCCGGCAAAGGCCCCCTTGGCCCGCGAGTAAGTCAGAATCTCCGTATCCAGCTTCCAGTTTGTATCGGCAGAGGCATGGCGTCCTACCGGTCCAGCTGCCGCAGAGGCATCCGCACCAAGCTCAAACCCACTCCCGATCAACCGCTTCATGCCATTGTCGTTCTGGATGATCATGACCAGGTCCACACCTTCAACACCGATCTGCAGGCCCCAGCTTCCGCCCGTAATGGCAAAGAATGCCGGTGCGCTCCATCCATTAGCCGTGCGGCACGTAGTTACGCCGCGGCCATTTTCCGCGCCAAACACAAAACCGCCTTTGAGTAAATGGGGAACTACGGCGATGCACTTCGCGTGCTCGAGAACCTCTTCCGGAATACCGTTATCAGGTGCGGCCATGATCTCGTGCAGCACTCTGCCGGCATGATCCAGCCGGTTGACTGTTGCTTCGCGATCCGATTCTGCCCAAGCGGCGCTAGCCACACCCAGACCGAGTATTGCCACCATCGTCACAAACTTCTTCATGCAACTCACCATTTTTTCTACCTATGCGCAGCATCACTTGCTGTATGCGCATTTGAGGCGCACAAGGTATCTCTCACCTTAGTGCTGTCGCATGAAATGGTCTGAGCAATCCGGCTCAGGGGGTATAGGGGACTATCGATCGATTAAGGTCGATCGCTGGCTTGCCCGCATTTGAAGAACCGCCGGCGCCAAGGCTTGAAAATCTTGAAGAAAAGCGAATACCCTAAACCCTGACGCGCACCCTCGTGCTGCACTAAAATCGACAGTGTGGCACCAGGCGCCGTCCACGAGAAGCCCTATAGATTGAGTGGCTTCCTCACAGTCCCATTCAATTTCGTCCACTTAAGCGCGTGACCAAGGCCACGCCCAAAGTTGAGCAGAATTGACCAGACAGCCCCATTCAGCCGGCGCGATGATGGACAGAGATTGATGGTACTTCAGTCGATCCTGGGGCAGATTGCCTACGGATTCTTTCGAGAAAAGCGCGGGATCTTGTTGCAGGCGCTCGGTCTGAATGAAGACTATGTCTTTCTCTTCCCCTATGCGAGGTGGTGTTTTGGCGAGCAACAAAGGCATTCCATTCAACTCCGCCGCTTTTCTTGCAAACGCCGGACTAGGCCGCACCATCATCGAGTTGAAGCCAACGGAAACATTTTTTTGCCAGGGAAGCTCGGCGGATTCTGTGTTTTACCTGCAGAAAGGCCGCGCGCGGGTCACGGTCGTTTCGCAGAACGGCAAAGAGGCAACGATCACGCTCTTATCCCCCGGGGATTTTGTAGGAGAAGAGTCCCTCGCGGCGATTACTGGCTTGCATATGGCGACCGCGACCGCTGTGAACACGTGCACCGCGCTCAAGATCAGCAGGAACGAGATGATTCGGGTGATGCATGACGAGCCGGCATTCGCCGATATATTCCTGAAATTCCTCTTGGCCCGCAGCATGCGGACCCAGGCCGACCTTGTCGATCAACTGTTCAATTCCAGCGAAAAGCGACTGGCGCGCATTCTTCTGTTAATGGCGGAATTCGGCAGGCCTGGCGAACCGGAAACGTTGATCCCACCGATTACACAAGAAACGTTGGCCGACATGATCGGAACCACTCGTTCTCGTGTCAGCTTCTTCATGAACCGCTTTCGCAAGCTCGGTTTTATTAGCTACAACGGACGGATCCAAGTACATAAGTCGCTGCTGAACGTCGTTCTGCTCGATCAATTGCCTGACCACAACGCACACAAACCTGCCCTTCTCGCTGTTCCCTAAGCTCGGCCGGTACCTCGCGCCATGTCGCCTGACTGCTTCCATTAAGGCGTTTGATGTTGAACAAGTTGGTCGAAGATCGTGCGGTATTGGATCATTGCTTTACGAAGTTCCTCCGTGCTGGCATCCGCCCGCCCGGGCCGCACCGCGATGGCGTTTGCCCGCCGATAGTCTTCCATTAGTCTTGGGTAGCTGACTGAAATGTCCGCAGCGCGCTGTTCGAAGCTTCCCTTGGGATAGCCGAGGGCTACAAGCAGCATAGAGATAAGAACATCGGCTTCAGAAACCGCGGTCTTGGGATGATCGACGAAGCGGGCTTGCACAGCTTGCCATTCGACTACAAAGCGCTCCCGTTCAGTAGCCGCAAGATCGCGGAGTCCCAGGCCTTTCACGCGTGTTTCACGATCGGCCAGTTTTTCCTCAGCCTCCCGTGAGGATCCGTGCGTAAGAACAGCGCGGTCATACTCCGCCCCGAAACGCGCGCGGAGGCCGCGGGTTCTGCCTCTGCGATAGATAAGGTACCCAACAACCGCGATGACAACTGCGATGGCGAGTCCAATCGCAGCCGCGATTAGCTGCGCATTCGTGAAGTGATCGAGCACTGCATTCTCCTATGCCCTCTACGGCAAGAGGCTTTAATGGGGGAGGCTTCAGGGGAGGGCCATGTACGCACACCATTCTAAGCGGCTGTGCGCGCAAAATACTGACCAGAATTGCTCACTGCCCTATTTCAAGCAGATTGTCCCTGCAGTCTGGTAAGGCGCCTCGCCTTGCTGGACCAGAGCTACCAGCAACTCCTGGCAACGGGATTAGACGGACACCTTTGGATAGCCCCCATTCGCATTGCGAGCCGCTCTGGTGCGCGTCAACTTGATGTCTTTTGCAAGACCGAGCAGGGCCAGCATGCGGATCAGCCCATAGTTAAAATCCACTTCCCACCACGCCATGCCATGCGTTGCTGATATAGGATGTGCGTGGTGATTATTGTGCCAGCCTTCTCCACCTGTCAACAATGCAACCCACCAGTTATTGGTTGAATCGTCATGAGTATTAAAGCGCCGTGTACCCCATAAATGAGTTACGGAGTTGACTAACCATGTCACATGAAACCCAACAGTGACCCGCAGAAGCACTCCCCAAAGCAGCCATGAAAGACCAAGCCTCCATCCACCGATCAAGGAGCCACCACCCAGGAGCGCGATGCCGGTGAGTGTAATCGGCAGCCAGTGCCAGACTGCCAGCCAGCGGTAGAAGCCGCTTCGCTGTAGATCGGGCGCGTACCGCGCAATCATGGCGGTCTCGTTGTGCAGCGCGCCACGCATGATCCAGCCCATGTGCGACCACCATTTGCCATCGCGCGGCGAGTGCGGATCGCCCGCCCTGTCGGTGTATTGGTGGTGCATGCGATGCACAGCAACCCAGTAGGTAGGGCTTCCCTGCAATGCCATCGCACCACATAACGCCATCGCATGCTCCAGCCACTTCGGCGTGGTGAAACCGCGGTGCGTGAGCTGGCGGTGATAGCTGACCGCGATACCTACATTCTGACTTAGCAGCCACATTGCAAGAAATAGAATCAATGAAGACCAATGGAAGCAGAAGAGCGCTCCCGCCGCTCCCAGATGAAATGTGACAATCACGACAAAAAAGACCCAGTTCAATTCATTTGACTTGCTCTGCTCAAGTTCGGCATTTGAAGAGACGATGAGTCCTTCCGGTTCTGCAATCAAAGATGACATGGCAATACTGCCTCCGTCTTCAAATCAATGAGTTCCGTCGTATTAACCGCACAGCATTGCGTCATCCCCGCAGGCCGCATAGTCCCTTCATCCAGCTTTAGCAGCTCTCCCACAAACTATCTGAGCAAAATTGCTCACACTGCCGATTCGCGTTTTCGCGTTCGGAGGGAAGAAATCGATGTTTACCGGTAGAGCTCTCTGCCATCCTCGCCTGCGTGGCACAGCCGTTCTCGGCGGATTGTGGGAACGCGCTTCATCCAGCTCCATTTGTACGCTCGCCGCGTCGATGACTTACAACCGGGCGTCTACAGGTTCTGGCCTCCGTACTCCCAATAGAGCGCCTAAAGGGTGGCGACCAACGTGTTGCTGCCGCTGTTCTCAGTCTCGGACAAGATTTGGCGGGCGACGCCTGCGTAGCCTTCTCTATGATTGGTGACCTCGATCGGGCCGCTGGCATCTACGGCGACCGCGGATATTGCTATGTGCATTTTGAGGTCGGCGCCATTGGCCAACGAATGTATCTGGCTGCGGAGGCACTGGGGCTTGGCGCAACCGGCATCGGTGCGTTCTACGACGATGAAGTGCACCGTCATCTCAATTTGACACCCGATCAAGGGCAGGTTGAACACCTTTTTGCGATTGGTTATCCCGTTCCCGATCCGCGCGTCTCCGCTTCAAGAGACCGAAACAACGAAGCGGAAAGTAAACTCAACGCGAATGGCGCGCATCTGTAGGTGTAGGTCAAAAGAGCACTGACGTTGAACTATTGGGCGCACCACAATAAGGTATGAAAAAGTTTTGGCTTGGATTGGTTCTACTCTCGTGCTTCGCCGTACCTTATGCGGCACAGGCGCAGGTTGTGGTGGTCGTACACCACCACCATCATCACCACCACCGTCACCATCATTCTCACCTCAGTCAGTAAACGATCGAAGACAAACCCAAGAACGCAAAAGTCTCCACATTAGGAAACATGTTCGCCATGAGATGGGCGTCGAACTGATATCGAAAGCTCAAGCTACCGAGATGGGCCTGACCTATTTTGCGCTCGCCGGTCGAAGCCACACCAGTTCAAACCACGGAGGTGGATCTATGAATGAAGATCGATTGAAGGGCGCCATCGACGAAGTAGTGGGGACCCTGAAGGAAAAGACGGGCGACTTGACAGGCAATACTCCGCTCCAAGTGAAAGGCATTGCCCAACAGTTAAAGGGAAAGCTTGAAAATACCTGGGGTAATACCAAAGACGCGGTGAATGAGGCGAACCGAGAATCCAGGACGCAACATGGTGAGCGTACGATTGGAAGCGGACCATTGGGTGGCGCGGGTCGCAGGCAGTAAGGGCGCGTAACGACTCTGACCCCACCACGGAGCTTTGTCGTGCGAGATCGCTTTCGGCTTGCTCTCACCTTTCCCCGGCGATCTGGTTCTTGACTTGAGGGCAAGGTGACACCCAAGACCGTCGTGCGCGCATCTGTCCCGTCTCGATGGATTCGAGCGCTTCTAAAATCGCTCGGGCCCGGCATCATCACCGGGGCTGCGGACGATGACCCCTCCGGTATTGCAACCTACTCTGTTGCTGGTGCACAGCTCGGAACCAAACTTCTCTGGACCGCGTTGCTAACGTGGCCGCTCATGGCTGCGGTCCAAATCATGTGTGCTCGCATTGGCCAGATAACTGGGCAAGGCCTGGCCGCGAACTTCAAGCTGCGATTTCCAAAATGGCTGTTGCTTGGCTTCGTGGGCGCCCTGCTCGCCGCAAACACAATTAACATCGCCGCGGATCTTGCCGGTATGGCGGATGCCGCTGCCATGCTCTCGGGGATTAATTCCCATTGGTTCGTGATCGCGTTTGCGCTTCTTATTTCGTGGGCCACTGTTCGCCTCCAATATCAGCAGATCGCGAACATCCTCAAGTGGCTGGTCCTGGTGCTCTTCGCATATCCCATTACGGCGTTTGTGGTGGGTGCCGATTGGGGCCAGGTGCTGCGCGCTACCCTGGTGCCATCGATACCGCATAGCCAGGCCGAATGGGCAACCCTGGTCGCAATCCTCGGTACCACAATCAGCCCGTATCTATTCTTCTGGCAGACGAGCGAAGAAGTTGAAGAAGAGAAGTCGGCAGGTCAGAGTTCGCTGGCGCAACGCAGAGGAGCCACACCGCAGGAACTCGATTTGAGAAACATCGACGTGGGCGTTGGAGCTTTCTTCTCCAACGTGGTCATGTTCTTTATCATCCTCACCACTGCCATCACGCTCAACAAGCACGGCATCGTGAATATTGAGACCTCGCGCCAGGCGGCGGAAGCCCTTCGTCCGTTCGCCGGCAACTTCGCCGCAACACTCTTCACCTTGGGTATTGTCGGCGTCGGATTTCTCGCCATTCCTACGCTGGCCGGATCGGCAGCCTACGCCTTCGCCGAGACGCTCGGCTGGCGCCAAGGCCTGAACAAGAAGCTCAAACAGGCCCGCTGGTTTTACGCCCTGATTCTCGTCTCAACCGCGGCAGGTGTCGGGCTTGACTTCATCGGCATCAACCCCGTAAAGGCGCTCTATTGGACTGCGGTCATCAACGGATTGCTCGCGCCTTTCCTTCTGGTCGCAATTCTGATTGTCGCCGCGGACAAAAAGCTGATGCAGGGCCAGCCAAGTTCCCGGCTTGGATGGATCGCCGTGGCCCTCACAGCGATCGCCATGTTCGCCGCAGGCGTCGCGATGTTTGTCATGTAGATCGCAGGAACATCAGCAATTGACTCAGCAGAAGACAAACGATGCCGGAACCCAGCAAGTGGAACAGCAGCACCAGCAACAGACGCAGCAGTTGTCGCAGAGACACGCGGCACAAGAGCAGACCTTGCAATCGCGCCAACATCAAGCGAGATCGCAGGATCGTCCCCACGAAAAACCTTGATTCTCTTTAGGGCTTGCAACCGGCCGGGTGTAATCTCCCCGGCCTTTTCTTTTGTCCCCGAGTCGGCGCACCGCGTAACCTGAAGGGGACGACCGATAAGCAGTCGCCGAAACCCGGAAGAGAGACGCTCCAGGCTAGCTCAATCCGCGAGAGCTGATTCGGCGTGCGAAACGTGTTTCGCCGCAGCATCGGGCTTGCGCATGCCGCGGATCTTCCAGATCCCAATACATGCGCCAACTACCATGAGTCCCACGAACATCCAAATCAGCGGCGCCGACCATTTCTGCAATGTTCCTGACCACAAGCGAATCACGCGGCGCCCATAGGCCACGCCGAGCCAGGCGATGACAGAGTAGCGCATGGTGCGCGCCGCGCCATAGACGACCAGAAAGCGGCTTCGCGAGACGCCCAGCGCGCCGGAGGCGAGCGCAAACGGCAGCAAAGGAATGGGCGGTGGGAGCACGGCAGGAAGAAACACAGCGAGCACAGGATGATGCTTGACCCAAGCGACGATCCGCTTCAGAATGCGAGCCGGGACATGGCGACGTAAAGCCGCCTCCCCACCTCTGCGCCCGACGTCCCATGTCGTGTAGCCGCCCACGAGGCTGCCGGCGATGGCCATTGTTGCAAGCAACCATGGATTTCCAGCATGCGCCACCAGCCACAAGAGCACGAGGTCCGTGCTGCCTGGCAGAGGCAAAGGAATCACAGAGGAATCGACCACCGCAACGAAGAACAGACCCAGAGCGCCTATGTGCACGAGCCAGTGCGGCAAAAGCGAATGATGCGAGCGCGGCGCAAGAAACTGGGCCTGTTGTCGAATAGCACTTCTCATGCAGACTCGGCCTTGCAACGGGATGCTTTTAGTTTCGGAACAACCAATCGGTCGAAGCGGGATGTTACAGGGCGAGATGCAGCGTGCACCACTTCCACCGGCAAGCGTCCTTCGTGATCATAGCTCCGCCAGAGCCGCCAAGCCGGTGGGCACGCCAGTCGTGGGAATCTTAAATTCGCCCAATAAGCAAGAGTACAACGACAACGATGAGGACCAATCCTACTCCGCCGGTTGGATAATAACCCCAGCTTCTGCTGTGCGGCCAACGTGGTAGGGCGCCTAGAAGCGCTAACAGAAGAACGATCACCAATACGGTTCCAAGCATGTTTGTTTCTCACTTTGCTGAGAGTTCAGCATCCTCTGCGTCTCTCCAAGAGCCCGCAGAGGATATGCCTTCAAGTGTTACTGCACGCTTCCGATCGTTGCATTCGCCGGACTTCCAATCGCGTCGCCGGATACAACAAGTTCCACTCTCCGGTTCTCTTGCCGGCCAGAGGAGTTATCGTTCGAAGCCACCGGCTGAGTATTGCCGAAGCCCTGTGCCGTGACGGTATTGGTCGCTACACCCGATTGAACGAGGTAGTCGCGAACTGCACCGGCGCGATTCTCCGACAGTTTTTGGTTCATCGCATCGCCGCCAACATTGTCGGTGTACCCGCCGACTGCAATGTTGAGTCCCGGGTATGCGATCAGGATCCCGGCCACCTTTGCCAGCTTCTCCCGTGCACCCGGCTTCAACGAGTATTGCCCGGTATCGAACAACACATCGGACATGCTGACGATGAGACCTCGTGCGCTGTCACGCGTCTCAAGAATCTTGTTCAGTTGCTCTGACAACTGCGCACGCATAACCGCCTTGTCGCTTTCCGCCTGGTGCGCATTCTGTTCAGACAGTTGCGCATTCCGGCGAGATTGGTCGGCGTCCGCCTGTGCTGCGGTGATTGCCGCTGCGGATGCGGCTTGATTCGTGGCCATGTCGGCGCGCGCCTGTAACGCCGCGGCATTCGCGCCTGCCGCATCGGACTGCGCTTGCGCGGTCAAGAGATTGGCGCTGTCGGCCTGCGCCTGCGATCTGGCCTGCGCATCCTTCGATGCCTGGCGTTCGTCCGCCCTGCGCACCTCGTCAATTTTCTTGACCGCGATCGAGCGCGCGTCTTCTGCTGTCTGGACGGTTTCGCGGGAAGTCGCAATCAGCTGCTTCTTCGTAGAATGGTTTTGCGTTGCATCCGCATCCGCAGCGTTCATCAATTGGACCGCGTGCTGATAGCTATCGGCGGCGTATGTCTCGGCTCCCTCAGATTTCGCGATTCGCACTGCGTTCCGTGCCTCCAGAAACTCCAGCGGCAACTTGGCATCTAGGACCACAGGGTCGAACTTGTAGCCCGTAGGGATATACCCCCCACGTTCCATGAGCTCATACTTTGCGTCCACGGCTTCCGATGTTCCCTTGGTATCGGACCGTACAACATTTTCAAGTACGACAGCATTGCTCGGCTGATGAACGGCATAATACGGCTCCGCTGTAACAATCAGCGCAAATGCCTGAAGATTGACCGTGGCTTTCAGCTTGCTTCGATCGTTGTCGCCAACCAGAACCTCGCCAAGGTTGGCCGCGCGGCCATCCGGTGAAATCGCCCACAAGACATAGGTGAGATATTCAGTGCCAAAGGTCGTTGGGTTTTGCAGGTTTCCGAATTCTGCCTCCACTTCCATGGTGCCGCGCTTGCTGCGCACCTTGGCAGTTCCGTTGGCAGAAGGCAGTAATGCGGTGCCCGCGAAATCCACGCTGGAAGCTCCACTGCGATGCTGATAGTTGACTGCTACAACCGTACGACTCACTTCGTTCACAACAAAGATGGGTGTTGATCCAGCAGGTACGACAACCATCGACTGTTGCTGGACGGTTTGAGCGAACGCGCTCAAGCCGAAGGCACTTCCGAGCACGAACATAAGCGGGTATTTCAAGATATCTCCTACCGGCAGAACACTGCCGTACTGCGTTGTTGTTTTAGGTGAGTGAACGCTCGATGAAGACTGCACGCTGCGATTTGTTCAACGCCCGACGCGGAATTGCCGCAGGTGATCAAACAGCCCATAGAGATTTCCGAGCCAAATAACCAAAACGATGACGACAACGCCATTCAGGATAGATTTGATTTGTCCCTGCATCGGGATGAAGCGGTTTACAAGCCACAGCACAACTCCCGCTGCGACAATTGTGATGAGAACGGTGGTAAGTGGCATTCGAGTCTCTCCAATCTTGTTCTCGGCCCCGGTTCACTCGCACGGCGCACAAGAGGTTCCAGGCATTCAGGCCAAATTGCCTTCGTGCTTCTTACATGGCTTCCTTGCGCCATCCCCTGTGCGTGAAAGGCACTCGAGCTGACCATTAAGAGAAGGCAGCTAAACAGTCAGACGGAACCACTTAGCCTAGGAAGAGAAACGGAGAGAAGAACGATGACTCCTACTCCGCTTCATTCTCATTCTTCCAGTGCCACACAGAAATAGCTGAGCTACTCTGCTCACCTCGAAGAGACGAAGCGGCTGGGCGTCACATATTAGGGCGCAAGGTAATCGCCCCGAAAGCGCCGGTTGCTATTGCTTTTGAGCCACCGCAGGGGCAGCCGCCAGGGGACGGTTGGCATTGGCGATCGGCACGCTTCCGGCAGGCAGTGGCTCGTCGGCTGGGATCTCCGTGCCTACCGCGAAAATGAGGATCTGAATCGATCCCCAATCGGCATCGACGTTCGTGTCGGCTCGCTTGCCCATGCCCAGCGTCTTCAGCAGAGAGTTATCGAACCCGAAATTCTCAGCCAGATAGGCGCGCACAATCATGGCCCTGGCTTCGGTGAGCACCATGTCCTTTTGAGTGTCGCCTTCCATGCCGGTGGAAGCCACAATTACTGCAACTCCAAATTGATTTTGTGCTAGGAAGTTACCGGCATCGTTGAGAGATTTCTGATTCTTCAGCTTGGCCGAATCGCGTCCGTCGAACAGCTGTTTGACCGTAAACGTAAACGCCTTCGCCGGCGTGCCCTGCGGAAGCCCGCCAATCGCATTCGCTCCCAGATCGGCAGAGTCTTCATAGCCGCGTTTCTTGAAGTATCCGCTCAGCAGGAAGTTATGTTTCAGTGCCTCCATATTTTCCTGGAAGTCCGTCACGCCGGTCTGCGCCTGGAGCATCGTCGCGTGCAGGGTGGTCGTTGTCTGTTCGAGATCGCTGTAAAGTTGCTTGTCGTTCACCAATGCCCCCACGGTTCCTTGCCCCGCGTCGATCTTGGTGCTCACTGAGTTCAGGTGCGCGGTGGCCATTGTTACGTTTTGGATTGCTGCCTGGCTGCTATCGAGAATGCCGTTTGTCTTTCTGAGCAGATCCGCCATTTCCAGCGGCGCCTCACTCTGGATGGTCTCCCCGTCGCTGACCTCGGCTTGCCCTGCAGATCCAAACGAAATGGCCAGGTACTGATTGCCCAACAGACCCTCCGTTTGGATTGAAGCCACGGAGTCCCGCTTGATGATTTCGTGCGTGGACTTGGCAAGTTCCATGACCACCGTCACCTCGTCTCCCGGCTTCCGTGGTAACTCGATGCCGGTGACGGTTCCGCTATGGACGCCGCCGACCTGTACGTCCGCGCCTTCAGCCAAGCCCACCACATCCTTGAACTGCGCCTTGAGCCGATAGGTAGAGCGAAACAGATACTCCTTACTCCCGATAATGAAGACTCCGGTAGCCAGAATTGCCAACGTCACAACGATGAATGCACCTAACCGCGCGACTCTCGACATAGGTCCCCCCTACGACTGCTTTAGGAATTCCTTCACGAACTCGATCTCGCTGTGCTGAAGATCTGCGAAGGTGCCCTCGATCACGACATTGCCCTCGTCCAAAATGGCCAACCGGTTCGCAATTGTCTTGGCACTGTGCAAATTGTGTGTCACCACAACGGAGGCCATCTGTCGCTCGTGCTGGAGCTTCAGAATCAATTGGTTGATCTCCGCCGAGCTGATGGGGTCAAGGCCGGCCGTCGGCTCGTCGAGCAGCAGAATCTCAGGCTCCAATGCGAGCGCGCGTGCGAGGCCCACGCGCTTTTGCATTCCGCCTGAAATATCGGAAGGCATCTTCTCGAGGTTGCCTTCCATCCCCACTTCTGCCAGCAACCGATCCACGCAATCGGCCCGCTCCGACTTCGACATCTCCCCCCGATGGTGTCGCAAGGGAAACGCAACATTCTCCCCGACAGTGAGCGAGTCGTAGAGCGCCGCATGCTGGAACAGCAAACCCATCTTCTTTCGGATCGCTCCCAATTGATCGAGAGTCATGCCCGCAATATCCTGGCCGTCGATGCGAACCGAACCGGAGTCGGGTTTCTCGAGACCTATGATGAGTCTCAGCAACACGCTCTTGCCTGTTCCGCTACGTCCAAGCACCGCGAGGGTTTCCCCACGGCCTACACCCATGCTGATCCCGTTGAGAACCGTGTGCCCGCCAAAGGTCTTCCGCACGCTTTCGACGACGACAGGCGCAGCACGGTCTTCCCTGAGATTGACTTGCTTCACCGCATTGTCGTAAGTGGTAGCCATATCGATTTCACAAACAGTTTGAAGCGCCGGTTAAGGAAAGACAACGAGGATGAATTTCACCAGCACAACATCTGCCAGGATGAGGAAGAGCGAGGCAAGTACGACCGAGTTAGTCGCTGCTCGGCCCACTCCCGCGGCGCCCCCGCTTGTCCGCATTCCCTGAAAGCAGGCAATTAGTCCGATAATCAGCCCGTACACGGTGGTCTTGAATGTTGGCGGCAGGAAGGAGTTGAAAGTGGCGCCATGAAAACCGCTCTCAACGAACTGATGAAATGAGAGCGGCTCAACCAGAGCTTGGGCGAACCAACCCGTCAGCAAGCCGCATGCGTCGGCAGCAAGGGTCAACAACGGCAGCATCAAGATGCAGGCCAGGATCCGTGTAGCCGCCAGGAATCGGTAGGGGTTAATCGCGGAGGCTTCAATGGCGTCAATCTGTTCGGTCACTTTCATCGACGCAAGTTCCGCGCCGATCCCGGCGCCAACGCGGCCGCTCACCACCAAGCCCGTAATGATCGGTCCCATCACCTGGATCACCGAGTAAACAAGAGTGGCGGGAAACATCGACTTCGCGCCAAATCGACTTAGACTGTACCGTGCCTCCAGCGAGATGACAACGCCGATCGCGGCGCCGGCCAATGCGACCAGCGGCAATGACTTCGATCCAACCTCGTCGAGTTGACGAAGAAGCTCGCGACCTTCATAAGGCGGCGTAAGCCCGGCCTTCAGAACCTGCCAGGAAAAGATGCCAAGACTGCCGAACCACTCAAAGAAACCGCCGATCAATCCTCCAGCGAAACTTGCAGCAGAAGGCATTCCCACGGGCCGCTTCACCGGAAGAGGAGGATTCATGCCCGCAGCTGCCGTGGATCCAAGGCTGCTCAATGGTTTGGGCCCGGATCTGGTGAGCCGTGCGCATTATTCAGGTGCATACGGGAAAGTAACGAGTGAGGACCGCTATAGAAGAATTCCAGACTAATATTGCCGGCCACTTCCAAAAGCAAGCTGTAGTTACCCATGCGGAACGCGTCCTTGGCTCCAAAACGGTTCGGGTACCAACCATAGATTGCGACCATTGAGCCCGCGTAAGGTGCCACAAGGGCTGGGACAGAGAAGATGCGATGGCCGTCTTCTCCTTGTCGTCCCGTTAATGTCGAAATCGCGGCATGGCGAAGTCGCGGCAAGATGCCATTGCAGTCGCAGCGATAGTACAACGTATCTTGCCTGAAGGCTTGTGCCAGTCCATAGCGCGTTGTAGTGCCGACCGTGGCAATTCCAAGGTCGGACCCAAGCCTCCTGCTGTAACCCTTAACCCCCTGGTTCCATTCTGGCGGCGAATTGGTCCATTGACTGACACCCGCGGCGAGCGTGGCACCCGCAATTGGGTACGGACCGAATGCGTCGAAGACGAAGTTAGTCACTTTTGTTCGCTCCGTCGGCCGCACGTAAGTCAGATCCATCTGCCCTAGAGTCGTGCTTCCGGCGCTGCCCGAGGAGTCTCCCGCGGAACTTAGAGCTTGCGAACTTGCTTGCTCGGGAGTTATGACCAATACCAAAGTGGCCAACAGGAGAACTATCGACTGCTGGAGGCTTATCCCAAAACCGACCATAGTCGCATGGCTCCATCGCAACCCGGCAAGGTCACCTATCCGGACGTGCGTGGATAGCTGCTCCGAATTCTTGGTAGATGACATCAACTGTTCTCCTCGAATTGCCATCGCTTTCGAACCCAGGGCTGGCGCCTGTCAATCGCTTGCCGGCATATAGGCACGCCCTTCTAAAGCATGTCAGAATGGAGTTCGGCGAGAATGGTCAAATCTGCTCGTGATCGCAAGTGATGCTCTTGAATCGACCATGGGGCTCCTTTCGTGGTTCTTCTTTTGTGGTTCTTCGCGCTCATCCTTCGGATGATGATCAGAATTGATCAGACAGCCGCAATTCAGAAACTGCGCAACAACGGTCGTTGGAGTGTCTGCTTCGTCCACAACACGATGCGCACAATTGCTCAGACTCCAGCGTTGGCCCTGCTTACAGTAAAGAGCGTAGGGATACCTAGATAGACAAAAGCCCTCGACCTTCCGGGGGCGCACCATGAACGGTTTCGAAATCCTTATGGTGGCTGATGTTGCTGGTATGTTCCTCACGGCAACAGAACATCCCACGCAACAACATGAACCGCAGGCACCTCAAAGGGGTCACACATGCGCGGACTCAAAACTCTAGTTTCGACAACAGCGCTGCTTGCCGGCCTGGCCCTGGCGCCAGCGGCCCATGCGCAAATCTCGATCAACATCGGCGTTCAACCTGTCTGCTCGTACGGTTATTACGGCTATGCGCCGTACGCCTGCGCACCGATGGGGTACTACGGCTCAGGCTATTTCTACAACGGCATCTTCGTGGGCATGGGCCCATGGGCTGGTTGGGGATATGGCCACGGTTGGGGAAGCCACCGCTTCAATGGCGATGCGGGAGGACGCTATCACGGCGGAATGGGCCGCGTCGCCTACAGTGGACATTCAAACGAAGGAGGCCGCTCAAACGGTGGGGCTTCCAATTTCGGTGGACAGCGTCCGGATGCAGGTCATCGTGCATCGCCCCCTTCGGCACCGCGCGGCGGCACTGTGAATCGCGAAGCCCCGCATGCCGGTGGAGCGCGTCCTGGCGCTGCAGAATCGCACGCCTCTGCACCGCGCGGCGGCGCATCGCATGAAGGCGGAGGACAAGCTCACGGCGGTGGCGGACATCCCGGCGGCGAAAACCACAAGTAATCGATCGCTGCGTCGTCAGGCAGCGGATCGTGCAATCCACGGCGGAGCCTACCAGCTCCGCCGTTTTGCATGTGCAGAAGATTCGGGCAGGCCACTGATTTGTCAGGCGATGTGCTTTCAGCAGGACGACATCACACTCATTGTCATCGACGTCACCAGGTCGTTAACAGTCTCGCTGAATCGAAGATTCCAAGAGCGGAACGCCAAGCCGGATTGGTTGCGACGGCCTCGATCAGAAGGAAAAATTGATGGCCTTAGGCGAGTACCAGTGTCTGGCAGATGCAGTGCTAGAAATTGAAGCGAAACTATGTAGCGCTTATTTGGCTGCCCCCCAGGGATTCGAACCCCGATATGCTGATCCAGAGTCAGGATTTTCGACGTCAAATTCTGGCGTGCATCTCATTTAAATCGCTGCGCTTACAGGGTTGTCGGTTTTCTCGGTGTGCCGTAAAGTGTGCCGTGCATTTAAAGCGTCTCGAATCATTCCACCCTCAGGATGCTGATACACCATGGCGCTCTTCACATCCGCGTGTCCCATCGCGTTCATCACCGCCTTCAGGTTTCCCGTCTCCGACAGCACGAAGCTGCCGTAGTCGTGCCGTGCACAATAGAGCACCAGGTTCGCCGGCAGACCGGAGGCTTCCTCGCCCTGGTCCAGCGCCGGTTCACCATGGCTGCGCCAATGTGCTTGCCCTTCGATCGCGATTGCCAGACCCAGCCCTCGGTTCGCCCCGCGCATCGAGTTCGAAGGATTGCGCGCACGCGATCGCTGATGGGGATGAACCGCCGGCCGGATTCGGTCTTGCTGTCCGGGGTGAAGATGGTTCCGGCATCGAAGTCGAGATTCTCGACGCGCATACGATACAACTCGCGCGCGTTGCGCATGCCCGTGTCCCGCATCACGACGATGATGTCCTTGAGCGGTTGCTCGGCCACAGGTAAAAGCCTCCTTTCTGCTTCCTCGTTGAGCCGGAGCGAGCGTCCGGGCTCCTTGAATAAGGAGAAGTCCGGAATCTCACGAATCCGTTTCTCCTCCCTGGCCCTGGTGAACATCCGCCGCAAAGTCCTCAGCGCATTGTTGCCAGTTGAAGGCGAACCGGGAAACTTCAGCTTCTCGATGTCGTCCTTCCTGATCTGGTCCATACGCTTGCCAATGATTTTCGTTTTTGCCAGAAGTCGCCACCCGTTCCTGTAGTAGCGGCGGGTATCCTCTTCGAGTCTTCCCGTGTCTACCATGCCAGAAACGATTTGGAATACTCGCTGAGCGTAGGAGCCCTCCTGTCCAGCGGGTCGCTGCCCTCGATTGCGGCAGCGAGTTTGAGAGCGGCGATCTTCTGCACCCTGGTTTCATGGACCTCCTTGGTCGATCCACGATGGCGCTCGCCGCGCACCGTGAAGTCGTACCAGAAGAACTTTGAGTTTGCCTTCAAGAAAAGATCCACGAATTCACTCCCTTGCAGCCCGCACGGAAGCAATTCGTTGGTTTCTCGAATGTTGCTAACACCGATCTCTTGAGATCGATGACCTCGATAGCTCCACGATGAGCACCGATGAGTCAATCATCCATGGGTTCGGGCAGAGGCAACCGTGCGCGCCCGCGCGGAATGTGCCGTAATCGGCACATTCCGGTGTTTGGTTGCGACGCCTTCCCCTGGCACCTACCGCGCGCTTGTTCGTATGGATCCACAAGGCCGTGAGCGTAGACCAAAAGAATCCCGAGATCATTTCGTTGATGACGATTAACATTGCACCGGAAACCGCTATCCAGATTGCTGTCGAGCCCGATTGATGCCAATGCATTCCGATCGCAACTCCGATCAGGGGGAGTGCAACACTGTGCATGAAGATCAGCCCCGGGTCGCCGAGCCGGACTGTCATTAGGTTGCTCATAGTTGCTTACTCAAACACGCCGTCCTCTAAACGAAACTGACTCATCGTTTGCTTGTGCAAACATAGGTCTATCCGCGGTTGCGTTCGTTGTTCAACCGCGGAAAATCAGAATTTCATGGATTCAGCTTCTTCAAGCAGATGGTCGAACGATCGATGTGCCAGACCCGGCACCTCGGATCACTACTTCGGAGGGGTTGTTCGGGGAATCCGGATTCGAAGGATGACCCGGTCGACACCAAATGCACGAGCGGCGCGAAGCAACATGGAGAAGGAAGGCCTGAGACGCCCGGACTCGAGGCGGGACAGATGGGACCGGCTTGTCTCCAGATGCACCGCACATTCCGCCTGTGTCATGCCGCGCTCTCGTCTCAGGCCGCGCATCATGTGCCCGAAGGCGCGCGTGAATTCTTCAGAGCTGTTCTCCTTCTCCAGGGTTCTCGGAGAGAGGGTGAGAGGTACGTAACGGACGCCAAGCGATCTCCGGCATCGCTTGCAGATCTTGGATAAGGTGCAGAACTGTACGAGACCGCACGCCGGGCAGCGGATGGAATCAAGGCCTATATCGATAGTCAAGGAGTGCTCCTGTAATTTAAGCCGCGCGACACTGCTCCGATCGCCGGTCGTGCCGGCAAGGAAGATCAGTCAACACGCAGGATGCGGCTGAATGTTTTGGCTCTTATGAGTCGGGGGAATCGAAACGGGGAAGGAATTTCCAAGGAGAAGCGCGGCGGAGCCGCGGCCTGCGGACGTTCACTCCGCGCCTGGGGTACGGGAGTTTTCAGCTCATTCGATACGGAGGCGTGCGGGGAAAGGGCTATAAGAAGTGATAAGGCAGGTTTATCGCGTTGCGTGGCAGCGCGAACGGACGCGGCTCCGCACACTTTACATCGAATGAGACTTTCTTACCCGAAGCAAGGTGAGAAAGCTCACAGGCCGAGCTTGGTCGCGCCGTTCACCGTGAATAGCTCGCCTTTCCGGATGTACTTCCGCAACGTCGAGACGCTGCGATGCCCGACTGCTGCATGATGGTTAGCTCCGGTTCCTCGCTTGTCCGACTGCGATATGACGCGTCCGTCAAAGAAGTGTGGGTTTAAACGCGCGGCCCGAGACTCGGCTTAGACGAGACTTTGCCTTAGGTTGCCGGTCGAATGCGTCCAACGCGCGGGACCGCAATCAGCGTGACTGCTACCAGGCAGATGGCGGCAGCGGTATACCCCAGGTGACCATGGCGGAGATCTTCGGCCACGAGCTTCACAGCGAGAAGCACCAGAACCGCGAAGCCGAGCCGGGTCAGCTCCAAACGTCGCCATCGCGCGCCACTGAAGGCGAGTGCGAGTGCCACTGCGCAAAGCGTTAATGTTCGGATGAACGCAAGATGGTGCGTTGCGGGATGCACGACGAGAGATGTCAGCGTCGCCAGGCCGTGGATTGTCAGGGCTGTGACGCCGCAAATGGCTAGGCATGCGGAAACGAGGTGCAGAGCTTTCACCTGCCATAGGTCTCCGCGGTAAGAGTTCACAGCGACATAGCAGATGACTGCGCACCCAGAAACCAGATCTATGCTCCATGGAGGAGCCTCATTCGGCAGTCCGGTCGCCATGCGCGCGACGTAGCCTGACAAACCCGACGCCGCTGCAGCTATGAGCAGGTAAAGTGCGCCATGAAACTCGAGAGCCAATCGACGCATGCGCGAGCCCGCAACTGTAGCGGCGACTGCAGCCAAGCCCATACTTGCTGGCATCCACGATGCTGGAATGAAGAGCCAGTTCCCAACCAAAAATAGCGCGGCGCTCCACGAGGCACAAACGGCCGTATTGAATGGCTCTTGCATGCACGCGATTGGTTTGAAAACCGCTACATAAACTACAACCGACAGCGCGAGGCAAAGAATTCCAAGGATCACTCCGTCGGTGGGTCCGAACAAAAGAAAACTGTAAGTCACGATCGCAAATGCGATGGTGACCTGCAGCGTCTCAAAAGCTGTAATATTCCCGTGGAGCGGGATCATCTTGATGAAGATGCTTGCTCCGAAGATCAAGAAGAGCGCGAGTCCAGGAAGGGGCAACCAGAATGGAGTGACAGAAGGGTAATCCAGTCGCGTACTTTGCGGAGAAGAGTAAATGTAGACGAAAATCCATACGGCAAGATCGGCTGCGAAAGCAACGAGTAGTCGAGCACCTGACGGGCGTTCGCGGATCATCGCGTACTCGCTGAAAGCAACCATGAGCAGCAGCACACCGATGAAGGGTAATGTCACGTGTGTCGCAATTGCCAAGGCCAGACAGAGCGATCCCGCTGCGATATTGGCAATCCGGAGCAGGTTTACTTGATGTGGTTTGCGCACCAAGACAAAAGCCACGCTTGCGAACAAGGCCACTGCAAACGCGGCAGTCGACGCCGACATGACCTTGAAGCGCATCGTCAGCTCCCAGAGCATGGGAGCCAGAATCAAGGACGAAGTGCACGCGTACACAGAGCTCGGAAACCAAGACCCAGCGCGTGTCCGAGCGCCCCAAACCAGCCAAGTAATTGCGTATGCGATCGCGACGCCGGCCACGGTTGATTTCGGGATCAAATCCGATTCCGCCACGGCGCGCAGCAGATAGGCGCCAGCGATTCCGAGCATTGCCCGTCCCATCACGGCAAAAGCCCGGTTCCCCTCTATCGTCGGTTTTGCTTGACCCGGCGCCGCGGCTGCAGCTGCGGTCAGCTCGACGGCAGGAGCGAGAGAAAGGGGAGAGGAAGTGTGCTCGAGCGCGGTAACCCGCTGTTCGAGTTCATCGAGGCGCGCAATCATCCGACTTAGTGATTCGGGATCCATAATTCCACCCGATCTTGCACAAGCCGCATTCCGTCAGTCCCCAGGCGCTGGGGCGTGCAAGCTCTGTTCAGGCCATGGGGGCAGTAGCTTCACCAGAATCCACAGGAAGACAAGCGGTAGGATCGTCAACCCGATCGCTACCAGCAAACCTTCGCGAGTCACCAGAGTCATCTTGTAAGTCGTGTACCCGAGAAAGCTCTTCGAAAATAGCTGTCCGCCGATCACCACGTTCCAGCGCATCGCAAAGATGCCGACCATCGCCAGACAGCCTGCCGTGGCGTAAATGCGCTTACGCACGGCCTCTGGCAGCTTCACCACTTGTGTAACAAAGAGCAGAATCAGCGGAGTGAGCGTCCCGAGGAAAATCTGAATTACGATATGCGGGAAATAGAGCCGGGTGTGAACCATGAAGTTGAGACTGCGGAAGGACTCGTCGGCTTCATAGATCCGGTGAATGAGGTCCAGCATTTCCAGACTGAAATCGATGATGAATATGTAGAACAGATACATTGCGATGGTATCTACACAACGTATATCGATCGATTTGCCCCGAAGTTTCATCATCGACATATAGAGCAGCAGAACTGCTGCGACTCCCGAAACCATGGCGGAGAAGATGAATACGACGGGCATGAGTGGCGAAGACCACCAGGGGTTCGCCTTAATGGATCCGAAGATAAACCCGACATAGCCATGCAGCAGGAAGGCCGATGGGATGCCGACAAGCGTAACCACCCAGCCAACTTTTTCATCGATGGCCAGCGATCGCGCGCTGATGTTACTCGACCCAAGCGTCATCACCTTGTAGATCAGGCCCAGCAGGCCTTTTGATTGTTGTGAGAGGATGACGATGTCGCGCCGGTAGTCCAGCCATATCTCCAGCACCAGAACCGCCATCAGGTACCACAAATATACGTAGCCGAACATGGCCATCGCCGAGGTGCTGTGCGGGGTGAAATACATCTCTGGGGAGCGCTCCGGATGACCCAGGTGCAGCTGCAGAGGCAACGGAGCATCCAGCAGAAACGCCAGGGCCGTCAGCAGTGCTAGCCGGTAGGTGGGCTTCACCGCCTCGACTCGAAAAACACGTTCGAGCGACGCCAAAATGAACGCCCCCGCCACTAGTCCCGTGATGAAGGGGTAGAGAACGATCAGCACGCTCCACTGAAGCCCGATCTCGTTCGGATACATGAAACCTTCAACGCCGTTCATAAACTCACCTGTGTCCCATCGCACAACTCGTAACCGGAATGGCTAACGAACCGAACCGTCCAGATCGTTGTAGTAGACCTTCGCGCCTGTCGCCATCTGCGGCTTCAGCACTTGTACGCTGTGCGTCTTCAGAAACGCGTGGATCGGATCGCTGGGGTTCTTCAAATCGGCTAGTTGACGCGCTCCTGTCGGGCAGGCCTCGCAGCACGCGGTCGTGAGCCCCTTTGTAATCCGGTGGTAGCACAAAGTGCACTTCTCCGCGACTCTCTTCTCGGGATGAATGTAGCGGCAGCCGTAGGGGCAAGCCTGCACGCAATATGCGCAGCCCAGGCAATACTTCTGATCGATCAGAACTACCCCATCCGGACTTACGAACGTCGCGCCTACCGGACATACCTGGGTGCAAGGAGAATCTGCACAGTGGTTACAAAGTTTCGGAACGAAGAAGTACTTGCCGCGATCTTCTGCGACTGCTGGAAATCCGTCCTTGCCCCCGTTGGGTGAAATGACCTCGGGACTCGTCATGTTTTCGTCTGTTACGTGGTATCGCTCAACCCATGTGCGGAAGTATCCTTCCGGGACGTCGTTTTCGCTTTGGCAAGCGCGTACACAGTTTCCGCAGCCGATGCACTTCGGAATGTCGATCAACATACTCCACCAGTGCTCGGACATCTTGTAGTTCGGCGAGGACTCCGGCGTTCCAGCCAGCACCGACTCCCATGCAACAGCGGCAGCTGGCAACAGAATCAGAACTCGGCGTCGGCTGATCTTCATTTCGCACCTCCGCCGTCCATTGCCGGACTGTGGGGATTGTGGCAGGTCTCGCAGGGAACCCCGTTTGAGTGATCGGCCGGATTAACCTGCGGAAAGCCTTTGGGCTTGGCGGCGCTTGCGGTATGGCAGCGGGCACATAAGACTGCGGTATCCGGCTTCGTCGGAGTTACCGATGTTGGATCATCGGCATGTCTGGCCAGCGCGCCGTGGCAGGCTTCGCAGTTCACGTGTGCATGCTTACCCTTCGTCTTCACATCGACGATGTCCGTGTGACAGTCTTCACACGCCTTGTGGCCGGCAAATTTGATCGGACGCGCTGCAATTTCGCCCAGCGCCGCGCCGCGATAATGTCCATACTGGCCAAAGGTCTTCGGCACCACGTAGCCGCGGATCAGGAGAAATGCGAGAAAGGCCAGGACAAAGAGTCCAGCGAATCGGAAAAGGTGCCCTGCGTCCTTGAATACGCCCATTGACTTGGACTCCTACGGTCGCGCCAGAAGACTTCACTCTCGTGTTTAAAGTGATCCGGAACACTTGTGCAACGGAATCTAGAGGTACCCGACCATGGCTGTATGTGAGCCCCGGCACTACACGATGTGATGCGAGACACTATCTGTCCCAAAGGTTTTGATGTGGCTGCAAAGAGATCGAAATTGTGTTGAGCAGAGTCTCGCACGGAGCTAGAGTTGACTCCACTTTTGGGGGTGTCAGATGAACAATCTGCTTCGACTGATCGTTGTCGGCGGGCTCGCCGCTTTGGCAATCCTCTCGATCGCGTTGGGGATGGTCCGAAACGTTGGCGCTCTGTTGGCGCCAGCTCATCTACTTGTATTCGTTCTCGCAGTGGTGTTCTACCTCCTGCCAATCGGCCTGGCCCTGTATCGGGACTGCAAGGCAACGGTCTGGATCACCGTCTTGGATGTTTTGCTGGGCTGGACCATGTTTGGCTGGTTTGTTGCCCTTGGTTGGGCGGCAAGTGGAAGGACGCGGGGGCTGCCTCCAGTTGTGAGTCCCCCGCAGATTCATCCCATACCAGGGCACTGATGGTACCGCGCTTTGCCCTGGGCATCGCCTTCCTCCTTCGGTCCAACTTTGCAGAAGCTGCTGATGGAAAACTGTGGTTCGTAACGCGAGAAGACATTGGGGTGGTCGCACTGTAGGAGCATCCCTCTCTGGAACAGAGCATTTCGGATATACCGAATCATTCCGACGCTTTGTGCAGAACGAAACCTTCTCACCCCAAGCCAACGAGATCCCCAACAACGCACCATCATGGCTGCCAGAAGATGACTACTACACCAACTTCCACGAAGTGGGATCCCTTCACCAAGGTTCCCGAAGGCTATGCCCGGCCGCCCGGCGCCGGCTATGCGGCGCTCCATCCGGAACTCGAAGACGTCAACCCCGAGGAGTATCCCGACATCCACAAGATGGCCATCCTCGCCGATGTGGCGCCGTATTCGAGAGAGTACGACCAGGTCTTTCCGTCCTGCCGCGCACATAAAATCCTCACGCGCGGGCACGACCGAGAACCCCTCCAGCGATCCATCTCTCGCCTTCTTGCCGGCGCTCTCTTCCTGTTCACCCACCGGCAGCCGCGCATCTCAATACGCCTGTTTCCGAGATCATTGCGCGAGCCAAGCCGTCTGCACTGACCGACAACCACGTCGATATCGTCGCATGGTTCGCTCAGTGGCTCCTCCGTTGGTCCTTCCGTGCCTTTCCCAACGAACATATCAGCGATTTCGCACTCGACCTGGCACTTCAGAAGCAGTCAGAGAGATAAAGCCATCGGAGTACATTCGGCGGAATGGTCCGGTCGCAACAGTGGAATCGATGGGACCCCGGGTCCCCACGCAGCGTATCTTCAATTTGAGCCCACCGAGATAAACATCACCGGACTGAAAGCCGCACAGCTGCGAGAAAGTCTAAGAGAGTAGGTGAAATGGGAAAAAGGAACGACCGAAGAATTAGGAGAATCCTCGCATCTGCGCTCCTGCTGTGTGCTGGTCTCTTTGGGACCGCGCAAAGCAACTCCGCACGTCAGGGCCTTCCCGATTCCCCAACACCTGCGGAGCATTCCATTGAGGATCTGAATTACCTCGGAGGCGACGCCGCCATGCCGCCGTTTACTGACAGCGTCATCGACATTGATTCGGGATTTCGCCGAGCTCTCTTGCGCAAGGGCCTGGCTTTTCGGGTTATCACGGGGCCGCAGTACACCCAGAACATGCTGGACGCGCCTGTGCCTGCGGATCAACAGGTTTATGTTGGTCAGCGCGCCTTCGAGAGTATGTTTGCGCAGCCGATCCTCTCGGCCGATCTTCGTCAACTGCGCCTGCGGCGTGCGCAGTTGTATATGGGCGCGGTGTGGAACTGGGTGAGCTGGAACCCTGCAGGTCCAAAGTCGCTGCAGCTGTGGGCCCTCTATTTCTACAAGGAAATAGGGGAGGACCGCCTGGAAGTGAAGGCGGGATACGTCGCCAACAACATGAATTTCGTTGGTCTCTTTGTTGGAGGATCGACAGCGACTGGTGCTCAGGGCGTTTATGCCGTTTTGCCCTACGAGGCGGGTATGTCTTACTTCCCTCTGACGGCGCCCTCTTTCAATGTTCGGATTCGCGGGCCCAAGAACACCTACATCAAAACTGCCGCACAGCGGAGTTTCGATCCAAACGGGGGACCGGCCGAAGTGGCACGGAATCACACCGGCTTCCGATTCATTCCCCGCGGCGACAAACTTGTCCTGATCGCTGAAGGCGGCTACTTGCGTGCAGCAAGCGCTGATGCACACGAGGCTTGGTTTCGTGCCGGCTACATATACAACACCACTCCTTACAGGAATGAGGCCACCGGTCAGTTGGAGTCAGGCAATTACTGCGCCTACGCCCTTATGGATGATCAATTGCTCAAGTCAGGCGGGGAGCATCCAAACCACGGGCTCTATGCCGGTGGATCCTTCATGATGGTGCCGGAGACAATGAATCCATACGCCCGCTATTACGAGGCACGAATGTACAAAGAGGCGCCGGTTCGGTCACGTCCCGATGATGTTCTCTCCGTAGTTGCATCCCGAACCGGCTACAGCAAAGTCTTTACCGACAATCTTGTCTCTGAAGGCAAGACCGTGTGGCGGGCCGGAACGACTGTCACGGGCAGCTACTCTCTCCACGCTTCACGCGGTAACTACGTGAGTCTGGGATTGAGCTACGTCGACGGGCCGGCAATTACGCCGCGGGTTCCAAATGCACTGAATTTCATAGCCAACTGGTCTCTGTTTTTCTGAACCTGACTCTTTGGGCTTTTTAACGTGGAAGCAGTTCCATCGGTTCCTGGCCGATTGTGTCGAAATCAGCGACTCTACTGTTGGCGACTTAGTACACTTTCTCCCCGTTTTGCCCCTCTTCCTCGTTCCTTCTGACGAAGTGAAGGGCACTTCCGACAGGATTAACCGTCATGGTAGCTGGAGGCTCAGGGCAAATTTACAATGGCGCCTTCCATCTTGGTGAAGGCCTCTTTGCGATGTCTTCCCAAAGCTCGTACTGGCCCGGATCAAGCTCCGCATAAAGACTGAAATTCCGTAACCGGCAGCGGCTGGCTGAATAGCCACCCTTGAAATGAACTGCACCCGAGACGGAGGAGAGAATCCCTCTGTTCTTCGGTCTCGACTCCCTCGGCAATCACGGATAGTCCCAAGGCACGGCCCAGAAGAATGATCGATTCTGCGATGGCGCCGCTGTTGGCATCTGAGACGATGTCGTGGACGAAGGTGCGGTCGATCTTCAATTCATCAATCGGCAAGCGTTTCAGGTACGACAAGCAAGAGAATCCGGTGCCGAAATCATCGACAGAGAACTTAAGGCCCAGTGCCTTTAGTACGGCCATTTTGGCTATTATCTCCTCAAAACTATCCACGAACATGCTCTCTGTGAGTTCGAGCCTCAGTTTTCGGGGATTTGCTCCGGTTTGTTCGAGCGTCGCCAAGACTTGCTCAACGAAGCTCGGATGGCGCATTTGCCGGACGCTGATATTTACCGAGACCGTTAGATGTGCCGTCTTCTCGTTATGTGCCCACGTCGCGACCTGTCTGCAGGCAGATTCCAGTGCCCAGTTTCCCAAGGAAAGAATCAGCCCTGTCTCTTCAGCTAAAGGAATGAACTCTCCTGGAAATACGATGCCCCGTCGAGGGTGATTCCAACGTAAGAGGGCCTCCGCGCCTGTCAGACGACCACTATCCATCTGGGGCTGGAAGTAAAGTAGAAATTGTTTCGTCCTGATCGCTCGGCGAATATCGTCTTCCGCCGCGGCGCGGGCATTGACAGCGGCTTGCAAAGCGGGTGCGAAGAAGTGGATTGTATTGCGCCCTGCTGCCTTTGCCTGGTACATGGCGATATCGGCCTGTTGGAGAACCTCATTCATAGTCTTTGCATCATCTCCAAACACAGTGATCCCGATGCTGGATGCGCTGCTGCACTCGTGATTCTCGAGCACATACGGCAGTGCGATCGCAGTGCGGATCTTATCAGCAACTTCTCTTGCCTGGGCAGCGGCGTTTTCGGAGCTTTCGCTGAGGTCTTCGAGCATGACAACGAACTCGTCTCCGCCCAAGCGTCCTACTGTATCGTTCTTTCGAATGCAACTGGTGATACGTCGAGCAACCTCTTGAAGCAAGAGGTCGCCGATGTGATGACCAAGAGTGTCGTTCAGGGTCTTGAAATCGTCCAGATCGATAAACAGAAGAGCCCGTTTGCGATCGTTCCGCGTACGAGCCACCAGGGTCGACATCAATCGTTCCAAAAGCAGGCGGCGATTGGCTAGACCGGTCAACGGATCATAAAATGCAAGGTCTTTGATCTTCTCCTCCGCCATCTTGGCCTCGGAGATATCGCGTGCGAAGGATAGGATGCACCGAGCTCCATCAACTTCCATAAAGGACACTGACAGGCGAGCCCAGAAAATCTCGTTGTTCTTTCTCCTGAACCTGAACTCCATATCCCGGCAGAATGAGTCGTGACGCAGGACTTCGACTAACCTGAAACGGTCTCGGGGAATGGCCCAAAGTCGAAGTTGAGTAGTTGTTTTTCCGATCACCTCGTGGCGTTCATAACCGGTGATATCGAAGAAGGCCTGATTCGCATCGAGGATAATCCCATCGTTGACCCGGGAAATGGCGACTGCCTCCGGGCTCGTATGAAAGACGGTGCGATAGCGCGCGTCACTGGCTTTCAAAGCTTCAGAGGTGGCATGCAATTCGTTGCTGTATTGCGATACCAGTGCATCCTGGGCCAGCTTACGATCTGTAATGTCCCGTGTAACTTTGACAAAACTGGTGGTCTCGCCGCCCTGGCCCCGGATCGCAGTGATGGTGCTGTGGGCCCAAAACCTCGAACCATCTTTACGCACCTGCCACCCTTCGTCTTCCACGCGTCCATGCACCGCAGCCTGGTGAAGCAGCCTTGTGTGCTTGCCATGATCTATGTCTTCCTGGGTGAAGAAACGAGAGAAATGCTGATCCCGGACCTCATCATGGGTGTATCCCTTAATTCGAGCAGCGCCGGCGTTCCAGGTTTTCACGTGACCTTCTGAATCCAAAAGATAGATGGCATAATCGAGGACGGCCTCCACAACGGAGCGAAACTGCTGATCATTTTGTCTTCGATCCGCCGGCGGGACCACTCGTTCCGTGGCATCGCGGACAATGATGAGAACGGCCGGGCCAGTGTCGGTTTCCATCGAGATCGATTTGAATTCGATCGGAAACTTCGTACCATCTTTGCGCCGTCCGATCAGATTTAATGCTGGATCGATCGATCGCATCCTAAGGGATGTTTGGCCCTCGCGATTCCTCGAACGGAGACTAGGAAAACTCTCCGGAATCAACTCTTCAATGGGAGTACCGAAGAGCTGGATCTGTGGAAAGCCAAAAAGTGCCGCTGATTGCGGACTCGATCCTCGAATTAGGCCCTCAGGATCCGTGATGAAAATCGCGCCGGGTGAAAGCATAAATGGCTTTACTACTTTTGGCGGCAAGGGCGCGGCGCGAGCATGTTCGGGCGATGAGTCTTGATTCACCTCTAGATTCCTGCGCAATGATCGGCCTTTGGGACGCATACAGCGCCTCCATGTTTGAGTAGCATGCCCTCCTAAACGTTAGAACCCTATCGGGACTGCCCCAAGAGACGAGGGAGGATTGAGCGTTGTTTCCGCCGGGGCAGTTTCGATAAGGCCGTTTGAAGTAACTCGCAATATCTTCAGGAGGGCCCCACCTTCTACACGGACTCCATTTTTGGTAGGTCTCCCTTCAGGCGGCGTTACAACGGCATCAGACACTTGGATGCAATCTCAGGCAGCATATCCCTCACCAACGCGACAATTTGTATCCATAAGTAATCTAGATATTCACTCTCAATACCTGTCTTGTCTGACATCGAAATCGCTCACTCGGATCGAGCCGACACGCGATTGCGGGCGAACAGCTGTCAAAGCGGAAGTCACCCAAAATTGGAGTTAGGCAAGTATCGCCCGCTACGCGCTCCCAGCGCCGTTGCCTGGGGTGAATCGTCGATTACAATCCGGTCTATACCGGGCCATCACATTGTCCAGTCAGCACAGGAGGAATCTGTGGCAAGAGATATCATTCGAACGCCAAACGCCCCATCTCCACCGCCGACATACAGCCAGGCAGTACGCGCAGCCGGTCTCGTGTTCGTGTCAGGCACGGGCCCGCACGACCCGGTAACTGGGAAAATTGTTGGCGAAACGATCCAGGAGCAGACCAGCCAGTGTCTGCAGAATATTTCTGCCATTCTCATAGCCGCAGGCTCTTCCCTCGAACGAGTCGTGAGCGCCACAGTCATCATTCTTGAAGAAACAGACTTCGCTGGAATGAATGAAGAGTGGACCAAGTGGTTTCCAGAGAATCCGCCTGCGCGGCAAGGCGCGAAATTACCCGTTCGAATTCCCGGCATGAGAGTTTCCATCGCGGCCATTGCAGAAACCTAGACCTGCCGGACGCCAGGAAACTCTCCGGTCGAAGACCAACAATGATGTTCGACGAAGAGTTGGACAGCTCTTCAACGTTCTCCAAGGAGGAACGAAATGCGAAAAGCAATTAAAGTGATGATCGCCTTCCTGTTTGCAGTCGTTCTTGTTTGGGATGGTGCGCAGAGGGCGCACGCCCAAGGAAACCAAACCGCCCCGAGCGGAACTGACAATAACAAAGCAGCTACCGCAACTAGTTGATCCCTACTAACTGCCGGGACGATCGAGAAAGTCCTGGGCAAGTCTCTATGGGGCAATCCTCAGGCACGAAAAGCACCTCCGATGTACGGCGGCGCTTGGGGTTGGAGTTGCTCGTACATCGCAGAACACGGAAATCCCGGAATCGTGCAGATCGAACTTACGGTTTACAAAGAGGCATCGTCTGCGAAAGCCAAGCAGGACTTCGACACATATGCCATCACAGCCGACGATTCCAAGGGCAAGCCTTCGATCGGGGACTCGGCATACTGGGTCAAGTCTCACGGCAGCAGCGACAGGGTGCTTGACAGCAACCGTGACCTTTTTGTGCTGAAGGGGAATGTCTACTTCAACATCAGGATGACTCCGGCGAACGAACAACAGCTGAAAGATCTGGCCGCTGCAGTCGCCGCCGGCATCTGAAATTGTCTTGGAGGTATCGGAGGAGCCAAGTGACTGCAACTCGGAAGTTGCCGCAAAACCAGGTCACTTCCGGATGCGCCACCAACCGCCCCAAACTACTCCGAGAGCGACAAGCAACGAAAAGGGGCAACTGAGTCCTAATGCGGCGGCATCTCTAGAAGTTTATCGACAGCGGCCTCAACGCTCGTGAACGATTCCCTCGGTCCCGACAGGGGCTGTAGCTGGCCGTCGCGATCCACCAAGAACAAAGCTGGGTAACGCGCAACATCACGATAGAAGTTCGGAACTCCCTCGGTCATCGTAAGCAATGGATAGCTTACAGGAACCTTGGCAAGGAACTTCCCCTGCGTTTCGGCATCTTCGGCAGAGAGGCCAAAGACGACAAGTCCGCGTTCTTTGCGTTCTTTGTAGAGTTGGTCAAGCTTCGGCATTTCGATCCGGCAAGGTGCGCACCACGTGGCCCAAAGGTTGATCAGCACAATCTTGCCTTTCTGGTCGCTGAGTCGTTGAACCTTTCCCGCGATATCCCTGGTTTCGAACTGGGGCGCGGCCACGTCGTGCAGTGCCATATTCCTTTCCTGCCTCGAACGGACTATTCCGTCATGCGCAGGTTTGGCCACCAGGCCCAGGGTTAGAGCCGCTAGGATCAGTCCGACCATGGACAACATGGATAGCTTATGCTGCCTGAATTGGCGAAAGGCCAGGACAAATGTCAATATGCTTGGCACCGTCATTGCCACCGCCGCAACGAAGAGCCGGAAACCCCAGTCCCTTTCGACGTCACGGCTCAACGACGTCATCAGCCCATAGACCAGTCCGTAGAGGAGGATCGCTGCGAATGGTGCAACGACACCAGCCACAAACACAAGATTGAGCCGTCGCTTTTTCATAAGGGCTTAGTCTAGTTCTTCATCTCCACAGGTGCAGGAATTATTTCGGTGCTCTTCTCCTCGCGACAGTTCATAGTCAAAATTCCGTCGCTACCGAGTTTCCGGCTACTTCGGATGTGTCACCCCCACCTCGGAGCTGCCCCAAAATCGGATCACTTCTGGATAGACTCCAGCCGGGAGTAAAGTGACCGGATGCGCGTCTGATCGGCAATAGGGCCGCGAAATGTCGCGTGCCCTGGAACTCCGCCGGGCCGCCCACGTAGTATTCTTAGCGCCCGGAGGTCTTGTGCTCTGGTTCTACGAATCTTTCTTTCCCGTGGTCTGGATCGCCTTCCTTCTCTACTGGCAGATCAAAGCCGTCAATACCAAGACCACCCAGCGCCTCGAGCCGGTCGCCTCACGCATTCTCCGCGTCTTCGTTTTCCTGATTGCGATCGTCCTCCTTTCAACAACCCGCATCCCGCTGCGCGGGCTTTACCTCCAGCTTTGGCCGGTTGGATTTTGGCCCTTCTGGCTGGGAGCTGCTTTGATGATCACCGGCCTTCTCTTCGCCGTGTGGGCGCGCGAGCACCTCGGCCGCAACTGGAGCCGCTCCGTCACGATTAAGCAGGACCACGAGCTGATCACCAGCGGTCCCTATGCCGTGGTCCGTCACCCCATCTACACCGGCATTCTGACTGGGTTCCTCGGCACCGCGATTGCCCTCTCCCAAGTGCGCGGGTTCATCGCTTTCGTTCTCATCTTCCTCGTGTTCTGGATCAAGTTACGCATGGAGGAACAGTGGATGCGCTCCCAGTTCGGCGAGACGTACGCCACCTATGCTCATCGGACCGCTGCCCTGGTGCCTTACCTCCTCTGATCGCTGCGCCACGATCTCAGCCATACAAGAGCAGTTGAACCAACCTGACGAGTTGAATCTCGAGATCAATTCTCGGTTCCGAGTGTAGTCGCCCGCTATGCTGAAGTGACTCCGAAATGACAAAACCGGGCGGATCATTTCACTTTTTTGAATCCACATCAAGGCTCAATCGTTTCAACTCCTTTCCGCGCATCTAAATCTTTGAGGTGAACTGGGATGCGTGAAAGAATCGCCCTGACGCTCGCGTTAACCGCGCTCTTCGCATATGCAATCGGTTGCCAGAAACAAGTCGATCAGGCGGAATTCAAATCCGCGATCAACAAGTCTTTCGCCGGACGACACGAATGCGTGTGGCCCGAACCAATAAAGCTGCCTGCCCAGGCCGACCCCTCCAAAGACGAGAAGATCCGCGACTACAACGCCCTCACCGATGCCAGCCTCCTCATTCGTGGGTCCGCGGAAAAGAAGCGCTTTCTCGTCGGCTCAAAACAGGTCAATAATTACGACCTATCCGACAAGGGACGACCCGCCTGGACTCCCGATCCAAACCAGCCAGGTTACGGCAACTTCTGTTTTGGTCACTTCAACGTCACTGCCATCGACAAGGCTACCCCCAACGACCCCTCCAACCCCACGCAATACACCGTCAATTACCGCTATGAGGTTGAAGGCATCCCCGACTGGGCCCGCACCCCCGAATCGATGAGGACCTTTCCCAAGATCGCTGCTGACACATCCATCCAGCCAGCTACCGCCACGCTAGTCAAAGGCACTAACGGAGGCTGGGCTGTCGTCCCTCCCCAACCCGCGCAATAGCCGATGGAGAGTCGGTCCCTGATGACCAATAGGAAATGCTATTTACTGCTTCTTGCGTTAGCCTGCCCTTCCATCGATGCGGTCGACCCCCCAAAGCGGCCTCCGCCATTCCAGATCTACGCCGGATACACCTCGCTCTCCAACTCGTTCAATGGAGTCCCCGGTTTCCACCAGCCACTGAACGGGATGTATGCCGGCGTTGCCTTTCCGGAATGGCATCATCTGCGCATCAAGCTCGACTATTCTCTGTATCGCGGAAACAATCTTGGCGACCCACAGCACGCCTTCTTCATCATGAGCGGTGGGCAGTACGGGGGGACGTTTCACCGTGAGCGATTCTACGTTGAGGCTCTGGCCGGCGAAGGCGCCCTGAACGGCACCTGGTTCAGCACCGCCAATACCGGCTTCAAGAACGGCAATACGGGCACCATCGCGTCTTTTGCCGAATTCCTCGGTGGGGGCATCGACACTCCCATCGGCCTTCACACCGCATTCCGTGTCGAGGGCGGCATGCAGCACAGCAACTTCGACCCCATCACTCCGCTCAGCCAGGGAGCCGTCCCCTATCATCTCGCCGGCATACCCGATTACTTTGGGCGGATCTCCGCCGGCGTGGTCTGGAGCCCGCGCCTCGGATCGGAGATCGTATTACCGTCCCAAACTGCGCCTCGCCGTCCAGTCGAAACCGAGGTCGTCTTTGAAAGCCTGAACTCTTTTGGCCACATTCACCTCTTCTCCGACGACTGGTATAGCTACCTCAACCTCGGGGCCATCGAATACGACCGACATTCGTGGGGCAGGGTCATCGGCGCTGACGTAGATTATTCCGCGGAGTTTCTGCCAATGATCATCCTCCGCCAGCCCAGCAAAACCGATATTTGGGGGGATCGGCTTTCGCAATCGTATGAAACCATCCCCGGCATCGGGATCCTGCCCCTCGGGGCTCGCTTGATCTGGTTCGACCACGCACGTGTCAAGCCCTTCTATGGCATCAAGGCAGGCATGACGGCTTACACCAAGAAGGCGTTCTCCCAGTACGCCTCGTACCAGGACTTTGCCCTGGATCAGAATGTCGGCGTCCAATTCCGCCTGAATGATCGGATCGACTTCCGCGCCGCTTTTGGCTTCTTCCACCAATCCAACGGCTTCGTCGTGCCAGGCAACCCAGGACTCGACGAGATGAACTGGAATACCGGCCTCAGCTATCATCTCGGCCGATTGCATCCCGCGCATTGACGTTGAAAGAATGCAACTCGTCTGTGCTTACCCTTTCGAGTTCTGGTTGGATAACCCCTCTACCCTTCAAGTACAACCTGGTCAACACGGAGCGCACGTTGTAGCGAGTTGTTCCGGCGTCATCGCCGACCGCGCCCCGCCACCCATCCCCCACTCGCCCCGCCGATCAACTTCAACGCGTGTGCCACGACGTAGGCCCAAGGCTCCGGCCCAAGACGGGTAAGCGCCAGATAGATCACCGCTGCCACCGCGCCCACAAGGAGACCGTGCAATATGAACCTCGACTTCACCCCGCGTCCTACCCAGAACCCAAACAGGAAACACAGCACCAAGGATCCTGCCGGTGCCAGGTATAGAAGTGGTGGTTGTCCCCACTTCATCGACACGGGAATCAACAGCAGGATCAAAACTGCCTCGGCGAGAAATCCGCCGATCAGAATCCGCACCCACCTAATCTTCACCTCAAATGTTGTCTGTCCGCCTTCCATCACGATCTCCCCATTTCTCAGTTGAATTTTCGTTCTTGACGTGGATTGTGGATTGGGAAAAACGGAAATTCATCCTACTGTCCACCGGAATGGATTGGGAAAATGGAGATGCCTAATCTTAGGCGAACAATCGTCAAAGGGAAGAGTAGTCCACAATTCGACCGGAACACCGAAAACGAATGAAGAAATGCCCGAGGTGAGAGAATGCCGGCAAGGTCCACACCAGTAAGAGGTCATCATGAAACTCTCGTATCTCAGACCGGTCCTTTTCACCGCACTCCTGGCGTGCTTCGTTCCTGTTTCGATGAGTGCTGCAAACTCTAACCCACGCTCAAGGGAGTTCGCTGCCGACGCCGGGTGGAAGTTCTTTCTTGGCGACCCCAGCGGCGCGGAGGCACCTACGTTTGCGGATGCGTCTTGGCGGTCAGTAGATCTGCCGCACGACTGGAGCATAGAGAGCAAGCCCGACAAGGACAATCCGAGCGGCGCGGGCGGAGGCTTCTTCCCCGGGGGTATCGGCTGGTATCGCAAAACATTCCGTGCGCCTGCCGATTGGAAAAAGAAAGTAGTCAGCATTGAGTTCGATGGCGTGTACCGCGACGCCACCGTGTACCTCAATGGACACAAGCTGGGCACGCATCCTTACGGCTACACGGCGTTCACTTTCGACCTTACGCCCGAATTGAAATTTTCAGGCGCAAACGTGCTGGCGGTGCGTGTGGACAACTCGGCGCAACCGAACAGTCGTTGGTATAGCGGCTCGGGTATCTACAGGCACGTTCGCATCCTCGTAACTGATCGCACGCACATAGCACATTGGGGAGTTTTCATTACCACGACGGAGGCGACGGGCAGGTCGGCGAAGGTCTCCATTCATACGCAGGTGGCAAATGAATCATCGGCCGTCGTGGGAGTGACCCTGGAGACTACGCTGCTCGACAAAACGAACAGCAGAATTGGCAGCGCGCAGTCAAAGTTGAGCGTCGCTCCGGGCGGAGAAGACGAAGCAGCTCAGGAAATCGTGTTGGCAAATCCCGCGCTCTGGTCGCCGGAGTCGCCCGCGCTGTACCGCGCCGTCTCTACGATTCGGAAAAAGGGCAAACCCATCGACCAGGTGACCACCACCTTTGGCATCCGATCGCTGCAGTGGTCGGCAGAAAACGGGCTGTTGCTGAATGGCAATCCCGTGAAGCTGACCGGGGGCAGCGTTCATCACGACAACGGGCCTCTCGGCGCCGCCGCATTTGATCGCGCCGAGGAGCGCAGGGTGGAACTGCTAAAGGCCGCAGGCATGAATGCCGTCCGCACGGCGCACAACCCGCCGTCGTCTGCGTTCCTGGACGCGTGCGATCGTCTCGGCCTGCTGGTTCTTGATGAACCGTTCGACGTATGGCAGGCGCACAAGGTTAAGTTCGACTACGGCAGCGACTTTGACGAATGGTGGAAGCAGGACATTTCGTCGATGGTGCTGAGGGACCGGAATCATCCATCGATCGTGATCTGGGGAATCGGTAACGAGATTCCGGAACTGGAAGTGGATCGGGGCGCCGCCCTCGGCAAACAACTTATCGACCAGGTGCGAGCGCTCGACGACACGCGCCCCCTCACCTTGGCGTTTCCCGGCACAACGACCAAGCCCACTGCGCAGGCCGTGTTCTCGCAACTGGACATTACCGGCTACAACTACAACCTCCTTCCCACATACCAGAAGGATCATGAGCAGTTGCCCACACGCATGATGCTCACCACGGAGTCGTGGCCTGCGAAAGCCTTTCCGCTGTGGCAGGTCTCCCACGACAATCCCTATGTCCTGGGCGATCTCACATGGACTGCCATGGACTATCTGGGCGAATCGGGAATAGGTGCGTGGCAATACGGCACCCCGCAACAGGCAAAAATGGCGAAGGGAATGGAAGGGATGATGTCGGGCACGGCCATGATCGATCAGATGTTCACGGGAATGGCCAACGGAAAGGACGTGATGGCCGATATGGCCAAGAACAACTCCGATCCAAACGCGAAAGCCATGATGGAACTCTTCTTCCATCCTTATCCATGGCACGCAGCGGTCTGCGGCGATCTCGATCTGACCGGCTTCCGAAAGCCTCAGTCATACTATCGCGACATCGTCTGGAACGGAGGCGATCGCGTCTATGCCACGGTCCGATTGCCCGAACCGGAGGGCAAAAAGATCATTGCGATCATGTGGGCTACCTATCCCACACTTCCCTCTTGGACGTGGCCTGGAGAGGAAGGCAAGGCGCTCGAAGTGGAGGTTTATTCCGGCACTGAAAAGGTGCGACTGTTCTGGAATGACAAGCTCATCGGCGAAAAGCCGACGGGCCGCGAGCAGGAGTTCAAAGCGGTGTTCTCGGTGCCGTACGCGCCGGGCACGCTGAAGGCGGTGGGCCTGCGCAGCGATCGCGTTGTTGCGGAGAGCGTCCTCACGACAGCGGAAAAAGCGGTCAAGCTTCGTGTGACGGCGGATCGCGTGGGGCTCCAAGCAGATGGCCAGGATCTTTCGTTCGCGACAGTCGAGGCGGTGGATGCGAATGGCCGCCCCGATCTGGACGCGGAGCAGGAGGTTCAGTTCGAGATTAGCGGGCCTGGCGTGATCGCGGCTGTGGGAAACGGTGATGGACAGGACGCAGATTCCTATCACGGGAATCGGCGCAAGCTCTACCAGGGACGCGCGCTCGTCGTAATTCGCGCGTCGAGACAGACGGGCCCGATCCGGCTGACCGCCAAAAGCTCTGGCCTAAGCGACGGTTCAGTGACGATCGATGCCAGAGCCGCGCAACCGCATGCCGAATTGCGGTAACGAGACCGGGTTCAAGCACCGGCCCGCGAGACGACTTGTATCGACAAGTCGGCGGCCTAATCGAAGTTCCGGTCGAATGACCCCCCATTCGAAAATTACTTTCTGATCAACACCCGAGGCGAGGGGCCGGCGGAGATCAGTTTAGGTTCGTGCTCTCCCTCCCTTCGCCCTGGAGCGCGATTGGTCCCAACGACACCTCAGGAGCCGTGAGCTTTTCCTGTATTCGCTGTGCAACTTCGCGAATGGCCGGCTCCTCCATGATGGACATGTGTTCCGCGTCGACGGCACAAATCTCGAACTGCTGTCCGGCCAGAACTTCCCAGCCAAAAAAATGATCGTCTCGTTTGCGGAGGAAGTCCAACTTGCGGGAGCATGCCGCCAGAAGAACTGGACCGCGGTAGACGCGCGGCTCATAGGCCCGGAGAAGCCGGAGATTCGCCTTCTCGAGCAGGGCCAGGCGAACTCTCGAAGGAGGCTCGAGATGGAGCCCACGCCAAATCCTTCCGGCGAGATTCAAAAACAGATGCAACGTTTTTTGTGCCGACGAGACAAATTTATTGCGGACCTTGCTGGCCAAGAAAGAAATGCCCTGTTCCTTCGTCTTCTCCCAAAGAATGGAAAGCTGATCGCGTGAGCGGAGCTTGCGGTCAGCCACCCCAATCCAAGCATCGATCATCACGACAAGAGGAACCTCTTTACCTATCTCTTCGAGTTGACGCGCCATCTCAAAGGCAACAGCGCCACCAAATGAGAAACCGCCGAGAATGTAGGGGCCAGTCGGATCGAACGCCCGTAAGTCAGTCAGGTAGGAATTAGCCAGCTTCTCGAGACTTTGGAAAGCTTGAGGATCGCTTAAGAAGCGCAATGCATAGACCGGCTGATCCGGGCCGAGGGCGCTTGCCAGATCGCGATAGCAGTCGATGTGTCCTGCCAAATCGTGGATCAGATAGAGGGGAGACAACGAGCCCTGCGATTGAATCGGTGTCACTCTGGGTCGTTCCCGTTCAGCCGCGAACATTGATCTGCGAAATCCGACAACTCGCATCGTTCTACTGTAATTTGCACAGCTCCGATTGTTCCAGCTATCCGGAAACATCCAATCGCGGCATCAATGCACAAGAAAGTGAGTGCTGGAAATAGTGCTGCTGCCACGAGCATGGTTTTTGGGGGTCGAGGTTAAGGGACAAAACCACAACACAACGGCGATTGGAGTAGGTACAGAGGATGGTGCGGCTCAAGTTTTTGTAGCCCGCAAAGAACGAGTACCATGTCAATTCCTCAGAAATTAGGGCTGCGAGCGAGTGACCGTCCACACACACTTAACCGATCGGTAAAAGAAGGGTTGGCCACATCTATGTAAGTCAAAGTCAAGAGAAAAGCACAGAATTCCCGGGCGCGCTCCGGAGGGCGCGCACTTGATCTGATCAGGATCTGCCGTTACGCAACAGTGCCTCTCGGCCGATGATTCCTGCATCAAGCAGAACCACACATCCATTTGCTGTCTAAGACTCCGAAGAGTCCGCACAGAAGATTGAGTTTGTGTTCTCTGCCAGCCCCGAAACAATCCAACGGGAGCCTCCGGAGTTTTCACTCCTTCGCCCAGTGGCCTACTTGCGGGGCCTGGCAGTCTGCGCATCGGAATAATCCTGGTGTTTTTCATTCTTGGGCAGGTTTTTAGGCTGCCGCCGTACCTCCGAATTTCTCGGCAGGCACGAAATCCTGTTTTCTGCGTTCGACCGCAACCATCCAGGCCACCATCTTCCTGGCTACAGCCAGGGTGGCGCGGTTGCGATCGCCCCGTTGCTTTTCCTTTTCGTGAATCAAGCTCAGTTCATGGCTGTATCTCGGTGCCAGCTTCGCCGCTTCCACCAGCACCTGCTGGATATGCTTGTTGCGTTGCTTGGAAATCGGCGTGCGCATGACCTTGTCGGCTGAACGCTTCTCGGCTCCGCACAGTCCGCAATAACTGATAGCCTGTTTGATCGATCGAAAGCGGGCAACATCGCCGATCTCCAGAGCCCAGGTCAGCGCCGTAATCGGACCCACTCCGGGAACAGTTCTTAATCGCGCCAGCCGCTCGGCCAGCAGCGGGTCCCGCTCCAGAGAGCTGATCAGTGCATAGTCCAGCTTCTGCGATCGATTAATCGTCTCCCGGCTCAGCTTCAACAGCGGCCTGACACAGTCGATCTCTTCATTGCCCGCCATCAGCTCGGTGAAGTAGCCCACCTTGTGCAATCGCTGCTTGTTGAAACTCGCACCGGTCTCCATCAACAGGCCCGAGATCCGGTTCTTCATCTGAACCATCTGCTTTACGAGCAATCCGCGATAGCGCAGTGTACGCCGCCGGTCCCGGATCTCGGTCGAAGTCATGTAGCACTCGGGAAGGAAATCACAACGAAGACAGTCGGCAATCTTGCTGGCATCGATCTTGTCGTTCTTCCTCTTCGCTGCGGCAATGGCACGCAGCATCAGCGGATGGGCGACCTTCACCTTTTCGGCATGCGGAACCAGGTGATCGTAGATCCAGCCGGTGAAGATCGTCGCTTCCATGGCTATCATCCGGGGTTGGGGAAGAGTTTTGATCCAGGCATCAAGTTCGCGCCGTGTCGATCCGATCTTGCCTTCCTGATGGATCTTGCCGGCAGCGTCCTTCACGCAATAGCTGATCGTCTTCTTGTGAACATCAAGTCCGATGTAGTACATAAAGTCTCTGAGGAGCCTCCTTGGGTAGTTCTCTGAATCAGCCTCACAGCTGAGTTCAGCCTTTGTAACACCCTCGTGCTCCTCACTGACTTAGCATTCAAACAACCCAGGAGTAGTCCGATTCAGCGGCGATTACCGGCTGAGATTCTTGCGTCTGATCAGAATGCGCACGGAGAATACGACGAAGACGACACCGATGAAAGCGAGGATCAATTGTGGCATCCAGAGCTGCGCGATTGTGTCGATGCGAGCAGTTTCGGGGTGGTTCCTGAGGTAGAGCACGCGGACAGAGTCGCCTGGCTTCAAGTGATCTATGCCCGAACGGGAATCGGCAACGAAGAGACGGGTCTGGCCGTAGCCGTCGGCGAAGCGGACCACTGGTCTGTAGACCGCTTTCGAGAATCGCCTGGAATACATCGGCTGGAGGGCAATGATTGTTCCGTCCGAGACAACGCTGTTTCGAACGAATTCCACCTTGGGGATCGATGAAACGATGGCAATGAGGAGCAGCAGCGGTCCGACGGCGTGAAGGACGCCTACGAACAAATACGCGATCAAGCGAGCGATCACGGTGGGCATTGGAGAAAGCTTAGCGCAAACCCTCAGCGCTGCGCACTGCTGTTCCGTATGGCTGCTGCCTGCAACTTCAGTAAACCGCTATGGGGAATTGATGTGGCTGAGTCAGCCATCTGAAAGGCATTCGCGGCGTTCCGAGTGATCGACCCTCTAACCGGACGTTGACCGCCGAGTGGACCATGACTCACCAGCAATCACCAACAGGTGAGTCGAGGATGGCAGTCCTACGGCTGAGCGACCAGATTAAGAACACATAAGTAACCGCGAATGAAACGGCAGAGTGTTTCAAATCACATTCAGGAAGGCGGCCACAACAAAGAATGGCTTGCAGAGGACGACGAATGTATCGGCAGAACGCGGAACACTTCAAATTGAAGGGTTGGGCTGGTCGGAATCAGGGTTTCTTCCAATCAGATTTGCCCGAGATCGCAGAATGGGATCGACTGCTACGGCAGTTGGGCCTCGACGATTCACAGGCGCTGGAGGCGGTCAAGGCAAATGGGGACGCGGGTGAGAAACTTTGCAAATTCGTATGTAGAGCCTTTCGCCAGCATTTTGTTCCTGAAGTTGTGATTCAGGCCGTACGGCACCGCACGGTCAAACAACTCATCGTTTCGATAACTGATCAATCGGCGCCAGCCAATTCAACCGCCGCGCCGCAATGACGTTGCGCGAGCAGATGTGAGGAGCAGTATGCGGATTATCACGGCGTTCTTCTCTGTCGAGAACCTACCACTCAACCTTGGCCAATTGCCGCCGATGAAGGAGGCGATTCACAGTTACCGTGAGTGGCTCGGCACGAACGAAGGAGAGAACCGCGTCGCGATATTCGAGAAGTTGACCTCCAGCAGGAGACCGGCGTCCAAAAAACCAACCCTCAAGGCTTTCCATTTCAGTGTTCTCATCGAAGACCACAAACCATCCAAACCAAACCAGCCTGCATAGCAACAAACGTTGCCCCTCCTTGGCGATGAACCTGTATCCCGTTGTCGGCTGGGTCACATCTAAAGAGACTCGTCGAATTACCGAGTTCGGGGAGGTTGACCCGCAGGGAAGTAACCCAAAACGGGAAAACGGGGGTTATTTCCGAGTCGGCCATACAACCGCGACTCGGAAAAGCGGCCGAAGCCGCGCGGTTCCGAATTAGCTCGCTAGTGCACTTTCGATGTGCTCATGGCAGACATGCGCTCGAGCACCTTCTCGATGTAGCCATTTCTCTCGAAGGCATCGCGGGGGAGCACGCCGATAAACCGGATCGTCCCTCTGCTGTCGAGCACAACTCCGAGAGGATAGTCGACCACGCCGAAGGTCCGCGCGGCCTGCGCGGGAACCTCGAGCGTGGGCGTGCCCGCCAGTTGTTTCTCGTTCTCGGCGTGCAGCACTCTACCCGCGCCCTGCGTTCCGGCGGGCGAATCTTCAGAGTAGAGCAGCCCGTAGACGTGGATTGGCGCATTGCGGTTGGCCGCGGCGAACTTCGTCATGGTCTTCACCAGCTCGCGGCACTCGATGCACCAGTCAGAAAAGAGCACGAGCACGGTGGCTGCGCCAAAATTGGGATCGATCCGGGGCTTGGCGCTCGCCGATTGGAGCGTTCGTGTCGGATGCACATTCGGCAAATGCGTATCCAGCAAGTGGTACTGTGTCCGCACTTGATCGATCTCCCGCTGGTCTTCGGCGGAGATTGCGGTCAGTTTCTGAAGCGCAGCGTCTGCGTCGGCTGCCGCTGCCGCCGCGGCGTCAGAGTTGCCGGCAAAGCGATTGAAAAACGCCAGATCCATTGCGAAGGCGTACAGAACGCCGGTTGAAATGGCGGCATCGCTGCCCGCCGCCTTCAACGGGCCGGGCTGGCTCAACGCCTCCACAATGGCGGCGTGCTCGTCGCGGGCAAGAGCCAGCGCCTCCGGGTTGCCGGCGTGCTCGAGGGTGTCTTTCATGAACCGTACGGTGTAAGCCACATCGGCGTCGTAGGGGAATTGCAGCAGCCCGAATGTGGTGGCCCGCGCAAGGTCGATTGCGCCGATGTGCGCCAGCGCTCTCACACTGATCGCCATGGCCTGGGTTTCATGCGCCTGCGTCCTGCTTGCCATATACTTTTGGGCCGCATCGTTGGCTGGACTCCAGTCCTGCCCGAAGGCACAGAGATGCGCGAGGTCGTAGAGGTCCTCGCCCTGATATTCGTCGGGCTTGGCTGCGTCGCAGGCCTCGCGTGCCTTTTGCATGCCAGCAGCCAGCGCAGCAAGCTCAGCCTCAGACCAGTTGTCGAGCGAAGCGCGCACCACTTCCAACGGTTGCATCGCGTCTTGATAGATTGCGCCGGGAGCTTCGCGCGCGGGTACGGCAGTTTGCGCGGGTGCGGGCGCTGATGTGGGCGTCTGGTCCGTTGGCGGCGGGGGCGTTTGGCCGGGCAGAGGCAACGGCGTGATCACCGAAGCAACAAGCGCGCTGGCCAATAAGATTCGTGCGCAGAAGGCGTCTGTCATCGCCGGAACCTGTCCTGATCCTTCGAGCTCAGTTTCGTCAACAGTATGACGCCCAGCAGGAGGCGGGGAAAGCAAACCCCATCTCACGACCTCTGTCGAGTTTCTACTTTGTGCTTTTCTCCGGTTTGGCCATGAAGTAGCCGCGGCGTGCTTCGAGGTTCACGTCATCCCGATCGACCTTTATTTTCAGTCGGTGATAGTTGCCGTCGGGCTTGATGTTGTCGAGGGAGAGTTCCAGGATGTAGACGAGATCTGATGCCTCGGTAAGGCTCTTGAATCCACCCTCAAGGTCGTTGCTGTTGTGGAAGAAGGTGCCGCCGGTTCCGTCAGCGAGAGAGGCCATTGAGCTTTCAGCGACCAGCGTGGAGGTGCGGCGGTAGTCGGCTTGTAATTGAGTGGGATCGAGAGAGAAACCTGGGGGATGCTCACTGGCTCCAAATTCGGTGGTGTAGAGACCGCGCGCATCAAGAGCGCTGATCGTGACATTGGACCGGGCCGCGATGTCCATGAGTTGAGATTCGGCGTAAATGGATTCCTGCTCGACGGAGACGAAACCGGGCGAGACAAGGATGATCATGCGTTGACCTGGCAAAGTGGCCATGGCGCGCACAAATGCGGCGAGATTCGCGTAAGTGACGTGGACATCCTGCCGGCCAAGATTCAGGATGCGAGTGGCGGTTGAGTTCACTTCGTTCTCGATCACGTTCTGCTGGTACTTCTCATCGAGGCTCGGATTGCAGTTCATCACCTGGCCGAACGCCTCTTTGAATGCCGGACCGTTGTTGTTATGCTCCTGGTCAATCTGTACGGCCTGATAGTACGAGATGCTCGGGCACTCGCGACTATCGGCACGAAAGACATTGTGCGCTTGCAGGCTCATGATGGCTTGCTGCAGGTGAGCGTGATCGCGCGTGAAACCGCTGTTGGTTTTACCCGAGAGTGAAAGGACGGCGGCGGCATCGGAGGGAGACAACGATTCGTCGAGGGCCTTCATGCCGGCCTTCTGCACATGGGCAAGGTCTTCATTGGTGATGTGCAGGTCATCGAAGAGGAGGACGATGAAACGCTGAGATGCGGTCGCTTGGGCTGCTGCGCTTGCGGGAGAAGACGACTGCGGATTGGTTTCTGTGTTTCCTGTCGTCCCGCGCCGTTCCACATTGAATGAGGAGATGGGACGCGGCTTGTCGTTGTCATAGATCTGGAAGTCTTCTTTCTTCAGGCCGACAACGGGGTGGCCTTGTTTGTCGCGCACCACAACCGGGATCAAGACCCGATTCACGTTCATCTCAAGAGTTTGCACTGGGGTGCGAGGCTCGTTCGCCGGCACCACAGATGTCGTTGGAGTGGCTACTGCCGGGGCGGAAACGGCTGTGGCAGAGACCGCTGGGGTAGATACCGGCGAGGTGGACGGGGTGGGCGTGGAAACTGTTGGAGTCGTTACCACGGCCGGGGTGGAAACCGCCGTGGATATTGCTGGGGCAGGACTGGATTGATCGGTTGGCGTTCCAATTGCCGAGACCGTTTCATTTGGCTGGGGCGCCAGTTTTGGCGCTACCTCGCTAGGACCGTCGGGTTTCCCTGATTGTGCGTCGAGTGTGTTGGGCAGGATTCTTGTGGTTGAGGCGAAGCGGTGATAGCCAATGAATAGCGTCTCGTTCAACCACTCTGTCGGCATGTCGCCGAAAAGCGTGCGGGAATCTGGATCGGCCATAGAAAGGGCGAGGCTGCGGATGGGGCAGACGAACTTGCTCTCGCCGATCGTCACCGGACCGTAGCGCACCAGAATGCCCGCTCGCTGGAACGGGGCACCATCTTTCGAATTGGCTTCAATTGTGACGCGGAGAATTGTTCCGGTCTCGGGATCGATCGAGATGGAACCGTGATAGCCGGGCTTGCTGTGGACGATCGTGATATTGGTGGGGTCGCCCGGTTGCACGCCACGGGTGGAAGGCGCGGAGCCGCGCGTCACCGATCCGAGGCCCACGCGATCCGCTTTCTCTTTTGATCCCAGGACTTCAAAATGCGAGGCGGAGCGGAGAACCGCATATTGGAAGACTGCGACCTGGCCGTTTTGCGTCGTTTCCCAATGACTCCAAGTGACTGTTCCCTTTTCCGTATCGGTCAGGACCATGCCCAGCGTAGTGCCGAATTCACCACCGGAGATGAGGCCAAACTGTTCTCGCCAGACTGCGGAGCCCTGCGTGGGAGGCTGGTTCTCGCGCTCATCGCGCACCGAAATCTCGTGACTCGAAGAATCCACCTGATGCAGCCCCACGCGCACTCCCCAGCCGCCTTTCTCGGTGGCCTGCGGGCTGTCGTCGTAGCGGTTGATGGTCCGAGTGGCAAGGAAGTTGGGGAGGCTCGGCAGCGTTTGCGCAACATATTTGCGAGCGGCATCCAGAATGCGTTGCTGCGCAGGGGCATCAGGGGCTGGGGTGGCCGGCAATTCTGCAGACGGAGGGTCAAGAAACGCTGCTTGATCGGCGAGTAATTTCAGGGCTGTCGCTGTTTGTGCGCCGAGAGCTGTGTGTGAGTTGAGGCGTTCGAGTGAAGCGTCGGTGAGACGTTCTGAGAGCTGCATGTTGGCGAGCTGGCGAGCGATTTCTTCATCGTGTTTGTGTTCGGCCGTTGCTTTGGCCAATGCCTCCTCCAGTTGCGCCACTGTTACGCGCTTTGCCGCTTCTGCGGGAAGCACAATCAACGCCGAAATCAAAAGCAACAGAAGAAGTCGCATGATTCCTTTTCTCGAAATCAGCAATTTGAAGAAAGCGTAGATGAATTGCACACAGTGGTTATGATCTGGGTGACGATGCTAACAGGGTTCGCACCATCTCTATTTACGAGCACTTCCACAGCAAAACCACTGTCAAGTATCACCTCGGTGTCGGCGTTGAACCCATTGATCGCACCGTCGTGCGAGATGGTGGGCCTGCCGTTGAACGCGCCAAGTACCAATCCAAAACCGTATGCCCCGGACCCGTTTCCGACCGTTTGGGGGATCGGTGTTGTCATTTCTTGAAAGGATGCAGGTGAAACCACCTTCCCGCTGATGAGCGCTCCATCCCATGCGACAAGGTCATAGACATTCGAACTCAACGCTCCGGCGGCGAACGGCGCCGAACGATCTACAACCAATGCGGGGACGAGGCCGGTCGTGCTAGTCGTATAGCCGATCGCGGATTGAGATGACGGAGGAAGAGAATAGTAGGTGCTCGCTAATCCCAGCGGTTGGATGATGTATTGGGCGAGATTCGCCTCGTAGGACTGGCCCGTGATCTTCTCGATCACCGCGCCAAGGGCGAAATAATTGCTGTTCGAGTACGACCACTGTGTGCCAGGTTGGAATAAAAGCGGCGTCTGGCTCACGGCAGTGAGCAGCGTTGCTTCCGAAACTCCGTTTACTGCCCAGCCCGGGTATGCAGGAAACGTGGTGAAGTCCGCTAATCCTGAGGTGTGGGTCAGCAGCCTACGGAGAGTGATGTCCGATGGCAAGTTATACTGCGGGAGGTAGGCGTCAAGCGGATCATCGACCTGCAACTTGCCTTGTTCCTGCAACTTCATAATCAAAGCGGCAGTAAATTGCTTCGTGATCGATCCGATTTCGAAAATCGTGTTCGTCTGCGTCGTCAGGTGCGTGGCCACATTTGAAACGCCATATGCCTTGACGTACAGCATGGTACCGTTCTTCGCGAGGGCGATCGTCATCCCCGGCAGGCCCTGTTGCTGCATTGCAGCGTTGGCAAGTGAATCTACGGTAGACCCCAATGACGCAGGTTGCGCCCCCGATGAGGTAGAAGAGGAACTCCCGCCACCACAGCCCGCAAGGCCAAGACACAACGAAACGAGCGAGAAAAGCAGCTGATGAACTCGAATCATCTCCTACCTCGAGGACAAAATGACAGGCCGCTCAGTTATTAGACACGCGTTTTCTCGACCCTGGTTAGGTTCTTTTGTTCACAAACGGTCAGATCAAAACGGGTGTGTCTCCAAGCGGCAGAACTTCGCAACTCGTAGTACACGGCTTGACCCCTGGTTTTCACAGAGCCTAAGCCGAAAACTCGGCCAGGTTTTGCTTGAATCTCTGAATATCCAGAAACTAGCAAATGACCTATACTTCATGCGTTGCGCCCGGCAAATTTTGCATTCAAACGGCCAGCTTATGGTTGTTGTCACAGGGGGGCGCCCATGAATGAACCGAGCACCGAACCGGTGATCAGAACGAAGCTGTATGGTTTTACCCTCCTGAACCATCCCCGCTACAACAAAGGCACCGCATTTACCGAAGAAGAACGCGACGCATTCGATTTGCATGGGCTGCTGCCGCCGCACGTAGGGACGCTGGAGGAGCAGATCCAGCGGCGGACGAAGACGTTCGACGCGTATGAGACCGGGTTTGAGAAGTACAGCTTCATGCGCGACCTCCAGGACATCAACGAGACGCTGTTTTATGCGCTGATCTTGTCAGACGTAAAGAAGTACATGCCCGTCGTCTACACACCGACGGTGGGCGAGGGGTGCCAGAGGTTCAGCGAGATCTGGCGCAAGCCGCGCGGGTTGTTCCTGAGCCTGCCCAATCAGTCGCGCATCGAGAAGATCCTGTGGCACAAGCGCTATGACAACGTGCGCGCGATTGTGGTGAGCGACGGAGAGCGCATCCTGGGGTTGGGGGACCAGGGCGCGGGCGGCATGGGAATCCCGATCGGGAAGATGGCGCTCTACACGGCGCTGGGTGGGATCCACCACGAATACTGCTTGCCGATTTTGCTGGACGTGGGCACGGACAACGAGGAGCGACTCGTGAACCCGATCTACATTGGCTGGAGGCATAAGCGGGTGCGGGGGGAGGAGTACGACGACTTTGTGGAGACATTTGTGTCGGCGGTCGAAAAGCGGTGGCCGCACGTGCTGCTGCAGTGGGAAGACTTTGCGGGATCGAATGCGGCGCGGCTCCTGAAGAAATACCGCGACCGACTGTGCACCTTCAACGATGACATCCAGGGCACGGCGGCGGTGGTGCTGGCGACGCTGCTGGCGGCGATGAAGGCGGCCGGAACGAAGCTGCTGGATCAGCGGATCGCAATCCTGGGCTTTGGTTCGGCGGGTATTGGGATTGCGAACCTGCTGGCGAGGGCGCTCGAGGATGATGGGCTGACGGAGCAGGAGGCGAAGGCGCGGATTTATGCGCTTGGACGGCCCGGCCTGCTGGTGGAGGGGGCAGAGGGGATCCATCCAGTGCAGATGGAGTATGTGCATCCGCGAACGGACGTGGAAGGATGGCACGTCGTGGATGCGAAAAAGATCGACCTCGAAGAGGTGGTGCGGAACGCAAAGATCACGGTGCTGATCGGCGTGGCAGGGAAGGCTGGGATGTTTACTGAAGAGGCGGTGCGTGCTATGGCGAAGAACACGGAGCGGCCGGTGATCTTCCCGCTGTCGAATCCGACGTCGAAGAGCGAAGCAACACCGGAGGACCTGCTGCAGTGGACCAATGGCAAAGCGCTGATCGGGACGGGGAGTCCGTTTGAGCCGGTGAAATGGGGCGACCGCGAGATTTGTATCGATCAGACGAACAATTCATATATCTTTCCCGGATTGGCGCTGGGGATTGTGGCGTCGAAGGCGCGGCGGGTGAGCGACGCGATGATCATGACGGCGGCGCGGACGCTCGAGAAGCTGTCGCCAGTGGAGAAGGATCGGACTGCTCATCTGCTGCCGCCCCTGAAGGACTCGCGCAGGCTGAGCCGCGTAATTGCGGAGGCGGTGGCGAAAGAGGCGATCGCGGAGGGACTGTCGGAGATGAAGGAGAGCGGGGTCGAGGCAGCGGTGGCTGCGAATGTGTGGGAACCGAAGTACTTGCGGTATGTGAGGGAGTACTGAGCGGACCGGCGAGTTCTTCCTCGGAGACAGCGGGTAGCCTTACCAGACAATCGGGATCTGTAAATGCGGTCGGTTCACGTGCAAACGATTCGGCAGTCGAAACGAAAGGAACTCCGAAATCGGCTCCGCCCCTGTACCTGCCAATTTTGATCTTACAATCGCTCCCATGACAGTCTCTTCGCCGCTGCTGTCGCTGCTCTACGCAGCACTCCGTGGAATGGAGTGCACCATACCGAACAAGGTGCTGGTCCCCCCCTGTTCCGTCATTAAACCTGTAGGTAAACCTGCCGCGTGGTTGCGTGGGGAGCATCTCCCCTAGCGGCCTTTTGCTCGCGAAATCCATGGAGACGTTTCAAGGATGGTAATCGTCTCCAAGCACGTAGCGCATCGTGTCCAGATCGGAGAAACTGGTGGTTCCCCATGAATCGCTGTGTGCAGGCGGAACAGCGAGAGGGACTGGAGTGCCCCACACACCGGACGCCAGACGAGAGCACTCGGTCCCGTTATCCGAGTCCATTGCTTAATCCGGTCCACGCTCTATACCGATGGGGAATGGACTCTCTCCCTCTTCTTGAATCCAGCCGTACTTCTGAGCCGTCTCAGCAGATCGCCATGAGGCAGGTGTGCGGGACGTCATCCAATCCAACGGCTCACTGGCCGGTTTCGCGAGGCAGCGTTTGAAAGCTTCATGGAGCGATTGTTTTTGTTCATGGCCGATGGCCCTTGGATCCGGAGAAATCAGAAGAACGGTTCCGCTGTTCGCGACTGCCTGGAGCCACTGGCGACTCAAGGACCAGGGCACATCCGGGGTGATCGCGACGCAGTCCGCGTCGAGCGAATAGAAAGTCCTGTGGTGGGGCGCGCGAAAGGCTAGCGTGTTCACCCCTGTCCGGCGTGTTCTCTCCCATTCCTTTCCGCTTACATCGTCTCCAGTGCGCGATGCGTCGAAGATTCCGACCGAAAGATGGCCGAAGGTGTTACAGCCCAGGATCAGGCGGTCTTGCCCGCAGGTTGTACGGAGTTGTCGATAGAGCGCGGTCACGATCTCGGCATTGGTGATCGTGCGGTCATTGAAGTGCCAGTTGCCCCGGGTGGGAGAAGCGCCCATTTGACTTCCCCATTGTCCGAATAACTCCCAGGTTGTGAAGTCATGCTTGATCAATTCGAAGCCCCACTCGCACGCCTGGGCTGCTACAGACGCGACGGCGTGCAGTGCCTCCGGAATTGTCGGATCGTAGGCGACTGGCCCGTGCTCCTTTCTGGATCCGCTCCAGCGAGATTCCGGCAGTAACAGATTCGAAGGAGTCCCTGGCGCCGCACGTAAAGGCCGAATCCACAAACCCGGAATTACATTCCGATCTCGAATGGCGGAAGCAAGCCTGGGAAGGCTGGGAAAGCGGGATGAGTCCTGATAACCATCGTCGATTACCGTGAACGGCTTGATGCCGCTGGCGGGTACAAGGGATGCGACGAGATCCGCGTCGCGCAAAATGCCGTCGTGCGTGTTTTGCCCGTAGGCGTAATACCAATCGTTGCTCCCGATGATGGCATCGGTTGGTAAACCGCCTCGCTTGGTGGGCACCGGAGTGCCTTCCGCCATTGCGCGGCACAGGCGTTGCGTCACGGCAAAGGCGCTTTCTTCCAACGCTCCTTTGCACTGCACAATAGTCGCCGCCTCAAGCGTGCGGCTCCCGAGCGATATGCCGTTGCCACCATTGCGGACGTCAAGCCATAGCGAGATGCCGGATGGATCCGCTTGCCAAAAGGCAAAGGAAGCCGCTCCGGTCTTGATACCCATACCGGAGGTTCGCCCTTGCGAGTGCAGCAGCGCGTACCAGGGCATAACACGTTCTGCTTGCAGCGGTCGCCATTCCAGGTCTCCGTAACTGCGTTCCCATGCGTCACCGAGTGCAAGGACATCTTCCGCCAGGCGTCTCTTCCAGCGGAGTTGAATACGCTGGACGGATACAGTGGGTGCGGCAATGGAGACCACAGCCTGCTGCGCAACGGCGGCGAAATCCAACTTAACGTCCGGGGCCCGGTTGGCTCCCATCCAGGTACTGCCCGATCTCCAGAGTTCCACGCGCTCTGCCTCTGAATCGCCCACGAGTGCAAAGACCAGGTCGGGCTGCGCGAGGACTGGCAGATCGAGATCATCGTGTGCAAGGCTGCGCAAACTGCTCCTCGACTGCTGCGTCCAAGAGGCCGTTGGGATCAGTAGTGCCGTCACAGAAGGCACACATCGAAGGATGTTCCTGCGCGTAATTGTTTTCTGCGTTTCAGACATGTCACTCTCGGTTCGTTGAGCCGGCGATAAGTATTTTCGGCCCTGCGGGTGGGTGGGCCCAAAAAGACTTTGGCGCCGAATTGAACAGGCGATCATAGTTGAACGATCGTCCAGCGCACTATCGCATTCTCCGGATTCAAGCCTAACGCCACAATTGTTCGAATCGGTAATGTCGACCCTCACTCGACGACGGGCTACGAGATTACATTCGCAAAGCCGACATCCCGGTACTAATCTGCCCTCACGAGTGATTTGGCGATTTTCGCGCGTAGCCAGAATTCCTCACGGCTATACCGGCTTTTTTGTTGGCGGTTGCAATTCGCATGGGTTGCAAGATGCAACACGCTCTCTCCTCAAGCATTAGAATGCTGCATTGCTGTCGGAGAATCCCCCGGCGGGCCAGATGATCTTCTAAAATCCATGACCCAGTTCGTCTCCCATGTCTTCCCGCCATCCGCAGAAAATGCCTGCTGCCATCGGGCTGAAGTGGGTGTGATGTCGGACCACATGAACCGTACCTTGATCGGTTTTCCGTTCCAGGTGTCATCGCTGAAAAACAGCCCGACCCCGTTGCAGAACTCGCCGGTAACAGGAGGATCGAGCTGACCCGGATGACGACCGTCAAGCCACCAGATCGACCACTTTTTCGTGACAGCATCGAATGCGCGCAGTGACGCCGCGAGGTAAGTCCCCTCAGGAGTACTCAGAACGTTGTCATCCACATTCGCCGCGCCATCCAGCAGCATTCTCATATCGTTTGAGCCGGAAAATGTCTCCCACTCGTCGCTGTGCGCCAGCCGGAGTTTCAGCTTGCGATGCTGGACTATCCAGCTCCCAACGAGGAAATCGAAATCGTGACTCGCGGAAATCTGCGCTTCCGGAGCGTCCAGCGCGAACTGCCGCAGTGGCTCAACGCTATCTTTCGTCATGTCTGACCCTCCTAATGGCTGTGAGACCAGGTGAGCGGACGTGGCTGCCACAGTCGTCGAAGAAAAGCACGCCGCGTGAATCTCATGGAGGCCGTCCCCCTAACTGCGATATGTTTCGTCATTCCGCTGCCCATAACTGAGGTTAGCGTCTAAATACGACATCCGCTGTCATGTTTGTGCGAAATAATGTATTTCATGCGCGCCGACCGCTTGCTATCTCTACTCATGATTCTTCAGCTTCGGGGCCGGACGACTGCCGGTGATTTATCCACGCAACTAGAAGTCTCGGTCCGCACGGTATACCGTGACATCGAAGCCCTTACCCGCTCCGGTGTGCAGGTCCACGCGGACCGGGGACGTATTGGCCGAGTCCGGCTGGCGCACGGTTACCGAGACCAGGTTGACTGGGCTTTCTGCGGACGAAGCACAGGCGCTACCGTTCGCCAGCGAGTCCTCGTTCGGGCGAATCAGAGATCCGACTGAGAATATAGCGCGCTGATCAGTGAGACTGCATCACCGGTCCGCGCGGATCGCATGACAAAAGCCGACATGAACGAAGCGGCTGCGGCGGCGGACGCATTCGCGTGCATCCGACCGACATTTGAGGCGACCGGGATAGCTTGGTTCGCAGAGAAGGAGGATTCTCTGTGAACCAACTACGTCAGCTCATGCTTGAGGAGTTGCGTCGCCGCAACTTCGCCGATACAACTATCCGCTGTTACCTGCACGGTGTTGCGCACTTCAGTCGGTACTTTCGTCGCCCGCCCGATCAGCTTGGTCCGGAGGACATTCCATGTGCTGCCCCCCGGCTTCGTGCGCATCCGCAACTTCGGATTCCTCGCCAACAGACGACGTGCCACTTTGCTGCCGCTCTGCTTCAATCTGCTCGGAAGCTCTCAGCAGACAGCCGATTCGCCGGCATCGACAACTCCTGACAACACCCATTCACTCTGGATCTGTCCGCTATGCGGTGGCACCATGCGCGTTGTCGAACGTCTCTCCGCCGCGCAACTCCTGCTTCGCTCTCCACCTCAACCCGACAGATGCGCAGCATGAACTCCTGTCCCCATCCTCGCCTGTCGAACGTGTCCCGGCACGCTTGCAGACTCTTTGTCTCGTATCAACCGAAATTCACCCTCTTCTATCTGTCGAGACCTCACCTAACGCACTTTGACCAGCCTTCACTGCTGCATCCAATCTTCAAAGCGCAAGAATACGCCGATCTCCGCATCCTCCTCAGACCTCTGCACCCGACCAGACCCATTCAAAATACATAGGCTTCCATGAGGGCGGCTTCCTTCAAGTTGCTGTATCAGAAGCGCCCTCTTTGAAAGCAATCGTCCGCGCATTCTTGCGTGCAGGGCGCTCCAGATACAGCACTAGGACTTATGGGGAGTAATCGGCGTCCGTGAGTGCCCTGGCGATAATGCGTAAATCGAGAAACACCCAGGCCCGGATCACCCATTCCCATGACGGTCGAGGAATCAATCGTAGTGCAATGTCTTTGCCAGGTCTAGCCGCAGCGCGCGCCGCGCAGGCAACAGCGCGGCGATGGCGATGATGGTAATGAGTACGAAGATCGCGCCTGCATAGCTGAGTGGGTCGAGGTTGTTGATTCCGTACAGGGCAATGCGCAGTACCTTCGACGCGGCTGCAGCGATGCCTGTGCCGGTGAGGAGGCCGAGTACGACAGGCCATGAGAATTGACTCAGCACGGCTGAAAGCACCTGTGACCGTTTCGCTCCCAGGGCAATACGGATTGCGATCTCCTTCATGCGCTGCGAAACGGTGAAGGCGACTAGGCCGATGATGCCGATGCCTGAGACCAAGACGGCGATCGTGCCGATGAGGCTCACTGCCGTGGCGGCTTTTTCGATTCCAGAAATATTGTCGTGGTAGAGAAGCTTGAGCTGGCGGATCTCGGGAAAGATTTTGGGGGCGAGGCTTTCGCTGATGGATTTTGAGATGGGAGGAAGGTTGTCGGACGCGCCTGCGGTTCGGGCGAGGACCACCATGTCGGGCATATCGTCGGGCTGCGCGGACCAATACTGCTCGGTTGCGTCGTCGTCACTGAGGGCGTTGATGTGGGCGTTGCCGGCGACGCCGACGACGATGGACCTTCTCGCGTCGTCATCGCCGAGGCGCTGGCCGATGGGGTTCTGATGGGGCCACTGCCGAAGCGCGAAGGATTGGCTCACGATGACGGCGTTCTTCTCCCGCGGGTAGAAGGTGCGGCCGAGGAGGATGGGAATGTTCATGGTCTGAAAGAAGCCGGGCTCGACCCAATTGGGGTAAATGAGGACTTTGTGTCCGGCGATCTCAGTCGTTTCGCGGTCGACTTCGTGCCCGAGGGGAGGGAGCTTAACGAGCGAGACGGAGAGTACGCCGGGAGTGGCGCGGAGACGGGCCTGCATCTGGTCGAAATAGGCCTGCGCGGCAGCGGGCGCGTAACCGTGCCTACCGAGGTGCGGATCGATGGAGAGCATCTGCTGATAGCCGAAGCCGGGGTCGGTATAGAGCGCATGTTGAGTGGCGCGCACGAGCAGGCCAGCGACGATGAGCAGGACGCAACTTGCGGCGACCTGCGCGCCTACGAGGACTTGACGCGCGATGGTCTTGTGCTGGCGCTGGCGGGCGATCTGCAGGGCAGGCATGAGACCGAAGAAGACGGCAGCCCCGAACATGACGGCGACTGTGAAGAGCAGGACACGCCAGTCTGGCGCGGCGCTCACCCACTTCGGCGTATCCATTTTGGTTAATGCGATTTGGATCACCGCGCAGCCGAGCGCAAGGCCGGCGAGCGCACCGAGCATGGCCAGCAGCAGGCTCTCGGTGCACAGTTGTCGGAAGATGCGGCTGCGGTTGGCGCCGATGGCGACGCGTATGCCGATTTCATGCTCGCGCGTGACGGCACGGGCCAGCATAAGCCCGCCGAGATTGGCGCAAGCGACGGCCAGGATTAGCAATGTGAGCACGGCGACCATGGCCGCGACCTGATACATCTCCGGCTGCATGACCTGCATATGTCCGCCTTGCGAGATCTGGATGTACTCTTTATCCCAGATGTCTTTGGGGTGCTGGCGGCGCAGTTCATCGGTAAGGGCACGGAGTTCCTGGCTGGCGGTCATTGCGGCAACGCCAGGAGCGAGCCGGCCCCACATGCGGACGGCAGAGTCGCCCGGGTCGGTCAGCGTGTGGCTTCCTTCGACAAAATATGGCTGCTGGATGATGGGTATCCAGATGTCGGGACGCTGGCCGCCGAGGCCGGCGAAAGCATAGGGCGTGACGCCGATTACGGTGGCGGGCTTCTTGTCGATGTGGATGATGCGGCCCACGACGGAAGCATCGCCGCCGAAGCGGCGCTGCCAGAATCCATAACTAATTACGACGGAAGGAGGCGCGGTAAGATCGCCGTCGCGTTTGGGATCGAAGAGGCGGCCGATGGCTGCGGGCGTTCCCAGTTCGGTGAAGTAGTTGGGCGTGATGAAGGACGCCGATGCCTGCAGAATATCGCCGTCAACCTGCATGGGAGGAACGCCAAGCACGCCCATGACTGCCGACAGCGTCTTTGCATTCTTCTGGTAGAAGAGGAGTGAGGTGTAAGGCGCTCCGTCGGTATAGGCATTGGGCGAACGGCGTTCCAGGCGCACCAGAGAGCCGGGATCGCAGACCGGCAGGGGCTCAAGCGCCACCACGTCGAAGACAGTGAATGCGGCCACGTTGACTCCGATCCCGATGGCCAGCACCAACACGGCTAGGAGCGTGAAGCCCGGCGAGCGGGCGAGAATACGCACGGCGTAGCGGAGGTCCTGGATGAGCCGGTCGAGCCAGGTCCAGCCCCACGCTTCGCGCGCTTGTTCTCGCATACGCAGCGTATTGCCGAAGTTGTTGCGCCCTGCTCGCGCCGCCATCTCGCGATGAAACTCCATGTCACTCTCCAACTCCACATCAAAACGGCGGCGATTGATGAGGTAGCGAATGCGTCGGAAGATTTCACCCATGGCAGGCCTCCTGGTTGTGTCTGTTATGCGGTGCGCAATATGTTCTGAATTGCTTGCGTCACGCGATCGTATTCGGACAGCTCGGCCTTCAGATACTTGCGTCCCTCCGGCGTGAGGCGGTAGAAGCGCACCTTGCGGTTGGTCTCTGAAATTCCCCACTCGGCCGTCACGCAGCCCTTGACCAGCATCTTCTGCAAAGTTGGATAAAGTAACCCCTCCTCCACCCCCAACACTTCGCTTGAGAGCAAATGAATGCGTTGGGCAATCGCATACCCGTGCAGCGATCCGGATTGAAGGACGCGGAGAATGAGCATGGGCAACGTCCCCGCAGGCATTCCTACTTTAGGTATATCAACCATAGGCATAACGATATTATGTATGTAATTTCTTGTCAAGCGCCAGTCGCCGGTTTACGCAAACAGGCCAAATCACTCATCCAGCTCACGTTGTGCGCTGAATCTCGGATAGGTCCCCACAAACGCCCAAAGGATCCGGAAATGGAGTAATGCCTGGATGGTGCCCTATCCGGCAATTACCTTTTCGATAACACCGCGCGAACGTATTGATTATTCCCGCTCTTTCCGACAGGACGGACATACGGCTGGTACTGCATTTGGGGTTGTCTCAGGTTCCTATTACAGAGCCCACATTTCATTTGCCGGTGATCGATATGACGAGTAGTATGAGCCCTCAGCATGCACTGGGCTCGTCTCATCTTCGCTGTTATCGGCGCGGGGATTGTCACCTCGATGACGGATTGGTTCTTCGCTGGCGACTGGATTCACAAGCGGTTCACATATCCAGAGATTTGGCGCAAGGGCCCCGAAGCCAAAGCGATCTTCGTTTCGAGCGCGTTGCCGTTCGTGACTTGCGCCGCCTACATGGTTCTGGTCCTATGGCTGGACATTCATTCGCTGGCCACAGTACTTAAGCTTTCCCTATTGGTGTGGCTTATTGGGCCGCTGCCACTCATTCTTACCAACGCGGCATTTATCAAGCTTCATCGGGTATTTGTGATCCTCTACTCGACTGGATGGCTCGTGAAACTAGTGATTGCGGCATTCGTCGCACATTGGCTGCTTGTGTAGAAGGTATTTGACTCCGGCGCTCCCCTCCTCGGCTCCGGGCGTGTGGTGGACTATACGGAAATTATGTCGTAGTTAATAGCCCAACGGCTAATACCTCATTAATGCCCCTGAGCCGATCACCACAATGTGCAAAGATGGATTCATCGCATCGATCCCATCGTTGTACGTGATTGGCAAGGGGGACAAAGCGGGTGCGCATCCATACAACCGCGTCCTGGCCCGCGCGTGAAGATCGCCGGGCTGCGCTGATATGGCTCGCCATCTTCTGGATCTTCGTGGGCGTCGGCTTTGGCTTCGATTTGCACAACTACTTCCATGAGCAACCGCCGGTACCCAAGATCGTCCACGTACATGCCATCGCCACCACGCTCTGGCTGCTTACTGCCACCGCGCTTGTGCTCATGGTCGAAACCGGCAACGTCCACCTCCATCGTCGTTTCGGCTGGTTTGCGGCCGGCTACGCCGCTGTCGTCGTTGTGATCGCGCCCTGGTCCGAACTCAGTTGGCAGGCCTTGAACCTGCATACTCCCGGCGCTCTGCCTCCTCAATTCCTTTCCATCGCCTTCAGCGGAGTCATTTGCCTGACCGTGCTGCTGCCCTGCGGAGTTCTGATGCGCCGCAACTCCGCCGCCCATCGGCGCGTGCTCATTCTGGCCACCATCTCCATCAGCGATGCGGGCTTTTCCCGGATGGTGGGCCTATTCTTGCCGGCACCAACTACTTTTCTCGGCACCTACCTTTTTTACGAGGGCGGCAATCTGTTCCTCATCCTTCTCATGTTTCTGTGGGATTGGAAACGCAACCGGATCATGAAACAGTTCCTGTGGGCAGCCTTTCTCGTCATCGCTGTGGGCCTGGCGGCCACGGGACTCTACTTCAACGAGACATGGAAATTGATCACGCGCTCGTGGCTGGAGGGCTGGGCGCGGAACATGCTGTGAGGCCAGGTGTCTTGATGCGAATGTACGCTCACTGTCGGAGAATGGGAGAAGATACTGAGAAGATTTTGGCCGATCCGTACAGAACCCGAATTGCTTGGAAGCTTTGGCACGTTTCACAGCGTTCTTGCCTTTGTTTGCTCTTGTGCAAGAATGGACGGCTACGGATGCCGACATCCCCCCCGCGGGAGCCCAATCGTGCGAAAAATTCGTTATGCAGTTGCGATGAGCCTGGACGGTCACATTGCAGGCCCCCACGGAGAATACAACTGGATTGCGCCAGACCCGGAAGTCGATTTTGCAGCGTTCTGGACGCAATTTGAAACGCTGCTGATGGGCAGGCGAACTTACGAGCTTGCTGTTCAAGCAAGAGGCAAGGACGCTTTCACGGCATTCACCGGAGTTACTTCGATCGTTTTTTCGCGGACGCTCAAGCAGCCAGAGCACCCCTACGTAACCCTCTTACCGGAGTTGAATGTGGATCGGGTCAAGGGGTTGAAGGCCGAAAATGGAAAGGATATCTGGTTGTTTGGCGGCGGCAACTTATTCCGCTCCTTCCTTGATGCCGGTCTCGTCGATTCCGTGGAAATCGCCGTTCTGCCCATTTTGTTAGGGGACGGGATTCCATTGCTTCCTCCACCATACAGCCCCACGACGCTGCGACTGACAAGCCATCGGCTCTACGCGTCCGGGAGAATGCCCTTGGCATACGAAGTGCAACTCGATCGGTGAGTGCATCGCGAAGATTTGTCCGCCATTAACGGTCGAACGTGAGTCGCGGTCCCATGGTGGCCCATCCGGACCTTACCCAAGATGGTGCGACTTCTGGTTTGGCGGTGATAGCTCTATCTCTTGAGGGCGAAATGCTTGGCAAACAGCTCCCGTGACCGTTTTTCGCCCTCTTCGCTCAAGACAACCGATTTGGCTTTGCTCTTGGGATCAGAAATGTAGCCCTTTGCGTGAAGTCGCTCCATCGTTTCCCAGTCTTGTCCCTTCCAGGCTCGTATGCTAACGGGATCCTTGAAACTGGTCAGCCACAGAAGCGCGAGAGTTATCTCGTCGACTTTGTCCTGGTCGAAATCCATTCGTTTGCCTCCAACTTCAGCGCCTTAGTATTCCACCGGACCGCTCGCCATTCAAGCGCGAGGTTCGATCCCGATTCGATCATTGACCGCCGACGAGATTCGCCGCTTGCAGCCGAGATACCGCTCCGTCGTCTGAATAGAGACATGCCCCAGAAGGAACTGGATCTGCTCCAACTCTCCTCCCGCGGCGGCGCCTCGCCTATGAGGCTGCAGACTGCGGCCTCCTGAGCGCCGATCTGGCCGCGGGAATTCGCCGAGTAAAGGGCGTGAGAAATCTCGGAGTCCGACTCGGCAACTGGCTAAGCGACCAGCAGAGCCTCGCACTCTGGCAGGCTCCCAACGGTAAGGACCTGAAAGGCGAACGGGATCGCGCGCTCCTGGCGCTGTTGCTTGCCTGTGGTTTGCGCCGGCACGAAGCGGTCGCACTTGGGCTCGAACACTTGGAACAACGGGAGGAACACTGGGCCATCGTTGATCTGAAGGGCAAGGGAGGACATGTTCGTACGGTTCCTGTGCCTGGCTGGGTCACGATCAGGGGGCTGCGTTGATAGTGGTGTCAGCGTGCGCGAGGACGAGAGCCGACTTTGCGGAGGACTGCTCATAGTACTGGACAAAGCGCTGCGGTTCGGCTGCCTGATACGAGGCGAGGTTGTGAGCCCAGCGATAGCCGACCGGCTGGTAAAGAAGCTCGACAGATAGGTGGAAGGGGCCAACGGTACCGTTGGTGGCGATGGCGTATTGCGTTGTGCTCGAACCGGCGGTGAAGGCGGGATCGGCGGCGGCTTCGCCACGGACGGCAATGTCGGGCGAGGCGGTCTGCTTGTCAAAGCCGGCCGGGAGGATGCGATTGTCCTTGAGAAATTGGGTGGCGGAGATGAGGCCTGTGGTAACGTTGCCCTGGCTGTCGCCAAGGATGGGCTCGAAGATTTCAACCTGATCGGGCTGGGTGATGCGGGGGTAGTGCGGCAAAAAGCGTGTGGGATCGATGTCGTTGACGTTGCCGGCGATGGAGCCGTCGGCGTTGAGCTTGCCTGACTCGAAGACGACTCGGCCATCGGCGGCGTTGAGGACGACATGCAGCCACGCGCGGCGCGAGGGATAGGCAGTCGGAAGCTTGTGGCCGGTGAGATTCTCAACCCGTACCGGAAACGAGAGTATGCTGCCGGCAACTTGCGCTGGGCCGACGGTGATGCGAGCGGACTGCGACTCGAGAAACGACACGATGTGCGCAGCGGCGGCTGCGAGGTCAGAAGGCTGTGCGGTCACGTCGAGATCATCACGATGCGAGCTGAGCATGCTCTCCATGAGGAAGTTGGCGCCGACAAAGGTGTGAAGACGGACGTCTTCGCGCGGCTTGCCCATGAGGGATGCAACGGCGACCGGCTCAGCAACCGCGGGCATGTGGCATTGTTGACAAGTCTTCTTATCGCGGTAGTCGCTGTGCAGCCACTCGAGGTAGGGCATCTGCTCGGGAAGACGGCCGATTGGTTTGCCGCCGGGGCCGAGCGTGGTGGTGTACAGCGTGTGACAACTGCCGCAGAGTGCCGCGTCATGAATATGAGCAGCCTGCGCGAGGCTGTAGCCGGCCGCCATCACGTGGACCTTGACGATGTTGTCGGAATCCGGAGCGTACGGACCGTAGAGCGGACGCGGATTGGTTCCGGGCGCAGCGATGATGAAGTTGCCACTATACGACGCAGATGTGCCTAGGCCAGCGGCTTCGATTTGATGGCAGACCGTGCAGGAGACGCCATCGGCGGCGGCAGCGTCCTGCGGGTGATCGGTGCGGAGCGGCAATCGCGAGAATACCTCGGTTTGGTGGCTCTGGCCCTGATCGACAAGAGACTGAAGCGGCATGTGGCAGCGAGCGCACTCGTTCTGGATGACAGCACTCGATTCCGGATGGTCGAGAGTCTCGCGGCGCACGCTGCCCTGCCAATAGGGATCGCGGGCCGAGTTGGCCATGACGCTTGCGCTCCACTGAAGGCCGATGGACACGTCTTCGCCATTGGGAGTCTTGAGCTTGTTGTGGCAGTTGGCGCAGCGTTCAGCGGTGCGAAAGTCGTCGGCGGGGCTATGCGATGCAGGCGTCTGCGCGCAAGAGGTCTCTGGTAATGCGAGGCAGGCCAGAACAACGACGGGAGCAACGGCGAACCGCGGTAACCGGCATGTCATTTCCCATCTCCCTTAGTATTTTCGGCCGGCCCAGTCTTTCAATAACTACCACAACCGAACCGCCATCTCTCGAAATTGGAGTGGCGGGGTCCCGGTTCGCTTCCTTGTTGACCGCCGACCGGCGAGCATTCCTCAATGAATCGTTAACAGGATAGTCGGTCAGTAGGCCCAAGCTTGGAAAGAAATCTGTTTTAAAATTCGTGTTCCGGTTGCCCGCGAGTGGGTCCGAGCTTTCACTGTTAATCCTTGTCAGCATGCAGCCCTCTATGACCACGGAGAACCCGCCGGTAGCTTATACCGAGTTCCTTCACCGGCGACACAGCCTTCATCCCCAGAAAAAAGATTCGGCGTTCTCATCCATCCCACCACAGTCCGCTACCAGTGGGACCCTCTTTTCGCGGCTAACGGTTCGCTTCTTTCGCTACAGCCTGCTGACTTGCTAGTCCCCCTGACGGACCCGACGCCGCTCGCGCTTTGCCGGCTGGGACGTTTACTCCGGAGCCTCGGTAAGAGAGATCGCCCTCTCTTCCGTCCGGTGTGACTGCAGTAGCAACTGGGCAAGTTCTACTGGCAGGTTCTTCCCCTGCTGGATTAACAGCTAGCTTCGCTGCACTTTCTCGATGGAGGGTGATTCGACCGGAACCTTCGAACGCGAAAAGTCGAAGTCCAAAGGGCTACCGCAGCCCCGTCAGACTTAAAGCTCTGGGTAGCCAATGATTAATGTCCATTGGCACCCCGATGCACCCTTGCAAACGTGCAACCTCTTCAGGTGCGCGATTGATCGACCGCCATCAGATTGCGGTTTGGCAATATGCTCAATCGCCACGCCGTGCGCAATTCAGCTCAAGCTTTCCCAAGAGCGCTGCACCTGACGGAAACAGCTACGCCCCGCAGCTTCCTCATAATCCGGCATCGTTCATTGACCCGAATGTTGCGACTTCTCCGAATCCGTCTGAACAACACTGATTGCATTGCTTTCACGGGTTAGCGCAGCAAATTCCTCCGTTCCGATCGGGTGGTGTATCAGAAATAACAACGAAAAGAATCCTTGAAACTCATTTGGTATGCTTTGCACGCTTGCCAAACTGATGTCCACAGAATCAGCGATTGTCGCGTACGTTCGGCTCTCGTCGGATAGTTGCTCCCTGACCGCCGCATAGATTACGTCGCGGACATCACGAACGGCCTGAATCAATATTGATTTTCCGTTTTTGATTGATTTTTCTTCAGAGCTAGTCGCTAGTTGCTGATAGCTCTCATCAATTAGTTCGGAATTGGCTAAACGCATTCACTGGTGGGGAAGTTTCGAGGCAGAATAGAAAAGAGCGACAGAACCACAAAAGCTCTAAAATAGACCCGTTCACAGATAGGTTGAACTCATGCTGTTGATGCTCTATGATGCCGCCCCCATCGCTCTCTGGAGTCTGATTGTTGCCATTATCGGTGCTGTAATCGCCTTAGTCGCTGCTGTAGCTGCCATCTACGCGGCGGTGTATGCCAAGGCTGCACCGACCAAAGAAGACCTCAGGCGAGTTGAAGAACATACCGCTGCCACATCGGATCACCTGAATTCCCAACGTAAGCGGGAGGAGCTTGCTCACAAAGCAGCAAGGATATCCATCGCCATTCATGGCCAGACCATTGGGAACGAACCGATGACTCTTCATCTGACCTTAAAGGACCCCGCTGTCACCCTAATGGATTTGGATTTGTGCAACGAATCCCAATCTCTCCTTGGCAGTGTCCCCTGCAAACATGTCACCGGGATGCAATACACCGCTAAGGTGAGCACCCAAGTGATGGGTCTTTGGTTTGCATCAGGAACTCCCGTACAGACCGTTCAGAGGGCACGGCTCGTAGTCCGTGCCCATTTAGACATAGAAGGGAAAGTGTTCCCACGCGAGATGACTGTGCTCGCGACGAGCTTTTTCGCAAAAGACATCGACAAACCTACTCAGACGACGGGCGTTCTGGTCGATGGCGAAGTATGAGGGGTGGTCTCCAACTGGCGGCCGCGAGGAATCGCGGTTCATTCCGTCCGACGCTCTCGACAAGGATTGCTGACAGTATTGGTGGCGATTAGCCCCTGAGTTCATTGTTACGTGCGGATTGATTGTTGCTGGGCCATCACTGCCGTCACAGCCCGACTGGCACCAGGTGACATCAGTCGTTCGCCGCTAAAATGCTGCTATGCCCCTTCCACCACCACCTCATTTCAATGTGCAGAACATCAGCGGAACGCTATCCAATCAAGTCACCACACCACATTTCGTTGGTCTCGATCCTGCGACCATCGAATGGGTATACATCATAGAGGCGAGGCGACACGCAACGAAGAAGGAAATTGCGAACCTTTGCGCAGGTAAGCTGGTGAAGGTGTAAGCTGCCCACCAGCAAAGTGAGCAAAACGGGGCAGCCTGTCAATGGCATCCCGCGAAGTTAGTTCATGGATTGACTAAGCATTGACCATCGCACGCCGGAGGGTCGCCCTCCGGATATTTCCCGGTCCTACCCTACTGTTTCGACCGTCGCGCACTCGTACGGATGAAGATAAGCACCACCAGCGCCAGCACAGCGGCGACAATTGCAAACAGTGAATATCCAGCCAAAACTGAATGGCCTGCCTGGGTGCTCGGCATGGGCTGGGGGACGTTGGTTTGCGCTGCCGCGACCAACTGTGCGATTGACATGTTGCCTCCACCATTCCCTCTGAGAAACTGGGGAGTTGCTGGAGGTTGCTTGGGCACTCACTTCGGCACCTCCTCTTCCGGTGATAATGCGGCTTCTTCGCGTTTGGGGCGCATCTTAAATTGGCAGAGGCCATAGCTCCAATTTGGCCCGGTTTCGGCTTCCCTTATTCGGAGACTCATTCCAGTGACATCAGTCGCTTTTGTACGCCGGAGCCATCCGGACTATACCCAAGCCTCCTTCTGCCCAAAATGCCTTAAGGCGGCAGCATCAGCAACTTCTGAAATCGTTGAAGGAGGACTCCTGCGGAGATCTACACAGCACTACTCCGCGCCCGGAAGAAATGAAACAAAAACGAAACCACTGCGAGCACAAGCAAAATATGGATTAGGAAACCCGCGGTGTGGAACACCAGAAATCCACCCAGCCACAACAGAACTAATAGAACACCTATCCCTAAGAACATTGACCCCTCCTTATCGGTGCTTCTAGGAGACTCCTAACTTTCTAACCCGAGGAACCCACCTCACCATTTGAGATGTTAACTCTTCATTAGGTTGTCTACCCGCACTCTATGCCCTGGGACGGCGGCACAAAGATGAAGCAGCAAAAACATGAATCCCCTCGGAGAACGCCAAATCGACGCAGGACCGGATCGACACTCAGGGTGTTGCGGAAGTAATCCCCTACTTAAGACTTGCTATTGGATGCACAGATTGGAATTCGGATCGGCATGATCGATCTCTCGTCGAGCGTGCGCATGCTGGCGGATGGCTGCCAAACGTCGCTGTGTTGGTCCAAGCGCCCTCTCGAGAAAGTGACATTAAGGTCCAACCTCTCTAACACGACTCACGCAACCAATGCAGATGCACTTCCATCTCACGACTTGGAATGCCTCTGAAACGGTGGCAATCCTGACCGCGAAAGCATTCTTCATTAGTGGGAGGTCATTTAATGAACAGATCGTTCAAAAGCAGGCACTTTCGGATCGTTGTTCTTCTTGCGGCTCTCGCAGTGTCCAGTGCGACCATGTTTGCGCGCGCGCAGGATCAGGGGGCCAGGCCTGACAATTCCGCACAGAACAAGGATCAAAATCAAACCGCGCAGAATCAGTCGAGCGCAAAAGCCGATCGTGAACTTACCGCCAAAGTCCGCAAGGCGATCATTGCGGATAAAGACCTCTCCACCTACGGACACAATATCAAGATCATCACGCAGAATGGCGCTGTCACCCTGAAAGGCCCAGTGAAGTCAGATGAAGAAAAGCAGAAAATTGAAAATGATGCAGCAGGAATCGTTCCGCGCGACACTATTGTCGATCAACTCACCGTGACTCGATAGTACGGGCCGGAAAACATGTGCGAGCGATGTGAACCGTTCGACCTCGTAGCCCGCGAAGGTAATACAGCGAACTTCACACAACACTTTGCTGAGGAGACTCAAATGGCAAATAAGAATACTGCAGTTTTTGGCATTTTCACTACAGAGGCGGAGGCGGAGCGCACGGTCGATCAGCTTTTGGCCGCAGGCTTCTCAAACTCAGACATCTCGGTATTGCTTCCTGACAACGAAACCACACGGGCGTTTGCGCACGAAAAGCATACCAAGGCGCCCGAAGGGGCGACGACCGGTGTAACCACAGGCGGCGTTGTGGGCGGTACGCTCGGTTTGCTGGCCGGTATAGGCGCGCTTGCCATACCTGGGGTAGGGCCGCTGATCGCCGCCGGACCTATCGTGGCAGCGCTTGCAGGCGTTGGTGCAGGGGGTGCAGTTGGGGGTCTGCTAGGCGCATTGGTGGGCATGGGAATCCCCGAGTACGAAGCAAAGCGATTTGAAGGCGCGGTGAAGGATGGAGGAACGCTCGTCTCCGTGCATTGCGACTATTCGGATGAAGTGTCAACCGCGAAGAGGGTGTTGAAGCAGGCCGGCGGACGCGACATAGCGTCCTCTGCCGAAGAGACCCCGGCCAAAGAGCGGGACCTCGCTCGCAATTCCCGCGCCATCGATCCCGAGTACGCAGCTTCAGATGAGACGAGCGAACGCCGATTTGTTACCGACGCGCACGAACGTTGATGCGAAAAGACGCGACCGACCGAGTCACCGCCGCTCGACAACTCAGAGGTCGAAAAGATTCATAGAGACAAAATGGGTAGTCGCAACATCCCGAGCTGCCCATTTTTGTCTTAGCCCATTTTTGTCTTAGAAGGAAATCCGCACCCGCAAATTTCGCAAGCGAGATACAGCCAATCTGCGCATGTTTGCAGACTCGAGGCACGTTCTCTTCCACGTCATGCGCCGCTTCCAATCGAGGACGTATGCGCATTTATCGGAATTTCTCCTTTAGGATTTCTATCAGTGAGGAGAATGACATTCGCGAGCGCGGCTATGTCGGCTGGATCCACACCATACAAAATATTTTTCTTCAAATCCCTGAATGTGACAAGGAGACTTTGTATTTCCTCTCCGCTGAACTGTGCAGGCACTGTTTCACCTCGACAGTTATGATGCGCTCTCCAGGTCAAAGGTTCGTGCGCCCAGGCAGACTCGTGCAAGGCGGGAACGGGAAGAGAGGAGGTTCGGCCACAGAAACGTAAGCGACCCGCGTTCGCGCACTTTGGTCCTCAAAAAATTCATGATGGGTTCCCCACACCTTGTTGGATAAGACGGAAGTTCATGAATTGAATGAATGGTTTGATGTCTTCAACGGTGCCGCAGAAGCATCGCCCTGAGTTGCGCCGGATCAGTGGGCGGGCTACGAAGCTCCCTTTTCTCAGACTCCTCGCTGTTTTCTTGTGCGGCGCTATTCTCGAATTCAAAACAACTGCGCTCATCTTCGTTGTTGCAGACGCTTCGACAACGAGACTATAGCGGTGCCAGAGAGCGCTCTTTCGCTCAGAGGACTGCCCTTACGTTCATTGATTTAGTTCTGCTGCCGATGCTCGGTTCACCGCGCCGTTTTCTGGTCGCAGGATGGTCTCATAGCGAGGCCAAGGTTGAACGATGATGTATTGAGGCCTATCGATCGTGTAGGGCGAGCCCGGGGCCTCGCGATATCCGGTTAGGGTAACTACGAAGACATGCAGGCGGTTTAAGTTGCTGTTGAAGACACCGGTGATCGCGTATAAGTGGTTGTCGCTATCCCAGAACATTTCGTTGATTGGGTCGGTTGTCAGCAGGCCGGTATAGTGGGTAATTGGTGCGGCGCCGTTGAAGCGAAAGACCTGCAAGCCTTCCTGCCCTCCGACGGCAAGCAATTTCCCGGACGGAGCCATCTTCATGTCGTAGACACTTCGGATTTCGGTTGCGGGCATATTTGCCCAAGTGCTTGTCGTGAACAAGGAACCGTCTGCGCGGGCCGTGTAAGAGGCAAGTTGCACCGGATCCGATGTACATCCGGGTGGGTTTGCCGGATATTCGGCGAAGGCCACATGATTCGTGGGATCGGCGGCACCGAGGTACGGGATGTAAGTTCGAACTCCCGAAGGAGGTGCTGGGGAGTTCATGGGGGGCGCTGACTCCTTGAGGATTCCGTTCGCCTCGCGTTCGAATTCGTTCATGCTGTGATACATGCAGCCGTCGTCGTACGCGGTGTAAGCATAGTCGTTGTTACCGATAAAGTATGCGGCATTTATGTTCCAGTTACCCGTATCAGTCAGCCCAAGATAATTCAGCCCCCCTGTCGCATCGTCTACTGCCCAGTCAGTAACTCCGTTATTGGAGCAGTCCACTGCGTATTCCGTCACATAGAGCGACTGTCCAGTATGATCGAAGATGAGCTGGCTGGCCCCGCCGCAGCCCGGCTTCACTTGCTGATAGTCCGTTGATACCGCATAGGTCAAAGACCCGTCATCTGCGATCCGGTAGGCATTGATATCGCTCCCGGATACCGCCATGAGATAAGTCCCATTCACCACCATATAGCCGGCAGTCTCCATAAACGGAGAACCCGGAACTGGTTTTAGCCGGCCCAAATGATCCGCTGCGAATGCCGAGATTTCAGTTGCATTACCCCCTGCGGAATTGGCAACGTAGACGTATGCGACGGCGCTGTTGGCAGACGCAGTTTGCGCGCTGACAGGGGCGCCAGAGAGACGCGACCCACCAATGGAACCGCAAAGGCACAGAGCAAGCGTGAATTTCCTTTTCAAGGGAAATCTCCTATCGAATCGCAACTGATCAAGAAATGCCCTGAGGCTTATCATGGCGAGCGCGATTACTGCTTTCCCTCGATTAGAGCTACGGACGGTGCCCCTGGTTGTCCTTTTACATACGCATGTGATCTCCGCAGCCTGATTTTGTGCTTGGATGGATGACAGTGACCCCACCTCGCTCATGGCTCAAGCCCCAATGGTCAGCTTTTTCTCTAATACCACGTTCCATTGACCAGAGGCCCGAGTCTCCGAGATTCGGCTGGGTCATGGATGAGTTGTGAGTCTGGTTGAACACATCGGGGATCGACCGAGGAAAGATCTTCCGCGTTGCTGGTCATCGGGATTGTGCGCGTCGGCTGGCAGCGATTCCATCACGCCGCTCGTCAAGACGGTGTTGCGCCTGGATAACCGTCAGCCAACACCGGAAACGCCTCGATCCCCTCCGAGGTCTTCCTTGGACGCCCTGACCAACTCGTTGTTCAGCGGGCTGGAGGCCGGTGATGTTTGACCCCGACGCTCACCTGCCAAGAATCAATCGGGAGATGGCATATTTAGGAGCTTGCCTCATCGCTGGAATCCGGCTGGCGCGGGAACGGCAGGTCAACGTCCCGGTGATTCCCCCAAAGTCTCAATCCCCTCGATTGGTCCTGAAACTGCTTACGGTACGGGAAAGTCTCTGTTCGAGTTCAAAGGCTTTCCGGAAATGCACCAATGACCGTTCCGCGATTCCGAGATCGATTTTTGCTTCTTTCCGAGTAGAAAGTGAATCCGCCGATTGTTGAAGTTCTTTCTTGAGTGTTTCTATTTTCTGTTCGAGGTAAGTAATGTGTTCGCTCAGCGTTCGCTGCATCGGTCTCCTTTTGATCCTCTGATCGTGGCAGCAGTGTACTCCTGACAGACGCCGAAGTCCTACGGGAGCAACCGCGAAAACCAAATTCGCATCATCCTTTGACTAGCCGCATTGCTCAGATGCAGCTATGCTCTGTTGGGTTACAGGGCCACCCATTGACCAATGGAGGAAACGAAGATGACAGTCCTCTCGCCCGCCGAAAGTCTGCTCGGAGTCCTTCGAACTACCCGAACACTGATGCGCTCCTATGCTACCGCCGCTGATTTCGCACCTTCGCTCGAAGAACTGAAAGAGGTGCTCGGGCGTTCGATTGACGAACTCACTGCGGCCACTTCGTCCCTTAAGCCAATCGAAATAGACGGACACGCACAGCACGCCCGACATCGCCGCCATCCAACCGCGAAAGCCTAACGCGCATCAGATTATCTAGGGAAAATAGACGTGGGGCCAAGACCTTCGCCAATTCTCGTTGAGACGCTTCGTGAGGTTATTCGCGATTTGGAAGGCGTTTTTGATCCCAATGACCCTGCTTTGGTCTCTCTCAGAAAAATTGTTCTCCGCCGCATTGCAGACATTGAAATCGCTCATGCGGAGAAGGAATTGGTACCGACCTAGCCCCTCCCTGATCCCAGATCAGGTTTGGTCTAATCCCCGATAGAGCGGTAGTCCGGTGGGATTCAATGGCGCGTTTGGTGGTTGTCACGCGGATGGCCGCGCTTGTGAGGGATCGTCAGGTCGAGCCGAGGCCGCAAGATTGACTTGCTCATTTCGCCAAAACGGGCCGCATCTAATCCCTATGTTTTCCCCGCAGCATCAAAGCTAACCAGAAGGTAGGCCTGCGAACTTCTGGGTTTGCATGGGTTAAACGCTTTCAAGAACGGTGACAAATGCGCCGTAGACGACATGAGCACGCGAAACTTACGGTTTGTAGACCGTATGAGCGCCTGCGAAAGAGATGGCAGTCTTTGGTCGATGGGACGACTGCTCCATCGGACAGTCAGCCCCTCGATGAAGACGCAGCAAAGCGTGCCCAACAGAAAATGGTTGAGCACCGTGAAAGCTGTGAGATATGCAGAAAGGAAGACCTCGCCTTAAAAGTCGGTGAAGCCCCAAGACCGGCCTTTGCAGAAACTAGTTAGATATACTTTTCCGTGACCTTAGAAACGATTCTCGCCTCGATTGACTCCGAGATGGCCAGCCTCCAACAACGTGCCGCCCCATAAACCATGGGATAGATTGAAATGCAAAGCCACGACATCTCCGCTAGGCAACCGGGAAACTCGAAGGCGCATCGGGATTCTCCATGGGGCGCAGACCCTCGAAGCGTGTTCTCAAGCCCGTTCGCAAAATCCTACGCGATCTGGAGGAGACTCTTGACCTTCAAGGATTCGCAACCATCGCGGCGGTCTGTGTCTTAAATAACGAAGCAGATGTCGGACGGAAGAGCGAGCGAAATTGAACGCCTGACTGCGGAGCACGCCGCCCTAACGCTGCAACAGTATGATGCTCTGCAAAAATCCCTTACGCTCGCATGCCGAAGATGGAAGCGGAGGCATACGACAGGCGGCTTTCCCGGATCATCGAGATTCGCCGCCGCCTCGCGAAACTGAGGGTTGACAACGGGACCTGGCGGCACGAGCACAGACCTTAGCCAAAGTTGTAGCGGTCATTCCTTAGGTTCGCCGAGCACTTGGATCATCCCAGTGAGCTAAGACGTCCCGCGTTGAGAATCGGTGTAATAAGTTTGTTGCAAATCGACGTTCCCGCAATCGTGGCTCTCTTCTGCCTTGTCGAGTTCGCTTTCCCACATTGATTTAGCTATCGGGTTATGGCAGCAGGTGCAGAACGACGTTGTCGTGGAATCATAATTGACCCGCCGCACAAATGTAGCTGTCACCATGGCAAATGCTCCAATTCGAAAATGGTAAAAGCCGGATGAACGGTGACGGGAAAATTAGATGCCTTCCCCGAAATTGACGTTGCATGGGTGAAAGCAAGATTTTGCGAGTAAATATCAAATCTTTGTGGAGAAAAGCGGTGTGTACAGGGGTCGATGAGCGTCTATGTCGGTTACCGGACAGAACAATTGCCGATACTTAGGTACACTTCTCTACACTTGATTTGTCTTTCCCCCGGCTTCCAAAGATGACCATGCAAAATACCGATAACAAATATCGGATTTTCGTTGTCGACGACGAGGAAATCATAGCGACAACCCTTGCAACGGCCGTCGCTGGGACCAACTTGATTGGCATTGCAACAATGGCATTGCAACCATTGGAAGCATCCGCGGAGATTTGCAAGCCCCGGAAACCTGCGCTAAAAAAAGACCTGAAAAATCTGTTGCGGAGGATAATCCAATGTCTTCCCCTCAGGGATTCGCCCACCGTCCCAACTCTGACGAAACAGCCTCGACAAGTTCTCGGCTGACGAGCCACGTCGCGTTTTGCATGAAAAGATTCTTACCCATTTTTCTCAGAAGCCATTCGACGGGAGTCAGATCCTGACAAAGTGCGTTGTTTTCGAACCGGGCGTTCCGAGTGCGATAGTAGAACCTTGCCCACTGGGAGGAAAGAAGAATTCGTTTGCTGTCACCGGCGCGAAGGGCTGAAAGCTGCCTCTCAATCTTGTCTGGAGCCAAAAGATCATCTGCATCAAGCTCTTGAATGTAGTCCCCATGGCTATGTTGAACCGCGATATTCAGGGCCGCCGACATACCTTGATTTCCGATTGATACCAACCGAACCGTCGGTGCAAAGCGATCGATTATTTGTGCTGTGCGATCGGTGGACCCATCATCAACGACGATGATCTCCTTGCGCGTCCAGGTCTGCCCGATCGCCGACTGTATTGCTTCGGCAACGGTTCGTCCGGCGTTGTAAGCGGGAATAACGATGGAAACGAGTGGCTGCATCCGAGAGTCTCCGTAATCCCCGGATCAGACGTGCACCATCCTCCGGAAGGCTGTATGTAATGACATTGGGGAGGCGGCAGTCTATTCACTCAACCGGACGGCGCGTCCGGTCGCCGAGTCTGTTGCTCGCCTAGTTTCCAGCTCGTGCCTAATCACTGACCACTCAATCTGTGCTTGACTGATGCGTTTTATCGCGACGCAACGACGATCGGGCGAAATGAGAGGAGATCTGATTTTTCGGCTCAGGGACGCTCGTTCGCTTTCGAGCATGACGAGTCTCGATTCCAGCTCTATTCGGCGGATGATCTCGAAAAGCAAGTCCATGGGCAGCAATCCCATTTCCGCGCGTTCGTGCAAACACAAGAGCCGAGATATGAGACGGGCGAGGAAAGCGTCCGCGGAATCGAGGAACTTGAAACTACACCGAAGTGTAGGATGCCACGCTGAGTTTTCCCGTTGCTTCAAGGATGGTATGGGCCAGGGTGGCTCATTACAAAGATGAAGAGGGCAGCACATCGCGAACATTGAATGATCTCTAAGCAATATTGAACAGCATTTATGACGTCGCAATGGGAATATGCTTCGAGGTGCCCTCCCCCATAGCGGCGGCAGCGATCTCAAATCACACGGCTAAATCTCCTGAAGGGGCACCCTTCCCACTCAGCAGTTGCTTCTCGCAATGTCAAAGGAACGCCGCCACCGAAATGCGAAGCGAACCGAGCACTCGATGGCCCAGATGCTGCAGTGCCTTATCAGCATGCGGGAATGAATCTGAAAAGCAACTTCAACGGCTCTTCCGAGACGCCCGAAAAATCAATCCCTAACTGCTGTCGTCTCTGCTTCACATTCGTGTGATTGCAGAATATTTTCTCCCCATCGATAGCAACTGGATAGGCTGAGGCAACTCGGCTGATTTTTATCCTAGCAGCGCGGAATGCCTGCTATGCTGGCGCGAATTCATTGTCAACTCAATTCCTGAACGGAGAGATGCGCGGAATTTCTCTGTTTGCTGTTCAGGAGACTGGTGCGCCTTTCCATGAAGGTTGTGCTCCCGGTGTGTATTGCGCTGCTCGCAAGTGCGGCGCCTGCTGTCGCCAATGTAACCATCTATAGTCCTGGTGAAAATGCCAAGGTGGTATCGCCTTTCTGGCTCTCTGCAGCCGCGACTCCCTGCTCCAATCAGCCCGTCGCCGCCATGGGCTATTCCTATGACGACAGTGCGAATACGACCGTCGTCTACGCCGCAGCGATCAGTGCGACCATCAGTTCTGCAACTGGCGCGCATGTTCTCCACATCAAGTCGTGGGGGAATCAAGGCGCATCATGCGTGACCTCGATCAGTCTCAGCGTGGTTTCCCCTCCGACGTCGACCCTGCCTTCGTATGCAATCGAGTCCGCGGGGCTCCAGACGCTTGGGAACTGGGAAGCCGCCTACGACAGCGCGTCCGGCAATGGAATCGCGCAGGGCCTGATGAGCATGGTTTCCGCTCCTTCCTTGAGCGGTTATGCGCGCGAGTTCGACGTGACTTATGCCAACAGCGGCGGTGAGCGTTTCGATGTGACCTTCGGCATCGATCCCCTGGCGCAGAACTTTCTCTACGATGTGTGGGTGAACCCGGCCGACCCGTCCGGTGGAATTGCCAACCTGGAACTGGACATGAACCAGGTGATGCCGAACGGGCAGACCGTGATTTACGGCCTCCAGTGCGACGGCTATTCAGGCACCTGGGACTACACCGCCAATGCTGGGACACCGTGGAAGCCGCTGGACGTTTGGCAGCATTCGGGAGCCGAGTGCAATCCACGCGAGTGGTCTACGAATTCCTGGCACCACATTCAGGCCAGCTATTCGCGCGACCGCCACGGCAACGTCACTTACAAGTCGATCTGGCTCGATAACCTGGAGCAAGATTTGTATGTAACAGTTCCTTCTGCGTTTGCACTGGGATGGGAGCCGACGCTCTTAACGAACTTCCAGGTTGATGGGCTCGGTGCGAGCGGGTCTGCGAAGGTCTACGTGGATAACCTCAACATCTACCGGTGGTGAGCTGCGCGGCCTTAGCGGTGGCCCGTGCAATGTAAGCAATATGATAGCGGACTCTTCAGGTCCGTTCAGTTCCTTCGGCGCTGGGCCTAAGAATCTCGGATAGCGCCAGTAGGGCTGAGGAATGCCATGCCCGCCGCCGTGAATTGCAACGAGTTCCACCCCAAGTTCCTCGGCACCAGCGCCAATGCAGTCAAGACGCAGATATGGACGGCATTAATCGCCATGCTGATCCTGAAGTACCTTCAAATGAAATCCAGCTTCGGCTGGTCGCTTTCCAATCTGGCCGCTCTGCTACGCCAACAGCTGTTCATCTTCAGAGACTTGTGGGCATGGCTCAACACTCCTCTGGAAGGACCGCCAGCCGCAAGAGAACTCTGCGAACAGTTGCCGATGCCGCTGACGTGGTGAGTAAGAGTTGGACAGCAGCAGACAAACAATAACCAGATAAACCAATCACTCAGTACTTACACGCCAGCTACTTGGACAGCAGGATACCGAACAGATAGAAATCTATCCAGAGCGAGTCATCGCAGAACCTGCCACTATCGGCGGGGGAAGATCCCCATGTCCTCTGAAATCAACTCCGTGGATTTACAGAATCGCTGTCTTGGACAAGACTGCGGGCTGAGGGTGATCCGCCCGGAGCCGCTGAAAGGTGATTGAAACCCCTCATTGGCTCCCTTAGCAATTGACTTCCTATGACGTCTAGGTATACCGTGACTGAATACCAAGAGGTAGAGGTATGAGATGGCTCGGTACGACCTCCAGGGAAGTCTTGATCTCCTCGTGCTGAAGACACTAGCTCAACGCGGCAAGCTGCACGGCTATGGCATTGTTCTGCATATCGAGCAGGCTAGCGATGAATTGCTGCAAGTCGAAGAAGGATCGCTCTATCCCGCGCTCCACCGTATCGAGCAGAGCGGGTGGATTGTTTCCGAATGGGCGCAGTCCGAACGTGGGCGGAGAGCAAAGTACTACAGGCTGACCGCTGCCGGACGCAAACGGTTGGAGCAAGCAGAACAGGATTTCGACGGCCTCGTGAAAGGGGTCCGCGCGGTCCTCCGGTACGTGTGAGGTCTGGCATGGGAATGTTAAATCGCTTCCTGAACCTTTGGCGGCGCGACCGACTGCAAGCAGATATCGAAGAAGAGATCCGCTCGCACCTCGAGATGCGGACCGAAGACAACACGGCATTTGGCATGCCGCCTGAGAAGGCAGCACGGTCGGCACGACTGAGGTTTGGGAATCCGCAAACGATCGAGGAACAAACATACGCGGCCGATGCGATGCTGAAGTTCGATGAGCTGGGTCGCGATCTGAAGTATGCAATGCGCCAGATGCGGAAGAACCCTGGCCCTACCGCGATCATGGTCATCACGCTAGCACTCGGCATTGGCGCAAATAACGCTATGTTTAGTTTTTCCGATGCGATTCTGCTACGCCCGATGCCTGTAACACGCCCGTCAGAAGTCATGACCGTGGCACACACTACTCAGGATGATCCATCGGGAGGTTTTTCCTACCCTGATTATCGCGAAATCCGGGCGGCCAATCGTTCTTTCTCCGGACTGCTCGCATATCGATTGACAACTCTAAGCGTCTCGAAGCGAGCCGGTGAGCCACCCCGAGTGCGGCAGGCAATGATGGTTACCGATGATTTCTTTTCCACGCTCGGCGTGGAGCCTTTTCTGGGGCGAGAGTTTACTCAGAACGACGCATCGGCGACGGCCTCGGGCCCTATTGTGATTGTTGGCTACAATTTCTGGGCAAGCGAACTCGGAGCCGATCGCGGAGCGATCGGTCAGACACTTCGCGTCAATGGAATTACTTTTACCATTGTGGGTGTTGCCCCCCAATCGTTTAGCGGCATTGATCGGTTCTTTCCACCCTCGGTCTATGTTCCATTGTCGATGTGGGGTCGTTTGGAAAACACGACGGATGGGCCTTTGGAAGATCGTGCGCGACATGAACTAAATGTCCTCGGGCGTCTCAGGCCTGGCGTTTCGCGGGGCTCTGCGCAGCTCGAAGCGACTGCGCTCAGCCAAAACCTCGAGCGCTCTTATCCGAAAACCGACGCCGGACGTCGCATCATGGTTTGGACCGGATTGCAGTCCATCGTTGCCAAGGAACCGTCGCGGCTGGCAATGGTGGCTATGCTGTTAGGGCTTTCGGCTATCGTTCTCGTGATTGCATGTGTGAACGTGGCGAATATCGCACTGACGCGAGCATTGGCAAGAACACGCGAAATCGCAATCCGTCTCTCGATAGGCTCGGGCACGACGCGCTTGGTGCGGCAATTGATCACTGAGAATCTGGCTCTCGCGTTGCCCGGAAGTTTGGCTGGTCTGGCCTTTGGGTACGGGGGCGTTCTTCTGCTGAGAAGAATCCAGATTCCCAGTGACCCACCATTCGTTCTGGACTTGCGGATAGATGCGCGGCTCCTGACGTTCAACTTAATTGTCGCGGTGCTCAGCTGCCTCCTGTTCGGACTCGCTCCGGCATTGCAATCACGGCGTGTACAGCTCGTTTCGGCGCTCAAGAGCGGTGGTGTCGACGGCGCCTCACGCACGCGAGGGCGGAACGTTCTCGTAGTGAGTCAAATTGCGTTGGCGATGGTGTTGCTGTCCGCGGCTATCGCACTTTTGGGAGGCTTTCGGAAGATGCTCACCGCCGATCCAGGATTCAGTACCGATCATCTGGTCGCCGCAGCTCTCGACCCCTCGGTACTGAGCTATTCCAGCGATCAAACAGGGACGTTTTATCGCAGGCTTGTTGAGGAACTTCGGTCGGCACCCGGCATTGAGTCTGTGAGTTTAATGGAGTCAGTACCGCTTTCGCTGGACCAAAGCAGCGTGACCGTAGTGCCGGAAGGGGTTCAACTGCAGAAAGGGCGCGAAAGTGTCACCGTCCTCGGCGGAGCAGTGGACCGAAGCTACTTCGGCACGCTCAAGATCGAGGTCGTGCGTGGACGGGCATTCAATGTTGACGATCAACCCGGCTCGGCGCGCGTTGCGATCATCAATGACGAATTTGCGAAGAAATATTGGCCAAACCAGGATCCGATCGGCAAACGCATTCGATTGAACCGCCGAGACGGACCAATGGCAGAGATCGTGGGTGTAGCCAAGACGGTGCGTTACCTGTTGCCATGGGAACAACCCCAACCCTACGTTTACTTGCCATATGAGCAGAACCCGCGCCCGGCCATGAGCCTCGTGGCCAAGTCAGCCGACAATTCGACGGCCCTGGCGGCACGATTGCGCCAGACCATTCAGAAACTCGATCCGGAAATGCCTTGCAGCATTCGAACGGTCGCTTCGTTCGCCCAGTCGACGCTCAGCAATTGGTTGGTACTGATCCAGATGATAACCATCATGGGTGTTTTGGGACTGATTCTCGCCCTGGTCGGACTCTATGGTCTTATCTCGTATTCGGTAAGTCGGCGCACCGCAGAGATTGGGGTGCGGATGGCGATGGGTGCCAGCCGAGGCAACATCATGCGGCTCGTGCTGCGGCGTGCCACATTCCTCAGCGCTACGGGAGTAGTGATTGGAAGCGCACTATCCGCAATGGTCGCGCCGGCACTTTCAGCAGGATTCGTGGGGCTGGGAGCAATCAATCCGGCAAGCTACGTTGCCATCCCAGTCTTGCTGCTGCTTGTGAGCATGGCGGCATGTTATGCCCCAGCAAGACGAGCCGCTAACCTCGATCCGGTGCGAGCTCTGCGGTACGAATAGAGGGTTACCGGGCTGTAGTCAGCGATCTGAGCCTATTTCTCTGAACCGCGCATAAACAGCAGCGAGGGTGATGAGAGGCACAACTCCGGCGTCCATTGAGACAAGTCTACGTTTGTAGACGAACTTTGGTCTGCACAAAAGCCATACTTCATTCCAAGTTGGTTTGGATGGGAATATGTGGTCCTATTACTCGAATTGAATAACTGGGTGAGGCTCATCGGCAGTAAGCCCGAATTGTTTGAATGCTAATATGCCCCAAGGTTCAGATTTCCTGACGGGCACTCTAGTTAGCGGCAATCACCACCACAGTTGCGTCATCCTGGAAATGGTCGCCGCAGAAAGCAGAAACATGAGCGAGCAATCGGCTGTTAAGTTCGCCAGCTGAGCGGCTGGAGTTCGCTCGCGCAAACTCCGCAACGTTTGCTTCGCCAAACTCCTCATCATCCGGGCCTGATGCTTCCGTGATTCCATCCGTGAAGAGCAATAAACGGTCTCCCGGCCACAACTCAATCGTCACATCCTCATAGGTCCACGACGGAAAAACGCCCAGGACAGCACCGCCCTTTTCGAGAGTCGAGGTCTGGCCACGAGAGACGAGAACCGGGTAGGGATTTCCGGCGTTGCAGTATTGCAGAGTCCGTGCATTGCCATCGAGCACTCCATAGAAAAACGTGACGAACTTCCCGGTGGCAATATTTTCATAAAGCAGCGTGTTTACTCTCCCGCATAACCATGCCGCGCTCTCAGTCTCACTCGCAAAGGCGTGAACGGCGGCCTGCACATTGGCCATCAACAGAGCAGCCGATACTCCTTTGCCGACAACGTCCGCTACGCAAATGCCTAGTTTATGTCCGCCGAGCTTGAAGACGTCATAGTAGTCGCCGCTGACCGCGCGAGCCGGGCGCCAGATTCCCGCAACCTCGAATCCGGACAGTTGGGGAATCTCCTTGGGGAGAAGCGATTGCTGTATCTCCCGTGCGCGTTGCAATTCCTGCTCTTGCATTTCAAGCTGCGCGGTACCGAGTTCCACCGAGCGCTGCAGTTCAGTATTGCGTCGTTCGACGCTTCTCCTTTCTGGTCTGATAAAGGAAAATCAGCACACTGGCAACAAATGTGATCAATACCGGAGATTTCCATCCCGTTCGGAGCAGGTGCTCCAACGTTTGCGGCCTGGGTGGCGCAAGCAACCAAACGACTACCGAAGAGAAGACGTAAACAGGGATCAGGAGAACTATCAGGATAGCGAGAAAGAACAACCAGTTGTAAGGAAACGGCTTCTCCGAATAGAACTGGTGTGTTCTCTCGGTTACAGGCACCACAGTGTTCCCGATCACAATCGAGTACACCAGGATGGTGAGGGGATTAATCTGCTGTCCAATGGCCCAGAAGACGGCTCCGGCGATTGCGGAGATCGCGATGTAGACGATTTGCTGTCTCAGGAAACGTACGAGAGAAGACAAGGGTACCCGCATGCCGACACACTTTCAGAACCTCGCGGGGATACCAGCAAATCTTACACTGAATGCGAAAGCCCCGCCTATAGACAGTGGTCTTCACCCGTTCGTCTCCTTCGGGCGACAATATCCAGATCCCTACCGGACTCGAAACACACACGTGCCCGTTCTCATCCACCTTCATGCGATCCAATGCATCCTGGCCCGAGGCTGACGTCAGGTCGAAGATCCGTTCTCCAGGTGAGAGTTTTCCATCCCGGATCATCCCAAAATCCGTACAACACGTCACAATTGGGACGACACCGATTCCTTTCACTTCAATAATTAGTTGAATCTGGGCAGCCGAGTGGAGCCGATCCACGTGCGCCGTGCAGAACGGTGGATGGAGTTTGCAAGGAAGGCTCGTTCAATGAATCTACTGAAATCGATAACGCTCGCAGCGAATGCCGGAACCTTCAGACTGCTCTTGTACCTTGGCGTGATCCCCCTGGGCGCGCACATCCTATCGGCTCAAACTGTCCCCGCGCCTGAGCCCACAGGAAAGCTTGTAGACCTAAGTACCCATAGGCTCCACGTGTACTGCACCGGAAAAGGAAGCCCCACGGTGGTGGTTGAAAACGGACTGGGCGATTTCTCTTTCGACTGGATCCTGGTCCAATCCCGCATCGCAGAATTCACACGCATCTGCACATACGATCGCGCGGGCTACTCGTAGAGCGATCCAGGACCCAAACCCCAAACCTTCGCCCAGATCAACTCCGACCTGCACCTGGCCCTTGCAAGACTTGGAGAACATGGCCCCTTCGTGCTCGTCGGGCACTCCTTTGGCGGGCCGGTGGTGCGCAACTTTGCCGCCACCTATCCGCACGATGTAGCTGGAATGGTACTGGTGGATTCGGCGCACGAGGGCCTGCGCGTGGGCATTGGCGGAGGAAAAACGATCCGGCTGGGAGATGGCGCGCAGGCCAGAGCAATTCCTGCACCCCATGAGGGGATCGTCGCCTCGGACAAGCCGACAATCCGCGCGGAGGACTTGCCGCGGAATTGAAGACACTCGATCCAATGTTCAAGGTACTCCCCGCGGATGAGCTGAGGGAGCAGCTCTGGGCGCAGCAGCAGCCTGCCGTCTACGACGCCCAGAACAGCGAAACCGGCTGGTCAGAAGAATATTTCGCCAAGTGGCTGGCTGCGCCGCAAGCCGGCACTCTGGGGTCCATTCCACTCATCGTTCTCTCACGCTTCGATGGCGGCTATAAGGACGGTGACAGCGATATACCTGCGGCGCAATTGGAGAAAGAGCGCGAAGAAGGCCAAGCGAAGCTTGCGCTGCTTTCTTCGAACGGCAGGCAGGTGATTCTCAATTGTGGACACAACATGAATCTGGAGAAGTCTGACGACGTGGCCGCCGCCATCCGTGATGTTGTAACGGCGGTGCGGAATCACGGAAAGGTCTAGTTAGTTCGCTTCTGGGTGGCACATCGCGCGTATCGGAATGTGCTCATCTTGTCCTTGTCGCACCTTGCACGAAATCGTTACCCGAACGCGAGACTGAATCGGCATTTGGCGCGATTGGGAATGGATGGTGGCCCACTGAGAAGTAACTGCGCTGAGCAGTTTTGGAGGTTACTTCACAGTAGCGGGTGATCCAGGCATAACATTGTTGTTGGTCATCCAATCGCCGGCAACATGCGCTCGGCGTATGATTTGTGGATGCTTCCCCGCACGCCTGGACTCCTGGTCCTTTTCACAGTTCTGTTAGCATGCTCGGCGGGGTTGGTGTGTCCTGCACAGCAGGCCCAGGCGGTCGCGCTGGTGCGCTACCACTTCGGCGACGACCCGGACGGTAAATTGGGCTGGGCCAAACCCAACTTCGACGACAGCGCGTGGCCCGTCGCGCGGAACGGCCGCTGGCCAATGCCAGGCCCCGCCGCGGGTGATGTCGCCTGGGTGCGGTTCCGGGTGCCGGTCGGAGCGACGCTTCAGGCCCCCTGGCCGTCCACATCACACAGAATGCGTTTCCTACTCGGGGATCCGTTCGCATGGCAGTCCAGGCCTTCGTGAATGGCCATCCTGTGGCCCAACTAGGCAGCTTTCCGCCGCATGCCGAGGTCAGTCTTTCCGCATTCGATTTCGTTTCCGACCTGGCCCCCGGTCTGGCTGTGCCGGGAGATACTGCCATTGTGGTTCTTCGCATCTGGTATCCCCCGTTCATGCACTCGCCGGACTCCTTAGCCACTGCCGGCGTCGACATCAACGAGAGCCGCAATTTGCATCTTGCCGTTCGGGCAGACCATCTCGCAAGTCTGCTTGCCATCGGGCCCGATATCGCCCTCAATGTCTTCATCGCCAGCATGGGTGTCGGGTTGCTTGTCTTTTGGCGCTGGACCGGTAGCCGGGAGCTGCTGTTTTGCAGCGGGATGCTCATCACAACTACGGCTCTCGCTCTCTTCAGCGAGCTAATGGATCTTGGGCTTGTAGCGACGTCGTGGCGCATCGGTTCCTGGATCGTCATCATGCTGACTACGGCCAGCATGGCGCTCACGCTTGAGTTCATCTGGGCGACTCATCGTCTGAGATTCTTCGCCCTCAAGCGCCTCGCGCAAGCCGCGCTTGCGGTCGCCAATGCAACCTATCTGTTTCTTAGGCTGGCTACCGTCCCGTCCCCCCTCTTATGGTCGGCCCTGGCGATCATCCCCGCGTTTCTGCTTTTCGCTTTCATCGCGATAGGCGTCAATCTCTGGGCTTTCGTTTTCGTGAAGGGCAATCGCTTTATCTCCGCCGCGTTTTTGCTGGTTCCCATTACGGTAAGTCTGGGGCTCTTGGGGGTTCCCTCAAGCGGGACCATCGGGCCGTTCCGCGTGTTTTTTTTCAACCTGGCATTCTTCCTTGCCTCGCTGGCAATGTTCGTCGAGCTGGGCCAGCGCGCCTGGCAGGCCTGGAGGGCCAGGGATGAGCTGCGCGTCGAGTTCGAGGCCGCGCGCGAGGTGCAGCGGCAACTTGTGGCACCGGCAGTGGATGTGCCCGGTTTCAGGATCGAGAGCGTGTATGCGCCGGCAAAACAAGTCGGTGGTGATTTCTTCCGCGTCGTTCCTGAGAGCGATGGCGTCTTGTTGGTTGTCGTGGGCGATGTTAGCGGCAAGGGGCTGCGCGCGGCCATGACGGTGTCGGCGATTATCGGGGCGCTGCGTAGCATTCCGCCGGTGTCGCCTGCGTGGATTCTGAACGCTCTGAATTCCGGATTGGTCGGGAATCTGCACGGCGGATTCGTTACATGCTGCTCGGCGCGGATCACCCACGACGGCAGGGTGACCATCGCCAATGCTGGGCATCTTTCGCCGTACCGGAACGACGTCGAGGTGGAGATTTGCGCTGGGCTCCCGCTTGGAATTGACCCGAATTGCGTGTACGAAGAGATTCACTTCCTGCTCCAGCCAGATGAACGCCTGACGTTTGTATCCGATGGGGTTGTCGAGGCTCGAAATGCGTCGGGTGAACTGTTCGGGTTTGAGCGCACGCAGCGAATCACCAACTCCGGCGCGCAGGCGATTGCGCAGGCCGCCGTGGAATTCGGCCAGAATGACGACATCACCGTCCTCTCCGTAACGCGTACAGTCGGCCTGAATCTTGCACTGCAATAATTCCGCCTGCTCTTTCGACGCCTTTCAATCGCGCGTTCCGGTCGCGGTAGGGACGATCCTCACGGATCGCCCCCCGCGCAGATCCGTACAGGCGCGTTTACGCATACGGCTCTTACGAAGGATGAGTGGCGTAGAAGCGAGCGTCGGGATAGGGATGCAGGATGCGGGGAGTTGGGATCCATCTGTCGAAGATCGGGCCATATTTCGCCCACTTCTTTCTCGCGGTCTGACTGCGACGAACCAGAACGCTTCGCCAGAGCCGATGGACGCGATGTTTAAAGAGGTACAACTGGTCGATGTTGCCGGGAACAGCATGATATAGGTAATAACCCGATACAACCTTCTGAAGCCATGCACCAACTTCGACCACGCGATCATGCATCCGGCGTTGAAGCTCAACCTTGATGGCTTTGAGCTTCGCAGCCATTCGCTTCTGCGCAGTGGTCCTCCATACGGTGAAGGTTGCGGTCTTGTGACGTTGCCCACAGTAGTGGGTAAAGCCCAGGAACGTGAAGGTCTCAGGTTTTCCCTCGCCTCGTTGTTGCCGGTCGCGAGCGGCGAACCGCCCGAACTCGATCAGCCGTGTCTTGTCAGGATGTAATTCCAAGCCGAACTTTGCCAGCCGTTCCTTGAACTCTCTAAGGAAGCGTTCAGCGTCCGTTCGGTGCTGAAAACCCAGCACAAGATCGTCGGCGTAACGAACGATGATGACATCGCCCTTCGCCGCTTTCCTGCGCCAGACATCAGCCCACAGGTCGAAGAGATAATGCATGTACACGTTAGCGATCAGCGGTGAAGCCACTGCTCCCTGCGGCGTACCTTTATCTGTCTCCGACCACTGGCCGTCTTCCGACACTCCCGCCTTCAACCATTTCCGCATCAGGCGAAGTATCCTCCGATCGGCCACCCGATGCTCGATGAACTTCAGGGCCCATTCGTGACTCAAGTTATCGAAGAAGCCCATCACGTCCGCATCGAGTATCCAGTTCACCTTCTTCCGCTGGATGCCCACCGTCAGAGCGTCAAGCGCCTGATGCGGGCTGCGGCCCGGTCGAAACCCGTAAGAGAAGCCCTTGAAGTCGACCTCGTAGATCTGATTGAGGATCGTCACCACGGCCTGTTGGACTACTTTGTCCTCCACAGCCGCGATGCCGATTGGACGCTGCCGTCCATCCAACTTCGGTATATAGACTCGCCTTGAAGGTTGCGCCCGGTACGTTCCACGATGAACTCGGCTATCAAGATCGATGATCCGATCTTCCAGTCCGGTTTCATACTCCTGCCACGTCACGCCATCTACGCCCGGCGAAGCCTTACGCTTGAGCGCGTAAAAGCTTTCGCGGAGTAAATCAACGTTCAGATGGTGAAGCAAGGAAGTGAACCGTTCCTGCTTTCTTTCCTTTGCTGCTTTTCGCACACCGCCCAGTCCCTGGGACATGCGTTTCCCGCTCTGTGTCAGGGGCATGCGTGACTGATCGATGTTCTCCTTCGGCTGTGCCCTTCCCTCCCCAACCTCCGCAGAAGGTTGCCCCTCCTTGTTCGGCTGGTTCACTGGTAGTACGGCACAGTCCGACTTCTCCAACACGTGCACGTCCGCATTACGGTTTATGGCCTTCGCGGACCGACCTTGGCCGTTGGACCAAGGCGTGCTGGAGATCTCCCGGTTCTCGTGCATGTTGTTTTGTCAGCGTGCCCGGGTTCTTCGACTACGCAGGACCGGACAGCCACTCGCGTGTAACGCGGCTGCCGTATTGCCTTCCCACTACACACCATGCAGTCGGCATCCTGATCAAGCCACTTTTCGAAGCTCAATAGCCGGGCCCACTGGTCCCTCTGTCTACGCTTCAACCGACGCCTCACGACGTCACCTGCAAGACTCGAGGCCAGAATGGAGTCGCTGTCTCCTTTCCTGTAGAGGACTTGCACCTCCTGCAACATGCCGGTTTATCCCGGCGCTCAGTGGATGGTGGACCACTCGGATGTTACTCTTGCGACAATATGACGATCTAAGTGTTAACCGAGGAGTTAGTCGAGTAGGGCTATGGCGCTGAGCGGGCTTCGAATGATGCCGCCGTTTCCATAACCCCCTCTAAAATTCCGTACGGCGAGTTTTCCCCAGTACGGCTTCAAGGCTGACATTTCAGATGATGCCTTCCTGTCTGTTGATCTGCTTAAGCCTGCTCCCGGCGTGCGCAACGCAATAGACAGTTTGCTTTCATCCTTCGTATCGTCCAAGACTGAGACCCGTGATCCCGTACTGTGCCGGGCAGGTGTTCTCTTCCGATACCATCATTAGGGCCTCACGGCCTTACCCCAGAGGTCCTCGCTCCGGTCAGGGTTGTAGTGTCCCTGTCCATCAACACTTATTGACCTCATCCGAGCCACTCGCGTGCACTCTCCGATTTCCCGGCATTCGCTGGTTATACGGAGAGCCTTTGCTGTGCGGGAGCGCCTAGGCTGCCCACGAGTGGGTCCGAGCTTTCACTGTTAATCCTTGTCAGCATGCAGCCCTCTATGACCACGGAGAACCCGCCGGTAGCTTATACCGAGTTCCTTCACCGGCGACACAGCCTTCATCCCCAGAAAAAAGATTCGGCGTTCTCATCCATCCCACCACAGTCCGCTACCGGTGGGACCCTCTTTTCGCGGCTAACGGTTCGCTTCTTTTGCTACAGCCTGCTGACTTGCTAGTCCCCCTGACGGACCCGACGCCGCTCGCGCTTTGCCGGCTGGGACGTTTACTCCGGAGCCTCGGTTTGAGAGATCGCCCTCTCCTCCGTCCGGTATGACTACAGTAGCAACTGGGCAAGTTCTACTGGCAGGTTCTTCCCCTGCTGGATTAACAGCTAGCTTCGCTGCACTTTCTGGGTTGGGGGTAATTCGCCCGGAATGCGAAACGATGACATCCCTAAAGCTATTTGCAAAGCACAAAGTTGACTGCCTCTTGCATTTGCGAAAGATGGGGACCGGCCTGCTCTAGTGATGCACACTACTACCGGTGCTGCTTGGGGGCCAGCTAGCGCCATTTGCAGCAGAACTGGCGCTGCCGGGCGAAGAGCCCCCGGCGCTGGAACCATCCGAATTGTATACTCTGTCTGGCTAGGAGATCGAAATCAAATGCTCGGGCGCGCGATGACATCAGCTTTTTGCAGTCGTCGCAATTGTGGCGATGGCTCGAAGTGTGAGGATTGCCAGAGGGTAGCGGCTTCGACGGCGAATCGGAGCTCAAGTAGCCGCGACTTCAGATTGTGGGTCGGCGTCACAACGAGAGTCATTGCAGTGGCTCTGCTCGTAGCTCCGCTGGCCGCCGCGGCACAGTCAGTCGGCAAAAAGACGATCAACAGTGAGGCTGACTTGCCACGGTTCTCTTACCCCGTGACGGGCACCGCGCAAGCTCTGCTCATTTCGGACACCCCGACATTCAATTCCCTTGCGAGGCAAGTAAGACACGATTTGGAATCTATCCTGCGCGACTACGACATTCAGGACCGTGGTGTTCTGTTACATCTTCTGTCGGACGAGGTGGATTTGCAGATCTGGTTTGGGGGTGATACCGAGGCCTTGAAAACTTGCGAGCAGATGCGCGGGTTGTTTGATAGGCCCGATATGAAGGCCACGGGAATGTTTAATGACCTCTCGTTCTTACGCGCACGGATCGCAACGGGGCAATCCAACGGTGAAGCATTCCAGTTGGAATATCAGAAAGACTTCCGCTCTCTGGTTGAGTCTCTTCCCTGGGATGTTGTTGCTGAGCGAATCAGAAAACGCAGAGCTAGATTCGAGACGCTGAATGCTGAGTATGTGAAAACTCAGGTGGAAACTGAGATCGAGCCTTTCGTCACCAAGAACCATGCGCTCGATTTTCCCATGGCGACGAGGTTGATCTTTTGGCGCGGCACTCTGCTTACCGAAGTTCCGCAACGGCAAATTGTCCTCGATATTCTTTCCACATATATAGAGAAACACGACTCCCCCAAACAAATGGTGAAGTAGCAGTAAAGGCAGCGCGGGCGCGCCGAATAGACCTTTGCGGAACACGAATGATGCACGAAACCTTCAGTGACGAAGAATCGCGATGAGTGCCGTCCATACATTTTTCAAATGGATCCCCTCGCGATTGAAGGGTGGACCAGCGTTTCAGAACAAGTCGTGAATCGTAGTGAACTGTTCGGGACTGAGTTCTACAATGATTATCTTCGGCCAAACGGAGTCGCCCACGCAGCGTGGAGTATTCCAGATAATTCGAACGGGATCATCAGCAGTCTGGGCGTCTATCGCGGTCCGAAGAAGGGCACTTTTGAAGCAGACAGCCTCCGAACCCTCAAATTCCTCACTCCGCACGTCAAGCGCGCCATTCTTTTACACTCTTCTCTTTCTAATCTGAAGGCTGAATTGAAAGATTTGCGGTCGGCGCTCGATGCGCTGGCACATGGCGTCCTGCTGATAGGGCCTGGCATGAAAGTGGTCGCCTTGAATGGACAAGCTGAACGGTTCGTGGATGCGAATGACGGATTGAGAATCGTTCGCGGTCATCTCCGAGCAGAATGTTCGAGTGAAAGGGCACTGCTAGAATCGCTTCTCACTGCAGCAATCGCAACCTCCGAATCAAGAGGCCTCAAATCAGCGGGATCGATGCTTGTTTCGCGTCATTGCCGGCCTCCGCTGCGTCTTCAGGTGACCCCCGTTCGAGGGCTTGAGTACATCGATCCCTCATCGGCTCGAGCGATCGTGTTCACCCGGTGCGCTGGCGCGTTGATCAAGCCTTCGACGCTCCCGTAAACGTAAAGGGCGTCTGAAGCCGTAATCTCGCCCTTAATCACTATCGATTTGCCGATCAATGACTCTACCGATCAGGTTTGTTTTCATTGCCCCAAAATGATCGTCCCTACTGCGACCGGAACGAGAAGAGTCAGGGACATCTGAGCGCCTCGTCACCGCTCAAAAGGATTTGAGCGCAATCGGTTAAACTCCTTCAAAGGCGCAGAGAATCGACAATGAGATCAGCCGCTTCTGTCGCATTGTTCCTGATAGCGGCGTTCGCTATGCCCGCACGCAATATTGCGCAGACTCCGCCCGATAATGACACGCGCGAGCTGACGCGGCTCGAAGATGTGTGGAACCAAGCTCACGTCGCTGGCGATGCCGAGGCGCTCGACCACCTCTGGGCTGACGATCTAGAAGTTGCCGTTCCGCATATGGCGGTCATGACACGAGCTGAGGCTCTAGGGTTTGCCCGATCTGGGCGCATGAAGTTCCTGCGCTATGAAACTTCGGACCTGCACATCCGCGTATACGGAGACGCGGCTGTTGTCACCGGCCACCTATTGCGCACCCGCACCTTGAATGGCAACAAAGTATCCGATGACTGGCGCTTCACCAAGGTCTATGTCCGCGAAGCGCACCAATGGCGAGTCGTTTCCTTTCATGCGTCCGATTCACCCGCGCCGTGACGGGCATCGGGAGGCCGATCCGGAACTAACCTCCGTTTTTCCGTTATGGGACTTCCGCATAGCGGGTGACTCGACCGGAACCCGGAAATGCTCAATAGATCACTCGTCTTCTCGGTCAGGACGAGCCATCTCCGAACGTCTCCCGTGCGGCGGGCGGCTAGGCTTGTTCGCCGTCACGCCCGTTCCGTCATCGCCCGATGTTCCATCATCAGGAACAGGCTCATAGCCAGCAAACTCGGTCGGAAATTCGGCGAGAAGGAGAGAGCTGGATAGGAGAAGTTCTGAGAGGGGCACGACGGCACGGAATTCACTCCAGCCACTTACGATTTGCTCGCTCACGATGCGCCCCCGGTGCAGATTGACCTCATCGCGGATTAGGTCTGCCAACTCCTGAGGTATTTCCTCGATTTCAACTGACATCATCGGTTCCAGAAGAACCGGGGCCGCGTTCCTTACCGCATCTTTGAGCGCAGCCGCTCCCGCAATCTCGAAGGCTGTGGGGTTTGAATCCCGGGCGTGATAACTACCATCAACTACCGCCACCTTGAGATCGACTAGGGGATGACCAGACCGCATCGCGTGTTGCACACCGCGTTCGATGGAGCTGAGATATTCGTCAGGCAACGCGTCGTGGCTGACTGTGCTTTTGAATACGTAGCCTTCACCGGACTTGCTCGGCTCAACGTACAGCTTGCAGTGGCCATAATTACCAAGACCGCCAACCTGGCGACTGAATTTTCCTTCCGCTTCCCCAGACTTGCGAATCGTCTCGACTAAGACAGCTTCTGGCGGACTGACATTGATCGCGAGGTGATATTCGTCGCGAAGGCGGTTGCAGATCGATTCAAGGTGTGATGCACTTGTTCCCTCAAGAGAGTGGGTGATCCCCATCGGTTGCGCATCGACTCTGAAAGTAAGGTCCTGAGCGGCAATTTCAACTAGTGCCGTTTGAAGACGCTTGTCATCGGTGCTGTCCGTCGCACTGACGGTCAGACGCACAATCCGAGGGCCCTTGCGCGATCCGCTCATGACCCAACTCTAACCTCTTCATCCTGTTTGAGCGAGCCTGCGATCGGTATGGGGTAGTGTGGTGGTCAACTGGGAAGTAGCGTGATCTGGCTCACGTCACTTCCGGATTGGGGGTCATTCGACCTCTCTCGCTGAAAAAGATTGCCAATCAACGGAGAACACAGCGAAGATGCGCAAGGCTCCGGGTTCGCCGCCAGTGAATTTGCCTGCGCTCACTGCTGACTCCGCTTGCTCAAAGGTGTCGAAGAGGCAATGAGAATTTGTCTCTAAGGTATTCGCTAGTCCGTTGCAGGACAGAGGCGAGTGTTCTGGTGAATTCCCGGCCCAGAATGTAACAACGTCATATCCGTCGAGCCGCTTATTCGCAGGCATCACGATGGCTCCCGAGTCTTTCCAACTATCCCACGAAGGCGAAAACGTGCGCCACTTCCCATCGTGGAACTCAAACTCGTAAACCTCATAGAAAAACAAGAGCGTGTGGTCAAGGCTGATGGAATGCTCCTGCGAGACGGCTTGGATCGCCGCAGGCGAATCGAAAAACCACCAGCCATTGTGCTTCCAATAGTCGACATAATCAGCGAAGTCATCGTTCACGCAGCTGCTGACTGAATAAACGTCGAGAGTCACAGATGACTTCATCATCACCTTCAGCCATTCGTCACTCTGCGGCATTCTTTTTGCCATGTAGCCGACAGAAATCATATGAAGAAGTCTATCTATTCCTGGTTCTGGTTGTGTTGCGGGTGATCCGACCGCAATGTTTTTCTGCCCTTCGTCTAGACTGCCTCAACCCGGTTTAAGTTGATTCCTGGGTTCCGTGTTTGCTGTAGGATTCATCTCAACTGCAATCGAAGGCACCTCATGCGACGTGACGTCAAAAACGTAATTGCCGAGCGCCCAAAGGCCAATCGCACATGGGCGAGTAAGACCCCCCGTAAAAAGGTCGTCACGTTGGATGGCGACGGCGAGCAGCTCGACGAAAGCACAAACCACGTTCGCCAAGGGCGGCAGAAGCTGCGGAATACCCGTTTCAACCTGCTTGAACGTTTCCTTATCCACAGAGTCGGTCGCTCGTGGAGCAAGGTCTACGCAGAAGCATGTAAGAACGCTGACTCCCGAAGCTTCCAAGGAGCAGAGCTACGTGACGCCCTCAAGAACCTCGTGGCGACGGATTGCTGGATTGAAGGGAAGAACCTGATGGGACGGGACTGGCGCGGTTGTCCAGAGCCTGTTAAGGGCCTCTATGTTGACCCTAAGACGGGCATCCTATCTCGCAAAGAACTGGACGTCCCAAAGAAATGACCATAGATCCGTCCATTAATCCCTAGCGAAACGATGTTCCGAGCGAGTTGTGGACGATGCGGAAGTAACCGCGACGGGCAGTTTCACGGGTTACTTCCACTTTTGAGGGGTGATTCGACCGCGGTCCGTACCGATCCGTAGTATATGTGCATCTTGGAGGGGGCATGAGAATCATGGTTGCAGGTGTGGCGCTGTTGTTCATTGTGGTTACTTCTCCGAGCTTCGCACAGACCGCTCATTCAGATTCACAGACACTCGACGCGATCCTTGCAGAGCTGAGAGAAATTCACCACGAGCTGCGCTCAACGCAAGCGATGCAGACGCTCCTGGCAGAGTTGGGAACGAAACAGAGCGTTGTGAATCAGGCAGTAGAGCGTCTCGATCGTGAGAGATCCAACCTAATTCAGATTCAATCCGATCAGGGAAGGACTTTAGGTGAATTGGATCGTGCACAAGACAAAGTTGACCATTCCTCGGACCCCACAGAACAGAAGCAACTCACCGAAGAAGTTCAGCGCCTAAAGACTAATATTTCGACACTTAAGATTCTGGAGCAGGCCCGGCAGTCTGCTGTAGACGAAGCGCAGCAGCGGTTAAGGGATTCACAGGATGCGCTCCAAGAAGTTCAGGAACAGTTGGACGCGATGACGAAAAAGCTTACGCAGGGAGAGCACTGAGGCTAGTTTGCGCACCTCTGGATGTGTGGTGGTCAACTCGGACCTTTGGTGAGTAGGCCCAGGGGATTTCGCCCTGAGCCTCTCCGCAGAACCGTGCGTAAACCTCTCGATTTACACGGCTCCCATTACCCAACCTAGTTCCCAACAACACTCCAGTGGAAGAACATCCGAGGTGCTGTCTTCTTCATTCTGCGGAGCCATCTGGCACTGCGCTTCTCGTTACGCGACAGTGTTTTGTACTTGCGTTTGGCCCACTGCACCAGCTTCTGGTCGATATATTGAAGGAGCCTGTGCATCGCCGAACGATAGAATGCCCCGAAGTAATTCCACCAGCCTCGGATCTTGGGATTGTATTGCTGCGCCAGTTCGACGAGTGTCCCCGGCGTTTGACGATAAATGCGCCAGCCCCTTACCTCATTCCGCATATGCTTCAACGCATCAGCACTCACTCCCGGCAGGAAATTGGTAAATGCCCTTTTCTGACGGTCGATGGCCTTCCGCGGACGAAACGTAAATCCGAGGAACGTGAAGCTTACATCGGGATAGGATGCGGTTCGGTTGCTGTCCTTGCAGTACACCACTTTCGACTTTTCCGGATGCATCGTCAATCCACATTCCGCCAGCCGTAATGCGATGGACCGCATTACCTCTTCCGCCTGCTTCCGAGTGCGGCAGTGGACTACCGCATCGTCAGCGTAGCGTGCAAACGGAGAGGATGGATTGGTACGCGTCATCCAGGCATCGAACGTGTAATGCATGAACAGGTTCATCAAAATCGGGCTGACCACCCCGCCTTGAGGCGTGCCGCGCTCGCGCAGCAGCCGCTCGCCGTCTGTGGTCTCGAACGGGGCGGTTAGCCACCGTTCGATATACAGCAGTATCCAGCCCTCTCTGATATGGCTGCGGACCGCTTTCATCAAGAGACCATGATCGATTTGATCGAAAGCCGACTTGATGTCAAACTCCACCACCCAATCGAATCGCCAGCACCGCTTTCTGGTGACGGCAATCGCCTGTTTCGCCGAACGCCCCGGTCGATACCCATACGAATCTGGATGGAATATCGGATCGAGGGTCGGTTCGATGATGCGTTTGACCACGGTCTGCGCAATGCGATCAGTTACAGTCGGAATGCCGAGCTTTCTAGTGCCGCCCTTTGCCTTCGGAATCTCCACCTGCTTGACCGGCGGCGGGAAATACGATCCCGAAGACATCCGGTTCCACAGCTTGTATAGATTCCTTGACAGGTTCTGGTCGAACATCGCGATAGTTTCCTCATCGATGCCCGCAGCCCCACGGTTGGCCCTGACTTGCTGGTATGCCTCCCATATTGCCCGCTTCGCAATAGCACAAGGTTTCGTTGATGTCATGTCACTCATCCCTGAATAGCAGGTTGGCGACACTCGTCAACCGGATAACGCTGCCCCTTCGCTCCACTCCCATTACAGGAGATTCATCGCTACTATGAGCAGCCCCGACCCTCGTTCTGGCTTCGGTATTCTTCCTCATGGTGTTTGCCACTTGTCATTTCCCTTCTCATCCAGAACGAAGTTCTCACGTTCCATACCAAAGCCTGTGCTGAGTTCATGCCGCCTATACACCGGCTGCCAACGGGTCCGTAAACAGGTAACGTCCCGATTCATCCTGGAGCTTCGTCACGATCCAGTTTCGACAGCGCCTTAACGAAGTAACGATGCGTCATCGGTCGGTTTGCTTTCGTTCATCTCCTCAGCCCACACCTGACGCCCTAAATGGACGCCTTTTCCTCAGTCGTTCACCACCACGCCCTTTAGAACGCAGCAGCACCGGGCAGTTTGAAGCCTGCTCCTGCAAGCCGACTTCGGGAGGCCATCTCCCATCTTTGGTACAGCACCACGAGCTCGCGCTCGTGTTCGTGACACACGACAAATCTTCGCCTCCGTCCGTCGAAAACCCGGTAAACTCCAATCAGGATGAGCCGTTCGGCTGCAGAACTCAATACCTCTACCGAAGAGATTGCGGGACTTGTCGAGCGGGTCACGTACTTCAATGAGGAAAGCGGTTTCGCCGTTCTCAGAGTCAAGGTCCGTGGCCATCGAGATCAAGTAACGGTCCTCGGCCCTGTACCGTCAATCAGCGCGGGAGAATGGTTGACTGGCAGAGGCTGGTGGGTCAGGGACAAAGAACATGGGCTTCAGTTTAAGGCCCAGTTCTTGAAAGCGACGCCGCCGACCACGAGTGAGGGTATTGAACGGTACCTTGGCGGAGGTTTTGTAAAAGGGGTCGGGCCAGTGCTTGCGAAAAAGCTGATCGGCCACTTCGGCGCGGAAGTACTGAAAGTGATAAGCGACAACCCTGCTGACCTGGAGTCTGTTGATGGGATCGGGCCAAAGCGCCGGGAGCGGATCGCGAAGGCCTGGCAGGAAGGAATGCAGATCCGCGAGATCATGCTCTTCCTGCACAGTCACGGGGTCAGCACCGGCAGGGCGGTTCGCATTTTTAAGACTTATGGAAATCTGGCTATCCAGACGGTGCAAGAGAACCCTTACACGCTGGCAAAAGAGATTCATGGCATCGGATTCGCCACGGCCGATCAGATCGCTCAAAGCGTTGGAATACCCAAGGACTCGCAGAACCGGGCTCGGGCTGGAACCAGTCACGTGCTTCTGGGCGCGACCTCTGAAGGGCACTGCGCGTTGCCCCTGGAAAAGCTGAAAGCAGCTGCGGAGAAACTACTGGAAGTGCCACTCCCGACGATTGAACAGGCCCTGACCACAATGCTTACGAGCGGCTCTCTTCTGCTCGAAGAAATTGATGGTGAGCCACTGATCTTCCTGCCTCACTTAAGAAAAGCAGAAGAAGGCATTGCGGTCAGCATGCGGCGGCTGGCAAATGGCCGCCCAACCTATCCAGTTATCGACATTGAAAAAGCCATTCTGTGGTGTGAGGCTCGTACCCGCAAGACACTGGCGTCAAGCCAGCAGGCGGCGCTGAAGGTCGTTCTAAACAGCCGCGCAGCCATCATCACCGGGGGACCCGGCGTGGGCAAGACTACGTTGGTAAATTCGATTCTTCAGATCCTTCGCGCCAAGAAAGTGAAATGTCTTCTCTGCGCTCCCACGGGCAGAGCAGCGAAACGCCTCACGGAAACCACGGGGCTGGAGGCAAAAACTATTCACAGACTGCTGGAGGTTGATGCAGCCACGGGAAAGTTCTCACGCAACGAGGACAATCCACTGGAATGTGACCTGTTGATTGTTGACGAGACATCAATGGTCGACGTTCTGCTGATGCACGCTTTGCTGCGTGCACTTCCGAACAGCGCAGCACTGATCCTGGTTGGCGATGTGGATCAGCTTCCATCGGTCGGTCCGGGAAATACCCTTCGTGATCTGATCGAAAGCGATCTCGTGCCGGTGGTTCGTTTGACAGAGGTCTTCCGCCAGGCTGCCGCGAGCAGGATCATCACCAGCGCACACCTCATTCGGCAAGGGAAAATGCCAGAAGTTGGAACCGCAGCTTCCGATTCAGACTTTCATTTCGTGGAGCGCGAGACTCCGGAAGACATTGCTGCAACCTTAGTAAGGCTGGTGCAGGAAAGAATCCCGAAGGGCCACGGACTGGATCCAATCAAAGACATTCAGGTTCTATGTCCGATGAATCGCGGATCGATCGGAGTGCGTGAGTTGAACACTATCCTTCAGCGAGCTCTGAATCCTCCTCGGCAGTCTGAACCAGCCGCGGAACGATTTGGATGGCGTTTCCAGGTTCGCGACAAAGTCATTCAGACGGAGAACAACTATAAGAAGGAGGTCTTCAATGGCGATATTGGCATTATTGAAAAGATTGATGCGGTTGAGCAAGAGGTAATGGTCCGATACGATGACCGGTTGGTGACCTACGATTACGGTGAGCTGGACGAGGTTTCGCTGGCATACGCGATTACGATTCACAAGTCTCAGGGGTCCGAATTTCCAGCGGTGGTGATCCCAGTAGCAATGCAGCACTTTATGCTTCTCGAACGAAACCTGATCTACACGGGCATCACGCGAGCCAGGAAATTTCTGGTTGTGGTTGGCCAGAAGAAGGCTCTTGGCATGGCGGTCAGAAACGATCAGTCCCGCAAACGACACTCGGGGCTTCTCAGCAGCCTGATGAAATCCGGGCCGGCTCGTAACTATCAGAAGCAGTAGATTCGCTATGGCCATTGACCCACTATTCGATCGAATCAAGCGCAAGCGAATGCGCCATGCAGAACGTAAGCTCAAGGAAGCGCAACGGCAACGGTTGCGGAGTGAACGAAGCATTTCGTATTGGTCAAGAGTTATTGCTGACCTCAAACACGAACGTTCGCGTGCTGTTCAGCCACCTCTTTGGCCGCAAGAGGACACGACGCAGCATAGGATTTGAGTCGGCAGCGCATAAGTATTCCCAAGTTTATGGTCATAAGATGATCCCATTCACTCAGAACGAGCCTCTGACGGACGCCGAACTCGATCGCCTCGGCGACTTTCTCAAGAACTGCAAAGGCGGCAAGGCGATGAACGTCGAAACACTCGACGGATTCTTCGCAGCTCTCATTTCAGGGCCAGAAGCCGTGATGCCGAGCGAATACTACCCGGAGGTCTTCGGCGGCGAGATATCAGACACCTGCGAGTTTTTAAGACTCGAGGATGCAAACGAATTCCTCGGGCTCATGATGCGTCACTGGAATGACATAGCAGGGACGCTGTTCGGAGATGAGATCTACGCACCTCGGCTCATCGAAGACAAAGACGGCATTCCGCAGGGCAACGACTGGGCGCGCGGCTTCATGCGCGGCGTTGGTATGCGCAACGATGGTTGGGCAGAACTCATCAACAATGAGGATCACGGGGGGAGCCTATTACCGATGATGGTCCTCTTCCATGAGCATGATCAAGATCCGGAGATGCGTCCCGACCCAATCAGCCCCGAGAAGCGCGGAGGGATTATCGCCATGATGGCGGGGGGACTGTTGGGGGCCTATCGCTTTTTCCGGAAGAATAGAGAAACGTTTGCGGGCACCACATTCTCGCCGAAACCTCGGCGTAATCCTTCTAAAATTGGGCGAAATGATCCATGTCCCTGCGGATCCGGAAAGAAGTTCAAGCGGTGCTGCTGTGGGACGACGATTAACTGAATCTTCCGTGGCACAGCCGAGTTTTCTCAGAAGAGATCTCTGCACTTATCGAACGAATCTCCCGTAAATGAAGAGAGTGAGTCCGCAGCGTCCTCAGCGAAGATCTCGGAACTCTCCCACTCTCTGGTGTAAGCACTAATCAGGCCCGTCTTCTCCAGATCTCGCATGATTTCCGGGTGCATCTTGGCTAGAAATTTTAGTCTTCGGGTCTTGTAAGGCTTGACCTCAGCGACTTTCAGAACAACTGCCGCGAGGCTTGCGACCTGGGAATTTTCCGACTCTGTTAGTTTCTTCAGACGAGCCACGTTCTTTTCAGAGATGTGCGATTGCTGCATAAATGCGAGGATGCTGTCGGTGTCCTCGATGGCCTGCCGCTCGCTTCTTGGCTTGTCGTTGCATCGCTTGCAAACATGAATTCTGTGGCCTTTACCCGAAAACTGCTCGTTCGGTCGTTCACGCCCGCAAATTCTGCAGTAGTGTCCCATCCCGGTCTCCGTCCATCGCCTTAGAATAAAAATAACAAATCATGAACGTCACAAACTAGAGGACTTCAAGATTATTCCTCGTCTGCATCATCTTGTTCGTCAAAAGCACTGAACTCATCATCTAAGCAGTAGGCGTTCTGGGAGTTTTCTTGCGGAAGAAACTCGCGGTGCATGTGAATCCAATCCTTCGCTCTTTTATGAAGAGAGCTATTTTCGTTGACCAGCTCGTGGGGTAGTTTGGTAGCTAGAATCTCCTGATTGGCGGCGGCGTCGACAAACCCCTCGCAGGCCCAGTCGTATTCACAAAACTCCATTCCCACGGAGTGCCAGAAGTATGCTTCGATCGGATCCTGCGGCTCGCCGATCCCTTCGTCGAAGAGACGACTGAGCGCGAACATAGCAGTGGCATTTCCGTTTTCTGCTTCTGCGAAGAGAGCATCCTTACCTTTCGATAAGAGATCGACTCGCGGAATGAGCACATTATCGTGGTTTCTGCAGCTCCCCGGTCTCCTCAAGTCAACCGTGAATGCGATTGCATTCCCGTTTAGATGAATGCGAGAAGTCTGATGATCGTCTTCAGAGAAGTAGTCTTTGTGATTCGCCAGGTCTCTATAGCCGAGAGAGTATTCGATACAGATGCACACTTCAGCATCTTTCGCTGAAAGAAGCATCTCAGCTGCCTCTTTGATTTCATCAGGATCGTAAGATCCGTCGCACCATTTCAGGTCGTGCTTTTTCTCATAGCACTTGATCGCCGATTGAATTGCGCTTTCGATCTTCTCGGAAACGCGGGCAGTGCTTGACTTCATTTGTTGTCTGGCGCACATTCTCATGCTCCATTGAGTTCAAGGGACAAATTTAAACCAGATTCTGCCAGCGAATGTCCTCAACCTGAGTTTCCATGTCCTAGCCCGAAGTGCTTGTCAAATAGCTCCCGTGAGCGTCTTTCACCCTCTTCGCTCAAGACAACCGATTTGGCTTTGCTTTTAGGGTCTGAGATGAAGCCTTTTGCGTGGAGTCGCTCCATCGTGGTCCCAGTCTTGCCCCTTCCAGGCTCGCACCCCGACAGGATCTTTGAAACTGGTCAACCACAAAAGTGCTAGAGTGATCTCATCGACTTTGTCCGGGTCGTAATCCATTCGTCCGCCTCCGGCTTCATCGAAATATTACTACCGGATCGCAATCGTGAATACCTTCGCTCAGGAACAAGGTTCGATTCCGATTCGATCATTGACCGCCGACTGAATTCGTTGTTTGCAGCCCAGGTAGTGTTCGGTCGTCTGGATGGAAACATGTCCCAGAAGAAACTGGATTTGTTCCAACTCGCCTCCCGCGGAATGGCAGAGGCGGGCGCACGTGCGCCTCAAATCATGCGGCGCCAACCTCTCCAATCCAATGGTTTTTGCCGAATCCTTAACGATGTGCCAGACGGCTTTCTCGGTCATGCCTTCGCCCAGGGTCTGTCCCATCTTCGTTACTCGCCGGAAGATCTTACCTCTGTCGATCCCCGCAGCATTCAACCAGATTCGCATCTCTTCCATAACCCAGCCAGGTACGGGAACCGTGCGAACGTGTCCTGCCTTGCCCTTCAGATCGACTATGGCCCAGTGCTCTTCCCGTTGTTCCAGATGTTCGAGTCTAAGGCTAACGGCTTCGTGGCGGCGGAGCCCGCAGGCAAGCAACAGAGCCAAGAGAGCGCGATCTCGTTTGCCCTTGAGCTTTGTTCCATCCGGGGCTCTGCAGAGGGCAATACTCTGTTCAACAGTTAGCCAGTTGCCCAGACGCATACCCAGATTTCTGACGCCCTTGACACGGCGAATGCCGGCAGCCAAATCGGAACTGAGCAGGCCGGAATCGGCTGCCTCATAGGCCAAGTGCCGAACGGCGCCGAGGCGCAAATTGACAGTGCCAGGTGCAAGCAGGCGCGCCTCGAGATAGCTGCGATAGCGGAGAACCACCGTTTTGTTCAAGGCCAGGCGCGGTTCCGAGCAGTACCAGTCGACAAACTCGTCGATGGCGTGGCCATATCCGCGCTGGCCGTCGACACTGGAAAGGCTGTTCAACACTGCCGTCTTTGAGAATTCAAGATCCGGCAAACGCAGGCGGGTCTTGGGGTGCGTACGCTGTTTTAGAGAACGTGACTTATGCTTCATCGACCTCTTGCCTCCTTGCCATAGGCCGATCATGCTCCTTTCCCCAACTGACGGCTTCCACCACGGAACGCAAATTGCCTGTAAATCCAGGAAACACCAACCTCGACAAATGCACCGAAAGTGGGTCATTGACGGGTTGGGGGTAATACTTCCAGAACTCTCCTTGCGCGTTCGGCAAGTCCTCTCAAGCGCAATTTCTTGCGACGTCATCTGAGCCGGTTTTCCGCGGAGGCTTGACTTATTGCTACGACGGGTCCAAGGAGTGCGACAACCCGCAGCTCACGCTACGCGATCGGCCGCCAGGCATCTGCTCGCACTTCTTGCAGGCATAGGTCATGCGCACATGATGCAGCCGCTCGAAATGGCCCGGATAATACTCAATCTGCCAGCTCTCCTGGCGGCCGGTTACGTCGCGTTCCAGGCCGCAGCAACAACAGGCCCGTTGCTCTCCGTGTAACTCATATATGTGCGTCGTGACGGGCAGGTTCTCGAAGTTGGCCAGGTTCCGCCGGCCCTTGCGCCGTTTCACCCGGCGAAGTTCTTCCTGCGGTTCCGAATGTGCCGGAACGTCATCTGGGTTGACCGGCTTGTAGTCCAGTGCCTCGGCAAACGTAAGCAGCATCTGTGCCAGTTCGCCCTCGGTCTGAAGATGATCCGCACGCGGACCGTAGTACTGCTTCTTGTAGCGAGCCAGTTCGACCTGCAAACGCAGAATTTCGATGTGCAAATCGTTGGCAAGACGCTTTTGTTCCTCTGCCCGTCGCGCCTGCTCTTCGGCTCGCCGTTGTTGTTGTTCGGCCCGCTGTTGTTGTTGCTCGGCTCGCTGCTGTTGTTGCTCGGCTCGCTGCTGTTGTTGTTCAGCTCGCTGCTTCTCAAGATCGCGCTCATCGAGCAGCGCAGTCACCATGGCCTTCAATGCTTCCTTGTCGTCGGGTAAGTTGGACAGCGCGGCAGGCACGACTAAGTTATGCCATAACTTCCTGCGGATAACTTACCCTGCCACCTTTTCCTTGTTGCTTACACTGGTTCGTTCGTAACGCGCTACCCGCTTCAGCTTCGTCATGTCGATGCCATCAAGAATCATCGCCAGTTCGCTGGCCCGCAACTCCACCGAACGCACTCCAGGGCTCACACGTGGAAGCTTAAATACCCCCGCCTCGAGCCGCTTGTACCACAGTACAAATCCGTCCCGGTCCCACGTGAGGATCTTTAATCTGTCTCCCCGACGCGATCGAAAGATGAACAGGCTGTCCCCCAGTGGATCCTGAGCGATCACCGTTCTCACGCGTTCCGCCAAACGATCGAAGCTGCACCGCATATCGGTCGGCTCAGCCGCCAGCCAGATACGGCATGCTTGCGCCCCGTCCAGCGTGCGCAGACTCGGAAGGCCGATCACCCTTCCCCCTCCAATATCGCCAGCAATGCACGTAAATGATCTCCGTCGAACCCGGGCTCCACTACAAGACTGCAGCCGCGAACAAGACGAATCTCAATCGTCGAGCCTCGCTCCGGTGTTGAACCTGGAGGATGCGGCTTCTGCTGCCGCGCCACTTGCACTTCGACGAACTCAGCCTTTTCTGCCTCTCGCAAACGCTTCTTCCATGCGAACATCTGCGATGATGTCATACCCCGCGCATGGCAAAATGCCGCTACGCTCTGTCCGCTCGCCTGCTGCTCGGACACCAAACCCCGCCATTTTGCCCACAACTCCGCGCCCCGTTCGCTCATGCATACAAAGTGACTCAATCCCGCGAAGCGTACAAGATGGGGTTTAGATAGCGCTCACGTTGGTCGATGAGGTGGTAAGCAGCGCCGATCACAGGGGGGTCTGCGACAGCGAACCCTCGATGCTCCAGAACGGCTCTGAGTTTTGGGTTTGGCTTCGCACAGGTGACAGCGTGAACGATCCACTCGATGGTCTGCAGACTGTGGCCCATGGCGTCTGGCTGCGCGGTACGATGGCGCTTACAGGCTGGTGGAAAGGTCGCTGCTGATCACGTTGAATGCGGTATTGATCTCCGAGCTTAGGTGCCTCATGGCGGTTACCGCACCAAAGGCAATCAGGGCGGCGACAAGCGCATACTCTACAAGGTCTTGACCCTCTTCTCGGTTCACGAGTTGCTGGATCTTCACGAGCAGGCTGAAAAGTATCTTGTTCATGCGCTTTCTCTCTCACGAAACGAATTGAGACGCGATGCCATCGGTTAGAGGTTTGACGTCTTGCTTGAATCTTAGAAGCGACGCACCCTTGGGGCAATGCACACTATCGGGGATAGAGGGTACTTTAGGGGTATGCCTAAATCTGTTCCGGCCCGATACATAGCCTGACAGGCGATGCTGATCGCTGCAGCGCTTCGGGGTTCCGAAAGGATTGTTTGAATGCTAAGTCAGTGAGGAGCACGAGGGTGTTACAAAGGCTGAACTCAGCTGTGAGGCTGATTCAGAGAACTACCCAAGGAGGCTCCTCAGAGACTTTATGTACTACATTGGACTTGATGTTCACAAGAAGACGATCAGCTATTGCGTGAAGGACGCGGCCGGCAAGATCCACAGTGAAGGCAAGATCGGATCAACGCGGCGCGAACTTGATGCCTGGATCAAGACCCTTCCCCAACCCCGGATGGTCGCGATGGAAGCGACGATCTTCACGGGCTGGATCTACGATCACCTTCTTCCGCACGCGGAGAAGGTGAAGGTCGCCCATCCGCTGATGCTGCGAGCCATTGCCGCGGCCAAGCGGAAGAACGACAAGATCGATGCCAACAAGATAGCCGACTGCCTGCGATGTGATTTTCTTCCAGAGTGCTACATGACATCGACCGAGATCCGCGACCGGCGGCGTACATTGCGCTACCGCGGACTGCTTGTGAAGCAGATGGTTCAGATGAAGAATCGAATCTCGGGCTTGTTGATGGAGACCGGAGCGAGTTTCAACAAGCAGCGACTGCACAAGGTGGGCTACTTCACCGAGCTGATGGCGGGCAATGAAGAGATCGACTGTGTCAGGCCGCTGTTGAAGCTGAGCCGGGAGACGATTAATCGATCGCAGAAGCTGGACTATGCACTGATCAGCTCTCTGGAGCGGGACCCGCTGCTGGCCGAGCGGCTGGCGCGATTAAGAACTGTTCCCGGAGTGGGTCCGATTACGGCGCTGACCTGGGCTCTGGAGATCGGCGATGTTGCCCGCTTTCGATCGATCAAACAGGCTATCAGTTATTGCGGACTGTGCGGAGCCGAGAAGCGTTCAGCCGACAAGGTCATGCGCACGCCGATTTCCAAGCAACGCAACAAGCATATCCAGCAGGTGCTGGTGGAAGCGGCGAAGCTGGCACCGAGATACAGCCATGAACTGAGCTTGATTCACGAAAAGGAAAAGCAACGGGGCGATCGCAACCGCGCCACCCTGGCTGTAGCCAGGAAGATGGTGGCCTGGATGGTTGCGGTCGAACGCAGAAAACAGGATTTCGTGCCTGCCGAGAAATTCGGAGGTACGGCGGCAGCCTAAAAACCTGCCCAAGAATGAAAAACACCAGGATTATTCCGATGCGCAGACTGCCAGGCCCCGCAAGTAGGCCACTGGGCGAAGGAGTGAAAACTCCGGAGGCTCCCGTTGGATTGTTTCGGGGCTGGCAGAGAACACAAACTCAATCTTCTGTGCGGACTCTTCGGAGTCTTAGACAGCAAATGGATGTGTGGTTCTGCTTGATGCAGGAATCATCGGCCGAGAGGCACTGTTGCGTAACGGCAGATCCTGATCAGATCAAGTGCGCGCCCTCCGGAGCGCGCCCGGGAATTCTGTGCTTTTCTCTTGACTTTGACTTACATAGACGTGGTCAACCCTTCCCTTACCAAAAATAGTGCAATTTCCTGTTGGTCACCCACTCGGCTTCTGTAGCGACTCGATTTCCCTCTGGATCGACGCCAGACGTGAAAGCACCTCGGACCTGTTTTCAGGAGAGACCTCGTCCTTGTTGATCGCCGACCGGAGGACCTCCTGTAGTCCGTCCCGAATCTTCAGCAATACTGCGAGTCTCTTCCCACGATCCATGAACCAACTTTAGATCATCCCTTCTTCGCAATCTGTGAAAAGAAGCGTTCTGAGAGAGTAGTGGCCTAACCGGAGATTACTCTTGCGATACTAGGACGATCTAGGCGTTAACCGGCGAGTGATTTCCGCGCGTAACTCGACCGGATCATTCTCCAAAGCCCAAGAGCCTTCAACATCGCTTCAACCTGCTCGGCGGCAAGCGGCCAACCCCACGCACCTCGATCTCCGCAATGCATCCACGGTAATCGTCCAGAAATCGCGGAATCTCAATCATCTTGCCTCCTTCGCGCGGCACGAGTGCGATCCCACCACTGACCACCACGTAGCCCTCAATCTCCGACCACAGCAGCTTCCAGCTCCGCTCTCCGATCTGCCGCGTCACTCCCAAGTCATCGACGGTCACAGCCCCCCGCGACTTGCGCGACAAACCAAGTGAACCCAACGTGGCGATGCCTAAGATCACGAACAGCCCAATTCCGATCCACTCCATCGCCGCCAGTAAAAACTGGTCAATGGCGTCCGCAGGTTTCAGTCCTGGCAGATGCCCGTGTATTGCCGCCCATCCCGTGATGCCTATCGCGCCCGCCGCAAGTCCAAAGTACCCGAAGTACTTTCCAGTGCTGTCAAACCCCGCGTAGGCATCATCCTCTCCGGTGAACGTAGTCATGCCGGTGATAGTACAACGCCAGCCCACTCTGCGGGATTCGATGAGAAGATCCCTGAACGTTCATCCGAGATCGAGTCTGCAGCCGGTTTGTGGGCAATGGGGGAAATTACACCGCTAATAATTTCTGTGTTATTTCCCGATAGCGGGTGATTCACCCAGAGCAGCAGATTTTCGGGATCATCGCGCCGTCACCTTCCGTCAGCGGCTTTTGGGAAGAATCCCGAATACGAATTGCGTGAACATCGAACATCATCGATCTGATATGCTTCCGGACTAATAATGGCATTTAGCTTGCGGAGGTCTCGAATGCGGCGTGTCCTGCTCGCACTTTCCTTGGTCTTCTGCGTCTTCGTTCTACCTGCGCAGTCTCAGGAACAGACGAAGGCGCCGGGCCACTACATGTTTGCCTGGACTGGCGATGTCGCCAAAAAAGGTAATGACTTTCTCGCGGTCATCGATGCGGATCCGGCTTCTGAGACATACGGACGTTTGATCACGACTCTGGTAACCGACCAGCAAACGGTGCGTGTGCATCACACGGAATACGTGATGCCCGCGAGTGGAATGCTGTTCGCAAACGACCATGATGCCGGACGCACGTTTATCTTCGATGTGCGCGACGCGCTGCACCCAAAGATCGTGACCTCGTTTACCGATATGGACGGCTATATGCATCCGCATTCCTACCTGCGGTTGCCCAACGGGCACGTGCTGGTTTCTTTCCAGCATGCGCACGCCAACATGGACAAGGAGCAAATAGGCGGCAGCGGAGGACTGGTAGAAATCGACGACCAAGGAAAGGTCATTCGCTCTGCGAGTTCGGCTGACCCGGCGTTCCCCAACGCGCTGCTTGAGCCGTACAGCCTGGTCGTGCTTCCGGGGATTGACCGGGTAGTGGTCACAAACTCCTCGATGCACGAGGAGAATGTCTTTAGCGGCGTAACGTATCAAGTGTTTCGGTTGTCCGACTTGAAGTTGATGAAAACGGCCTATCTGGACATGGGTGAGAATCACTATGGCCACGTCAGTCCGGAAGAGCCGCGCCTTGGGCCTGATGGAGCGGTTTACGTGCAGACGCTCGGCTGTGGGATTGAGCGGATCAGCAACATTGACAAGGACGAGCCATCGGCCAAGCTGGTCTACACCTTTCCCGGATCATTCTGCGGCGTGCCTACTATTGTTGGGCATTATTTGATCCAGAGTGTGCCGCTGGTGCATGGCGTGATTGCGCTCGACATCGCGGATGGGACGAAGCCTGTGGAGGCTTCGCGGCTTACGATAGACGATACATTCTTCTCGCACTGGACCGGATGGGACGAAAAGACGCAGCGGCTAGTGGTCACAGGCGTAGAGTCGCGCATTTATTTGCTGAAACTGGACCAGGCGACGGGCGCGCTAGGCCTTGATGAAGCGTTCCATGATGCCAACGGAAAACCCGGATTTGACATGGCAGATCGCGATTGGCCGCACGGATGGAAGGGGTCTGGCCTTCCACACGGAGTAGTTTTTTCGCGCTAGGCCGTGCGGTCGCAAATAGAGGGTAAACCGACCAGAACCCGAATTGTGGCGCCAACTCCCAAGTGCCCGTTGCCGGGCGAGGGCCACCTTCCCCCGCAATGGGATCAAAACCGTGTAACCAGGTAGCCACAATTCTCGTGATACCGACTGAATCAAAATCCAGGGGTACTGAAGGAAACCTCGGATGAACAGCAGGATCATTTACGTTACAAGCACTGCCATTCTCGTCTTGGAGATCCTCGTGGGTGCTTTCATGGACCTTGCGCACCTTCCCTATGTCGTACAGGATGTCCGCGCCATCGGCTATCCAACTTACGTCTTGTTACTCCGAATCTGCTTGAGTAACCCATAATCTTGAAAAATGGCCTTTGGATGAACGGAGAACTTGCTGTTTCTACCTTTCGGCGACTATCCGTCAATGCGGTTCGGGTGGGACGCCGACGCCAGAAGCTGCTCCGATGGTGCGAGTGCGATTAGGAAGATTGGCATCGAGTTTCTGTGTAAAACAGAGACCGAGCCCTCTCGTCGATACCTATTCCATTCTCAGTGCGCGCATCGGGTCTGCGGAGGCTGCACGCCGGGCCGGTATGATCGCTGCGATCGCGGCGGCAACCAAAAGCAGCAAGATGCTGCCGCCCACTGCCAGCGGATCCATGACCGGCGTTTGATACATCAGGCTGCGCACCCAGCGCAGCGCAATCAGGGCCATCACGAGCCCAACGCCAATACCTAGAAGAACGGGTTGCGCGGCCTGGCGCAACACCAGCCCGGTCAGCGAGCTTTTTTCTGACCCCAAAGCGATACGAATGCCAAACTCCTGCCGTCGCAACGTGACTGAGTACGCGAGTACCCCATTCAGGCCCAACAAAGCCAATAGCAGCGCGGCCGCGCCGAAGCCACTCAGCACCATGGCCTGGAAGCGGTCGGTCGCCACCGATTCACTGAGCTGCTCGTCCATCGACTTGAGCGACGGAATGGCCACCTGCGGATCAATCGTCCAAATCGCGCGCCGCATCTCCGGTATCAGCGCATTGCTTGGTTGCGAGCCGCGTACAAGAAAAGTTAGCGTCCACGGCGTAAAAGTCCAGTAAGGGATGTAGACCATGGCGGCTGTATTTTTGAGTCCGTTGACCCGGGTGTCCGCCACAACTCCGATGACGGTAACCGAATGCTCGTCGTCCGGAACGACGTTGGAAATGGTTCGGCCGATTGGATTCTCGCCCGGAAAGCCCTCCTTTGCCGTCCTTTCGGAAATCAGGGCCACATACGGATTGGCGCGGTCAGTCGCGGTAAGATTGCGTCCCGCAACCAGCGGAATCCGCATGGTTGCAAGATAATCATCGTTGATCCAACGCAGGTTGATGAGCGGCCGCTGCGCCTCCGGCATCGGATGGTCGGGTCGTTTCAGCTCGTCCACCCAGGTCTCGCCCGTCAACGGCATCGCGCTGGTGACGGTCACCGATTGTACGCCTGGCAGTTGTCGCAAAACCGTCAGCGTGCGGTCGGCAAAGGCCAATTTCACCCCTTTCGAGTTGGGCAACTTGTCACCGAATTCCGGCGCGAACAGGTCAACCTGCGCCAGCGTCACGTGGCTTGAATCAAAACCGCGATCCTGATTCAACAGGCGCGAAAAACTGCGCAGGACCAGAGAGGTGATGATCAACAAAACCACGGTACAGGCAACCTGGCCTGCAACTAGAATGCTGCGCGTACGTCGGCCGTCCCGCGAATTGAGAGTGCGCGACGAATTGGCCTGCAGTGTCGACTGTGGGTCCACACGCAGCGAGCGCAGCGCCGGCAGGACGCCAGAGACCAGCGCAGCCGTGATCGACAAACCGGCTGCAAACAATAACACAGGCGCGCTCACCTGTACTTCACTGAGACGTGGCACATTCGCAGGCACAAGCGCCAGCAGAAGCCGCACGCCAGTGAACGCCAATGCCACGCCGGCCGCACCTCCGGCCAACGCAAGCAGCATGCTCTCGGTGAGGCGCGCCCTCACCAGTTGGCCCTTGCTTGCGCCCAGCGCCGCGCGCACCGCTGTTTCGCGCTCGGTGGATACGGCACGCGCAAGCTGCAAGTTTGCAAGATTAACGCACGCAATCAGCAGCACGGTTCGGCCAGTCGTTCAAAGGCCTGCTCGCTGTGCTCCTGCCAGGATGGTTCCACCGTCGCCATTCCGCTTAGTATTAGATCTCAGCAGTCCATTTTCAAGATGTTTATCAACTGGACCCGAACGAAGCTCTGTCGGGCGCAGTTCAGTCTCCGCCAGTTTTGAGGTCGTCCGAGTATCCGGCCTGTATGCGGGGCCACTGGGCAATTGGGCGCCCTCCCGGCCACTCGGGTTCCCAGGTGGGCGAACCGGTTTTCGTCCGCGTGATGGTGCACTGCTGCGGCCAGCCCTGGGGCGAATCCTCCCAGCTCTCTTGCCGTCCGTAAGCGGTTAGGTCGAGCAAGTGGTAGTTGTTGTCCATTACCTCGGCGCCGCGTGCGGTCGTCCAATAGGTCTCGAAGACTTTCAATTCCTGGCGCAGGTAGCAGATGAGATGCATCCTGCCGATCCGGCGTCCAACCAGCAGCGTCTCGAGGGAGTCCCGTGGGGCGGAGTACCAGGGCATCTCCCAGCCCATGAACTCGCGATACCGGGCGCTCTCCTCGTAGGGCCCTTGGCAAAACACGGCGAAGGTGACGCCGCGAGAATGAAGGTAGGACAGCTCCGCGACTTGGGTGGTGACCCAAGTGCAGCCTTCGCACTGTTCGGGCGCAGGGTGGCCGGCGTGCCACATAAAGTAGTACGCGATGAGCTGTTGACGGCCCTCGAAAGCTTCGAGAAGTGTCATCGGGCCGCGCGACCCGATTAGCGCTGTCGTGCCGTCGACCTCGACCATTGGCAGCCGCCGGCGCGCTGCTGCGATCGCATCGCCCTCGTGCGTGTGAGCCTTCTCTCGAATCCGCACTACGTCCAGTTCCGCCTGAAACGTCGCACGATCGACGATTCTCGGCGCCCCGAGTTCATCTTTGATGGAGTCCGTCACAGTTTTCTCCTTTGTTGAACAGGGTTTTCGTTGCGACGTCAATCTCATTCGCAATTACATGCTTTCCCCTCTACTTCACGCCGGCGGATTGCTGCTCCGGCGGGGTCGGTGATGATATCAAGCCACAGCGGGTGAATCGAGGTTTCGGCTTCGTAGTTGTCGTGCCAGTTCCACCACTTGTACGGTGCGGTCTGTGGGTAGCCTTCCGGCGAATCCTCCCATGTCTCCTGACGGCCGAGCGCCGTCATATCGAGGTAGCTCCAGGCGGTTCCCATCGCCTCGTCGCCGCGGCTGTTGATGAAATACGTGCGGTACACCTTTTCGCCGTCGCGTATGAATGCATTATGGCCATGCCACTGGTCCACGCCGAAGTCCGCGTCGAAACTGTCTGTCATGGTGTACCAGGGCATCTCCCAGCCCATCCGCACCTTCAGGCGCGCGATGTCCGCCTGCGATGCGCACGAGGCCCACGCGAGCGTAGTGTCGCGCGCGTTCAGATGGGCCAGGTGCGACACCTGATCGGCACCCAAAGAGCAACCGCGGCAGGCGTGCTCGGGCCAGCCGAACACCCCCGGCTCGAAGAAGGCGCGGTAGACGATCAGCTGCCGGCGGCCCTCGAATAAGTCGAGCAGCTTTACCTTGCCGCTGGGTCCGTCGAAGACGTATTGCTTTTCCACTTCCATCCAAGGCATCCGGCGTCGTTCGGCGGCCATCGCGTCACGGGCGTGCATCAGGGCCTTTTCTTTCACGAGCAGTTGCTGGCGCGCAGCCTCCCACTCCTGCTGCGAAACGATCGGTGGTGTCTTCATCGCGAGATGCTCCTTCCCCGGAGCTCCGTCACTCACATTGGTCGTTGTCATGCTATTTCTCCTTTGGTTTCTGAGATAGACCGCGACGATTCGTCGTGATGAGTCTCTTGAACTTGTTGAAGCACACCGCCAGAACTCCTCCTGTGGACCCAGCCCCGGCGACCATTGCTGCGGCGTTTGCTATGCATACTGGGCACATATCTCGCTCCTCACTTCACATTCAATGTTTGATGCTCGATAACAGTTCTTGCCGTCTCGCTCTAAACCCTCTCCGCCTACTCCTTATCGTTAGGCGAGCCCTTGCCGGTTGCGATCAGACTCTTCAAACTGCCGCGAATGTAGCTGCCCCAGGCATCGGAGCAGACGTTGTAGCATTCGTACTCGGGAACCAGGCCTTCGTGTGTGAAGTGGATCTCGGTCCGGTCGCCATTCTTCGCGATATCGAAGACAACCTTCGTGTTCTTCCACTCACTCTTGTCTTCCGTGAAGTTGAAGAAGTTGTCGGTCACCAGCCAGGAGACTCTCTTGCCTGAAACAAGTTCCACGAGCTTCATGGTGCACTTGTGTAGGTCCTGGTAGTGGTATTTGAATTCGTCGCCGATCTTGGCGGTGTTTCCTGTGATTTCCTCTGACCACCAACCGCGAAGAATGCGGATGGCATCGAACGCTTCGATGGGCGACTGATCGACCAAAATTGTCGCTGTGTAGTCTTGTTGCGTCATGTTTGCACCTCGGTTGTGTAGAGTCGGTTGTGTGATTGCCATGTCCCAGCCAATGAACTCTTCCGTGGTATGTTCGTTCTCTTACGCGAACACGTCCGGCTGATTCTCGCCCGTTGTGATGAGATTGCGTAGGTTGCCGTCGACGAGCGAGCCCCAGGCACCGGAGCAGCCGCCATAGCACTCGAATGCGGGAACCAGGCCCACATGCGTAAAGTGCAGCTCGGTCTTGCCGTCCTTTCTGGCGATCTCAAAGACAATGTCAGTGCCGATCCATTCGGTCTTGTCCTTGACAAAGGTCAGTTCGGCGGCCGTTACATGCCACACGACTTTCTTGCCGGGGACAAATTCCGTCACTCTCTGTGTCGTCTTGTGCATGTCCTTGTAGCGGTAGGTGAACTCGTCGCCAAGCTTGCTCGTTTCGCCTGTGACCTCTCCCGACCACCATCCGCGAACGTTGTTGATGGCTGTGAAGACCTCATTGGGAGTCTGCGCAACCGTAAACGAAGTCGTGAAACCATCATTCTTCATGATTCGTACCTCCATCCTCACCTTTTGTGACTGAGAGCATTGCGTGGTGCGCGGCGCTTCTTAGAGCGCCACGCTTTGCGGCACGAAGCTTGCGTACTGCTTCTCGAATGCCTTAGCAACGCCATTGCGCCAGCCGTCGGCGATCGAACGGGACATGGGGTCGGGGAAGATATCCTCTTCGCCGTTTTCCAATCCGTCGAAGATGCCCTGTGCGGCGGACTCGGGCGAGGCCTTCGGAATATCAAAACCGCGGTTCATATCCGTATCGATAGGACCCAGGAAGACGCCGTGGACCGTCACGCCTTCACTTGCCACGAGCGCACGCAGCGATTGCGTCATGCTCAGCGCGGCCGCCTTCGAAATCGAGTAGCTGGGCGTGACCGGCAACGGTGCCAGCGCCAACAGCGAAAGGTTGTTGACGATGGCCCCTTTGGAGCGCTTCAGCTTAGGCAGGAATGCTCGCGAAACCTTGTATACGCCAAAGAAGTTCACGGCGAGGACCTGCTCAATGACGGCCGGATCGCTCAGATCGTCATACGGCGCGATTCCGGAGTTGTTGATGAGGACGTCGAGGCTGCCCACCTGACTCACTGCCTGTTCGATCTGCTCAGCGTTCGTCACGTCGAGCGTTAGCGGCGACACGCGTCCGTCGGCGATGTCGAGCGATCCGCGAGTTCCTGAGTACACTCTCTTCGCGCCGCGCCGAAGCGCTTCCTGGACGAGTGCGCGCCCGATGCCGCGATTGGCGCCGGTAATCAAGACTGATTTCTGTGCGATGTTCATGATGATCTCCTCATGGGACTGACCTTGGCCTGCCAGATCTTGCCTCTCTACTGGGTAAAACCGAAGGGGCAGGTAGAACTCATCGGTGTTGGCAAATTTCTTTTTGGGGATGGCGGGAAGCTCTTGCGCACTTCGTCGATCAGCCCCTCGCTGACTGTGGAAGGGGCTCGCGAAGGAATATCAACGTGAGTTTTGCTTTAAGGGCCGTGCGCCGGGCGGCTTGTTGCACCAAGCCCTCAGTGCTCTGGACTGGTCTCGGGAAAGATGGTGTGCCGGTTCATCAAGCTACTTTGCCAGTATCGACGAGTTCAGCGTACCAATGCTTCAAATCACGCGCAAGTAGGAACATCGGTGTACCCGGGTTCATTAGCTGGCTTCGGTTGCCTGCGAAGGAAGATTCACGTCGGCGCTCACTTCCATGCTGTACCGCTTTGCCCAGCGACACATGCCGCGAAGTGGCGCGATGATAGTCTTCCCCACTTTTGTGAGGGAATACTCGACCTTAATCGTTTTAGATCTCGTCATGCGCCTTGCAATCAATCCTGTAGATTCGAGGTTTCGAAGGGTTCTTGTGAGCATGCGTTGTGAGACGTTACCAAGTTGGCGGCGCAACTCGCCGTGGCGGTACGGCCGGCGTTTCAGAACGAACAAAACCCTCGGGGTCCATCTTCCAATAAAGAGCGGCGCGGGCATTTTCAACTCATCCGTCGTATTCATGTTGGTCCTTGATTGATCCTTCATTTCATTCCTCTCTACTGGGTAAAACCGGCAGGGTGGTCAAAACTCATCGGCGCCACGGGGATTCTTTGTATCGCTCGCCGAACCGCTCGCACCAGCAACATCCCGAGGGGTGGGGTGTATTTTGATTCGTGAGATAGACAGATCAGACCATGACGTGCACGGCGAGCGCATCGTCCGAGCTTAGACATTCCCTGGGAGCTCTCGTCTGCAGAGCAGCGTTCGTCTCAGGCTGCTTCGGGCGGATTGGACGCCGCAGGGGATCCCATGTCCGTTGCTCTAGACAAGAACCTGAGCAAATGCGAGCATAAGCCTCATATTCGCGCGGAAGTGTAACCTCGGCTACACGTATTATGGCGCCCGAAGAATGAGAAAAGAACCACGACAGGAGCGGGCTCGCGCAACGGTGGAGGCAATCCTGGAGGCCGCTGCTCGCATCCTCGACCGTCAAGGCTGGGGGCGATTCACCACCAATGCAGTAGCCGAAGTGGCGGGTGTCAGCATCGGGTCGCTGTACCAGTACTTTCCCAACAAACTGGCGTTGGTAGAAGCAATCCTACGGCGTCATTTTGACGACGTGCTCTCGGCGCTGCAGTTTGCCGACGAGCAAGCATCCCGCATCGAACGCATCAAAGGTCTGGTATCCGGGATGATCACCGCACATTCCAATCACCCGTCGCTTCATCGCGTACTTCTTGAAGAAGTTCCGCGGGGGAAGATTGCTAAATCTATACACCAGAATTTTGAGAGAGAATATTGGAGCCTCTTCACGAAGCTGATTACGACGAACGAAGTTTCCGGCGCAAATCCGCGCAGCCTAATCCGAGCGCAAGTGCTCTCCGCTGCGATTTCGGGGGCAGTTCACGATGCCTCCCGGAAAGGAACACTGAGATCGCCTGATTTTGAGCAAGAACTCGTTCGTCTGGTCGACGCATATCTGACCGTTCTGGCAAACGACCAGAACAGGCCCGCTCTTCGAACATCCGGCGCGAAACCTCGTTCGGGCTAGAAGAAGACGTTCCTCCTCGCATCACTCGCCCCGACAGGTTCGATTCGAGGATCAAAAGCGGTGGTTTCCCAGTTTCTACAAGTGACCGAAATGTGAGCAACTGTGCAGTGTTTTTCGCGTTGGTTAGGAGGATTTCGATAGAGTAGGTCAACTCTAAAGGCGAGTAGACAGCTGATATGTGCATTAGTAGCCTCACCCTAGTCTCCTGAGTCATTGATTTCTCGTATAAGAAGCGGGTGCGTGAGCGGCAAGAGTGGCAGTGGCGAAGCGTGCGATGGAGGCCAGGATCTGATCTGCGGATTTGGTCCATCGGAAAGGCTTGGGCTGCTGGTTATGAGCAGCGATGAACTCTCGAATCGCTGCTTCCAGTTCTTGAACACTTCTGTGCGAGCCGCGCTTGATCTGCCGTTGTGTAAGCAGTGCAAACCAGCGCTCGACCTGGTTGAGCCAGGAAGCATGTGTGGGAGTGAAGTGCAGATGGTAGCGCGGTCGTTTTTGTAGCCATTGCCGAACTGGTGCAGTCTTGTGGGTGCCATAGTTGTCCAATACCAGGTGGATTTCCATATCGGACGGAACTGCTGCGTCGATCCTTTTCAGGAAGTCGAGGAACTCCACCGAGCGATGCCGGCGGTAGCATTTGCCGAGAACGTTGCCGGTGGCGATATCGAGGGCCGCAAACAGGCTGGTGACGCCGTGGCGCTTGTAGTCATGGGTGCGCCTTTCCAGTTGTCCGGCTCGCATGGGCAGCACCGGCTGGGTGCGGCTGAGAGCCTGAATCTGCGATTTCTCATCGACGCACAGCACCAGCGCATGATGGGGTGGATCAAGATACAGTCCTACAATATCCCGCACCTTGTCGATCAGCAATGGGTCGGTGGATAGCTGAAAACTCTCTGTGCGATGTGGTTTCAGTCCGAAGGCTCGCCACACGCGGCTCACGGTGGACTGGCTTAATCCGGTTTTGGTTGCCAGCATGCGGCTGGACCAGTGCGTAACTCCCTTCGGGGTTTTCTCCAGCGTCAGCCGCACAACCTGTTCGATCTTCTCGTCACCGATCTCACGCGGCGCGCCAGGACGCGGCTCATCGCCCAGGCCAACCAATCCTTCGGCAATGAAACGATTGCGCCAAGCACCCACTGTAAAACCAGTGGTACGAAGCTTCGCCGCTACCGCTGCATTGTTGGCTCCTCCTGCGCACTCCAGAATAATGCGCGCTCGAAACGCCACCGACCGGGCGCTGCGCGACTGCCGCGCGATGCGCTCCAATTCGGCCTTCTGCGCCTGGCTAACCACCAGCTCATGCATCTTCGGACGTCCACGACGAGGTTCCATACCTCACCATAAAACGTCCCGGCTATATATGCAAGCTATTTATGACTCAGGAGACTAGGATGTGAGCGCATATGCACAAACACAATCGTTCTTCCTCTCTTACAAAGAAGTGGTTCAGGTGGAGCTGGACCTGTCTCGAATCTCTAGTGCGGGATTTGTGCTACAGCGTCCGCACCTTGGCGCGTACTCCGGTCTTCGCCGCGACTGCCGTCCTCGTGATGGGGCTGGGCATCGGCGCGAATGTCGCGCTGTTCACGATTGTCCGCTCCGTACTGGTCAAGCCGCTGCCGTTCCCAGATCCGGGCCGGTTGGTTAGGCTCTATGAACAGAGCCCCGACGATAAGTATCCGTGGAACAACGTCGCAGCGGGTGTTTTTGCCGAGTGGAAGAAGCTCAACACGAGTTTCCCCGACATCGCCCTTTGCGGATACGCCAGCTACAACCTGTCTGAATCCGGGCAGCAGTTGCCGGAGAGTGTGCGGGCGGCGACGTTTTCATCGAATATGCTGCCTATGCTCGGGGTTCAGCCCGCCCTGGGACGCAATTTCTCGCCGGATGAGGATAGGCCTTCGGCCAATCCAACCGTTCTTCTCAGTTGGGGCTTGTGGAAGCGGCGCTTCGGCGGCAATTCCTTGATCGTAAATCAGGACATTCTGCTCGATGGCAAGCCCTACACGGTGATCGGGGTGATGCCCGGATGGTTTTCCTATCCCGACGCGGCAACCCAGCTTTGGACGCCGGTCTATTACAAGGAGCCTCTCAGTGAGATGCGCAGTCTGGAATTGCCCGATTTCAGAGTTATCGGGCGCCTCAGACCCGGGGCTACGCTAACCAAGGCTGTTACCGAGCTTTCCTTGATCACGCGCCGTCTTCACGACCAACATCGTGACCTCGTCTTTATGAGCAAAGCCGCAAACGGCCGGCCTCTACTGGACTCGATTGTGGGCGAAGTAAAGATGTCCCTCTATGCGCTACTAGCTGCGACCAGCTGTGTGCTCCTAATCGCTTGCCTGAATGTGGCCAATTTGTTGGTGGCGCGCGGAGCCGAGCGCAACAAGGAACTGGCCATCAGGATGGCGCTGGGCGGGAGCCACTTGCGCCTGCTTCGTCAACACCTGATGGAGAGCCTGCTTTTGTCGGCAGCCGGAGGCGTCGTAGGCCTGCTGCTGGCCTATTGGCTATTGAAGTGGGTTGTGAATGCTCGTCCCGACATGTCACGCGTCGAGGCCATACAAATGGATGGCTCCGCGGCAGTGTTCGCCCTTGGGCTGATCGTGCTCTGCGCCGCATTTGCCGGACTGCTCTCGTCGCTTCCCATGCACGGCAATAAGGTGCTTTCTTCCCTGCAGGAGACGTCGCGCGCTAACAGCACAGGGGACCGCCGCACTCGTCTACGCGCTGCGCTGATCTCACTCGAAGTGGGATTGACAGTGGTGCTGCTGGTTGGAGCGGGATTGATGCTCAAGAGCTTCGCCAAATTGCGATCGGCCAACGTTGGCTGCATCACCCAGAACGTACTCAAAATGGACCTCGACCTGCCACACGCACGTTATAGCCTTCCAGCTGTGCGCGCGAACTTTTTCGATTCGCTCCTCGCACGCGTGCGCACCCTGCACGGCGTTCATGCCGCAGGCCTGGTCTTCCCAGTAGTGCCGGGAGACGGATATGGCGGAGATAGCGGCTTTGTGGTTGTCGAACACCCTAAGCCGCCTGCGGGCCAGCGCATGGATGCAATTCACAGGTGGGTCGATCCGGGCTATTTCGAAGCGATCGGGATTCCATTCTTGAGCGGGCGCACTTTTGACGACAATCAGCGACCCGGCCATTCGACTGAGGTCATTCTCTCCGAAGCGTTTTCCAGGCAAATCTTTCCCGGAGAAAACCCCATCGGAAAGCATTTGCGCACCGTGGGCGCCGGCCAATACGAAATTGTGGGCATTGTCGGCGATACGCAATTTAGTGTCGGAGACCCAGCGCAACCGATGATGTACTTTGCTCTCGATGCGAATCCTGAAATGACTGGAGCCGCGCTTGTTGTTCGCTCAGACCTGGACGTGACCACCCTCGCTCTGCCTATTCAACGTATGATTGCGCAACTCGATCGCGATATGCCCGTTTCCGACGTGCTCACCATGGATCAGGTGTTGCATCGGAATACGATGGAAACCAGCTTCGATGTCACCCTGCTGCTGGTATTTGCTGCATTTTCGCTGCTGCTTGCCGCGGTCGGATTATTCGGCGTGCTTTCCTATATCGTCGCTCAACGCACCGGCGAAATAGGAATTCGTGTGGCACTGGGCGCTCAACGAGAGCAGATCCTTCGCACGATTTTGTTGGACGGCCTGCGGCCCGCATTTCTCGGACTGTTCCTCGGACTTTTAGGAAGCGCTGCCATTGTGCGCCTGATGGGCTCTATGCTCTATGAAACCGCACCACTCGATCCGACTGTTTTCATTACAGTGTCAGGAACACTGCTTGTTGTTGTGGCGATTGCCTGCGTATTCCCCGCGTGGCGCGCCTCGCGCCTCAATCCGATGCAGGTCCTAAGAACATAGTGCCGCGAGCATCGCGGTTGGATTGTGGGCCACTCTTCCCTTACCGGAAATGGTGCAATTTCGCATTGACGGTGATACGCTGCTGAGCTAATCAGGGTCGTCTTCGCCCTGCCAAGATCGCAGAACGCGCCACTCTTACAAGGACACTCCTCTTCGCGCATTTCATCGCCACCGAGTAGTGAAAGCCGCCCTCGTCCCAAAGGATCATCGCATCGCTGCAAGATGCGCCGACGCTCGACTTCACGAAGTACCCGGAGATGCCAAGCCCTATGTCGACCGGGGTCATCGGGCCATCTATTGTAGGAGGGGCAGTGCTGCCGGTGATCTCGCCGAGGTGACACCAGTTGCCGCCCTCGCAATCTGTGGCCCAATCTAGCTGCACTCTGTACTGATGGGAGCTGACAGAATCCACGATCGCGAATACAGGATTCTTCTCATCCGCATATGGCGGAAAGTAGGTGGGCAGGCGAACGGGAATTGCGGTCCGATGGGGAAGCGTCAACGTGATCTCATCGTAATGTCGAATTCGTGAGAACTTGGAGGTGCTTTCAGGACTGGCCGAGCTGACGCAGTGAACCAAACCCACGTCGATCGCGATCGGCCTGCATCTGCTGCGAATGGTTTCTACCGGGCATGATTTTCAAATTCTGTACGGATCGCCCGTTCGCTGTTTTCGAACCGGCGTGCACACAGCAACCGGCGCTCCATTTTTTGATTGTTAGTAAGTGATGTGGAACCCCATGGTGAAGGCCCTGGAACCACCGATTGTTCCGGTAACCGAGCCAAAGTTGGCGGCATTGTTCGGGCAACTGGTTGTACCCGAAGTGTAGACATTGGCGTTGCAGTAGGAGTCGCCGTTGCCCAGCGTCAAGGGAAGCTGCGTTGACTTTCCCGTCCCGGTTGCGAACGGTACCTGGTCCAGGTTGGCCAGGGCCGTCTGTTGATCCGTTGGTTTGGCCGATGTCACAATCTGGCCGTAACCGAGAAAGCTGCGATATTGGCCGCAGTTGTTCCCACCGCCAAAGGCAGCGATCGCAGTCGCAGAACATCCGTTGTTCTGGCGAATCTGCGCCTGATCCTGCGGAATGTCGGGACTCGTAGTGTTGGTCACATTGAAGGCGTTGAGTTCGTACTGAACGCTGATCTTGTCGCTGATTCTGAAACTCTTGCGCACGGAAAGATCAAGACGCTTCTGAGCATCCTGCCGGAAGATGTTGCGCTGTCCGACATTGAAAGCAGTTTCGTAGATATCCGACGGATCGGTGCCTGTGGAAACTGGAATGCCATTGGTGCCCGGCGCAAGGTAGTTGATGGCGATCTGGCTCGGATCGACGTACGGAATGTAGTTCCCGGAGTGATCACGGAACCGTCCCGAGTTGCCGGTCAGCGCCGTCTTCGGGTGCGAAGGATCCTTGATGCCGAGAACCGGGTTCATCAACGTTGGAAAGTTTCCAAAATTGATACTGCCCACCGCACCGTAGAACTCGTACAGAGACCATGGTTCGCCGCTTTGCAGAATGCCGATTCCAGTCAAGTGCCAGTCGTTAGTGAAGTAGGACGCGAACGAGTGTTCCCGCGTCGCATTAGGCACATCGACATCGAAATTGGCGCTGAACACATGTTTGCGGTCGAAGTCCGAAGAGGCCCATGAATCGTGGAGCTTATTCGGGTTGTCGCCGGTAAAGAACAGGCCGATATCACTCTGTTCATCCAGCGAGTGGCTCCATGTGTAGCTGCCTCCTACCTGGAAGTGATGCGAAAGCCTCTTCTCGACGTGCGTTTCAAGGGCATCATAGGCCGAAAGGCCCACCGTCTTGAAGTCCGCGGCGTTTGGGCTGAACCCGACATATGGCGTCCTGAAGTCGGTATTGCCGGCGTCAAACGTGGCCCAAGGCTCAACCGCAATCGGGAGATAGTCGTAGTCGGGTGGACCACTGTCCTTGTTCTGGTTCATGACCTCCATGCCATAGCTTGAGGTCTCGCCCCAGATCGGATTGGTCGGCGTTGCGATACCCGGCTCATTGATCGGAATCGGGATCACAGAATGGCGGCCTCCGTTGCCCGTAAACCCAACGGAGATTGCAAGGGTGCTGGCCGGTTGCCATTGCACATTCAGGGTGTAGTTGATTGTGTACGGCAGCACATTTCTCTTGTCGTAGATGCCGAAGTTCAGCGGCGTGGTACAGAGGAAGTATCCTTCTTGGGCTTGGAGGCCGCTGCAATTTTTGCCGTACTGCGCGTAGTAACCCGACGTGGGTGCCCCCGTCATCACGTTCAACTGGGACTGCAACGCCTGGGTAATGACACCCGGGTTTGAACTCGGCGGAACATAAGCGCCCGCTGGAGCCGACGAGAACGCCAGATCTCCCATGGGGTTCTCCAGCGTGAGACCCGAATCGGAATTGCCATTCGCCAGGCTCACCAACGGCGAAGACTCCGTCACGCCAAAAGGACCGCCAATCGAACTGCCGGCGGGCTGTGAGAGATAGGCGAACAGCTCCCCTCGATCGTAGTAGAGGCCCGCGCCGCCACTGATCACGAGATTGCCGTGGTGGGCCTTGGGAGAGAACGCGAAGCCGACACGGGGTGAAATGCCCCACTGGCGTCCATCCAGAGTCGACGCGGAGACGCCGGCCGTCGGGTTCTGCTTGTTGTTTCCTGCAATCACGAATCCCGCATTGTTCACGGTAAAGCCGGTCGTGGTCGTACCGGTTACGTTGTACAGGGCCGGATCGAAGTTGAACATATCGCCATACTTCTCGGTCATGCCGCCGTGGTAGTCGTAACGCACGCCAGCGGTAATGCTGAGGTTGGTGAGGGCTTGCCATTTGTCCTGCACATAGCCACTGATTTCATTGGTGCGGTAGTAGCGATCCGCGTTGTTGCGGTGGGTGGTCGGATCGATGCTCTCCACAACACTGGAGCTTTTCACTGCGCCCTTCAGGAAACTGTCAAATCCGCTGACGACCACCTGCGCGTGACCGGTACGGTTGTTGGTGATATTCAGTTGCGTGTAGCTGTAGCCGCCACCCGCGATGATGGTGTGCTTGCCTGCCGTGAAGATTACGTTCGTCGATGGGTTCACGCGGTTCTGGTAATACCCCATATCCACAAATGCGCCGGGCACTCCGGCAGGGCCAAGGTAAAGACGAGGTGCATACGTGTCGTTGTCGGCAAAGTTGTCGATTTGCAGTCCAGGTAGAAGATTGGCGACCAGGTTATCCGGCTGCGCTGCCCCAACGCCCAGGTTACCCCCGGCAAACGTCTGCTTGTAGTCGCTGAATGTACCCATGCGCACGAAGCCGAGACGCTGCTCCCAATTCAGCTTGGAGCCGATGGCGATGGTGTTGCCCAGCGAAAAGACCTGCGCGCCATTGTGCGCGGTCACCGGGAAACCAACCGTATTCGAAAAGCCAAAAGGACGGGTCACGGGCGCATTTTGATAGAAGTACTTCGCCGACACGCGATCTTTTTCGGTCGCATCGTAGTCAAGAGAGATCGTGGCCTGATCCGATTGCAAGCGGGAGGTTCCGATAAGGTACGCGTTTGGAAAATTCGGGTTATAGGCCGCGGTCGATTGAGACGAAGGAACCAGATACTGCCCGTTGGGCATCTTTGTCTGCATGATTGCGACCGCTACTGGATCGATAGTGGATGCAGTTGCGCATTTGGAGGTACAACCCCACGAGGCATCGGCGCTGAGCAAACCTGTGACCGAACGATCGTCCGTCAAACCGCTGGGCAGGTTGAGTTCTGAAACACCGGTTGCCTGATCTTCATTGACACCGCGCTGATACGCAACAAACAGGAAAAGCTTGTTGGTTTTGAGCGGACCACCCACTGTAATTCCAGCGGTCGAGCGGCGAAGCCAGGGGTTGACGAGCGACTTCGGAAACACGCCAATGCCGTCCTGGTGCAGTTGATAGGCCTGATTGAAGAAGAACGGCGAAGCATTCAGTAGATTATTCGCGTAGTCACCGTAAAACTGGCCGTGCCAGTTATTGGTACCGGTGCTGGTGTTGACGTCGATCTGCGCACCGCTTGTGGCGCCCTGCTGGGCGTCATACATGGAGGCGTTCACGCGCAATTCCTGCGTGAACTCAGGCGGAGGAGAAGGAAGGCTGTTCCCGTTTGATCCGTAGACTGAAGTGCCCACCGAAAACGTTCCACCCGCTGTGGCTGCGCTTCCGATGTTGAAGTTGTACCGCTGCGAAGAGTCTCCGCTCGAACTCTTTCCGTTGAACAGGTTCGTCGAATCGACGCCATTAACCTGGAAGGTGTTGGACGTGTCGCGCTGTCCGTTGGCCCAGATAGGCTGGTTTCCCAATCCCGCATTCGAGTCGAGGTTCGACAGAAGTTCGGCGTTCACTCCGGGCGCGAGGACCGCAATTTGAGTGAAGCTGCCTGTGGCGAGCGGTGTGAGATCGATCTGCGCGGAGTCGAGCGTATAACCGTTGGTGGTATCCGTGGCATTGAGCAAGGGAGTCGAAGTGACCGTCACAGACTCCGAAACCTGTCCGATCTTCAGTGTGGCATTCGCCGTGGTCGCGCGGGCCTCCTGAATCGGAACACTCGTCAGATTTGTCGTATCAAAACCCTGGTGGGTTATTTTCACCGAGTAGGTGCCAATCGGTAGATTGAATATCTGAAAAAATCCAGTGTCATGGGTTGTCGTGGTCGTCGAGAAATTGATGGCGTGGTTCGTCGCTGTCACGGTAGCTCCGGGTACCGCGGCGCCGGATGGATCTACGACCGTGCCGTTTAAAGAACCGAGAGTTTGCTGCGCGAAGATGGGAACAAAGAATGTGCTCGTGAACAAAACCGACACACAGATTCGACCGAAACACCTCCTGTAGGTTCGATTCATAGTCTCCTCGCAAATTGCCTTCTTTTTGTGGGTTGAGTTCCGTGGATGGCAGCGAGCCCTCTGCTACTTCAACAAGTCTCACCTTGGACAGGGTTGCACGATAAAACTGAACGCTGAAAACTCCCGGGATTGAAATAGTTTGCCTGAGCGACACACGATTTCCAAGCGAATTCTACGGACCGATGTCTTCGGACTCCATTGAAACGCTGACGGAAAGGGGCACATTTATGAAGAACTACAGATTGAATGCATCCGGCGGGTCCTCATTCGCGGCGAGGTTCAAAGGTCGAGTCGGCCCTCTGCCAAGCGCTAGAGGTCTTGAGGCTATATGCCCCTGGGTGCGAGTTTTCCCAAGTGAAGATAACACGTTCGCAAACACTTGCTACGTTCGGCGTAATTCAATGTTGTCAACGAAAAGCCGGTTGCTGGGAATTGGAAGACGGATACTGCGGGGTCGAAATCCTTGAAGTGAGCCAGTTGGCCCGTGAACTTATGACGCAAACGAGAATCGGAGACCTTCTCCTTGTAGCGATCGCGCTTGTTGCGCTTCACGAATGCTGCAATCAATGAACTCTCGTTGTGCACTGTACGAGTCTAGCGTAAGTCGCCGGTCAAATCGACCGCTCCGCCCGTGTAGTGGACCATCCGTCAGTAACCTTTTGCACAACGCGATTGCGCCTGCGTCATCGGCGGGTGTCTCTCTTCAGGCCAGCTCTTCGCATGTTGAGGACCCGTTTCGACTACCAAATCATTTGCACGTGAACCGAATCGCCTTCACAAATCCCGATTGTTTGGTCAGGCTGTCTTGGATGTCTCCGAGGAAGAAGTCACCCGTCGGGCTCGGCGTTGGCTTTACTGCGACCAGAGGAACGGGCGAATACTCCGGGTCGGTATGCACGGCCGAGTTCATCCGTGTCAGTCGCTTGTTGCCGCTCCCATCAAGACGCATCGCGTACCACTCGGTCCCCAGCATCACGTGGAGCGGTCGCCGGACCACGCCAAGCGTACTCATGTAGATGATCCATTCGCCGCTCGGAGTGGCTACTGCCACGGGATGCTCGTTGTATTGCTTTCCCTGAGTCAGGCGCGCGCTTTTTCCCGTCGCCAGATTCAGTCGGTAGATCTGGCTGAACCAGAAGTTGTGGGTGTCCTGGTCGCTCGTGTAGAGCAGCCACTCGCCGTCAATCGAGAACGAGCCGACTTCGTAATAGGCCCTTCCGCCCGGTTGATAGTCCCGGATATTGGCCAGGTGCGGTTCAGGTGAATCGAGAAAATCGGCGACCTTAATCGTGTACTTTCCATCGCTCTGCCGCGCAGACCATGCCACACGCTTTCCGTCTGCCGAAAACACTGGAACCAACACACCTTCATACTTGCCGTCGGGTTCATTAGTCAGTTGCCAGGCATGGCGGCCATTGGCAGCAACAACCCAGAGGTCGTCGTGCATGCCGAAGCCAGGCAGGGCACCGTAATCCAGATTCCCGAACATCCGTGCTCCGTGCCAACTCTGCTTTTCAGCGATCAGCAGAAGATAACGGCCAGAAGGATGCCAGTAAGGCGAACCTTGATGTTTGGCAGGCATGTTACGGATCCCCGCGGTCAGGTCGCGCACTGCGCTTCTGTCCGGCTTCGCAAGATAAACGCGGTAGTAGCCTTTATCATTCTTCGCCATGTAGGCGATGCGATTCGAGGCCGCATTCCATTGGGGCCCCATAGCATTGGTCAGGAACGGCCTTCCGTCGATCACGGTCCCTGTTGCACGATCGACGGTACAGACCTGCCCGAACGTACACACAGCTAGACATGAGAGCCAGATTGCAAACGCTACTATCGCAGTCCGGCCCATCCGTCTTTGCGCTTTCATAGTCCGCACACCCTCGCTTGAAGCGGTTATCGCCGCGTGTCCGTTGCAGTGAGCCGTAAAACCACGTCGAAATTCAATTCCAACTGCACAGCGCTGAATTCGGACGGATAAGATAACTCGACGTAACGGTACGCACCGTCCGCATAAACGGTTCCATTCAAAACCGCGTGCATCGGCGTTTGACGAGAATTCTAAAGTGTTTGGGCGTACCGACAGTACCGTCGCCAATCGTTCATTACCCGGAAATGCACCTAACTCGGGTCATGGAAGGGTTGGGGGTTACCCGGGTTACCCTCCCGGGACGGGTGCATGTTCGCTTTCTGCTAGAGTGAAGCCGTGGAAACAGGCTCGTTCACAATTGAGTTTCAGGAGCACGTCCCCCTGCGCAATCGGGAAGTTTGGCTCGACCGATTGAAGAATAGAGGTGCGCGTGTTGAGCGTCAGAGTGACCACGTCTTCTGCGTTCACTGTGCCACTCGCAAAGAGGTTCGCCGGGCAGGATTCTTTCTGCTGTGGCCGATGAGAAGTATCTGTAATGTCGTGGAGACCACCGGTATTGCTGAAGTACGTGCGAGCGCCTACCGGATGACTGGGGAACACTTGCTTGGGCGTCGGCACGCGGTCGAAGAGGCCGTGGAGCCCAGTCAGATTGCGGACGGTACCGGCAGCGAAATCGAGTAGTTTCCGGGTGGGGGGTCAACCAACCTGATCACCAGATAGGTGAATCCCTTCCGTGTTCTACGATGGGACCATGCTCCTCGAACTTGCTGTCAACGACCGCCCTGCCGTTCGCGCATCACTGAACGGAAAGGGATGGCTAAGCGCCCACCTGAACGTATCGATCGGAATAGAGGAAAGGGACACCTCAACGATATCCCTTGATTCAATCGACGAATCCGGCGAGCCCAACACTGTGCATTCAACTTGGAACGCTGGGAATCTCTCCGTTGGAGACAAAGTCGAGATCCGCTTGCTTTCCGACGGAGAAGCTGACGCGCCGACAAAAGTCCGCCGATCCTCGGAGTCGCCGCACAATCTGTTTTCTGATGTGGAACAGGCTCGACTCCTTCTGTCTGCGATCAGCGCGATTGACGCGGAACTGATGAGCGTCGTGCAACGGGCGCGAGGCGCTGAACCGGCTGACGAGTTTGAGCGGATTGGGAAAGCCGTGGGTGCAGTGGCCTACGAATTGGATCGTAGCTTGATCACTCCAACACTACGAAGGCACCCAGAACTACTGGAAGAGGCAAAGCAGAAGAATCTGGTGTAGTGTTTACGCGGTTCCGGGCGAGTCGTGGCCTACCCGGCAATTACCTTTTCGGCAACAGCAACTGATTCTGAGGAACACACGCTCTGCTGCGTTGCTTTCCTTTGTTCAACACTGATCCGATGACAACTCGTGTCCCTCATCCGCAAGAATCGGGTAGGAGGCAGGGTCACCCCTGCCGTCCTCCCACACCACCCGCCGTGCGGTTCCGCAACGGGCGGTTCCTGTCTTCCGTTTCCGGAGTGAGCTTCGTCTCGTTGACCATTCGCCTGCTGGTCTCTGGACACTTGATATAGCCATCGGGACTTCCGGCCCCTACCTCCATAACAAGTCCTCTTGCGAGGCTTCTGTCCAACCAGTCAGAGAGATAGCCCTCTATCCGCTCGTGACAGGTTCAGCCCTTCGCTCCAAACAGGCAGCTACTATGGCCTCTGCTGACTTCTGCCATGGGATCAGAGCCCCTCTCGGCGCCCTCAGTCACTAAAGACAACATGGCAGATCTCCCCGGGTATTGCGCACTCACCTTCACGCTTATGCCTGTCGGATCTACGTCACGGCGTTCCGTGCAAGTACTGGGCTTTACGTCTATGGGCCCGCTCACCCCGCCGTGCCGCCTCTATCCGCTTCCTGTTCGTCAAGCCAGCGCTTTGCCTGCGGCTTCCTCCAGATTCCGCCTCGCGACGGGCACCCTTGCCGTTCAGCTAACACTTCCCCTTGCCGGGTGTGTAGAGGACTTGCACCTCCAAGTAAGTGCGCCCTGCCGGGCGCACCCAAAGGAAAGGGCGCAGCGACTGAGCGCCGCGCCCTCTGTTTCGAGCAGCGTTCTAGAAGAAGAACTTCGCTGAAAGCTGCAACTGTCGTGGACCATAAAGAAGGCTATTCGTACCCGTCTTCACACCAAAAGCCCCAGCGGGGGTAGAGGGCACGTATGGACCGATGCAACCAGCAAAGCCCGTACCCGTCGGCAATCCTATCACCGTTGGGCAACTCCCAGTGGCGCCGGTGGGCGCAGTCAGGTTAGCAAATGTGGTGTTGGTGCTTGAGATGATCTCCTGGTTCAGCAGATTGAAGGCTTCGCCAATGAATTGGATGTGCATCTGCTCATGGATCGGGACCTCGCGAGTTAGGCGAAAGTCGATGTTCCGCACGCCTGGTCCAGGCTGACTGTTACGTTGAATCTCGGGCGGGCGGCCTGTGGTGGGCGCACCCGACGAGGAACTCATCGCTCCACCGAAGATGTTGCCATCGGCTGCTGCCGGCGTGCTGGCAATGACCGAGGCAGGCGCGTTCATGCTGGCCACGATCGGGAATCCGGTCGATTCTGTGGCTGTTCCGGAAAAGGTAAATCCATCGATGCCGTACTTCATGATTGGATTGCTTGCGAACAGCGATGGCGTCCAAATCAGAGTGCCGACGAAGCGGTTGCGCATATCGATGTCGGAGCGCCCGTATTCTGCTGCCAGGTTGTTTGGATCGAGCACAGGGTTGCCGCCATAGAACGTGCCGAACGCCCCTTGAACCATGTCGTCGTCCAGCGCCTTCGCCCAAGTGTAGTTCAGGAGAATTTCGACACCATGATCGAAGGGGCGGCGCAAGGTCACTGCCATGCCACTATAGGAAGAATTAGCGACGCTGAATCCTGCGTTGATAGAAGTCAACGTCTGATCAATGCGATCGGTAGTCAGGTAGTAGGGGACCGTAACGAGTTTCGTTGTGCCGTTAGGATAAGTGATGTTAAATGCACGTGTGCCGTGCGGTTTCTGTCCCACTAGATTTGCGTCGAGGAAGACGGGGAGCCGCAGTGCATGCGAACCGAGGTAACCAACCTGAAGCGACATCTTCCCAGGCAGCGCTTCCTCCATCGACAAGTCCCATTCGTGCGTTAACGGCGGGACAAAGTTGGGCGAGAGACCATGAAAGCTGGTCGTAGCGGAAGCGTTCACCCCTGTGACTGTCGGTGCCGAGCCACCACTGGGATAAACCGCATCCGACAGCGATGGTCCAGGAACAGGAAATGGCACATTCGGGAAGGCCAGCGCCGCAGCGCTTGTGCAGGTATTATTGCAGCCCTTGTAGTTGTAGTTGATCTGGTACTCGCCGTTCTCCACCCGCATCGCGTAGTAGGTGCTTCCCTGATTGAGCCCAGTGAAGAGACCGTAACCGGCTCGTACAACCGTGCGGTTTGTGGGGCTGAAGGACAAGCCGATACGCGGTTGGACGCGATCGGCCACATTCTTGATGGTCTTGTTGTACTCCGCAGCGAGTGCCGTTGACGTATTTGGGATGGTCGGGTTCGGCGTCAACTGGACGTCGTAGCGCACACCCAAGTTAAGCGTGAGCTGCTGATTGACCTTCCAAGTGTCTTCAGCAAAGCCGTCGTACATCTTCATCCAGAAATCGTCTGCGCCAGCCCGACCGCTCGAAACCGGGTTCTGCTTATCGATCGTCTGGACAAACGTGTTGTAATGCGATCCGGCATAGGGATCGGTATCACCCGGCTGCCCCGCAAAGGCGTCCGCCGCCCAATTCTTGAACTCCTGCGTCACGCTGCCGGAGTAGCTATAGATACCCCCGCCCTGGAACAGATTGATCATCACCTCGTGCACAAGGTTTATATCGCCACCAAACTTGAAGGTGTGCCGGCCATAAACCTTGGAGAACACATCCGTAATTTGAATGCGATGCTCGTCGGGCTCAGCAATACGTGGCAAGGCGTTGGGCATGCCATAGGCCTCCGCGCCCATGCTCACGCTCGGACCCGAAGCATTAGCTCCAGCGGTCTCCAGATCGCGCCCCCACTGGAAACGCAGGTCGTTTACCGCTGTGCTTGATAACGTCGAGGTCCAGTGCGTGATCAAGAAACGCTCATGATAGCTGGTGGGTGCATTTGTGCTGGCTGAGGTGTTCGAGTACGTCGGGTTCGGGCTGTATCCGTAGCTACTGTCGAAATCCGCGAAGTTGAAGTTCGCGTAGATGAGGTTTTTTTCGTTCAACTGATAGTCGATGCGCGGAAAGAAGAGATTCTCCTTCGCAAAGCGCGTCGGAGGTGCCGAATCGCCCAGGTTGATTAGGAAGTTGATCGCATCGGTACACAGCGCTGCGGTCAGCGTCGTCGGACACTGGGTAGGCGAGATGATCGTCGTCGAGGCCGGGGTGCCGGAGGGTGTAAGCGTCACTTCGTTGGTCTGGTAATAGAGCACGCGACCGACACGTCGGAATCCGTCGTAGGTGAGGAAGTAGAAGAGCTTTTCTTTCTTTATTGGACCGCCGACGCTCCCTCCGAATTCCTGCTGCTGATGAATCGGCTGAGTGAGCAGAAAGGGATTGCCGTTGTTGTGTAAGGCGGCCCATTTGCTGTACGGATCGAGTGCGTTGAATGAGGGATACCGAAGGTAGTAGAAGAGGTCGCCGTGAAGATCGTTGGTGCCGTTCTTGGTAATCGCGTTGACTTGTCCACCGGCTGCCTGCCCGAATTCAGCAGAGTAGTTCGATGCTTCGGTCTGAAATTCCTTGATTGCATCCAAACTGTATACAAAGGGCGCACCCGACGAACGTCCGCGTGCCTCTGAGAACAGCATCTGGTTGTTGTTGGCGCCGTCAACGTAGTTCTGGTTGTAGAGTCCACTTATCCCATGAAAGCTGACTAGACCACTTGTGCCGTCGGCGACCACGTTCGGGGTCAAAAGCACAAAATCGCTCCAATTGCGGCCATTCACGGGTAGATTCTGGATAATCGCCTGATCGACAACCTGTGAAACTTCCGTCTGTTCCACATTCAGGATCGGCGTCTCGCTCGAGACCTCAATCGTCGTGGCGGCAGATTGCACGCCCATTGTGAGATCGATCGTCAAGGTCTGTCCGACGAGAAGAGTCAGGTTTTTGGCTTCAACTGCACCGAAGCCTGCCGCAGCAGCAGACACTCTGTAGTGACCCGGCTGGAGGAATGGAGCTACATACAATCCAGCGGAATCCGAGACATATTTGTGACTGATCCCAGTGTCTACGTTTGAAACTGTGACTGTGGCACCAGGAATCACGGCGTGGCTCGCGTCCATCACACTGCCATTGATCGTACCGGCACCTGAGGTCTGTGCTGATATGGGAACAATCAACATTAGTGAGGAGACAACTGCAATCAAGATGGATCGACGGCGAGGGAAAGACACTAGCGCGTTGGTCATTGCGTTCTGCTCTCCTAAAGGATTTATGAAACTTGCGTGGTGGTGCGAATTGAATGCACCCGCGCCGTCGCGTCCCCTGGCGCAGGATGAGTGGACTTGAATTCTGGAACTCTGAAGATTGAACTTCTTGGGTTCGAGTTCAGCTGGATCAGAAGGAGGCTGATCAAAGAAACAGCTGTTTGCCTAGACTAGCTCAGACGACCGAAAATCCGAAGAGAAAAGTCACGGCGGTGCCGTCGCCGCGCAGATTCTTCCGAGTAAGCTCGATATTTTGACTTCGAGATCGAAGCGACTTGCCGGCTCCTTTGAGAGAGTTGAGTTAGTCGCCTTGAAGGAGAAATGATCGGGGTTATTCTTTACGCCTTGTGCTTTTCAGACTCCAGGCGGCTCAGCTCTTGAGCAAGTGCTTGAAGTCGCTCTCGTACGCACGGCAGCTGCGTAACCGCCCGTGTCCGAGTCTCGACCGTCGTGGATTGGCACGAAATCAAGAATTGCAGCCGCTTCTCGTCCTCTCGCAAAAGGTCGAGCTGCCACTTTACGTTCGCCAATGCTGATTCGCGAGCGTCCATTGACTGAATATATCGCTCGCTGATTTCAACTGCATGAACAATCGGTAAACGCAAAGATCCAGTGCGGTTACGTGATGCCCACAGAGGGCGTTGCTCGGCCATCAACCAGGGCGCCTGGAGCTTAGATCGCCCATTGAATAAATGCAGCTGCAATTCCTGTCAGAATCGTTGGACCATGCAAGTAGTGACCCGATTTTGGGGCTACTTCCGGGTGATTTCATGAAGGCGCCGGCTCCTTCGCGAGCCGAGCGCATTTGGCAGTTGCTGACTGACCAAGGGCTCGAGGAGGAAGGAGCCAGACGCGTGGGGCCATTATAAATCTGCTTTGTTCCGGCTTACACTTTCGTCAGTTGCTGACGACCAAGGCTCGGGAGAAAGGAGCCGAACATGTTGATAGTAGGTTGTGACTATCACCCGAGTTTTCAGCAGATCGCGTGGGTAGACACGGAGAGCGGAGAGTGCGGTGAACTAGCTTTGTCGCACAGCACGGAGAAGTGGAGAAGTTTTACTGGAACCTGAAGGAGCAGGGAGTGAAGGTGCGCGTGGGGATCGAAGCGACGCTCAGATCTATGCCCGTGAAGGAGTGGAGCTGGATCGATCCGTTCTGGCGCGCTGGGTCGGCGAAGCGAGCAAGCTCATGGACCCGTTAGTTGAAGCGCTTCGCCGCTATGTGATGAGTACCGGCTCCGCAAGGCAGAACGCGGCATAGACCTTCCCGCAACCGATCGCGCAGACACTTCCCAGCTTCATCACCTCTCCGATTTCCTCGCCTGGGGAACGATCACCATCGGCCATTTCGATCGCGCCGGACCGGTTGCCATCGCCGCGGAAGGAAAGCACGTCTACGTCATGCTTCGCCGGTTTCCCAGCGAAAATCTCGACCAGACCCTGATTCGGCTCGATCAGGCCCTCGGGAGAGTCTTTAATGAGCTCGTGTATATCGACGAGGTAAACCCCATATCGGAATCGACCGTTACATACTAGTCGTGTCCACTACCCTGCATCGTGGACACAACCAAGTCACTCAGCTTCACACCTAGCTCCCAAATAGAAGACGGCCAGAAAACCCTTTCAATTACCCACAAGTTTTGCTCCGATCATGATGCCCAGTTCGATGTCCGTTAACCGTGACAGACCTCTCCAGATAACGGTATTTCCCGGCGGCGGATCATGGGTGCGGGCGAGGTAACCACCAAGTCGAGCGAGCTTGACGATATAGTGTCCCAGCGAGGGAGTCGAAGGAGGCGCGCTCTTGTTGGGGACGAGTTCGTCGAGCAGATATTGATCAAGATCCGTGAAGGCCTCTGCCGGCGAAGCATCGGGACGAGTTCGGTTGAGCATTGTGATCCAGAAGATTCTCCAGCTGAGGATGGTCAGGATGGCGATGAGATTCACGAGTCGTTCCGCGGTTCTCAGCTTCGCTTCTTCGGCTCTGCATCCGGATTTGAGGATTTTGTGGAAGGTCTCGATCTTCCATCTTTGGGAGTACCATTCGAGCTTCTCGATGGCGTCCAGGCAGGAACGCACAGGAAGGTCTGTCAGCAGCTTCCAGTTGATCTTCTCCCGATCTTTTGGAGCGTTTCTTTCCGCAGCATAGATGGCGGTCAAGACCAACTCCGGATAATCTTTTTGCTTGCCTATCGGCGGACGAACCACGATGCGGCGGAAGCGCAACTCGAGCACGGCAGTGGTTTGCTCGCCCTGTTTGTTGCGCACCGTGAGCGAGTGTAGACCACGCAATCCTGACTCCTTCATCTCCTCGCCAACCGTGGTGGACCCGTCTTTGGCGAGGCGGTCTACGCAGGTGCGCACTAAAAAGTGCGTACCCAGCTTTTGCGCCAGACAGAACAACTCGTATATATCGCTTTCTCGATCCCCGATATGGACGCAACGTCCAGCATCTGCCAGCAACTCAGTGGACTGACGCAGATTGTCCAGCCAGCGAATACTCTCCTTCTTTTCGATCGGCACGCGGGTGGGGTTGATGTGGCGCTTTAGAGCATTGGCGCCGTGGAATTTATCTCGGTTCCAGAACTTGATCGCCGCCAACCCCAGTGGCAGACCCGCTGGCGTAATCACCAGACTCGAGTGCATCAAAATCCCACATGTTGTGTGAAAACGAGGTATCCCTTGCTTGCCGTCGAACAGCGGCGCTTTGCCCAGTATCCCAATCGGCGCCGTGTCCTCCTGCCGATAGGAGAACTCTGTCGTGTCGTGAAGCACCAAAACCGGAGCCCCATGATGCTTCTCGCATGCTTGGCGATTATTTCCGGGGCCACCGCCCGTATACCGGCGGTTGGTTCGATCTTCGGATATCACATGTGGATGGCCTTGTTCGGGCCGGTCGTCATCCTCGGAGCGCTTCTCCTCCTTGTGCGGCTGGCTATGACCCGCACCCTCGACCGCGAGTTCGCCGCAGGATTTGCGGCCTTTGTCGTGGTGACTCTCGTAGTGTCACGACTGGCGGTGACGAACGCGTGGGTCAATTGGGCTGGAATAATCTTGAAGCTTTGACGGAACATCCCGAATATCCCACATTTCCCGGTTCAATGGAAATCGTGAAACCGTCTCTGCCAAAGCTCAGCGTCGCCCTGCATAGCGTGTTTTGGCTTCGGCAAGCGTGTGGAGACGCTCTGTTTCTGAGTGTCTTTTCGAAGAATAACGGGTGCTGTTTGGATAGTTTTAGCGGTTGGTGAGCGATTGGGAGAAAACCTCTGTTTTCTCGATTTGGGGTTACTTCCCAGTAGCGGGTCATTGGATAAGAACGCTTAAGACCGCCGCGCCCGGAACGAGTCTAATTAGGCCAAGCCGCGTAAATAGCTGTCAATACCGTTGCGAGCAAGGATAAAGCGATAAAGCTACTAGAGTGACAACAACATTCGCGCCTACGCGCTTCTTGGCATCCGGCTTGAAATAGATCCCCTGAGCGGCACCGTTTCGTTGCTTCCTCATCGTCCGGATGGTAACGCGGGACGAGCGCCAAGCAATAGTGGCAAATAACGCCGCCATTGCGAAGCAAACGTATTTTCCGGGATAGGGGCTTCCTACTGGGCCGCGGAGCATCGGTTTCCGTCATCCAGAGTGTATCGTGGGCGATCCAGAAATTGCATTTTCGGTCAGGATCGCCTGTTGCTCAAAGAGTAATTGACGAGTCGAGGGTGATTCTCCCGGAATGCCAAAGCCAGAGGGAAAAAACCGTTTTTAGATACCAAGCAACTTGGTGGGTCAACAAGGGCCGGACACCTTGCTACCATCGAAAATTGGATCGATCCAATGGCTACGAAGCAGTCTCGCCAGAGTTTCTTGCGCGTCGTGGCAGGGCAAGCGACCGATCCACTGCGATCGGTGTTAGGGAAGTGCGAAACTGGGCGAGAACTCTGCCGGGTGGCAGCAATGTCATCGATCTAGGCTGTGGACCGGGCTTTCCGATCACGGTGGTACTCATCGAGGAAGGACTTAACGTCTTCGGTGTCGATGCGGCACCCTCGTTCGTAGCAGCATTCCAACGTAATCTGCCTGGCACGCCCATCCTCTGCGAAGCGATTCAAGAGTCGAGATTTTTTGATCGAACCTTCGATGCTGTCTTGGCAATCGGGCTGATTTTCTTTCTTGAAGCGGAAGATCAGTATCGCCTGATCCAGAGATTCGCCGATCTGCTTGTGCCGGGTGGTCGACTGTTGTTCACCGCGACCGCCAGACCCGCCGTCTGGAACGATGTAATGACAGGATTGGAATCAGTTTCCTTGGGGGGCGAGCAGTATAGGAAATTGCTCGGAGCCGCAGGTCTATCGATCGCCGAGGCGTTTCCGATGTTGGCTAACGGTCATCCGCCCGGAACAAAGAAATCTCGGATTCGTAGGCCTGGGTTGCTCAACGAGTGACTCGGCGATGATGCCGCAGTCGAGAATCGTTCCTGGCCACGACGAAGTCAGGAATGATCTTTCTGGCTGTTCTCGGCTAGGGAGCACCGAATCAGGAATTGCCCAAGCCATCGACTCCCGGCAATGGAAGTCGTCATCGAATGTGCGATATTAGTTCTAATGCGTGAGCCGGCACGATCGCCGTAGCGCAGCCCAGACAGTCTCACTCATTTGGCGTGGGCTGCAGGCGGAAGATGGCGAATCGTGTTCAACAGTACCTGGATGGAGTCGCGCAATTGCATCCCGGTGGTGTGATTTCTCTTGTGAGCGTGATTCTGTTTGGTAGTGCAGCGAGCGGCACCTTCTCGGAGTCATCCGATGTGGATCTCATCATCGTGATCCCCGACGGAACATCCCCAGAAGATAGGCGCCTCCTTCGCGGTGCGGTGACAGACCTCGAAATCATGCACGGTCTCCGATTTCCCGAGGGCCGGCCCAAGAACCCGCTGGAGAAGTTCGCTGAACACGCCGGGGGGCAAGCGCACTCCGTCTTTTTCTGCACCCGGGGCGACCTTATTTCGGGAGACGTAGCGCGCGTCTTCGGTCTGCGCGCAGCCGAAGAGGTGTTCCTTGAGCGCACGTTTCTTGCGAGCGTGATTGTTTCAGCCAAGACTGTCTGGGGCGAGGACCTGCTGAGCCTCGTGCCTCTGCCTTCTCTCCGCCGCCTCGACGTGTTCAAAGCACTTTTCCGATTAACAGGCTTGGTCCTGTTGAGCGCCGCCGCATTCCCGGTGCTTTCCGACGCGACAAAGTATGCGATGGGCGCACTCAAGCACTCGCTCCACAGCTGCTATTTCTGCTATCACATGAAGACTGCTCCCCTCGACGACGAAGTTGCATTCTTTAACGTTCGTCTGGGTCGAGATAGGATGTTGCAGGACTTGCTGAACCAGCGAAAAGAACACAATCGGTCATTCGCATTCGTGCTGCGCTGTGTGCCAATTCTCTTTCGGCTGCACCTGCGGACCGTGCGGGATAACAGGTTCCCTCGCGCGGTGGCTATCGAGTCGCGCCGTGCAGAGAATTGCCGGGAACTTTAGCGCATCAAACCTATTCGACGAGCAAGGCCTGCGAAGCGAGGGTCGGAGCGAAGTGAGTCATAAGCGGGATCAATATTCAGATACGTTGTGAAGGGGGTTCGCGCCTCACAGTTTCGCCCCAGCCACTCGATCGCACGGTCCTTCTCGCCAATCCGAGCATAAACCTGGGGAATATCGAATTCTCCAATATTCCGCCCCGTCTTCTCATTGTCCTTCTGAATCTGCTGCCAGAATCCCGCCGGCCCACTGGTCGCATATGCACTGCTCAGCGCAATCTTGTCCGAATTTGCCATCTTTGCGCGCTCGCCGCCCTCCAGCAACCTTGCCTTCGTGATCTCGGCAATCGCATCGGGATATTCGCCACGCTGAGTATAGAGCCATGCCAGCCAGTAATGTGTGACGTGGAAGTCCGGGTAAAGTTCGAGAGTCTTCTTATACTGAAGCAGAGCCTGGTCATACTGTCGCGCATAGAAATAATTGAGTCCGAGGTATGCGTTCAGGATAGGAGACAGCGGGTCAAGCTCAAGCGCCTTCTTCATTTGGGCGGTGGCTTGCTCGGAGTAGCCAAGCGGCATCAAATAGTAGCTTGAGAAGAAGAAGTGAGCCGCTGAGCTGTTTGGGTTCAGCTGGGTCGCACGCTGAAATTCCCTGTCAGCTCCCTGCCAGTCAAACTCAAAATCTGCCTTTTCAGCTCCCAGTGCAGCATGAGCCTCGGCGAGGTCATCGTCCAGTTCCAGCGCTCTCGTTGCCGCCGAAGCTGCTTTCGGAAAGAAACGCTCAGGCGAAAAAACCGATAAGGCAAGGTACGCATTCGCAAGGCCCGCGTAAGCGGGGGCAAATCCGGGATCCTTGTCGGTTGATTGCTCGAAGAATTCAACGCTCCTGATCTCATCGTCGCGAGTTCGCTTGTTGAGGAAGTAAAGCCCTTGCAGAAAGGCTTCATACGATTCGGCGTTGGGTATATGTTTCCTGGACGATCGAGATCCGCGCACTGGATCAAGTTCGATTTGAACCTGCTGAGCAATGGCCGCGCCCAGCTCGTTCTGCAATGCCAGAAGGCCATTGACCTCTCGTTGATAATTATGCGCCCATAGATGCGTCTGGTCGGTCACTCGAATCAGCTGCGCACTCACCCGAACCGTTTGACCCTCACGCCGAACGCTGCCTTCGAGAATGTAGTCGGCCCCGAGTTCGCGCCCAATCCCGGCGATGGTCTTGTCGGTGTGCTTGTAGGCCATTGCAGAAGTGCGCGCAATGACACCCAGCTTCTCCGGGTTCAGCTCTTCCAGGTCCGTAATGGCTTCTTCCGTCAGACCGTCGCTGAAATACTCCTGGCCAGAATCATTGCTCAGATTCTGAAACGGAAGCACCGCCAGCATCTTTCTCTGACCAACGCCGCTTGACCCAGCCGCTTGCAGTCGAGTGCGCGAGAGATGCAGCCACCATGCAGTCCCCGCGCTCACCCCGAGAAAAATGAGGGCTATTCCTGCCCACGTCGCCGCTCTTTGCCAGGAAACGCCGCCCCGAGCCCCCGGAGAAGAACTGCCTTCGCGATGGGTGGCCTCTCCATCCCCGTGTTGTGAGTTGCTTGAGTCTGGAGTCTCCTGGCCGGCAGCCTTCTCCGGCGTCAACGATCGCCTCTCGTCATCTAACTCCGCCGCATCCTGCGGGACAACCTGAACTCTTTCGGTGAAACGGTAACCGCGGCCCGGAATCGTGAGAATGTACCGACGATCCTGTGGCGTCTCACCCAGCACCTTGCGCAGGACGAAGATGTGCTGCGTCAGGTTCGACTCTTCCACAAAACTGTCTGGCCACAGTTCCTTCATCAACTCGTCCTTTGAAACTACCCGCTCGCTGCGCTCGACAAGCACCAGCAGCATCTCAAAGGCCTTCGAAGTCAGAGCTACGGGGTTTCCGTCGCGCAGCAGCAATTTTCTTGCGCAGTCCATCCGGAAGGGGCCGAACTCGTATGAGCGCCGGGAGGCTTGACTCATGCTTTCCCCCACGAGTTCGAAAACCAGTCGCGAACTCCGTGTGACTTGAAACGGTGAATCCTGCCATTGTCGCGTACCCAGGCCGCGGGCGGCAATCTAACGCCGGCGGCTCCGCGGAGGCAACAGACACAGTGCTCTCTCTAACCACCTAACGAATAGAGAGATATCGCGGAATTCAGAAGCGTTAATAAGAATTGAGGTAGGCCTTGAGGACACTTCTGCCACTTCTCGGGAAGATGAAAGCGAAGTGCACCCGTCCGAGAGATCCATTCTGCGTTCCGGGTCAGCAAAGGAGAGACAATGCGACTCACATTACTGATTTCGACAGGGGTGGTTAGCCTGCTGGCTGCGGTCGCCCCATCGGCCCACCCTCAACGCTACACGGTCACCGATCTTGGAACGCTGCCGGGCGGTTCGTTCAGCCAGGCGACCTTTGTCAACAGCTACGGTCTCGTGACTGGCATCTCGACTCTCGCTGACGGAACCCAACACGCCGTCGTCTGGTATCAAGGATCGATCTTCGATATCGCGGCCCACTCCCCGGCCGGAACTAACAGCGGAGCCTTTGCAGCGAACGATTGGGGCCAGGTGCTGGTTCAGGCGGAAACCACCGCGCAAGATCCAAACGACGAGAACTTCTGCACCTACTTCACCGGTCGTGTATGCCGTGCCTTTCTATGGCAAAGCGGCATCCTCACTCCCTTACCCACGCTCGGAGGAACCAATGCCTCCCCCAGCATGATCAACAGTCGCGGACAGATCGTTGGCATCGCGGAAAACAGTACGCACGATGCATCCTGTCCGACTCAACCCGCAGTCACCGGAAGCGGGCCTCTGACGCTCGATTTCGAGTCCGCGCTCTGGGGACCATCGCCGGGCCAGATTCGCGAACTTCATCCGCTCCCCGGGGACAGTGTCGGAATGGCCTTCTGGATCAATGATCTTGGACAAGCTGTGGGCGGATCCGGCTCCTGCGCAAGCAGCATCCTTCCCGGGCCTGCAGTCACGCCCCATGCGGTGCTCTGGGAAAACGGCAAAGTCACCGACATGGGCAGCCTGGGCGGAACGGTGAATACCGGCGTCCCAGGGATCGGAACCATTGCTCTCTCGATCAACAATCGGGGGCAGGCCGTCGGTGCGGCCGCGCTGCCGGACAACATCACGGGGCACGCCTTCCTGTGGTCCAGAGAGCTGGGGCACATGCTCGATCTCGGCGCCATTCCGGGAGACGTAACCAGCGCGGGCCTGGGGATTAATGATGAAGGCAACGTGGTTGGTCCCTCGTTCGACGCATCTGGTAATCCCCGCGCTTTTCTGTTCAGCAAGGGCACGATGAAAGACCTCAATGCCCTCGTTCCGCCCGATTCGCCCATCTACATGCTCGTTCCCTATGCGATAAACGGTGTTGGGCAAATCGTGGGCTTCGGAGTCACTGCTGCTGGCGAGATTCACGGTTTTCTCGCGATCCCCTGCGCCCGGGGCGGAGCGGACTCCGCGTCGTGCGGGAGCGAATCGTCAGGCGTGATTGACGAACGCTCCAGGCCACTCCTGGCTGACGATACGCGTGACTGGGTTCGGCGCAGCATGCGCGCGGGAGCGATGGGGAGATTCATAGGACAACAGTGACTGGCTCCCGATCGCTCAACTCTAATGACTCAACAACAGACTGCCATTCTCGCTAACGGTGAAGAGCAGGGACACTCCCTGCTCTTTTTCTGCGTGCGCCCGGCAGGGCGCACTAACTTGGAGGTGAAAGTTCCTCGACACACCCGGCAAGGGGAAGTGTTAGCTGAACGGCAATGCGCCACGCCTGCAGAACTCCAACGAGTTGGGATTCCTACTGCGAACGGGTGTATGCTGCGCAGAGTAATTCGAGGAGTGCTCATTGGCTGAAAGCGCCAACAAGGACTGCATCAAACGTCACTTCGAGGAACCTTGGAATCACGGAGAAGTCGAAAGGATAGACGACTTCTTTTCCACCGAGTTCTCCAATTTCAGTGTCCACTATTCGGACGTTCGGGGAATCATTCAGCACATCATCCGCTACCTGCAAACGCTCACTGAGATTGGTGTGGAAAAGAACACCACCATCGTCTTTCCGCTGCCGGTGGAGATGCCCTCGCTGTTCAAAATGCTGCAGCCGTCCGCAAAGGCAGAACCTGGCAAGCAGTAAGCCGCAGCGAATGGTCGATTCTTTAATCTCAGATTGTTTCAAACGAGGGGTTGATGCCCGCAACCGAGGACGTTCACGTTCGTCGAGGCCTTCACTCCGGCGATCACGCGCGGAGAGATGAGTTTAGGGCATTTGCTCAGGACGAGTTGGAAGTTTCCGCTACTGATCACCTTTTGTTTCCCGCGCTCTGGTCTTTCTCTATCGGACCACAAAAGATTCCCTGTCGTGCTTGGGAAAGGGCTATAGTGCGTCCAGCGGCTCCCCAGAAGAGGAGGGCATGATGTCTTCGCGAACCATCTTTCTCACCAGGCTAATCGGGCTGTATTGCATTGTCGTCATACCGTCCATGGTCCTTCACAGGCAGGCTACTGTGGATTGGATGACGGCGCTTCTCAATAACGCTCCGCTGATGTGGGTTCTCAGCGTCATCACGCTGACCATTGGGCTGGCGATGGTCCTTGCGCATAACGTCTGGTCAGGCGGTGCGCTGCCGGTGGTTGTCACTCTTGTCGGTTGGGCGGCGTTGATCAAAGGCCTGCTCTTCTTGTTCTTGCCCTCCGGAATTGAATCGGAATTCATCCTGAGCGCGCTGCGCAGTCCGCTGCTCTTCTATGTATGGATGGCGCCATCGCTCGTCATTGGCATCTACCTCACCTATAGAGGATTCGCGTCAAAAGCCACACCCATGTAAGGCCTTCGATTCATCGCTGATAAGAGATGGGAGGACGGGGCTGTATTGGAGCGCCTGTTGTTTGCGACTTAGCCAAATCGTCTTTCATCGAAAACGAACGTGAATTCCACTTCTCCCCGGCATTGCAACTCAGTCGATCCGCTGGAAACCGTGCTCGTGAATGCGCTGAGAACCCCGGCGTGATTAGTGGCTTGATGCAGAGCCGATCACATTATTGCCGATTTGCTGCGCAACACCAACGCGCTTGACGAGATCCTGAAAGCGAGGATCGTTGCGTTGGTTGTCGTAGATTGGATCAACAGTGAGCCAAAGGAGCCATTCGGCGAGGTCGTCATAGGCTTTTGCATACCAGGCGAATTCACTGTCGGTATCGCCGAGAACCTGATAGACGACGGCGATGTAGGCAGGTGAAACGTAGGTGTCTTTGGCCATGCTTTTCAACTTCTCGATTGCCCGACATGCCTCGCTTCGATTCCCCGACCTGGCATAACTCATGCCCAGACCAGCCTGCGCATAGGTGCTCTCCGGGTTCATCGCCAGGGCCTTGGTGTATTCCTGAATCGCCTCCGGAAACTGCGATTGCGCGTACTGACACATGCCCGCCGTCATGTGGGGTACCCAAAACTCGGGGGACATTTGGATCGCTTTCTGCGCGGTTGTGAGGCACTGTGCGTAGTCGCGTTCCAAATAATAATCCCAAGGCAGAAATGAGTTGATCTCCGGCGAGAGTGGATCGATGGTGAGCGCCTTATGCAACTGGGCGATAGCAAGATCGGGTCGGCCGATGGAAGCCAGATACTCGCCATAGGCGAAGTAAGTGGAGACGCTTTGCGGATTCAGCGTGAGCGCAGTATGAAACTCGCGTTCCGATTCAGCGAGGCGCCACTCGTGCAGCAGTGCGTGCGCCAGTGCTCCGTGTGCTTCGGCGAGGTTGTCATCGAAGGCCAGCGCCTTGCGCGCTGCGGATTCCGCTTTAGGCAATGCCTCGCGCGGTGCAAGCAGCCAGTCGGATTCCGTGGTATAGGCATCGGCCAGGCCCGCATATGCGAGCGCATAGCGGGGATCGCTGGCGATGGCGCGGCTGAAGTAATCGATTGCCTTGTTCATTCCATCGCGGGTAAAGGTGAATTCGGAATAGAGGCCAGCTAGATAGTTGCGATAGGCATCTATGTTTTCGGTGTAATGCCGCGCGAGCTGCAGTTTTTCCTGGCTCGCAAGATTGACCGCGAGCGCCTGGACAACCCTCTCGGAGATCGAGTCTTCGACTGCAAAAATACTCGTGGTTTTCTCGTCGAAGGTCTGGGCCCACAACGCTCGACCATCCCGAACCCTGACGAGCTGAACCGTTACGCGAAGGCGGTCCCCCGATTTCTGTATCTTGCCGCTGAGAACCGAGTCCACGCCCAGCTCGCGAGCGGCCTGCATGGGATCCTTCGAATCGCAGTAACGGATCACCACATCGGTGGGCCGCACGGGCAATTCGCGAATGTTGCTGAGTTTCGTGATCACGGCATCGGCGACGCCCAGGCCAAGGTGATCGTCGTCAGAGCCGCTACCGAGCGGTTGAAATGGCAACACTGCGAGCGAACGCGGGATTGGGGACAAAACAGCAACAGACTTGCGGCGCCAAAGATAGAATCCCGCTGCGGCTAAACAGAGCACCAGTGCCAGCGCGATCCAGCCGGATTTTTTCCACGTAAAGACGGAACGGCGAGGCGCGGGCAGAGCCGGCAATCCGGTCGCGAGTTGGTCCCTCGTCGCTTCGATCTCGTCTTCCTTTTCTTCAACCACCGTGACTTCCGCGCGGGTGTGGCGGGCAACGATCAATTCATCTCTGGTCGCTTTCGGCTCCCGCACTTCGCAGACGAACCGATAGCCCTTGCCGGGAATTGTGGCGATGAATCTGTTCTCGCCGGGACTCTCCCCCAGCGCCTTGCGAAGAGCGGAGACGTTCTGTGCCAGGTTCACTTCCTCGACAAAGCTATCGGGCCACACCGCGTTCATCAGTTCCTCTTTTGCGAGCACGCGGTCGCGGTTTCGCACCAGCACGAGGAGGGTTTCAAAGACCTTCGAAGTTAGGGGGACGGGCTGGTCCCCGCGCACGACGAGGCGGCGTGCAGGGTCCAGACGGAAATCGCCGAAGTCGTAGAACTCATTGACTTCTTTAGGCATAAAGGCAGATTGAAACCCGCGCGGGGAAAGGATAGGAAATCCTAACAAATCCTAACTAGCCCCTCAAGACATTTCACCGGCCTTCAGGCGATGCTCCGCGGTGTTGGGCAAGGGAGCGAGCGGAGCCGCCTTCTCTGCGGTTTGTGTGGTGAGGCCGATCTGAGAAGTGATCAAAGGAGGACCACGTGAAGGCGAGACGGATCACCCGAATCACCCTTGAAACAGAAGAGACGTTCGCATTCCGGCGGAGCGGGCATTTGGGCCAGACGAAGTGCTCTCGATGCGGATCCCATTCGGGAGCGGTCACTCCCGATGAAGCGGCAAGCTTGCTGCGTCTGGGAGTGGACGACATTCGCAGGGAGATTGAAGTCGGGCGTCTTCACGTTTGGAATTCCGATCTCGGATCGATCGAAATCTGCCTTGAGTCGCTGCAAAATGCTGCTCCGCTGCTCGTGCCCGGCAACTTCAAACTGCAAATCAATCCAACCCAAATCAATCCAAATAAGGAGAACCGATCATGAACAGCCTCTGTGTATCTATCGTGAACACGCTTCACCCCGCTCACTTGCCATCGTGGCTCAAGCGGCTGGTAGTTGCGGCGTTTTTGTCGTTTGGTCTCGCCGTGCCATTTGCTTCGGCGAGTTGCGCGAACAAGTCGCTGGAGCGGTATGTCAGTGCTCCCAGTGCAACCTCGACGTTGGCGGTCACGGCGAATTCGGCGGCCCCACTCTCTACTCTCAAAACTCCGCCGTCGATCGTCGGGCTTTGGAATGTTACGTTTTCCTCCGGCGGTGAAGTGGTCGATGTGGCCTTTGACGCCTGGCACAGCGACGGAACCGAGATTCTGAACGACTTTACCGATCCGATTGAAGGCAATGTGTGCCTGGGTGCGTGGGAGCAGAGCGGCGCGCTTACCTACAAGCTCAAGCATCCTTCTTGGTCTTTCGATTCCAACGGCACACTGCTGGGAACAGTGATCATTCACGAAATTGTGAATCTGAGCTCGGATGGCAACAGCTACAACGGCGGCTATAAATACGACATCTACGACACGGCAGGAGTCTTTCAAGAGGAGTTCACAGGCACGATCAAGGCAACGCGGATCAAGCCGGATTGAATTCCATCGGAAGACGAGAGCGGGAGAGCTCGTGGCACCTCTCCCGCTTGAGTTCTTAACGATAGAAAACTCAGAATAGCTCCGGCGCAGAACTCGAGTAGATCGGAGCGCCCTATGCGATGACGCCTAACTGGCGCAGAACCGTTGCGTGATCGAAGTAGACGCGTTCACACACCAGGCCATCGCCTTCGAAGAGGAAAAACAAGGCGGCGGCGACCTCCATCTTGCAGTCCCGCCGGCGACCGGTTCGTCACCAATAGCCGCCCCTCGCCGAACCCGTTCGGAGCCAGCCTATTGGTGACAAGCGTCGCCACAGGGCGCGCCGAAGCCATCTATCAAGACAAAGACCGCAACGTGCTTGCGGCGCAATGGTCTCCACAAGGCAACAAAATCATCTTCTGCATTGGAGCGTGGTACGAGTCGATTTTTATGCAGCTGTTGGAAAAGTGTCAGACGGAGACGGCTGCGCACAGCCGTCGCAAGTTTCGTTTCAAGAACAAGCTGATGAGTCTGGACGCCAGCATCATCGAGCTGTCGGCGACCATGTTTGACTGGGCCAAATACACGCAACAGAAGGGCGCGATCAAGCTGCATCTGTTGCTGGACCACGACGGCTACCTGCCCTCGTTCGCGGTGGTAACGGAGGGAAAGTACAGCGAGTTGAACGTAGCGCGAGACTTACGTCTGAAAGCGGGTACGATCCTGGCCGTCGACCGCGGCTACAACGATTATGTGTGGTTCGGGCAGTTGACGCAGGGCGGGGTTTTCTTCGTCACGCGGATGAAGACCAACACGGTTTACACGACCGCTGAGGTGTGTGCGGTTCCAGAAAAAGGCAACGTGCTCAGTGACCAGATCGTCTCTGTGCCTTCTTTGCGCAAGCATAGCGAGACGCCGGTGCTGTTTCGGCGAATCGAGTACTGGAACGCGGACAAGCAAGAAATCCTGGTCTTCTTCACCAACCTGCTCCACCTGGCAGCCTCGACGGTGGCCGCGATCTATAAGGACCGCTGGCAAATAGAACTCTTTTTCAAGGCACTGAAACAAACCGCCAAAGTGAAGTCGTTCCTCGCACCAGCGCCAATGCAGTCAAGACGCAGATATGGACGGCATTAATCGCCATGCTGATCCTGAAGTACCTTCAAATGAAATCCAGCTTCGGCTGGTCGCTTTCCAATCTGGCCGCTCTGCTACGCCAACAGCTGTTCATCTTCAGAGACTTGTGGGCATGGCTCAACACTCCTCTGGAAGGACCGCCAGCCGCAAGAGAACTCTGCGAACAGTTGCCGATGCCGCTGACGTGGTGAGTAAGAGTTGGACAGCAGCAGACAAACAATAACCAGATAAACCAATCACTCAGTACTTACACGCCAGCTACTTGGACAGCAGGATACCGAACAGATAGAAATCTATCCAGAGCGGGTCCTCGACAGAACCTGCCACTATCGGCGGGGGAAGATCCGCATGTCCTCTGAAATCAACTCCGTGGATTTACAGAATCGCTGTCTTGGACAAGACTGGGCTATCCGGCAATTACCTTTTCGATAACACCGCGCGAACGTATTGATTATTCCCGCTCTTTCCGACAGGACGGACATACGGCTGGTACTGCATTTGGGGTTGTCTCAGGTTCCTATTACAGAGCCCACATTTCATTTGCCGGTGATCGATATGACGAGTAGTATGAGCCCTCAGCATGCACTGGGCTCGTCTCATCTTCGCTGTTATCGGCGCGGGGATTGTCACCTCGATGACGGATTGGTTCTTCGCTGGCGACTGGATTCACAAGCGGTTCACATATCCAGAGATTTGGCGCAAGGGCCCCGAAGCCAAAGCGATCTTCGTTTCGAGCGCGTTGCCGTTCGTGACTTGCGCCGCCTACATGGTTCTGGTCCTATGGCTGGACATTCATTCGCTGGCCACAGTACTTAAGCTTTCCCTATTGGTATGGCTTATTGGGCCGCTGCCACTCATTCTTACCAATGCGGCATTTATCAAGCTTCATCGGGTATTTGTGATCCTCTACTCGACTGGATGGCTCGTGAAACTAGTGATTGCGGCATTCGTCGCACATTGGCTGCTTGTGTAGAAGGTATTTGACTCCGGCGCTCCCCTCCTCGGCTCCGGGCGTGTGGTGGTCGATTGGGAAGTAACCCTCGTTTTCTCGTTTTTGGGTTACTTCACAAGTAGCGGGTGATCCAACCGCAACCTGATTTTTGGGGGTTCGGTGATCGCCTTTCCACCCCTTCCGCAACAACCCTCTGGTTCAGGCTCTTTCCGATACTGATCAAATTCTGACAACTGAGAAAAATACATTCTCGTAAGTCAGGCGCTTCTTTCGCTCTTTCCCTCTTCCCCGACATTTGTCGACCTCCATTCGCGCTGACACGGCAGGCCGTTGCCGCCCAGCGAGCAACTTGGGACAAGCGCTCGGGCCGCAATCGCGGGGCTGTTCCAAGACTTGATCAGGGGACGCTACAACCGGTTCCGAGCGGTTGGTCGGCTACTCTTCCCTTTGATGGATCTTCACCTGACGCGGCCTGGAACACGAGTCGGTGAGTGAGTTGGCGATTTGGCATAAACCCAGACCTTGCAGCCTTGGCCAGCGCTTTGCTGGAGCAGAGCGGGTTTCAGGGGACCTGTGCATACCCCTGATCTTTCAAATACCACGTTTCAGGTATTCACCGGGGTTGGCCCCGACAACTCGCTTGAACGCCTTACTGAACGCAGCGTCGGACTCGTAACCGACCGACCGAGCAACGTCTATGAGCTTTTTGTCACGCTGTTCGAGTAACTGCATCGCCTTCTGCATCCGCCACTCGGTTACATATTCCAGTGGTGTTTGTCCGAGTAGCTCTTTAAAACGCGCTGCGAATGCGGAGCGAGACATGCCTGCCGCTTCGGCCAGGGATTCGACGGTCCAGGGTGTATTCACTCTGTCGTGAATGGCACTCAGGGCAGTGCCCATTTGAGGATCGAAAACAGCACGAAGCCATCCTTTGTTGCGTTCTGGTCCCGATGCGATATGCGCCCGGAGTACCTGGATAAACAGAACTTCGGCCAGTCGAGTCGCGACGACTTCAGATCCCGGCGCCTGTTCTGCCATTTCCGAAGCAAGCGCCTGCACGGTGTTGTGAAGAGCAAGGGTGCGTGCCTCATCGGCCTTCATCAGAATGAAGCTCGGCAATAACTGAGTGATTGGCTTCAGGCTGGCGCGATCGAAACTCAAGGAACCACAGACGATTGTCGTCGGTGCGCCACCGCCTCCATAAAGAACGACATTGCCGTTGGCTTTGGCCCCCATCTCGCGGAAACTCCATCTCGGGCGTGTTCGCGGGCTGTCGCGCAAAACAATCGAAGTTCCCCGAGCCAGCAAAAAGCAATCACCACCGGTGAGGGGAATCGGCCCCGCAATCCCTTCCACACTCAGCCAGCAGTTGCCGCGCGAAAGCATGGCGAAGTGCGCCAAATCTGTGGGGGACATCTTTTTGTCGGAAGGCGTGACTTTTCCTTCGGTCTGGTTTTCCTGTTTTACGCCCCACGGGGATGTGGCTTCGAGCCTGTGCAGACCGAAAGCGGTTATGTGCATCGTTCTGAAGATATCTGTTATCGGGTCCAACTTAGCCTCGCTCTTTTGGACGAATAGACAAAAGATCAGGACGCCTGAGCAGTTCTCGTCCATCGCCAAAGGACTCTACCCTACTGTACCGAATGCTACACGCATTCCGAAGGGAGTAATTATGGGAAAGCTTGAAGGTAAGGTTGCGGTCATCACGGGTGGGGCTACCGGCATCGGCCGCGCCGCAGCAAAGCGCTTCATTGAGGAGGGCGCCTTTGTCTTCATTTTTGGCCGCCGGCAGGCAGAGCTCGACGCCGCTGTGGCCGACCTCGGGTCCAACGCCCGCGCAGTGAGGGGCTCGATCTCCGATCTGGCCGACCTCGACCGACTCTACGCGGCGGTGAAGGCCGAGCGCGGAATCCTCGACATCGTCTTCGCCAACGCCGGGGCGGGAAGTCCACTTCCGCTCGGCAAGATAACCGCCGAGCACATTGACGAGACCTTTAACACCAATGTGAAGGGTACGATCTTCACGGTCCAGAAGGCGCTGCCACTGATGGGCAAGGGCGGTTCGATCATTCTGACGGGCTCGAGCGCCGGCACCACGGGCGCCCCGACAATGAGCGTCTACAGCGCGAGCAAGGCGGCAGTGCGCAACCTCGCGCGGACCTGGGCGGAGGACCTGAAGGGCACCGGCATCCGGGTAAACGTGCTGTCGCCCGGGGCGACGGCGACCGAACTCGCGAAGGCAGCGCTAGGCGAGGAGGGCCAGAAGATCTACGCCTCGATGACTCCGCTCCAGCGCATGGCCGATCCGGCGGAGATCGGGGCGGCGGCGGCTTTTCTCGCGTCGGACGACAGCAGCTTCATGACTGCGAGCGAGCTCGCCGTCGACGGCGGCCTAGCGCAAATCTGACGCGCTACGCCCGACCGTAAATTCAACATAAAAGACAACGAAAAACAAATGGAAAAAACAGTATGAGTAATAACCACGGACAAAACTTGGCGGGAAAAATTGCGGTTATCACAGGCGGAAGCAGCGGGATTGGCTTGGCCACGGCCAAGCGCTTCGTGGAAGAAGGTGCGTACGTCGTGATCACTGGGCGACGAGAGAAAGAGCTGAAGGAGGCCGCAGCCTTCATCAAGAGAAACATTACGACGGTCGTGGGCGACGTGTCGCGCTTGGTAGATCTGGACCGGCTCTATGCCGTCGTGAAAGAGAAACATGGTCACATCGACGTACTCTTCGCGAACGCGGGCGCGGGTACAATCGCACCGCTCGCGGTGGCTACTGAGGCACATTTTGATCAGACCTTCGACGTGAACGTGAAGGGGCTGTTCTTTACGGTGCAGAAGGCCCTTCCCCTCTTCAAAGATGGCGGTTCGATTATCCTGAACTCTTCGGTCTCGAACGTGTTGGGGCTGCCAGGGTTTAGCGCCTACGCCGCGAGTAAGGCGGCCGTCCGCAACTTCGCGCGCGCCTGGACTATGGAGCTGAAAGACCGCAAGATCCGCGTGAATTCGATGAGCCCCGGGCCAATCGAGACCCCCGCCTTAGAGACAACGACGGGCCTTACCGCTGAACAGGCCGAGCAAGCGGCCGCCCAGTTTTCCTCGCAGATCCCAATGGGTCGCAGGGGCAAGCCTGAGGAAATCGCGGCCGCCGTCACGTTCCTCGCCTGCGATGAAAGTTCTTTCATCACCGGCGTGGATCTCGCCGTCGATGGAGGCATGGCGCAGGTCTGACCCCGGCGCGGTCGCTTCTCGAACTTTAGTTCTCACACGAGATCGGAGAAACATTATGAGCTATGCAATTGTAGGATTCGGAAAGATAGGTCAGGCCCTCGCCCACGCCTTTGCCCGTAAGAACATCGAAGTCACCGTCGCGAGTCGTCGGTCGCCCGAGGCCTTGGCACCGGAGGCTCGGGCGATTGGGCCCACGGTCGTCGCCAAGTCGCTGCGGGATGCACTCGAGGCCGACACCATCATCTTGGCGGTTCCGTTCGGGGAACATCGCGAGATTGCGAAGGCCCTGCCGAGTTGGAAAAGCAAGACGGTCATCGACGCGATGAACTCGTTTCCAGTCCCACCTGAGGAACTGGACGGTCTTCCGTCCTCCGCCTTCGTTGCGAAGTCGTTCACCGGCGCTAAGTTAGTGAAAGGTTTCAATCACCTGATTGCAGCCACCCTGGCGACCGACCCAATCGTCGAGGGCGGCCACCGGGTCGTCTTTCTGTCGAGCGACGACGAGGACGCGATCGCTCCCGTGGCGGATTTGGCCAAACTACTCGGATTCGCGCCCGTCAAGCTGGGGAAGCTCAACGAAGGTGGCGCGCTGGTGCACGCACGCGGCCGCACTTGGGGTCTGCTCATCTTCCAGGATTTGTTCAAGAAGCAGCAGTAATCGATCTGCGACCGTGTGATTTGGCCCGAGTAGAAGGATTCCAAAACGTCCGATGGGATCGGACGCGATCCGATGTAAAGGAAAAGGTGAGGTTTCGATGAGCATCGAAAAGAATGTCCAGACTGTGAAGAATTTTCTTGCGGCACTCGGCCGCCGCGATAAGCAAGGTTTGCTGGCGCTGTCTGCCGAAGATATTGAGTGGATCATTCCGGGCGAGAACTGGCCGCTGGCCGGCACGCACCGCGGACACGCGGGATTGGAGAATTTACTTCAGAAGGCTAACGAAACGGTGGAAACTTCGTACCCAGAGACCCCCGAGTTCATAGCGCAGGGAGACCGGGTTCTGGTCGTCGGCTTCGCTACTGGGAAAATCAAAGAGACGAATAGGACGTTTGAAGACCACTGGGTCTTCGACATTGCCGTTCGAAACGGCAAATTGACGAACGTCCGGGAGTATGTCGACACGCAAGCACTGGCGCGGGCCTCCGAGGTGGATGCGAGCCCCAGGCCCTGACCCACCGACCACCGATACCACACAAATCGATTCCTAGAGTCAACGATGGCGGATCGATAATCATGACCGGGTCAGTTGCTTCGGTGAAAGGCTTTCCTGGTTTCGGTGTGTATTCGGCGAACAAGGCGGCATTGCGCTCGTTCGCCCGCACGTGGCTCAAGGAACTGAAGAGCAGGAATATCCGGCTGAACCTGCTGAGCCCCGGGGCAGACGAACACATCGGACTCCCAACGAGTCGACAAGGAGACGAGGGGGTATGTTCGAATTCCTGATCCCGAGGGGAAAGATGGGGCGTCCTGTACTCAACTGATGAGAACAGCCCTTACCGCTCACCGAGTGGGACCCAGCCCAGTGGCGAGTCAGTTTACGGCTTAGCGATCATGCGCTCATCGACGACTGAAGTAACCGAGTCGTCTCCGCCATCCTGTCGGTTCCCCGTCGATTGCTCTTGCGGCGCTCTCTTTCGCGTGAAATGACATTTTCCGTTGTCGGCCGATGAACTTGATGACAAGATTGCCAGTAATGCTTCCCCGCAAGGCGTTCCGCCTGATTCTCGGCGTCCTGGCCGTCTCAATGCTCTGTGGCGCGCTCGCTGCGCAGAGCTTCGATCTTGCCGCTCACGGCCGTCAGATTGTGGCGCTGGACGGACTGATGCGTTTTCATCCTGGGGACGATCCGACCTTCGCCTGGGCCAACCCAGCATTCGATGATCATGCCTGGCCTCTTATCCGGGGCGATCGACCCTGGTACGGGCAAGGCTACCCGTACCTCACTGGTTTCGCGTGGTACCGATTCAAAGTCACGCTGCCATCCCACCCCGGCCCACTTGCGGTCTGGGTTCCGGCCATCGCCACGAACTTTCAGATCTTTGCCGACGGCCATTCGATCGCCGAGCTCGGCTCCATGCCTCCGCATGCTAGACCGTTATCAGGTGAGAACCTCGCCTTTCCCATTCCAGCCGATCTGACGCAGTCCGGTCGGCCCCTCACCTTCGCCATCCGTGTGTGGCACTACTCGTCTGAGTGGGGAGGGGGGCAGCTCGGCGGGTTTCAGGAATCCATGCAGCTGGGTGATGCCAGCCTGATCCAGGAATGGCGAATACATCGCCTTCGGCAGATTTTCTGGGAAGATGCCCAATACAACATCAATGGACTCGTTTGCCTTCTGGCGGGGATCGGCTCCCTTCTGCTCTTCTTCCTCCGGCCCACCGACCGCGAATTCTTATGGTTTGGCCTGTTTGAGGCGATCAACGTGGTCTATGTAGTTTTCCAAACGTACTGCGACGTCCATTCCGTAAACATCCACTTTTGGCTCTGGGGTCAGGCCATCCTGATCCTTGGCCTCAACGTATCCATGCCGACGATGATCGAGCACTTTGGGCGGATCGGTCGAACCCGTCTGTACTGGGTAGCCATCGCAGTGGCGCTGTCCGACTTTGTGCTGAATGGTCTCGTCGCTCTCGGTTGGATCAGCACTTCGTTGTACGGCGAAATCGGGGCATTCTCGAAGCTTTTGCTCGCGGCTTCCAATTGCGGACTGCTCTTCGAAGCCTCAAAGGACAGCAAAATAGAAATGCGCATCTTTTCTGTGCCGGTGGCTGTGTACTTCCTCAACCTCACCGCTGTCTACGTGACTGCAGTTCTGATTGGGCAAGGTGCAGCCTGGGTAATCTTCTACCAAAGCCTCTTCTTCAGCGGCTTGGCCAACTGGCCCTTTCCGATTGGGACCTATCAAATTGCGAGCATCGCGGTTCAACTCGTGCTCTTTGCCATTTTCCTACTTCGCTTCGTTCGAATCCGCCGAGATGAAGAGCGCTACAAAAACGAGTTGGAAGCCGCGCGAGCCGTGCAGCAGGTCCTCGTGCCGGAAGAGATCCCCACCGTGCCCGGTTTTGTGGTGGAGAGCGTCTACAAGCCTGCCGGCCAGGTCGGCGGCGACTTCTTCCAGATCATTCCCATCGCAACCGGTGGCGTCCTCGTTGCCATCGGCGACGTGAGCGGCAAAGGCATGCCGGCCGCGATGACTGTATCCCTTCTGGTGGGAACCTTGCGCACACTGGCGCACTACACGCAAAGACCCTCAGAGATTCTCGCCGCGATGAATCAGCGCATGCTGGCGCGCAGCTCCGGGGGGTTCACAACGTGTCTCGTTCTCACGGTGAGCACCGCCGGCGCGCTCACCGTTGCCAATGCCGGCCATATAGCCCCTTACGTGAGTGGCCGCGAGCTGGCTCTCACCAATGGTCTTCCACTCGGTCTTTCTGCGCAAGAGCAATACACCGAGTCGGTCTTTGCTCTCGCAGCGGGTGAGCAACTCACTCTCATAACTGATGGCGTGGTAGAGGCTCGCGCAACCGATGGTCAACTCCTCGGGTTCGAACGCGCGACGGCGATGATGACCCAGTCAGCAGATTCAATCGTGCGGGCTGCGCAGACCTTTGGGCAGGATGATGACATTACGGTTTTGAACCTGCGCCTCGCGTCGGCCTGAATTCGGAGCAGAACCTACTGCAGCGATCCAATCGCAGTGGCTACCCTCTCTTGGTGACCACAGGCCAATGCGCGTTTCACCGGGCGGTGCGCTTCACGACCGGCGCGGAACTCCCAAGGTAAAGTGAATTGTTTCCGATAACCCGTCAGACGCGCCGCGGCAAAAGCACCAAGTCGGCCGCTTCCTCAGCATCTTTGAGGAGCGTCTTGCGCGGCGTGCCTATCCGCGCACGCATGGTCAGCCCACGAGCAAAATCCGTGACTTGGATCGCGCGCGCGGCTACCGGAAAGTCGGATGGGATTTCTCCCGCACTGATCCCGTCCCGGAAACGGCGCTCCAGCAGCGCCGCGCCGCCCGCGACCGTGCTCTGCAGGAACCGCTGAACCTCAGCGTCGTTCACAAGCGGCGCGACGCACATCAGAAGGCAGCCCCGGGCGGACCCTTTCTCGGTCGCACTTTCGACGGCGTACCTCAGAAAGCCCGCGATCGAGTCGCGAAGACTCTGTGGCGAAAGGAGTGCTTTGGCTGCGCGAGCGCCCTTCCGTTCTGCGTACGCCCTAAGGACGCGCAAGAATATCGCCCGCTTGTCCCCGAAGACGGCATACAGGCTCGGCCGTCCCACACCCATCCCGGCGACGAGATCGTCAATCGTCACTCCGTCGTAGCCTTTCGACCAGAACACCTGAGTCGCCTTTTCCAGCGCCCCCGTCTCGTCGAAGCTGCGCGGTCGACCCCGCGGCCTAGCGGTATTTTGAATCATTTAGTTCAAAACTCCTTGACACTCTCCATCCCCACCATTATACAACTGAATAGTTCGAAATTAACAAGCCGGCTCTGGCCTCGCGACTCGGCCTTCACCCTTCACAACGGAGACTCCATGGAACATTCGATCGCTCTCGTCACCGGCGCCACCTCCGGGCTTGGTCATGCGGCAGCCCGCACTGCTCGCCGGAGAGGGCTGGCGCGAGATCATCGTCACCGGGCGCAGCCTTGCCGGGGCCCAGCAAGCGGCCGCTCAACTCGCGGCTGAGAACAAAACAGTGATCGTCACGCCGCTGGCGCTGGATCTGGACAAGCCGTCCAGCGTTCAGTCCGCCGTTGCCGAGCTCGTCAAGCGAGGTCGGCCGATCGATTTCCTACTGCTCAATGCCGGATTGGTCCCAACCAAGAAGCGCGTGATCACTGCGGCGGGCGTTGAGGCTTCTCAGGCCCCGCTGATCGGCCATCATCAACTGACTGTCGGGTTGCTTCGCGCCAGCCTGCTGAGCCCGAACGCGCGGATTGTTATCGCCGGCGCGGAGCCTGCCCGCGGGGGCGTACCCATGTTCAAGTACACCGACGTGCCAGCCTTCGCGGCCAAATACTACCGGGGCGACCAAACCGCGGCTGTTGAAGCCCTGCTGCGCAACGGGCCGAACGTGAGGTACGTGCCCAACAATGCGTATGCTGACGCGAAGCTCATCATCGCTTGGTGGACCGCGGCGCTGGCCCGCCGGCTGCCCTCCGGCATGGCCGTATACGCCGTATCGCCCGGTGGGGCGACCGACACCAAGGTGGTGCGAAACGCTGGCCCGTTGTTGAAGTATCTGTTTATCCCAATCGTGAACCTAATTCCCGGCATGAATCAGACGCCGGAGACCGCGGCCCGTCGGTACCTCCAGGCGTCGGAGTTCGGAACCGACGTCTCAGGGCAATTCTTCGCCTCGGCTCAAGGGAAGTTCTCAGGCCCAATTGAGGCGCAGCGCCACCCACACCTCCACGATCGCGCCAGCCAGGAAGCCGCGTGGCAGGCCGTCGTCAAGGTCTCCGGTATCGACTTGTCTTAGCCGAGCACCCTTGAACACTAGGTCCTGAAGGAGCGCTGATCGGCGCGCCTCTCGATGCAAAACAACATCGCCACATCCCTGACTTGGAATCACGGCGACAGAACGAATAACAACCAGTCACCAGGAGAATAAACATGAAACGGTACGAAGGTAAAAAGGTGGTAATCATCGGCGGCACGAGCGGCATGGGGCTCGCTACGGCGAAGATGCTCCTCGATGGAGGCGCGCGCGTTGTGGTGACGGGTCGCTCGAAGGAAGGGCTGGAATCGTCCCAGAAAGAACTTGGAAATGACGCCATCGTGGTTTCGAGCGACGCGCGGTCGTTGACGGACCTCGATGCACTCGCCTCTCGAGTGAAGGCCGGGTTCGACACCATCGACCTGCTGTTCGTCAACGCCGGGTTCAGCACCCGAGCGCCTCTGGAGAGCATCACCGAGGCCATCTACGACGAGATGTTCAACTTGAACGCCAAGGGACCGCTTTTCGCGGTGCAGAAGTTCGCGCCGCTAATAAACCGGGGAGGCTCTGTCGTCCTCACCACCTCGATCGCCAACGTCAAGGGAATGGCTGGCAACGCCACATACGGAGCTGCCAAGGCCGCGCTACGATCATTCGCTCGGACGCTCGCTGCTGAGTTGGTTCCTAGCGAGATTCGCGTCAACGCGGTGACGCCCGGCCCCATTGACACGCCGATCATCGGCAAAGCGTTTCCCGCTGACGCAGCCGCTCAGATTAGGGAAAAGATGATTGGCATGGTCCCGATGAAGCGCTGGGGGACGTCGGAGGAAATCGCGAAGGCCGTCCTCTTCCTCGCGTTCGACGCGACCTTCACGACCGGCGCCGAATTTCCGGTCGATGGGGGTTGGTCGCAACTCTAAGGTGTGGACCTCGCTTGATGAGCTGGCCGATGAGTATCGGCGCAGAGATGCAGGCCGGTAAAAGGAGGACTAGGAAGATGCACAACTTAGTAGTGAGCTGTTTGGCGGTTGCTTATCTCACAGCGAATGTATACGCCATCGTGAAGCTACGAGTGTTTGAGTTGGCCCGTTCGCGCAAGCATCTCATACTCTACGGCGTTCCCTTCATATTGTGGGGCTCTGTCATCCTGTTGGGATGTTGGCTCATGGAGATCATGCGCCGATTCGATGAATGGGCCGCCTAATGGCCATTCAGATGACTTATTTTGCGGACAAAGCTCCGGGCAAGTTAGCTGAGAACCGGAGTGCATTGTCAACTCCTGATACGAGCAGCGTGGCCAAGTGTTCTCGACTGACGACTTCAGGGCAAAGCACGTTTCGAGAATCTAAGAGCTCTAGCCGTGCGCTGGCCTGTTGGCATCGACCGTGGAAGCGAAATGGAGTTCGAGTTCGCTTTCAGGCCTAAAGTGAACCATCAGATCACATAGTTTTCAGTACCGGAACTGCTTCTTCTCGACTCTGGTTTCAATCAGTTTCACTGCCTTTTCGAGTGCGTCGGCTGCCTTCACCTTTACATCCGGCTCAACGCCAACCCCTTCCCAGTCGTCCTTGCCGAAGGGATTGATTGGCTTCTCTTCGGGAATACCGATGCCGAAGTGATCGTCGATCCGGTGAAAAACGCCCGCGTGGGCGCCGCCGCGGGTCGTCTCGCCAACCAGCGTGGCTCGTTTGAGCATCTTCAAGTCGTAGCTGAATTGCTCCGCACCCGACCATGTCGAGGCGGACGTGAGTACATATACAGTCTTATCTGCCAGTTCGTTTCCGGCAACTGGAGACCGTGTCCAGGAGTCCACCGTCGGAGCCCCTCTCGGCCCGAACATGTACTCCGGGTGATCGAACAAGTAGCTGGCGATGAGCGATACCGAATCCGGAAAGCCGCCGGTGTTATCCCGCAGATCAAAGATGAGTGCGTTCGCGCGGCTCAATGAGGTCATCGCGGTTTTCAGCGCCGATCCACAAACAGATGTGTTGGGAAAAAAGTCGAGCTTGAGATAGCCAATGTCATGCGGCAGAATCTCAACTTTTCTGATCATGCAGTTTTGCTGCAGCATCGCATTGCGAAAGCGCGCCAGGCTCTCCGCTGTCTGCACCGGCGGCCCGAGTGGCAGGGGTCTCTGGCTGTATTCCACGACAAGGTGCATATCATGGCCTGCGGTTCTCATCTGGCCGGTTAACAAGCTGGCAAAGGCTTCGCCGGTCGCCGCAGCGTCGTCGTCGCCGCTTTTCTCATGTGCCAGCAGCGCATCTGCTGTCGTTTGCGCAACGTCCCGATCAAAGTAGTGCTGCTTCAGATTGGCAATCGCTCCGCTGATCACCCGTTGCTTCTCCGCGACATCGAGGCTCGTGGCCTGAGCAGAGGGGGCGACTGCGTCGCTCTGTGCGGTTACGGGTTCTGGTGTCCGGCACAATACTGCGAATGCGAGAAATCCGACAGCAAAGGCCGAGATGCAATTGGCTGTTGGACACATACATCCTCCGTGTTTTTTCGAGCTGAGAAAACAACCTCCTGTCCCCAATCACAGGGAGGTGTCAAAGCAGTTTCGGAACTTACGTAGACTTTCTGGGAACGTCGAAAGGCGGCGCTTTCTCGATGAAAGAGCCATTTCGCTATGTGCTTTCGGTCTACACCGATTTCGAAAATTCTTCAGCGCGGCGCCTGCTGGGGTTGTGCGCATTGGGAAAGCACGCCATAAGGAAAAGCCGCTGGATGACCCAGCAGAATGATGTCCCGCCGAGTCACCTCTTGTCCGTAGGGTGTGCCATCAAGATCTGCTTTGGACAGGTAGACATTCTTCAGCGCACTGCATGGAGCGACGTACAACAGGGCATCGGCCTGGTCTGCAAGGGTGAGTGGTATGGCTGGCGCATGGCCACCGGAGATTACAGGTTGCGCCGGAAGCGTTCCGACCCAGTTTCCTCGAAGTGGCACGAGCACCGGCGCCGGCCAGGTATCAAAACGCCGATCCATATCTCCATGGTTGTCGATCGCATTTGTTCCAAAGACGACGAGATAAGGATTTGCGCCTTCAGCTCTGAGTTGTTTCTCGATATAGCCGGGTCCAAGATTCGCCTTGTCGAGCGGTATATTACGATGCAGTTGCGCCGCTAGCTCGAACTGCAACGCTTGGTCATGCCCGCGAAGGAAATGTCCTGCCCCCATGATGAGCAACGCGCGGTGGTGCTTCGCCAGCACCTCAGTCTTCACTACATTTGCGTACCATTGTTCCCGTTCAGCTGCGTAGGGTGCCAGATCGCCGGAGTTCCTGATCTTGCTCCAATCGCCGGGGGGGCTCCCCATCAGAAGGCGGATGCCGCGCCTGCCGGGATGTTGCATGTTGGCCTCGCGCACTGCCTTGTAGAGCCACCCATAGACCGGAGAGGCGGGTTCGGCGTCGGCCACCATGTCGCGCCATGCCTTCTGCACCTCGTCGAACGGAACAGCCTCGCCGGCAACGTAGCGATCGACAGTCTTCTGATCAAGCGCGTTTCCAAACTCGACGACGATGTCGTCCACGTGATCTGAAAATCCCGGCGTTTGCACCAGCTTGCAGAGCCATTGGTATTCCTGCTGGCTGCTGTGGACTTCGCCAAACATTACGATGTCGTGCGTCTGAAATAACCGAATCATTGCGCTGGAGGCGTTCTCCAGTCGTGGTTGTCCGGCGGGAATCAGAACTCGGGCATGCTCTTTGGCAGGCTGCGAGTAGCCGCTGGTGCTCGGCAGAGCAGTTGTCAGGCCATGCGCAGGCAGATTTCCGATCGCGCCAGGACTTTGTTGACTGTTTGTTTCGGGAAGAGTTTCGAGTGCTCTGGATGGCGTCGACCCATTGACCAAGATCCCGTTCGGGTTCTGCGTCTGCATGGGAACAACTCGATCGGGGCCGCCGGCAAAATCCCTGTTTGCAAGTGCCGGCGCTGAAGTGCCTGTTTCGGGTCCAATCGGGGCTGCTGCCGTCAAGGACTGCGTCTGCTGTTCTCTTGCTCCAGTTGTGGCGGAACTGGCCGCTACCTCATGGCCGCCGCCGGCCGAATCAGAAGTCGTGGCTCGATTGAGACGTTCGAGGACAGATTCGATCGGAGACATCTTTCCATTCGAACCCGAGATGGGCAGGTAAGCGATCGGCCGGCTCAGCACAAATCCAAAAGCTGCAATTGCGGTAAGCGAGACCACGCCAGCAACCATGATCGATCCGCGCCCCAGAGGTTCCGTGTCCAGAACTTTGAAGGAGGGAAGGCTCTCGGCATGAGGCGAAAGAGAGGCCGCTTCCGGCGTCGCGTAGGAGTTCAGATAGGCGCGCGGGAGCCCTGCCAGCAGATCGGCAAGGAGATCCCACCAGAGACGGAGCCTGTTGAAGAAGCCCGTTTCATCGCGAAGGCGATCTCGAACCAGTTGTAGCGCCTCACCCTCGTATGTTTTTCGAAACCTCGAGGGATACATGCGTAGCAGGCGGATGTACATCTTTTCAGACATAATCCCCCCTCAGGATTTTTCGGGTTCGGGCGACGCGCAATACATCGGCCATCTTTTCGGCCTCGGACCGCGCCAGTTTGCGCCCGGCCGCGGTCAACCGGTAGTAACGGCGGCGCTCCTGATGTGCGTCAGTATCGTCGGGCCGGTCAACCTCTTCGATCAGTTTTCCCTCGAGGAGGGCCTGGATCGAACCATACAAAGTTCCGGGGCCAAGGCGAAGGCGTCCGCCGGTCTGCTCCTCGACCTGGCGCATGATTGCGTATCCGTGGAGGTCGCCATCAGCGAGAGCAAGCATGATCTGGAATGCTGCGGAGGGTAACGGATCAAGTTTTCGCTTCGGCATGGTTCCTCGATGATCGATATATCGATAAACGACTATAGCGTCGATTCATCCTGCTTGTCAATTCGTATTGCAGATGATGGGTGCCGTAATGAGCTTCGAAGTGTTCGTTCAGGTCGGCGATTGACCACAGGGCAAAGCGCTTTTCCAGACAAGTTAGACCTGGAAATTCGCATTGGCGATTTGCCCCCAACTGAATGCGTTCGGGTAGCCGAATATGTAGTTAACAAGGGAACATCGGGAACCGGTGCTGCGTAGGGACTGGAACAAGGAGTTGACAGCCCTATGTCTCATTGCAGTTGTCTAGCCGGTTCTGTGTTGCTTGCTTTGCTCGCGGTTCCCGTTCATTCGCAAAGCTCAGCCGTCTGGAAAGATCCCTCACCTCACACTACGCAATTTGTAACCGTAGACAAGGAGATTCGGCTGGAAGTGCTCGATTGGCGTGGCTCTGGCAGGCCCATCATTCTGCTGGCCGGAGGCGGCAATACGGCTCACGTTTTCGACGATTTCGCGCCGAAACTCACGGCTCACTACCATGTCTACGGCATTACTCGGCGTGGGTTCGGTGCCTCCGGTTATTCGGCAACGGATCACCCGGCAGATCGCCTCGGCGATGACGTGGTAGCGGTGATTGACTCACTCAATCTGAACAGACCGATCGTCGTGGGACATTCGATCGCTGGGGTGGAGTTGAGTTCAGTTGCAAATAGCCATCCGAAACGAGTTGCGGGAATGGTCTACCTGGATGCCGCGTATTCTTGCGCTTTTGACAATGGCAAAGGGGCGAGCATTATGGAAATCCAGAAGCTTCAAGGACCTCAGCCTCCACCACCCAGTCAAACGGATTTGGCCAGTTTCAGCGCGTTGCAGAAATATTATGAGCGCGTGAACGGATTCAACTTTCCCGAAGCAGAGCTCCGCGCGCAAAGGGAATCCACTCCTGACGGAGGGGTGGGAAAACAGCGTGATCTTCCCGGCACCGCCCTGTTCATGCCGCTTATGACGGGCGCGAAAAAATACGCTGCTATTCCGGTACCAGCGCTTGTCATCTTCGCAAACCCGCACAGCCAGGGAATCTGGGTTGACGAGAATACAGATTCTTCGGTGCAAGCCGCAGCCAAGACTTATTCCACCGCACTAGAAGCTTTAGTTGAGAGACAGGAGAAGTCGGTGGAAAATGGCGTGCCCACGGCGCATGTGATAACGCTGGCAGGTGCGAATCACTATGTATTTCTATCGAATGAGGCAGAGGTGCTGAAGGACATAAATGCCTTTGTTGCTAGTCTGCATTAACTTCATTGCGCTGCGAAGCACCGTGGACCAGTCCGGTTCTCAAAGAACTTCATCCCAGTTCTCAATTGACGCGTACAGGGCGAACCACTCATTGACGCGATTGCAGTAGGTTGTGGGCAACCTGTCAGTAACCAAAAATGGTGCAGTTTTCGGCTGGATGGAGGTTCGCCCAGATCAGGGATTTGCGACGTGCATCCTCGCTCTCAGTGCGTGTATTTGACGCTGCCTTCGATCAAAATCGCGCTCACGGCAAGCCGAACCCAGAAGAGCACAACGCCTGGTGTGACCGAAAAGATGACGCGATGCCACGATGGCGTCACCGCAGTCGGAAAAGCCAAATGCGAACTGCTTCAACTTAAGGCGGGACACCAGCGCAAGAGCGGCAATGATCACGGCTATCCATCTGAGAGTCGTCATTTGATTCCCCTCCTCCATCTAAACGGCGGCAAAAAATTGGATCCTCCGAATTGAGGGTGACACAGCCGCCAAATCTTTCGCGTATACAATCGAAGATCGGTGCGGAAGCAGCGGCACGCCAGCCCACAAATGATGAGCGAAATCCAGGCGCGATCGTGCAGTTCCCTTGAAGAGCGTACGATGCGCAAGGCCGCGTGGAGGCTCGTTCCGTTTCTCATGCTGCTCTACTTCGTTGCCTTCCTCGATCGCATCAATATAGGGTTCGCAGCGCTGACCATGAATCGCGACATAGGGCTGACGGCGCGGATGTTCGGCTTCGGTTCAGGCATTTTCTTTATTGGCTATTTCGTCTTCGAGGTGCCCTCGACTTTGATCCTGCATCGTGTGGGCGCGCGCTTCTGGATCGGGCGAGTCATGATCACCTGGGGCCTGGTGTCGATAGCGATGGCATTCATTCACGGTCCGATAAGTTTTTATGCATTGCGCTTTCTGCTCGGCATCGCCGAAGCGGGCTTTTTCCCCGGAATCATTCTTTACCTCAGCTATTGGTTTCCTTTGAATCGCCGTTCGGCTGTGACCGCGCTATTCATGGCGGCGGCGCCGGCCGCGGGTTTTGTTGGATCGCCCATCTCCGGCGCACTGATGCAGCTCGACGGCCTGCTGCACTTGCGAGGATGGCAGTGGCTCTTCATCGCCGAGGCAATTCCCGCGCTGGTACTCGGCGGCATCACGATGCGCTTCCTCACGGATCGCCCCGCCGATGCGACCTGGCTCACGGCCGACGAGCGCGCTTGGCTCTCCGAAGCGATGCTGCGCGAACAGGCATCTGTCAAAGATCCGCGTGGCCACAGCGCTTGGCGCGCTCTGGCGGATTGGAAAGTTCTGGTCCTTTCGCTTGCCTATTTCGGAACTTCGGCCGGTCTCTACACGGTCGGATTCTGGGCCCCCCTCATCGTCAAGGAGCCGGGACAGTCTCCGTTCCAGGTCGGTCTGCTGGTCGCAATTCCCAACCTCATCGCCGTCATCGGCATGGTGCTCTGGTCGCGCAATTCCGACCGCACCGGAGAACGCTACGGCCACGCCGCCATTGCCTGCATCATCGGCGCGGTGGGAATGGCGATCACAGCAAGAGCGGGCTCTTCAGTTGCCGCAGCGGTCACCGGGCTTTCGCTGGCCGCGTTAGGCGTGAGCGCCGCCAAGCCGCCGCTGTGGAGTTTGCCCACGATGTTTTTCGCAGGTGGGGGCGCCGCCGCGTCGATCGCGCTGATCAACGCCCTCGGTACTCTGGGCGGATCCGTGGGGCCTTACATGATCGGCGCAAGCGAGGCTGGCGGGCACTTTGCCGGCGGGCTCTACCTGGTGGGTTGTACCCTGATCCTGTCAGCTGTAACCATTGTCGCCATGCGCGCCGTCCTCCAGACGGCCGAGAGGCGGATCAATTCCTGAAGAGAGTTCTATGTCCCGCGCCGTAGAAGAACGCCGCAGCGAAAATGATCGGAAGTACAGGATTGCCGTGATCCCGGGCGATGGCATCGGCCGGGAAGTCGTTCCCGAAGGCCTGCGCGTACTCGAGGCCGCCGCGCGACAATACGGCTTCACACTCCAACTTGACGATTTTGATTTTGCCTCGTGTGACTACTACCTGAAGCACAACAAGATGCTTCCCGAAAATTGGAAGGATTTGATCGGGAGCCACGACGCGATCTTCTTCGGCGCGGTCGGCTGGCCGGAAAAAGTACCCGATCACATCTCGCTTTGGGGATCCTTGATCCAGTTCCGCCGCGAATTCGATCAATATGTCAATCTGCGTCCGGTGCGGCTCATGCCCGGCATGCCCTGCCCGCTCGCCGGACGAAAACCGGGCGACATCGATTTTTATGTAGTGCGCGAGAACACCGAAGGCGAATACTCCTCCATCGGCGGCAGGATCTTTAGCGGAACCGACCGCGAGGTTGTGATCCAGGAAACGGTCATGACCCGGGCCGGGGTTGACCGCATTCTCAACTTCGCTTTTGAGCTTGCGAATCGGCGCGTAAAGAAACACCTCACCTCTGCCACCAAATCCAACGGCATCTCGATCACCATGCCCTTCTGGGATGAGCGAGTGCGCGAGACCAGCAAGAATTTTCCGCATGTGCGTTGGGACCAATACCACATCGACATCCTCGCCGCGCATTTCGTGCTGCATCCAGACCGCTTCGATGTGGTCGTTGCTTCCAACCTGTTTGGCGACATTCTTTCGGACTTGGGTCCCGCATGCGCCGGAACCATCGGCATTGCTCCCTCAGGCAACATCAATCCCGAGCGCCGCTATCCTTCGCTCTTCGAGCCTGTTCATGGTTCGGCGCCCGACATCGCCGGCAAAGGCATCGCCAACCCGATCGCCCAGATCTGGTCCGCGGCTATGATGCTCGATCTTCTCGGCGAAGCCGAGGCTGCTGCGGGCATCGTGAAGGCCATCGAGGCCACACTGGTCGACAAAGCACTCTGCACTCCCGACCTCGGCGGCGACGCAACTACCGCGACCGCGGGAAAGGCCATCGCCAACGCCCTCGCGTCGCTTCCAACCGTGGCGTAACTCTCTCGGTGCCCCACCCACGCTTTTATCTTTCCGCCACATTGCTTGGCAGGCTGCCGAAAACGGAGCACCCGCGTTCCCCCCTGGGCGCTCGACATTCGATTTGGCGGTTGCCGAAAATGTAACTGAAGGGTGGGGGGGGTATTCGACCGAAACACGACAATCGTGGTCTCCTCTTCTGAACAATCTCATCAGCGATTTGGCGTTGACCGAGCGAGCGAATTGTTAATTCTTGACTTCCATTTCAACAATCTGTCGGCGCTCCCGCCCCTGGGCGGCTATTCTGAGCCCTCATCCCCATGCCATTCACGACTCGCGCTCTACCGTTGATCCCACTGGCATGCATGCTCTGTCTCTGCACTCCGCTGCACGCTCAGCTGCCCTTTTATACCGATGACACAGGGGTCACCGAACGAGGAAAGTGGCACTTTGAGTTCTTCAACGAGTATGACGCTCTCCAGCTTCAGTACCCGAATGTCCGGCAAAACACGGCCAATTTCAAGCTGAACTATGGCCTGCCGCACAATTTGGAACTCGATTTCGATGTTCCCTACATCAACATTCAGCGAACTGCGGGAAACCTGCCCTCCAGTGGCTGGGGGGATACGAACATGGGAATCAAGTGGATTTTTCATAAGGAGTCCAAGGGCTCGCGGCTCCCTGCTCTTGGGGCTAGTTTCTACACGGAATTCCCGACCGGAGATACACGCCAGCAGCTCGGCTCTGGGTTGGTTGACTATTGGCTCAACTTCATCGGGCAAAAGTCCCTTTCGGAAAAGACCAGAGTTACCGGCAACTTGGGGATCTTGTTTGCCGGCAACACCAGTACCGGCGTGATTGGATTACAAAACACCCGCGGCCAGGTTTACACCGGCGGCCTTTCTCTGCTGCACGATTTCAATAGCCGGCTCACGCTCGGGGGCGAGCTCTACGGCGGCTATGCCGAGAACGATAATTTGGGCAAAAGTCAACTTCAGGCGATGGCTGGCGGACAGTATGCGCTTCGCAATGGGCTGAGTTTCTGTTTCGGCCTGCTCGGAGGCAAATACGTCGCCAGCCCGCAGATCGGCGGCCAGATCGGGTTTGCCGTGGATTTCCCGGACGTCTGGGTTCCCGCATCCCGGCAAAGTGGTGCGCAATAACGAATTCTTAACGATTGGCTAACCTCGGCACCGTTGATCACATGGAGGCTATTCATGGCGTGTAATCCGGAAGTGCTCAAGAACGTTCCCCTCTTTGCCCTGCTGGACGATGAAGAGGCCGCGGTGCTGGCAAGTCAGGTGGATCTCAAGAAGTTCGCAGCTCGCGAGCGCATCTACAAGGTGGGCGACCCCGGAGCAGCGGCCTACGTCGTTCTCTCAGGCCAGGTGAGTGTATTCACAGTGGACGAAGACCAGCAGGAAGTGGTGGTGGACGAGCCGGATAGTGGCGAGTTCTTCGGTTTCGCTTCCATGCTTGAGATGACACCCCACCAGACCAACGCCCTCGCGCTTGTGGAGTCCTTGTGCCTGGAAGTGACAAGGGAGGATATTGAAGTCCTACTTACTAAGAAGCCGATGGCGGGCATGGATCTGCTCACCACGCTCGGCCGCCAGCTCCATGCCACCCAGGGATTGGTGCGCGGACGCGCCGCTCGCAATCCAAATGAAGTGATCGAAAAAGAAGAGACTACCGGAGAGCGAATCGCCGACGGGGTTGCCCGGTTCGGCGGCTCGTGGACCTTCATCATCACCTTCTCCGTTGTCCTTGCGGTCTACACGGCGGTCAATGTTTTCCTCGACAAGAATGCCTGGGATCCATACCCGTTTATTCTGTTGAACCTGTTTCTTTCGATGCTGGCGGCCGTGCAGGCTCCCGTTATTATGATGAGCCAGAATCGACAGGACACGAGAGATCGTCTGCGCGCTGAGCTGGACTTCGACGTGAACAAGCGTGCCGAGTCTGAGATCCAGGGGGTGTCGCATAAGATGACGATGCTGGACCAGAAAATGGACGATATAGCGGATCTTCTTCGAAAAAAGGCTTAGAAAGATGGGTGTGTGGAGTCGCCTTGCTAATGTTCCTGTCGCCCCGAAAGATAGCAATGTACTCTTTACGGCGTGATTTGCATGGAGTCGCGAAATTGCCGCCCCGTCAAGCATTTGGCGCTGTCAAGTAATCTTGGCGCCAACGCAGCAATTTCTTCTGATGTTCTCGCAAGTCGACTTTCAGTATCGATTGAAAAGGACTGTTCACCGGATGCGACGCCCCGGATTCTTTTGTAAATCACTGGTGTGACTGGCGCAATGTCTCCAGTTCAGTCAGCAGTTGTGCGCACTCGGTCTGCAACTCATCGCGACGTTCGATAGCTTCAACGTGCCGGTCGGGCGTGAGCGTGCGCGTGGCAATTTCGCGGTTCAGGCTTTCGCGCTCGATCTCACGCAGAGCCAGCTTGGACTCCAGCTTCGTGATCTGCATCCGGTAGATGATGTCTTCGAGTTCGTTCTCCATCGGATGGGATCGTTCTACTCCGCGTGGTACTGGCGCGCCCTGCCTGTGCCCGAGTCACAGCGCAAGGTACTTTTCCGAGTTCTGGTCGAGTCGTGGTCAACTCGGACCTTTGATTAATCTTCGCCTTGCCTGAGTTCGACTGAAATCTCGTCTTTTGGGTCGGGCGCTTGCGTAGCAGCTTGGCAAAACTCGACGTCGATCGGATCACCGATCAAGTTCAGTTGATTGATAGCGCGATATTGCTTCCAGCGCTTTTCCAAGGTTTTGGTTTCTGCCTGAGACATGATCCCGAATCGCCCCAGAGACAGAATCATAGCGCGGACAGTCACGTGTAGGTCTGCACCATGTGCACGAAGACGACTGCCATCCCGATTAAGAAAAACCCGGCTTCGATCGATAGGCCATGTCGAGATATTTCGGCTATCCTCTGCGCGCCACCTATCGCACGTTCTCCTTATGGATCATGACCGTCAGGATTGTGCCGATCACCGAGGTCTCCTTTCCACCAGGGGCGCTTCGCTGTAGAAAATACGCATCGAAGCGAGTGCTATGACTGCCCTGGATGCCAATCCCCACCTCGGCACGGTTCTGATTCCATGACCTCTTCGACAGATCGACGAAGAATTCGTCGGAGCCATAGAGATGTCGTGTGCGGCGTCTGCCAAATGCGCAGTCTGCGGTGGCGCGATTGCGATATCGGTAGGGTTGGTCGGAATAGGCCAGCAACCGTTCGAATCGATTGATATCGGAAAGCGTCCATTCACGATAGGTCCAGGACGGGGTAAGAGCCGCCAGGGGAACGTGCGCCACCTGATCGTGCTGCGGGAGATCGGCAAAGAGATATCCGGCGCTCAGGCTCCAGCGCCGACTGAGCCGGAGGGTGCCAATGGCTCCAGTGGCGACAAACTGTGGGTTCGGCAGGTTCGAATCAAACCGCGCTAATGAGGGGATCAGCAAGTTCGTTTCCTTGGCGCTCAAGCTCAGGTCTATCTCAGGCCACAACTGAATTGACTGACAGTGGCCATCTGCCCCACCGAGAACAGTTGCCACAAACAAGGCAACTGCTACCCGCTTGAGTGCATGCCCCGCCCCACTCATGCTTTTGCCAGCTCGAAGAGAATCCCGACCGACTGTTGAGCTCGCGGCTCGCGCAGATCTCCCGCGATTTCTCCCGCGAGCGTAATTGCAGAGATCGAACTCCCGCCGGCTTGATGAATTCTGTCGAGGGCAGCTTGCTCCGTCCTCTGACTCATGCCGCCGCAAGCATCGATCACAACAAACGCGCGGTAGCCGGCGTCGCTTGCGGAGAGAGCTGGCAGCTGGACGGCGAGCTCAGTAGCCACGCCGGAGAGCAGGATGGTACTACGTCCGCTCGCGCGAATGAGTTCCCGCACCCGATCGTTCTGAAACGAGTCGCAGGTGGTGCGGTAGTGCACTTTATAGTCCCCGACCGACTCCCGGATCTCCGGCAGCATCACGGCATCCGCATTCTGTTCACGGACCGCGGACACTATCACGGGCATTGCGAACAGCGCGGCTAGCTTCCCAAGTGCGGCGACGGATTTCCGGAGCCTGTCGATGGGGTTGGTTTGCGTCAGCTCTACGATCCCGGCCTGCAGGTCAAGAAACAGGACGAGCGCATCGTCGGGATGAATCTGCGAGTGTTTTTGTTCCACGTTTGTCAGTCTCCTTGGGGAAGTTGATGTTATTGCTTTAGCGCGTTCTCAAAGCGGCTGAGAAATGCGCGTTCTTCTTGGAGGATTCGAAACGAGAACCAGGACTCCCGCACCAGCACTGAGGCACCGGTTATGATTGCCAACATTCCGAGCGTGCCGATCACCAGGGCGGCAAGAAGAAAGGATGTGAACGGGCGATCGTTGCCTGCGCCGTGCAAGACGGAGCCGATAAGGCAGATCAGGGTGCTGGCAGTAAAGCTTGCCACTGCGGTGTAGAAGCAACTGAGTGCGCGAACGATGAGCGCAGCGCGCCGCTCGCCCGCGCGCAGCTGGTTGATGCGTAATGTTTGCTCCTCGTCATGGATAGTGATATGGGCGCGAACGGTCTCGGCGAGTTCGTGCACGCGGTCGATCGCGCGGCCGTAGCGGTTTCCGGTTCCGAACAGCAGAACACACGACGCATTGGTGAGCACAGCTGGTGCGGATAAAAATGTAAGCAGAGCAAGGGGATTGGTTGACAGATCCACTCTAGACCTCAGGTTTTTTGGTCATCGAGGAAAGAGTAACGAGAAATGGATCGCTTTCCTAGTACGCACAAATAAGTAAGCTGTGCAATCTGCTATGGTCGTTCCAGGTTGGAAGATTATGCAAGCCAGACGAAGCACCGTTCCGTTCGGGGGATGCCCTGTGCGCGCAACCTCTGCAGTGATGGCAGGTAAATGGAAGGTTGAGATCGTTTGGTACCTGGCGTTCGGTACGAAGCGATTCGCCGAGCTTCGCGAACTTCTTCCTGGAATCAGCGAAAAGGTGTTGACCGCTCAGCTGAAGAGCCTCGAAAAGGACGGAGTCGTGCGGCGGACGGTCGCCGCGCAAAAACCGCTTTGGGTTGACTACTCCCTGACCGATGCCGGCCGCGAGCTAGTTCGCCTCATGGATGGCCTGTGTGCCTGGGGCGTAAAGCATTTGGGCGTCCCGCCAACCATGACTGGAAGGCCTCCCATGCTAACGGAACGTCCCTCGGACTGACCACGCGGTTACGAGTGCGAGGGACCAATACATCCCCTCTGCGTGCGGCTTCAGAGCTTAGATAGAGTGCATGCACACCAAGCGCGGGCTCCCAGGATCAACATCGCGCTCGGAAGGGCTCTGAACGGTTTCGAGTATTGAAACGTCCAGGGGACGGAGATTTGGTGTTAACGCCTGGATTGTGGACCAACCGGACATAACCAAAAATGGTGCAATCTCTCCAGTGGCGATTCCGATCGGGTTGTCACCAAACGACCCCGAAAGCGTCCAGTTCTACCTTTCAGACATAAGATAAAGAAGAAAACTGCAGACTATCGCAGGTTGCGCTTCAGCTCGCGACTCATCTGCGATTCGCCTGAATGAAACTAAACGCAGGAGGAGGGCAAAGTGGACCTTAAGACACTGATAAATACACCTCCATGGGACTGGCCCAGCGATGCCGGGAAGTTGTTTCAGAATATTCTGCATGATAGCCGAGCTCAAAAGTCCGACCGGCTCATGGCCGCCGAACTGGCAGGCGATTCTACCGTCATCAACGACGATCTGGCTGATACCTTGATGGCGATCATACGTGATGCAGAGGAGCCAGAGAAACTGCGGGCCAGAGCGGCAATATCCCTTGGAGCAGTACTCGAATTGGCGGACATGGATGGGTTCGAAGATCCGGATGACGTACCTATTTCCGAGCGGACATTTCTGAATATCCAGGACACACTCCACATCCTTTATCTCGATAACAGCAATCCCAAGGAAGTGCGGAGGCGAATTCTGGAAGCATCTGTGCGAGCTCCCCAGGCTTGGCACCAGAAAGCAATCATGGCGGCTTACTCCAGCGGGGATAAAGACTGGATGCTGACGGCGGTGTTTTCAATGCGCTGGGTTCGAGGTTTTGATAAACAGATACTGGAAGCCTTGAATAGCGCCGATCCTGAGATTCATTACGAGGCAGTCAACGCGGCTGGCAACTGGGAACTGGACGCGGCCTGGACTCACATCATCGCGCTCCTCGAGGACTCGGGCACCCCAAAGCCATTGCTCATTGCCGCCATCGGTGCCGCCTCCAGTATCCGTCCGCAGGAGGCAGGGGAACTCATGGTAGACCTTGCCGAATCTGACGACGAAGAAATCGCCGACGCGGCCGACGAGGCCATCGCGATGTCTCAACCAATACCGGAAGAGGAAGACGACGAAGACGAGGCAAGCGAGTGGATCAATTGAGCGGCACAATCGTTCGGTGCGGGGACGCTTTATGCACGAGGTAGTCGTCTATTCGCGCAAAGGATGTCATCTCTGCGAGGTAGTCAAAGAGACGCTGGCTCAAGTTCAAGGCGATGCCGAGTTCGAATGGCGCGAGGTGGATATCGATGCCGACCCGCAATTGCTGCAGAAATTCAACGAAGAAGTGCCAGTAGTTTTTATCGACGGACGAAAAGCCTTCAAATACCGAGTGGAACGAAGACAGCTTCTTCGGAAGTTAGCGGAAAGAACTTAATTGCTAGAGTTCAGAGAACCCCGTTACTCGGCGCATGTCATCACCAAATCTTCCAGACCCGGAAATGCAACAGAGTTGGGGTCATTGACAGATCAATTGCGCGCCCTCCGGTGCGCGCCCAGGAATTCTGCTTTTCTCTTAACTTGGACTGGGTCGAAAATCCATTCGTCAGGCCGGATCTGCTATAGGTTCGACTCTGTAGCCAAGCATTCTGAGTTTTCGGATCATGGTTGCGGTGCGGCGTTGTTGAGATTGTTTCGATACTGCAGGACCACGTTCTTCATACGGAACGCAGTTATGCAGAATTATCCAGATCAAGTGACAGAGGCGATTCGCAACTACGCCGATCGTTTGGTTATGTCCCAGGCGCGGAACAAGACGACGATACACGATCGCAAAAATGCTTCCCTTGCGTTTAATCGCGGCATTCGCTGCTTGATTGAGAATGCGGCGCATCTGGCGGTTGCCCTTGGACGAGTGTCGGCTGCGGTTCACACCCGCGCTCTCGTCCTTACCTGGGCATGCTCCTACCCACGAGGAGAGCTTTTTAGCTGACGCGAAAGTGGCTGCATTGGCACCGACTTCGGCGATGATCTGTTGCGCCGAATCTACTCCGAGCCCGGGGACTGCCGCGAGTCTCTCGACTGCATCCTGATTCCCCTGAAGCAGACTGGCGATCTCATGGTCCAGTTGACTGATCTGCTGCTCGACGAATTCGAAGTCGTCGAGCGTCAACTTGACCAGCCGGCGATAGACCGGGTTGATCTCCGTGCAGGCACCCAGAGCGTCATGCAGTTGGGCCGGGGTAGCGCGCAAGCGATGATCGGCCAAGGCGGCAAGAGCCGCAGGATCACTTCCTCCATCCGAAAGCGCCCGGGGATGCGGTTGTATGGATGTACACCCGCTTTGTCCCCCTTTTCAGTAGGAAAACCTACAACGATGGGATTGAGGCGATGAATCCATCTTTGCACATTATGTAATCGGCCCCGGATACTCCGAGCTTCGCCGTTCTCGATGTTCAGATAATCGAGCTTGCTTGCAAACGCGATGCATACGTGCTCCGGATCACGAGAGAATCGGGCCGGACACGTCTGAGATCGGCTCTTGATATCAAGCCTATTTTCGAGTTGTGGGTGAATGACCCGCTACCCTTCCTAACCCGTCTAGGGAAGCGTAGACCACGATGCATCATCGTCCGAATGCCCACGCCACCATTAGCGGGAACTCTTCTCGCCAGAATGCGCCACCGTGCGATCCGGCTCGCTCATTCATGACGATATCCGCACCTGCATCGCGCAGCGCGTCCGCCCACCTCCTTGCATTCGCGAGGAAGAACGGCTCCTCTGTGCCAGCGACAAGGTATGCGCGCGGAAGCGGACTCGGCATAACGCCAGGCGGCTTGTAACCGCCGCCAGGCGAGGCACAGAAGACCGCACCGTAGACTTGTGGATGCCGAAGCCCAAAAGCCAGGACGAGCTCTCCACCTGCCGAGACGCCGAACACTGCGGTACGTTCAGTGGGCAGCGCCACGCCAAACCGCGACTCCGTCCATCGGCGAACGTCCTCGACGAAGAACTTTTCGTGTGCCGCGAACCGCTCCGGCTCAAACCCTGGTGAGTACTCATGGAGCCGCAGCATCTCATCGGTCAGCCCATGTACACCGACGATCATTGTGGACGGTACGTCGGCCCTCTCGAGCAACCGGCCCCACTTCGCGATTCGCTGACCGTCGCCGGCGAAGACAATTGCTTCTGGCGGGTCCGGTGGAACGTATACCGTGACCTGCCGTCCACCGTCGAACTCGAACATCTCGGTGACAAACTCTCCCGAGACTGCGCGGGTGGGCTTGGAGGCCGCTTCGTCGGACTCACTTGGCTTGCGGTTGACGGGATTGTGTGCTTGCTTCTTCATGGCATTGCCTTCATTTATAGAACTATGGTCGCCCCGTTTGCCAGGATTTAGGTCGTCGACTGGCGCATCAGCCGTCCGCTTTGAGCGTATTACCCTCTACTCTTCATGTATGGTCCGCCGCCGTTTTGCAAGCGAAGAATGAGGAAGGCGGAAATGGTCTGCGCACATGTATACGGCCTTTGATTGGAGGATGACCTCCGGGCCTGGATGGAATGCGCTGCGCCCTCGTCCTATTTAGTTACGCGGCCTTTGAAGGCTTTTGAAGAGTACAGGTTTCGAGAGCGCCGGGATCGACCGTTGTGCCATCTCATGGTTCGTCAGCAAACCTGGCAGGAACTTGGAAAAGTCAGATTAGTCAGCCGCCGCAGATGGCTCGCTTTCCAATGTCAGTGGGTGAATCGGCGATTATGTGAGCATTGACCTCAAGGAGCCAGATGAGAGGGTTGCAATGTTTGTCGGAGGTAAAGTTCGAGGCTTCGTCGGCGGAGTCGAGATACGAATTCTTTGCCGCTCGAAGCGAGCTGAGCGGCTATTCGTATCTAAGCGCAACCATGGGGTCGACTCGCGTTGCTCGCCTAGACGGTACGTAGGCAGCAAGAAGTGCGATGGCAAGAAACAACGTCGAAACGCCGACGAAAGAGATGCTGTCGATCGTATTCAGCCCGTAGAGCACTCCGCGCAACAAATAGGATGCTCCGAAGGCGAGACACACTCCTACACACAGTCCTACAACCACAGGCCGCGCGCTTTCACGCAATATTAGGATGAGAACATCACGTTTCCTTGCTCCCAGCGCCATGCGAATCCCCACTTCGCGTGTACGCAGGACAACCAGATAGCTAACCGTGCTATAGATGCCCATCGAAGCCAGCAGGAGCCCGAGCAGACCGATGCTCGAAGCGAACGCTGCCGATATGCTTGATGCGAAGAAAGATTCCGTCGTGCGAAGCATTTCTTCGAGAGTTAATGTGTATGCGACCAGATTTGGATCTACGGACATGATGATTGGCCCGATTGTGTTCACGATCTGCGTTGGTGCAGCCTGGGTCCGAATCAGAATTGTGAAGTCTTGAAGCCTGTTTTCGGGCATCGGAAGATAGATCTGCTCGGAGTCACTTCCGTTCAAAAGGAAGCCGCGTGTATCACGAGCAACGCCGATCACCTCGTATGCTGGCTCGCTGAGGTAAACGTCGTCTTTCGTATGGAACTGCCCACCGGGTGACATGCGCATCCTGTGGCCGATCGGATTTTGTCCTGGCCACAGCAATTGCGCGGCAGATTCGCTGAGGATGACGGCATTCTCTTGCTGGCCGGCTTGCCCTTCGAATCCGCGCCCGAAAACGAGGGGAATGCTCAGCGTTTGAAAGTAATTCGGCTGAATGTACGTGTAGTAGAGAATTGCCTGCGTATTTTGCGGCGAGGGCGGTTCCCCATTTACCGAAACGGCCGCGGTTCGAAATCCACCGCTATCCGGCGCACGCGCGCTGGTTATCGAGACCACGCCCGGAAGGGATGATAGCCGCGCTCGAACCTCGCGGACCAGGGTCGCTCGACGTTCGGCGTCATATCGTTCTCCTTCCGGGAACCGGAGTTCAAGGCTCAGAACGTGTTTAGTGTCGTAGCCTGGATCCATCTTGACGGCACGAATGGCGCTTCGGATCAACATGCTTCCGGCGATCAGCAGGACCAAGGAAACGGCCACTTGCGCCACCATCAACAGATCGCGCATTCGGCGGCTGCGTATCTTGCCCGTTCCCGCATTGACCTTCAACGCGGAAGAAACGGCACCTCCGGAACTTTCAAGAGCGGGTGCCAACCCGAAAAGGACGCCTGCCAGCAAGCTGAGGCAAAACACGTACGCGAAGATTTCCAGATCCGGCGTGACGTGAAAGATGAACGTACCGTAGTCCTCTGGGAATGCATCAGCGATCGCAACCACAATTGTCTGGAGGAAGGCCCAACTGAACAGCAACGCAACCGCTCCTGCTACCAAACCCAGCAGCGCGCTTTCGGTCAGCAACTGTCGGATGATCCTCAAACGGCTCGCTCCAAGAGACAGCCGCATGCCTAGTTCGTGCTGGCGCGCAGCGGCCCGCGCCAGTTGCAAGTTCGCCACATTGGCGCAGGCAATCACCAGCACCATTCCCACTCCGACCATAATCAACAAAATCGCATACTCCAGACCGCCGTACTGATTCAGTGGATAGGGAAATGGAGAGCCCGGCCAAATCTCCGCCTTGGTGGATTTGTGCAAATCAGAACTGGCAGCATGCAGCGTGCTGAGGTGGCTTGCTACCAGGGTCATCTCGGCCTGCGCCTGTCCGGTGCTGGCGTCCTGAGACAAGCGACCGTAGACTCGGCAGCACAAGTTTTCTCGGTTGCGCAGCCAATTGTCGTCAGGATGAACCAAAGGCTCAAGGCTGAGTGGAAGCCAGAAATCCGGTGCTGTCACACTCGTGCCGACAAAGTTGTGTGGTGTAATTCCGACGATTGTGAAGGCAACCCCATTCAAGCGAACAGTCTTGCCGAGAATCGCCGGATCCCCGCCAAACCGCTTCTGCCAGTAGTTATCACTGATCAGTGCCGACGGAGATGCAGCCAGCCTCGTAGAACCTTGAGGCGTAAAGGTCCGTCCGTAAAGTGCTCCGAGCCCCAGGACGGAAAAATAGTTCTCCGAGACAAAGAACGTGCTTGCCGTCTCGACGTTTAGGATACTCGGCAGCGGAATCAGTCGTGATACCAGCGAGCCATCTGACGAACTGCGCCGGCCTGAGATTTCCTCTGTTCCGGTAAGCGTTAAATTCTGCGGAATGCTCGCCGCGATCAGGCCGCTGAAAGAGTGAACCTGGTCTCGATAAGCCTCGTAGTCAGGAATGCTGAACGAGGCTTGAAAATCCCCTGACTTGTCACTAGCTCCCGATTGCAACTGCACCGCAAGATTAACCATCCGTCCGGATTCGCGGGCATCGAGAGATCGCTTGAAGAACGCCTTATATGCTGTAAAAGCTGCTGTGTTCACACCAATGCCAATCGCAAGTGCGAGCACGGAAACGAGCGTAGATCCGGCGTTGCGCCATAACATACGGACTCCGTAACGCAAGTCCTGGAGCACGGTCTCCGGTAACATCATCAGGTCGACCTCGTTCATGCGTTGCCGCCAAAGGCTCGGATTGCCGAAGCGGAGCCGTGCATCGTGGCGCGCCTGGCCACGCGTCATACCCGCGTCCACATTCAACTGTTCGCGCATGGAAAGATGGAATTGGAGTTCTTCCTCGTGCTCCCTTGTCAGCTTTTCTTTTCCAAAGATTGCCCGAAAGCGAGAAAACCACGCCATGGAAGTCACCTCAACCTAAGCCTCTCCAAAATCCAGAACCAGGGCCACCGCGCTCGTGATCTTCTGCCAGTTTTCTCGCTCTGCGCTCAGATGTTTGCGGCCAAGCGCCGTGAGCCGATAAAACCTTGCGCGACGGTTGTTTTCGCTTGTACCCCACTCTGAAGCGATCCAACGATCCTGCTCCATGCGGTGCAGCGCTGGATAGAGTGACCCTTCCTCGACGCGCAGAACTTCGTTCGAAATCCGTTGGATGTGGAGTGTGACGCCCCAGCCGTGCATAGGGCCCTGCTCGAGACTTTTCAGAACGAGGAGAGCCAGAGCTCCTTGCAGGTTGTCGTTCTTAGTCTTCGCCACTAGGCCCTCCTATAGAATTCTATGGAAGAGTGACACCTTCGAACGATTGTGTCAAGTTGATCGGAGAGGCTCCCTCACTTGTCTGGCAGTTTGAACGTAGGCCGGGGTGGCAGACGTTTTCGCGTCTTAGCCCCTGTACTTCTCCTTGTTGTCATCCGGTTTCTGAAATCCTGCCGAATATTTAGCCGGCGCAAATTTGTTTTGGTAAGTTCGCTTCTCTTGAGCCGTTGCGCTCACTTGACGCATTCAGCCTTAGCGCTCATTGAGCTATTCACGTCGAGCAGTGTTCTCGGCAAGTGGCTGTATAACCGGCAAGTGTCCATGTTGGCGACTTTACGTCAAAGTGGATCGATTTTCGCCTTCCTTGGATCGAAACTTCCGCATCAGCGACAAATCTACCGGAGCTCTAAAACGAGCCTCCGCGCCGGTCGATAAGAGAGTTTCGGCCTGCGGGTACTGGCATTGCGTCGGTTTACAGGGCTTGTGTTTCTGCTCTATTCACATGCAGTGGCAGCGAAATCTTGACAACCGTACCGCCTTCTGCGCGGCTGTGGACTGTGAATCGGCTGTCCCCATTTGGGTGCAGTCCGGCAATGCGCTCCGAGGTAATTGAGAGACCGTGGCCAGCTGAGGTTTTCATCGACCAACCAACGGGCAAGCCGACACCGTCGTCAAGCACATGAATCTCCAAGCGACCATCGACACCCGCGGCTTTCACCGTCACTGTTCCGCCAGCGGCGCGGCGCGATATACCGTGACGGATCGCGTTTTCAACGAGCGGCTGAATGATGAACGATGGTACTTGAGCAAACTGGACTTCAGATGCGATCTCCTTCCTGAACCTCAGTTTGTTGCCGAAGCGAATCCTCTGAATGGCAAGGTAGTGTTCGAGGAACCAAAGTTCCTCTGCAAGTGATACCTCAGGTCTGTCCTTCGATTCGAGGGATATCCGCAGCAGATCGCCGAGGTGCCCAATCATGCAGCGAGTAAGCTTGGGATCGCGCTCAAGGTGCGAAGAAATCGTATTCAGAGCGTTGAACAGGAAGTGGGGATCGAGTTGCATGCGCAGCAAATTGAGACGTGATTCGGCGAAGCTGTGCTCCAGTTTTTCAACATGCAGCTCGCTCGAAATGTAGCGCTCGTAGTATCGATAGCCGAGTACCACGCCGACGATTAGACAGCAGATGAGCCAATTCCCCAGAAGCCAGCCAAGGTTCCCGAGGGCGAAGAGTTGCGAAGTGCGCAGCGCACTCCATGGCACAACGGCCAAAAGGGCACGCATCGTCGTGAAGATGTAAAGATAGACCAATGTCAAGAGGGGGCTCGCAGCCAGATGTGCACCGACCCTACTGCCGAGTTGCTTTCCTGAGAACGGCAGTCGTCGGTCAAGAGCGAGAACCAGAGGAGCCAGGAAGCCCCAGGCCGAGAATTCCAACAGGGTCACGCGCAGAGAGTATTCGTAGTGTCCGCTGTTAAGGTTCGCCAGCGAGAATATCCAGCCGATGGCAGTCCAGACAAGTATCGAAACCAGAACGCGCCAAACCAACCTCCCGATGACCCGCCTGTTTCCGCCTTGGAGCGAAGCCTGTTGGTCTCCCGGGATCCATTGGCCGGTTTGTGTACAGTCCAATAGGCTCAAACTCTCGGAAAGGGTATTTCCTCGGCGGTCAATCACGGCGAGCTTTCAAGATGCACGACGCTAACGTCCCAACACTCATCTGCACGCCATCCTGGGTTTCGAAAGGTGCGTTTCGAAGGGCGCGAGGTAACGCGCTTCGAAGTGATCAGATATTCCGTGTTGCTGGTTGCGGGTCAGTGCTCCATCGGCGGGGCCGGTGTCCCGTCGGACCAGTCGTGTACCACGACCATGAAAGTCGTCACTCGGGATTGCGGATCATTCGCAGCGATCATCGGTGAGCCCGGCAGATTCGCCCCCCAGTTCTTCGCCACGTCACCCGGGGCGTAGAACATCAGGTGCGAGTGCCAGCTGTGGACCCCATCGTTGAGATACTGCTCCTTCGACATCATGTAGCACATCGCTCCGGGCGCGAGCGCCGGCAGTTCCCCGCTATCGAGGGCCGACGTGATCGCCTGTGCGATCTCCGCCTTCGATTTGCCTGCCAGCACAAGTCGGGTCTTCATCAGATAGATTGGTGCAATGGTCGCGGCCGCTGCAGCGTTGAAACAATTGGGGGCGCGCATTTTGGGATTCCAGAATTCCGGATGATCCGTGTCATGGGCCCAGGATCGCTCCACATAGCAGAGAAAGCCGTTCTTGCCTTGCACGGCTGTCGTGTATCCCTGCCGTTCCAGGACCATCACGGTGGCGTCGTCGGCGACCGAGGCTGGGGCCGCGCTGCGGGCCAGTGCGATCTCCGCATCCTTTGACATCAGGTACTCGTCCAGAGGAGCCATGGCCGGATAGGGATCCGCCAGCGCCCGCGCCGGCTGGATGCCTCCCGGCAGAACTAGCAGGGCCAGAAATACAAAAACGAAGATCGTTACGGTATTTCGCATGCGATTCTCCCTCTCCAGAATGTTTTGAATTGTGACGTCAACAAAGTTGGCCGCTCACAGGTCCAACTAAGCCGGGCTTTCCGTTTTGCTGAAACAGCATCTCGATATAGCGCCGCAGGTGATCGACGCACTCGGCAGCCACCGCGGGTCCCCCCTTGGCCTTGGCCAAAATGAACGATCCCTGAAGCACCGCCTGGATGTGCAGTGCCAGACTCCGCGCCGTCCACTTGCCAGTCACCCCATGTTTCCGCATCGCCTCGGCGATATCCGGCTCCAGCGTTTCCGCGTGTCCACTAATGCTCCGATTGCAAGCCTCGCGGATCGCCGGGTGGGTGTCGTAGACCTCCTGCACCATCGTCCCCGCCAGGCAGGTAAAGTCGGCCAATTTCCCCGTCAGCAGCGCCTTACGGAAGTCCACATAGGCCAATAACCGTTCCAGCGCGTCGGCTCGCGCATGGTAGGGCGCGGAGGCAAACAGCGCGCCCGCGCCCTCTGTCCAATAGTCAGCCGCAGCCAGAGCCAGCTCCTCCTTGCTGTCAAAATGGTGGAAGAAGCTTCCCTTCGTCAGCCCTGCCGCCTCGCAAACGTCCTCGACCGTCGTGGCCGTATATCCCTTTGTGCGAATCACTTGAAGGGCAGCCTGCAGGAATCTGGTTTTCGATTCGTGTCTCGCTGTGGCTATCGTCATCTCAGTACCATCTGGTTGGTATGGAACATACCGATTAGTCGGTACATTGTCAACCGAATCTTTGGCTGGCGTCACCGATTCCGGTGTCGTTTTCCAACCCCTTGAGGGTGCCCCTGGTCTCTCGCTTTTGGGGACCGTTACACCACCACCTCAATCGGCCTTAAACAAACCGGGATTGATCACGATTAGTCTCGGGCAACGCCCATGTGACTTCTTTTCCGGCCGCTCTGCCTCGAAGTCCCTTGTGTTTGCACAGAGGCCTTTCACTGCCCGGGAATATGATTTACTCGGGTAGTGAGTTTGGCCTCAAATGCAAACCCAGATATCCATGCGCGCCGAATGACAAGAGAAGATGGCCAGATTCGCGTTTTCCATTACCTATTCCGCATTCGTCGCGGAAACCATTCCCAATGAGGAAGTTGCCTTGGCGAACACCGAACATCTGATCCACAAGCATGTGGCTGGATCAGAGACATTTTCGCGAGCTTCTGCGGTGTTCCCGGGTCTTGGAGTGCCGATTTGAAATGCCAACATACTCACCGACTGCGCAGCGGCGGTATTATTGCTGAGCAAATGGCGAATCTCACTTATGTGGACAAACTGCAGCTGGAGCATTTGCTTGGTCTGGGCAGCGGCTTTGTTCTGATCTTTCAGTTAGAACCTTCCAGGAATTCGTCCTCGATAGCGTTGGGATAGGCTGTCGGAATGGATGCGGGCGGTACCTCTAAGGCCAAGCGGCTCCGTCACTTCTGGAAGGTCCAGCCAAATCAAATCGTCGGTAGGTTGCTGCTGGCCCTTTGTGAATAATGCCGAGGAACTGAGAGTCGCCATGATCAGAACCTGCTGTCAGAGTGCCGTGGAGTCGACGGTTCCGCCATCTCCATCTCCTCACACGGCGGAGATCCCAAAACCAGCTTCGGGCTCCCCGCCGTCTGACTCCATCGCGGCGTAATCGGAGGTCCTTCTAAGCGCCTTCGATGAGATTGCCCTCAGCGTCGGTCTTGTGTTCTTTGTTGGGCACGGCTTTCAAATGCATGGCAAGAATTATCTGGCAGCGATTGGCACCAAAATCTGTGACGAGCTGAGTGTCAAACACAGCGCAGTTCAAGTTCAGGACCGCCTGCTTTCGCCTTAGGAAGCATGACACTTCGAGAAGTGTCACAAGGGTTTCCAGCAGTTCCTATTCAATGCACTATATTCGATCAAGTTTGGGAGGGGCGTTGTTTGTGAGGGTTCGAATTCAGAGCAGGGGACTAATTTGATGCAAGTTGGCATTTCGGCGATCGAGTATGTTTTGGGTTCTGACACGGTATCTGTAGACGAACTGGAGGCGCGAGGCTTGCTCGACAGCCCCGCAGCCAGGTTGTCTGAATTTGGCTTCAGCTGCGCGCGACTAAGCCGCGAATCGTCGTATGCTCTGGCGACTGCTGCCACCAACAAGCTGCTGTGCACCACAGGCGTAGATCGCGCCAGCATAGGTGCGCTCTTTTATGCCGGGGCAACACCGGGCTGCCATGCAGTCGAGACTCCCGATCCGCTTTCAGCTTTCAACTACCCCGCTGCGCAATTGCAGTACGAACTGGAGCTGACCCACGCAACTGCCTTCGGAGTGAGCCAAGTAGGGTGTCTCGGCTTGATGGCCTCGGTAACGCTTGCCAAGGACTTTCTGCTTTCCAGCAAGAGTGCCAGCCGGGCCCTTTGCGTGAGTGCTGATGTGTCGCCTGTAGGCTGTAAGCGCGAAATGATCTATAACGTGATTTCTGATGGGGCTTGCGCCGTTCTTCTGGAGAAAGAATGCGATCACAACCGCATCCTCGCATATCGGCAAGTCACCAAAGGATACTACTGGAACTCGATTGCGCAAAAAAACGAGATCACCGCAGCTTATTTTCCTACTGCGCGGAACATCGTTCGTGACACTCTCGCGGATGCAAACCTGGATGCCCCAAATATTTCATGCATCCTTCCACACAACGTGTCGTTGCGGAGCTGGGAGATACTTCTCGGCCTGATCCAGATTGATCGCCAAAAGTTGTTCGCCGAGAATATAGCCAAAATGGCGCATGTGATCGCTGCCGACAATTGGATCAATTTGCGAGACGCTGCTGAGTCTGGAAGACTGCATCGCGGTGACAAACTGCTTCTGTTCACATTCGGGTTCGGGGCAAACTGGGCCTGCATGGTTTTGGAACATTGATGGCACGCACGGTCCTAGTCACGGGCGCAACGGGCATGATTGGGCAAGCACTCGTTCCGCTGCTAGCCCGTCGGAATGACGTTAGGGCGATCTTCGCACTCACCCACACGAGCGAGTATACGGGCTCGTTCTGCAAGGTGACGCCAGTACGCGGCGATGTCACCGCGGGCCCAGATTTGGGGATAGCACCAGAATCCAGTCGGGAAATCCTCGATCGTACCAACGTGATCGTGCACGCCGCTGCCAACACGCGGTTTTCGGCTTCGCTCGATGAAGCGCGTACCGTTAACCTCAGAGGCACAAATAACCTGCTTGCGTTTGCGTCGCGTTGCCCACGGCTCAAGGCATTCGCGGCCCTAAGCACGGTCCATGTTGCCGGCAAGCGCACGGGCCTAATTCGCGAAGAAGACTTAGATCATACCTCGGGATTTGTAAATTCGTACGAGCGGTCCAAGTATGAGGCGGAACTCCTGTTGCGCGAAAGCATGAGCGCGTTGCCTATCTCAGTCCTGCGGCTAAGCACCGTGCTCGGTTCGACGACCGGTGAAGTCAGGCGGATGGCGGCGGTCCATCATGCCCTAAGGCTGTACTACAATTCGCTAGCGCCCATGATCCCAGGGCAACCGGATAGTTTAGTGGACCTGATTGCGGTGGATTATGCAGCCGCGGTTGTCGAGCATTTTGCAGTGGAGGACTTCATGGCGGGCCGAACCTTCCACATCTGTGGCAGCGAAAATGCTCTTACACTTGCTCGCCTTCTCGAATTGACCCGCGAGGCTTTTCTACTTTATCGGCCCTCGTGGAGAAGACGCGCTATTGAGATGCCTGCCATTGTTGACCTGCCAACCTTTGAATTGTTTGCTCGCTCCGTAGAAGAAGTAGGCGATGATATCCTGCGGAGCAGCGTTGCGATCATCAACCACTTCGTTCCTCAGCTTGTGTATTCAAAAATATTCAGCGATGTCGAATGCGCTCGCTCGTTGCAAGCGAAGGGGCTTCTCAAGCCCAGCGTCCTAGACTTTTACCCGCAGGTCGTCCGCTGGCTAGTGGAGAGTGGCTGGGGTGAGCACCGGCCCCTGGCAGGAGGCGCTGGGACGTGAGCGACACGCGCGACAACTTGCTCAACTATATTAACGGTGAATTGTTGACGGATCCCGCGCGTCGAGCCGCCCCTGATACGCCGTTATTCGAAGATGGTTGGATCGACTCGTTAAATATCTTGAAACTGATCGCCTTTGTGGAACTGATGATCGGCCGTAACATCCCGGATGAGGAGATCGTGATGAAGAACTTTCGAACCGTGACAATGATCGTTGAGCACTTCGTGTCTAAATAATGATGACGAGAGAAATCAGCGTTGAGAACCCGATGATGCAGCTAGCGCGCATGCAGGAGTGGATGCCCTCTGGCCGCGAGGCTGTGTTGGGTCCTCATATGTCGGCACTTGTCGACTGGGTCGATTCGAAAGTCGTTGAGCTCGCGATCGATGCGCGCGCGAGAGAGTTGTCCGTGCCCTCCTTGATCGAGCGCTCAATTCTGGAACGCGCGGGTTACTTTGAGTCATTTCCTGGCAGTACAGTGGAGCAGTCGGAGGGCGGCTGCATGCCACCGGCAGTCTGCTATCACTGCTACGCGAAACTCGCCGCGTCTTCTCTCCAAGAGCCCAGCGTTTGGACGTGTGTCGCGCGGTGCCGCCGTAACGAGGTCAACGAGGAGCCGGGCCGCTTGCGGGCATTTACGATGAGGGAGATTGTGTTCATCGGGTCTGCCGCCTGGGTACGGGAACGGCGACAGGAATGGATGGATCGCATATTCGCGTTCGCCCAATCGCTTCAGCTAGCCGTTCAACTCGACGTGGCGACTGATTCGTTCTTCGCTGACGGTGAAGCTCGGGGCAGAAAGCTGCTGCAGCAGATCAAGGGCCTGAAATTCGAACTGCGGGCGCAGATGGATGCGGAAGGAACGCCGCTTGCAATCTCTTCCTTCAATCTTCACGAAACGTTCTTTTCGCGCCGCTTCGGATTTAGTCTGGAGGACGGCACGGATGCGCATTCAGGGTGCGTTGCCTTTGGACTGGAACGCTGGGCTCTAGCCTTGGCAGTAACACTCGGGCCGAACGAGGCGTTCAGGCTGGTCGAGTAGGAGCAGAGATGATCTACGATGATTATTTGACAACAGCGGAAGTACAGCGCTGGATCCTTGAAATCGACGTTGCGTGGAATGAGATCGATCGCGAACGAGCCTTGAGTCAGCCTACCTTGCTCGACCAGATGCACGACTCGGCACTGATCGAGTCCTACTTTCCCATTTACACGTCTGGCCTGATGCGGTGCATGTGGAACCAACTCGACGTGACATCGGTGTTTTCCGTGCAGCTCTACGAATCTTACAAGCATTTTTACGTGCTAAACCGATACTTGAATCTGGTGGACTACCGGCCAGTAAGCGACGAGGAACTCGTCGCTGTGCGCCAGCGAAACCTGGGAAACGTGATTGCGGACCCACTCGCGGAACTCACCCGCTACATGATCAGCGAGCACTTCGCGGCTTATTTTTTCCTGCGCGCCTCGCGCCAGGCAAAGGAGCCGGTTTTGGCGCAGATCTGTGCTTTCATCGCCAAGGATGAATTCCGTCATGCGCAGTTCGCCTTTGATCTCCTGGACCCGCGGGTACGGACTGATTCCGGAGCGCGCGACCGCTGTCTCAATGCCGGCCTGAATTTTCGTCACATCGGGACCGACGTCGTGGCCAGCACACCTATTTCGGAGAAGAACGATTTGCAGGCCATCTTGACGCTGGATCAGAAAATGCATCGGCTCTGCGGAATTGGACTCTCAGACTTCGCCAAGGCGGGAATGCATGCCGCTTACTAAACGTGAACTCTGGTTGTTGAACTTGTATCGCAACAGCGAACTGCATGGAGCGCTCTTGATGGGCCGTCTGGCTCGAAGTGTCACAAGACCAGATGTGCTGGTAGGGGCAACTCGTCATTGCGCTACAGAAGCACACCACGCCGCTCTTCTCACCGAAGTGATCGCGAAGCTCGGTGGTGCTATCGATCCCTCAACCGAGACGATCCAGATGCATTACTCTCAGGACGGTGGCGTCCCAAAAAACATGGTTGATTTGCTCGTTCTTTCCGAGATTCTCGAAGCACGCGTGCTGATGAGCTATCGCGAGCACTTGCAGCGCTCTGACGTTCACCCGAACGTCAGACGAACCTTGCAGCGGATCATTCACGATGAGGAGGCACACAGCGGTGAAAACGGCTGGGCGGAGCAGTTGATTGCCGGCATGCCACAAGAGCAAGTTGCCGCGACGCGAACAAAGTGGCGCGAAATAGATGAAAAGGTGGCCGAACAGCTGCATTCGCGGCTGGCCACCGATTTTCCTGAGAAAGGTGCGCTCCTTGAATCTTGAAGACAAAGTAACGGAACTCATCAGCCGGGCTTCAGGCGTGCCAGTTGCCGAAATCAAGCCTGAAGCAAAGCTCTCGGATCTCGACATGGAGTCGCTTGAAAAGCTCGAGTGCGTAATGTCACTCGAAGACGCGTTTAAGATCGAGATTAAAGAAGACGATCTGTGGCGGTTAAAGACTGTACAAGATGTGATCGACGCCTTCCGCCGGGTCATGCCCTCTCCCGCATGAACTTTCAATGTTGACTAACTTCTCCTCTGCCGAGCACGCACAATTTCGTCAAAAAGTGCGCGCGTTTATCGACCAGCAACTCCGGCCGCGCTCGACGGCTTGGGAGGATGGGGGAGAGTTCCCGAGATCGGTCCTTCTGGAATGTGCGCAACAGGGATTGTTCCAGTCCGATCCGTGGCGGAATGGGATCGTAGCCGAGGAGTTGCCGCGTTGTGAGTCGCTAGGATTCGCCTTAAGTTTTCTGGTCCAGTCGAACCTCATCGTTCCATTGCTCGAAGACTTCGGTACCGATGAGCAGAAGGCGACGTACGTTCCCGCAGTGAGCAGTGGCAAGATGATGGGCGCCATGGCGGTTACGGAGCCTGCATGCGGATCCGATTTTGCTGCCTTGCAGTGCAGGGCGGACATTTCGGGCGACAACTTGATCCTGCACGGAGAAAAGACGTACATCACGAATGCCGCCTTTGCCGACTTTCTGATTGTCGCCACGCGAATCCCTGAATTGAGTGAAGAAGGGTTGACCCTAATCCTGGTATCGGCGCAGAGCAATGGCGTTACGATTGAGCGGCTGCGAACCTTGGGACTGTCCGCTTCAGGAACTGGTCGCATTCGCTTCGACGGCTGCGTGGTAAAGCGCGGTCAAGTCCTCGGCTCCGCGGGCGAAGGCTTCGGACAGGTCCAGCGGGCTCTCAACCGCGAGCGGCTTTTTGGCGGTCTTGCCTGTGTTGCCTGGGCAGACTATGCCATGCAGAAAACGCTTGCGTTTGCGCGCGAGAGAAGTGTTTTTGGAAACACCATCAACCAGTTCCAGGTAATACGGCACGAATTTGCCGATATGGCCACTCAACTGGAAGCCGCTCGCTCACTCAATTACCTTACTTTTTCTCGTTGGATTGCGGGAGAGTCCGTTACTCGCCAGATCTGCATGATGAAGCTGTTCAGCTACCAGGTGGCGCAGCAGGTCATCACTCAGTGTCTCCAGATTCATGGCGGCCTCGGCTACAGGGACGATCATTGGACAAGCCGCTTCTATCGCGACGCGCGGGCACTCACCATCGCGGCCGGAACGCCGGAGGTCATCAGGGAAATGATCGCCGCCTTCATGCGAGTGTAGAACGGTCCCTATGGCTGAATTCCATAACCGAACCCGACGATCCTCCTCAATCACCGGCAAACTACTGCGCTGTGGGCGAGTGCTGGAGTTACCAGTCTACTGGCTGCTGCGGACTTCCGATCTCGCTCGGGAGGGGTTCGAGAATTCCGGCAGCTACCGTTTCGCAGACCATATTTATCGAAGCCAGCCTTCAGGCTCGTACGGAATAGGGCGCTGGTTGGATCAGCGGATACTGAGGATGCGAGCGGTTGAATCCTTTCGCAGTCGCTTCTTCATGGCTCGCGATGAGCTGTGCAAGTTCCTTCAGGAGCGTTCGAAGGACCGGGCATCCTTGGACGTACTAAGTGTTCCATGTGGCATTCCTCGTGAGTTCGTCGCCGCAGTGGAACAGTTCCGCGAAGCTGGAGGAGTAACAACCGGAATACGATTCCATGTGTTGGATCTGGACGATGATGTCCTGCGGCAAGCTGAGACTCTTACCGGCCAACACGGCATTCCCCTTATCGCACATCATGGCGATGCCTTGGACATGAGTACTTATGCGGGCGAATTTGATTTCATCACCTCGACGGGGTTGGGAGAGTTTCTAGATGACGAACAGCTGGCCACATTGTACGTAGCTTTCCATCGTATCCTGCGGCCTGGAGGCGTCATGGTGACGAGCGCGATGCGCTGCCTTCGTTTCTCGGATTATCTTTTGCGGTTGGCGGAGTTGCATGTGCGGTACCGCTCGGCCGACGACCTCGCAGCCCTGGCTCGACGCGCGGGCTTTCTCAGACTCGCAACATCTTCGGATCGGCACGGGATTCAGGGATTCCTCAAGGCCACGAAGTGATTAGGCTACGATTCTTCCATCCGGGCAGGCACGTTTGGCGAATGTCGACGCGGTGTGACGATGCGCTGGAAGAAAGATGGGTTGCGGTCCGGCGCGTTCGTCCCCACTGGGAAAAGATTTTCTGTTCAATCCTCGATTTGATATGGTTATCGCACACGCCCCAGCCCGGGTATATTCAGCTGAACGATGAGCGCGGGTTTATTACATGGCACGAACGCCGCTGGGTGACGAGGATTACAATTCGACTGCGGGGGTTTTCGGCGGCCAAACAATCTCTGGTCGCGGCCACGCTGCTGAAGGCCGCTCGCTTTCACTTGCTTGAGGAGGAATAATGCCCACCGGAAAAGCAACCCACTCAGCAACCATTTCCGCCCCGCCGCAAAAGATCTTCGATTTCGTCGCAGAAGCAAGCCGAGCAACAAGCTTCATCCCGGGGCTTTCGCGCATCCACAACGTGCAACCCGCTACGACGCAACCTGGTCAGACATGGGAGTACGAATTCGACTGGTTTGGTCTGGTAATCTCGGGCAATTCGAAGTGCACTCGAAGCGAGCGTCCGAAAGTATTCGAATTTCAAACGATAACCGGCAATCCGAGCACGTGGACTTATAAGATCGAATCCGATGGGGCGAACGCGCAAGTGACACTCGATGTGCAATATGAGATTCCGGGCAATGTGGTCGCCCGGTTCGCATCACGGCCCGTATTCGAGAAGATGAACCAGGATCGTGCTCGTGAGATCATTTCGAACCTAAAGACGATGCTCGAATCGTGAGATTGCCTGACATCACTGTGTTGGTATGATGACCCGTGATAGAAGGCAACAAAAATCCGTTTCCTCCCAGCGATTGCGCCAGAAACTTCGCCATCGACAACTGATCGAGAATGGCCTCCGAGTCGTACTCTCGAATCAGATGCTTGATCCTATGACAACCGTTCGAATCTCCGGAGGAGTCGTACATGATCTTCCGGCTGATCTGCGAAAGGCGCTCGCGTCCGACGCGAAGGCGCTGGCGGCCTGGTAAGGCATAACGCCGCTCTCACGCAACGAGTGGATCTGCTGGGCCATCTCCGTCAAGAAAGATGAGACGAGGCGGCAGCACGTCGAAAGGGTGTGCTCGGAGCTCAAAGAAGGGATGCGGCGGCCGTGCTGCTGGCCGGGCTGTCCGCACCGATGAGTATTCTGTGTGTGGATTAATCCCTTGAAGTCGGCTTCTCGAAAGTTTTTTCGCGACCTGACCGCAGATTCGAGCGAGTCGCCGCCGATACATCCGGAATTAATGAGTAGTCACCTTGGGCTGCGCAGCGCGGTTCCCGCGGTCCGAATTACCAAACTCTCCATTGAGCCGGATTGCCGGTCCCTTCTTTCTCTGTATCGCATTGATCTCAAAAAAGACAACCCAATCCCTACTGGCGAATTTAGGTAGTTTCTATCCTCAGTACGCTCGGTCTTTAAAAAAACCCTTGCATGTGATTTAGCGTTATGGTTAACTACAACACCATAGATGCCGAGGTCCCTACAGCCTTATTGGAGGGCCGGAGAGAAAGGCGAGTTCGAGGAGGATTCACAATGAGAGTGTTGCGTGTTGCTGTGTCGATTTTCATGCTGGGTGTGTGTGTTGGTGCGTACGGGCAGTCTGCTGGCAAGCCCGTCGCGAGCTCCGATGGACAGTCGGCCTTTGATTTGATGAAGACTCTGGCCGGAACATGGCAAGGGTCGATAACGACTGACAATCCTGCCTGGTCTACCGACAAGCCGATGCCGCTCTCCATTCGTGTTGCGTCGCATGGGAACGCTTTAATTCATGAGTTGAATACTGGTGGGCCAGAGGTCACCGTGTTCTATTTGGAAAATGGCCGCATGACGCTCATGCACTACTGCGATTTTGGCAACCGGCCGCGTTTGGTCGCTCAACCCGTGACAGATGGGAAAACGGTAGAGTTCGACCTTGTAGAGTTTTCCGGAAGCGATCAAATAGGGCATGTGAGCCATGGTGTCTTCACCATCTTTGACTCCGATCATCATGCCGAAGACTGGACCTTTATGCCGGCGGGAAGCAAGCCTGTGCATGCCCACATGGACTTTAAGCGCTTGCAGTGATATGCGCGGGCTCCGGCTATGCCAGCACTGATCGCACAAGTCCTGACAAGTCGGTGTCGATCAGGTGGCTTGTTTTGACGAGCAGATGTGATGGAGAGCAGAGGATACCTGGAACAGAGGATGGATTTCGAGTGGAACGACAGTCAGCCGATCTATCGCCAGCTTCGCGCCCGGGTTGTCGCCATGATTCTCGACGGCGTGCTCAAGGAAGGCGATCCATTGCCCTCAGTGCGCACGGTGGCGGCCGAATATCGGGTCAATCCGCTCACCGTATTGAAAGGCTATCAGCAATTGGTCGACGAGGAACTGGTGGAGACCAGACGAGGGCTGGGCATGTTTATCAACGCCGGCGCACGCGCGTTGTTATTGCATGGCGAACGTCAAAGGTTCCTGCAAGAGGAATGGCCCAGGGTTTCTGCAACCATTCAGCGGCTCGGCCTAAATCCGGAGGAGCTGCTCGATGCAGCACACTCGAAGAGCGCCAAGCCGCGTTCTCGAAAAGAGGAGCGCTGAACCCATGGCATGCATAGAAGCGCGCGGTCTCCGCAAACAGTTTGGAACGACGATGGCGTTAGATGGCATCGAAATGCGTGTCGAAGAAGGCCGCATCCTGGGACTTATTGGTCCCAACGGCGCCGGCAAGACCACCGCGCTCAACGCCATTCTCGGCTTGCTGCCCTATCAGGGTGAATTACAGGTTCTCGGTCGCGACCCCTGGACGCAGCGCGATCAGCTCATGCGCGATGTCTCGTTCATTGCCGACGTCGCCGTATTACCGCGCTGGATCAAGGTGTGGCAGGTGCTCGACTATGTCGCTGGCGTTCATCCCTTATTCGATCGCGCAAAGGCAGAAAGTTTTCTTGCCAAAACCGCCATCGGACCTATGCGCAAAGTCCGCGACTTATCCAAGGGCATGGTGGCTCAGCTGCACCTTGCCCTGGTCATGGCGATCAATGCCAGGCTCCTCGTGCTGGACGAACCGACACTGGGACTCGACATCCTTTACCGCAAGCAGTTTTACGATTCGCTGCTGAATGATTACTTCGATCACAGCCGCACCATTATCGTGACGACGCATCAGGTGGAGGAGATCCAGCACGTCGTCACCGACTTGATGTTTATCAACAGGGGCCGCGTCGTGCTCAGTTGCAGCATGGAAGAAGTTGAGTCCCGCTTTCTCGAAGTGATGGTACGTCCCGGCGATGTAGAGACGGCGCGCGCGCTCAAGCCCATAGACGAGCGCCAGGTTCTCGGTGGCAACATTCTGATGTTCGACGGGGTGGATCGGCAGCAGGTGTCTGCGCTGGGCGATCCTCGAACCCCCGGCATCGCCGACTTGTTCGTTGCCGTCATTGCGAATCAGGACAAGCAGGCACAAGGAGCGGCCAGGTGAGCAGTCAATCGAACGTAATGCCCGAATCCACTCTCCGGTCGCGGGGCATCGCAGCCGCGGCAATACCCGCGGCAAGGCTCATGTACTGGTCGGTACGGCGCGAATTATGGGAGAACCGGGCGATCTACGTTGCCCCCGTCGCGGTCGCTTGCGTTTTCTTGTTTGGCTTCTCGATCAGCATCCTTCACGTGCTCGTCGAGATGCGTGCCGCGCCTTGGCTCGATGTGATGCAGCAGCACGAGTTATTCGGGCAGCCATACGAGTTCGCTGAAAATCTGATTATGGGGACCGCTCTTCTAGTCGGACTGTTTTACTCTATCGATGCCCTATACGGGGAACGCCGCGATCGCAGCATTCTGTTCTGGAAGTCGGCGCCGGTCTCGGATCTCATTACGGTTTTGTCGAAGGCCGCGATTCCGATCGTAGTTCTTCCCTTGCTGGCATTCGCAATCACCGTTCTTACCCAATGGATGATGCTGGTGATCAGCAGCGCGGTGCTGCTCGGCAACGGCCAAAACGTGGCGATTCTCTGGTCGCGGGTGGGGATCTTTCACCGTTGGCCTATGCTGCTCTTCCACTTCCTGTGCATTCACGGGCTCTGGCAATCGCCAATTTATGCCTGGCTCCTGCTTATCTCAGGCTGGGCACGGCGCGCTCCGATTCTCTGGGCTGCGTTGCCGCCGCTGACCATCGGCATCGCGGAGAAGGTTGCCTTCAACACGACGTATTTCGGTTCCATGATTGGCGACCGCTTCACCGGCGGCTCCGAAGGCGTTGCGATTATGGAAGGTGGCAGGGCAATGGATCCGATGATGCTATTCGCGCCGCTCCATTTCCTCATCAACCCAGGCCTGTGGATAGGCCTTGCGTTCACAGCGGCGTTCCTTACCGCGGCCGTCCGCCTTCGACGGTATCGCGGCCCGATCTGATTTCATGCTGGCTTGATTCAAGCTCGATCCAGAAGCAAGTTTCCCATTGTGAAGAACTAACTCAGTCCCAAGGAGGACGTATGGAATCCCTCGTCTCTTTAACCTGCTCAGAACGGGTTGTATGCAACTCCCCGTTGCCCACCGCTTCGATCTGGCAGGACGTTCTAGCCCAGGCAGTGACCGGTGAACTCATGGCCGCCATGAACTACAGCGCATTATCGACCATCTGCGACGACCCCGAAGAAGTCGCCGATGCCATGGAGCACGCGCAGGGAGAGCTGGGACACGCTGCCGCCTTCACTGCCGAAGGGACGAAGATCGGAGTGGATGTCCCCAGCAATGTCAACGCCAGATACTGGAAGCGAATTCGCGAAGCATTCATGCGCTCGATCGCGGAACGCGACTTCATGGCCTGTCTGATCGTTCAGGAGATCATGCTCGAATCGTTCGCAGTCGCAAGCTATAGCCGCGTCGGGAGGGCCGCTCCGGGCAGTCTCGGCAAGACCTTCGCCGCCATCGCCGCAGAGGAGGAGGGGCACATCGAACATGCGATGGAGATTCTCAGAGCCGAGCGCGCCAGGAACACAGGGCGATTCGACGATAAGGTGTATCGGCTTCATCTCGACGTCATGACCACGCTCACGGAGATGGTAGCCAAAGAATGCCGGCACGGACAATGCGACCTGTGCCACAGCAGCTGTGTAAAACCATCGCTTTCCGAGGTCGGATTGAGCACCGCCGAACTGCGCGGAGCGTCGCTGCAACAGTACCTGAAATCATTGGACGCCTTGGGACTACCAGGGGAGGTAACACTTCAATGGGTCACGCAGCTGCCGGTCTAATTGCACGAGAAGAGCAGACCCCAGAGCGGCGAACTGAAGTCGATTTCGCTCTGATCGGGCATCAGGAAAGCTGGCGCTCAGCGGCGGATGTGCTCGCCGTTCTGCGCGGGGACGCGCGCACGCGATTACCCGACGAGGAAATCCGTGAGATCTTCCCATGGATTCCGCCGCGAGCCGTCTGTAACGTCGAGATCGCGTCAGCAACCGGCGCGAAAGCGCGTGGCCTGTACATCGACTGCTTCATTCCTCCGGATCGCCTGGATTGCGCATACGTCCACGACAACCTCGGCCGGGTTCGGGCTGCCGCCGCCTGTGCAATCAACAGAGGAGCGAGGATCGTGAGCCTGGGTGGATTTAGCTCCGTTCTGATCGAAGGCAATCTCGACCAGCTTCCCGAAAAGAGGGATACGATCTTCACGACCGGCAATACCCTGACGGTTGCGTTCATTGTTCAAGGAATCAAGAAAATGTGCGCGCTGGAGGGCCGGAACATCTCGAAATCGACGCTCCTCATCGTTGGAGCAACCGGAGATGTGGGTTCCGGCTGTGCCCGCTGTCTGGCGCCTCTCGTCAAACGAGTCGTGCTCTACGCGCGCAACACAGAGCGGCTGCGCACACTTGGAGTCGAGTTGGAGACAGATGGAACCGATGTTGAAATCGCAACCCGTCTCGATCAACTTCCGTATGCGGCCGACATCGTGATCTGCGCGGCGAGCCTGGCTTCCCCTTCGCTTCGGTTGAGCCGCATTGCACCCGAAGCAATCATCTGCGATGCGGGCTACCCGAAAAACCTGAGTCCTTGCGACGATATGAACGACGCTCGAGTCTTCTTCGGCGGTCTTGGACAGATTGCGGGTGGATTGAGTTTCATGCCAGATTTCAAAGGCGTTCTGAATCGGCATCCATTCCCCGATGTGGCCCACGGATGTTTACTCGAAGGCATGGCGCTGGCCCTGGCACGACGTTTCGAGCCGTTCTCCAAGGGGCGAGGGTTCATCACACGCGAGCGGGTCGAGGAAATCGAGACCATCGCTGCACTGCATGGAATCCATCTCGCGCCGCTGTTCAACGCTGAAGGGCCACTGGAGGAATGCGTGATCTGACGTCGGATGAGTAACCTGAAGTCGGCATCGTGCCACGAATACCAGCGCCATGGAAGGGCGCTTGCCAGCTATCAAATGCCCGTTCATCCGGCACATCGGAAGCACACTGCGTCTCGCTCAACGCCGGAGACTTCGCGGCACCCGTTCAAATCTTGCTGATGGCCAGTCAGTCGTCCCTACATTCACTACTTGGGTGGACATGCCGCAACAGGTTTCTCATCACTTGTCGGAGATGGCGACTTTTGCTCGGATTGGACTCGCGCCTTCGCGGCTTCCCCCGACAGGGCATCGGCGCGCGTATAGGCCAGGTCGAAGCGGAGCATTAATTGAGTTAGGAACTCACGGCAACTGGATGCGGTAGAGGTTGCGGCGGGCATTCTGGCGGGTGTAGGCGTAAACGGTAGGGTTGACGGCTGACTCCACTTGCCAGGGGATTGCGGTTTTGTCTTTCAGGTTTCCAAAGTCTTCGATGCGCGTGGCTTCCACGGATGGAAGCTTTGGCAGTTCCGAGTCACGCATCACCGGGAACGGGTAATTCATTCCGCCGGCCATCGGGTAGCTGAGATAAACGAACCCTCCGCTGGTATCCCAGTTGAGTAAGCAGTATCCGGCGCACACCGTCACCGTCGCGGTTCCATCCACTTCAAATGCCTTGGTTCTGCCCAGATTGATGTGTTCTTCGTCGCCGGAGCCAGGCACCGCAACAGCAACCCAGCGGCCATCGGGGGAGACGTCGAAGATATCTAGAATGCGTTCCGGAGATATTTTCTTGCGTTCGCTGCCGTCTGTTCTCATGCGATAGAGATAGTTCGAGCCGCCTTCTATGGCGCGGAAGACGAGCTCCCCATCAGGCAGAAAGTAGGGTGAATCTTCCGCTGCCGGGGAGGAGATGCGCACGGGGGGTGTGCGGCGGCTGGTCGGGGGACCCAAAGGTTCGAGTGGCCTTCCGGTCGTTCCTGGTGAAAGCAACCTCTTTCCCATCCCGCGACACGGAGTAATCTTGCATGGGGTAACCGGGCAGCACCCTGTCTACTTTTCCGCCGGCGAGGTCCTTGGCCCACAGCTCTTCGCCCTGGGTTTGGCCGTTCGACATCAGGAAATAAAGCCTGCGTCCGTCGGAAGAGAATGACGGCGATGATGCATAGCCTTCGGAGGATATCTGGTGATCTCCGTCCTTGTCGTGCAGCCACACGGTGCGATCCTCTGAGCCAACTGAGGTAATGAGCGACTTGCCGTCGGAGGCCATCGCAATCCCTTCCTCCGAGGTTGGGCCAAAGGTTTGCACCCTCGCACAATCCACCCCGAAGTACACCATTGTGGACCTGGGGCCCGTGGGCCCGTCGTGGTCGCAAGGCCAGCCATTTGTGGTTAGCGGCAATGGGCTGGTAAGCGGTGAGACAGTTCTGGCCAACCCAAACAGTCCCGCCCAATGGGTCTCGCACGGCGTAGTGTGGGAGGGATCAAGCACGAAGGTCATCAACATCCCCGGACTCGGAGGGCCAAACAACATTGCCTTCGGTGTGAACGTCCGAGGGCAGGCAGTAGGGCAGGCCGACACCGAAACCCCGGAACCGAATGGGGAAGACTTCTGCGGATCCACGGCGCTCGGCCTCACCCATAGCGGCAACACCTGCGAGCCTTTTCTGTGGCAGAACGGCGTCACGTTCGCGCTCCCCAGACTACGCAACAGCGCGGGCACGGAGGGCAGCAACGGCGCAGCATTACAGATCAACGACTTCGGAATGGCGGCGGGAACCGCGGAAAACGGCGAAGTGGACTCAACCTGTCCCGGCGTGGCCGTTTCGCCGCAGATCACCCAGTTCAAGCCGGTCATCTGGATGAAACCCTTCCCCTGGTCGCAGGTGCGGCTCCAGGAACTTCCCACCGCTGATGGCGATCCGGACGGCATTGCGTCCGCGATCAACGATCTGGGTCAGGCTGTAGGCACCAGCGGAGATTGCGGGCCGTTCAACGTGCTCTCGCAGAACAATCTCACCCCGCTTCATGCTGTTCTGTGGCGGAACGGCAACGCGATCGACCTCGGCAACCTTGGTGGAGACGGCAGGTTTGCCGGGATCTACGCGACCGGCTTGAACCTTGACGGGCAGGTTGTGGGAACCTCTGACACCACCGGCGATGCGAGCTTTCACGGTTTTCTCTGGCAGCAGGGCCACATCACCGATCTCGGAACCCTGCCCGGGGACTCGTACAGCTCCGCCACCTCCATCAGCAACAGCGGCATGGTGTTGGGAATCTCGATCAGCGCGAGCTTTAGCCCCCGCGCCGCGCTGTGGCGCAATGGAATCGGAACCGATATGAATACCCTTGTCCCTCAAAACACTGCTTTGTACCTGCAATCCGCATGCTCCATCAACGACAAGGGCGAGATCATCGGATTTGCAGCGTTGAAGAGCAATCCCAGTGAATCTCACGCCTACCTGGCGAAGCCGGTCGCGAACTCCGGGGACGGAGACTGAGCCACGCTGGATCGAACAAAGGAGAGGGGGGCAGCCGGGTTCCGGCGCTTCGTCCAACCAAGCAGACGCGAGGCTGGCTGGCCCTCACACTCACATGATAGCCAGAATGGCATGGCGACTGGAATCTCGCGAACCAGCAGCTCTGAGAATCGGCGTTGCCATTCGCGTTTTTCAGGAGTAATTCTTTCAAGGTTTAGTGATTAAGGGCGAACGAGCGCATCGTCACGTAAGCAATCATCCATCCGGGATCCATCAACCCGGTCAAGGATGATTTGGGAGGAATGCTTGCGATATACTTGCGTTGGCGTATCGGACGCCACCGTGTCCGCGGGCAGGGCTGAGCCCATCGACGAGTATGGTCCCCAACAATCGAAACGATCTTCTTTGAGCCCGTCACGCGGACATCGGGCAGTGATCCAAAGGAGATTGTCATGTCCGATCAACACTCGACGCCTGTATCCTTCCGCAGCCTTCCGCAGCAACCCAGTCTCGAACAACTTAAGAAACAAGCCAAAGAACTGCGGGAGCAGTTTCGCTCTGGCGTGCCCGCTGCTGTTGCTGAAATAGGTCAATTCGAGCACAACCCCGATGCTTCCAATTTTGCTCTTAACGATGCACAGCGCGTGCTTGCCCGCGCTTATGGTTTCGCCAGCTGGCCAAAGCTCAAAGCCTTTGTGGATGGCGCGACGATCGCTCGCTTTACAGATGTGGTGAAAGCCGGCGATATGGCTCAGGTGCGGAGCATGCTGGCGTCGCGTCCTGAATTGGTGGGCATGGACCGGGCCGGCAATGACGAACACAGAGGGCTGCACTATGCGGTGCTGAGCCGCAATGCGCCGATGGTGAAGCTGTTGATGGAAGCGGGCGCGGACGCGCGCCAAGGCATCTATCCAAACCGAGATGCGACCTCGGCGCTGACTCTGGCTCGGGATCGCGAATATAGCGATATCGTCGCCATCATTGAGGAAGAAGAGCGGCAGCGGCGCGAAGAGAGGAGCTGCCCGAATGCAACTGTCTCGCCAGTGCAGGACCAGATCAGCGCGGCTATCTTGCAAGGCGATACGGCTACGGCGATGCGCCTGCTTGAAGCAGACCGCTCGCTTATACAGACTTGCGACCGCAATGGCGCGACGCCGCTGCATATCGCTGCGCAGGTAGCGAGCCTTGAGTTGCTGACGTGGCTGCTGGAGCGGAGAGCCAACGTCCGCAAGCAGGATATGAGCGGCAGAACCGGGCTTGATCGAGCCGCACAGTCCGCGAACCCGCGCAACGATTACGCTGAGCGTTTTCCCGCCGTAGCGCAGTTGCTGCTGGATCACGGAGCGGAGATATCGGTCTCCGCGGCGGTTGCATTGGGCGATGTGGATCAGGTGCGTGCGATGCTAGCGCGGAATCCTGCCGCTTTGCGTGAGAACCTGCGCAATGGCGGTCTGCTCTCGCTGGCGGTGAATCACAATCAGATCGAAATGGTAAAAGTGCTGCTGGAGCTGGGCGCGGATGTGGATGAACGGGTGTTGCTCGAAGAGCTCGAAGAGCCAACGCTGAGCTGGGGTGGTCCACTGTGGTACGCGGCGATGGGCAATCAGCTGGAGATTGCGCGCGTGCTGCTCGATCGCGGCGCCGATCCGAACGCGAATGTCTATGCATCTGGATGGCCGTTGAGCAATGCATGGAATCACGAGGGTGGCGCGGTGAAGCGACTGCTGTTGGAGCGCGGCGCGCGTCCCCGGCCTCACACCGTGGCAGCCAATCATGATGTCGCCGAGGCTGGGCGGATGCTCGCGAACGATCCCAGCGAGCATGTGGTGGAGGAGTTGCTTTGGTCGGCGGCGGATCATGGCTGCCCGGAGATCGTTGCGATGGCAATCGAGCATATTCATTTCCCACTCAGCGACCGAACCTCGCACTGGTTGTTGATGCAGCCGGTGCGTGGCGCGGGTGACGATCCCGCACAGAATGAGGGCTACTTCGCCTGTCTTGATCTGCTCCTTCAGGCGGGTGTCGATCCGAACGTGACGCGCATGGGCGCGGCCACGCTGCACTATACGGCGGCGCGCGGCGGGCTGGACGGCGTCAGCCGAGCTCGCTTCGCTGCCATGCTCCTCGAACATGGAGTTCGGCTCGATCTGCGGGACGATCTGCTGAAGTCAACGCCGCTAGGCTGGGCCTGCCGTTGGGGAAGGCTGGAGATGGCCGAGCTGCTGATCGCGCGCGGCGCTTCGGTGGAAGAGGTAGATGCCGAGCCTTGGGCCAGGCCAATCGCGTGGGCGAAGAAAATGAATCACAGCAAACTTCTCTCGCTACTGCACGACGCGTCGGGTGCGGTGCCCGCGTGAGTTGGCCTCCTGCGGACGAGTACCAGCGATCTTGAGGGGCCATGAAGTTGCTAACCGCCTGTTCGAGCTTGGATTAGCACTGAAATGTGTGCGTCGTGACTTTGATGGCCTTAGTCGTGGGTTGAACATGGCTGAAGCAATGGGGGTTTATGAGTACGAATCTCGCGGCCCGGAAACGCCGTCAGATGTCGATCATCCGCACCCTCTTCGGTGTTCAATAAGAGTTAGTGTTGCGCGATATTAGGCGTCCATTGCTTTGCATATTCCGCCTTGGCGTCTCGCAAAATCGGAGTATCCTGATCGGCATCCTTCCACTGATTCAGGAAATCCTCGTAAGCCGTTTTGGCCTGCGAAGGCTTTCCCTGAATCAGGTACGCGCGTGCCATCTGCAGACGCGCCAGCGTACCAATCGGCAAATTAACTACGACACCGGGATGGTCAATGATCTTCTGAAATTCGAACCCGGCTTTCTCTCCATCTCTAGCCTCCAGGTAGGCGAGCCCCCTGACGTATGCCGGGAGCAATCCTGCCGCAAGTCCAAGTTCATACGGAAGAGCTGCTTCAAGAACCTGCAGCGCGCGCCCAGGGTCCTTTTGTTTTACACCGATCGCGCCGCGGATGGTGGGCAGATAAAGATACTGCACAGCAGTATCGTCAGGGAAGCCTTTATCGAGTTGACTGGCGAGGGACTGCGCGCGGTCTGCGGCGCCGCTGAGGGCCAGCGCAACTGCCGCCGCATATTTTGTGTCGCGGTCTCCGGCCCAAGAGAGAGCCGTTTCAGCGCTCCGCCGGGCTTCGGTGTCGTTTCCAAATTCGGCTTCGCGCTGCGCTTCGTCCAGTTCGTACCCCGCAGCCGTCTCTTTTTCGTCAGCCCGCGTGGCTGCGTCCGTTGCCCGGCGGGTCAGGTCTCGGGCACGCGCTATCTGCCCGGATGACGCCAGATTATTCGCCTGGTTGTTGAGGAAATCGTCCTCGATCTCCGGTTCACCGGATGCCCAGGTCAATTGCATCTGCATCCCAGCGGAGTTGTGCTGCAGGGCAGCGGCATCGTATAGGTAGAGCCGAAGCGCGGACGAGTCAAGGTTCTGAGCCATCGCCTGCGCGGCAACCGCATTTGCCTCATCAGGCTTATTCAGCGAAACATAGGCGTTGACCAAGTTCGCATAGCTTTGGGCGTCGTGAGAACCCACACGCACGGCCTCTTTGGCCAGCTCCAGGCTCCGGTCAAATCTGCCCAAATTGCTGTAAATCACCGCGAGATTTGTTCTCGGCCCCTCATCGTTTGGAAATGTTGCCGCCCATAACTCAAGGATCCGGCTCGCCTTAATCAGATCGCCGGTCGCAAACTGGTAGTAATGCGACTCGATATAGAGTCTCTCGTGTTCGCTTACACGCGCACTGAGCTCGTAGGCCTTTCGAATGTTTGCAACAGCCAGACCCTTTTCGCCCAAGTTGGAATACGCGTTCCCGAGCGCTGCATAAGCAATGGCGAAACCAGGATCCAGGCGGATCGCTTGCTGAAAAAACGGCACACACGCAGCGGACTCTCCCTTTTGAATCATCGTCTCCCGGCCGATGCTATACGCCTGGAGGGCATCCAGCGAAGAGGTCGTGGCTTCTTCGATGGGTGTATCGAACTTTTGCACCGTGCTCAGGGATTCACCCAGCTTGGCGCGCAACTGTCCCGTCATGTCTCCCAGCGCTTTCAGCACCAACTCCTTGCTCGCGACTGTGGTCTGCAGATTGCAAAGATGGTCGCCGGTGCGACAATTCACAGCCCGGACGCCCAGCACATAATCGGTCCCGAGCTTTGTAATCGACCCGTCCAGGACGGCCACGCCACCATTGCGCTGGCAAAGCTCCCGCGACAATTCGGGCGTCAGCGCGGTGGCCGCGGGTTTTCCCATCAGCCGGAGCGACTGCTGCATCCGCTCTTCGGAGATCAGACTTAAATAGGGGGATTGCTCGAGTTCGATGACCATGGCCTCGTGAAGGGTGGTGTCGAACACCGGCTCGCCCGTCTTGTTGGCAATCTCGCCGAGCACGATCCGGTCTCTGTCCGGGTTGGCGGCAGCGACTCGATCCGGGTTCTGAGTCCGGGCCCCCATGCGTCTGTCTCGAAACCGAAGCGCAACAACCAAAAGAGCGGCAACCAGCACCGTCGCCGTCCCGGCAGCTACCCAGCCCACCAATCTGCGCCTTCGGCTTGGGGTCTCCCGCTGCAAGGCCAGGCCGCCTGACTTCTGAATCTGGTCTGCGAGCAGTTGGGATTCGGGGGCAAGTGAGCCCCTTTCGGGTTCAAGGTTGCCGACTGGAGCGTTTGTGACCGGAGCCGATGGCTCCTGGCTCGCAGCCTCGCGCTCAACGGCTCCGACAAATCGATAGCCCCTGCGCGGGATGGTTTCAATGCGGTAATCGCCGCCCCCTTCGCCGAGCGTCTTGCGAAGTTGCGAAATGTGGACCGCAAGATTCGATTCCTCGACAAAGGAATCCGGCCATACCCGGTGCATTAGATCATCTTTTTCAACGAGCTGTCCCTGGCTCTCGATCAAGATCAGCAGAATATCGATGGCCTTGCGAGACAGCGGAACCAGCTCTCCATCCCGAAAGAGGAGACGCTGCGAAGTGTGCAGCCGAAAGGATCCGAATTCCCACCGAATGTCGTCCGGTCGATTCATGGGGTTGAAATGCGGATTTAGAGCTAATTAAGGGTTGCTTAAGGACATTAAGAGAGCCATCGGGCTTCCATGTTGATCAGAGGTCAGCCGGTGAAGGAAATCGGGATCACGGCTCGAATGAGTGAGCGAAGTATAGCACGCAGTCCTATTTCCAGAACTTCCAGTAGACCTCGAAGGCGATGACATGGAAGCCCATGCCAATTCAACCCAACCGACCGAAAGGTCATAAACAAAGGAGGAAGCCGTGATCTTACTTGAGTCCAAGTCTTCGAAGTTCTCACTGTCCACCCTTCACCCGTCGCGTTGGACCGGCTTGTTCTCATTGCTGGCTCTGGCAATAGCCCTGGTTCTGCCGTCTGCCACGGTTCCCGCCAACGCTCAGGGTGGTGCTTTCAACACCCAGCAACTCGGCGACGCCCTGACCAGCTACGGAAAGAACACCGTCTCTGACAACGGCCACACCGAATACACAGTCCAGTTTCATAAGGACCAATGGAAAAGCAGCGTGACCATCAGCTTGTCCCCCAACGGCAAAGTCATCTGGATGGATATTGAGCCGGCGCAAATGCCCGATAGAACTTCGGCTGCCGCACTCGCAAGCATCCTGAGGAAGAACCTGGAACTTGGTCCCATGTTCTTCTCCCTCGATGGACGCTGGTTGCGTCTCTCCTATCCGGTTCCCAACAGCGACATGTCCGAGGCCAAGGTCAAAGCCTTCCTGACATCTGTGATAGGCGCCGCCGTCGATACGATGCCGCTTTGGGATCAGCGAACTCTCGGAGGAAACTGACGCGTCCCGCCCAGAGGCAAAGCGCTGAAACAGCAATCCCGACCCGAGGTTCGAAGGCCTCACCCAAAGGAGATAACGATGCAACTGCATTGGATCGCCATTCTCAAGCTCGCCGTCATGCTCACCAGCTTTGGCTGCAGTTTGGTCAACTACTACGTCAAGGGCAAAGGCGACAGAGTCAACTCCCGCGTTAACCCGGGCAACGGCTCCACCAGGTCTTCGAAGCCGGTCGCTGATCAGCGAACAAACCAGGAGTGAATCGCCCGCCCCCCTCCCCCCCGGCCTGCGCCGTTGAAAAGGCCGGTCCTACAAATAACCCTTCGACCGTGTTGATGATCGCCGTCATCCGGTCCCAACATCGCCAGTCGGCTGAAAAACGGAGGCAGTTCATGAATCGTCATCACGTCGCAACCATCCTGCTCATCGTCGCCACAGGAGCATTAACTTCCTGCAAGAGCCGCAGCCACCAGGCAGACAACCAATTCCCGGATATGCAGGTCTCTCGTGCAGAAGCCGGCGGCACCGCTCGTCCATCGCCGCGCCAGTCGAGCTACTCATCGAATGAGTCCGAGCAAGCCACTGAAGACTCCCAGGCCATGGCTGGCTCTGATGCGGACGGCCCAGACTCCGAAGGCCAGGACATGGACAGCCAAGGCACATCCAACCCAGCAAGACTCGACCTCGCCTCCTGGACGCCCCAGACAGCTGGTGATCAGTCCGCCACTGTAACGCTTCCGCCCAACTGGAGGCTGACGGCAGTCGCCGACGGCTCTGCTAGCGTGGCTGGCCCCCACAAGGAGGAGATAGTGCTCGGCTTCCAGACGTTTGTCACCCCGGGGTCGGGACCCTATGCGCCGTACATGAGGCCGGAGCAAGCGCTGGACTGGATCGCGCGGCTTCAGGGTATCCAGTTGCTGCGCGTTCTCGAACGTGAGCCCGCCGGCGAAACGAATCCATCCGGAGAGGGTGAGTACCTCACCGTGGTCACCCGGCAACAGGATGGTTCCATCTACAAGGGGCTGGCGCTGGTGATGACCAACCAGATGGAGATGGGCACCTGGAGGCTTCACGTGTCCAGCATCGCCGCGCCCATAGATCAGTTCGACGCCGCGTTCCCTACTATGAAGGCCATCTGGAATAGCCGGAAGCTCGCGGACAGTTACATCAACGACGGCCAGGAACGGGCCGCAGCGATCCGGGATCAAACAGGTGAGATGGCGGCGCGAAACGCGGGACGCGCCGGGCACGCCCTGGACAACCAAACCACAGCTTTCATGAACACCCTCATCGGTGTCGACATCGATCAGGACGATACAGGCCACCGGTACGAGGTTCCATTTGGCGCCGAGCAGCGATTCCAACGCGACTGCGTGAGCAAGTTCAGGAATTGCAGTCCAGTCCCCACAAACGAACTCGGGCCACCGCAGTAAGCGACCAGGAGCCCTCAATCAGGAAGAGTGCCCTACAAGTAGCGGAATGTTCGCGAGAGTTTAGTCATTGGGGCAAGAAAAGGAACGAAATCCCGTTGAACCGGGAACTCAAAGCCATCGGATTCCGCCATCGCTGGATGATTAGGCCCTGGCGGAATCAGTCCTGAAATGTCGGCATGGCGACTGGAATCCAGTGACGTCGTGTGACGGTCCCGTAGGCTCCCTGACGCTGGGGCGTTTGTCGGTACGAATCCGAAACGCAGCGAATTGTGCACGGCTTACGAGAAGTTTCAGGAGTTTTCAGCGGTCTTCGCGCACGAGCGGATGGTCGTCAACCCAAGAATTCGAATGCGCGAGGCGTCGGCGCTCATGACTGATCTCCTACTCCCCCCTCGCTTTCGCGGCAAATGCTTGCGACAACCACGAACGTCGACGAGCAGTCGCGTAGACGATGCTGGCAGGAACGCGCAGTTCCACTTCGGCTCCTGCGTCGACTTCGCTCCATATAGTCAGCTTGCCTCCTATGAGTGTGGCGCGTTCCCTCATGCCCGGCAAGCCGTAATGACCCTCCCGTCTCTGAGCCGAGAGAACCGCTGCATCAATGCCCTTTCCGTCATCCCGCACCCGCAACCGGAAGCTCTCATCGTCATAACGGATTTCGACCTCGACCTGCTTTGCGTTTGCATGAAGAAAGGCATTCCGGAGCGCTTCGGCAGCAATCTTATACACTTCGTCGCGAAGGATGGGATGCAAATCTCGCGACTGGCCCTCAACGGCTACACGGAATACCGGGCGGTGGCCGGTTGAGTCCGCTGCAAGTTCTTCTCCGAGGGTGCTTATCGCCTTTGCCAGATCATTGGTTTGAGTTGTCGAATCGCGCAATCCCTGCACCTCATCCCGAGCTTCGGTAATGAATTCCGCGGTCTGCTCGATTGCGCTGTCCAGCCTGTCTTTCGCCTCCATCGCACGCTCCGGCAGTAACTGGGAAACGGTCGAGAACCGGAGCAGCAAACCGTGGGCGCCTTGTAGCAGAGTGTCGTGCAGCTCGCGCGCAATGCGTGTGCGCTCGCTTACACGCGCGTCCAGCTTCATCTCGAACTGACGATGCAATTGTTGGACACGCCACTGGTAGGCCCCCCAGAGCAGTGCCACAAAGAACACCGCGCAGAGGGCGCGGAACCAGTTCGTCTGGTAGTACGCCGCGGCGACAGAGAAATCCAGCTTGGCGGGGGTTTCCGCCCAGACGCCGTCACTGTTGGCTGCGGTCACCCGAAAGGAATACTTCCGTGGAGGCAAGTCGGTGTAGAAGGCCCCTCGACGTGTGCCAGCCTCATGCCAATCATGGTCGTAGGGATCGAGGCGGTAACGAAACTTGACCCTTTGAGGAATCACGAAGGTTGGCGAAGTATAGTTGATCTGCAGGTCGCGAGGCCGGGGTGGGACCTTGAGGTTTGCGGTCGCTGGGAACTCTTTTCGATCAACGATGAAGGACTCGATGTAAGTCTCCGCAGGCGGGGCTTTCTGCGCGAGTCTGGATGGGTCGAGGACCTGCACAACCAGCCCGTTCGCAAACCAGACACGGTCGTCCGGAGAGATGGCGGCCAAGCTGAACGAGCCGAGGTTCGGCTGTGCACCGTCCAATTGATCATAAACCCGGGTCTGCAACACGGCATCCGGATTTGTCCACCATCGCTTCAGCTCGGAATCCCGCAATTCGACAACCCCGCAGCGAGTGTAGAGCCACCACCGGTTCTCCTTGTCAGGGGTAAAAGTAATGATTTCGTTGCAGGGCAAGCCGTTCTTGGTTGTCAGACGCTGGAGTGTTCCCTGGCGCCATCCAACCAGTCCATTCTCGGAGCTGGCGAGGACAGAGCCATCGTTTTGAGGAATGATTTGGTAGGTGACAGGATAACCTCCGGGATTCAGAGGAAACTTCGTTTCCACAACGCCGTTACGGAAAAGCACGATCTGCCCATCTCGGGTCCCTATCCAGATCCCACCATGCGGGTCTGCAGCCAAGCGTGCTGGGGGAAATTCCGGTTCGGGAATCACTTCACGAATCTCGAAATCGCGAATGCGGACAAGCTTTCGCGGTTTGCCTTTGCAGGCCGCCCAAATATTTCCGCCCACATCCTCGGTGAGGCTCGTCACCATCCCAAGGGGCTCGTGTTTCGGTTCCGGAATCCGGCGGAACCTCCCGTCCTTGAGCAGATAGAGTCCGTCATCTACTCCTACCCACAGGTTGCCTGCATGGTCCTCCAGCATCGCGGCTACCTGCTCACCCGGAAGACCCTTGCCGGTGCGAATGGACGAAACGCTTCCGTTGACAATGTGATCGAGCGATCCGGAGTTCGCTACCCAGATGCTGCCATCTCTGCTGGCCAGAATACCGGCGACTAAGTCCTTGGCCAATCCTTCTGACGGTGAGAATGTGGCTATCGCCGGATCGCGGAAATTATCTATTCCGCTCGTGGTTCCTGCCCAAACAATACCCTCGCGATCTTCGAAAAGAGCCCAGACAGAATCGCCTGACAATCCATTCGTGTGGTCGTAATGGTCCACCACGTTTCCATGGATACGAAAAAGTCCCTTTCCCACAGTGCCGACCCAGAGATTTCTATCTCGGTCGAACAGCAGCGTTCCGATCTCAAGGCCAGAGCCATCAAACGCGGAAGTCACAAACGATTTCAGTCCGCCATTTTTGAAGGTCATGAGCCCCTGGCCCGGACCTACGCTGCCAGAACCCACCCATAAAGTTCCATCGGGACCAAGTGTCAGGTTGCGAATTTCGCTTCCACCAGCCTTGGCCGCTTCGATCGGGTACGTCTCCGAAGTGCCGGCATGCCAGTGCACAAGGGCGGTTTCGCCTCCGAGCCAAAAGCCCCCTTTACCATCGGCCACCAAGGAGTTGACTGCAGAGATAGGTATGCCATCGGCCTTACCGAAACACCTGGGCACGCTGCTCAGATGGCAAAGGGGCGCGTCGGCGTCACGGAGCAACACCCATAAAGATCCGTCTGCATCTTCGCTGATCGCTTGAAACATCTTTACGTCCAAGTCGAACTGAGAAGTAACAACACCATCTTTCAGGCGAAAAATGCCCGGCGGGCCTCCTATTAGCCAAAGCCCACCCTGGTGGTCGGCATAAAGGTTGGCGATAGATTTAGGAACTCCGGTAGGAAAACGCCAAGCCAGAACCTTGATGCCATCGAACCTGTAAACATTTCCCGGAAGAGACAGAAGCCAGATGAAGCCATCCGGGGTCTGGGCAATGTGGTACATGCCTGCTGGCAGAGAGCCGTCTTGTATCCGCCAGGACGTGTGCATGTACTGGGTGATACGTTTGTTGGGATCGAGGGCGTGAGCCTGGGCTGGCAGTAAGAAGACGCAGGTGAGACAGGGGCCCAGCGTGGCCGCGATCACGGCGCGGGCCCACGTGAAACGAAGCAGAAGCGGTCGGCGAGAAGCAGTCTTTCCCATGTTCGTAGCCGAACAACGTCAGAGATTATGGCACCCGATCCGATGGGACTCAACCATCGTATACTCCGAACGCATTTTGCACGTTGGATTTGTGCTCAGTTCCGACAACGTTGTTCTCATTGCGGGCTAACCTTAAGGAAGAGGGCAACGGTCCGGAAAGCGCCTTCTAGCAGATTAGTCCCCATAAGTCTTTTGTCATGCGATCCGCGCGGACCGGTGATGCAGTCTCACTGATCAGCGCGCTATATTCTCAGTCGGATCTCTGATTCGCCCGAACGAGGACTCGCTGGCGAACGGTAGCGCCTGTGCTTCGTCCGCAGAAAGCCCAGTCAACCTGGTCTCGGTAACCGTGCGCCAGCCGGACTCGGCCAATACGTCCCCGGTCCGCGTGGACCTGCACACCGGAGCGGGTAAGGGCTTCGATGTCACGGTATACCGTGCGGACCGAGACTTCTAGTTGCGTGGATAAATCACCGGCAGTCGTCCGGCCCCGAAGCTGAAGAATCATGAGTAGAGATAGCAAGCGGTCGGCGCGCATGAAATACATTATTTCGCACAAACATGACAGCGGATGTCGTATTTAGACGCTAACCTCAGTTATGGGCAGCGGAATGACGAAACATATCGCAGTTAGGGGGACGGCCTCCATGAGATTCACGCGGCGTGCTTTTCTTCGACGACTGTGGCAGCCACGTCCGCTCACCTGGTCTCACAGCCATTAGGAGGGTCAGACATGACGAAAGATAGCGTTGAGCCACTGCGGCAGTTCGCGCTGGACGCTCCGGAAGCGCAGATTTCCGCGAGTCACGATTTCGATTTCCTCGTTGGGAGCTGGATAGTCCAGCATCGCAAGCTGAAACTCCGGCTGGCGCACAGCGACGAGTGGGAGACATTTTCCGGCTCAAACGATATGAGAATGCTGCTGGATGGCGCGGCGAATGTGGATGACAACGTTCTGAGTACTCCTGAGGGGACTTACCTCGCGGCGTCACTGCGCGCATTCGATGCTGTCACGAAAAAGTGGTCGATCTGGTGGCTTGACGGTCGTCATCCGGGTCAGCTCGATCCTCCTGTTACCGGCGAGTTCTGCAACGGGGTCGGGCTGTTTTTCAGCGATGACACCTGGAACGGAAAACCGATCAAGGTACGGTTCATGTGGTCCGACATCACACCCACTTCAGCCCGATGGCAGCAGGCATTTTCTGCGGATGGCGGGAAGACATGGGAGACGAACTGGGTCATGGATTTTAGAGTCCCCGATAGGGGATCGGTAAACCCCTCGCCTTTAGGCGAAGGATAAGTTCTTGGGCTGCAGATCTGAGCTTTATCGGCATCGACCGCCCCCCAGTAAGCTTTCGTCAAGTCTCGGCATGCATCGGCGGAACACTATCGCTACTAAGACGAGCGAAGAAATGTTCGAACAACCAATCGGCCGTACGGCCGATCAATCCGGCACCTGACGGCAGTACGTGTAGCAGGAAGCGGCGTTGACAAGTTCGACCACGTCGCAGCCAATGATCGATTTGAAGAGAGCGTCGATCACGTGGTTGCGATCATCCGATCTGAACGCGCAAGGCGGGTCTGAAAGAGCATCGCGGTTGGATCACCCGCAACTCGGAAGTTGCCCCAAAACCAGGTCGCTTCCGTATCGTCCACGACACTCTCGGAATCCAGAACTCCGGCGGAAACATTCGTGGTTCGAGGTACCGTCACGCCGGTCGAACGTGAGACTCGGGAACTGTCCGCACGTTCACGACTTGTTTTTAGACTTTCGAAGGCGAGCGACAATTTGGTGGGAATTGGATTGGCGCGATACCGCTGGTATTATCTTTTCGGCAGCGGAGTGCTCCAAGCCGGATTTGAACTGAACTCTTGAAGCTCGGTTCGGTCCTCTCTGGGGCTACCCCAGGGGAACGTGAATAACCTGGAATTCATCGTGTGAGCGTCCCTGTGCGGCTGCGCAGATCTGCTCACACACGGCCAGACTCGTTGGAGCGTTTCGCTGCCTTTCGACAATGCGCAACTCATCGTTCTATTCCGCATTGGCCAGATCGATCGTTACCGGCGACGCGGCGTTGGAACTGATTGTGGCCCGTGCGAGCCGAACACTTGGCCGGAACTGGCCCTGGTTAAGGCCTCTGGCACGCAGGTATCTGAAAGCCTTCGGCCCGGAATCGCGGCCGAAGCGCAGAGAGGTGGTTGCGTTTCTGATTGCGGATGCAGGGATGAAAGCTGTCCTGCATCGTTACGGTAGCTCCATTCGGATTGCCGAGTGGCTGAACGAGTCGGCGAAAATGACGCCGGTTCGCGTCGCTCGAAAATGGGCGATTCCCGCGATCGAATCAGCAGGTGCGCTGGCCGAGTGGTTACAAGTGAGTGCAGTTGAACTGGAGTGGTTTGCTGACCTTAAGAGACTGGCTACGAGGCTTGGGTCGGAGCAAATTGAAGGCCCACTGAGCCATTACCACTACCGGATTTTGGCCAAAGAGGGCGGTAACATCCGGTTGATCGAGGCACCGAAACAACGTCTGAAAGCCATTCAGAAGAAGATCCTTGTCGACATTCTTGACCATATTCCGCTGCATCCAGCGGCGCACGGATTTCGAAAGAGTTGCTCGATAAGGAGCTTTGCCGCGCCGCATGTGGGGCAGTCGGTTGTTGTGCGAATGGACCTACATGACTTCTTTCCGTCGGTCCGGGGCGGACGAGTGCAGGCAATGTTCCGAATGGCGGGATATCCGGAACCGGTTGCCACTCTGCTGGGCGGACTGTGCACGAATGCAGCTCCACGTAATTTGTGGACCACTCGGAGCGCGGGTCTTGACCCATTGAAAGTGAGCGACGCGCGCAGCTTGTATGCATGTGCGCATTTGCCGCAAGGCGCACCCGGATCGCCGGCACTCGCCAATATTTGCGCCTATCGCGTGGATTGCCGCTTGACGGGTCTTGCAGAATCGGCAGGCGCTGTTTATACACGTTACGCCGATGACCTTGGCTTTTCCGGTGGCAAGGAATTCGAGCGAGGGGTAGAGCGGTTCGTTATACGCGCTGCCGCCATTTTGATGGAAGAGGGTTTCACGGTTCACCATCGCAAAACACGCATTATGAGGCGGGGCGTGCGGCAGTATCTTGCGGGATTGGTCACCAATGATCGAATCAACGTAGTGCGCGAAGACTTTGACCGACTGAAAGCTACGCTCACGAACTGCGTGCGACATGGAGCGGAAAGCCAGAATTACGACGGGCACGCGGCGTTTCGACTGCATCTGGAAGGAAGGGTAGGATTTGTGGAAACAGTGAATCCTGCAAAGGGAGTGCGGCTGCGTAGGATTCTTGAGAAGATCCGATGGTAGACGATTTCTCTTTCGCCATCCCGCTGTATTCTGGGTTGCACCTGAGTAACCCGCCACTCGGAAGTAGCACCAAAACTGGTTGCTTCCCCACTTAGCGACCGCGCAGCCGAAGCGCCACGATCGGTCGTACAATGTGGGCGAATCAGCACGTGTGTGAGGTCGAAGGCGATGAAAGGGCTGGTATTCCTGGTTCTGACTTCTATTACAGTGGTCGGACAGGTCCGCGACAAGATTAAGGCGATCACTTTTGATCGCGCCGACGCGCAACATTGCAGAGTTGTGATGATCGAAGGCAGACCAATGCTGCAGACGGTGTACGGGGGGACGAGCGTTGCTGTCGGATTGCCTGTCCGCACGGGCGACCGGGACTTTCGCGTCTTCGTCGTTGTACAACAGACCGGTCCAGGCAAGGCGCAAGTGAATCCGAAGGAATTCTCCGCGTTGTATTCGGATCCGGCGCACACGCGGTTCTCGTATTACGACAAGGCGGCGGAAGTGGACGAGCGCAAGGTGCCCCAAGAGACACAGGAAGCGGGCATCGTTGCTGCGAGCTCGCAGGGAGATTCCGGGATGCAAGGAGCTGTTCCCGTACCGGGCCCGGAGGCGGACAAAAACTTGCAGGCGAGCTCGCAGCGAATAAGAGACGAGGATCTGAACGCGCCTACGAGAGAGCAGGAAGAGGCGCGCGAGGAGAAGCAAAGTAATTCATTGCCTGGCTCAACTGTGACGCCGCACGAGCTTTACCTGCGCCGGAGCACTCTACGCCAAGGAAGTTCTACCGAGGGGTTTGTGTACTTCAGGAAGCCGACGGGATCGAAGCTGAATATCGGTTCGCGGGATTTGTTGTTCGAGATCGATATCCCGGTGAACGCCGTCGTGTTCCGCTTCAGCTAAGGTTCTTGGACTTGCGACCGAATGGTGGCCGATCAATTCGGCCTTTTCGCGCATAACACGTGAATGACCCGCTTCTGGGAAGTAACCCCAAATCGAGAAAACAGAGGTTATCTCCCAATCGCTCACCAACCGCTAAAACTATCCAAACAGCACCCGTTATTCTTCGAAAAGACACTCAAAAACAGAGCGTCTCCACACGCTTGCCGAAGCCAAAACACGCTATGCAGGGCGACGCTGAGCTTTGGCAGAGACGGTTTCACGATTTCCATTGAACCGGGAAATGTGGGATATTCGGGATGTTCCGTCAAAGCTTCAAGATCATTCCAGCCCAATTGACCCACGCGTTCGTCACCGCCAGTCGTGACACTACGAGAGTCACCACGACAAAGGCTGCAAATCCTGCGGCGAACTCGCGGTCGAGGGTGCGGGTCATAGCCAGCCGCACAAGGAGGAGAAGCGCTCCGAGGATGACGACCGGCCCGAACAAGGCCATCCACATGTGATATCCGAAGATCGAACCAACCGCCGGTATACGGGCGGTGGCCCCGGAAATAACCGCCAAGCATGCGAGAAGCATCATGGGGCGGTGAATGCGAGGCCGCGTGCGGTTGAGCACCCCGATGGTAACAAATACCACGTAGAGCACGATCTCTGAATACATGATCAGCAGAAACTGAGGGCCGGGCCAGTCGAAAACATTCTGGCTCGGATCGACGCGGATCGAGCGGGTGGCCACGATCGGGCCAGTAATCGCGATCATGGAGGCAATGACCAGCACGCTCCAGCCGAGTTTCATGTGCAACCGGCGATTCTTAGTGGAGATGAGCAGCGCTTGCACGAAGAACAGCACGAACCAGGCGAAGATTGCGGAGCTGTGCGCAATGACTGTGGCCAGCATCGACAGAGCAATCGGAGTGCCGTCAGAGTGTTTCCCGGCGAAGATGTAGTGCTGGAAGCCGATGACGGTCAGAACCAGGAAGATGGCGCCAGCGGCGGTGTAGAAAAGGCGATCAGGCTTCATTCGAACTTCCTCTTGAATTCAAGAACGGAACGAGGTGGGGACCCGTTCTGAGACCTCGCTCAGAAATGCATGGAAGGGGGTTGGCCGATCATACAATCACTTGCACGGGATTTCAAAAGGAAATATGCAATTGAGATGCGGCGGGTTCGGTCAAATTTTGCCAAACTTCCGAGTTGCCCACTAACCGCTCGCACGCCGCATCATCCGGAGAATCCTGCGTTGCACGGGGATTTGATAGACTCCGGTCAAGACGCAAACTCGACGACAGTCGAACGCAGATAAAATCATCATTTTGAAGTGAACGCTTGCGAACATTCTGGGGCTCGCCAGCCTTCCTGGGGAGCCTTTGGATGAGTCCAGCGACGAAGATTTCTCCTGTTTCAACGAAGCCCGCAGCTTCCGCCAAAATCCATCGGGAAGAGACTCCTTTCGAGGCGCTGGCCAGTATCTGCTCAGTTCTGGTGGTGGGCCTGTTCATTCTGACCTTCTTAGCTCAGAACTACGTCATTCCGTCAGGCTCGATGGAGAACACGCTGCTCGTGGGCGATCACCTGGTCGTCGACCAGATCACGCTAATGCCGCCTGCTTCGTGGATGCCGCTCATCAGGTATCGCGAGCCGAGGCGCGGCGATATCGTGGTCTTCCACAAGCCCGTCAATCAGCCTGGTATTGATGCCACTGACCCCGACGGAACACCACAATACACTCCCCTGGTGAAGAGGTTGATTGGCGTACCGGGAGATCATATTCATCTACGCAACGGCATTGTGATTGTTAATGGTGTTGCACAGCCGGTGGGATTTGCGCAGCCGACGACGACGGATAACTTCAACGAGTTCCTCGATGATTTTCCCGCAGTACCCCCGGCAGCAGCATCTGGGGCGACAGAGTCGTGGGCCGTGAACTTCTCAAGCTATATCCAGGATGGCGACCTGGTGGTTCCACCCGGCATGTACTTCATGATGGGCGATAACCGGCACAACAGCCTGGACTCGCGCTACTGGGGCTTCGTGCCACGCGCCAACATAATTGGCCGGCCTCTCTTCAACTATTGGTCGTTCAAGGCCGCAGATGGACAACTTGAACAAACAGGATTCGGTCACAAGCTCGCGTGGATGGGCCACGTTCTGGTGCGTTTCTTCCAGGATACGCGCTGGAAACGCACTTTCCACATTGTTCATTGAATCGAAATTGTGGATTCCTATTCGATCCTCGGGCGTTCCGGGCGAATCACCCTCCACCCTTCCCTTACTCAGTTTTTGGCCCTCCCGGAGCCCGGTGTCAATTCACAACGGACCTCGATGCAAATCGTTCCTTGACGGGTACCGCCAGGATTGATATCTCATGGAGGCATGAGGAAGATCGAGCGTTCTACCTCCTGGATGACGAAGAAGGCCCGACGCGGATTCCAAGGTTATCCCATCGGCACCGTGGCCTTCTATGGGCCGACGGCGGATCTGGCTACGAAGATCGCTGTTGCAATTATCCCGGATGAACACAACCAGCCTGATCTGCTTGAACGCTGGTTCTCCGATGGAACTGACATTCGGCGCGACTCCGCCATCGGCGAAAAGATCTCGAGCTTTCTTCGCCAACATAAGACACGCTCGGTAGTGATCGCGGATGGCATTCTCGGATGCCCGCACGAGGAAGGCGTCGATTATCCGGAGGGCAAGTCCTGCCCGAAATGTCCATACTGGGCTGGTCGCGACCGCTTTACCCTGGAACAGATACAGTAGACTCTGCAATTCCTCATCGATATTCTGCCGGCAGAATTGGGTGACTTCCCACTCGCCCACACGGGCGGAATCACTTCAGGGGTTTGGGGGTTGGGGCGGGAAGCGTTGTGGGTTGGAGATCTGAGGCGACGGCGGATTTTAGGTCGCTCCATGGGACGCGCGCTTCAGGCATGCCGGCGGCGTAGGGGCCGATGGCGTATTGGCCGAAGGTGATTGTGAGGCCGTCGCGGGTCGGGGTCCAAGTGGCGAGGTCAGAGACGGTTTCTTTGACCGCCTTCTCGATGTCGTCGCCGAGCATGTCTTTGAGGTCGGGCTGGGCGCGGAGATTGCTGAGAACCAAGGCGGTGAGTTCGTCTTGCCAGTCGCTGTGCGGGGTGAAGACATCGGAGATAGTGAGCTCGCGATTGCGGTCGAGCCACCAGAGGAAACTCGTGTGGCCTGTGAGCGGATGGGCCGCGCCCCAACCGTAGCCACTATCGATGAGGCTGACATCAATGAAGCGATCATTAGCGGCTTCGACGGTATAGAAACCGTCGATTGTGCCGGAAGCGTCGACGGCAGTGTCAAAGGTGGCGTTCTTATCTTCAGGATCAATCCCGACGGCGAGTTTCGCCGCCCTCTTCTTTACTGCGCTATTCCACTCAGTGTAGACAGGATTAGGCTGAGCGGGCTGGATATCTATTTGCGGCCAACGTAGGGTGCCGTAGCCAAAACCTTGGTCGTTGTCAGCGCCGCGCTCTTCGTTAGAGCTTCCGGCCTTGTAGAGAAAGTGAGAACGCGGGAAGAGAAGAGTGTTGCCGATGTGCGCAACCTGTTTGAGATCGTGCTCGCGGTTTGTGTACTCATTCGCCAGACAACGATTCATGTCGTCGGCGACACCTTTGCCGCGTGCGGGACAGACGACGTCGAGCCAGTGCAGCCATTCGCGTTGATCGGACTGGACGAGAGCGGCCGATTCGGGCGAGAGTTGTGCACGGAGCGACTTGTAAGCGGCGGAGACGGCGCTATCGAGGGCGGCAAGTTCTTTGTCGGAACAGACGGCGTGCTCGCGTGGAGATTTAGCGAGTTTGCAGTCAAAACTTTGTGCGGTGGCAATCGGCGAAAATGCGAGGGTAAGAACCAGGATGTGTATTGAGCGCATCTGAGGGCTGGCTAAGTGTATCAGCCTGTGGCTTTGATCAGCTGCCGTATCACCCGCAACTCGGACCCAACGTGAGCCAGATCACGCCTGCTTCCGGTTGGTCCACAAACCAACGGCACGGTCGAGCGTACTCGTCCATCTAACACGCCGCCGAAAGCGACATCAACCGAGGCAACTGGTGTGACTTCGCCCACCTGTATCCCCAATTTGGGGAGGAGCAATGATGGCGCTAGCCGTGATACCTTGTTTGGCGTCGATTCGTTCTAATAGAGGGCTCATTCATGCACAGCCGCTCGTGCGTCGCTACGTCTGCGGTTTCACTCTTTCTTGCTTGTGTCCCTTCGATCCGAGCATTTCGTTCTATCTCCCATGTGGCAAGGGGCCTTTGGTGTCTCGCTCTCTGCGGCATTTTCACGATGTCCGCATCCGCATACCCCGCCTCCAACGCATCCGAGAGCGATAAGGGTGCTATCGCGCGATCCTTTGATCTTCTGCCATTAAGGTTCGAACCCAACCATGGACAATCTAGCTCCGATGCAAAGTTCCTTGCTCAAGGCCGCGGATTCTCCGCGCTCTTCAAGGAGAACGAGGCGGATTTTCTGCTCGCCGGTCATACTGCGAATACTGGCCTTCTACGGGCTACGCTGCTAAATGCGTCCAGGGATGCAACCGTTTCAGGGGAGAAGCGCTTACCAGGAACCATGAATTACTTCATAGGAGACGATCGTGAAAGGTGGCATACTGGGCTGCCAACCTATGAACGCTTACGTTACACCGGTGTTTACCCTGGGACGGACCTGATTTATTACGGCAACAAAGAGAATCTGGAGTTCGATTTTCAATTGTCTCCGGGAGCTGACCCGGGTCGCATTCAAATGCGCTTTGAAGGTGCACGAAGTCTCAAAATAGACGGCAAGGGCGACATGATCGTGACGGCAAACGACGGACATATCAGATTCCAGAAGCCAGTGATCTATCAACCAGCCGAAGACGGCCGGGAAGACATCGTCGCCGGTTCTTTTAAGATTCTTAAAAACGATACGGTAGGTTTTGCTGTCGTAAGATATGACCGCGCCAGGCCGCTGATCATTGATCCCATCTTCGATTACTCAACTTACGTTGGTGGGTACGCTGAAGCTACAGCGATTGCCGTGGATCAAAACGGAGAGGCCTACGTTACTGGCGTCGCAGAGCAGGGGTTTCCCACCACGCCGGGCAGCTACCAACCGGGAACTCTCCAATGCTCGGCCGAAGATCCTTGCCCGTTCGTGGCAAAGTTCAACAACACAGGAACAGCGCTGCTGTACTCCTCAATTCTTACTGGGAGCGGGGTCAATACTGCAAAAGGGATTGCGTTGGATGCCAACGGAGATGCTTTCGTCGTGGGTAGCACAAGCTCGACCAACTTCCCCATCACGCCCGGCTCATTGCAGACAACGAACAATGCAAGCGCGACGACAGGCTTCGTTACAGAGCTTAACAGCACCGGTACGTCCCTTCTTTATTCAACCTATCTAGGCGGCAGCACTTCGACCTCTGTCAATGGAGTTGCGATCGATGCGTTCGGAAACGCATATCTCACCGGGAGCACCCAGGACACAAACTTTCCCACGACAGCAGGAGCTTACAGGACAGCCGCGACCACCAAAACAATCGCCGGCTCCAACTCTGCTTTCATTGCCAAATTAAACCCGACTGGAACGGCGCTGGCTTACTCCACCTACCTGGGTGGGAGCGGGGCGGATGCTTCGCTTGCAGTCGCCGTGGACAGTGCGGGAGAGGCCTATGTTGGCGGGAACACAACTTCCAGTGATTTTCCGGTCACCCTTGGAGCTATCCAGGGTGTCAGAGATGCGAGCAACATGCAGGCGGGATTCGTTTCCAAGTTGAATGCGTCGGGATCTGCGCTGGTCTACTCCACCTACCTGAGCGGGAAGGCAGCGGAGTACGTCAACTCCATCGCTCTTGATTCGAACGCGAATGTGTATGCAACGGGAAGCACAATCTCGCCGGACTTCCCCATCACTGCCGGGGCCTTTCAGCCCAATATTGGGTACACCTCCTTCGGTTACCCACAAGTGAACGCATTTGTCAGCGAGCTGAACAGCGCCGGTACGTCGATGCTCTATTCCACGTTCCTGGGAGGGGGTACCAGTCTTGGCGTGTATGCCGACGAGGGCGATGAGGCCGAAGGAATTGCCGTAGACGGCCAAGGGATGGTGTACCTGACCGGAATGGCATGTACCGAAGATTTTCCGGTCACAATCGGAGCGTTTGAGTTCCAGAACCTGGACGGGGAGACCACTGGCGAGTGTACGGCATTTCTTACCAAGATGAACCCAGCGCCGAACACGCGACTTCTTTACTCCACCTTCTTGGGTGGGACAGGTAACGGGGACGCTGGCGATTACTTTTATGGGGAGGGAGGCAACGGTCTGGCGCTTGACTCGTCGGGTAATGTCTATCTGGCCGGCTTTACGCTGTCGGTCGATTTTCCGACTACGGCGGGCGTCGTCGAAACGGCGTTCACCGGTCCGTCGAAGACGGCATTTATTACGGAATTCAATGGCAGCGAGATGATGACACTGCCTATTCCGACAGTCACACTTACGTCAAGCACAAGCTCGGTGCTCTTTGGTCAGCCCGTAACATTTACGGCAACCGTGCAATCAGCCAATGGCAGCAATACGCCCACTGGATATGTCGGTTTCAACTTCCTTGAACTGGAGCCGAGCGATAACGAAGGAATAGGAGTTGGCTTCGGGCCGTGGACACCGGTCGCGCTGAATGGGTCAGGAGTAGCTACGTTCACCACGTCGTCTCTCGAGGCGCTTCAGACTCCAGTGAATGCCTTCTATCTTGGAGATGCAAACAACGCGCCTGCCAGAGGGACCATGACGCAAACGGTCATGGATCTTCCGACAGTGACGACCGTGACGTCCAGCGCAAACAACGTTCCATACGGCAGTCCTGTTCAATTTACCGCCACCGTGCTGGACAGCAATGGTAATCCGGCGAAGGGCTTCGTCTTCTTCATGCTGGGTAATACTGCCTACGCACAACCAAACCTTAATAGCACCGGCCAGGCAACATGGACCAACGGCAACGGCGGGCCAACCCTGCCTGTAGGGACAGATGCCGTCGAAGTCGAATACTTTCCGAACACCGGATACCAGAAAAGCAGCGGAACAATAGCCGAGACCTTCACTCCTTTAGGGACAACACCCGATCCCACCTTCACCCCGCCCGGAGGATCTTACACGTCGCCCCAACAGGTTATGCCGGGCGACGCGAACTCCTCTGCCCTGGTGTATTACACAACCGACGGAAGTACGCCGATGCCCGGTGTTTCGCCGTCGATGCCGGTTGGATTTGAAATTACGATCCCGGTGAATGCGAACGAAACGATCAATGCAGTTGCCGTGGCTTCGGGTTACTCGCCCAGCAATGTGGTTTCTGCGGCATACACGTTCCTTCCGCCGCCGAGTTTTGCGATCGGTCCGGGCGGAACCACGGCCATGACGGTGACGCGAGGCTCAACTTCCGGAAATACGGGAACGGTAAGCATGGTGGGAGCGAACGGGTTCAACGCAGCAGTGAACCTGACATGCAGTGTGACGACGACAATGACGGACGTCAATGACTGGCCAACTTGCAGATTGAATCCGATTTCGGTCTCCATCAGCGGCACGGCTGCCCAGACTTCGACGCTGACGGTCACTACCACCGCGGCCTACAGCGCGGAGAATCGAAACCGGATTTTATTCTGGGTTTCGCCAGGCGGGACCGCACTGGCATTGGCGTTGTTCTTCGGCGGGTTCAGGAAGCGGCGTGCGAGCGGGGCTGTCCTGGGGCTACTCATGCTTTTTGTAAGTGCGGGAATATCAGCCTGTGGAGGTGGCAGTGGAGGCAGCAGCGGAAACGGAGGAGGCGGCGGTGTCAACTCCGGCACAACGGTCGGAACTTACACAATCACCGTAACAGGCGTTTCTGGGACAACGAGCGCTACCGTCGGAACGGTGGCGTTAACTGTTCAATAGGTACGTTCGAGCGCTTCCCGAAGCTGGGCTCGCGCTTTGCCAATAAACTCGTCCCAGACGTACCACCGTCTATACGGAAACAAGCCGAAATGGGCCAAGACTTGGCATACTTCTGTGTGGCCGACGACCATAGAAGGGTATGCAATTATTGCTGATGTCCAGAGGAGGATGCAGATGATCACTGGCACACACGTCATCATCTACACGAAGGACGCGGAAGCAGATCGAGCGTTCTTCCGCGATGGCCTTGGCTTTCGTTCAGTCGATGCGGGCCAAGGTTGGCTGATCTTTGCTTTGCCGCCGAGCGAGGCCGCTTTTCATCCAGCAGATCAGAATGGCGCACATGAGTTCTATCTGATGTGCGACGACCTGGAAGAGGAGATCAAGTCGCTCCAAGCGCGCGGAGTTGCGTGTTCTGCCGTCAATGCGGAGCGGTGGGGATCAGTTACACGAGTGACTTTGCCTGGGGGCGGCACATTGGGGCTTTACCAACCCCGACACAAATCATCGCTTGAAACCGATGCGAAAGCGGTTCTGGCGGACGCAGAGGAGGAGGAGATCACGGAACTGCAAGCTGCCGATCCGGAGAATCAAGGCGCTTAAACTTGGCTAACGCCTGGATTACCCTCGATGAGGAAGTCCCCGAAACGGAAAAAAGGGAGTTATTTCAGTTATTTCCCAATGGGCCACTATCCTACCGGAACTCGAAACGCCGGGCGGCACTCGCGCCAACGGCCCCCACGGGAACTATAGATTCTCCGCTTCATTCGGCGCGAAGGGCAGAAGTCTAAGGCGCAAACTCCATCATCTTGATCACGCTTTGGCGGTCGTACTGGGTGAAGTAGATAGTCTTGCCGTCCGCTGTGGCGCTGAGGCTGGGCTGCAGGCGGGCCGGGCGCTCATCAAGAGCGAGAACCGGCGAGACTTTGTCATCGGCGAAGTCATAGAATCCGATGGTGGGGCGCGGCTGGGCATCGGCATCGAGGAAATAGAGGCCCGGCGCAGAGACGGCAAAATGACCCCAGAAACCGATCTGCGGTCGGCCAGGGATGACAAGAGTCTCAGGACCGCCACCAACGGGGATTTTCCAGATGCCGGGTTCGTAAAAGCGGGTGTAATAGACTGTCTTTCCGTCGATAGACTCTATGGGATCAAAACCGCCCTGGTTAGTCAGTTCTGAATCGACGCCAGTGTCCAGGCTGTGTTTCCACACCTGCCACCTCCCGTCCCGGTTTCCCGAGAAGTAGACGGATTTGCCATCGCGCGACCAACTGGGGACAGCGCAGTCAAAAGGCTCCGCGATGAGAGGGTGGAGATTTCTGCCTTCGGCATCGACAACGAAGATCTGAATATTCCTGGCCGCAATGTAACTGTCGAAGGCAATCCATTTGCCGTCAGGGGACCAGCGGGGAGTTCCTGAATAGCGACCGAGACGGGTGATCTGTGTCTGGTGGTGTCCATCTGAGTCGCTGACGAAGATCTCCTCCGCGCCGGTGCGCAACGACATCCAGACAATGCGACTGCCATCAGGGGACGGCTGGGCATCCATCTCCGGGAATTGGGAATCGATAATTTTGCTCTTATCGCGAAGCGATCCGGCGGGACTGGAGAGACTCGCACGCCAAATAGCGGGCGGGTCGGAACTGCTGTGCTGAGAGTAGATGAAATGCGTGCCGTCTGCGGTGAAGCTGCCGATAGCAGGATATGTGGTTTCGGGCTCGCTGGTTCCGCCGTTTAGCGGGACGCGAAAGAGAGCGGGGAGTGAGCTTCGTGTGTTTACGTAGACAATTGATCGGCCATCAGGCGTCCACATCAATCCGCTGCAACCGAATTCGCCGAGAGTGTTGCATCCGGTGTGGCCTTCAAAGGTGAGCTGTTGGATCTGCCCACCATTGACCGCAACTTTGTAGACGTCACAGCAGAGAGCTCCCCCAGTCTTGCCGAAGGCGACCGTGGAAGCATCGGGGGAGAGCGCAAAACCCCAGCCAATATCGTCCTTCTCGCTCCGACCATTCGTGAGACAACGTTTCTGGCCACTGGCAAGGGCCAGATCGACGACGCCGAAGCGGCCATTGGGCGTGCAGTGATCCACCATCAGAATGTCGTCCCCATTGGCCATCCACGCGACCGGATTCGGAAGCGTGTAGTAGCAGGCAGCCGTCGTAAGCTGGCGCTCGTCTCCACCCAGAGCAGGAACCGCATAAACGCCGTCGTGTTTGCCGTCACAACGCTCAAAGGCGATCTGGCTGCCGTCAGGAGACCATGCCGGGGGGCCGACAAGGCCGAGCGGATGGTAGGTGAGACGAAGCGGGAGGTCAGCGCCGACCAGTTGCACGTAGATGTCGTAGCCTTTGCGATCGGCGCCGTCCCAGACGTAGGCGATCTCCCGGCCATCGGGGGAGAAGACGGGAGAGATGGCGTCGCCGGCAGCAGAGGTGATGGGAATGGTGCCGAGGAGTTTGCGGTCGCTATTCGTTCGCCGGGCGCTGGACCGGAACATGAACACGTAGCCAACAAGAGCGGTAGTGATCACTAAAAGCAGGAGAAGCAGAAGTGCGGCCCGATGCTGAAAGAAGGATCGACCCGCGGGTGTGGACGACTGCACCGTCGCGGGCGCAGCGTCATTCACGGGCCAAGGCGAAACCGCTGGCGAAGAGGTCTGGGTGATCGGTTCAGTAGATTTGGTAACTGGGGCGATAAACCGGTAGCCGCGCCTGGGAATGGTCTCGATGTAGACCGGGGCATCGGCGACGTCGCCCAGGGCATCGCGCAGTTTCATCATTGCGGTGTTGAGGCTGTGGTCGAAATCGACAAACGTGTCGGACGGCCAAAGCACCTGGCGCAGTTCTTCGCGGGTGACGATCTCGCCGGAGTGTTCGAGCAAATAGACCAGGATGCGGAAGGACTGATCGCGGAGCTTGGCGAGGGCTCCGCTTCGGCGCAACTCCTCGCGCCGCGTGTCCACTTCGAAGACACCGAAACGCCAGGTCCGATCTGTGTTGGCCGGCGTCGACAAGACTTCAACTCCTGTAGCCGCTGATGACGTGGAGTCTAGCACGCCTTCTATGCCGTGGAGGCAAAATCCCATGACGCACGGCCTTGGATAAATCGCTGTTCTTCAATAGCTTATGACGTCATCCCCAGATGATTGCGGAATTACCTCCAGTGCATGGCGGGAAACCCGGAGCAGGCGCAAAGTCCGAAACATACCAAGCGGCTGCCGCCCACCGGCGATCGCAAATCCAAAAGGAGAACCACCATGACATCTCGCATCGCAAACCTCTCGACTCTGATTCTCAGCCTTTCCCTGACCACAGGCCTGCTTTGCGCAGCTGCTACCGCGTCCGCCCAGTCCACCGCGTCTGTAACCGTCCCTTTCGCGTTTTCGGCAGACAGCCATTATGTGCCTGCTGGAACATATAAGGTCGAGTTGCTGACGGATCGCTACCTTTCTCTGCGCAACGTTGCCACGGATCAGACCCAGGTTCTGATGGTTCGCCCGGAAGCGGGTCAAGCCATCGAGACGCGCGGCCGACTGGTCTTCCAGCAGGACGGAACGCGGAAATACCTCGCCCAGGTCTGGATCGCTGGAACGAGCTTGCACAGCGAAATGGCTGTCCAACACAAGAGCCAGTCGGAATCGGCAAAGAGCAAGGCAACGCCGGCATCCACGATTGAATTGGCCGTGAAATAAGGGGAAAACTGGTCGCACTGCCGGTCACACTGAGTTGAGGCCGGCAGCTTGCGACTCAATGGTAGATCACTTGAACCCATTCCGGTCGAATCACCGGCTACTCGTCGAGCTGCCGCTTCGCTGCGTTGGATTTTCTCGCCGCGCCATCCTCCATTGGTCTGTTCAATTTCGTGTTCGATCGGGGTTGCTTTCACGTGTTCGATGAGGCAGGCGAGAGACAGCAGTTTGCGGCGCGAGTCGCTGCCGCAACTGGCTCCGGGCGGCTTGTGGCTGAGCGCGCCAGCGCACGGCGCCCACACAACCCTCCACCGTGCACGGTTGATGTTAGGCGTGAGCGCCGGACCGACGCGCGTGCAACGCGTGATCGGGGCAGAGTCACCGTCCATCCTGAAGTAACTCCAGAACGGCAAAACAGGGGTTATCTCTGGATGGCCCACAATTCAACCGGAGCAAGCAAACGACACCCCGGAAATGTGGGAGCACACGTATGATTTGTGCATCTAGTCTTATCGGTGCAACGGCAAATGTTGAAGGAAAAATGAGCTCTAAATTCGGCTCTCGATATCGCGGTGCTTTTCTCTGCATGTTCTGTCTTGCTCTAGTGCAGGTTTTTCTTTCACGAGCCGTGGCTGACGACGCTGCGCAGGAATTGATCCTTTTTGGAATTGGAAATGGAAAGACCTCTCTTGGCCATGACATGTCGTTCAGGGATTACAAGTCTTCTGATGGGACTACTGGAAGGGTGGAACTCGCGAGATGTGGGTCCCTCCAAGCCGCACAGAGGCAGATTGGGGAGTGGACAAAACTAGCAACGGCAATAAAAGGTCGAGAACATTATGACGACGAGAGTAACCACGGGTTTAATGATCGAATCTTGGCCGAGTGGAAATCATCAACCGATCAGGGATCTACGCTGGTAATAATCATAAGACGAGATAAACTCACCTGGTACCATATCGTCTCGCCGTCCAAACAGGTCGCAAAGCAGATCGAACAGCTTATTGACGCAGCACCCGATAAAGTCTCTCGTCGTCCTTAAGGGCGACCGGAATCCTCGACTATCATGATGCAGGCGATGAAGACTCCGTCTCACGTGGCAATTTTGCTAACAGCGGTCTTCTTATCAGGGTGCCTCCTGAGTTGCCACCATCGCACCGTCAATCGCGATGAGCTGGATGGGCGCTACGAATACCACTCTGGTGACAGGCCGCAAGGCTCAGTGTGCTTCGCGCTCAGTTCAGACGGCAGTTATTCCCTCGGTGACGCGAACCAGCCTCTAAACGACATGTCGATGAAGGGTGCATCACCTAACGGAACATGGGAGTTGAGTTCCGACGCTACCGGGCAAAAGCTCATCATCGGAAGGTCTTCGCTTCCTGTCGGTCGGGCAGGGTCGTCTATCCGCGTGACGGTCAACGATGATCTCGGAATGTACTGCGAATTGCCATTGCGGCGATAGCGGTTGGATCACCCTCTACCCGGACGTTAGAAAGTAATCAACATCGTCGCATTGTTAACCGTGCGCATCGGCCCAATACCATTTTCGGTCATCTCCCGAAATCGCAAACTCTTGCAGCTTCCCTCACTTCACAACAAGCTCTCGGGAATCGTTTTCCGGATCACCCCAGATTACGCCCCTTGCGGCTCCATTTCCTGAACAGCGGTATGGTAGAAGATTGAGATGATCGAAGGATAGTCTCCTTCCTTCATCCAGTACATCGATTTATTCCAGTTGCTCACTACCCGAGAGCTTCTATATAGTCCGAATCCCAGAGAACGTTTACGTGAATCGATCGTCCGCTCTGCGGTCTGCCATTCGGGTAGCGAGGGTCGCTGGCAGCCGATTAGCGTTCGTCCACGCGGTCGCCATGAGCATGAAAGGAAATCGAAGATGAGAGCCGGCATCCTGGCAATCGCCATTGCGGCAGCCTCCTGGACAAGTTGGGCCGTGGTCCCTTCCGCGAAGGTTGAACAGGGCTTGCTCAAAGGCACAATCGAAGATGGACTGTCGATCTACCGTGGAGTTCCATTCGCGGCTCCGCCATTGGGAGACCTGCGCTGGCGCGCCCCGCAGCCTGCACTTCCTTGGAAGAGCGTGCGGATCGCCGACAAGTTCGCACCGCAGTGCTTGCAGACCATCCGCGGGATCACAACGAGCGAGGACTGCCTCTATCTGAATGTCTGGACACCAGCCAAGTCAGCCCGTGCGCGCATCCCCGTTTTGGTATGGATCTATGGCGGCGGGTTCAGTGTGGGAGGAACTTCCGTTCCAACGTACAGCGGAGAAAAGCTGGCTCAAAAGGGAGTCGTAGTGGTCAGCATGGGCTACCGCCTGGGGCCACTTGGATTCCTCGCGCATCCGGGGTTGAGTGCGGAATCCCCTCAGCACGTCTCGGGCAACTACGGCCTGCTCGATATGATCGCCGCATTGCAATGGATTCAGAAGAACATTGCCGCATTTGGCGGCGATCCGCACAAAGTCACCATCTTCGGCGAGTCGGCAGGAGGCATCGCCGTAAGCGAGCTGTGCGCTTCGCCGCTAGCAAAAGGGCTGATTCAAGGGGCGATCTCGGAAAGTGGCGGCTCCTTTGGTCATCCTCGGGCAGGAGGAGCGCCGGGCGAGAATATGCGGCCGCTCGCTATTGCCGAACGCGCCGGTGAGGATCTCGCCCTGAGCATCGGAGCCAAATCGATCGGCGATCTTCGCAAACTCCCCGCCGAGAAGCTCATCGCCGCTGGACAGACCAATCGCGGCGCCGGATGGCCGGTCGTCGACGGGTGGGTGATTCCTGACGATCAATACTCGATCTACGAACAAAAGCAGTTCAACGATACGCCTATTCTGGTTGGCTACAACTCCGACGAAGGCGCAACCTTCGGGCCCCCGCGGACACCGCAGGATTATATTGCCAGTGTGAAGGCGCGTTACGACCGCTTTGCCGACAGCCTGCTCAAAGCCTATCCGACGAATGAGACTACTGTGCCCAAGACCGCGCGCGACCTTACCCGCGATGCGGCTTTCGGCTGGAGTACATGGACGTGGGCGCGGATGCAAACGAATCTGGGAAAGTCCAAGGCCTTCTACTACTACTTCGATCAGCACCCGGATTATCCGGCCGACTCGCCGCAGGCAGGACACGGCTCGCCGCACGGCTCGGAGGTTGAGTACGTCTTCGGGCACCCGACCGGCGGTCCTGGGGGGAAGCCGAGCGCAACCGATTTCACCATCTCCGACGCGATGATGACTTACTGGACGAATTTCGCCAAGTACGGAGATCCGAACGGGAAAGGAATGCCCAGATGGCCGGCGTTCAACGATCAGCATCCCGAACTGATGTACTTCTCTGGGACGGCACACACCGGGCCTCTTCCCAACGAAGAGGGACTCAAGGCACTGGATGCCTACTTCGCATGGCGCCGGTCGCCGGAAGGAGTGCGCGCCTCATCAGTTGAGGACGCCAAGCCCGCGTCGACGAATGTGTTGGGCGCCGCCTACCCGCGCGTTCTCCCAGACCACTCCGTGGCCTTCCAATTCAAGTCGCCAGCCGCTCAGTCAGTCGACGTGGATATCACCGGAAAGAAATTCCCCATGACGCGCGGCAACGACGGCATGTGGAGCGTCGTCACGCCTCCCCTCGTTGTGGGCTTCCACTATTACGCGCTCGACGTTAACGGCATCCGCATGAACGATCCAAGCAGCCATACATACTTCGGCACGGGCAAGGACACGAGCGGCCTGGAAGTCCCAGAAGATGGCGTGGACTATTACCGTGCAACGGATGTGCCGCACGGGGCTGTCGTCATCCGCAACTACCACTCGAAGATCACGGGCCAGTGGAGGCGCTGCTTTGTCTACACGCCGCCTGACTATGATGCGGACCCGAACGCCCGCTATCCAGTTCTCTTTCTCCAGCACGGTTCGGGTGAAGATGAGACCGGGTGGATTTTCCAGGGTCACGCCAACCTGATTCTGGATAGCCTGATCGCGGAGAAGAAAGCCGTGCCCATGATCGTTGTGATGGACAACGGCTACGCGTCGCGGCCCGCTGGGCCATTTGGGCCGCCCCAAAGCGGCGCAGGAGACTTCAGCGTCTTTGAAGACGTAATGACCAAAGAGGTCATCCCCATGATCGATTCGACCTACCGGACGATCCCGGATCGCGAGCACCGGGCGATGGCCGGCCTCTCCATGGGAGCCAACCAGGCATTGCACCTGGCGACGGGCCATCTGGACACATTCGCTTATATGGCCGGCTTCAGCGGCACGATGAACGGCCTGAGCGCCGATCCGCTCGATCCCGCGACTGCATTCAACGGGACGTTCAAGGACGGAGAAGCATTCAACCGGAAGGTAAAGCTGCTCTGGCTCGGCATGGGCACCGAGGAGCCCGATTTCTTCCACGGATCCATCGGCGCCTTCCGCACCATGCTGGACAAGGCGGGCGTCAAGTATGTCTACTTCTCATCTACCGGCACAGCGCATGAGTGGCTCACCTGGCGCCGCGATCTGAACGACTTTGCCCCCAGGCTCTTCCGTGATGACCGCAACTAAATTGGCTCGGGCAATGCAGTTCATCTCAGAAGCCCCACGACCTGACGAAGTTGTTGTTCGCATACGTCTCCAATCACCTTGAAGAATTCGGAGAAATCCCGGAACCAGATGATGCATCGTCCCCGGGGCTAGCCGGAACGAATTCACATTTCCAATCGGCCGCGACAAATGCCCGGAAGCGTCCATCGTCGAAATATCGGTACCAGGTACTGGAGGGGGAAGTCGGTCAACGTTGCCGAGAGTTGTTGCGGGAGCTCGCACGAAGCCTTGAACTGGTGATCTATGCCGGATCGATCAACCGGGATCATGTGCATATGCTGATCGGGATTCCGCCGAACATATCGGTGTCACGGGCGGTGCAGTATATGAAGGGGAAAAGTTCTCATAAGCTATTAAGCGAGTATGCGCGACTTCGAAAACGGTATTGGGGCCAGCATCTGTGGGCACGCGGGTACTGGGTAGCAACGAGCGGCAATGTGACTGACGAAGTCTGGAAGCGATATATCGAGGAGCAAAAGCCTCCTGAACCAGACGATGATTTCAACGTGGTGTAATCGGCCGCATGGCCGATCAATCCGGCTTCTAGCCGTAATCAGAAGCCACCGCCTGTCAGGCGGCGGAGCATTCACATATTGAGCGTGGGTTCTTCGGTTAAGAACTGTGGCTGAAGTGAGGGCGGGGCAATGCCGAGGCTCATCGCACCGGATCTTACTTCTTCGGCCGCGATTCCGGAGGCACGAGTCCCGCAGTGCGGTAGTAGACGACCAGTTGCCCGTAGTGTTCGCCAGAGTGTTCGATGAAGCCCCATGCGCCGTCAGAGAAACGCGTCTGCTGATTGCTGAACGGGTCGAAGAACAGATCGCTCATCCCTCGGTCGCCTTTCGACTTGATCAGCGCCGCGCCGTCCGCAAACGACTTTTTCACATAGTCGACAACCGCAGCCTTGGTCGCAAAGTCGGCACGCTTTATGTCCGAAGGGGGCTTGGCGCCCTTGGCTGCTTCGATAAAGAAGTAGAGGTTAACCGAGACGTGAAGCAACTGCTCGGCGAACGAACGTTGCGCAGGGTTCGGCTTGAAATCGTATTTATCTTCTGGCAAGTCTTCCGCCATTGCGGTCAGCTTGCGGCCGATATTGTTCCAGTTGTCCAACAGGACCTTCGACGGGCTGTCGGCGGCCTTCGGCGCGGGTGGCGCTTTGGGCGCATCCTGAGCACGCGCGGTCTGAATCAACAAAGCAACAGCAAACACAATGGCGAAATTCTTCGCGAGAGTTCTCATGGGCTTTCTCCTTTGACGTCGAGGAACGGAAAAACGACAGCGCTTTTTGCGAACCGCAGGCCTGCCGCGAAGACCAGAGAACCCCTAAAGGCGGAGATGAGCGGCGTAGACCTGCTCCACCCACCTCTGTTTGCCCACCAACCGGAACCTGCCATTTGGCCAAATGAATCGCTTAAATGTTAAGAATCTACAGGCCGGCCTCATTGTTTATCTCTTTTTCAACCAACCGTTATGGGGTTTTCATCCTCGGGGCAGCCTAATTGCACCGCACGTCCATCGCCCAGGCACGTGAAGACTTACGTTCTCAACCAACAGGTCGCGCCCACTGTACTTCAAGCTCTGGGCCTCGCCCCGAACGAACTGAAGGCGGTGCAGATCGAAGGGATCACGCCGCTTCCGTTTCTTTTCTAACCGCGGCTGCGTTTCTTGTCTTTCTCGGGACGGCTCCCCGAAACAGGGGGGGCCGTCCCGCATAGTGTTTCTTTATCAGCAGCAACCGCCGGCCATCACGATTCTCTGGCTATTTCGGAACGTACCAACTCTTCCCATCCCGAAGGACGATCTCCGGCGAACCGCGATACAGGGTGATCGTTCCTACTCCGCAGACTCTTCCAGATTCCGGCACCTTGCCCACGTGCTCGCGATCATCTCCCCAGATGAGCAGAGTGAAGACCTGATTCGGGTAGGGGCGATCGAGATTGATGAAGGCCGGCGTCCCCTTGCTGCTGGTTGCTGTGTGCTCGCTCGCAATCCTGCCGCAGACGGTTGCATTTTCACCGACGTGCTTGACTGCCTCCGTTGCCGGAATCCCGTGCGCGACGGCCCCGGATGAGGCGAGCCGGAGTCCAAGTGCCGGACGAAGAAGATCCATGCATGGCTCCGGAAAGACGGCCTCATCGTAGCACAACGTCGGTCTCCCACTCGAAAAAGGACACCTCGGATATCGGCCCGACATTGTGATTCTGTTGGTCAGGTCACAGATGTGGGCTGGAATCCGAGAACCTGAATTTCTCAGTCGTCAGGACAATTCCTCCTTACCGGATCACAAAAGTTCACCCTCGTGAAGAACGTGTCCGAATCGTTGGCGGGCAGGGCCGACATCGTCGAATTGGAGACCCTCTCTTTTGCCGAGCTTCGCGATGCGCTTCCGAATACCGAACTCGAAACCGCCATTGTGCGGGGTGGTTTTCCAGAACTCTATGCCAACCCTGATATCGACTCCAACGCCTTCTACAGCTCCTACCTTGCAACCTAGCTTGAACGCGATGTGCGCTCCGGATGTTTTTTTCTCGCAAGTGAAGGACTGTGATCCTCGGGAGTCTCGAGGCGCGCCGCGGCGGGCGCGGCACAAGGTCACCGCGCTCGCAGTTGCTCCTCGATCAGGCGGGATCGAAGGACGAATCAAGTAAAGGAATCTGCTCGCCCTCCTGCATCTGGTCCCACGCCGAAACCGTCGCACGAGGATGGGTTTTCGTGACCGTCTCCCCGCGCCTCTTGGTGGCCATCTTCAGCAGACGGCCGATCACACCCACTTCAACGCCCAGTTGTATCGCGACGCTGATTGCAGGTGCATTTTCATCGAGCATATGAACTCCGCAGGCATCCCGAAGAAGGCGGGCACTCCAACTGGGGCGAATGCGCTTGATGACATGGCAGACGGTGCGCGGTTCGATGCGTCCCTGGATCTTCGGATCGTCGAGCCGTTGCAGGGAGGAACCAATGAAAAGTGCAGGCGTATGGTCGGGTTCGAGCCCGTTCCGGCGAAGCCGCGCAGCGCGTTCCTTTACCCAGATCGCAAGCGATTGCGTGGCCATCGGCCCGATCGGAATCATCATGCGCTTCGAATGCCGCCAGACAGCTCCCTCGGCCAAATCGATCTCGGCGACGTTCAGGGCAACGAGATCCGCTTCGGCCAACCCCTCGTAACAGAGCTCGAAGATGGCCTGATCGCGCGCGGGCCAAAACGGGTGCAAATCCCGAACCTGATCCAGTGTCCTGTTCACATCGCTCACGGAGGGCGGGCGGTGGAAATGTACTGGCTGCTTCATCGATTCAAGGCCGTCCACGGGATTGTCCGTGATCATGCCCAGATCGCCCAAGTGCTTATAAAAGGCTTTGGTTATCGACCGTGCTTTGCGGAGTGCGGAATGGCCGATTTTGCAGCTGATACGATATTGAAGGTACGCCTTAATTTCTTTGGGTTCGAGCAGCGCCAAAACCTCAATTGCGTTCGATTTCTTGACCCGAGCCACCCAGCCCGCGAAAACTTCCAGATCTTGACGATACTGCCGACGCGTGTGCGCATTCTTCAAGCCCTTCAAGAAACCGTCGATATAGGTCTGGATGGAATTGGCGTCGGTGTTCATTGCCGGCTCTCCTTGTCCGGACTGTTCTCGCCACTGTCCGTGGTCTGCTCGTCGCCGGGCGAGCGCCGACGAGGGTGATAGATCTTGTGATCTTCCTTCAACCGTTCGAAAGACACATTCCCCGCGTAGATCGCGGTTGTTCCAGGTGAGGCGTGACCGCACTGCTCCTGGACGTGCGACAGCGAGGCGCCACGATCGGTCATATGTTGCGCTGTGCTGTGTCGAAACTCGTGAGGAGTCATCCGGCCTTTGGTGAGGCGGTTAATCGACCCAGGGCGCATGCGGGTCCCGGACCATGTCAGAAAGAGCGCACGGCTCGCAGGATGTTTTTTGGATTGTCGCTCGAGCAGATACTTCCTGGAGTGTTCTTGGTAAATCTGAACTGCTTCGCAAGCTGCCGGGGTAATAGAAACCAAGCGGTCTTTGGCGCCTTTTCCCTCGAAGACATGTACCGTGAGATCCTCGGTGTTCAGCTCGAAGAGGTCAAGCTCGCAGCACTCCGCACGGCGCACGCCGGTGCCATAGAGAAGCTCCATGATCGCCCAGTCCCTGATCGCTAACAGCCGCGTCCGCTCGCTGCGGTGCGGACTGCGGGCACGGCGCCGTGCGTTGTCGAGAATCTCCTGGACAGCTTCCACAGAACGAGAGCGAGGCTTGTTCGACCAGTTTTTCTTGAGGGTCACGAATGCGGTAGGATTGTGGCTGACCAGCTCCTCCTTCACAAGCCACTTGTAAAAAGTCCTGAGGGCGTAGAGCTTGCGAACAGCCGTGCGCCTTGAGATGCCGTTGCCTTCTATGAACTGCAAGAAGGCCTTGATATGCTGGCCCGTCACCTCAAGCAGAGAGATAGCCCGATCGAATAGGTGACTTGCGAATTGATCAAGGTCGTGCCTGTAGGTGAGAACAGTTTGCTCACTGCACCCTCTGAAGCCTTTCAAATCACCAGAAAAATCCTGGATCAACTTCTGATCCTGGCGGCAGACAGAAATACAGTCCGAACAATACATGACAGTTCACCTTTCTCTATTTATTTGGTGTTTCCCATGAAAATGAGAGTTGGCGTCTAACTTCGGTGGGAACGCGTTTGATCTTGTTGTTTTGAAGAAGCCAGCGATAGAAGGACCTCAGCTTGGACTGCCTGCCGGCGACAACCGCATCATTTCCGCCTTTAGAGAGCTGGAGCTTCAAAAAGGCCGCGATATCGTCGTTTTCGACGTCGCGCAACGATCTGCCGCGCGCAAGGACAAAACCGGCGAATTGCGACAGTTCGCCTTGCAGGGTAGAAGTAGCCTTCCCCTTGAACCCGTCGTTGGTCGCCCGATGAGCGCAGAAATCTTTGATCAATTCTTGATCTTTGCGATGAATAGAGACACATGCTTTGCAGTACACAGGGCTGCCCTTTTCCGGGGGAGTGAGCTGTTTGGTCACGCCCCCTGCCGCGAAGTCCAAGCCCGTCCGCATGCCGTGCAGGACTGCGTGCTTCGTGGTGACTTCTTAACGGTTGGACCGGCAGGATCGACAGCATCCTCCTCCGGTGCGCTTCTTGTCGAAGCTGCCCTCATCGGCCTGGGGATGGTCGGGTGGTGCAGCAGGTTTTCGCGCGCAAAGGCTGGAGCATGCTGCTGCAAAAGCTCGATGCCGCGCCGGGAGTCGGCCTCCGACGAGAGGCTCCATTCCGGTGCCAGTTCACGCGCTACCTCGCCCGCATCGATGCGGAGCAGGATCCCAAATGGGACCTCGTTCGGTTCCCGATCGGCGAGTGCTGCCACCCTATCGGCCCAAAAGCGCGTGAAGGAAAGGTGACGAACCGTGGCGCGTGGGTCCCGGACATGCCAATAGTCACTATCGACGTGATCGCGTCCATCAAGTCCGCAAGCGTTTCGACCTCCATGGCGCCATATTTTGGAACTTCTGCTTCTTTGGTTGTTGTGTTCAATTCTGGACCTCAATTCTCCAAATCAACTGGAACGAGAGAGATTGTTGGGTTTGCTTCTGGTTTTGTTCGTCAGCTCCGCTCTCGCAGAAACACGATAAGCTCCCAAGAAAGATCAGCCGCGGCCTTTGTTGGAAGCCGCGGCTGATCTGCGCTGTGGTCTTAGTTGGTGTCTGGAGGAGTGGGTTGGATGCGGATATTTCTGTGTGCGGATTCTCCTTTGCGTGGGTGAGGATGGGGCCTACGCGCGGACGGAAAGGGCAGGGAAGAGCCGTGTGAGGCCTACGCGCTCGGCGCGAAGAGAGTCGTTGGCCCGACGACATCGCAGGTGCAATTCCATTCTTGTGTGAGGCTCGTGCCGGACGCCGATGTCGTGGTTACAGCGATGCGCAGCCCGCGCGGCGCTTTTGCGAGCTAGATCACCGCCACAGTCGCACCATTTCTTCTTCGGGTGTGCGACAGCCTCAACACCGGCAGAAGAGACTGTGCGACCGGCAGTCGATCGGCCTAGGGAGAACAAAAAGCCAGTGCGCCGCGCAATACGGAGCGCGCTCAAGGCGAAGAGCAGCACCTTGAGGAGACCCCACACGCCCTACCCGCTTGTTTGTCCAGTGCATCGACTGGAGTTCATTCGAAGCGACTCTTGGATCGACCCATCATCCCAGCCAGGGTGTTCCGGGGATCTCGACGCGTCTGATGCTGGCGCTGCATTACTTGCTTTGGCTTGGAGACGCATTATCTGTGCGCTGACTAGATCAATGGATCAGATGCGGCGCCACGAGGCTGACAAATTCACGGGGTGTGACGATCTTCGTACTCTTCCAGAAGGCCGGAAAGTGCTTACGATTGCCGGTGATCAGAAAGTCGGCCCGGGCCGCATCGGCACATTCGACAAAGATGTTGTCGTCCGGATCGCTCGTCACCTCGATCCGGCGAGAGGGAGCGACCAGATGGCCGTGGTTCTTGATGAGTTGGAGTAGTTGTAGCCGCAACCTCCTCCGAATTGACAATTCGGGCCTGGACAGCACCTTCGCATATTCTTCGAGAACCGGCGTTGAAACATACAAGAGGCCTGGCCTGGTGATGGCCAGAAGAAATGTGGTTCGCTCAAGACCGTCGGGCTTCAGTGCCGCCGAGACCAGCACGTTGGTATCAATCACGAGGCGCAATGCAAGCATCAGCGCTTCTTCTTTTCCGATCTTACTGTCTTGATGACCCGATCGATCTGACGCGAAGTCAGTGCTGCGGTCTTGTTCCGCTTTGCCTCTTGGCCAATGATTTTGAGAACTTCAGGTTCCGGCGCGGCAAGTTTGACATAATCGCGGATATTCAGAAGTACGGCAGTAGGGGTGCCGCGCTTTTCGATGACAAGTGAGCGCCCTTCGGCGTCCATACGGCGGAGAATCTTGCCAAGGTTGGTGCGCAGACCAAGTGCCGAGACTACGATTGCGCCATTCCCGCTTGTTGTTGTGGTAGACATGAACTCTCCATTTCAGCTAACTTAACCGTATAGTTCACCCAAACCCGAGTCAACCAACTGTTGCTCTCAACTGAGATTGATGAAAGTGCCGACCGCTGCGAACGACCCTGCAGACGCTTCAGGACCTCCTTGTACTTGGCGAGAATATCTTTCGAGCTTGGTTGTCGAGCACGATCGTCGAACCCCGAGCGCTTGTCCCAAGTTGCTCGCTGGGCGGCAACGGCCTGCTGCGTCAGCGCGAATGGAGGTCGACAAATGTCAGGGAAGAGGGAAAGAGCGAGAGGAGCGCCTGACTTACGAGAATGTCTTTTTCCGCAAGTCAGCCTTACTCCTGTTTTGCGTTGATTCCTTGTTGGGAAGCGGCTTTTCCTTTCCATATTTGCACGTCCGCGCCGAGCAAGACCGCATGCCTCGTGGCTACTCCTTGAGAGTCGGACCGGCTGGATCGAAGCGATCCAGTTCCGGTACGCTCCTCATCGAAGCTGCTCTCATCGGCCCTTGGTTGGTCGGGTGGTGCAGCAGGTTTTCGCGCTCAAAGGCTCGAGCGTGTTGCTGCAAGAGTTCGATGCCGCGCCGGAAGTCGGCCTCTGAACAGAGGCTCCATTCCGGTGCCAGCTCGCGCGCCACCTCGCGCGCATCGATGCGGAGCAGGATCCCAAATGGGACCCCGTTCGGCTCCCGATCGGCAAGCGCTGCCAACCGATCGGCCCAAAAGCGTGTGAAGGAAAGATGACGAACCGTGGTGCGGGGGTCTCCGGACATGTTGATGGTCACGATCGACGTGATTGCGTCCATCAAGTCTGCCAGCGTTTCGACCGCCATGGCGCCATATGTTGGAACCTCTTTGGTTGTTGCGTTCAATTCTGGACCTCGATTCTCGAATTCAACTGGGACGAGAAAGGTTGTTGGGTTTGTTTTTGGCTGGGCCCGCTCTCGACGAAGCACTCACGACAAGCCCCCCAAAAAGATCAGCCGCGACCCTCGTCGTCGGAGGGCCGCGGCTGAATTGCGTTGTGGCTCTGGTTGGTGTCTGGAAAAGCGGAGTAGATGCGAGGTTTTCAGGTGCGGATTCTTCCTTGCGTGGGTGAGTATGGGGGCCCAGGCGTGGAGGGAAAGAGCAGGGAAGAGCCCTGTGGGGCCTACGCGTTCGGCGCGAAGAAAGTCGTCGGCCCGACGACATGACAGGTGCAATCCCATTCTTGTCTGAGGCTCGTGCCGACGCCGACTTCAGGTCACAGCGATGCGCGGCCCGCGCGGCGTTTTTGCCGAGCTGCTGTTGGGGGTGACTCAGCTTGAATCGCGACAGGTCACCGTTCTGGCCTTTCGCATGACCGCCACAGTCGCTCCATTTCTTCTTCGGGCGCGCGACAGCTTCGACACCGGCAGAAGAGACTGTGCGACTGGCAGTCGATCGGCCTGGGGAGAACAAAGAGCCAGCGCGCCGCGCAGTACGGGGCGCTCAAGACGAAGAGCAGCACCTTGAGGAGACCCCACACGCACGGACCGAGAATCCGATCGGGGATGAGCAGGACGAAAGAGCTCCAGGCCGCGATAACAAACAGTTCGAGAAGAGTGAGGAGCGGAACTTCAATGAAATCTGAAAGCATCAGGAGAAAAAAGGACATAGGAGGAGCCTCGCTTATCGGGGTTGAGTTTCGGGTGAACGCTGGGTGCGATCGGCTGGCGCAGAAGCTCGCATAACCTCAAACGGGTTGAGGTTCTCTGCGTGATGGATTGTCGAGTAAAGTAGTCCGCTCGGAGGTGAATCCAGAACCGGGCACGAAGCGCGCAGCGCACGACATCAGGCGCAAACTACGATGCCTACCAGCGAAAGAGCAGTCGTGGCAAGACGTTTTCGAGGGGCCACGTGCACTGGAGTTCAGGGCGGCGACTAGGAATGGCCTGACTTACGAGAACAGCGGGTCTTCGCGCGCGAAGGCTCGTACTTGCTGCTGCAAAAGCTCGATCCCGCGCCGGAAACCGGCTTCGGAAGGATCAGGAAACCGCTCGCGACAGGCGCCTGCATTTGTTGCTGAAGCGCTCGTTGTTTTTCGTCGGCAAGTGTGTTTCGCCGGCAAGATAAGTGGCACTTTGCCGATTGACTTTCATTGAGTGGCGTCCAATGGGGCACTTTTTCTCTTGACGGAAGGTGTCCATTGGAGTACACACTAGAGATGCAGACCGTCGTAGAGACTCCCACCTTCATCGCAGCCGCTGAAAAGCTCTTCAGCACCGATGAAATTGCGGAGATCGTCGATACGGTTGCTACCGATCCTTACTGCGGCGACGTGATGGAGGGTACGGGAGGTTTTCGGAAGTTTCGGTTTGCCAGAAAGGGTAAAGGCAAGAGCGGCGGGGCGCGTGTCGTTTACATCTACAAAAACGAGCAGTTCCCCGTCTTTCTGATCACGGTATTTCCAAAGAACGTGAAGCCCAACCTCAGCAAGGCAGAGCGTAACGAACTGAAAAAGCGGGCCAACAAGATTTTCACCGACTACCATTGGAGATGAACCATGAAGAGCGTATTCAATGAACTCATGAGCGGCCTCGACGATGTGCAGGCCTACTTCGCCGGAGAGACCGAGGGGTTCAGGGTCCATCTTCCCGAGAAGGTCAATGTCAAGGAGATTCGCCGCCATCTCCACATGACCCAGGCTAAGTTCTCGGACACCTTCGGATTCAGCCTCGACGCCGTTAAGCACTGGGAAGGTGGAAGACGCATCCCGGACCCCTCGGCCCGGGCTTATCTCACGATCATCGACCAAGCGCCCGAAATGGTTATCAAGATCCTTGGTCCAAATGCCCACGCCCATTCCAAGCCTGGTGTTACCAAGAGTGGGCACACGACTAAGCGAAGCGCTAAAACGAAGCGCTCCAAGGAATCCTACGCCTTCGCCTGAGATCCGCTGAGTTTTCATGTGCTGCCACTGTTCAGAAGGAATTCCCAACCATATAAACAAGTGTTAGGCGCACAGAATTCTCGTTGCTCAAAATGACTGCAAAGTTGACCGATCGTCATAGTATCCCGTGTCAATCAAGAGCCTTAGAGCGGATAGTTAAAGAAGTATCTCGTCCTTCTCAGAGTGCTCAAAAGTATTCCACAATTCGCACTCTGAGGGCGCTGTAAACGCTCCAAAATCGGGTCTATAATTCCCGGCCATGGAAAGGAGGGCGAACCATGCAGCAGCAGAACAATTCGCCCGATGTGAACAAGCAAATAGTCCGCAGGTTTGTGGAAGAATGCTGGAACCAGGGAAGCCTCAACAAGGCATCCGAACTCCTCACAGACCAAGTCCGTTTCCACGATCCGGTGTTTCCTAACATGAACCCTGGAATCCAAAACATCAAAAACCACATCGAGACAAGCCGCAAGGCATTTCCCGATCTAAAATTCACCATCGACGACACCATCGCCGAGCGCAATGAAGTCGTCGTGCATTGGACAGCCCACGGAACTCACAAAGGTCCATTCCTCGGCATGGAGCCCACTAACCGCAAGGTGACGATTGATGGCACCTCCATCTACCGGCTCGAAGGTTCCAAGATCGCCGAAGCTCATGCGAACTGGAACCTGGCGACGATGATGGCGCAACTCGGAGTCATCGAGGTTCCCAAGGAACTACGGGTCGATGCAAAGCAAGAGCCGAGGCCGGAAGTGAAATCACGCGTCTGATCCGACGATTCCCCATGTCTGCCAATTGAGGCGGACGCACACTGATCTTGGCACCCACATGAGTGCTGTGTTCCGAGCCTTGGAGGGCCCACCTTCGCGGCCATCGAAGGTGGGCCCAGTTGCGAACGGCGGAACGAGCCAACAAATCGTCCTTAGGAGAGCTACGAGAAGGCCTGTATCAAAAAAATGGGGGCGGAGCGCGGAACCCTACTGGAGTGGACTCAGACTGGGACATGCATTGGGAGAAATGCTAGCTATAGCTAGCTACCGACTCAACTGCCTATTACGCCTGACCGCGATTTCGGGCACCCCGCGATAATCTGAATCATTTCCGTAGCGCAAAACATGTTCGCCGTCGCGCGGCGCTCTCCGACGTTCTTCCGGTCGTCGGTCCCAAACAAGGATCGCGAAAACCTGTTTGGGGACGGGGAATCCAGGTTGGTGAAGGCGGCTCGCCTCGACTGCTCGTGGCAGTCTTCTCGCTGGCGATCTTGCCGCAGACGGTTTAGCTTCCGGGAGGAACGAGCAATGACCGATTCAGGCGAATTGAAAGGCATTAAACAATTGCTCAGTCTGCTGATTCAACAGGTAGGCGACCTGACAATTCAGACAACGGAATTGATGCCGCAAAAACATGTGACTCAGGGCTATCAGCAGCAAGAGCAGAAAAGCGCTGAGTTGCTGACAGCAAGGATGCGGAAATTGCATCTGCTCGCTGGAAAAATTCTCGGTAGAGAGGGTCGGTTGGAAGATTCTTAAGAGGGCCAGTACAAAATGAACGTCAAAATGAGTCAACCGTGCAAATCTTTGGAAGATTGCTCGAGTCAGTTTCCGCGCACGGCGCCACGCGCGAAGACCAGGTCAATGTTCGTTCGAGATTTGAAAACCGGGATCGACAAAGGGGACGAATTATGAATTGGTGAGGGGTGTTATCGGGACTTTCCCGACGACGTCGCTCAGGTCCGAGAGCCGGGAAGGGAAGGCCTGGTACATGCTGCAGCAGGCTTTGAGATCCGTTCTGACTCGAAAACCGAAGACACCCAGACTCATATGTGCAATAGCAATCGTCCGTAGCGACAGCGTGAATGCGCGCAGCGCGGCTCTTTGTTCCGCACTCTCGCGGTCTTTCGCGGACTGCCAAAACTCGAGCAACAGGTACACGGTTGGAAAATCCGTATGCACGAGGAGATCGGAATGAACGTAGCCTGGAAGCCCCCGGTGCAATTCGCGCCATCTCCCGGACTCACCGAATGCATGCGTCAGCACGCAAACATCGGCGCTTCGTACTTGATAGAGATTCACTGCGTAAACCACTTTGATCCTTTCCGTGAAGGGAGCAGGCGTTGTGAAGCCTGCTTCCCTTTTCTTGGGTGCGCCCGGCAGGGCGCACTTACTTGGAGGTGCAAGTCCTCTACACACCCGGCAAGGGGAAGTGTTAGCTGAACGGCAAGGGTGCCCGTCGCGAGGCGGAATCTGGAGGAAGCCGCAGGCAAAGCGCTGGCTTGACGAACAGGAAGCGGATAGAGGCGGCACGGCGGGGTGAGCGGGCCCATAGACGTAAAGCCCAGTACTTGCACGGAACGCCGTGACGTAGATCCGACAGGCATAAGCGTGAAGGTGAGTGCGCAATACCCGGGGAGATCTGCCATGTTGTCTTTAGTGACTGAGGGCGCCGAGAGGGGCTCTGATCCCATGGCAGAAGTCAGCAGAGGCCATAGTAGCTGCCTGTTTGGAGCGAAGGGCTGAACCTGTCACGAGCGGATAGAGGGCTATCTCTCTGACTGGTTGGACAGAAGCCTCGCAAGAGGACTTGTTATGGAGGTAGGGGCCGGAAGTCCCGATGGCTATATCAAGTGTCCAGAGACCAGCAGGCGAATGGTCAACGAGACGAAGCTCACTCCGGAAACGGAAGACAGGAACCGCCCGTTGCGGAACCGCACGGCGGGTGGTGTGGGAGGACGGCAGGGGTGACCCTGCCTCCTACCCGATTTGCGATATGGAGATGAAGGGTGCGAAAGGAAGACCACCGGCTGATGACGGAGCGCTACAAAGCTGAGCGGAATTACCTGTCCAGAGGAGCAGCCCGTTTGGAATCAACCGAGGCCGATGCGCTTGTGATGGATTGTGTTTTTGAAAGGATCTGGCTCTCGCCCGAGAATGGCGAGCGGTCCGCTGAAAAGGCTATTTGAATTCGACCCGGCTTTGCTCAGTACCGGACGATTCGAGCGTTGTGACGTAGGCCCGAGATGAAATTGCGATTGGACCGGATACCGCATTCGAAGAAACGAGACCTGCATTGCAGGTCTCGGAGAGAAACTGGAGGTTCCACGATGGGGTCCGCGTGTCGCAGAGGATTTCGCTCTTAGAGACCCAAATTGTGATGGATCATTTTCAATTCGGGAAGAGTGTTGAACATCGTTTCGCGGCTGTCGTCGTCCTCCAAAGGCTCAAAGTCTTCGTTGAAGTTGTTCGGATCTACATCCGCACTCGCCTCCGCGATCGCGGAGGCGAATTGCTCAGCGTTCGGGAATCCGTCTGCGTCACACCCGGGTTGGGGGCAAGAATCGTCACTCCCTTCTTCTGCTTCTTTGCATTGTTTGAGTTCCTCGATTTCCATGCTGACTCCCGTCTGCGCCGCCGTTTTGATCAACAGCGCAAATCGATGATGGCACGAGACGAATTGCAGAAGGGAAGTCAGATTACTTTAAGAGAGTGCACGCTCCGGCACGTTTTGTAGGGCGTACACCGGACCAGCGGGACTGCGATTTATCGAGGCTATGGCTCCGGATTCCGAAACCGGAGGTAAATCTTGTCCACTCCCAAGATCGCCAAAGCTTGAAGGATCGTCGAGAAAGAGAGCAATATTTGGCCTCTCTCCGCACGGCAGACGTGCGTACGATGTGTATTTAATGAGCGAGCAAGCGAGGCTTGGGTCTTTCCATTCATTCGGCGCAGGTCACGGATCAGCTTTCCGACGAGAAAACGAGTCGAAGCTTCTCGAGTTTGGCGCGGCTGAGCCGGGAACGGCAGAATCGGGGCCTCGAAATAGGTGATGCCCAGCGGGCGGTGGCAACGCGGACATTTCTCGGCCGCGAACTGGCAGAGATGGCAGGCCGGACATTTAACGACATCGTGGATGGGTGGTTGTGTCGAGCGCAAGAAATCCTCCCTAAGGACATGGGTGTCCTTCTGCCGGCGGATGGCCGGCAGGGGTTCAATTGAAGTTGGGAATGGAAAAGGACGCCTGGGATCGGGCGACCGCAGTCGAGTGGTGGGTGCAGGGAGAGCAGCGGCAGAAGGCCAGAAAAGGGAACACGGAGAAGAGGGCCCGTGGCGGGCTGCCTTGTCCTTATATATGGTTGCTTCTAGATGCCGAGCCCGGAGGCGGCGTTTTGGGTAAAGATCTGGCCCAGACGTATGTAGCGGCGAAGCGTCTCGACCGTCTTATGTCCGGTCTGTTTCATCACCACAAATTCGCTGATCCCGTTCATCGTGGCCTGGGTGACGCAACCGGCCCGGAGCGAGTGTCCCGCGATGGGCTTGGTCTTCATCCCGGCGCGCGCTACCGCCCGCTTCAGAATGGGGCCCACGGAGTCCTTGTAGAGACCGCACCCGGACAGGCGCCCATGACGATCGACTCCGCGGAAGACGGCTCCTTCCTTGATCGCGGCCTCACGGATCCAGACACGCAAGGCCCGAACCGGACAAGTTGTTCGGTGCTTGCCAAACGGAATTCCCACCTCGCGGCCCGCACCCTCCTGGTCGGTCTTCGAGGTAGGTATGTGGATAATCACGCCCTTCTTACCAAAGGTGAGTTCGCGAACCTGGATGCGCACGAGTTCGGATCTTCTGAAGCCGCCGGCGAATCCGACTAAAGAGAGTGCCCGGTTGCGCAGGCCAAGCAAATTGTTCGGACAAGCTTTCACGATCCTGCGAATGTCAGGGGTGAGAAGGGGATCTTTTCCTTTCTGTGCGGTTCCGAGGGTTCTGCGGATTCCTTTCAATGTTTCTCCGACCAACATGTGACGCGTGGAGGCGGGCGAGTCTGTGAAACCGGCGGCTTGATGGGCCTTGGTAATGGAGGTGAGACGACGGGTGATCGTTCCGGATCTCAGTGTGGCCGCGCGATCAGCGATGTAGAGAGCCACGGTTTCGGGCTTCGCCGGGAGCGGCGTGAGCCGATGCTCGAAGCACCACGACGCAAAATCGCGCCAGTCGGATCGGTAAGCTTTCACTGTTGCAGGGGCTTTGGCGGAATGAATGAATCGGTTGGCTGTTTGGATGAGGCGCTCGAGTTCGACTGAGTTCGAGGCCAATGTGAGTTGCGCTTGAGCCATGGTCGTGCTCCTAAAAATGCAAAACGCGGGGTGAGCCTCGAAAAGCTCGATCCCCGCGCGGGTATGGTGAGTTTTAGTTTTGGTAAGGGCGAAGGCTTCAGTATTTGCGCTGCGACATGGGCTCGCTACTTGCCATGTGCGTCAGCAAAAAATGAAGTGGATGGGATATAGATTTCCAGAGCCAGCTGTGGATTTCTTCGAGGACCAATGAACGGATTTGAATGGTTTTGTACGGACCAGAAGCGACACAGAGCGATTTTCCACACATCCTTTCTCATGAGTTCCTTATGAGCTTGTGTTCGACCCGGCCGGACCGCAGCTGCAATGGGTTCAAGAGTCTCTGGTTCGCCTCCTCGCTGTCCCGCGATTGACCCAGGTTTGGGCGACTGCGGTCCCTTGGGTCGGGCTCGGATCTCGGCGGAAGCATTTCCACGTGCGCCGTGAAGGGCTCACCGCGATCTGCGGGTCTTGGACCCCAGTTTCCTCCCGCCCTCCGCGCTTGTCTCGACATCTTCGCTGTTTTTCTCCGAGTCCACTGCCGATTTTCTTTCGGCCTCGTTGGCCCCGGAGTGCTACCTGATCGCGTAGCCACCATCGACGCGAATCGTGGTTCCGGTAACGAAGTCCGAAGCCCGCGACGCCAAGAACACAGCCGTTCCAGCCACTTCCTCCGGTTGACCCCATCGCCCAGCTGGAGTCCGGGCAAGAATCTCGTCGTTCATGAGCTTCATGGCCGTTGTTCGCACAGGAGCCGTCATATCCGTCTCAATCCATCCTGGTGCGATTGCGTTCACTTGAATGTTGTGCGGAGCGAGTTCAATGGCCATTGACTTGGTCAGTTGCACGATCGCACCTTTCGCTGCGCTGTAAGAGGGGATGAGCCCGGATCCAAAGAACGAATGCATGCTGCCAATGTTGATAATCTTTCCACGTTTCCGACCCCGCATCGAACTCGCGGCGACCTTCGAAAGAAGAAATACCGCATTGAGCTGCGTCTCGATAACGTTGTCCCAGTCCTCCGGCTTTTCGTTGAGAACACCACCGCTCAGTGAAACGTTGCCCGCATTGTTCACCATATGTCTATGCCACCGAGTTCGCTCTCGACCCTGTTGAGTGCGGGCTGCAAATCGGCGCGATTGGTCAGATCAATCGCTACCACAACCGAGGGAACACCAATTGCTTTTAACTCGGAAAGAACTCGCTCGTTCTTTTGGTCGTTTCGTCCAAACACCGCAACGGCAGCGCCGCCGTCGGCCAATCCCAGCGCGATGCCGCGACCAATTCCACCAGATGGGTATCTGCTTGACGGACCCTACCGCAACAGGTTGTGGTTTACTTCTTTTCCGCGCATTCTGCGCTCCGGTTATCGCGGGAAGTGTTCTTGTTTCAATACGTTATCCAGAACAGCCTTCGTCGCACTGCTCTTTTTCGTCGTAATATTCCCACCGGCCGTATTCGGGTGTCGTGTCGTGATCAGCGAAGACCCACAATTTTGCTCGTACTTCCTTGATCCAAGTCTTTTGCGCAGCCGAATACTCAATTCTGACTCGGCAGAAGAGGGCGAAATTGTTCATGATCTTCGGGATGGGGGAGGTTCGGAGTCCTGTGGTGGGGGAAATAGTGCTTCCCTCCATACGCTTCCTCGGCTTATAGCGATTGAGCACCGTGCTGATTTCATCAAAGGAGGCCGCTTTCCCGAAGCTACTGTAGACCGTGGTGCTGAACGGAATATCGTGACTATTGGGGCGGATGATGCGGGGAATCTCTATTCGCTGAGGGGTTTTATGAAAGTCGGCGATAGCCACATCCTCAAGGTAATATTCAAACGCATCCTCGACCACATCTCTTTCAGTGCTGACAAGAATCTCCGCTTTGGCGTCTCTGGCAATAGTGAGGCCGTAAAAAGATATGCAGCCAGTGATACAGTATTCGCCGCCGGTCTGTTGTCGCGGATCAAAAAGGTCCAGTTCAATATCCAGTCTGGGGCGCTCTTTTTCGATCAGCCAATCTGTTTGCCTCCTCATTTCCGCAAGCTGATCTTTCATCAAGATGGCTTGATCTTCCATCTCGTCGGCCTGTCGACTAATAACCTTGAGACTTCTCAGAGCTATCAGGCCGGCCAGCGCCCCAACGATCACAAGGCACCAATCTGGAATGCTTGCCGGGGTCAGCGATTCACGCCATGGATAGTTGCGCGACTGGGAACTGGAGTCGTGTTTCTCTTCGGAGGGATGTTTCTCTTCCTGGATTGTCGGCAGAGATGGTTGAGCTATCTTGGGGCGGTTCTGTTCTTCTTGGACTTTTTGTTTCTGCTCGCTCCCATTCCTTGGGATTTGGGACCATGCCCCATTAATAAGCAAGGCAGACAAGCCGAGCATCAACAATTTCTTTTTCTGCATGATGGCCCCACCGTACCACAAGCCAAATCCTCTCCAATGATTACAACCTGCGCATGATGCAGTTGTAGTTCGCAAACTTCCTGACCACACTTCCACACGCCGCCCGCCAAGAGCGTTTATTCATCTTGACGGGCGGTATCTATTTAGGTACACTCAATATGACGAGCATGTTGAAACGATTGCCCGCACAGTTCTATCGCACAGAAGGCGGGCGAGAGCCAGTTCGCGAATGGCTGCATGGGCTCGATGCCGCCGACCGCAAGGTAATCGGCGGGGACATCAGTGATGTTGAGTTCTCGTGGCCGATCGGTATGCCGCTGGTGCGGTCATTGGGCCACGGCATTTGGGAAGTCCGGAGCAGCCTGTCGAGTGGCCGAATTGCCCGCGTGTTATTTTACGTCGAGTCTGATTACATGGTACTTTTGCACGGTTTCATGAAAAAGACTCAGAAAACCCCTCAGCAAGAAATCGATCTGGCGATCAAACGCATGAAAGCGAGTCGCGTATGAAGAAGAATAAACACATTGGCTCTTCGTTCGATAGTTGGCTCAGGGAAGAGGGCATCTACGAAGAAGTGACGGCGAATGCCATCAAGCGAGTGATCACCCGCCAGATCGCATCCGCAATGTCTCAAAAAGGTCTTACAAAGGCCGAGATGGCAAGGCGGATGAGCACCAGCCGCGCTTCCCTGGATCGGCTTCTCGATCCCGAAAACGGCTCTATTACCCTTAGTACTCTGCAAAAGGCCGCGAGCGTTGTTGGCAGGGAAATTCGCCTGGAACTCGTTTAACGTCAGCGTCCGCCACAGACCCCGTGGCGGACGCTGGCTCAGGCAGCATTAGATGGCTTTGACACCAGCGTTATTCCTTCTACCTTCGTCGGCGTCTTTCCTGGCGGCAACTTCCGAGCCTGCTTCTTTTCTGGATGCACAATCTTGTCCAACGGGACCGGCTCGATTGCCACGGCCTGCTGTACGAGGCGGTAAAACAGCTTGCCGCGGTTCATCGACTTGCGGCGGTTGAACCGAAAGGCGAACTCGTCCAAGTAGTAGTCCAGATGCTTGTGGCTCACCGCGCCCTGGTGGGTCCCCATCAGCCATCGCTTCAACAATGAGATCACCAAATGGACGCGCGGCAACAGTTCAGATGCCTTTTCCTTCTTGCCCTTCAGAACGGTTACTTCATGCACAAACCCGAGAGAACTCACCTTCCTATAGCCTCGCCAGCCGTCCGTATGGACGGTGCTGCCCGGTGCAACTGACTCCAGAAGAAATTTGTTAAGAGTTGCCGCGGATGCGTTCGGAATCTGGCGAAAACGAATTCGCCCTATCGCCGAACCGTTTTCTTCGACTGCTACAACCACGAGTGTCTTATCGGCAGACCCTCGGCCGCGCATTTCCTCTTCTGGAGCACACTCATCGACCTCGACCCTTCCACTTAGCAGCTCCCGACCAGGCCGGATCATCGCCCGACGGAATTTATGTAGCCAGGTCCACGCCGTCTCGTAGCTCTTCAGGCCAAGGATTCGCTGCAAGCCCAGGGCGCTGGCGCCGTTCTTCTGGGTGGTAACCCACCACATCGCGCGGAACCAGACCGTAAGGGGAGTGTGTGTGTCCTGAAAAATCGTACCGGCTATCACCGAAGTTCGTTGCCTACAAGCCGCGCAGCGGAAAAAGATTTGTCGAATATGCCAGAAATCAGTGTTGCCGCAGTGCGAACACCGAAAACCGTCCGGCCAACGCAGGCGGAATAGATATTCCCGGCAGGCTTGCTCTGTCGAAAACTTCGATTCGAGTTCTAGGAGACTGCGAGGATATTCCTCTACCATAAGGGAATACTATATCTTGTGGTAGGGTTCGTCAAGCAGATACCCATCTTCCACCATTACCACCCGTCACCACAGCCACGCGGCCGGTCAGATCAAACGAATGGGGCGTCCTCATGATGCGCTCCTTTCTATAGGAGAAGCCAAACCCTTTGCTTCTCTTCTGGAGTGTGTGCGGCCTCAGTCTTCGGCGAAGAATCGCTTCCGCGCCGCTTCATCCGCGGGGAGATCAGGTCCGCTGAACAGAGAGTCCGGCTGGCGGCTGGGGTCTTGTGCGATGAGCGTCATGGCACGAGCGCGGCGAGCATCCGCATCAGGCCCCATAGCGAGGTACATCTCACTGAACCACTGGTTGAATATGTGCAGGCGTCCGGCATACGCATCATGCTCACTCGCGTAGGCGTCGGCAGCTGCATCCCAGTCATCTGTGCCAAGCAGACAATCACGCAGCACTCGGGCTTCGCGCAGCGTGAGGGAGAGTCCCTGGCCCTGGACGGGATCGCTCGATGTGGCCGTGTCGCCCATCAACACCACCCCGTCACGGTAGGGGTGATCGACCCAGGTTTGCGCGCAGTTGAACGTCGCCAGTGGGCCTATCTGTCGCGAATCGTTGAAATACGAGGCGTTCGCTCCCGTCTTCGTGCAGCTCTCAGCGAACCTTGCGAGATCGGCGTTGCCCTGAAAGCGCGGCTGCGTTCTGTCGTGGTAGCACACGTACATGCGCGCGCGTCCGCCACCCTGGGGAACGACGATAACAACCTGACCCATCGCGAAATTGTAGATGACCTCCAAGGTTGCTTCGGGCGAGGGCACATTTTCAAGCAGTACACCGGCGATCATTGGATCCTCGGGGTCACGCAGCACAGTGAAATGCGCCGAAGAGCGCACCACAGAGGACCGCCCCTCCGCCCCCACAACGAGCCGCGCAGGGATGGTCTCAACGCGGCCATCTTCCTCCACCACGAGCGCACGCGTGGCGCCTGTCTGCGCCTCTCGAACCGTGGCACCACGGCGCACAGCGGCTCCGGCGGCCGCCGCTGCTCTCAGCAGCGACTCCTGCATAACGGGGTGGTAGCAGGCCAGGCAAGGCAACTGCTGCGGCGTGGTGGGGATGACTTCGCGACGGTCGATACGATCCGTGACGGCATAGAAGTCAACCCAGTGGAGCTCGTACGCGCCGGCCTCGGCTAGAGATCCCGCGACGCCCAGGGAGTGAGCTTCTGCGTTACCCCACGGAAACATGCATTCACCGCGCACACGATCCTTGAACTCCCGCTCGCGCTCGATCACCAGCACCTTTGCACCGTGCTCGAATATTTTTGGCGAGAGTGGCGCCGCCCAAGCCGCCGCCCGCAATGACCAGATCATAGGAAATCGACATGCTTTCACCCTTCTAATCAGGATTTCCATGCAGGCTACATTCGCGCAGACCTACAATGTCATTCTCGTTTTCTTCGCCACGCTTGTACGTGCCTTACTGGCTCCATAGCCCGTCTAGACGTTGTGCCATTCTTGGTAAGGGAAGGTTGGCGACAACGGGCAGTCAAGCCGTCTTTCGGTACGTCCGCGTATTGTGCACTTCTTCGGGTTCTGTAATCCTGACACTGCTCGAAGGGAAATGCGATGAAGCATTGCCGAAGACTTGCCGTCCTCGTCATCATTGTTTGCGCGCTGGTGGCAGGAGCATCCCGCGCCGCAGCCGAACCCGCTATCTGGGTCATCAAGGGTTCGCACGCCACCGTCTACCTCTTCGGCACCGTACACGCGCTTGCCAAGGATCAATCCTGGCATTCCGCCAAGATTGACGCCGCTATCCAGCAGAGTCAGACGCTATACCTCGAAGTTGAGAATTTCGAAGACGTTGCCGCAATCCAACCGCTTATGATGCAGTTTGGCTTCGATGCCGACCACCCGCTCTCTTCGAAGCTCACACCCGACCAGCTCGCGAAACTCAATAAAGCTGCGGCCGCCCTCCCCGGGGGCGAAACCATCCTCGAACCCATGAAGCCATGGCTTGCCGGCACGATGATCAGCCTCGCGCCCATCTTGCAGGCCGGTTATGATCCCGAATCCGGCGTCGAGTCCGCAATTAAGCCCGAATTCACCACGGCGAATAAAGCCGTCAAAGGTTTTGAAACGACAGAGCAGCAGATTCGTCTTTTTGCAGACATGAGCGACAAGGCCCAACTCGATTTCCTCGTCTCGGAGCTTGACGATGCCGACTCCGCCATTGGCGAGTTCAAGCAACTCCTGGCCGCCTGGTATGCCGGAGACGTTGAGAAGATCGATTCGCTCAATAACGCCGAACTTCGCGACAAGCATCCCGACCTGTTTCAGATTCTCGTCGTCCAGCGCAATCAGAACTTCACCGAGCGGATCCGGAATTTGCTTGAGGGCGACGGCGTCAGCTTCGTCGCTGTCGGAGCAGGCCACCTCGTCGGCAAAGAGGGTGTGCCCGCCATGCTCAAAAAGCAGGGGTACAAAGTTACCCGCGAATAAGAACGAAACGACAGAGAACGGAAGGAAATCGGTATTGTGGGCTTCCCGGACTGCAGCGTGACGGTAGACGCGATGGGACGGCATAGGGACGAGTAGGCGACAATCCAACCGGAACTCGTCGCATCGATCCTCGCAATGAAATGTCTTGGGGCAATTTGGCGACAGAGGCAAAGCTCCCATTCAGTTTGAAGGCAGCAGGCTGGACCAACGATCAGATTCCGCAACCTGCTTCAAGATATCGTTCCGATGCAAGAGAAGATTGGTCATGTAGCGCCTAAGGAGCAATGTTTCCGCCGCTATTCCCAATATCGAGTGGGGTGCTTTGAAGACGAAGTGGTCCTTCATCTCGGTGAGGTGGGGAGCGACTTCTCTGAAAAAGTGGTCGTGCTGCATGAACTGAAATACCTTCGATCATCGTGTCCTGAAAGTGAATCGGGCGATTGTAGGCCGTGATTTGACTCGACAGGTGTTGCTCAATGCCTAGATGCCGCGCTCGCCAGCGAACGAACTGACCTGGCCCGATCAATCCGGTCGTGACACCACCGATGGCCTGTTCGCCAGTCCGTTCAGTGCCAAGCAGATGGACCTCAATGCTACGTGCGAGATCAAAGCAGCGCTCAACCGGTGCGTGAATGACGGTGCAAAGATCGAGCCTCACCATGGTTTATTCTAGAGATCGCTTGTGCCGATTGAGGTCGCCTGTTGGCGTCAATCCAAAATCGCATCGTGCGGGTCCGAGCTGCGTCAGTGGCTTCATTCCTCAGGGATTTGGGCCCACCTTTGCTCTTTCTGCTAAAATTCCCGCATTCCCCATGCGCCGCCTTAGCGCAATCTCGCTGGTTTCGCTTATGCTGCTCCCGATGCTAATGCCGCTCACGGCGTTGGGGCAGGACGAGGATGCCAACCTGCCCGTTTGCTGCCGTCGGCATGGCGGGATGCGCCATCATTGCTCGATGATGATGGCATATCTGGCATCGCTCTTGTCGGGAACAAAGTTGATGGCGACGCCGGTTCCGTGCCCGGATTGCCCGAGCACCGTGCCTGTCTCAGTGCACTTCCAACTCGGACTGAGTTCCGCCCCTTCGCACTTCGCTGAGATCAGCGCCTATCCGGCGATCCACGCTCAGACCGAAGCTCGCGCCCGCATCGCACTCGATCGCGCCTGGCGCAAACGCGGACCTCCAGCCTCCTCCCTCTGAAGCCAATCGCCCGCAGCACGCGTGATCGCACCGATCTCGACTTGCTCTATTCAGAGTCTCCGGTTGCTTCAGAATCGCGCGCGTTCTGAGAAGGCGACATGCGTTCGGTGCGTTCACGCCCTCTGTGACGCCGCAGGCATCGATGACATCCGAAGCATCATCGTTAACACACACACCGCTCGTAGCAAACCAATTGCAGAGGTCATCCAAATGAATCGCAGAGAACTCCTTAAGCGTTCCGCAGCCCTCGGCTTGACCGCCGCCGGCTCGTTGACTCTACCTGGCGCGGCGGCCGCCGCAACATTCGACGCAGCCCAAGAAAGCGCCCCGCTCAATCCGCTTACCCCTCCGGCCAACGCGTCCATTCCGGTCGCTTTCCTTATCTCCGAAGGTGCCGTCGTTATTGATTTTTGCGGTCCATGGGAAGTTTTCGAAAGAGTCAGCATTCCCCGCCGGAAGTATGATGCCTTCAGTCTCTACACTGTGGCGGAGTCTGCGGCTCCCATTACTGCGGGCGGCGGATTGAAGATCACGCCTACCTATACCATTGCCAATGCCCCGCCACCTAAGGTTCTCGTTATCCCCGCACAGAGTCCTGCCAGCGAGGCCACCAAAGCGTGGATTCGCAATGCGACCAAAAGCACCGATGTTACGATGTCCGTTTGCACCGGGGCCTTTGTGCTTGCAAGCACCGGTTTGCTTTCCGGCAAGTCTGCGACCACACATCACGGCGCTTACGTCGACCTTGCGATGCAGTATCCGGACATACATGTTCAGCGTGGAGCCCGCTTTGTTGAATCGGGCAATCTAGCCACTGCCGGCGGCCTCACTTCTGGAATGGATCTCGCTTTGCGGGTGGTCGAGCGCTACTTCGGCCGGGATGTAGCAAGCCAGACTGCCTCTCTGCTTGAATATCAGGGCCAGGGCTGGCTGAACCCGTCTTCCAACGCCGAGTATGCCGAACCCATCAAGCAGACGGCGAATCATCCTGTCTGCGCCATCTGCGGCATGGAAATTGATCGATCTCTGTCGTCGACTTACAAGGGAAAGACCTATTATTTCTGCGTGAAAGAGCACAAACAAATCTTCGATGCCTCACCAGAAAAGTTCGCCGCCGAATGACAGTTCCCGGCGGGGGCTAGGAAATGGTGCGGCCCGCGCCTTCTCCCCGCTGAAAACGGAGAACTTGTCCATTGATTGCGCGCCGCGATGCCGATTACGTCTGTATGACAACACGCATGTCTAACAACCCTTAGGAGATTCAGCTTTGTCCTTTCGTCATCACGTTGCATGTGCGGGAATCTTGTCTTGTGTAGTTTTAAGTCTCCAAATTGGATGTCACAAGTCCACCGACGGGCAGGCGGGCGTTGAGATTCACCCAGCGAATACGCCCGTCGATCGATATCATCTTCGCGGTCTGGTCTTGGCCACGAGTGCCGCGACCGGTGAAATCACAGTGCAGCATGGCGATATTCCTGGCTTCATGCCTGCAATGACCATGGCCTACAAGCTGAAAGATCCGACGGAAATCCAGAAACTGAAACCGGGCGATGAGATATCCGCCGACGTTCTTGTGCACTCGGACAGTGACGACTACCTGCTCGACGCGGTGGTTATCACGAGTGAGGCGCGGCGCGGATTACTGCCTGCAATGCTTCCGCCTCACCAATTGATGGTGGGAGAGGTGGTCCCCGATTTGCCGCTGGTGAACCAAGACGGCAAAATGATCCACCTCAAGGACTATCGCGGAAAAGCGTTACTGATCACCTTTATCTACACGCGCTGCCCGATGCCCACCGCTTGCCCCCTGATCACCAGCCACTTTGCGAAAGTGAATAGAGATCTGACGCGCGATTCAAAAGCGTACGACGCAAGCCATCTCATCAGCATCAGCCTCGATCCGGCATACGACAAGCCCCCAGTGTTGCGCCAATATGGGCTTGCCTACCTGGATGACAATGCCGCTGCGTTCTCTCACTGGGAATTCGCTGATACGACGCCCGCTGATCTCAAACGGTTGGCAGAGGCGTTTGGACTCCAGTACAGCGAAGAGGACAATCAGATCACACATACCATGGCCACCACGTTGATCGGTCCTGACCGCAAAGTTGAGAAGACCTGGGCCGGAAGCGACTGGATTCCGGACGATGTCGCCAACGCGGTCAGGTCTTCCGCTTTGAAGGCGATGAGGTACCAATAAGATGCCGTGTGATGTAGAGGTCAGTCGAATGCGCCTGGTAATCATAGCGAGCTTGATTGGCATCGCTTCTCTCGCAGTCGCGTCCGGCTGCTCCAAAACTCTGAGCACGTCCCAAAAACGAGGCCTGGCCTACTATTCCCTCAACTGTTACGAGTGTCACGAGGAAAATCAACCGGACCTGATCAAGGCGCCTCCCAAGCTGCACAACATCTTTTCTCATCACTATCTTCCCGACGGTACAACAGCGGCCACCGATCAATCCGTACGTGAGGTCATCATCAGCGGCAAACGCACGATGCCCGCCTTTAATGGGCGTCTGAGCAGCGACCAGATCGACGACATCATCGCATACCTGCGTAGCAAGTAAATTCGAGAGAGTATAGGAATCTCTTCAGTGAAAAGGAAAGAACGCCCTGTGGTGCACAAGGGAATAGAAATGTTGAAGCGTAGTCGCGGAGGCAACTGAGTTGAAGAACCGACGAGAGTTTCTCAAGGCTGCGGGCTCGTCCATCGTGGCCAGCAATACGATTCGAGCCCATGCCTTCCGCCCCATTGTCGATGCGGTTGGCGCGGAAGAGGCGAGCTTCACCCAGTGGTACGACGTGGACCGTAGCATCACGAATCTCGAGAACGCCTACTGGAACGTGATGGCCAGGCCGGTCCAGGAGGAGTACTTCAGGAAACTTGCGTACGTGAACCGGCGCAATGTTCCTTTCGTGCGGGGCGTGATGGCCGATGAGTCCCTGCCGGCGGAACTTGAGAAAGTCCGAGCCTCAGTTGCCAAGCTGATCAACGCCGAAGCGGATGAGATTGCGTTGACGCGCTGCGGAACCGAATCATTGCAGGATCTGATCTCAGGCTACAACCAGCTCAAACCAGGCGACACCATACTTTTCGTCGACCTCGATTACGATTCGATGCAGAACGCCATGTTGTTCCTCAAAGAACGAAGAGGCGTCAACGTGGTGACTTTTGCGCTTCCCGAGCCAGCCACGACGAGCAATATTCTCACTACCTACGAACAAGCGCTTCGCGATACGCCCAGAGCAAGGCTTATGCTGGTGACGCATCTGTGTCACCGAACCGGGCTCGTCAATCCTGTGAAGGAAATCATCGCCCTCGCTCGCCAACATGGAGTGATGTGCATTCTCGATACCGCGCAGGCAGTGGGACAGATGCCCGTGGACGTCAAAGAGATCGATGCGGACTTTGCCGGCTTCAGTCTGCACAAATGGGTCGGCGCTCCGCTCGGCACCGGCGCTCTCTACATTCGCAAGAGCCGGCTGAGTGATATCGAAATTTGCCTTGGTAACCGTGAGGACCCGCCCGATGACATCAGTTCTCGTGTCTATTTGGGGACCTACAACTTTGCGGCCACGCTCACGATTCCAACGGCCATCAACTTCCACAACCAGTTGTCGGTGGAGCGAAAGCAAGCGCGTTTGCAGTTCATGCGGAACTATTGGGTCTCGCGTGTCCGCGACGTTGATGGCATCGAAATCCTGACTCCGGACGATCCCGAGCGGTACGGCGCCACCACGTCGTTCCGGCTGAAGGGAATGCACAGCTTTGAACAGGCAAAGAACGTGCAGGATGTGCTGTTTGCAAAGCACAACGTGCTGACTGTCGCGCGCCAAGGGATTACACAGGGGGCCGCTGTGCGTGTGACTCCGGCGCTTTACAACACAACTGCCGAGCTTGATCGGCTCGTAGCGGCAATCAAGCAAGAGTATCGAATTCTGACCTGATCTGGTTTGTGGTACTCGCAGTTGGTTGACGCTTTATCGCCATAAGCGGCCTTCTAATCAGTTCCCGTTTTAAGGGTGTGTAAAATATTGCGCTCGTCGCAGGCAATATTGCCCTGGCTTTGTTGAGTTCACCATTGGCTGTTCCAATCTACACTCTTTGGACGAATCGAGCTACCGAGCGGTAGCTCGAATGTGTCCCGCACTCAAAGCTCTGGCGAAGTTCCGGTCGGATCACCCTCTGCTGGGACTACTCTTTGGTTAACAACCTGGGGCCTTCGTCGACTTGGCGAATCGATTTCTCAAATCGAATCTGCCGTTTTGGCCTGTAAATGAGCGAAAAGTGACCTATTAGTGTGACGGATTTCCGCGTTAGTGTGACAGAGTTCCGCGATCTCCGGCGGTAGACTGAATAACCGGGGGCCTCATGGGAATAGAAGAGAATAACCAAACATATAGTCACGCTCTCAATGCGGCAAGGGTCGAACTAGACCAAATTACCGAACAGTTTGATTTGCTGCGCGTGCGCAGTGTCCAACTGGAAGCGGCGGTCCAGGCTCTTAGACCAATAGCTTTCGACGAAAACAAGTCGACCGATGAGGCGGTCCGGTGCGAACCGGAAGCCTATATTCCTGCACCGCAGCCTGTCCGCGAGGTGTCCAGTCGTGGGCTGCTGAACAGTTTCCAAACGCGGATCGAACGCGCGCTCGGAAAGCCTGTAACCGCTTGACCTTTTGAGTGCGGCGCGGTCAACGACTCATCTTAGCGGCCTGTCTGGTTGCGGCTGCACTATTGCGGTGATTTCGCTGGTCAATTCCCGCATCGTCAACAAGGGGATTGCCAGAGTAGTGATTAAGGTCGCGTTTGTCGCCGTACTCGCCTGCGCGATGATTCGGGCAATCCCCGCATTCCTGTCGAGTCATTCTCTCAGAAGCAGTTGCGTTCGCGTGGAAATCGAGGAACTTTGTGGTCACCAGGCAGATCAGTTTTTTGGAGAGCGAAGATGAAAGCGATTCTGATCGTTGCTGGGACTAACCTAACTGCGAGGCTTGAACGGTCGGCCTAAAGCCGGTCCTTCGATGTCATAAATCAATCCGACCGGAGCCTACAGTTCGGCCTTTCGCTCACCGATAAAAATGATCTATTCGGAGCTTCAGTTCTTCGAGATAAGCGCAAATGGACCTGAGCGCTCGGTGTCCTGACTCTCCAGATCAGCTTCGATCAAGATGCTCTGCACGGCCATAGCGGGCAGATTGGTTGCAGCGGTGGGTACGCCGACAAACAACGCATATCGCCACCATGGTTAACGCACGGGAGGCGGGGTGTCCGGCTTCGACTATTTTTTTGACCCGATCAGGCGAAGGCGCGCTGTGAACGCTCGCCCCAGAGGCTCACTGAAGGTTCCATACTGGGGCGAATCGACCACGTTGTTCACCATCGGGTAATCACCGCTGTTGGTCGCATTTTCGATGACGCCGCGCAGTCCGAAGTAGGATCCACGAAGGTGAAAGCGCCATTCCAACCCAGGACTGAATGACAGGTAATCGGGGAAGCGCATCGATCCTGCCGCGCCCACCACCTGGTAGCCATCGTTGATTGAAGTGAACGGGAGGCCCGTGCGCCAGTCGAGGGTGTAGACGAAGTCCCAGTTTTTTTTGAAACCTGGCGCGAGGAACGGCAGCCATCCCCAGGAGATGACCCGATTCGGCGTGTCCCAGCCTAGAGGGCCGCTCTGCTGCGGGCCGAGCATGGAGAGAGTGGGCACATAATCGATAGCGGCATTGGTATGTGCGGAGGAGCGGGTATAAGCGGCAAATAGCGTGTAGCCGCCGGCAAATGTGCGCCGGGCTTCGACCTCGGCGACGTTGTCATGGTCCTGGCGGGAATTGGTGAGCGAATAGTTGCCTGAGAGCGCGGCCGGACCGCTTTGGTTCACATAAGTGAATTCATCGGAGACAATCTTCCGGATTACATTGGCTTTGAAATAGACGGAGCCCGGCAGCTTCTGCTCCACACCGGCGCTCCAATTTAGCGCGCGGGCCTCGTGCAATGACCCGTCGTTGGCGAAAAAGATGGTTTCCTGCGGCGGGCCCGTCGGAGTTTTGCCATCGGCGGCAAAGTATGTGTCGTAGCGACTGCCGGCCAGAGCACGCGCAAGGTATTCCAGTTGCGTGTGCTCGTAATACAGGCCGATGCCCGCAGAGAGCTTTGTCGTGCCATCGGATCCAGAAGGCGAGTAGCTGGCTGCCAGGCGCGGCGAAAAGAGCGGCCTACGGATGATTTCGTCCCAATCGAACCGTAAGCCTGGTTCAATGAGCAGGCCGGCGCGCGGCGCCCATCGGTCCTGCACATATATGCCGGCTTCAACGTTGTGGCGGGTGAAAGGCGCAGTAGTGGGGAAAATGCTTTGCCGCAGTAGTGTTCCGTCCTCGCGCAGATAATTGACCGGAGCGCGTGCGACGGTTTCGTCGAAGCCGATGTGGTCCAGATCGATGCCGGCTTTCAAACTGTGCATTCCAGCCCGATGCCGAGACGGCAGATACAGCGCTGCGTTGCCCTCGATGCGCTGCGAGCGGCTGGTCAGATTCTCGAAATAGCTGCCCTGAAAAAGCTCCGGCGTGATCTCAAAAGGGCTGTCGCCATGAGGCTCGTATCCGTCGCTGAATCGCACCAGGCCCAGCCCGGCGTCCAGCAACGCTCCGTTCGAAAAGCTTTGCTGATCGCGCAGATAAGGCAGCCAGGCGATCGTGTTGCGCTTTGTGGTGCTCTGCTGGGCGACCAGCGATGAAATGCCGTCGTAGGGCGAATGATAGTCGTTGAACAGCAAGCCGCCAGACAGAATGTTGGTGGACATCGCATTCGCCTGGAACTTCATCAGGTTGCTTTGGCGCAGCAGGTGATTAGTGTCGGCTCCTGATGGAAGCTCCTGAATGTAGATGTCGTCGTACTCTGCCTCTAGTCCGTCGAAGAACCAGGCCCGGCTGCGTACCAGCGGTCCGGAAAAGGTGAACCGGGGAACGAATTTGTCAAAGCGGATTCCGTTGCGCTGTTCCAAAGAGGGGAGAAAATCCGTGGCATTGAAGCGGAACTTGTTGTCGCCCATTCCGGTGTAGAACGCCACGACACCGCCGGTGCCTCTGCCGAACTCGACCGGATAGCGAGTCGTCTCCTCGTCGATCGAGCGAACGGCGTCGGCGCTTACCCGCATGGCAAGAATCCCACTGACAGGAGAGCGGATGTCGAATCCATCCAGCGTGTCCAGAGTTGCCCAGGTTTCCGAACCGGCCACGTGCACCTGACCGGTGGTATCCTGAACCACTCCGGGATAGAAGGGCAGCAAGTTGCGGATGTCGCGGGAGGTGGGGTACGGCACATTGACGATCTCCGGCACATTCATGGTGCGCGTATCGGAGGTTTGTTCCGTATCGATGCCGAGAGCCGAGGCCGATACGCTGACCTGCTGCACCACCATCTGCTCGTAGTTCAGCACCACCCGCACATCTCGAAGCAGCGGATCGGACTGATCCAATACGGTCTCGTAAAACCCAGGCTTGTCGATGCGCAGGCGGTAGGGCTCGGTTCCCTGGAGGACGCACGTAGCATGTCCGGCGTAATCCGTCGAGAGGCGAACCTCAAGGTGCCTGGGCTCCTGAAGGACCACCTGAGCGTCCGAAACGGCCACGCCATTCTCGTCCACAACCGCGAGGTGCATCGGGCTATTCACCGTCGATGTCTGCCCAGCAGCAGAGACGATGCAGCTGAGGAGAAACAGCCACGAAAGGGGTTCGTCCGCACACCTAATACACTGCATGGGTCCACCGCAGCCAGCGTCTCCATGTTAGACGCTAGCCTGCCGGTCAAGAAGCTTCCTGCGGATTTGAGGGAAGTGAAACACAGACTATTCAAACCCTGGTGAAATGGCCGAGAGTGTACCGCCCCAGGGTGTCCAGAGGTTGCATGTCCGGTAGGCGAAACTCCCACTCCCCATCGAATCACCCTCTAACGGGAAGTAACCCGAAAACGGCAAAACGGCGGTTATTACTGGCATGGTCCGCCGCCTTAACCTCCTCGGAGGTATAAGGGGGGAACAGGAGGCGTCCCATGGAAATTCACACAATCGGGCATCGATCTTAGCAAGACAGTCTTTCACCTGGTTGGTCTTAACGCGCGCGGCGAAGTGGTGGTGCGCAAGAAGTGTTCGCGCGACCAGCTTCTGCGTTTCACCGCGAACCTGCGAGTGACATTGATCGGCATGGAAGCCTGCGGAGGAGCGCACTTTTTGGCTCGGGCTCTGCGCGAACAGGGACATGATGCGAGGCTGATGCCGGCCAAGTATGTGAAGCCCTATGTGAAGACGAACAAGAACGACTACATCGATGCGGAAGCTATCGCGGAAGCGGTCGGTCGTGCGAGGATGCGCTTCGTACCTATCAAGACGGACGATCAGCTCGATTTGCAGTCCCTTCACCGGGTGCGCGAGCGCTGGGTATCGGGTCGTACGGCAGTGATCAACCAGATTCGTGGGTTGCTGCTGGAACGTGGCATCACCATTCGCAAGGGACGCCGTCATATCGAAGAGTCTCTGCCTGGGATCCTGGAAGATGCCGACAACAAGCTGTCGGGTGCATTGCGTGTATTGCTGACACAACTGCGACTGGAGATGCAATACCTGCAGAGACAGGTCGAAGAGTGTGACAAGCTGATCCTGCGGATCGCCGACGAGCTCGAGGACTGCCGACGGATGGTTGCGGTGCCGGGAATCGGACCGATGATCGCCACTGCCACGATCGCCGCGATTGGCAACGGATCGGCGTTCAAAAAGGGCCGAGGATTTGCTGCCTGGTTGGGCGTGGTGCCTGGAGAACATTCTACCGGCGGCAAGCAAACACTGACTGATACCAGCAGGCGCGGAAACAGATATCTGCGCAAGCTCTTCGTCCAGGGTGCTCATGCCGTCCTGCAACAGAGGATGAAACAATCGAACGGCCTGAACACGTGGCTGGCTCAGCTTACCTCCCGCAAGCGCATTCAGGTGGCGGCGGTTGCGCTGGCCAACAAGATGGCGCGCATGGTCTGGGCGGTGCTGTCCAAGGGTGAAGCCTATCGCCCGCCGCTTTTGATTGAAACTGCCGCAGTCTGAAACAACTGGCCTGCAATTGACGCCTGGCAAAAAGATGCCAGGCTTGGAAATCGCATTCGCGATTCCCACAATTACAGACCAGCGGCGGCTGATAAGAATTGTTTGATTTCTGCCAGGTTTGCTGGCGATCCATGACGATGGCACAACGGTCGAACCCGGCACTCTTGAAACCTGTGATTGGGAATAGGCTTAAGAGCCTGCGTTATTAAATAGGACAAGAGTGCAGCGCATTCCATCCAGGGCCAGAGCACTAGCTCACACAAAGGCCGGATACATTCGCGCAGACCTACAATGTCATTCTCATTTTTCGCTTGCAATGCGGCGGCGGACCATACATCCGGATCGGCCACAATCCAGGCGTTAAGACCATTTTCCGTCCCCTGTAGCGTTTCAATACACGAATCCGTTCAAAGCCCTTCCGAGCGCGATGTTGATCCTGGGAGCCCGCGCTTGGTGTGCATGCACTCGTATCTGAGCTCTGAAGCCGTACGCAGGGAAGACGTATTGGTCCCTCGCGCTCGTAAAACCGCGTCGTCAGTCCGTGGTACGTTCCATTAGCATGGGAGGCCTTCCAGTCATGGTTGGCGGGACGCCCAGATGCTTTACTCCCCAGGCACACAGGCCATCCATGAGGAGAATTAGCTCACCGCCGGCATCGGTCAGGGAATAGTCGACCCACAGCGGTTTTTGCGCGGCGACCGTCCGTCGCACAACGCCGTCCTTCTCGAGGCTCTTCAGCTGAGCGGTCAACACCTTTTCGCTGATTCCGGGAAGAAGTTCGCGGAGCTCTGCGAATCGCTTCGTACCGAATGCCAGGTACCAAACGATCTCAACCTTCCATTTACCTGCCATCACTGCAGAGGTTGCGCGCACAGGGCATCCCCCGAACGGAACGGTGCTTCGTCTGGCTTGCATAATCTTCCAACCTGGAACGACCATAGCAGATTGCAGAGCTTACTTATTTGTGCGTACTAGGAAAGCGATCCATTTCTCGTTACTCTCTCCTCGATGACAAGAAAAACTGAGGTCTAGAGTGGATCTGTCAACCAATCCGCTTGCTCTGCTTACGTTTCTATCCGCACCGGCCGTGCTCACCAATGCGTCGTGTGTTCTGCTGTTCGGAACCGGAAACCGCTACGGCCGCGCGATTGACCGCGTGCACGAACTCGCCGAGACCGTCCGCGCCCATATCACTATCCATGACGAGGAGCAAACATTACGCATCAACCAGCTGCGCGCGGGCGAGCGGCGAGCGGCGCTCATTGTTCGCGCTCTCAGTTGCTTCTACACCGCTGTGGCAAGCTTTACTGCCAGCACCCTGATCTGCCTCATCGGCACCGCCTTGCACGGCGCAGGCAGCGATCGCTCCTTCACATGCTTTCTTCTTGCCGCCCTGGTGATCGGCACGCTCGGGATGTTGGCCATCATAACCGGTGCCTCAGTGCTGGTGCGGGAGTCCTGGTTCTCGTTTCGAATCCTCCAAGAAGAGCGCGCATTCCTCAGCCGCTTTGAGAACGCGCTAGAGCAAAAACATCAACTTCCCCAAGGAGACTGACAAACGTGGAACAGAAACACTCGCAGATTCATCCCGACGATGCACTGGTCCTGTTTCTTGACCTGCAGGCCGGGATCGTAGAGCTGACGCAAACCAATCCCCTCGACAGGCTCCGGAAATCCGTCGCCGCACTAGGGAAGCTAGCCGCGCTGTTCGCAATGCCCGTGATAGTGTCCGCGGTCCGTGAGCAGAATGCCGATGCCGTGATGCTGCCGGAGATCCGGGAGTCGGTCGGAGACTATACCGTGCATTACCGTACCACCTGCGACTCGTTGCAGAACGATCGGGTGCGGGATCTCATTCGCGCGAGCGGACGCCGTACCATCCTGCTCTCCGGCGTGGCTACTGAGCTCGCCGTCCAGCTGCCAGCTCTCTCCGCAAGCGACGCGGGCTACCGCGCGTTTGTTGTGATCGATGCTTGCGGCGGCATGAGTCAGAGGACGGAGCAAGCTGCCCTCGACAGAATTCATCAAGCCGGCGGGAGTTCGATCTCTGCAATTACGCTCGCGGGAGAAATCGCGGGAGATCTGCGCGAGCCGCGAGCTCAACAGTCGGTCGGGATTCTCTTCGAGCTGGCAAAAGCATGAGTGGGGCGGGGCATGCACTCAAGCGGGTAGCAGTTGCCTTGTTTGTGGCAACTGTTCTCGGTGGGGCAGATGGCCACTGTCAGTCAATTCAGTTGTGGCCTGAGATAGACCTGAGCTTGAGCGCCAAGGAAACGAACTTGCTGATCCCCTCATTAGCGCGGTTTGATTCGAACCTGCCGAACCCACAGTTTGTCGCCACTGGAGCCATTGGCACCCTCCGGCTCAGTCGGCGCTGGAGCCTGAGCGCCGGATATCTCTTTGCCGATCTCCCGCAGCACGATCAGGTGGCGCACGTTCCCCTGGCGGCTCTTACCCCGTCCTGGACCTATCGTGAATGGACGCTTTCCGATATCAATCGATTCGAACGGTTGTTTGAATGCTAAGTCAGTGAGGAGCACGAGGGTGTTACAAAGGCTGAACTCAGCTGTGAGGCTGATTCAGAGAACTACCCAAGGAGGCTCCTCAGAGACTTTATGTACTACATCGGACTTGATGTTCACAAGAAGACGATCAGCTATTGCGTGAAGGACGCTGCCGGCAAGATCCATCAGGAAGGCAAGATCGGATCGACACGGCGCGAACTTGATGCCTGGATCAAAACTCTTCCCCAACCCCGGATGATAGCCATGGAAGCGACGATCTTCACCGGCTGGATCTACGATCACCTGGTTCCGCATGCCGAAAAGGTGAAGGTAGCCCATCCCCTGATGCTGCGTGCCATTGCCGCAGCGAAGAGGAAGAACGACAAGATCGATGCCAGCAAGATTGCCGACTGTCTTCGTTGTGATTTCCTTCCCGAGTGCTACATGACTTCGACCGAGATCCGGGACCGGCGGCGTACACTGCGCTATCGCGGATTGCTCGTAAAGCAGATGGTTCAGATGAAGAACCGGATCTCGGGCCTGTTGATGGAGACCGGTGCGAGTTTCAACAAGCAGCGATTGCACAAGGTGGGCTACTTCACCGAGCTGATGGCGGGCAATGAAGAGATCGACTGTGTCAGGCCGCTGTTGAAGCTGAGCCGGGAGACGATTAATCGATCGCAGAAGCTGGACTATGCACTGATCAGCTCTCTGGAGCGGGACCCGCTGCTGGCCGAGCGGCTGGCGCGATTAAGAACTGTTCCCGGAGTGGGTCCGATTACGGCGCTGACCTGGGCTCTGGAGATCGGCGATGTTGCCCGCTTTCGATCGATCAAACAGGCTATCAGTTATTGCGGACTGTGCGGAGCCGAGAAGCGTTCAGCCGACAAGGTCATGCGCACGCCGATTTCCAAGCAACGCAACAAGCATATCCAGCAGGTGCTGGTGGAAGCGGCGAAGCTGGCACCGAGATACAGCCATGAACTGAGCTTGATTCACGAAAAGGAAAAGCAACGGGGCGATCGCAACCGCGCCACCCTGGCTGTAGCCAGGAAGATGGTGGCCTGGATGGTTGCGGTCGAACGCAGAAAACAGGATTTCGTGCCTGCCGAGAAATTCGGAGGTACGGCGGCAGCCTAAAAACCTGCCCAAGAATGAAAAACACCAGGATTATTCCGATGCGCAGACTGCCAGGCCCCGCAAGTAGGCCACTGGGCGAAGGAGTGAAAACTCCGGAGGCTCCCGTTGGATTGTTTCGGGGCTGGCAGAGAACACAAACTCAATCTTCTGTGCGGACTCTTCGGAGTCTTAGACAGCAAATGGATGTGTGGTTCTGCTTGATGCAGGAATCATCGGCCGAGAGGCACTGTTGCGTAACGGCAGATCCTGATCAGATCAAGTGCGCGCCCTCCGGAGCGCGCCCGGGAATTCTGTGCTTTTCTCTTGACTTTGACTTACATAGATGCTGGCCTATTCCGACCAACCCTACCGATATCGCAATCGCGCCACCGCAGACTGCGCATTTGGCAGACGCCGCACACGACATCTCTATGGCTCCGACGAATTCTTCGTCGATCTGTCGAAGAGGTCATGGAATCAGAACCGTGCCGAGGTGGGGATTGGCATCCTGGCCAGCCATAGCACTCGCTTCGATGCGTACTTTCTACAGCGAGGTGCCCCTGGTGGAAAGGACACCTCGGTGATCGGCACAATCCTGACGGTCATGATCCATATGGAGAACGTGCGATAGATTTAGCGTAGCCGGACCAGTCATTGTCGGCGGAGCGGTATATGCCCTCTCCGGCGACGACACTTCTGGTGAAGCTGGGGGCAACGTTCTTCTCATCTTCACCGACGACGAACGCTAACAGTACCTGAGTCGGGATGGTTGCGCAGAATCGTGCGAGCCATCTCTATCCCGAGCAGAATACCGGCCAAGAGTGCCGCTGGCGGCATCGGAAGGCTACAGCCATGCATGGTTGTGTTTGCAGGGGCGTCGATGAAGAATCGTGTTGAAGAGCCGCCGAGTGAAATTGCATTCCCTCCACGTGGGCAGGGAATTGGCGCGGCGATCGAGCATTGATTGAGTTGCTGGCGGGTAACCGCTACTCAGAAATTACTGATGAGGTATTAGCCGTTGGGGGTAGTGTCTTAAATCTGCGTTGCAGTTTTCAGACAGCACCCCGTTGGGCTATTAACTACGACATAATTTCCGGATAGCCACAATCCAACCGCGACTCAGATCGATGAGCGCGGCGGTCATTGACGTGGTGAATTGCCGATCGACTCCTTACTCGGGCTTGCCCTTGTTGGCCAATTTATCCTCTGCTAGCTTTTCAGCCGCGGTCAAGGCGTCGGCAGCACTGACCTTGACATCCGGTTCTACTCCCGTTCCTTCCCAGTCACCTTTCGTCACTGGGTTGATCGGGCGTGCGAAGGGAACACCGATTGTGAAGTGGTCGCCCGCAGGCATGCCTCGCACCGGATGAGCGCCACCGCCCGTGACTTCACCCACGATAGTTGCGCGCTTTTGCGTCTTCAAATCGAAGGTAAACTCCTCACCTCCGGAAAAGGTTCCGTGCGAGGTGAGGACATACACAGGCTTGTCGATGAAACGTTCTCCCGGAACCCATGGGAGTGTCCAGTACTGGTGGGTCTCATTATCGTCGCGAGCGACGAGGTCGTTGATATGGGTTGGCTGCCTGAAAAGATAGGAGATCATGAAATCCACCATGCTGGGATCACCGCCATGATTCTCCCGCAGGTCAAAGATGAGCGCATCAGTGTTGGCCACGAAGCTCATGGCGGCGACGACGGTAGATCCGCAGAATTCTGCAGGAGGGAAGGCATCAAACTTGATGTAGCCGATATTGTGGTTCAGGATTTCAAGCTTGGAAAAAAGTGCAATTCTGATGCTCGAGCCTAGCGCGGAAGCGCGCTTCCTCGGCCGGGCTTGGTTCGTGCGGTCCCGTTGCGGAACCGGGCGGTTCAGACATCAGGAAAGGATCGTATCCAACAAAGAGATGCTGATCATGGCTGACACTGCGAAGGTCGCGGCTGAGGGCGTCGGCGAACTCGTTGCCGTCGGTGATCGAATTGTAGTCGCCATGCTCCTGATGCTCTTGAACGGCCTGAATCATCTTTGCGGCTACGTCGGGATACACATAGTGCTCGGTCAATTGCTCGCTAATGGCGTCGATGGTTTTCTGCCGAATAGCCGGGTCAACCTGAATATCATCGAGCTTTGCACCAGGCGGCAGCGCGCGAATGTTTAGCCGCTTGACCTGAGGCGGGGTCGTACCCGCGAGTTGCAGGACCCCATAAGCATCAATGCCGTCTCCGCGGCCGTGAACTAGAAAGGTGAGTCGATCCGGCGCGCTTTGAACGACCGAGACAAAATTGAAACCGCCGGTCTGACCGCTGAAGGAAGCCAGCTTATCCGTATTGTTCGTGGGATCGTATTGCTTCACGTAGGCGGCGATCCGGTCGTGATCGCCGCTATTGAATGCATCGAAAAATGCTTGCAGGGTGTGACCTGCCGGAGTATTTGGAATGTCTGCGTCCGCGCGTGCGCTAACGGAAGCGCTCGCGAAGCCCAAGAAGAACAGAGTGACTTTCAGGAAGGCGAGAGTGCCTCTTCCTGATCCAAGAGACTGACGGAACATCAGAACCTCCCTGGCGCTTTTGGCCGTGCAACGATGATCCATCATGCTTCTCAGTGCGTTGCGGCTGTTCTGCTTGTTGTCGCAGGTCTCGTCTGTGCGCGGACCCAGGTCGTGGACTCACTCGGAGCGCAATGCCTCGATGGGGTTGATGGCGAGCGCCCGTCGCGCGGGTACTAAACATGCAATTGCCGCGACGGCCAGGAGAAGCACCGATACTCCCAGAACCACCAGCGGATCGCGGGTTCCATTCTCGATCCACTGCGCAATCATCCGACCTAGTCCGAAGCTGAGCGCGAGCCCTGAAACGATTCCCAAACCCACGCCAGTTCCGGCCGATACACCAGCGATCCGAAGCACATCCCGGCGCCGAGCCCCAAGAGCAATGCGAACGCCGAGTTCGCTCGTGCGCTGAAGCACGGTATAGGAAACAACGCTGTACAAACCCACTGCCGCCAAAACCAATGCCAGAACAGAGAACGCGCCGAAGAGCATCGAAACAAGCCGCCCCCGCGCGTACTCCGGCTCGCGCTGAATCCAGCCTTCGAGATCACGTACATCGCCGTCGATTTGCTGGTCGGCATCGATCGAGGCGATTTGCTGCTTGATACTGTGCAGCATAGTGAGCGGATCGCCTTGAGTGCGGACCAGCACTTGCATGAACGGCACAGTCACGAGTGTGTAGGGCGCGTAGACAGCGGGTGCTACGGGTTTGTCGAGCCCGTCATTCAATGAGTCGTCTACGACACCGATGATCTGCAACCACCCCGCGGCTCCGTTTGCTGCTAACGCCACCGGAGGAAGGGTAGCGAATTGGGGCACGCGCACCGAATGTCTCGCAGCGTCTCCATCGGAGAGATAGTGGCGCACGAAGGATTGGTTCACCAGGACGAGCGCGGCGCCGCGCGCAATTTCGCTGTGGTCCCATAGGCGACCGCTAATGAAGGGGATTTGCAAGGTCGCGAAGTACTCGGGGCCGACGAATTCGACGTGTGCCTCCTGTGCCTGGGACGCTGGCTTGCCCAGGATTTCGACGGGTTGGCGCCAGCCGCTGTCGGGCGGAGTGGCATTCGTAGATATACCGGCCGCGAGGACGCCAGGCATTGCCGCGATCTTGTCGTGGAGTTCGGTGTAAAAGAGGGCTCGATCCGCCCAGGTTGTATGCGCATCGTCGCGGATGGGAATGACCACCGACATCACATGTTTCGGCTGATATCCAAGCGGGACACGGAGCATGACGATGAAGCCCTGAATAGCAGCTCCCGAAGCGGTCATCAACAGCAGAGTTAGTGCAACCTGGCCGGCAATGAGCGCGGTGTGCAGGCGCCTGCCTTTCACGCTGCCGGTGAGGCGTCGAGTGCCCGTCTGCATCACCTGGGTGATCTGCGGCCGCGCCGATTGCAGTGCGGGAAACAGGCCGAAGACGATTCCGCTCAACACCGCCAGGGCCACGCTGAAATAGAGAACAGGAAGATTGATGTGGAAGTCTGCTTCGTAGGGATAGGAGTGATCGGGCAACCGCGGGACGAGGAACCCGATCGCGCGATACGCGACAAAGACTCCCAGACCGGCTCCAGCCAGGGATAAGAGGAGCGACTCGGTGAGAAGCTGACGCACGATGCGAATGCTGCTGGCTCCCACGGCTGAGCGCACCGCAAACTCATGCTGGCGGGCCGTGCCCCGTGCGAGCAGCAAGATCGAGAGATTTCCGCAGCCGATCGCGAGCAGCAGGGCGACGGCCCCAAACAGGAGATACATCGTTTTCTTCAGATCGCGGGTGTAGGTATCGGCCAGGCCGCGCACGCTAATCTTGTATTGCTTAGGAAAGACATTTGGCGTCTGCTTGTCGAACTGCTGGTAGAGAGGTCCGAATTCGGCAGCGGCGGAGGCCATCGTGACACCGGGTTTCAACTTTATCTCCGGACCGTACCGATGGAGCTGATCGGAGGCCATGTTCAGCGGAATGTAGACCTCTCCATCCCTCCACGTGAAGCGCACGGGCATGACACCCAAGATTACATAGGTCTTATGGTTGAGCTGGATGGTTTTGCCCACAACCGCAGGATCGCCACGATAGTGTCGCTGCCAGAACTTGTAGCCCAGCACTGCGACGGGCTGCGGGTCTTTCCCATCGGGCGCATCGGCCGGGATAAAGTATCGACCTAGCAGCGGGCTGAGGCCCAGAAACTGGAAGTGCGATCCCGTCATCTCAACAACAATCGCGCCATCCGGAACGTCACTGCCCGTCACAGTCTGGTTCGTATAGTTGGAGGCGACCACATCTTCGACAGCGTGTGTCTGGCGCAATTGCCGAATCTGCGGACCTGTTAACCCCCAGGTGCCATCGTGACCGGCGTTGTCAGTAATCCAGACATCGCAAATCCGTTCAATACCCGCATAGGGCCAGGGATGGAGCACAGCGTCATAGAGGATGCTGTAAACGGCCACTGTAGCGCCGATGCCCAGAGTGAGCGACAGAATAGCAGTGAGAGAAAAACCAGGATTGCGGAGAATTTGCCGCAAAGCAAACCGGAGATCCTGAAGGAATATCTGCATCTGCGCCTCCTATGCGACGAGGAAGGACGAGGAAAAGTTGGTTCTCCACTAAAACTGTAGCAACTTCACTGCCATGTCCGGTGCGATCGAGAAGCGGATTCGGAGGACACCAGCAGTGGGCGAGAATAACCGGCTCACTCTTTCGAGGTTTTGATTTCTTGCCTTTCGACGAAATGAGCACAGCCAAATTGATCTGTCGACGCTGTTTCCCTGGCCTTTTTGAGTGGAAACAGAACTCACTCTCCGGGGAAATCTGTCCGATATCGCACAGACCGTCCGGAAATGAACAGGCGTAGACATATGGGTTAATGATCTTGAGCGGAGTTCTTTGCGGGCCAATCACCGGCTACACGGCAGCAGCACCATCCTATGAGAGAGGAGGTCAAGAGAAAACACTCCCGCCTTCCTCTCGAGAGGATGATATAGCGTGTGCTTGCATCCAGGCCGCAGGTGGTTCTCCAGCGTCTGTCGGTTTGCCGTGCGTTTCTTGAGCACGGCCGGTCTTGGCGTGACAGCCTCATGAGGCGACGGTTGCTCGCTATTCGGTTCGTGAAGCTACGCAAGCAGGGAGGGTTGGTTCTAGTGTAGTGTCTCACGCAGATCGTCTTTTATTAAGTGCGGTCTGAGCGCGGGTGACCTTTTCGAGGATGTCGCTTGCTTTGGCTGTCCAGATGAACGGTTTGGGGTTCTTGTTATGGACGTCGATATAACTTCCGATGGTAGTGATGAGCTGCTCGAGGTCCTGGAAGACTCCGCGTCTGATGCGGTTATGGGTCAGGTCGCGGAAGAATCGTTCAATCATATTGAGCCAAGAAGCGGATGTCGGCGTGAAGTGAACATGGAAGCGTTTGTGCATTTCCAACCAACGTTGGACTCGTGCATGTTTGTGAGTCGAGTAGTTATCGCAGATCAGATAGATTTCCTTGTTAGCCGGTATGGTCTGATCGATCATGCGCAGGAACTTCAGCCACTCCTGATGACGGTGTTTCTCCTGACACAGGCCGAAGACCTCTCCATTGGCGGGATTCAGCGCGGCGAACAGGGTCGTCGTGCCGTTGCGCTTGTAGTCATGCGTCATGGTTGCGCCTCGGCCCTTCTTCATCGGCAGCCCAGGTTGGGTGCGATCCAGAGCATGAATCTGGCTCTTCTCATCCACAGACAACACCAGAGCGTGTTCGGGCGGATTGAGGTAGAGTCCAACGATTGCTTCCAGTTTGTCTGCAAACTGCGGGTCGTTGCTCACCTTGAAACTATCGACACGATGCGGCTTGATGCCGTTGGCCCGCCAGATGCGCGAAACGGAAGCCTTAGATATGCTCATCTCCCGCGCCATCGTACGCGTGGACCACTGGGTCGCGTTCGCAGGCGTGCTCTGCGTAGTTCTTTCGATCAAGGCCGCAGTCACTTCTGAGGAGATCGACGGTGTGCGTCCAGGCCGGGGAGCATCTTTCAGCAATCCTTCTACGCCCAGCTCCAGAAACCGTCCCCGCCACAACCCGACCATTCGGGGGGCAACCTTCAGATTCTCAGCGATCTGCTTGTTCTGAAGCCCGTCGGCAGCCAGCAACACGATGCGGCTGCGCATGACCACACGCGCCGCCGTCGAACGCCCGCGCGCCTGCTGCTCCAGCTTCCGCCGGACTTCTTCTTTCAGAAAAATGGGCTGAGCTACACGCATATCGAAGTCTCCTCATCATAAGATCAGACTCGATATATAAAAGATGTTATTAATGAGACACTACACTAGATAGGTGCCAACCATGATCCTATTTGAGACTCGAAGCCTATCGCTTTATTGGGTTATGCGAGGGGGCATAGGATTTTTGTGGAGACTTCGGTGCTGAGCTGACAGCACACGGAATCGTCTAATGGTGCAACAGATACTCACCCTCGACCGCGAGCCAGTGGTGTTGCTCGATGGCAGCTGGCGATTTCACCCCGGCGACGATGCACACTGGTCCGACGCAACCTTCGACGATACACACTGGGCGGTTCTGAAGGAGAAACACGGCTGGTCCAGCCAGGGCTATCCGCGCATGTCCGGCTTTGGCTGGTACCGGGCCAGGCTGTTCATCCCGTCGGGCGCATCGCCGCAGGCCTTGTTGATTCGGGGCTTTTCGATCCATACCAACTACCAAGTCTTCGCCGACGGTAAACCGCTGGGTGAGAGTTCCATGACTGAACGAATTGAAGTCGATCGAAAATGAGCACCCTAAGCCGGTTCAAAGTCATCAACAGACCCCTCAATATTGCACGCGAAATGAATCACGGGACAAGTCTGATCTTCTAGTTGCCGACAATTCGCGACGAATCGTGCATTTGGTGCGCCAGTACGGTAGCTAGCGGAGCCTGTACTCACCCGAACGGGTATGGTATCGGGATTGTGGTTGAACCATGCACTAGGGTTAATGCAGGAGCTCATCTAGACGTGAGCGATAGGTTCGGCTCACGCGCAACGTTATGCCGTCGCGCAGCGTTAGAATTGCATCTCGATTTGCCGATGGATCTATGCGCGCAATGTGTTCGACCTGGACGATCGTCGAGCGGTGAATCCTCACGAACTGCGTCGGGTCGAGTCGAGCCTCCAGTGAGGTCAGAGGTTCACGTACCAAGTGGGTTCTACCGCCAACATGCAATCCAGCGTAGTCACCCAACCCCTCAATCCAATCCACATCTTCGACCTGAACAAAAGTAAACTCATTACCCCGGCGCACTGGAAAACGTTTGATCAGATCTCGGCTGTCCTCTTTGTCTAGAGACGTCAGAAGTCCGTAAAGCCGCTCGAAGTTGGCCTCCTGTCGATGAAGAGCTAACATGCGTCGTGCACGTTCGATGCAGGCCCCGAATCGTGCGTCGTCGATTGGTTTGAGGAGATAGTCGAGCGCTTCAACACTAAACGCATCCAAGGCGTACTCTTCATGCGCAGTAAGGAACACTATGCACCGAGCTTGCTCTTGAGGCAACTCCCTCAGGAGGTCTAATCCGGAAATACCGGGCATTTCGACGTCGACAAAAATCAGCTCAGGCGAGACCTGCGGAATCTTCGCGCGCGCCTCCTCCCCGGTACTGCACTCCCCTACGACCAGCATGTCGGAATAGGCGCTTAAGCGTGTAGTGATGCCAACTCTCGCTAGTGGCTCATCATCGACAACCAGAACGCGAATGCTCATTGTCCAGCCCCTTGAGAAACTATAGAAGACGCCGTGGTCAGAGGAAATTGAATCGAGACCAAAAACCGATTGTTCTGAGCATTGGTGACTGTAACGCGCCCTCGTTCTCCGTAGAGCTTTTCCAGTCGCTTCTTGGTATTCACAAGGCCAAGCCCATTTCCTTCGTCACCGGACTGCAGCGGGCCTTCCGTATGGTCATTTTCTATAGCGATTCGAAGCTGTCCTTCGATTACATAAGCTGCGATTGAGACCTCGCCCCCATTTGGACAACGTGCGATGCCATGTCGAATCGCATTCTCGACAATCGGTTGCAAGAGGAACCTGGGGACGTGTGCCTCGGAAGCTTCGGAGCTAACGCTGAGCGAGACGGCAAGACGAGGTCCGAAGCGAACCTGTTCGATGGAAAGATATTCCTCTGTGACGGCCAGCTCTTCTCGAAGAGTCACAACATGAGCATCTGGGAAGCTGAGGGTATTTCGTAGGAGAGCGGCGAGCTTTGCGATCATTTGGGTAGCCCGTTCGGGCTGTTTGCTTACGACGAGCGACGAGATGGCGTTCAAGGTGTTGAAGAGGAAATGGGGCTGTAACTGATAACGGAGTGCCTGAAGTTGGGCTTCACGCGCCGTCGCTTCCGACTCCAACAACCTCTGCTTCTGCTCCTCGACGGTACCGTAATGCTTGATACCGAAGTAAAGTGCGCTCCATGCGATGAAAATGATCGCAGCTTCGAATGCTTGGGCGGCGACCATACTCCAGCTGAGGGGTGTCCGGGGCTCAACCAAGTGGAGCGCAGTGAGGGCCGATACGGTGGTGCATAGAACTCCCAGGATGTACGAGAATCCCACTGATAGGAATAGGGCAGAAGATAACGGGGTAGAACGACGCCAGAGAAAATGACAAGAGGCATACAGAACGAAGCTGGCCAAAAAAGTTGAACAGAGCAGAGCGAGCTTGTAATCCACCTGTTCCCGCATGTGACGAAATGGGATGTAGGAGACGGCTGTTGCCAATCCATAAAGCGTCCATCCTCCGATCTGGAGGGTCCAAAAGGAAGGTGCGCGGCGCTGCTGGGCAATCTGGGGCACAGATCAATTCTAACGATCGGGTTCTTCCGCTGAAACCGACTGGGCGCATGAGATGCACGACTCATCGCAGAATCGCGGAGGTTCAACACCTTTGACTTTCCCTCCGGATCGAATCGACCATAGGTTAATTGCTGAGACGCCCCTTCTGTCGTACGAAGTATTAGAGCTTCTCGCGCGGTGTTCAGCTTCCCCGAAGGAGTCCTAGGATGACCGACGTTTCTACACGTAAGCCCTCTAATGTCCGTAAAGCTGCTCTGGCAATAGCAGTGGGTGGTCTAGTCGCCGGAATGCTGGACCTCGGGCAAGCTCTCGCTTTATTCGGAGCCAAGATTCCCCTGGCGATCGCTGCTGGCTTGCTGGGGCCACAGGCCTTCGGTGGAGGCGTGGTGACGTACGCTCTGGGAGTATTGCTGCATTTTTTCATCGCTCTCTCAGTGGCGGCTATCTATTTCCTAACAAGTCGTAAATTGCGATTCTTAGTCGAATCCCCGCTGGTCTGCGGCTTGTTCTTCGGCGCTGCCGTAGACCTTGTGATGCGCCTGATTGTTCTGCCGCTCTCTGCGCTCCACGCAAGTGGGCCCTACCCGTATCGTGACTTAGTTCAAGGGCTCGTCGTGCATATGGTCGTGATCGGGCTTCCAATATCGTTCAGCGTTCGGAGGTTCAGCAGGGAACCTGAGCCGGTGGGTGAGCCGCGGGGCGGTTCGTTGCGCGCAGGATACGAGGCGATTGCGAAGCGCGGTTGAAGTGCGGACTCGGGGATAGCTGCCATTGAAGCCCCGAATCCCACGTGAGTGAAACTGCATTTTATTGCGGAGAACACGCGCAACAACCTTCGATTGTGGTTGCAGTACCAATCCAACATTTAGCCTTCGAAAAGACTGATACCGCATCTCATTAGTAGGCTCTTTCGGTTCCGCCCTCAGTTGACGCATTATTGCCATTCACTCATTGAGCCCTACAAGCGGAGAATTCGGTAGTGTCCTAATTTCATTCTCCGGCGCGATGATTGACAATTGACAAAATCGTACAATCGTACGCACTATCAGTAGATTCAGTCTGATGATCACCAGCATCCACACGCTGATTTATTCCGACGATGCCCCCGCAACGCGCGCATTCCTTCGCGACGTTCTCGGCTGGCCCTACGTCGAGGATGGGATGGGGGGAGGCCCGGGTTGGCTAATCTTCAAGACCGGGCAAAGCGAAATGGGCGTACACCCGACTCGCAGTGTCTACGATGGCAAGACGTACGAATCGCCGCGACACCATCTGATCTCCCTGATGTGCGATGACATCGCACACACGGTCGCTGAACTGAAGGGCAAAGGAGCAGAGTTCCACGGCGAAGTTCAGGATCACGGGTTCGGACTCGTGGTTATGATGGCCGTACCTGGCGCGGACGACATCATGCTTTACGAGCCCAAGCATCCACTCGCGTATAGCCTGTGACCGCCTGAAAGAACAACTAACTCACTGCCCCTTTTCACCCTTCGCGAGGCGTCGTTCAAATTAGGCAGCAGTTGGCAGTAAGTGTTGGCAAAGTTGAAACTTCCGGTTGGGCCACGATCCACCACGGACGATGCAATGGAGAGATCGCACAGATCATAATTGCGATATGACAGACGAAGAAGGAAGGAACGTAGCTACAGTTCGCAAATATCTGGCTGCTCTTCAGGGCGGAGATGCAGGAGATAGTCTGCGTGAATTCTTCACTGAGGACGTTCGACAGATCGAGATGCCGAATCGGCTCAACAGCAGCGGGCAGGAGAGTGATCTTGAACTCATCCTTCAACGCAGTCTGCGGGGCTTACAGCTCCTCCAACATCAGGAATACGAAATTGTCTCAGCAGTTGCTCAGGAAGATCGCGTAGCCGTTGAAGCGCGTTGGACTGGAACACTCGCCGTACCTTTTGGCAAAATGGAGCCCGGCGCAGAGATGAGAGCATCGTTCGCGATGTTCTTTCTATTTCGTGAAGGTAAGATAGCCATTCAGCGAAACTATGACTGCTTCGATCCTTTGTAGCTGATCGATTTTTCTCGTCGCATATCGGCTACAAACGCTGTCCCGGATGGATCACCGCGTCCCGGAACAAACAAGTAGCAACCGTTGAATTGACGGGACGCGCTCATCTGGGTTCGGCACCGTCAAAGAAACGGGTAATCCGCATCTGTCGCGCGATCAGTGAGGAAACCAAACGCAACAGGACCCTGCTGGACCACAAGTACGTACCCGGCTTCATCGGTACTACGGACCTCCCCGCCACCCCAAACGGCCCGGCCTGGCTCTCGCGAGTTGCCAGTTGATCCCGAACTGCGGATCACCGCTGGGGCTTCCCGTGTTGCGTCTGGTCCACGTGTTGTAACGAAACTCAACCAGATGATGAACGGTTGGGCGAATTACTTCTGTCTGGGATCAGCCAGTAAAGCCTATCGGGCAATCGAACAACATGCCCGTAAACGGCTGCGTCAGTGGCTGTGCATCAAGCACAAAGTGGCATGGCCGGGGTTTGGGAGGTTTCCTGCCGAAAGCCTGCACACCACGTTTGGACTTGTCCGGCTTACTCAGCGGAAGCGCAGCTTTTCGTGAGCGAACTCGTGAGCTTTCCTCCGGGAGCCGGATGCGGGAAAACTGCATGTCCGGTTCGACGAGCGGGATGTGGAAACGGAGTATGGTCCGGATAATGAGGCACCGGCTGACGAAAGGGCCGGGAACAGATAGGCCCGACCTAAACCACCGCGCCACATCTCGACTCTACAATTGCTCAACACCCTCACAGCTCAGCTGAGCACTCGCTGCCCGTTGCTCTCCCAAGCCTCTTCACACCGCTCCCAGCTGGAGAAGCGCCAGGGCTGCACGTCTTCCAAGGCCGTAAGCTTCACCTTGAATCTCGGACCGATGGTCTGTCGCAAATGTTCCAGTTTCCCGTCGAGCATGTCGATCGAGCCTCTCGGAACAAACAGCCACACATGCACGCGCCAGTTCGCTGGCACCTTGTAGTCCCGCTGCAAAGCAGCCCTGATCGAGTCCCAGTGTTTCGTCCAGGCTGAGAGCTTCCTCATCAGCGATTGCAGCTGGTCATCCAATGCCGTCTCGCACAGGTACACCGCCCCGTGACGCAGGTCAAGCGCCACCGCATCGCAAGAACAGCGTTCTACCCTTTTCTCCAAATTCGCGGGATCATCGAGTGGGAGACAGCACTCCGCGTTGACAAACACTGCCCTGTCAGATTGCAGGTAGTCCATGACCAAGGTCTTATAGTGGTCCATTCAAACATCGTCACAATGGTAGCGTCTCGAATTCTGTGATTCCCATCACAAGCGGGCAACTCGATCGAGCTTCCGCCCCGATCTGAGACCCAAATCACAGTAGTGAAGGGGTAACGCGGATCTGCTTATTGATCAACGAGCAATCTGAGGTCACGGTCGGATCACCCCCTTCTATACGGACGTAACCCCTCATACTGTTGGTCCGCGCCACATTTCGGCGCTTGACATTGGCGTCTTCGTTTTCGGGAATCCACGCGAAAGGCACACCATCGAATAGATATGCCACTGCGACCGGCGGTGCGGGAGGGGAAATATTACGTCAATCCGGTGCCAACGAGCGTCGGAGGGCTATCGACGATATTCAAAGTCGGCCCGCGCTTCTTCTTCGGACGAGCAGCCCGATCGGCGGCCGTCAAGGCCGAGCGCGAGCGAGTTCATCTGGAGCCTTGACGGCCACCGTAGCCAGTCATAGCAAGGCGTTCCGGGCGAAGGAAATCATGACATTCTCCTTTCCCGGTCTGTTTTCACCACGGCAGTCGAGCTTAAGCTGTCGTCACCCTTCCATCCGCACTCTGGGTGATCGACTCATGCGCTCGGTGCATATTGGGGTCCTCGTGACTGGGTCTCCGTCGGATGAGCGCCAATAGCGATCCCGTTGCTGAGTGGTCGACGATCCGGCGTTATTCGGAACGCAAGGCATTCACGGGGTTCACCGTCGCGGCGCCGCGGGAGGGCACATAACAAGCCACACAGGCTGTGGCCGCAACGCCGGCGGTGATGGCGATATAGGTGACCGGATCGATGGGGCTCACGTTGAACAGCAGCGATGACATGAAACGCATAGTGACGAAGGCAACAACTAAACCGCACGCTAATCCGACACCCGTTAGCAGCAATCCTTGGCGTACAAATAAAGTGATCAGCTCGCTTCGCTGGGCGCCCACGGCCATGCGAATGCCGATCTCTCGCGTGCGCTGCGATACCGAATACGAAATGACCCCGTAGATACCAATCAATCCAAGCAGCAGAGCCATCGAGCCTGCGACGCAGAGCATCACCAACGTGAACGAAGTCCGCGCCATCGATTTTGTGTACAACTCGCCAAGTGTTGTGGCATCCGCAAGAGGCACATCTGGATTGATCGACCACACCTGTTCCTGAACTTCTTTCATGAAGGCCTGCGATCCGGCGCGCGGACTGCGGATAACGAAAGCAATGCCACGCTGCAGGTCCTGCTTCTGGCCTTCGAAGTTGGCCCGCATCACGGGCCAGTAGACGGCGCTGGGAGCCGGTTTGTCGACGCCGTCGTCGTGCACGTCCTGGGCCACTCCGATTATTTCGCGCCAGTCGTCAGTGCTCGCCACACGAATCTTTTTGCCCAATGCTCCGTCAGCGTTGTGCCAATATTCGCATGCGAAGGCCTCGGAGATGATGGCCACAGGACGCTGCTGGTATGTGTCGGCCCAGGTCAAATCACGACCGGCGACCAGCCGCGTGCCAAGCGTGGAAAAGAATCCAGGTGAGATGAATTTAAAACGACGAATGGGCGGCAACTCGCCCTCGCCTAGGACATGGTCTTGCGCGTAGAGGATGTCGTTCGAATCGCGCCCATCCATGGGCACCGCGCTGGAGAAGCTGACCGACGATACGCCAGGAATCGTGGCGATCTTGTTTAGAATTGCTTCGTCCATCCGTACCACTCGTTCCGGTTGAGAGTCCGGTATCTGCGTTTCCGGGATGTAGAAGCGGAATTGCTCCACGGATTCAGGCGCGACGAATCCGGGAGAGACAAGCATCAACGCGCGGAAGGTGCGGATCATCAGTCCGGAGCAGATCAGCAAGACCAGTGCAAGCCCCACCTGCACAATTACCAGGATCTTGCGTGCGCGGAGCCGCTCGCGCCCTTGGCTCAGAGCGCGGCCTCCTTCGCGAAGTCCGCCGGCCGTCCTTGCGCCGGCGAACTTGACAATTGGGATGGCTCCGATGATCAGGCTCGTAAACAGAGCGAGCCCCGCGGTGAAGAGAAGAACGGGAATATCGATGCCGATCTCGTGGATGCGCGGCAACCCTGTAGGCGCCATCGCCACCAGCAAGCGCAAAGCGCCAAAGGCCAGGCCCAGTCCAATTCCCGCGCCTGCAACGCCGAGCACGACACTCTCGCACAGCAGATCGGCCGCGGTTCGTCTCCACGGCGCGCCGAGTGCGGAGCGAATCGCCAGTTCCTGACGGCGGCCTTCTACACGCACCAGCAAAAGGTTAGCAACGTTGGCGCATGCAACCAGCAGAACCATCGCGATAGAACCCGTCAGTACCCACAACACTTTCCCCACGTCGCCGATCACGTCCAGCTTTAGCGGGCGGAGATTAGGGCTGATGTGGGCTTTATCAAAGAGGGCGGGGCTGAAGCCGTCCGGCGCTGGAAAACTGCGAAAAGTGATGGGCAGGAGCCGGGCCATGTCGGCGCTCGCTCGCTCCATCGTCACTCCCGGCTTCAAGCGTGCAAGCGCCCGCTGACTGAAGCCGCCGAGTTTGGTCTTGCTGCGATCCCATTGAAAAGGCACAACCAACGCGGCATCCGGATAGTCAAGGAAGTGGAATTCCCGGGGCAGCACACCAATGATTTCTCGCGACTTCCCGTCCAGAGTGATCGGTCGGCCGATCACCGAAGATGCACCGCCAAACTTCTGTTGCCAGTAAGAATACGAGAGCAGCACGGTCTGCGGTGCGCTAGGCGAATCATCTCTGCGTGTAAATAAACGCCCTACCGCCGGCTGCACTCCCAGCAGCGGCAGCGTACCATCGGTTACGTCCAGCCCCCGCACATGTTCCGGCGCTCCGGCGCCCGTCACATTGAAAGCATCCCCATCGTAGGCACCGATGTCCTGGAACGTGGTGTTCTGCTCGCGATCTATGAAATAGATCGACGGACACATGTTCAGTTCCTTGATGTTGATCCCAGGCGCAGTGTGCCACACTCCTATCAACTGTTCGGAATGAGGGTAAGGCAACGGCTTCAGAAGCACGCCCTCCACAAGGCTGAAAATTACCGTATTTGCTCCCACACCGATGCCCAGGGTTATCAGCGTAAGCGCAGTAAAGAGCGGCGCGCGGCTCAGCCTCCGCACAATTTGCCCAAGTTGTCCATTGAACTCTGCCATGTGCCAAACCTCTGGGGAAAGGTGACCGTGCACTGGAACCAGCACAGCTATTTCTTATCAGGCTCCTGTAGCGTGATGTACGGTATCACGCAGCGGATAGTTCCGAGTGATCAGGATTGCACATGGAATCGCCTCCATGGAAGGAGCAAAACGGATTGGGTCGAAACCCCTGACGAATGATCTCAGTAGCTGGACGGTGGATACCTGTCGTGTTGCGGCCCACCCAAAACTAACCTGCGACCACGGATTGGAAGGAACTCCGATATCGGATTCCTTCTTGGCTAGCTACAACCAACCCCGGAACGTGAAACTCCGGCCATCCATCTCGATGAGCGCTTCGGTCTGAAGTCGCTGGTTGAAATCTGGACAAGTAAACACAGTTCAACTTGTAGAGTGCATTCGTGCTGCAGCTTGATTTTCAGGTTGCTTTGAAATCGTTTCTGCGCCTTAGAGAAGAGGACGCAGCTGTAATTTTATCCGAAGAAGTCGTTTGCCGCGGATGATGCGAACAGAATACCTTGCGTTCGGTCCGGTTAGCATGTTTCGAAGCTTGGTCAGAGTCAATTCGTTCGAAGATTTGCGGTCAAGAGATTCGATGATATCCCCCGGCTCGATACCTGCCTCGGCAGCAGGCGATCCGGACAGAACACCTCCAACGACAAATGTGTGAAAGCTTGGGCCCTCAGCGTGGATTCTCAGACCACTTTGATCGTAACGCGGCGGATCTTCGTAGTTCCGATTGGGCGCAAGCAGAATGCGCTTCCCCCTGCTGTCGTACACAACGGTAAAGTCTTGCAGGAAGGCCGCCCCGATCAATCCAGCATGATCTTTGGATGCCATAAGACCTGCGACGTCTTCGCCGAAACTGATCGGCGGGTTTTTAACCGAAAAGGAGCCAACCTCAATCCGATCGGCCCGGCCATCGGTTGATTTGGTAGTCGCCCCTGCACTGGTTCCCGGCGCGTCCAACAGCTTCATCCCGGGCGGCGGAAGCCGGTGCTCATCACAAAATGGCTTATATGCCTCCAAATTACTGTTCGCGCCGCTGTCAATGAGATATTCGGCTGTGATGGGAGCAACTCCCGGAAGTACGATGGTCGCCTCGATGAATTGGAAGCCGTGCTCATCCACGCGGACAGGAATCGGCTTTTCGTCATCAGGCGGCTGATATCCATTAGGCGCGTAGACCGACATAAGACTGTGCTGATAGTCGACCTTCACGACGAAGTCATCGAACAGGCGCGAACCGATGATGCCGTCCACTTCATGGCCGATAGCCGGCTCCAGAGACTTCAAATCAATCACTATCAGCACGCGGTGGGTAAGTTCAAATCCCGGTAGAGCGATGCGGACGTCGCGCACAATTCCCGCCTCGGTGGGATTCGGCATCTCTCCCCGAGTTAAAGCCTTGCCGCTCTCCTGAAGGGAAATCTGGCGAGCATAGTCGCGATCGGCTACAAATCCCTGGACGGCGTTGTCGACGATAAACCAGCCTGGATGGTCGTTCACGTTCCCATGCACCAGAACCAAGCCATTGGCAATCACTTCAACAGGAATGCCTTCAGCCGCTTCATTTGTGGAAAACCGAAAAGAAGGTGGCGGGGCAGTGGTCTGCGCGGCAAGACATGCGGCAACCACAGCGGCTCCCGCGGTGGTGATCGTGAGTTTCATCAAGAGGTGCATCGAGTCTCGAATCTGGAACACTGGGGTTCCAAGTCATCATTCGATCGAATGGTTAAAACTGTGTGCCGAGCCGGTTGAATCTAATCGTATGACGTGGCTATCGGAGTTTTGTGTGCCGTCGGCCTCACACGGCTGATGCGTCAATTGCTCTTCGAAGTGAGTCCGACAGATCCCGTGGTGATCGCGGCGGCCTGCGTGCTGCTGATGGTGGCGGCGCTGACGGCCTGCTTTGTTCCTGCGCGGCGTGCGGCGTCGATCGAGCCGATGCGGGCATTGAGGACGGAATGATCTATTTCTTCGGATGAAGAACAGTTTTTTGCCTGCTCGTCTACCGAGATTCGTCAGTTGACCCCAAATCGCCGATGCGCTCACCGAACCCCCAAAAATCAGGTTGCGGGTGTATCACCCGCCATCCAGAAAGTGCAGCGAAGCTAGCTGCTAATCCAGCAGGGGAAGAACCTGCCAGTAGAACTTGCCCAGTTGCTACTGCAGTCATACCGGACGGAGGAGAGGGCGATCTCTCATACCGAGGCTCCGGAGTAAACGTCCCAGCCGGCAAAGCGCGAGCGGCGTCGGGTCCGTCAGGGGGACTAGCAAGTCAGCAGGCTGTAGCAAAAGAAGCGAACCGTTAGCCGCGAAAAGAGGGTCTCACCGGTAGCGGACTGTGGTGGGATGGATGAGAACGCCGAATCTTTTTTCTGGGGATGAAGGCTGTGTCGCCGGTGAAGGAACTGGGTATACGCTACCGGTGGGTTCTCCGTGGTCATAGAGGGCTGCATGCTGACAAGGATTAACAGTGAAAGCTCGGACCCACTCGTGGGCAGCCTAGGCGCTCCCGCACAGCAAAGGCTCTCCGTATAACCAGCGAATGCCGGGAAATCGGAGAGTGCACGCGAGTGGCTCGGATGAGGTCAATAAGTGTTGATGGACAGGGACACTACAACCCTGACCGGAGCGAGGACCTCTGGGGTAAGGCCGTGAGGCCCTAATGATGGTATCGGAAGAGAACACCTGCCCGGCACAGTACGGGATCACGGGTCTCAGTCTTGGACGATACGAAGGATGAAAGCAAACTGTCTATTGCGTTGCGCACGCCGGGAGCAGGCTTAAGCAGATCAACAGACAGGAAGGCATCATCTGAAATGTCAGCCTTGAAGCCGTACTGGGGAAAACTCGCCGTACGGAATTTTAGAGGGGGTTATGGAAACGGCGGCATCATTCGAAGCCCGCTCAGCGCCATAGCCCTACTCGACTGGTATTAATATCGCTGACTGACTTAAACCCATCGTTTCCTTGACTGACTTAGCTATGTTGTTCGGCATGGGCGACCTTGAAGAAGTCCACCGATTGGGCGTCTGAGTTATGATTCGCGCATGAATCGGCGAGATTTTGTCAGCACTATATCTCTGGGTCTGGCGGCAGGTCTTCCAGTTTTTTCCGAAAACGGGATAGACGTTGTCATGGTGGGTGGCCCCCACGCGAATGTTTCTGGCCCAACATCCAGTCGGATGACAAGTCCCACTGGCCAGCGGGAATTTGCGTCGGCGTTGGATGCTGCAGATGCGATTCGAAAAAAGCACATTTCGTCATTCGAGTTGACGCAACAAACCTTTGAGCGAATCGACAAATTCAATCCGCTACTGAATGCGTTTGCATATCAGCTTCGCGAAGACGCGCTCGCGCGAGCGAAGCAAGCGGATGAAGCGCAGGCAGACGGAAAATCTCTCGGCATCCTTCACGGAGTCCCGATTCATGTGAAGGAAAGCTTTGCGGTGGCGGGGCATCCCTGCACTTGGGGAATTCCGGCGCTGAAAGACTCCAGGGCTCCGAGCGACTCGGAGGTTGTAACGCGTCTCCGGGGGTCTGGCGCCGTGCTGATTGGGGCAACGAATGTTCCGATCGCACTGGGTGATTGGCAAAGCTACAACCAAATTTATGGCACAACTAACAATCCGTGGGATGTGAAGCGAACGCCGGGAGGATCGTCAGGCGGATCGGCAGCGGCACTGGCGGCAGGTCTCGGATATCTGAGTGTCGGCAGCGACATCGGGGGGTCAATCCGCGTACCGGCGCATTTCTGCGGCGTGTACGGTCATAAACCGACCCTTGACCTAGTAGACATGCAGGGCCATCTGCCTGGCGGCCAACACCAAGACCCAGGTTTCTCGACTCTGCTTGCCGTTGGCGGGCCGCTGGCGCGCAGCGCGGAAGATCTACTCGCGGCGTTGCGCCTTTTGGGTGGTCCGGCGGGCTACGCCGCCAAAGCGTGGAAATGGGAATTGCCCTTGGCGCGACACGAAAGTCTGCGGGAATTTCGGGTCGGCTACGTTCTGGACGATCCATATTGCCCTGTAACTCCGGAAACAAAAGCAGTACTGGAGGACACTATCCAGAATCTTGAGAAAGGAGGCGCCACACTGAAACGCGGCTGGCCCGCAGGATTCAAGCTGGAAGAGTTGAACCGAAATTACAGGTTCCACCTTGATGCGTTCACGTACAGCGCTGAGGGCCATGACCAGCAAGAGGCGGAGCGAAAGGAGGCTTCGGCGAGCGGCACAGCAGTGCCGGGCCTAGCGAGCTTCGCCGACTGGCAACAGCAAAACTTCCGGCGGCTGGGATATCGCGCGCAGTGGCAGAGTTATTTCGATGAGGTCGACGTATTCCTCTCACCCGTCGCCTTCACCACGGCGTTTGAGCATGACCACAGCGAACCGAACGACAAGCGCAAAATTGCGACGGTACACGGCCCCCGTGACTACGACGATATGTTGAGTTGGATCGCGCCCGCTACGCTGACTGGATGTCCGGCCACGATAGCACCGGTCGGGCGTGGCGAGCGCGGCTTGCCCATCGGCCTGCAAATCATGGGACCGTATTGGGAAGATGCCACTCCGATTGTTTTTGCGAAGCTGCTGGCGCAGGTACAGGGCGGATTTGTAGCGCCCCCTGGTTACGAGGGGTAGGGCGCGGAAGCGATACGCGGCCACCCAGCAGGGAGTTCCCGTCCTCTGGTTTTAACCTTCGGCGATTCCACGAATCACGGAAAGTAACCCAAACTTGGGTTATGTCCGGTTGGGCCACTACTCGCTCGGAGCCACGATTGCAGACTGGAAAGGCGTGCAACAATAGGAATTTCCACCGAAGGAGTTCTGACTACGAGACGTCTGTTCATCCTAATTCTGCTTGACGCGGCAGCGGTACTGGCCGTTGTTCTGTATTTTCGCAAGGATCAGAGTTTCGTACCCTTGATAGTCGGCTTTCTCCCTTTGCTCATCTGCAATGTCATTTACTTCAACGAAGCGGTACTAGCCCCGCGAAGACCCAGGGGAACCAAGCGAGAGGACAACGAGGTGCGGAGGGGAAAACAGAATGCGGTCCCCCTGCTCATCATGCCAGTCCTCTTTTGCATCATGCTCCCATCGCTGATCAGTTTCTATGCCTCGCTGGGTTGGTCACCAGCCGTTTGCATAGGATTCTCAGTCTTCCTCTCACTCGCTTTGATCTCCGGCTATGGTGGCATCAAGCTTCTATTCACTCGTTGATACGTCGATGCAATTCGCCTTCTGAGTGTGTCACCCGCCACTCGGACCCAACGTGAGCCAGCTCACATCCATTTCTGGATCGGCCACGACCTACTCGGAACGTTCTGGTGTGCTAACGCGGTAAGATATTTGGCGTCGATCGAACGAAAGGGGGACTGAATCATGAACTTCATCGAAAAGAAGTCGAAGCGCCTCCGCCTACTCGTGAATCGCCGAGTCGTAAACTGACGGCGGCGATGCTGCCCTCCGCTCGGTGAGTGCCTTGCCCTGTTGGCGCAAGAATTGAGTTCAAGGAAATCGATTGTTCCCCTTGCACTTCTACAAGAAGTGGCGTAGCTTTTCGTGTAGAAGTGAAAGGGGAGGCATGGCCGCGCCACATATTGATCTTCCACAAGGGACTTTGGATCTCCTCATACTCCGGACGCTTGCCCTCGGTCGCCAACACGGATGGGCCATCTCTGAACGCGTTCAGCAGATATCTAGTGACGTGCTGCGGATTCAGCAAGGCTCGCTGTATCCAGCACTTCACCGGCTGGAGCGTCGTGGCTGGATCAAGGCTCACTGGGGAACGTCGGAGAACAACCGTCGTGCCAAATTTTACGAGCTCTCAAAGAGCGGACGTCAGCAACTCGAGGTAGAGACGGACGCATGGGCGAAACTGACGGCTGCCGTGGCGCAGGTATTGGGAACGGTTTAGGAGGCTCGGATGCTTAGCGATTTGATTTTCCGTCTTCGTTCTCTATTCCGGCGAAGGGTCGTTGAGAACGAGCTTGACAACGAACTGCAATTTCATCTTGAGCAGCAGGTGGAGAAGCATGTTCGATCGGGCCTTACACGAGAGGACGCCATCCGGCAAACCCGCCTTGAGTTCGGCGGTTTGGGGCATGTCAAGGAGGATTGTCGAGAATCGCGCGGTATTACCTTTCTCGAAACCACAGCCCGCGATATTCGCTATGCGCTACGACAGTTATCGCGGACGCCGGCATTCACCGTTACGGTCCTGCTGACACTGGCGCTGGGAATCGGGGCAAATGCCGCAATCTTCACGCTGGTGAATGCCGTGCTCTTGAAAAAGCTGCCTGTTGCCGATCCCGCATCGTTGGTGCGCCTGGGTGATAACAACGATTGCTGCGTGGGCTCCGGGAATCGGCAGGATGGCGACTTTGCAATGTTCTCTACCGACACGTATGAGCAACTGAAGAAGAACGCGCCGGAATTTGAGGAGTTGGCGGCGATGCAGGCCGGTTTCTGGGGCCGACCCGTTATTGCGCGGCGCGACGGCACGCAGGACGCCGCACGCTCAGTGGCAGCCGAGTTTGTCTCCGGCAACTACTTCCACACGTTTGGACTGCAGCCGCGGGCAGGCCGCTTGCTAATGGATGCAGACGATACACAAGGCGCGCCCATGACAGCAGTGATGGACTATGAGGCTTGGCAGCGCAATTACGCTGGCGATGCCTCCGTGGTGGGAAGTACATTCTGGATTAATACGAAGCCGGTTACGGTTGTTGGCATTGCGCCTGAAGGTTTCTATGGCGACCGCATGTCGGTCACTCCCGCCGAATTCTACCTGCCAATCGAGGCAATGCCGGTGCTGGCGAATTCCCCGTACGTTCACGACCCCGAACAGGATTGGCTCTACATTGTTGGGCGCATCAAGCCGGGAGTGGCGATCGCTCCCCTGCAAGAAAAGTTGACGAATCTGCTGCGGCAGGCACTCGCAACGGACGAGACGTTTTCATCGGAGCAGGGCAAGACATTGCTGGCGAAAGTCCATATCGTATTGACGCCAGGCGGCGCGGGCATCCAGGCGATGCAGGAGTGGTATGGGTCAAAACTGCATCTGTTGATGGGGATTGCCAGTCTTGTGCTGTTGATTGCCTGCGCGAACATTGCGAACCTCCTGCTGGTGCGTGGAATGGCACGGCGCGCGGAGATCTCAATGCGCGCTGCGCTGGGAGCCATGCGCGGAAGAATCATTCGTCAATTGCTGACGGAAAGTATCGTGCTGGCCGGAATGGGCGGTATCGTCGGACTCGGCGTCGCCTATGCGGGAGCGCGCATGCTGCTCATGTTGGCTTTCCCCGGCGCGGAAAATATACCGATCCACACCGGCCCGTCGCCCTCCGTTCTCGAGTTTGCAAGCAGTTTGTCGCTGCTGACGGGGGTTCTGTTCGGCGTGGCGCCAGCGTGGATTGCGGCGCAGGCCGGGCCGATTGACGCAGTGCGGAGCAGCACGCGGACTGCGGTGATGGGATCTTCTTTCTTACAACGTGGACTCGTGGTAGTGCAGGTCGGACTTTCGCTGGTGCTGCTGGTTGTGGCCGGATTGTTCCTGCAGAGCCTGAAAAAACTCGAGGGCACGGACCTCAAGCTCGACGCGAGGAACCGCTACATCGTGCACATCAATCCTCAAACAGCGGGCTATACGCAAACTCAATTGGAGGCACTGTACCGGACCATGGAGGAGCGCTTCCATGCGCTGCCGGGCGTGATGAAAGTGGGCATCGCCTCGTACACGCCGATGGAAGACAACAACAACGGCTGGGGAGTCCAGGTGCAGGGCCAACCGTTTCTGAATCTTGGAGCCTCAGTCATACGAGCAAACGCGGAGTATTTCGGTTCTGTCGGAACGCGTGTGTTGATGGGGCGCGGAATCGATGTGCGCGATACGCCGGCCACTACAACGGTGGCAGTGGTGAACCAGACATTTGTTAAAGACTTGTTCAAACCTGGCGAGAACCCGATCGGGCAACATTTCGGATCGCCGAGACCCGACGCGACTGGGGACTTTGAGATCGTCGGAGTGGTGGAGGATACGGTATACACCAGCGTGCGCAAGAAGGATCACCTGATGTACTTCGTACCGATGATGCAGCGGCCGGCGAGCACGAAACAGCCCATTGAAAAGGATGATTCGCTTTACCTGGGAGCGATTGTGCTCGAGACCGATCATCCGATGAACGATATGGAAAAACTTGCCCGGACGACGCTTGCCGGCATTAATCCAAACCTGACGGTGGCACAGTTTGAGACTTTCAATGAACAGATAGCCGATCGGTTTACCGAGGAGAGGATGATTTCGCGGCTTTCAACGCTCTTTGGCGGATTGGCCCTGCTGCTGGCGATCATCGGCTTATACGGCGTGACCGCCTATTCCGTAGTACGGCGAACTCCGGAGATTGGTATCCGCATGGCGCTCGGTGCTGAGCGCGGCGGTGTGATTGCGATGCTGATGCGGGGAGCAATGATTCAAGCCGCGCTCGGGTTGGCTATCGGAATCCCGGTTGCGCTGCTTTGCGTGCGATTTGTGAAGTCCCAGCTTTATGAGATCACCAGCGCCGATTTCAACGTGATGGCGGGCGCAATAGTGATCCTGGCTCTGGCGGCACTCATTGCTGGAATCATTCCCGCTCGGCGTGCGGCATCCATAAATCCTGTCACGGCCTTGAGGATGGACTAGTTTAATGAAGTTTGAACCTGCCTGAAAGAGCCTTGCGCACGTACAGGCTCCCAGTCTCGATCAGCCATCCAGATGATTTGGCCTTGATGAGTGGTAAATCGCCATAACCGGCCAATCGCTTCCCATTTTCATTCAGGTGCTCTGGAGTTTTCTTATCTCGGCGAGGATCTTGATGAGGCGGTTGGAGAGCCTGAGGAGACGATTGCGGGCATTACCGTTTGGGAGAGAGCGGCGGAACATTTCCATGACGTGTTGCGCGGCGATTAAGGAGTCGATGAGGCCGTCGAGGCCTGCACGAACTGGTCCGGTAGAGGTTTTGGGTTGTGGAACCAGATGCCTGGGCCTGGAGCGGGCCAGTTGGAACTCGCGCTCGAGATCGGTGAGAGCCACGTCGAGGTAGCGCATAGTCATGGCCGGATCGACGTGGCCAAGTAACTTCATCAGGACGGGGAAGCTGATGCCGGAGCGAAGCATCTCTGTGGCGTAGGTGTGCCTGAACTGATGGGGGACGATATGCGTCGCGAGTGCGAGAGAGTGGCAGACCTGATGCAGGTAATCACGAAGTTGAACCAGGATAGCTATTTTGCTTCCGGGTCGTGCCAGGAGCCGTCCATCGGGAGGCAGAGGATCCAGAGAGCGGAAGAAGCGCAGGCGGTGTACAAGATCACGGACGAAGGCATCGACGGGGACCATGCGCTCGGTTTTCAGTTTGCCGAGGGGAACATGGATGGCCCATTGGTTGGGGCCTGTGGCGCGTAGGCAGTCGTAGGACAGGTCGACGCATTCGCCGATACGCATGCCGGTGTAGCGGAGTAGCAAGAAGACATTTCCGCCGAGATCGTTGCGGCGCATGAACTCTTGGTGGAGGAGCTGATCCTGCTCGGCGGTGAGCGGTCGTGGCAGAGTGTGAGGCGAGCGCGGAATATCCTCGCGCATCAACAAGTGGGCCAGTTCAGGGAGACGGTTTGTGCGAGCCAACTGATGGAAGATGGTGCGCAGAGCGAAGAGCCGGCCGATGCAGGTTGCCGTGGCCAGAGGCGGATTCTTGGTGCGCAGGTGCGCCATCCATCCGAGGAGATGAGGATCGCGGTGCAGTTGGTCGAGCCGCGTAACCGCCGGGTGTTCGGTGCCGAGATAGACGAGGAAGCTGCGCACCACGATGTTGTAGTTGCGTTTACTGGAAGGAGTGAGTGCGGTCGACAGAGACTCGACCGCATGCGCGAAGGTATGCGCCAGAGGATGCTGGAGTGGAGGACGGCGCCAACGCATCACGAGAGCCTTGGTTGAGGATGGATGCACTGCGCTGCCGCGCGGGCATACTGCAGATAGACGTCCTGTGGGGAGACCTTCACATAGCGCAGCGTGGTTTCGATGTCGGCGTGACCCATCAGCTGCATGAGCGCAGGCAAGCTCATGCCTGCTCGCACCATATCGGAAGCGAAGGTATGTCTAAAACGATGAGGATTAGCCAACTGAATGCCGGTTGTCTTGCGATGGTGCCGAAACAGCGAGCGGAATCCGGCGGGCGTCATGGGGGCGCCGCGAGCGGGCCCTTTCAACGCAACGAACAGAGCTGCGGAGCAGGGATCGGGCCGTTCCAGGCGCAGATAGTGATCGATCAGCTGCGTCGTTTCCGGCGCCAGAGGTAGCAAGCGCAGCTTGGTGCCCTTGCCGCGCACGCGGATCTGACCTTCGGACAACAACGCGTCGTCGCGATTCAAGGCCATGACCTCGGCGGAGCGAAGTCCATGCATGAGCATCAAGCCCACGATGGCCAGATCGCGCGCGTTGCGGAAGCTGGACCAGAAGCGCGCCACTTCGTCGACGGAGAGGGGGACGATGTTGAGCTTGGGTTCCCGCATGCGTAGCCGACTGATCTCGAACCTCGGACGTCCCAGGCCCATGGGCCTGCGGTGCAGGAAGGGCTGATGAAAGCCTTGCGCGACCTGGCAGGGCGCGTCGGGGAACTCGTTGCGGATGGCGCGATCGACGGTAGCGACGCGGTCGTTAATGGTGGTGGCAGAAAGCGCAGGTTGCTGACTGGACTGGAATCGCATGTAATCGAGCAGGGTCGATTCAGTGAGGTCGGCCTTCGCGATGTCGCCGGTGTGGTGAACGCTCTCCCACCAGCGCACGAAGTGCAGCAGGCTGTGGGCGTAGCTATACAGGCTCTTGTCTGCGAGTCGGCGGACATACTCGCGGTCCAGGTAATGATTAATCCAGCGAACTCCCCCGCCGGTGTCTTGCTCAATCACCTGAATCGGACTGTGTGCGTCCGATGAGTTCTTCTGCTTGATCACGCGAAACTTCATGGCTGAGCTGCCTCCAAAACAGACTGGAACTGTCGCGCATCTGCACCCTGGACGAAGAAGGAGTTGGGGTCCTGTCCTTCAGGCAGGAGCACGCGGCGAACTGCGATGCCTCGAGTGCCAAGACGATGGGCCAGTAGTTCGGCGGCTTGCTGGCCGCTGTGGTTCTGATCGACATCGAAAGTGAGATAGACGGTGCGCGGTTGTTCGCACAACTGTCGAAACTGGTCTGCGTTGAGATGGGTTCCCAACGAACAGGTGACGTTGTGAAAGCCCGCCTGGCGTAATACGACATAGTCGAAGAGGCCCTCGACCAGAATCACCTCAGGGCAATGCCGGACCTTCTCCCATGCATACAAGCCTCCCTTGGTGCCGGGCAGAAAGCGATGCGCGAAGGCGGTACCGATGCTGCGGCCGTAGATGTTGATGATGTGTTCGCCCTGACGCAATGGGAAGACGATGCGCTGATAGAAAGCATCAGAGCCGTTCACGTTAAGCAGGCCGGACTGCCGCAGCAGATCGGAGGAATAACCCTGTGCCGTGAGATGTCGGCGCAGACTCCCGCCCGGAGCGTAACCGATCTCGAGTTCTCTGATCAGGGCGGGATCGTACACTCCGCGCCGGTTGAGATAACGCATCGCTTCGGAATAGTTATCGAGTTGCGGCTGATAGAAAACGGCAGCCTGTTCCAGCACCGCGGCGGAATCGACTGCAGGACTGGTCTGCGGATCAAGGCAGGCGAGGCTCTGGCGGAACGACAGTCGGCGGGACAACTGGATAAAGCGAACCAGGTCGCCGCCTTGTCCGCAGCCATGGCAATAGAAGACATCCTTGCACGTGTTGACATAGAACGAGGGTTGGGTCTCCTCGTGCAACGGACAGAGACCGACGATCTCGGAGCGGCCTATAGGTGAGCCCTTCCAGTTATGCGTCCGCAGATACTCAATCAGCGGCAGGCGCCGCTTGAGTGTTTCGACGTCTTCGCCCACAACGCTCTTTTACCTCCGGAGCCAAGCGTAGGAGAATGGCGTCGGCAATCCCAGGCAAGGATGGTGGGTGAACGTTTTTTTTCAAAGACGCAAGCGACAGAGAACTTCGAGGGTAGGAGTTATCCACGACAGCGGCCCCGCTTCGTCAAGAACCTGAAGCCCGTGAGCCAGCCAATGAGCTACGCGGGTCACGGTCCGGTTGAGAAAGGAAAGCGCCGGCTGAGAAAAATCCAGGCCACTCAACCAGCGCCGAACTGTGGAAGGGTCCGGCAACCGATCAGGGTCTCTCAGCTTGGGCGATGCCTTCTCCCACGAACAGTGCTCCGCAATGCGCCGCAACAATGCCTGGCAACGCGCCAGCAAACTGAAATGCGTGTAAGGAAGAGAAAACAGCGGAAGGAAGGTAAAGGTTGTCCCGCAATCGGCGCAGCGGCCGCGATGGATCCAAATCCAGTCGTGATGCTCGTCGTGCGCCTGCTTGCGGCGCCGTCCGTGACCAATGATCGAATCCCGTTTACAAACTGGACAGCGGCGTAAGATGATCTTGTCGCAGTCTTCTGCCCAGTCGGTGGCAAGCTTGCCCGGCGCAGCGGAAACTGCGACAAAGAGGATCGTACCTCGCAGGGGTTCCGCCGCTGGCTTCGACCAGCCAAGATCATCGCCGGAAGCGGAGCCCCGCCTCCTGAAGAAAATACAACTGAAAGAAAATATAACTTCTTACCAGGCATGATCCGGGATATTGGCCGGTTATCTCCGCCAAGGCACTAACCGCCCACCAGTCTCAGCCAGATATTGGAGTCGAGGTTGGATAACCCGCAATCCAGAAGTAACTCCAAAACGGCAAAACGAGGGTTATCGCCGGATCGGCCATCACTCGCCTGGAATCCGGATTTGGTACGAAGAATTACACTAAACACTCGGCATCCGAGTCAATGCATCCGCGATTATCAAGAAAACACCATGCATCCAGTCATTGAAGTCTCCAGAGTCCGCAAGACCTACGGCAGAACCGTAGCCGTCGATGAGGCGTCGTTCAAGGTCGACCAAGGGGAAATCTTCGGACTCATCGGGCCTAACGGAGCGGGAAAAACCACCACGATGGAATGTGTAGAAGGGATTCGCAAGCCCGATTGCGGCACGATCACAGTGCTCGGTCTTGACCCTTTTCGCCAGGTGTACAAGCTGCAGGACCGCATCGGAGTCCAGCTTCAGCAGGCACAGTTGCAGAAGCGAATCAAAGTGTGGGAGGCTGTCGATCTCTGGGCGTCGCTTTATCGGAAGAAGGCCATCGATGGAAAACGACTGCTGGAACAGCTTGGCCTTGCCGATAAGCAGGGTGCCTGGTTCATGAATCTCTCCGGTGGCCAGAAACAGAGACTGTTTATCGCTCTTGCGCTGATCAACGACCCCGAATTGGTTTTTCTCGACGAGCTAACCACGGGCCTCGACCCGCAGGCGCGCCACGCAATCTGGGATTTGGTTCGCGGCATTCGCGAGCGAGGCAAGACGGTGTTTTTGACGACTCATCTAATGGAAGAGGCAGAGCGACTTTGCGACCGGGTAGCCATCATGGAGCACGGACGGATCATCGACATCGACACACCGGAAGGGTTAGTTGCACAGCATTGCCCGGAGCGAACTGTCGTTCTCGAAACGGAGAATGCGACCGCCAAAGACCTCTTTCAGCAGATCTCTGGGGTTGAGTCTGTGACCTGCATCGACAAACGATACACAATCAGCGGCCGCGGCGACGACTTCGTTACCGAGGTGATTCAATGTCTGTCGGAAAACCAGATTCGTGTCACGGATTTCCGGACCATTCTACCTAACCTTGAGGACGTTTTTCTCAAGCTGACTGGTCACTCCATTCGCGAGTAGGAACCACAACGATGCTGCATGGGCTCTGGAAGCTAACTTGGATTGAAATCAAGGTCTTTCTGCGCGAACCGCTCGGCGCAATCGGCACCATTGGGGTTCCTGTGCTGCTCTTTGTTGTATTGGGTCGCGTCGCCAACCACAGACTCCCGTCTCCCTCATTTCCAGGCAGTGGACTCTCCGGCGCCGATCTCCCGGTTCTTGTGTCGCTTCTGATCGCCATCAGCGCCGTGCTCTCACTGGTCACCATCATCTCCATCTACCGCGAAGGCGGTATCCTTAGGCGGCTCCGAGCTACGCCGCTTCGCCCATACACCATTCTGACCGCCCACGTGATCGTCAAGCTCGTGCTCACCGCGGCAACGCTAGCTTTGATGTTGATGGTGGGCAGGCGCTACTTCCCACCGGGCGCCCAGGTTCCATGGTTCTCGTTTACCATTGCGCTCATTATCAGCACCTGGAGCATTCTCTCTGTCGGCTTTCTCATCGCCAGTATCGTTCCTACCGCGCGCTTTGCGCAGCCCATCGGTGCCGTTATTCTCTATCCGATGATCGCAGTCTCGGGACTGTTCGTGCCCGTTAAGGCTCTCCCTCCGGCACTGCATGCAGTCGCTTGCGCCCTCCCGCTCACCTACGCCGTAAACCTGCTCAGGGGGATCTGGAATGGAGATAGATGGTTCACCCACCTGGGCGATATTGCGGCGATGACCGTATTGTTTCTAGTGTGCACGATGCTCTCGTCAAAGGTTTTTCGCTGGGAGTAGCTGAGCACCAATCAGGAGCGCAAACAAGAGCTACAGCGCTGTAGTTCCTGAGTGACCCTCAACACGGAAACTACTCAATTTCGGAAACTGGTCAGAATCTCCTGCGCGATTGAAATGATCTGCTCGTTGAAGTCGTCCGTCACCGAGAGGATGCTATCGGGCGAGATATCGGGAATGCTGAACATCGGTCTCAGTTCGTATGCATCCGAGCAAAGCCATGGTTGACGACCCAGGGGAGCGTCAGCGAGTCTGTTTTGCGCGGTTGGCGGCGTAGGCAGTTGGTGTGATCTGGGCTATGGTCTGGATGGAGCGATTGGCCAGCCCGGGTAGGACGTCGATGAAGTACTTGCGGATGGGGATATTGAGCCTGCGGCAGCTCTCGACGACAGAGAAGATAGCGGCGATCTTCGGACCGGCCTCCTTACTGCCCAGGTGCAGCCAGTTCTTGCGGCCAAGAGCGATAGGGCGCATGGAATTCTCGGCGAGGTTGTTGGACAACTCCAGCTCCGGGTACTCGAGAAACAGGGTGAGCTTCTGCCACAGCATGAGCGTGTAGTTGGCAGCCTGGCCTGCGGCGCTCTTGGGTAGCGCCGTCTTTTTAATCGCGAGTAGTTGGGAGCGTAGTTCCGCGAGCAGTTGCGGTGCACGTTGCTGACGCGATGCGTGTCGCTCGGCCAGGCTGACGCTTTTCTCGCGCGCCTCACGATCGATGGCGAACAGCTGATCCATGAGCGTGACGACACGAGCCGATTCGAAGTCTTTGGAGTTCACCTTGACCGCATCGACGAACTTGCGCCGCGCATGCGCCAGGCATCCTGCGTGCACGATCTTCGCACCGCTGACCTTGTCGTAGGCCTTGTATCCATCGGTCTGCAGAATCCCCTGGAAATCACCAAGAAACAACTTCGGCCCCTCGTGATCACGGCCCATGCGGAAGTCGAACACCACGCCTTTTCCGGGCGAACCATACTGCCACATGTAGGCTTGATGATTGCGGCCGCGCTTGTCATGGGTCTGTACACCGACCGGGGTTTCGTCGGCTTGTATATAAGTGCCAGCCAGTAACTCCCGCTTCATCGCCGCCGCGATCGGGATCAACAACTCACCCACCCGCATCACCGCGTCGTCCAGCGTCGAGAGCGCAACCTCTACGCCCGCATCGCGCTTCAGCACGACCTGTTGCCGGTAGAGCGGTGTCGCCTCACAGTACTTGTTCACCATCAGGTCGATGATCACGTTGTCGCTCAGCAACGACTTGGGTGCGATCCGCTCAACAGCCGTAGCCGTGCGCACGCCTTGCTCTTCGCACCGTTTGCATGCCCGCTTCTCACGCTTGATCACGCGCACGAAGTACTCGGCAGGCCGCACGTCCAGCACCTCCGTCTCTTCGTAGCCGATGACCTCTGTCTGTCGGCCACACCGGCCGCACTGGCAATCCGCTGCAGTGCAGACAACGATCTGCTCGACGCGCTTCAGATGCTTGGGAAGTTCGTTGCGGCCCGGATGCTTGCGACGGGGCTTGGTGGCGAGCTTCTCTTCGCTTGTGCTCTCTGCTTCCGCCGACGTCGTAAGCGGCTCGCGATCGCTCTCGGCTTCGACCTCTTCGCTCGATACTCCAGGCTCCAGATCGAGCAACTTCAGCTGCAAGTCACTCAGCGTCTCACTGCGCTTGCCGTAGCGCGCGATCCGCTCCAGACGAAGTCGCTCCTCCAGTGCCTGGATCTTCACTTCGGCCAAGGCAAGTGCCTGATCCTTGCGCGCCAGTTGCTTTTCTTTCTCCGCCAGCTGTGCCTCGAGCTGTGCGATCATTTCTCCTAACATAGGATCCGGCTGCGGCATGGCTTGTGCGGATACGTTCAAGATGCTTTATACATACTAGACATTGCTGTGGATTAGACGACAAATCCCCTGTGTTCATGCGCTTTTCAGTAGCTTTCCTGGTTCCTCTCCCGGAACTTTGCGATACCACTTGCGCTCCCGCGTCTGCGTTAGATCTATACCCCCGATCAACAGTGCAAACTGCTCGTGACTCAGCTGCACCTTGTTGCCGCTTGACGACGGCTCGGGCCAGCACAGCCTCCCACGCTCCATACGCTTGGCGCATACCCACAGACCTGAACCATCGAAATAAACCAGTCTCAGACGGTCACGACGTGCATTGGCAAATAGGAAAATGTGGCCGCTCGTAGGATCGCTCTCCAGCCGTTCACGGATCAGTCCCTCGAGACCGCAAAAGCCCTTGCGCATGTCCGTCGCCCCCGTGGCCACATAGATGCGCGTGGCCGCGCCCATGGCGAACATCGCTTCAGCCTTCCAGCGCCGCTACCAGGCGCTTCAGCAACAGCACATCGAAACCTTCTTCCACTGCGATCCGCCGACCGTTCCCCAACTCCACTCGCAGATGCGAGCCTCGGGCCGGCAACGGCCCCACTAACTGGACCGGCAGAAGTTGCGCCGCGCTCCTCGGTTCCTGACTTCTATGCTTGTGCCGATAGTAGTCCAGCGTATGAAGCGCTATTCCTTGCACTCGGCAAAATACCTTCCTTGTCATCCGGCTCTGCTCGAACTCCCGCACCAGCCGCTCCCCATTCACCCGGCGCACACCAACACTCACTGCTACAGAACTCGATTCACTCATGCATCAACTGCAACACACTTCCAAAGTCGACGAAAGAATGGGATTGCCCGGATGGATACTCTTGGCCGCCTTTATCTCGCCTCTTACTTCGTAGGTTAATGACATTGCTAAAATCGCGTTAGCCGCGTCATAAACGTCGTGAGACATCTTAATTGAAAATCGCGGTCGGATTGTGGGCTACTGAGAAGTAACTGGGTTGTGCAGTTTTTGGCGGTTACTTCACAGTAGGGCGTGATACATTCGGAACCGGATGAATGCTTACAAAAAAGGCGGCCCAGGGGGAATCTAGGGCAAAGACTGCGCAGTCACCAGCCCGATGGACTGCATGAGTTTGAGGGCGTTGCTGGTGTGAACGACGCCCGGCTTAAGCTTGAAGTCGAATGTGAGTTGTCCATTCTCTAGGTGATCTTCGAAGTGAAGATTCTGCGCCCTCCCATTCATGCTCTCAGGGATTTGTGCGATCGCAAGATCGTGGGTCGTCACCAAACCAATGGCCCCGCGCTGCACCAGCGCGCCGACGACCAACTGTGTGCCTGCAAAGCGATCGTGCGAGTTCGTTCCCGAGAGTAACTCATCGAGAAGAAACAGTACGGGGACCGGCCCTTGCGCTGAGTCCGAAATCAATTTGAGGCGCTTGATCTCCGCATAAAACCGGGAAACTCCGCCTTGCAGGGAATCCAACACACAGATCGATGCGCCGATTGCAAGGCGCGACATCCGCAGCCGGCTGGCGCGTACCGGCGCACCACACTGCGCCAGTACCGCGTTCACGCCTATGCCGCGCACGAATGTGCTTTTTCCCGACATATTTGGTCCGCTGAGGACGATCAATTGCAAACCGTTACCCAGTTTCAGGTCGTTCCGGACGGCCTTACTTTCGGGCAGGAGGGGATGCGCAAACGACTCCGCGTCGAAGCAGGGACGCCCATCGTCGACCTCGGGCCATGTATCGCCGGGATGCTCGAATGCGTAGCAGGAAAGCGCAGCAAGCACCTCCATCTCTCCAACGGCTGCAAGCCATCCACGAATTGCCGGACCGAATTCCCTCCGCCACGACTCGGCCTTGCACATCAGCTGCACGGTATAGAAAACAAAGCTATCGAATATGCGTACAAGCAGATTTCTCCTCTGCTCGAGAAAATGTACAACCCTATCCAGCTTCCTCACAGCGTCAGAAGCAAGAATCCCACCCGTCTGGAGCGCAGACTGAAGATGGACAAGTCTAGGCGACTCGACTTTTTCCTCTTCCAGAACCTTCAGAACCGCGAAAAGCAAGTCGAGGTCGCTTGTGGCCGCTTCAACGTCCGTAGCGGCCGTTGAAGCCTGCTTCTTGATGCGAGAATTCAGTAGCAGGTTGACAAACGAAACCAGCAACACTGGCATGAAGGTGTCGCGCAGAAATCCGTAGACAAGGGTAGCAAGCCACAGCACCGCGAGCGCAGCCATCAACACGGACAACCATCGCGAGCCGAAGAAAGATCTACGCTCGCCCCACGCTGCCAACGAAACTGGATGAAGGCCGAGGCGAACTTTGTCTCCCGCCGTGAACAACCTCTCGCGAAAACTCGTGCGCGGCCTCAGTTCCCGGGCTGCATTCTGACGGTTGCGAATTTCATCTGGTGTTGCCGGGTGCAGCAGCCAATGGGCGAGTGTCTCCTCTCCCGCGCGAGTGCGGAAGGTACAGAGCAGTTCGAACACCGAACCCTTCCCAAACAGGTCCAGGTCTCGCGCATACGGATGGGAGTCATCCATAAAGCGATCACCGCCTTCACCCCCTCCGACCCAGCGGTCTTCCAGCCTTGCCGTACCTCGCTCGTAGTGATAGATGATTGATTCGATCTCTCGTATCCAATCCAGCACTTTCTCATGTGCGATCGCGAGCACGACAAAGACAGCCACCGCGACGAGCAACGGCCAAAGCCCGTGCAGCTCATGCAAAAAGCGAAGCACGAGGATCACCACGAGAAATCCGAGAGCAACCTTGGCATATCCGAGAGCCTTGTCCCATTTCTGCTGCAAGGCTAGTCGATCCCGATTCTGTCGCAGCGACCTGTTATATGTTTCCAGCGGGGATTCGTCCCGCGGATTCTTCAGTGTCCCATCCATCCGTCCATCCGGTCGTTACGGAGTAGTCCATGATACGCCTTGAAGACATCCGTCTGATCCTACTGAGACTGTCCAGAATCTCTTCGCATCATGACTTTCGAGAATTCGGATCGGATCGTGGACGATCCGGAACGTGCAGCGAAGCTAGCTGTTAATCCAGCAGGGGAAGTACCTGCCAGTAGAACTTGCCCAGTTGCTACTGAAGTCATACCGGACGGCGGAGAGAGTGATCTCTGTTGCCGATGCTCCGGAGTAAACGCCCCAGCCGCCAAAGCGCAAGCAGCGTCGGGTCCGTCAGGGGGGCTAGCAAGTCAGCAGGCTGTAGCGAAAGGAGCGAACCGTTAGCCGCGAAAAGTCCACCCACTCGTAGCGGACTGTAGTGGATAGATGAGAACGCCGAATCTGTCTTCCGGAGATGAAGGCTGTGCTGCTGGTGAAGGAACTGGGTATACGCTACCGGCGGGTTCTCCGTGGTCATAGAGGGCTGCATGCTGACAAGGATTAACAGTGAAAGCTCGGACCCACTCGTGGGCAGCCTAGGCGCTCCCGCACAGCAATGGCTCTCCGTATAACCGGCGAATGCCGGGAAATCGGAGAGTGCACGCGAGTGGCTCGGATGAGGTCAATAAGTGTTGATGGACAGGGACACTACAACCCTGACCGGAGCGAGGACCTCTGGGGTAAGGAGTGAGGCCCTAATGACGGTATCGGAAGAGAACACCTGCCCGGCACAGTACGGGATCACAGGTCTCAGTCTTGGACGATACGAAGGATGAAAGCAAACTGTCTATTGCGCTGCGCACGCCGGGAGCTGGCTTAAGCAGATCAGCAGACAGGAAGGCATCGTCTGAAATGTCAGCCTTGAAGCCGTACTGGGGAAAACCCGCCGCACGGAATTTTAGAGGGTTATGGAAACGGCGGCATCGCCATAGCCCTACTCGACTAACCCATTTTTGGTGCAGCGTCCGGCGGGCGGTCACTCGGCAAGGACACCAGTTTCCGGGGAGAAGATCGCCGATTCTATCTCCGTTTCCAGCATTTCCAAATCCCGCTGAACTGATTGCAGCTCTCGTTGTTTCGCAAGAATCGCATATGAAAAGGTGACGACGCGAGCGCGATGGGGCGGCAACGGGTTTGCGATTAACCAGTAAAAGATCGTCAGCAACTTCCCTTGTTCACGTGCGGCTTCCTCATACTTCAAGACGGCGTTGCCGTCCATCCGGTCTCTGGTACTGCTGTTGACGTTCTTCTCCTTCAAGCCCCTTGCGACAACTTCGAGCACGTCCTTGGCAGTGCCAGCATGCAGGTCTTTTGCGGACTTTATCGTAGTGACCCTGATCCGTAAGGTTCCAGAGTTGGGACGGTCCTCGTAGAACATCCCGCCTTCCATGTCGGAATACTCCTCTCGCCAATGTGAGGGGATGCGAAATCTGACCACGCCACCACGGTACACAATAAGTTTCATTGCCATTGCCATGAACGCAGAATAGCGGTCTCGACCACCCGGCGGATGTGTGGTGGCCTACACGTATTTTGCCGAACGGTAAAGTACGTGTACAGGGTTACACGCTCGGAACACTCTGCCCCGACTGCTAGTCCAGCCCCGTCAAAAGGCGGTGCGTTCCCGGACGGTGTAACCCTCGGGAATGTGAAACAACGCTGGATCCGGTTCGCCCGGCTGGAACACGGTGACTTCGTCTGTGCGTTTACCCGTGCGCGGATCGTCGGTAATGGTCAAAAGCGGGATGTGGTACTGCGTGGACATCCAGTTTTCCCTCACGATGGTGAGGGGCTGGTCGTTTCCTTGGTCGCCTGCAGGAATGATCCCCGTGCCGCGCGTGACTTTGGCCTCGATACCGGCGATAGTGCGGTCACCAAGGTCCTCGCTTGTCTGATGCTCAGTCGGGCGACCGACTCGCGGCTGCCGAGCCGCTTCAACGTCCGCAACCTGCATGGGCTGCGTCCGATCTTGCATCGTCTTCGGATCGGGCATATGCGTGACATTCGCAATCTTCGTGTGGTTTTCCCAGCTGATACGCGTGCGGGCAACTGGATCGAAGACATTGTAGTGACCAAGTCGACCGGCTGGCGATCGACACGGATGTGCAGGGTCTCGTGCATTTCGGAATAAGTGCGGCCTTCCGAGTCGCGAGCCTCTATTACGGTAAAAGTGCGGGTGATGTGGGTTCCGTCGGCGAGTGTCTGCACGATCGTGGAGGTGCGGGTGAGACTCCAGGGAACGTTGTTCGCCAGCGGCTGTCGATGAGCGCAACCTGAGCGGAGTTGCTGCTTCCCATTGTCTGAGCCAGGAGGGCGGCGGATGTGGCTAGCAGGACAACAGTAAGCGCGGAGAGGGACCGTGAGAATTGCATCGGATACTCCGGAATTGATTTGAACAAAAAGACGAACGCTTAGGCAAGGAATTGTTGATGAGCGCAGTGAGTTGGTTGCCGTGGCTAAACACCGACTCGCTCAGTGAGGGCGGTGAAACTTCGTATTTTCAGGTTCCGGGAGGATCGTGGCCCATCCGTCAGTGTCCCATCCGTCAGTAACGGAAATACAACTGCCGGTTCACGGTGACTCGACCAGAGCCCCATATCTGTCCCTTAAGAGCTCGATTTCGCGCCTCGTCGGAGAATGCGCGAACCGAGAATCGCTCCTCATTACATGGCTGCAAGAAGTAGGAGCATTGGATGAGCAGTAAAATTCTGGTCATGAGATTTGGCGCCTTCAAGGCTACTCTAATCAGGCTTTCGAGACGGATGTCCGGTGCGACCGGCACCGTCCTGCTCTTCACCGGTCTGTTTATAATCGCGGAAGTCGCCCACGCGCGGCAATCGGCCGTTATCCACGCTCACCCTGACCTGGAGAAGTCAAAGGTGTCATCGGAAGAACTCGTGATCTTCGCACGATTTCACGCCATTGAAGGGAAAGAGGAATCTGTGGCTGCCGAGTTGCGGGATACTGTTGCGCGCGTTCGAGTCGAACCGGGATGTATCTCGATCCAGGCCTACCGCTCCGTACAAGACCCGCGGCTGTTTTGGCTTCATGCCCGCTGGACTAATGAAGCTGCGTTTGACGCGCACGCCAGCCTTCCAGCCACAAATCAGTTTGTCGAGCGGGCCGAACGTCTTATAGATCATCCTTTCGATGTTAGCCGCACGCGAGCACTCGAGTGACCTTGTGCCGAAAAGGACAGTTTGAGCATAACAAGTGGACCGGCCTTTGGAGTATCCATCTGAGGTCCCCAACGTCTCCACTGTTCATGCAGCTACTTTTGTCGCGGCTTTAGGGGGCCGAGCTCAACGGAGTTATGAAGGAATAAAAGATTTCCTGTCGTGCTTGGGAAAGGGCTATAGTGCGTCCAGCGGCTCCCCTGAAGAGGAGGCGTAATGTCTTCGCGAACCATCTTTCTCACCAGGCTAATCGGTCTGTATTGCATTCTCGTCATACCATCCATGGTCCTTCACAGGCAGGCCACTGTGGATTGGATGACCGCGCTTCTCAATAACGCTGCGCTGATGTGGGTTCTCAGCGTCATCACGCTGACCATTGGGCTGGCGATGGTTCTTGCGCATAACGTCTGGTCAGGCGGTGCGCTGCCGGTGGTTGTCACTCTTGTCGGTTGGGCGGCGTTGATCAAAGGCCTGCTCTTCTTGTTCTTGCCCTCCGGAATTGAATCGGAATTCATCCTGAGCGCGCTGCGCAATCCGCTGCTCTTCTATATATGGATGACGCCGTCGCTCGTTATTGGCATCTATCTGACCTATGGAGGATTCGCGTCAAAAGCCACAAGCATGTGAGGCCTTCGATTCAGCTGATAAGAGATGGGAAGGAGGGGGCGAGACTGGATCGATTGCGAAAACGGCCTCGTCTGGATGCAACTCGGAGAGTGAAAATTAGTCCGGGAGCTTGACGATCATCTTTCCAATGTTCCGGGCGCCGGAATGAAGAAGATCGAGGAAGGCCGCGGGTGCTGCGTCCAGCCCTTCGACAACGGTCTCACGGTTGATAAGTCTGCCGGATTTCAAGGCAGGGATCGCCTCTTCCTGAAACGCGGAAGCCTCCTTGAAGTAATCCGAGACGATGAAGCCCTCAATCCGCAGGCGCTTGCCGATGACGATCATCAAATTGCGCGGGCCGGGCACCGGCGTATTGTAGCCTGCGATCCCACCACACATGGCGATCCGGCCATAGTTGCGCAGTGCGCTCAGTGCGGCTTCGAGTTGGGGACCGCCTGTGTTGTCGAAGTAGACCTGGATTCCGTCGGGAGCACCGCGCCTCAGATGTTCGAGCGGGTCGCCGTCGCGATAGTTGAAGGCATACTCGACCTTGAGCTCATCGCGGAGGAAGCGTACCTTTTCTTCGGAGCCGGCACTGGCGACTACCCTGCAACCGCCAATCCTTGCCAGTTGGCAGGCTGCATTCCCGACTGCGCCTGCGCCTCCAGACACAAAGATCGTCTCGCCGATCCTCAGGTTCGCTATGCGATAAAGGCCAACCCATGCCGTCAGGCCGGTTACGCCCAGAATTCCAAGATATGCCGAGGGCGGGGCTGCTGTTGTATCGACGATTTGCAGGCTCGCAGCCGGTGCGACAAAGGCTTCTCGCCACCCGCAGATGCTTTGGACATAGCTCCCTACGTGGAGCTTCTCATCCTGCGAAGCAATGACTCGTCCAATCGCACCACCTTCCAGTGGTTGACCGATCTGAAATGGCGGAATGTAGGACTTGGCGTCATTCATCCGCCCGCGCATGTAGGGATCGACGGAGATGCAGACATTGCGCACAAGCACTTCCCCAGGATTGGGGTCGCGAACCTCCACAGTTGCAAACGAGAAATTGTCCATGGAGGGTTCCCCTTGAGGACGGGAGGCAAGACGAACTTCACGACTTTCAGTTGGCATGTCGGACACAAGGATAACGCGGCTGGCTGGTTCGATTTTCGATCTTATGAATCGGAGGGAGTACACAACCAGTAACTTCCGCATAGCGGGTTATTGTCCCGCCACACGAAATCCCAAAACGAGCAACCTCTGCCATGTCTGGACTTTCCATTGGCGGTTCGGTCATTGAATTCGGGACGTATTCAGCTTTTCACGGATCGTGACCAGTGCGTCAGAAGTGATAAGCCGTCTGCTGCAGGCGAGACAATTTGCCATGTGCTCGACATAGGCGTGACGAGCTTTAACGAGCTCTGAGTGTGCGTGGTGCGCTTCTTTTTGGAACTCGTGGACTTGCGAAAGGTTGACCGGTATTAGTTCGAGGGCCTTTTCGTATGCGTCGAACCAGCCCCACTCTTTCAAGGTGTGTTCAAAGTGCAGACGAAGTCGCAGGCCATCGTTGCAATCGCGGTTCAATGTGACCCTCCGAGGAAGCAGGCTGCGTCAATGTGCAGGTGTCTGACGGGATTAGGAAATTATATGTCCCGGATTGGCTGTTGGCTGCTTCAACAAGTTAAAAACTCTTGGAGGGCCTACCGCAGCCCTTTCCCGCAAGGTCACCCTCGGCGCTCTGAGCCTCTCCGTCATGACAGGAAGCCTGGTGGCGACTGATCTCGCTATCGCCGAAGATACGAGGGTCGGCCAGGCTCCGTTCTTCACCGCTAAACGATTGCGCATTGGCGTCCAGATGAAGTCGCTCATTTTCGACCGTCAGCTGGTTGTGCGGAGTTTTGAGGTCGATGCTCCCCAAATCCATCTGATGCGTAACGAGGATGGCGCTTGGAACTTCTCCACCCTGAGCCATGGCGCCAGCTCTCCGGACCCCACGCAGACGGCCACTTTACACGATCTCCCCGTCGGCCTCATCACCATCAAAGACGGAAACGCCACAATAGAGAAGCTGCCCTTGCAGACAAATCCCCAGGTCTACGACCATCTCGACGTGAAGTTGGAGCACTTCTCCCTGGCAGAGGCCTTTCCCTTCACGGTTAGCGCCTCGCTGCCCGGCGACGGCCAGGTAGCGGTCTCCGGAACCGTAGGGCCTGTCAATCCGCAAGACGCCGCCGCCACCACCTTCGACGCACAAGTCGCCATCAAGCACCTGGACCCCGTCGTAGCCGGGTACATCGACCCTGCAGCTGGAATCTCCATGATCGGTGGCCTCGACGCCCACATCGTTTCAGACGGAATGAATGTCACCAGCGACGGCAAAGTTCACGCCGAGCACCTCATCCTCCTCAAAGGCGGCAAGCCCGCCCCGCATCCTGTCGATATCCACTATCAAGTTGAACACTCCCTCAAGGGCAACCGTGGCCAAGTTTCCGATCTCGCCCTTCAGACCGGCGCTGTCGCAATTCACATCAAAGGCACCTATCAACTCGCCGCAAACGTGCCAGTTTTCGACCTCAAGCTACTGGCCCAAAGTGTCCCCGTCGACGGCCTGCAGTCGCTTATGCCCGCCGTCGGCGTAAAGCTTCCGAACGACGCCGTCCTCAAGGGTGGAACGCTGTCGGCCAACTTTGCCATCAAGGGCTCGGCAAAAGACAACGTCATCGTCGGCTCCTACGAGATCAGAAATACACAGTTGGTGGGGTACGATCTCGGCTCCAAGATCGTTGGCATCGCCGCCCTGGGTGGCATCAAGACCGGCGATACAACCGCCATCGAGATCTCCCGTGCCGACATGCGCATAACCAAATCAGGCAGCGAAAGCACGAATATCTATTCGGTACTTCCTGCCCTCGGCGAGTCCACGGGCAGCGGTACGGTGTCTCCTTCCGGCGCGCTCAACTACCACTTGATCTCAAAAGTCACGAACGCTAAAGGACTCAATAAAGTCGGCGTAAATATCCTCACAAAGCTGAACAGTACATCTGCTGCCGCCAAACCTTCGACTGCCATCGGTATCCCCATCAATATCACCGGCACAGCGGAGAACCCTGTCATCACCGCGGATATCAACGGCCTGGTGAAAGGCAACGCCGCAGCTTTACGCAGCAAAGGCACCGATATCCTGAACAAGACCGGCCTCTCGAAGCTCTTCGGCAAGAAAGCAAATCCTTCTTCGACCACCCCGACAAAATAACTACGGTGCTCTACATGACTGTTCAGGGCACCTGCAACAAAACTTGTCCCGGGAAACGCCGAAGGGTCCGGAAATGGAGTAATGCCTGGATGGTGGGAAATTACCGGCTAATGTTCTTGAATCGCACAAATGTGAAATCGCTAGATGTAGCGCAGGTGGGAGAGACGTTGTATTATTCTTCAGCTAGATTTTCTTTCTTCAAACAGAGTGATTCTACTCCTCGTTTGAGTGTGGATCGGCGGTTGCTGAGACTTGAGTGCCGCGTAGCGGCACGAGTTAACTTCGTGGCAGCCTCTGATGCTTGAAATCCATCGCGGACGTTGCAGAGGCGAAAATGACACCTGGCATTCTTATCCAATCGCGGAGTATCGGCTGGTGAAGATCTAGCGTGATCGGCCTCGCAACGTGCAATATTTTACACGCTACAAAATGGGCAGCGATTGACCGGTTAAGTGGGCCACCCGGTAATAACCCCCATTTTTCCATTTCGGGGTTACTTCTCAATCGCATGTTTGCGCTTTGCGGGAGCGCAGGTCCACTCTCCTTTTTGTTGTACCCTGAAGCTCACTCTTTTTGCGAAACACCATGGAGCAAGCCGATGCGCTTCGCAAGCATAGGTCATGCGATCTTCGCGGTCACCATGATCGGTCTCGGAATCATCGGGCTGCTCCACCGTGATTTCATCCCGATATGGAATCCTGCGCCGAACATCTCCGCAGGCGGGCTACTCCTGTCTCTGGGTGCGCTGATCTCTCTCTCAGCGGGTATCGGTCTACTGATTCGGCACGTCGCGGGCGCCTCCGCGCGTTTGCTGCTCGCCACTTTTCTGGTTTGGCTATTGCTCTTCCGATTGCCAAACTTTTTTCTTGTACCCGCTTTTGCAGCTTGCTGGTCCGTGTTCCCGCTTGCGGTTATGTTGGCAGCCGCCTGGGTGCTGTATGTCTGGTTTGCGACTGACTGGGACCGTAACCACCTCAGCTTTGTGATCGGCAGCAATGGCTTGTGCATTGCCCGCACGCTCTACGGACTCTCCTTGATCTTCTTTGGGGCCGCTCATTTTATCGACGTAAGAGACACCCTCTCCCTCATCCCCAACTGGCTGCCGGGTCATCTGTTCTGGGCGTATTTCACCGGCTGCGCCTTCATCGCTGCGGGCGTCGCAGGCGTCACCGGTCTCTGTGCGCGGCTGGCCGTCGCGCTCTCGGTCTTGCAGCTAGCCTCGTTCCTGGTTCTGGTTTGGTTACCCATTGTGGCGGCTGGCTCCAAGGATCCCTTCCAGTGGAGCGAGACTATCCTGAATGCTGCTCTCTTGGCTGCTGGATGGGTCGTTGCCGATTCTTACCGCTGCACCGGGTGGTTGGGCATCAACAACCGGATTACCGCGGCTGCGATTCAAACATCTTCGGAGGCGCCGATTGCATGAAAGGATTCGATTTCGTGGTTGTGCCGACGGTGTACGTCTGCGGCGTACGCACGCGTTTAAACTGACTCTGTTGAGTGGACATGTGATGCGCCAACGCTACTCACTGCGCAATGTCGTCATGGGATCGACCTGGGCGGCTCTTCGCGCGGGTAGAAAACATGCAATCGCAGCCACAATGCCCAACAAAAGCGCGCAAGACGGCAACAGGAAAGGGTCGCGCAGATCACCGCCGACCCATTTGGCAAGCGCGGTATTCAGAGCCACGGTCAACAGCATGCCCCCAAGCACGCCAGTACCGACGCTGACCGTCGCCGAGGCAAAGACGATGCGGAGAACGTGTCCACCCGGCGCTCCGAGCGCCATGCGGATGCCAAACTCATTCATGCGCTGTGCTACCGCATATGAGACCACGCTAAAGATCCCAATGGCGGCTAAACTGAGCGCCAGTACTGCAAACGCCGCGAAGAGCCACGCGATGAGATGTTCCTGCACCCACTTCGGTTGGTCGCTGATCCAGTGATCGAGATCGTTTACCACGCGTGCCGCCATTTGATCGGAATTTACCCTTGCAATTGCGCGCCGGATAGCAGGCAGCAGCTCCATCGGCGGCACCTCTGATCGAACCAGATACACCGTGGCCGCAGGCATTGAGAGCGTGTAGGGCACAAAGATGGCCGGGCTCACCGGTTCGCGCATCCCTTCATTACGGCTGTCGCCCACCACCCCAACGATCTGTATCCAGGAATCCGCAATCGACGCGGATGCGAAGACGTCGCCCTGACTCTTTAATTCTGGCAGCTTGATCGATTGCCCGATGGCGTCCCCATCTGGAAAGTAGGTTCTCGCCAGAGTTTGATTGATCACCGCGAGATGTGCGCCATTGTGGTTTTCTGCTTTGCTCCAGAGTCGTCCGTCCAAAAGCGGGATATGCAGCAAACCGAAAAACTCCGGCCCCACCGCATCCACAATTGCTGTCGTCTGACTCAACTGAGGCTTGCCGAGGACCTCGAATGGCATCTTCCATCCAGGTTGAGGCGGCGTGGCGTTGGTCGCGATTGCGGCCATCGTCACTCCCGGCACATTGCTCAGAGTTGCCTGAAGCTGCTCGAAATAGGCCGTCCGCCCGCTCCAGTTTGTGTACGAATTCTCCGGCAACGGAATCCAGACAGAGATTACGTTGTGCGGGTCATAGCCGAGTGGCGCATGCAGAAGACGTTGAAAACCTTGAATGGCTGCACCGGCACCTGCTAGGAGCAAAAGAGTCAACGCGATTTGAGCGGAGATGAGAGCGTTATGTACTCTGCGGTTCCGCACGCTTCCTGCGATTCTGCGCATGCCTGACTGGAGCACGTTTCCCGGGTCCTGTCGCGAAAGTTGCAGGGCGGGCCACAGCCCGAAAAGGATTCCGGTGAAGATTGCAACACCGACGCAGAAGAAGAGCACCGGTAGCTTGATTCCAATTGAGACTCCTGGAGCGAAGAAATGCCCGGGGATAATCACCTTTATAGCCACGACGGCTCCGTACGCCAGAATGACACCCAGGGCGGCTCCGCTGAATGCAAGCAGGAGCGATTCGGTAAGCAGTTGACGAACAATTCTTCCGCGCTGTGCTCCGATAGCCATTCGCACGGCAAGTTCGTGCTCGCGCGCGGTCCCGCGCGCGAGAAGCAGGATCGACACATTTCCGCATCCGATAGAAAGCAGCAGTGCAACCCCACCGAACAGAAGATAAAGCGTGCTCCCCATGCGGTGAACGACCGAATCGTTTAGACCCCGCAAGGCTACCTGGAAATGCTCGGGGAACTGGGTTGGCACATCCCGCGCAAACTGCTCCATCAGCGGCTGCAGAGTTGCGTTGGCTGCCTTCCGGGACACACCCGGTTTCAGGCGAAGACAGACTGCATCGGTGAAATTTGCATTTTGCGTGAACCCCAGCGGCAGGTAGACATCTTTGCCGGACCAACTGACCCAGCGCGGCTCGGCAATTCCCACTATTCTGTAGTCCTTGCGGTTCAGTTGTAGCGATTGTCCTATCACGTCCGGATTCGCGCTGAAATGGCGTCGCCAAAACTGATCACTGAGAACCACCACTGGCTGTGGTTGCTGCCCATCGCTTGCGTCCGAGGGTTGGATGCCGCGACCAAGCAGAGGCGGATCGCCGAGGAAATCAAAGGTGTTCGGGGTTACGAGCCCGACTTCCGCATCCTCTGGGAAGTCGCCCCCGGTAAGAGCGAGAGACGCGTCATCAAGGCCAATTACGTCGTCCACCACGGGCGACTGCCTGAGAACACGAATCTGCGTCCCACTCAGGGCGATGGCTCGACTCTCGCCGGTTTTACTGTTCAGAGCCGCGCGGAAGATGCGATCGGCGTCCTTGAAGGGATACGGATTGAGAAGCGTCGAATAAATCACGCTGAAGATCGCTGTGGTGGCTCCGATGCCGAGAGAAAGCGAAAGAAGAGCGGTCAGAGCAAAGACAGGGCTCTTTACAAGCTGGCGCAAAGCGTATCGGAGGTCTCGAAGCAGCATATGCACGACCCTCTTCCTCGTAGACGAAGAATATCGATTATCGTCTCCTGTGGAGGACTCAGTTTTGATCGGGCCTTAAGGCCACCTCCGCCTAATTTGCAGCCTGTTCCTCGGTCGTGGTCGGATGGGCTATACGGAAATTATGTCGGAGTTAATAGCCCAACGGCTAATCCCTCATCATTAATTTCTGAGTAGAGGGTCATTCTCCCGCAATCCTCCGCTGAGCGCAGAGCTTTATACTTGAGCGTCCCCGGAGGTGCCTGTGCGACCGCGCTGCAACACTCTCCTATCTGTTGCTTTGGTCTTTGGTCTTGTCTCCCCTTTGAAAGGAGGAAAACCTCCTGCCGCCAGCCAAACCGATCCGCCAGTCTACAGAACCCATGCGCGCGAGGTTGTCGTCGATGTGGTCGTGAGCAAGGGTAGCGACGAGGCTGTGAATGGGCTGCACGCGAAGGACTTCGTAGTGATGGAGGACGGCAAGCCGCAGACCGTCGATTACTTTGAAGAGCATTCTTCGAGGACGCTTCCGGCAAGCATGGTGCTGCCTTTACCGCCGATGCCGCCGGATGTCTATACCAACGTCCCGCCCGCGCCAGAAGGCGATGCGGTGAATGTGTTGCTGCTCGATAGCCTGAACACCGACCAGCAGGACCAGACGTACGTCCACGGGCAGATCATGGACTTCCTCAAGACGATGCAGCCGGGGACGAAGGTCGCCATCTTCACGCTGTCATCACAACTGCGCATGGTGCAGGGATTCACTACCGACACGTCGGTGTTGCGCGATGCGCTGAACGATCCAAAGCACGGTGTGACGCCAACAAGAACGAGCGCCTCGCGCACGCTTTCGGACAAGTTCGACGAGAAGGAAGACATGGCGAAGTTGGGAGCCGAGGGGGCCAGTCCTTCTGCAATGGAGGCGCTGGGGGGATTGTACGCAGCTACCTCCGCTTACCAAGAGGATCAGCGTGTTGCCATGACCTTGGAGGCGCTGAATGATCTGAGCCGCTACCTCGCGGATGTACCGGGGCGCAAGAATCTGATCTGGTTTGCAAGCTCGTTTCCGATCACGGTGTTTCCTAATGCGAGAGACAAGGAAATCAACACTCAGCTTCGGGTATACAACGCTGCAATCAAAAAGACGGCCGACTTACTGACTGTTTCCAAAGTGGCTATCTATCCCGTTGGCGCAGAAGGCATGATGGTAGATCACGGTTCGGATCCCGTCATCTACAGCAATGGCGTCGTGGATATCGAAGGCGGCGACGAGACGAGCCGATCCGGTCCCGGTCTGCAATCCCTTCACGGCGCTTCGAAAGGTTGCATAGAGTGTTATGTGCATGAGAACGGCTCGCGCTCGGACAAGATGGCAGCCATGGAGCAGCTTGCGGCCGATACTGGCGGAAAAGCTTTCTACAACACCAACGACCTCAATGCGGCCATGCAGCACGCCATCGCAGACGGCTCGCACTACTACACGCTGGTCTATTCGCCGACGAACAAGAAGATGGATGGGAGTTATCGACGGATTGAGATCAAAGTTCCCGAAAACAAGTACAAGTTAGCTTATCGGCGAGGGTACAACGCGGACGACTCGCTTGCGGTGGATACCAAGCCCGACGCGGACCCGTTGCATCCGCTATTGCTGCGCGGTATTCCGAGCGCAACGCAGCTTCTCTATGGTCTGCGTGTGCTGCCCGTCGATCCGCAGCCTGCAGCCAATGCTCCCCGCGCCGGCAAGAATGCGAAGCTGACTGGCCCAACGAAGCGCTACAGCGTGGACTTCATGATTCGCTGGACCGATGTGCAGTTACAATCGACCGCCGACGGCAAGCACACAGGCAAGCTTCAGGTTGAGTTGCTCGCCTACGATCGCGAAGGCCACGCGCTGAACTGGGCAGGCGGCACGCAGGCCATGAATCTGGCGCCCGATCTGTTTGCAGCGATCAAGCGTTCGGGTGTACCTGCGCACTTCGAGATCGACTTGCCAGCGAACACTGAGGTCTTTCTCGAAACAGGTGTGTATGACTGGGCAACCGGGAAAGCAGGAACGCTGGAGGTTCTATTGCCCCCGGTCAGCACCACAACTGCTTCGACATCGTCTGCTTCACCGAAGACCAATTGATGCGGGGTCAGAAACCGGATCATGGTTGGGTGGTGGACCACTCTTCCGTTAGAAAGTAATCAATACTCCAAAAATCAATCGATGGGATACCAGTCATCAACCAGAGTCAAAGCAGACCAGCTTCCCAACCCTCAACGTACGCTTTGGTCAGGCCTTTGGCTCAGCGGCTCGAACCATTTCCACGAGCACTTTGCGTGCCTCGTCAGAGTTTTGGACTTCGTGTAGGAAGTTGATGCGTGTCCCTTTCAGGCCATCGTCGGTCTTCAGCCGAAGGTGAAATCCAAGCCGGTCGACCGTTGTCATTGTGGCCTCAGTCGCGTCGAGGCCAGCATGAACTCTAGCTAGCAGGACCATTGCGGAGACGTGGTCCGAGTTCATATGTTCGACAATCTTTGGAGCCGCTTCGGCCAGAGGATCAATCTTCGCGGACTGGTATTCCTCTGCGGTCACCCATCCCATCACTCCAAAGCCGCCGACGTAGTAGATGTCAAGGGGCTGCAGGAGGTAAAAGCCAAAGTCTTTGAAGTCTACCCATGAGCGGCTGTTCTCGTAGCGCGACAGATAGCGTTGGCGAGCTTCGCCAACTTCACCCTCCGATATGGGAAGGACATCACCGACAAGCGTTGCCCGCGCAGTACCGAGCGGATCGCCGTTGTCCCCTTGACTCACAAAGAGACTCGCCCGATGGTCAGCTTGGATGTTCTGGGTATGCATCGCCATATTGCTGATAAGAAAGATGGGCCGCCCGGTCCCGTCGATTGCGTAAGGCATGAGAGAACCAAACGGATATCCTGAGCATTTTCGAGAGACAGTTGAGAGAGTCGCAATCGTGCAGAGCGAAACCAGAGTGCGGACGCGCTCCGCGTAGGTCGGCTCTGGAAGTTGCGGTGTACCGGCATCCGTGAATGCGTGTTTGCGTGAAGAATTAATCTCTGCTGTGGACATTGGCTTTCTACTCCCCTCAGACCATGGTATGGCGATCGCGCCCCGAAGACTCAAATGGAGACCGTCATCGGGTCGTTGCCTGCATCTGTTCGCGATTATTGCGTTGGCTCGAGTGTCAACCTTTGCACCCGCCAATTCAGCAATTCAGCCGCATACAGAATGTTTTCAGAAGGGCACGCAAGTTCGTGAATCCAGCCAAACTGTCCAGGACCGTGGCCGGAGGTACCAAACACGCCAAGCACCCTGCCGTCCAAAGTGAGTTTATAGATTCGGCCCGGATAGCCATCAGACGCAAACAGTACCTGATGAGGCCCCGGAGTGATGCAGATCGCCCAAGGAGAGCCGTTCAACATGGTCTTGTTCAATGGCGCCGGAGCTTCTGCAGTGGAAGGTATTTCCGATGGCATGTTCCCCATCCACGGGCGAATCTTGTGATCGTATGACACGTTGATATGGATCTCGCGCAGAAACTTGCCGTCTCCATCGAAAACCTGAATCCGCCCGTTGCCACGGTCGGCCACATACACATTTCCTATATCATCCGTGGCAATGCTGTGCGGCGTATTGAACTGCCCTGGACCTGTTCCCGGTTCGCCCCAGGACTTGATCCAGTTTCCATCTTTATCGATCTTGGCGATCCTGGAATTGATGTAACCGTCGCTGATATACGTATTGCCTGCGGCGTCCCAGGTCATATCGGTCACCTGGCGAAACTCCCCATCGATCGGCGGCAAGGACGGCTTGAAATGCTTGAGCGGACCAGTACCTTCGTCGGAGCCTTCCTGTTTGCGGCCGAAGACCATCAAGATCCGGCCTTCCGGGTTGAACTTGATGACCATGTCCGACCCCTTATCGGCGACCCATATGTTGTCTCCCTTGTCGACTTTCACGGCATGAGCAAAGCTCCATGCATACAGATGGTGGCCGATTTCCCGGATGTACTTTCCGTCGGCATCAAACTCGAACAACTGAGCCGCCGCTGCGCCATAGGCAGGGCCCGTTGTGCCGCCACGAGAGAAAACGAAAACATGCCCTTTTGAATTGACTGCCACGCCTGCAGCCTCACCGAAATATAGCTCTGGCGGCAGCTTAAAGAAATCGGTCTGGACATGGAATTTGATCTCCGAGACCGATTGCTGGGCAATCAACTGGATCGGCAGCCAAAAGAAGGCCGCTAATGCGATGCGTATCATTCATCAACTCCTGGGTTAATCCTTTCCCTTGAGATTGTCGCATCAGCAACCGTTGGCACTGACTGTGAATTGAATAAGGGAAGAGTAGCGGGTGACTCGACCGCAACCTCGACTTCGGTGATGCACAATGGATCAGACCGTTATGGGGCTGGCCAGGTGAAGCAAATCTCAAAGGTTGAACTCCGGCGACTAGCCACGCGCAAGGCTTCAATATCCCTTCTTGAGCAAATGATTGCAGGCGAGATCGAGGTCTATATCGGCTACCGGCGCCTTTACCGGTATTGGTGTGGTCACAACTCGGCGGTAGAGGAACTGAGGTATCCATCCGGGCAATCCCATTCTTTCGTCGACTTTGGAAGTGTGTTGCAGTTGATGCATGAGTGAATCGAGTTCTGTAGCAGTGAGTGTTGGTGTGCGCCGGGTGAATGGGGAGCGGCTGGTGCGGGAGTTCGAGCAGAGCCGGATGACAAGGAAGGTATTTTGCCGAGTGCAAGGAATAGCGCTTCATACGCTGGACTACTATCGGCACAAGCATAGAAGTCAGGAACCGAGGAGCGCGGCGCAACTTCTGCCGGTCCAGTTAGTGGGGCCGTTGCCGGCCCGAGGCTCGCATCTGCGAGTGGAGTTGGGGAACGGTCGGCGGATCGCAGTGGAAGAAGGTTTCGATGTGCTGTTGCTGAAGCGCCTGGTAGCGGCGCTGGAAGGCTGAAGCGATGTTCGCCATGGGCGCGGCCACGCGCATCTATGTGGCCACGGGGGCGACGGACATGCGCAAGGGCTTTTGCGGTCTCGAGGGACTGATCCGTGAACGGCTGGAGAGCGATCCTACGAGCGGCCACATTTTCCTATTTGCCAATGCACGTCGTGACCGTCTGAGACTGGTTTATTTCGATGGTTCAGGTCTGTGGGTATGCGCCAAGCGTATGGAGCGTGGGAGGCTGTGCTGGCCCGAGCCGTCGTCAAGCGGCAACAAGGTGCAGCTGAGTCACGAGCAGTTTGCACTGTTGATCGGGGGTATAGATCTAACGCAGACGCGGGAGCGCAGGTGGTATCGCAAAGTTCCGGGAGAGGAACCAGGAAAGCTACTGAAAAGCGCATGAACACAGGGGATTTGTCGTCTAATCCACAGCAATGTCTAGTATGTATAAAGCATCTTGAACGTATCTGCACAAGCCATGCCGCAGCCGGATCCTATGTTAGGAGAAATGATCGCACAGCTCGAGGCACAGCTGGCGGAGAAAGAAAAGCAACTGGCGCGCAAGGATCAGGCACTTGCCTTGGCCGAAGTGAAGATCCAGGCACTGGAGGAGCGACTTCGTCTGGAGCGGATCGCGCGCTACGGCAAGCGCAGTGAGACGCTGAGTGACTTGCAGCTGAAGTTGCTCGATCTGGAGCCTGGAGTATCGAGCGAAGAGGTCGAAGCCGAGAGCGATCGCGAGCCGCTTACGACGTCGGCGGAAGCAGAGAGCACAAGCGAAGAGAAGCTCGCCACCAAGCCCCGTCGCAAGCATCCGGGCCGCAACGAACTTCCCAAGCATCTGAAGCGCGTCGAGCAGATCGTTGTCTGCACTGCAGCGGATTGCCAGTGCGGCCGGTGTGGCCGACAGACAGAGGTCATCGGCTACGAAGAGACGGAGGTGCTGGACGTGCGGCCTGCCGAGTACTTCGTGCGCGTGATCAAGCGTGAGAAGCGGGCATGCAAACGGTGCGAAGAGCAAGGCGTGCGCACGGCTACGGCTGTTGAGCGGATCGCACCCAAGTCGTTGCTGAGCGACAACGTGATCATCGACCTGATGGTGAACAAGTACTGTGAGGCGACACCGCTCTACCGGCAACAGGTCGTGCTGAAGCGCGATGCGGGCGTAGAGGTTGCGCTCTCGACGCTGGACGACGCGGTGATGCGGGTGGGTGAGTTGTTGATCCCGATCGCGGCGGCGATGAAGCGGGAGTTACTGGCTGGCACTTATATACAAGCCGACGAAACCCCGGTCGGTGTACAGACCCATGACAAGCGCGGCCGCAATCATCAAGCCTACATGTGGCAGTATGGTTCGCCCGGAAAAGGCGTGGTGTTCGACTTCCGCATGGGCCGTGATCACGAGGGGCCGAAGTTGTTTCTTGGTGATTTCCAGGGGATTCTGCAGACCGATGGATACAAGGCCTACGACAAGGTCAGCGGTGCGAAGATCGTGCACGCAGGATGCCTGGCGCATGCGCGGCGCAAGTTCGTCGATGCGGTCAAGGTGAACTCCAAAGACTTCGAATCGGCTCGTGTCGTCACGCTCATGGATCAGCTGTTCGCCATCGATCGTGAGGCGCGCGAGAAAAGCGTCAGCCTGGCCGAGCGACACGCATCGCGTCAGCAACGTGCACCGCAACTGCTCGCGGAACTACGCTCCCAACTACTCGCGATTAAAAAGACGGCGCTACCCAAGAGCGCCGCAGGCCAGGCTGCCAACTACACGCTCATGCTGTGGCAGAAGCTCACCCTGTTTCTCGAGTACCCGGAGCTGGAGTTGTCCAACAACCTCGCCGAGAATTCCATGCGCCCTATCGCTCTTGGCCGCAAGAACTGGCTGCACCTGGGCAGTAAGGAGGCCGGTCCGAAGATCGCCGCTATCTTCTCTGTCGTCGAGAGCTGCCGCAGGCTCAATATCCCCATCCGCAAGTACTTCATCGACGTCCTACCCGGGCTGGCCAATCGCTCCATCCAGACCATAGCCCAGATCACACCAACTGCCTACGCCGCCAACCGCGCAAAACAGACTCGCTGACGCTCCCCTGGGTCGTCAACCATGGCTTTGCTCGGATGCATACGGCCAAGAAACTGCGCATGCCGGGGTGCGTCGTTGTGTGTCTAATGCGGTCCTCGCAGGTGCACTCAATTGCAACGACTGCCGAGACCCCGGCGGTATAGACTGTTGCGGATCCTCGGAGGCACGACCATGTCCAAACGAACTCTCATACTTTTATCGCTTATAGTGGCGTTCAGAATGGCCGCTTTTGCTGCGGATCTTCCCGGCTCGAAGGACCCGCCGGGAATGAAGCGCTACGAGGGTAGCGAAATTATCGGGTACAGAGAGCCAAGGTTCGACGAATTCCTGCTTCCGATGGGTCCGCCGACATCGCAGGATCCTCCGAAATATACAAAGAGCCTGAAGATCGAGGGCTTGGTGAGCAGGTACACCTATGTGGCTCCTGCGGGCAGAACTCCAACTGAGCTGCTTCGCAACTACAAGCTCGAATTTCAGCGATTGGACCTGGTGACACTCTACGAAAAAGGTGCGAGCGACGGGGGATGGTTTGGACCGACCCTTACCCCGATACAGGTTGAAGACAAGATTGCCGATATCCTCACGTACAACCAGGCGCAGGAACGCGTGCTGGTGGGCAAGTCGAAGGATGCTTCGTCAACCTACTACTACGTCTTTGTCACCTCCTACAGAGACGGAAATATGCCGGATCGGCTTCAGTCAGTGGTGAAGAAGGATATTGCGCTTGCGGAGTTAGTGGTGGTAGCGCCTCAGCAGATGGAAAAGAACATGGCGTTCGTCAATGCCGGAGAGATGTCGCGCTCGCTGGCGGATTCCGGCAAGATCGCACTGTACGGAATCTATTTCGATACAGACAAAGATTCCCTGCGGCCCGATTCGCAGGCTACCTTGCAGGAGATTGCGAAGCTGCTCACCGACAACCGAAGCCTTAAGGTTTCGGTTGTTGGGCATACTGACAATCAAGGAAAGCCGGACTACAACCTCGAGCTGAGTCGCCGCAGGGCTGCGGCAGTAGTGCGCGAGCTGACCTCAAAGTACGGTATTGCGGCTGATCGGTTGAATTCGTTTGGCTGCGGTTTTTATGCGCCGGTCGCCTCGAATGATACTGAGGCTGGCAAAGCGAAGAACCGGCGCGTGGAACTGGTGAAGTGGTAGCGGGTTGAGCCTTCTTCGGCTTGCCTTCGAGATCGCGTGCAAGGCAAGTCCCAAGCCTGTTGTAAGAACAGGTGCTCATTTCTGCCGGTTTCAGAGGCAGCTTAGTACCGTCGGATCGCTCGACCAAAACCGGGTCACAAATACTCTGCTGTTCGTACCTAAGGAGTTCGCCCACACCACAGACCGTTGCCACGGAAGCCGTAGAATCTCTCCGGTGTCGTTTCAGCCGCACAAATTGAAAGCGCCCTAAAAGGGCTCCTTCGCGGTTGCCTTCTTTTGTTTTGCCCATCTTTTCCGCTGCGCAGCCGCAATGCGTGCTCCGCCTTCTGTGGACACGGATTGCCCACCACTCGGGCACGACGCCTCGCAACGCATAGAATCTAGTCCATCGATCTTCAAAGGAAGGAAGCGAAAGCGTTCGTGATTTCACTGGTGTTGGCGCGGCTACCGTCGCACGACGGCGAACGCCGGAGTGGCAGCCGTGAGAACGTCCAGACAGGCCCAACCTGTGACGAACTGATAGTGGGTTACAGGCGCGTTCACTTCCTGCCAAGCACCGGACTGGAGGCGGGCAAAAACAGCGCCTTCAGGCCGATATGCGAAATGCTCGGGCACCAATCCTTCATTCGGCGTATCGTCTTCCTCTGTGCTAAGCGGCATCTCATCTAAAATCCTGATGATGCATTGCCTGTCGAACGAAACGCGCAGCAGGTGAGCCGCGTCGTCAGGTAAGACGAAATCGGCTGCGATACCGTTCGTGGACCAGTGTAAGGAGGCGAGGTCGCTTAGGCTTGCCTGCAGCGGCACACCAGCATCGATCGGACTATATCTCGGCATGAGCCAAATATTAACCTGTCCGCAGAATGACTACCCGGCGGTTAAGCCTAGATCGTCCTAGTATCGCAAAAGTAATCTCCGGTTGGGCCACGACTGGACCGGAACTCCTCGGCGCCAGCCACTAGGTGGCGCGGTCTATTTGCCCGGTTGCGAGGGAGCCTGCTTCTCTGGCCACTGTTGAGTGACTTTGCCAGATGCATCGAGAAATTGCATCGTTGGAGTACCGTCTGGGGCTACGCGTAACATGATGCGAGTGTGGCCGTCGGGGTCGCGCATGCGAAGCATGACGGAGTTGTCCACATCGCGCACCAAAGCCGCTCGTTCGGGGAGCCGATAGGGGTACCTCGCTTTGAGCGCTGCACGGGCCTTCTGTTTTTCGGGGCCATCGGGCATCGCGCGGACCGTCGCATACGAGTCGAGTACCTGAGGTGTAAACAGCGTGTCACCGACACTGTCGTTGATCTGGTAGGCGGTGTAGTGCTGGCTTCCATCCTGAGAAGAATCAAGCGACATCGTTTGGTCCTGCTCGTAGGCGTCGAAGCTGAGGTGGCCCATGGAATGAATCTCACCTTTGCCATCCTTATAGCCGCCCAGCAGCATGCCGCCGTTTTCAGTGCCCTCGTCGTTCATGAAGAGCATGCCAGCATCGGCGCGATCCGCACGCGAAAATTCCTTACCCATGTAGAAGCCGCCCGGGAACTCCGCCTTGTCGGAGATAACGAGGCGCGGGGTGCCATCGGGCTCGACGATGTTGATGCGATGGATGCTGAGCTGATCGAAATCGACGTGATGTTGTTCAGCGCCGGACACGCTGTGAGGGACGTTCCAGAGATTCAAGGCCGTGGTTGCAGTGAAGACGGCCGTCAGCGCGCCAGAGTATATCCGAAGAAAAAGAGGATGAGAGAGGAACTTGGACATACGAACCTCCAATAAGTTGGAGTTTACCTTCAAACTTACCGAGCCTCGTAGAAGGATTCATCTCTTCGGGAAAAATACGGACGGTACGAAACCCGCAGCGAACAGCATAATGGTGAAAACCCAGAATTCTAAGGAATGCGCAAAGTGACTCGTCAGAACCATCGGGCTAAAAGAAACCGTTGCCGCTCGGTCTTGAGATCTCCAGATCGCCCAGATCATCAATGCAATCGGCGTACCTAACAACGTGGTGCCAAATCCGATTAACACGCCCTTGAAGTAGGTCATCTTCGGGTACCTCACAGGATGGAACGAGTGTAGCGCCATTGGGTTGATCGGTTCCCTCGTGACCCTCCACCCGGTAATAACCATTTGATCAATATCCCGAGCCGCGCCGTCGTGGCGGAGGATCGTTTTCTCCGAAATCTGCCCAGATAGAATTGATCCGTGCGGCTCGAGTGCGACATGAGTCCGAGATCGGAGCAGTGTGTCAAATGTTTGAGAGGTATACAGAGAAAGCCCGTCGTGTGATCTTTTTCGCGCGCTACGAGGCCAGTCAATTCGGCTCGCCCTACATCGAGACCGAGCACATGCTCTTGGGAATCCTGCGTGAGGACAAGAGGCTAACCAACCGCTTCCTCCGCTCGCATGCTTCGGTGGAGTCGATTCGAAAACAAATTGAAGCACGCACAACAATCCGTGAAAAGGTCTCCACCAGTGTGGACTTGCCCATTTCGAACGAAGGTAAGCGTGTTCTGACATTCGCTGCGGAAGAGGCCGAGCGGCTGAGCCATCCCCACATCGGTACAGAGCATCTGCTGCTGGGCCTGATGCGCGAGGAAAAATGCTTCGCAGCCGAGTTGCTGAAGGAACGTGGCGTGCAGCTCGATACTCTGCGTGAACAGTTTGCGCAACTTGCACCCGAATTGGCCACTCCCGTCGCCACAGCGCCCGGTCAAGTCACCGGGTTGTTCCAGGATCTCAGTAGGGCGGCAACAGATGGGCTGCTTGAACCCGTTATTGCCCGTAGCCTCGAACTCGATTGTGTTTTCGAAATCCTGTCCAGACGCGACAGGAAGAATCCAATTCTGATTGGTCAGCACGGAGCCGGCAAGACATCTATCGTCGAAGCCCTGGCCCAGCGCATCGCAGATGGTGAGGTCCCGCCCTGTCTCGCGGGCAAGCGAGTAATGGCGATCGGATGGCCGGAATTCCTCTCAACTTGGACCAAGTGGAAACAGATCGACGATTTTCTAAAGGAATCTGGGGGCGTTGCGAACCCGGCCGACGTGATCCTTTTTGTTGATGGACTCCGGCTTCTCGCACCATCTAAGGCGGGGATCTTGGACCTAGGTGCAGCCTTGAACTTCAAATTCTCGAGTTCGGAAGTCCAATGCATTTGCGCGGGAATTGCCAGCGATTTTCGCGAAGCGACCAACGCAGTACCGAGGCTCGGTGACTTTTTCTGTGCCGTCCATGTTCGCCCGCTCGATCAAGCCAATACGCTCATAGCGCTGCAAAATCGCAAGGTTCGGCTTGAGAAGTTTCATGAAGTAACGTATTCGGACGAAGCTCTGGAATTTGCAGTTCAGTCATCAGATAGCTATCTCTCCGAGAGTTCGCTCCCAGGAAAGGCGCTTGATTTGCTCGACGCGGCTGGTGCACTAATGAAATTGCGCCAATTCCCGGCGGCCCCGGCGGAGATCCTGGATGTCCAAAAGCGGATCAAGTTCATCACCAATCGCCTCGAATCTGCCTCTGCAAATCACGAGTTCGAGAAAGCCAGGTTCTACTCAGATGAAGAACGCAAGGAACGGGAGAATCTTCGTGCATTAAAGGAACGGCTCGGACCGGAAGCCTCGTCATCAGCGATTGTCGGGAAAGAGGAGGTCGCGGCGGTTATTGCCCGCTGGTCGACGTACCCGTATTCATCGTAATGAGCAACCAGAACTCGAAACTCGGGCTTACTTCCGGTTGGCCCATTACCCTCCCGCTATCCTGTTTCTGGATCATCCTGAACATCGGGCACGATCATCATTCCAACGGGTTTTCGGAGGGAGGCCATTCTGCCATGAGCGAACAGCTCGACTCGTTCGTTGAGTCAACGGTCGTGAGGTTGATCTTCGACCGCGAGGCATCTGAATTGCGTGTTGAGGTGTCCTGCGTTTTCGGAGAGCGGAAGAAGCGAGCCATTGTTGCACGGGGAATCGATGACTGCCTCATTGAAGATTTGGGAGTTTACAACATCATCGATAGGGTGACTGTTTTTGCGCCGGAGCAAGCCGTTGAAGAGTCGAATGAGTGTACGTCAACATTGCTCTATCTAAAGCAACAGCGCGAATTGTCCGCGTCGGATTTGGCGTGGCCTGCATTCAAAGAAAAGCTGGCGATGATCCGATCAGGACAATTGCAGTTGATGACAGTCGAAGCGGTGGTTGGCGCTAGTGCCACTGTCTTGGCGAAAGAAATTACGTTTGAATAGTCGTGGTCGTCATGCGGTCAGTACTGGTCGCAGGCTTCCCCAGCTAACAGGAGCTATTTGATGGTCTCGGGCGACGGCAGGGAGGCGTTGTGGTACCGGATATGCGTTGACGACCCTCGCCTGGCGAGTTCGGATAGTTTTGCCTCATTGCTGAGACGAGTTCTGAAGTACTGTAGCGCGTCCACAGTGTTTGTTACGGATTTCGAGAGCGTTTGGCACACCAACTCTTCGTCGGCCTTGGTGGAAGGAGACGCGGTACACGTTCCGGCCGATGTTCTCTTTGAACAGTTGAATGACCTTACGCAGATAGTCTGGGGACGATTCTTCCTGTTCAAGAATGCCGCGGAGGCTGAGCGCCTCGATCCTGAGCAACTGGAGAAACGCATCAGCGCGAGCGAATCGACTGTGTGCGTCGCCGACAACTCGACCTACTTCGTCTTTACGAGATCACCCTTGCTTGTTCACGATCTGCAAGCGGATGATTGGCCGGTTCAGGTAACGGAGGCCAATCTGCTTGATCTCCTTTCACTACACGAGGAACTCTAACTTCCAACCAATTGTTGGGCACTGTTTTCGAGAAGCATTCAGCGGTTCTTCCGGTTGCGGGTGAGTCACCCCCTATACGGAAACAACTAAAAATGGACCTAGAGATCGATTATCGGGCTGCCGCTCTCGCAAGCATACGTGAGCTGGTTCCTCCATCAAGGAATTACGGCCGGAGTCTCATCCGCGTTGCCGAATATTGCTCCAAACGATCTGGCAAACTCCGACAATCAACATGATTGCGCCGTAGAGTGCCCAATGTTGGTCGCCTTGCATGAAGCTTCGACTGAGAGATCCCCACGCAAGATTCAGTCCCTGCAGGATCCAGATCCCTCCCATCAAAACCATCAGGATACCGATAATGCTGCTAATCACTCGCATCACGGCGTTGAACACACGCTGCATCTTGCACCTCCAAGGCACCACAAAGCTTATGCGTGCCGGGCACTGTTTGTGAATTGGCAATGCTGAATTCTAGAACGCCGCCAATACGAATTCGCACGAGGATGATGTTTGACGGTTTTCCCAGCTCAGGCGGTTGACCGCTCAAGTGGGGTGAACCCAGAAATCCGGTCACTTCCTGGTTGCCCACCACACATTCGAGGGGTGAGTATATGGATCGGACCGTCGAAGGATTGATCTCGACTGTATGCACCCGTTATGGGCCTGTCAACTTGAAAGTCCTAGCCGGTCAAAGGCTTTGCACAGTCAGGTTTCGCGAAAGCGGACAAGCGCGGTAATTTGGGGCGTGTCACCCCCCCGGAAGTGGCCAATCGCTTCTTGCTAACCAAAGAACGCGTCCAATTCGAACATCTCAGCCGCAGGGGACCACTGCTACAGTGGATGCATTCTTTCTATCGAGGTGCCTGCGCATGAGGCTTGCTTCTGCTGTCCTGTTTGGCTTCGCCTGCATTTCCGTGACTGCATACGCGGATGGCCCCGCCGATCGTGTTCCAACTGATCCGCACACCGTGATATCCGCCAGCGGTCCAGCGACTGCGCCGCTACCGGTAGAATCACTATTGATCACGACCCGCATCACTGGCGTAGCGCACTCGAACAACGGGCGCAAGCTCGCCTATACCAGCACTGCCTCGGGTCGGCCCAATCTCTGGATCATGAACGCGGATGGCGCCGGAGCGCATCAGCTGGTGACGAACAATGACCGCCAAGTCGGCGCGCGCTTCACCCACGACGACAGCGCAGTGGTCTACAGCGAGGACAGCGGCGGCAACGAGTATTACGACATTTATGTGGTCCCCGCCAGTGGAGGGACGCCCAAGAACCTGACCAACACGGTCGAGGTGAGTGAAACGGTCGATGAGTTCTCACCAGACGGCAAGCTGCTGGCCATCGGAGTAAAGCAGAAGACCACGCCGTCAACCAATCTCGCGGTGATGCAATGGCCCGACGGCACAATTCATCAACTCACCCACGAGGCCGATCCAAAGGCCTCGTGGGGTGAAAATGCATGGAGCCCGGATGGCCGCTTTCTTTACGCAACGCGCAGGGTCGGGATCGACGATGCGGACATCTTTTGCGTGGACGTTGCCACCGGCGCCAGCGAAAAGCTGCTTGAGCACACCGGCAAACAGCTAATCACCGTCTCCGATGTCTCGCGCGACGGCCGCATGCTGCTCATCACCTCAGACGCGAAAGGCGGGTATGGAAACGTCGCCTTGCTGGATCTGGCGACAAAGAACCTCCGCTGGCTGACCGATACGCAATGGTCAGCGAGTGGCGTGGCCTTTACGCCGGATGGCGGAAGCGCGGTGGTCCTCTTGAACGCCGATGGGCGTGTCTCCACGCGTTTTGTCGATCTCAAGACGATGCTGCAGTCGGAACGCGGCGTACCGGCTGGTCTGAATCTTCCCGTGGCCGCGCCTACACCGTTCCTCCCCGACGGGTCCATGCTGCTTTCACACGAGGATTCAAGCCATCCGCAGGAACTGTACCGTCTTGCTCCGGACAACACGCTCACGCAGATCACCCACAACGCAGACGAAACGCTGCGACAAATCGAACTGCCGAAGTCGCAGTTGGTGACTTATCGCAGCTCTGACGGCCGTCTCATTTCCGCGTTCGTCTGGGTTCCCTTCAACCTGAAACGCGATGGCACGGCCGCAGCCGTGGTAATCCCGCACGGCGGTCCGACAGGTCAAACGACGGACGCGTTTAATGGACGAGCCGAGCTGCTAGCCTCGCGCGGATTCGTGGTCATCGCACCCAACGTGCGTGGCTCCACGGGTTATGGCATGGAATTCCAAAACGCCAATATCAAGGACCTGGGCGGAGCCGATCTCAAAGACGAAATCTCGGGCGTCGACTTCCTCAAAGCGACAGGTTTGATCGATCCGAAACGCGTTGGCATCTGGGGTGGCTCCTACGGCGGATACATGACACTGATGGCAATTGGCAAAGCACCGCATATATGGTCGGCCGCGGTCGACGAGTACGGCATCCTGAATTGGCTGAGCATGCTCGAGCACGAAGATCCGCGCCTCCAGGAATACGAGAAGTCCCTCCTCGGCGACCCCATCAAGGACCGCGCCGTCTATGAAGCAAGCTCGCCTCTCAAGTACATTCGCAACGAAACGGCCCCTCTGCTCGTCCTGCAGGGCAACAACGATATCCGCGTGCCCCGCGAAGAGGCCGAGCAGGTAGTCAGCATTCTGAAAGCAGAGGGCCGCACCGTGGACGCGGTCTACTATCCAGAAGAGGGGCACGGCTTCGTAAAACGCGAACACCAACAGGATGAATTGACGCGTTCCGTCGCATGGCTGGAAAAGTACCTGCAGGGTACTCATTAAAGAGGCTCATCGCTGCGACCCGCACTCTCTCACCATTCACTCGCCTACGCCGGGAACTGCACCATTTTGGGTAAGGGAAGGGTTGACCACTCACTCGGAACCCGGGATTTTTGCGCAAACATCCACAACGCCAAAGAATCCGTTTGTAAACGCAAGTTTTGATGAATGCCCGGTTCCACACGCGCAATTGGCCGTTGGACAGCTACGCAACTCGCCTGAGTGAGGAACGAAAAGGGCGTAATCATCGTATGCTTTCCACAATGGACGTCCCCAAACCTGTAACTTCGCTCCGCTCCGATGCAGCCTTCTTGAGCGCCTTTGCCGCTCTCATCCTCGTCGTCCACTTCTACATCGGCAACGGATACGGATTTCATCGAGACGAGTTCCAATTCCTTGACGACGCACGTCACCTCCAGTGGGGCTTCGTCGCCTTTCCGCCGCTCACTGCTTTCTGCGGACGCATCGCTGTAGCACTCTTCGGCATTTCACCTCAGGTCTTTCGCCTCCCCGCGGCGTTAGTCAACGCCGTCTCGCTCGTACTCACCGGCCTCATGGCCCGAGAGCTAGGCGGACGCAGGCCAGCCCAGGTCGTCGCGTTCTTTGCTGTGCTTCCCCTCGGGCTCGCCTTTAGTTCCGTCCTGCAGTACAACACCTTCGACCTGCTCGCCTGGTCCCTCATCATCTACTCCACCGCTCGCCTCCTTCGCACCAGCGACGAACGATACTGGATCGGCGTCGGTATCGGTATCGGCATTGGCGTGCTCTCGAAATACTCCATCGCGTTCCCCGTAGTCAGCCTCCTCGCGGCCCTTCTCATCATGCCGTCGCAGCGGCATCACCTGAGCACACGGTGGTTCTGGTACGGAGCACTCACCGCCGCCATCATCGCCGCCCCCAACCTCATCTGGCTCGCGAGCCACCACTTCATCACGTTGCATATGGAGTATTTTATTCACGCGCGTGATGTTCGCCACGGTCGCGCCGATGGCTATTACACTGACCAGGTCCGATTCACGCTATTTGGATTGCCCTTGGCCGTGGCCGGTCTTGTCTCACTCGTGCGAAGTGCTCGGTTTCGCTTGCTGAGCGCCTTCTATATTGGACCATTTCTTCTCTTCGCCATCGCCAAGGGCCGCGGCTACTATCTCCTGCCCGCGTATACCGTTCTCTACGCTGCAGGAGTGGTCGCACTGCAACGAGTTCTCGCCCGTCGTGCAGTACTTCTTCGATTTGCGATTTGTTCCACAGTCCTTACCGCGATGCTAGTCAACACTGCTGGAATAGCGTGGGCTTGCCTACCCATCTGGCAGCCCGGTTCACCCGGCTGGAATTGGCAGATGACAAACAACAGCGATATAGCCGACGAGATCGGTTGGCCAGAATTCGTAGCGCAGGTCGCCGCCGTCCGCGACACACTCTCACCGGAAGACCGAACCCGGCTCGCAATCCTGGCCAACAACTACGGCGAGGCGGGCGCATTGTCGCTCTACGGTCCGCGGTTTAACCTGCCCACGCCAATCAGCAGCACCAACGACTTTCACGACCGGGGCTACGGCCCATACGAACCAGAAACCGTTATCGTAGTTGGCGGAGAACTCCACAGCCAAGAACTCAACTTCGAGCGTTGTACCGTTGCCGCACAGGTCAGGATCCCTTACGGCGTGCGTAACGAAGAATCCGTCGATCACCCGGTGATTCTCATCTGCCACCACCTCCGCCATCCGTGGCCCACAGTCTGGAGCCATTCCCAGGAGTTTGGATGAGTCGCCCGCAAGATGCCCTGAAGTATTCCGCGTGATTACCATTGTGAACATGCAATCGGCCGTCGAGGTACAGCGCATCTTCCTCATAGTCCTTGGTGCAGTCGCAATCTATGCCGCCGCATCAATGATTGTTGGGATTGTGCTTGTCGAGCGAGCCTTTCATCTTCCGCGAGAAGATAAATTGGACAAGTCCTCGCTGAGGTCAGCACCAATCGGCCAGGAAGTTACGAGAATAGACGACGCTTCCATCACTGCGCGGGACGGAGTTCGTTTGGTCGGCTGGTACGTCACGCCTGTGCATGACAACGGCTCGGCAGTCATCCTGTTACATGGCGCAGGGCATGATCGAGTTCGTGTGGAAAAGCAAGCCCTTGTCCTGCTCCGGCACGGCTATCGTGTGCTCATGCCGGATTCTCGCGGCCAGGGCCACAGCGAAGGCCAGCTGACCACATTTGGAGTTGAGGAGAGTGACGATGTGCAGCGCTGGGTCTCCTGGTTGCAAGAATACGACACCCCAAGGTGTACATATGGCTACGGCCAGTCGATGGGGGCATTGATTCTTCTCAGAAGCTTGGCTGTGGAGAAGCGTTTCTGCGCGGTGGTGGCTGATTCCTGCCCCATCTCTTTTGTGGAAGCGGGATATGACCTCATGGGCCGTGTCGCCCGGCTCGGTTCTTGGTTTGGACGATCGGTAGGACGCGGAGCGATGGAAATAGCGATTCACTATTCACGCTTCCGTTATAAGGTTGATCTGGCAGACGCCAGCGCCGAAACTGGACTACGTCGAAGCGCCGTTCCGGTATTGCTAGTTCAGGGTTCAGCGGATCAAAAGGTACTGCCACGTCATGTTGGCCGTCTCAGTTCATGTACTCGCAGTGCGGAAGTATGGTGCGTTCCCGGAGCCGGGCACAGTGCGGCTATAGATGTCGCCAGTTCCGAGTACGAAGCCAAACTTGTGAGTTGGTTCACAGAACGAGGTCAGGCTCAGGCCGACGTGCCTGTGGCCTTGCAACTAGGCTCCGCCACGAAATAGCACTTGCGGAAAGGTGGGCTTTGCTGAGAAATGGCCTCCGCTGCAAATAGATTGGTCTCCACATATAGGCTTCTCGACGTTGTTCCCGGGCCGGCCTCAGCGGAGTTCCGAGTGTGTGACCGCCCATCTTCAACGAGAAGACGCACTTCCTCTGTCGTTCTGTCTGGCACGCGACTGAAATTCACTTCTATCTTCTCTCCTCGACTGCATGAACCGCAGCTACGGTCAAGGCTTGACTGCCGCGTTTGATGATAGAGGGAACGGGGCTCAAATCGGTTGATTTCGGAGTTCCGGGCCAATCACCCGCTACTCTTCCCTAATCAGGTTAGGAAAGAGAAGCGAACTATAATCAAAAGTGAGCGTCCCAAAGCTGAAACCCGCAATCCACAGGGAAAGGTGCGCGGCATGTTGCGACGGCTCCTGATTCTCGGACTTCTGGCTGCGACGACCCTGTGCTCTGATGCCGCAAAGCGCCTTTCCGTCGCGCAGTTGGAGCAATTGCTGGCGGCCGATGCTTCAAAGCATAAGCAGGACGTCGAGATCGCCACGCAGCTCGCGGGCACCGCTCTCAGCGAGCGAATCCCCGAGTCCACCTTCGAACGGCTCACGTCCCAGCTTGCAGCAAATCCGCAGGCCTCTCTCGCATTTCGGGTGATTGCCAACCAGGCCGAGTTTCTCAGCCTCCCCCCTGCCCAATCCGTCGCCGACGCGGCTCCAGACCCTATCGCGCAGAAACGCATGCTGGAGGCCGCACGCAACTACGTTTCCGAAACGCTGACTCGGCTGCCGAACCTCCTGGCCACGCGCACAATCAACCTCTATGACGACACGCCGCACGCCATCAAACAAGGCAATTGGCCTTCCCGTCTGGGATTGCACCAGGTCGGAACATCGCACGCCGAAATCTCTGTGATCCGCGAAAGAGAAGATCAGCCCGCCGCACAAGGCTCGGCAGTCTGGCAGTCCAAGATCGGCCTTGTCTCCGGCGGCGAATTCGGAACCACGCTCGGCATGATCTTCGCCGACTTCGCAAAAGGCGACGTGCACTGGAGAAACTGGGAGCGAACGCCTGTCGGCCTGTTGGCGGTGTTCGCCTACTCCGTGCCCAGGCCAGCCTCGCACTTTGAAATCATTAGCTCATTTCAGCGCGAGGCGAACGTCGAGGGCGTCAGTGCGCCAACGGGCGTGGGGGGCATCTCGGGCATCGCCACGCGACCCAATATCAGCTCCAGCAACGTCGCAGTCGTCCACACCAGGCCCGCATATCATGGCGCCATCTGGCTCGAACCCGCTACCGGCACCATCCAGCGCATCTCGATGGAAGCCGACATGAATAAGGATCGTAAGCGTCAGACCAACGCATGCCGAACTGTATCTGGATATTTGGCGGCCCAGGCGGCAGGAGTGCGATCAGCGAAGCTGTGCAGTGGCGCATTGGCAAGACCTGGCAAGATGTCGGCGAGGTAATCGCGCACCGGGATCTTCAGGCGGCGACAGCTTTCGATCACAGAGATGATTGCCGCTACCCGCGGTCCGGCGTGCTCACTCCCGATATGGATCCAATTGCCTCTGCCGACGGCAATCGGCCTCATTGAATTCTCCGCAAGGTTGGTGCTGAGCTCCAGTTGGGGATGATCAAGGAATCGGATTAGCCTTTCCCAAATGCCCAGTGTGTACGTGCAGCCTTTGCCGGCAGCGCTCTTGGGCAGTACCGTCTTCCTCATCTGCTCGATGTGAGCAAGGATTCTAGCGAGCACTGGGGGCGCCTTTTCGTGGCGCAGCGCATGGCGCGCGGCATGGTCCATGTTCTCGTTGCGTGCCTGGGCGTCGATCGCGAACAACTCGTTGATCAGTTCCACGGCTCGGATCGAGGCGGCATCCTGTTTGTTGAGTTTGACCGCATCCACGAAGTATCGTCTGGAGTGGCTCCAGCAGGCCGCGTGCACCATCTTTGGCCCACCCACGCGATCGTAGGCTGCGTATCCATCCGTCTGGAGAAGCCCTTCGAACTTACCCAGGAAGTTTAGAGGTCCCTCCCGTTTACGGCTCATCTGGAATTCAAACACCGTCATACCGCCCGGTGTTCCGTACTGCCAGAGGTACGCCTGATGGTTGGTGCCGCTGCCGTCATGCGTCTGCACATCCACCGGAGTTTCATCGGCCTGGATATAAGTGCCGGCCAGCAACTGGTTTCGCATCGCAGTGGATAACGGCATCAACATCTCTCCGATGGTCATTACCCACCCGCACATCGTGGCCCGGCTGATATCGATGCCCGCATCGCGCAACAGAGCTACGCTTTGGCGATAAAGTGGGCTGTGGTTGCAGTACTTGTTTACCACCGTGTCGATGATTACTTCATCCGACACCAGGCTCTTGTCGATGATCCGGTCAGGAAGAGGTGCTGCCACAACGCCTTCCTCGGGGCAGGTTTTGCAGGCCCGCTTCTCGCGCTTGGTCACCAGCACGAAATAGCGCGCCGGCTCGACAGCCAGCACCTCGCTCACTTCGAAGCCGATCACGGTATTGCCATGGCCGCACTTCCCGCACACGCACTGCGCCGGAGTGCAGGCAATCACCCGCTCCACGCGGGGAAGATCGGCGGGCAGAGTCTGACGTCCTGGATGTTGACGCTTCTTCCGTTCAGAAGCCGGCGGCGGAGCGTGGCGTTCGCTCTCGGCAACCACCTCTTCGCGACTGACACCGGGCTCTTGTTCCAGCAACTCCAGTTGCAAACTACTCAGCTTTTCGCTGCTCGGTCCATACTTTTCGATCCGCTGCAAACGAAGACGCTCTTCCAGAACCTGGATTTTCAGCTTCGAAAACTCCAACTCCTGAGCGTAGGCATTCAACCTGCCGCTCACCATCGCAAAGAGCGCCTCCGGCACTTGCGTTTTTAGCTGGTCGAGAAGTTCGGCGTGCGAAGATGATTCAGGATTCGGAGGGGATGGCGCCGAGAGTGGAACGTTGTCACTCACGATGCTCATTTCATAGCATGCTCCATGGGCAGAAGCAATCATTTCGTGCAGTGTTCATGCGGTGTTTCGTAACTCATCTGGTTCCGCATTGTGCATAATGCGGTGCCACCTTCGCGGCCTTGCTTGCTTTAGATCGATACCCCCGAGCAGAAGCGTCAGCTCCTCATGACTGAGCACGATCTTCTTCACCGTGCTGTCCGCATCGGGCCACCAAAAGCAGCCCTTGTCCAATTTCTTCGCGCATACCCAAAGCCCGCTGCCGTCATACACGACCAGCTTGAGACGATTGCGCCGTGCGTTCGTGAAAATGAAAACGTGGCCGCTCTCCGGAGAGCAACCCAGATGATCACGCACCAGACCGTAAAGCCCATTGAAGTGCTTGCGCATGTCCGTCGCGCCGGCTGCGACATATATCCGCGTCGCCGGTCCAAACCCGAACACCGCCTACATCCTGTCCAATACTGTCAGCAGGCGCTCCAGCGTTCCTGAATCAAAGCCGCGACGCACTTCGATCCGGCGTCCGCCGCGCAAATCAACCACCAGAACACCTTCCCGCTCCGCATCCCTGTTGGGATTTTGGCCAGTGGACCAAACCACTTCGACCGGAAGCATCGACCCCTTACTCGATTGCTGTCCCTTGTGCACGCGTCGACGATATTTGTCCAGTGTTCCCACTGCCAGGCCGCGTTGCCCACAGAACGCTTCCCGCATCAATCCACTCGCTTCAAATTCGGCAACCAGCGCCTCAACCTCAGCTTGTGTACGCCGCCTCCGCCCAACTCCTGCTTCGCTCATGCATCAAGTCCACCACTTGACCACGCCGTAGAAAAGAGTGCGTTGGTCTGACGGATACTAAGGATCTCCCGTTTCGCCGCGCCGCGATTCTGATCGAATATGGCGCCGTAGAGATCGCTGGCGCGCGATTCATTTGCCCCGTACGCAGTCTGGCGCTCTCTGAGTCACCGCCCAATGCACAATCGCTCTCCGACAACACCGCAACCGCATGGCTCAACGAGACCATCTTCACTGACTATCACCGCTTTGCCTCCAGTGCCCGGATTGTCGAGCGAGCGGCCGCAGCGCCTGCTGCGCAAACCCCACCCTCGGCAGGGTCGACCACTGAGCAGGCGTCCCAAGTCACCGTTCCAGTCCAATCCACAAATGAGGCATCGGATCAGTCCCCGGCAACACCACAGCTTCCTGCCCCGCCCACAACTCTGCCGGCTCCTCCCTCGTCAGCAACTGAAACGCCCATCACTGAGACATCCCCCTCGGCCGTGTCCGACAAAGCCGCGAGTCCGGCACGAAATTCCCCACAGACATCGGCCGAGCCAGGCGGGCTCAATCTCCAGGTCAACGTGGATTCGCTGCTCGTACCTGCGGTCGTCCTCAACAAGGCCGGGCACGCAGTAGGAGACCTCGCCAAACAAAACTTCGTCGTCCTCGACGAGGGACAACCCCGGAAAATCAATGGCTTCACCTTAGTGAAGGCCGCGCTGCCTGTCGAGAAGGGAACTCTCAGACTCACAACTGACTCCACAACAGCCGGCAACGTCTCAGCCACGGCGAGCGCCCCCATCGCGGCGGCAAGCAGGTTCCTCGTCTTCCTATTCGACGACCGCCACATGACCTCGGATGATCTTCCCATCGTGCAGAAGGCTGCCACACGACTGTTCAACCAACCTCTCCCTGAGACCGACTCCGCTGCGGTGTTGTCGTTCATGGGTATCAACTCCGGCATCACGCGCGATTCTGCCACTCTGCAGTCCGCAATTGCGAAGCTCTCCGTTCACCAAGCCTTCCAGCACCAAAAAGAGGACTGCCCCGACGTCGACTACTACTCCGCCGATGAGATCATCCGTCAACACAATCCGATGGAGTTCCAGATAGCTGTCGAGGAGTCCAAACAATGCACCTTCCTTCAAGAGCGGCAGTCCACGTCTTCCGGCAATCTTTATGACGGAATGAGCAATCCGCAGGATCCGTTTCAGCGGGCAGCCTTGGCGGCTGCATCGCACGCTCTTGTCGTCGGCGAAGAAGACGCTCGGGAGTCGCTCATTTCCGTGCGCAACGTCATTCGCGTGATGGCGAAGCTGCCAGGGCAACGCGTCTTGATCCTCGTCTCTCCCGGCTTTCTCTCGCTGTCTCCCGAAACGATGGCCCTTAAGTCCGAGATCGTGGACTTTGCCGCAGCATCGGACGTGATCGTGAACGCCCTCGACGCGCGGGGACTCTATGCAGGCAACGTCGACGCGAGTCAGGGTGGAAACACATCCATACTCAGCCGGATGACGGGACAGCCCGTGCAGAACAAGCTTGCCGCGATGCAGGCAAGTGAAAACGCCATGTCCGAACTCACTGCGGGTACCGGCGGCCGATTCTTCCATAACAGCAATGATCTGCAGGGAGGATTGGAAACCCTCGGCGGTGCCCCTGAGAACCTGTATTTGCTCGATATCTCACTCAAGGATGCGAAGCACGACGGAGCCTACCACCGACTGCAGGTGAAAGTCGACCAGCCCGGCCTTCAGGTTCTGGCGCGCAAGGGGTACTTTGCTCCCAGCAAAACGCGAACCAAGCAATAAAGCTCAGTGGCGATCACAATGCCTTAGACCCAATTCCCCCACTTTGTAGGGTTGCACCCGTGTCACCGCTACACGGAAGTGACCCGATTCCGGTGCAACCCCAGTAGGGGCGTGATGCGTACTATCGGCCCGTACATTCGAACCAGCCGCCAACTGCAGCGGCGGAATTACTGCATTGGTCCAGGTGCCGGCGTTCAGAAATTCATGCTGCTCGTCTGGAATTCACACAATCCAGTGACATACCCAGCTGATCCGTCGCGAAGCCAGGCATCGAGTTGGGCAGGTTCTTTCAACTGCTGGCCACGCTGCCTCACGACGGCGACGTACTCACACCTGATGTCGGGGAGCGTGGTCATGTCGACCCAGAGTTTCTCGAACTGCGCAATCGGAAAGATATCTTCCTGGCCCTTGCCCCATCGCTTCTTCACATCTTTGAGGGTGATATACGTGGGCATCCGTGCTGCCAAGTTGCGCACCGCATCTGCGACCTTCTCTTGATTGGACAGATCAATTGCGGTCAGGCCGAAGACGCGCAGAAGCGCGTGAACGTCAATCCAGAACGTATTGGAGTTGTAGTAGGAGAGCTCGAACTCGATCGCTTCCGATGGAAGAGCCATGCCCTCGACAAGACGAAGTCGCCCGTCGACCGAGGCGAGCCCGCCGCCATGGTCCTCGATGCGGCGGCGCACTACTTCGACACTCATGGTTGCTCCCGAAAAGATGTGACGCCCGAGAATCGCCGGATCGAGGTTGACGCCAACCGTGTCGACATTGTGGACCATGAGATAACGGAATTTGGGATTCGAAGCGAGAAGTGACTCAAGCACTCCATTGCGAAAGAGGTTCGGCACTTCATACCAATGACCAACGGGATGCAGGCACAGGTGGGGAAGATTGTCGGTGTAATTGCTGGCCTCTCCTGCCTGTTCCGCCCATGCGATCAGCGCGGCGCGCGAACTCTCACGCATCTTTTGCGCCTGCGGCTCAAGCATCTGCTGTGCTGTCTCCTCCCACGCGAAGCGCAGATCCCGCACCATAGGGATCAGGCGCAGCCCCACAATGCGGCCTCGCGAGAGAAACAGAGGGCCTTCGTATCCGTAGTTCTCTTCATGGCGCAGATGCTCCTCGATTGGCTGATGAGTCAGATAGCTGGTGGTGATGATGTGAGGAACTGCATGCCCGTAGAGATCGCTGGTGCGCCGGCTCTTCGCAAGGTGAACCTCAACGAATGTGCGATGCGTACCCGCCAGACGGCAGAAAGGGTTGAGGGCTTTCACCACGCCGGAGCCCCGCGTCCAGCGTGTGCCCGCTCCGCCAGCCAAAGTGACGACCGCAACTGCACCGGAGGCGAGAGCTTCTTCTCCGATGCCCTGGTAGTTCGGATCCATTTCACGTGTCGCATCGAATACCTGGTGTGAGGAAACGTCCTCAATCTGAACTGAAGCAGGCAGGCGATTCTGCGCCAAGCCGATGTAGCCCGCGCGCAATTCGGTCTGGATCCGCTCGTGCTGCACGGGATCGAAACCATACAGGCTGAGCAGAGCATCGAGACTCTGCGCGTCTTCTTCGCCGTTCCCGCGGCTCGGCAGCAGGCGATCGAGGAGACTGCGCATGCGGAACTCCGCATGCGGCTCGACAGAACACGAGACGATAAAATGTGTGAGGTCGGAACGTTCGGAAGCTGTTAGCAGCCGCTGCTCTTTGCGCAGGACAGCGGGCAGAGCAAGGGAGTAGTAGCGGTTTGACAGTGCGGCCGCATCCTCGGAGAGGAGTTCCGCGAAGGTTCCACGCTCATTGATTGAAAAGTCATAGACCACCGGCTGCATGGCAAGGGGAACGCCGCCGGCCAACCTCCCGCTGATCTCGCCCATCAGTGGTCCCAGTCGCTTCTGTGCTTCGGCCTTTCGCGCTGGATCGAAAATGAAGCCCATGCCGCCACCGGACATCCCGCCCAGCATCCAAAAGCCCCAAAAATCCGATCCAAAGGCTGCCCTCACCTGTTGAATGAGAGTCTCTGTAAACAGATTACTGACCCATGGAATGATGGTTTGGATCGGGCCGGCAAAGTTGCGCTCGGTGGCGTTGCCGATGGCTCGGACGTCGCCTGAGCGCAAATCGCGGACGATCTCGTCGAGAATCCGCCCGGCCTCGTGGCGCGCCGCCCACTCCGCGTCGGAGCGCAGCAGGTAGCGTTCGGTTACCATCTCGAGAATTGGACCCACATCCTGTGCCATTCCGCCGTGCACCAGGACGAGGCTGTCCTGCAGCTTCTGGCGCGTCGCGGCACTGACATCTCTTTCGGTCAAAATGGTGTGATTCGGAATCAGTCGGCCACGGCTGATTCCAAACTCCGGGTCGCCTTCCTCTGCCAACACCCCTTCAATCAGCTTGATACCCGGCCAAACACCGCCGGAGTCTTGCCAGCCGCCGCCTGACCCGCCGAGCCACTCCCCCAGAATTGCCCGCGCAGCTACAAGACGCCGTTCCGATTCGGGCAAGGAACCGGTGAGGGAGCCAATCTGTCTCGTGGCGCGCATGCAAATCGAGATGAGCGATGCGAGCAAATTTGTTGAAACTGCGAGCCGCGAGCCCTTCGGAATATCGTTCACGTGGCTGATCAGCTCGACGCCTAAGCCATCTCGCTGCAGAAGCTGCCGCAGCAAGTCTTCGAGAGGTTGACCGGAGCTTTCGAAGCCGGGCGGAACGAGACCCGAGGCGATCACGGCGCCCTTGAGCAGGCCGAGATAGTCTCGGCCGAAATCGAAGAGCTCGCGCAGGTCCCGAATCTCGGTGATGGCCTCGAGATCGAGACTGACGAGACGGATCACCGGGCTGTCGATGATGCGAAACCAGGTTTCGACCGGCGGCTTCGGCGCCGATGCATTAGCGTTGTGCAGAGCGAGGTCGATGGAGACATTGAGAACGCGCGCCGATTCGGGCAGATCCATCCCTAGAAAGAAGATGTCGCTCCAGGCGCTGTGGCTCAGGTCCATGCGGACGGGCGTGCTTTCATGCAGGACCGGAAAACCACCCGTGACATCGCGGTGGAGCAATTCTGGGCGGATGCGCAATGCATAATCCGCGGTGTGACCGGTACGGAACATCCATTGGTTGCCGCGCACCGAGCGCACACTGCGGCGCACTTGATCGGCAAGAGTTTGAAAAGCAAGACCGCGGTATGCTGCGGCCATAGCGCTGGAGATGCCTTCGCTGGGGCCGTTCGCATTTTGTGCTTCGAGAAACGAACTCAGCGCTTCTTCAAAGCGCCGTGAAAGAAGCTTTTCGAATCCAGCAAAAGGAATGTGCCCGTCAGCAATCTCGGGGCGGGCAAGAAGATGAAATCGATGGATGGCCGAAAGAAAGAAGAGCGCCCGCACGCGCTCGTAGAGATTCTGGCTGCTGCGTCGGCACTGATCGAGCTCTGCAGCTTCGGCAAGGAGCTCATGCGTCGTGGCATTCTTGCAGAATGAGTCGAGCGAACGATTGCGATGGGAGGGATCGGCCGATGTAATGATGGTCCAGAGCTCGCTCACGCGTCGACTCCCGAGTCCGAGAACAAGTCGCGAGCTGCGAGCACATCGATGACTTCAGTAAGAATGTGGTCGCGATCCCTTCCGCCAAGAGCCAGGGCGAGCTGGGCGTTGAAAAGGCCGTACTTGACGCCGATATCAAAGCGGCGCCCCTTCTGAATCATCGCCAGATACTGCTCGCGCCCAGCCAGTTCGGCGAGTGCGCCCGAAAGACTCACGCTGCGGGCTGCAGCGTCAACGAGCAAGCGCTCGAGGATGTCGAAGATCGACGGCGTGAATACATGCATTCCATAGAAACAGAGATATTGGCCCGCCCGCAATCCAGGCACGATAATCCGCTGTTCGGCTTCCGTTGGCGTTGGCTTCTCGAGAACGGTTTCGACGCGGTAGACGTCTGTTCGACCGGCAACTGCCTCGCCCCCGACGGCGCCAAAGTGCGGAAGCAGGCTTTCTCGGGTGACCTGTACGGCGGAGACAGCGCACGACTCTGCTTCAGCCAGGTGAACAAGCCGTTTTGCGGATCCCCCTGCCTCTGCACCCGTGTAGATGTGGTCTCCCACGCAATGTAGGAAGGGCTCACCGCCAACAAACCCTCTCGCCTGAAAGACTGCCTGCGCGTATCCGCGCGTTTCCACCTGTGGGATGAATGTGACGCGCACCGGATCGTCCACGAGGAGTTTCGCGTAGGAATCTTCATCCCCCGGCCAAACGACGATCCCGATTTCGCCGATTCCCGCCTGTGCCACCTCGCGCACAATCAAGCTCAGCACGGAACGCTCTACGCCGTAATGATCGAAGAGGGTTTGCATCGGCAGCGCGCGCTGGCTCTTTGCTGCCGCTGTAATCACCGCTTTTCTGATTCGCATGGCACCATCATAGCCTGCGTCGAGAGCGTCAATTGTGACTCTGCTCCGGTGGCCGCGGCTTTTGGTTCTGATTAGCTGGTTCGGGCAAAGACAATCTTTTTACTTATCACGTGAAGGGCAATCTGTTCCTTACCGGTGATGAATGGAGCAGTGAGCGCAGATATGATGATCGCGGACATCTTTCGGGTTACCAGTGGTACTACGACTTCAACGAAGGAAGGGCGGATAATGAACCAAGTGGGTTCCCTTATTCCTCCTCATTAAAGCGCGCGTTGTGGCGCGCGAATGGCCGTTTTCTACAAGGCCACTCTTCAGGCGGCTGGGCGACTCTTCAATTGCAGGTGAATTATCCGCGCATATTCGGGGGGACGTGGTCCACGTCGCCTGACCCGAGTGATTTCCATGACTTCACAGGCGTCGATCTCTATGCAGACCACGCCAACGTATACAAGCGGTCCGACGGCACCTCGTATCCTCTAGTGCGCGACCATGCGTGCCCGAGGCCGTCAAGGCTTCGGCTGGACGCGGTGGAGTAGCGAATGGCTATATGACCGGCTGGGGTTGTTCAACAACTACCAACTCGTTCGATGGTCAGGTGCGAAAGTCGCTCCAGCACGATAGGCCACATAACTCTTGGCACTAAGCAAGCAGGTGCGCCCAGTGCGGGAAATCCGCACGCTGGGTGCGATGCGGCGGGGGCTGGAAACGGATTCACGGTTTGGCTATTGAGGCACTCCCAGAGGAAACGGGGAGAAACAGATAGGCCGGACCTTCGGAACACCGCGCCAGTCCTCGACCCGACCGGCATGGCAACTCGAATCCCGGGACCGCCTTCAGGCGAAGATCGCAGTCGCGATTGGGCGTTTGTGGGGACCTATCCGAGATTCAGCGCACAACGTGAGCTGGATGAGTGATTTGGCCTGTTTGCGTCAACTGAACTCCTTCGCGCGCACTGAAGGCATTACTCTGCGCGCAGGATCTCGGTAGGGTTTGTGCGCAGCGCACGCAGCACGGCGGGCAGTGTGGCTACAAAGGCAGTGAGTAGCATGGCGCACGCCGGCAGCGCAATCATATCTGCGTCAGTGGCTTTGACCTGGTAGAAGAGGGCCGCGGCATACCGCGCCGCGCCAAAACCGATGGCGACGCCGGCGCAGGCCCCGAGGGTGATCGTAACGAATATATCCAGTGTCACAAGGCGCACGATGCCAGCTCGACTTGAGCCGATCGCCATGCGGATCCCGATCTCGCGGCGGCGCTGTAGAACGGAGCCGTTGAGCACCGCGTATAGCCCGATGCCCGCCAGGAGTAGAGCGACCACGGCAAAGAAACCGGCAAGCATGGCGAGCAATCGCTCGCGCACCGTCTGGTCACGGAACAGATCGAGCTGCGTGGTGGAATTGGAGACGCGAAGTCCGTTATGGAGCCGGGCGTACTCCATCCTCTTTGCGCGACTATCTCCAAAAGTGGTTATGACAATTCCACTCAGACTGGTTATTGTGACCGGCCATCTGGCTCAGGGATAGTGGTTGGGTTCGGAAAGGGCCGGGGTTTGTGCCAAATGAAGTGGACTCCGCTCGTGGCATTTCGGGGCTCCTGCTTTCCAGCCTGAAACGATCGATCCATTCAGGGGAGGGCCGCCCCTTAACGGTCCGCCAGTTCTTTCCGGACAGCAAGCATGACAGAACCGCGCCCGAACGCGGTCTGCGTCGAAGATCGTGCTCGAGCAAAAGTACGTGAACCTGAAGCAATTCTGAAAAGGATGGCCATATGAATCAAATAAGCAGGAGACTACCAATCCTATTGAGCTTTCTGATGTTGGCGTGCCTATCCGTTTGGGCGCAGGCCAACTCCGAACTCACGGGCATTGTTACCGATCAAACTGGGGCCGTGGTCGCGGATGCGAAGATCACCATTACCGATCCCGCGACCGGATCCAGCAAGACGACAACCAGTGGTGGGACGGGTCTCTACGACATTCCCGGCCTGAACCCCGCCAACTACAACATGAAGGTCACGGCCAAGGGCTTCGAGTCCTTCGCACAGAACGGCATCGTGGTGAACGTATCGTCCACTGCCCGTGCCGACGTGAAACTCACAGTCGGTGCAGAAGCTGAGACAGTCACAGTCGAGGCCGATGCTCTTGCGGTGCAGGCCGACTCCAACGTGGTCAGCACACTGATCAGCTCCGAGCAGATCAGCCAGATCGCTACCGAGAACCGCAACTTCGCGGCTCTCGCGGCATTGGGTCTGGGCGTGAGCTCGGCCTTGCCTGACTCGAACACACCGACTTCGGTGGCAGCCAACTTCACCATCAGCGTGAACGGTCTCCGTCAAAACCACAACATCTGGCTGATCGACGGTGGTGAGGCCGATGACCGCGGCGGCGCCGGCGGCATGGACATCATGCCTGCGCAGGACGCCATTGCCGAGTTCACAATGATGACCTCGAACTATCCGCCGGACTACGGTATTTCTTCGGGCGCCACCATGAGCCTTTCGCTCAAGAGCGGCACGCAGAAGTTCCATGGCGAGGCGTACGAGTTCAACCGCAACACCGACTATGATGCGAACAGCTACTTCAACAAGCTTTCCAACCCGGTTACGCCACGCACCAGCACCCACTACAACATCTTCGGTGGCAACGTCGGCGGCCCAATCTTCATTCCTCACGTGTACAACGAGAGCAAGCAGAAGAGCTTCTTCTTCTGGAACGAGGAGTGGCGCAGGATCCTCAGCGGCGCCGGCACCAACCTTGAGCCGACGATCGACCCGGCCGATATCCCGAAGTCCGGCCAAAACCTGACCTACGTGGCGCCATTGTTTGCGCCGACGACCGCGCTGGTGGTCCCGAAGGTCGGCGATCCGGCTTTCAACGCCAAGCTGACAGCGGATGGTCTGACTCCGGGTGCTGCGATGCCCGTAATTCCGGCCAACCTGTTCGACCCCAATGCGGTCCTTTACTTGAATTCAGGCGTCCTCCCCGCGGCGAACGTGGCTGGACAGGACAAGAACATCACCAACGTGTCGAACCCGATCGATGTGGTGGACACGGTGGTCCGCATCGACCATAAGTTCAACGACAAGTGGACGGTTCTTGGCCATTACATGGAGGACAAGGTGACGCAGGGATACGCTTCGCCCGAGCTTGGCTGGTTGTGGGCGAGCTACAACACGGTCACAAGCACCCTGCAGAACCCGTCGGATTCGGCCGCGATCAAGTTGAGCGGAACCATCAATCCGAACCTGCTGGTTGAAGCCAGCATCAACTACGACGGCAATGTCATTAACATCCTCGATAGTCAATTGGCCAAAAAGCCGTCAGGCTGGTCGCAAGCCGCGTTCTTCGACACGGGTAATCCCTATCTGCCGGGCGTCCAAGGGTTCGGAAACCCATATGGCACCGCCGAAGACATCGGTTCTGCTCCGTGGCACAACGCCGCTCGTGACTACGAGCCCAAGGTGGACATCTCGTATACCTCGGGCAAACACGCCATGAAACTCGGCTTCAGCTATAACCGCTACACCAAGAACCAGCAGCTGTTCGGCGATGCCGAAGGAAACGTCAGCCAAGGGCAGATGACCAATGACGGTCTGATGGACCTGCTGCTGGGGCTGTCGTCGAGCTACAACCAGTATCAAGCGGTGCCAATTCGCCACTACGTCAACCAGACTCCTTCGGTTTATGGGTTGGACAACTGGCACGTGACGCCGCGGTTGACCCTGCAACTCGGTCTGCGTTATGACGCGCTGCCGCACGCATGGGAGCGCAGCAACGCGGTCGCCAACTTCGATCCGGCGCTGTATCTGTCGAGCGAAATCCCGCAATGGAACTCGGACGGTTCTCTGAATCCGAACGGGCTTGGCTTCCAGTCGTTCGGCGGTGTTCCGTTCTATGTAAACGGCATGGGTCTTGCGGGACAGAACGGCTTCCCGAAGGGCCTGGTGGGCAACGACTACAACACGCTGCAGCCGCGTGTGGGCTTCTCTGAAGATCTCTTCGGCAACGGCAAGACCGTTCTCCGCGGCGGCTTCGGAACCTTCTACGAGCGCTTGCAGGGCAACGATATCTACAACGCGGCAACGGCTCCTCCGTTCGCGTTCAACCCGCAGGCGAACAACGTGTACTTCTCCAATCCGAGAACGAGCTGGGTCACGGGCCAGACTGCCGCGACGCCGTTCTTTGCATCGGGCGGCTGGGCGAACCTGGCGCAGTCCTACAAGGCGCCTGCGGTGGCACAGTTCAGCCTCGGTATTCAGCATGAGCTGAAACCTTCGATGATCTGGGTCGTGCAATACGTCGGCAACCTGGCGTGGCACCAGAGTATCGCGCGGGACATCAACAACTATCCGCTCACCACACCGCTCTCAGTCCGTGCCCAGTCCGGCGACGGATCGTGCAAATACGCAGGCGACCAAATCGGCGGTGGCAACACCAGTTGCAATCCGGCGATTGATGCCGGGAACCTGGCTAACGGCAATATCTACCGCACGTATCAGGGGTATGCGGAGATCAAGCAGGAAGAGAACACCACCAACGGAAGCTACAACGGCTTCCAGACCGGGCTGCGGCTGCAGAACAAGTGGGGCCTCAGCGGTGAAATCGACTACACGTACTCGCACGAAATCGATTTGACCAGCTCAGATCTGTCTCCAGTGAGCAACCCATTCAACGTGAAGTATGACAGGGCTTCGGGCAACCTGGACCGCCGTCAGATGGTCAACGCCAACTACATTTACAACCTGCCCTTCTTCGCCAAAAGCCAGGGACTGGTTAAGTCCGTCCTCGGCGGTTGGGAGATGGCTGGCACCTTTGTCGATGAGTCGGGTATCCCGGGCAATGGAAGTCTGAACTACTTTGGTCCCAACTATTCGATCGCGTACGATCCGGTCGGTTTAGGCGGCTCTGGAGGAGGCTATACCCCCCACCCGAATGTAAATGGCAAAGTGACCTACCCCAAGACGCGGACACAGTGGTTCAATACGTCGCAATTCTCGGCGCCGATTCCGGCATGGCTTGGCGGTCCCAACCAGGGCTTCGGCAACGCGGCACGAGATGCGATTGTGGGTCCGGGCCGCGTGAACTTCACGACGTCGCTCTACAAGTCGTTCTCCCTCACCGAGCGGGCGCATTTTGAGCTGCGTTTTGAATCGTTCAACACCTTCAACCATACCGAGCTGAACAACTTTAATTCCACCCTTGGTAACTCCCTGTTCGGCCAGATCACGAGCACATGGGACCCACGTAACCTCGAACTGGGTGGGAAGTTCGTCTTCTAAACAGAGCCCCGCAGACAAGTCTTCGTGAGCGGGTACAACCGTAACCAGGGCGCGACGGACAACTTCCGTCGCGCCATTTTTCTTTGGACAGGCCTACGAAGTCAACACTCGCTTACAAATCCTGGGACAACAATTCTCCGAGCAAGGCCCTCCAATCTGGAATTCCGGTCACTTACAACACTGTGCGTGTGTCAAGCAAAAAGTTCCGTGTGAAGCGCGCGGCAGGCGAGTCGTCCGATTCAACGCGTGAACAGGATTCATGCAGCTAATACGTGATTCAACGTAACTTCTGTGCAACCCAACACTTGTGTTTAACGTAGTGACGATCCAGTTAGCGAGCAGTCAAACACCGTGTTCCACGCAGTGTCTCCGCGGCGAAACTACCTTCGGCACCCGGCGGAGCAGCCAGCGCCAGGGAGGTCGATTTTTACCGCCGAGCCGGGGCGTGCTCGGTGTACTCAGTGACGAATTCGAGGCCAACAAGAACATTGAGAATAACCGCCATGGGAAACTCTTCCGCTCACATTTGTCCCATCATAGCGATCGATCAAAGCGCCCCGCTGCCGGTGCACAAGCAGGTTTACGACGGATACCGTACGGCAATTCTGCGCGGAGATCTGAGACCGGGGCAGCAAATTCCGTCGACGCGCGATTTTGCTTCCGAGGTGCGTGTATCCCGCTTCCCCGTTCTGCAAGCGTACTCTCAGCTTCTCGCCGAAGGTTACCTCGAGAGCCGTGTGGGTTCCGGCACATTTGTTGCGAGTTCGCTTCCTGAACAACTCATCTCCGTTGAGTCGAATGCCGGGCGGCCTGCCAACAAGCCGTCCGGGCCGCGCGACGTGTCGCGACGCTCATTGCTCTATCCATCCTTCGATCGAACCCGATCTCCGCGTCGATGGGGAGCCTTCGGGCTTCATCAGCCAGCCTTCGATCATTTTCCTTTCCAGGTGTGGTCGAAACTAATCGCGAGGCATAGCCAGAATCCTGCTGCGAGTGCGTTGCACCACATTGATCCGCTAGGTTCGGAGCGCTTTCGCCTGGAGATCTGCTCTTATCTCCGGACCGCGCGCGGGGTGAAGTGTGCGCCCGGCCAAATCATGATCGTCTCAGGGTCGCAACAGGCGATCGACATTACGGCACGCGTACTGCTCGACCCCGGCAGTCCCGTTTTTGTGGAAGATCCTGGCTATGGATTGGCGAGAGCCGCTCTCACAGCGGCGGGTTGTTGTCTTATTCCTGTGCCAGTAGATCGGGAAGGTATGGACGTTAGTGCGGCTCTCGAGCTCAACCCGAAGGCGAGAGCGGCCTTTGTCATCCCGTCCCACCAGTATCCACTTGGATCGACGATGACGTTGGCCCGGCGGCTCCACTTGCTCAGCTGGGCTCAAAGTGCCGGCGCCTGGATCGTTGAAGACGATTACGATAGCGAATACCGGTACGAAAGCAGCCCCATTTCATCGCTGCAAGGTCTCGACGTGAATGCGAGAGTCATCTACATCGGCACATTCAGCAAAGTAATGTTCCCTTCGCTGCGCATCGGATACATTGTGATCCCCGAGGATCTCGTCGACCGTTTCTCGGCGGTGCGCTTTGCGATGGATATCTTCCCCCCTTATCTCCCACAGGAAGTTCTCGCCGACTTCATGCACGAAGGCCACTTCGGCCGGCATATTCGGAGAATGCGGAATCTGTACAGCAAGCGGCGTGAAGTCCTCATTCAGAGTCTTCATGCGGAATATGGCGACATGCTGGAAGTGCACGGCGCAGAGGCAGGCATGCACCTGGCTGTGACGTTGCCCGAGGGCTATTGCGATACAGAGATTTCCGCCCGGGCTGCAGAGGCGCGCCTATACCTGTGGCCGCTTTCACCTGCCTACGTCAAGCTCGAGCCGCGTCAAGGCCTCGTTCTCGGTTTCGGCAGTAGTCCGATCGAACGGATACCGGACGCCGTGCGTGCGTTGAAGCCCTTTCTTCAAAGCTAAGTTCATCCGGATATTGCAGCGTGAAGATCCCTGATGCCCATCAACTCCGCCGCCTGCCACCACTTGATCTTTGCCGCTGAGGCCCTCAACAACACTTCGTGCAACTTCATCGCCCGCTCCGCCGCGGTTCTCGGATAAATCTCCATGCTCTCGCGCATGGACTCCATGTTGAAGAAACGGCTCACCGCCGAGCATTTGGAGCCGAGTACGAAGACTATAGCCGCAACACAAAGCGGCTGATTCCGGGCGTCTATTGAGTGTATTTCCACGCCCATTGCGATCTTCCAGTAGGATGACGAGTTATCTCCTAGGTCTCATGAGAACTCGCCCACACTTGAGGTTCACCTTCAGGCTCCGCTGGTGAATTTCGCCAATGCGCTCACCGACGACGGCAACGTGAGCCACATGGCCGAGCAGCCGGTTCTTACGTCCAATTGCCGAGAACACAGATCGATCTGAATGGGTCAATGGGCGCGTTGACTTGTTGGCGCCAAATGCAACACGAATGGATTTGCCGGAAATACGTCAATCACACCGCAATGCAGCAACGGGATCGACAGAAGCCGCGCGACGTGCAGGAAGCCATGCCGAAAGCAACGTGACCATGACAATCACCACGGTAGCCAATACGAAGACAATGGGGTCGAATGGACTCATCTGATAAAGTTGCGAGCGCAGAACGCGCACAGAGAAAAGGGTGAGCGGCAGACCGAAAGCAACGCCGGCTGCAAGCAGGACCATCGACTCGCGTAACACCATCCACTGCATGCCGGCTCCGCTCGCGCCCAGCGCGATGCGAACTCCGATTTCACTTGTGCGGCGGTCCACGTTGAAAGTCATCACTCCGTAAAGCCCTATCGCTGCGAGAAGAACCGCCAGCGCGGCAAAGATGGTTGTGAGCCGAGAAATGAGCGTCTCATGGCTCATGAAGTTTTCCATCTGGTCGCCGATCGTCCGCGCGTTCAGGATGGGTAGATTCGGATCAACGCCCGCAACGGCCGCCCGCAAACTTGGAATAACTTTCGCAGCATCGCCCGAGGTTCTCAGAACGATGACCGACGGATAGCTGTCGTTCGTTCCCTTGCCTTTGGCGTCGACGATCTGAGCCAGCGGCATGTAGACCATGCGTGGCGCATCCTGGCGCGGCCCCACGGCCTTGGTGTCGCGCGCGATTCCCACGATCTGCCATGGTCCCGGCTCCTCAATGTCGATCTTCACCGTGCGCCCGATGATGTCCCCTTTAGGAAAGTAGTGCTGGGCGAAGGATTGAGTCACCACGGCGACCTTGAGTGAGGAAGCATTGTCGGAAGGCCCGAAGGCGCGGCCGGCGACGATTGGAATCCCGGCTGCGTCAAAGTAATTGCCTGATACGCGATTGAGCACCGCCCCCATATTTTCCCTCGGCTGCGCCGTGTATCCCGAGATCGACAAGCTCGACGTCCAAGAACCGAAATCGATGGGCGGCGTGGCGGCCAGCGCTGCGGAGCGAACGCCCGGGATGACGGAGAGATGTTCGATAAGGTCCTGGTTCAGAATCTGAACCTGCTCGGGTTTGTAACCTGCGATGCGCGCGTCGAAATATGCGATGATCATGTGCGACCGCTCGAAACCGAAATCCTGGTTCTGCAGATTGCGCAATGTGCGCAGGAACAAACCCGAACCCACCAGCAGAAGAAGACACAGGGCGATCTGCGCTGTAACCAGAGCCTTGGGCCACCAGCGACTGCCTCGTCCTCCGCTGCTCATCGCTGCGCGGGTAGTTGCGCTGAAGGCCGAACCAGTCCAAGAGCCAGTCCACGCTCGGCCGACGTACAGCGCTGGCAGGAGACCAAAGAGCAGACCCGCCGCAATCGAGACGCCCAGGGTGAACAGCAGAACGCCGCTGTCGGGCCCCGGATCCAGCGGAGTGTAGGCGGCGCCCCGCACGACAAAGGCGATGAGAGCGCGCGTGACTGAAAACGCGATGCCGAGTCCAAGCAGGCCGCCACACAAAGACAGGAGCAGCGCCTCGACGACGCTGTGGCCTATGATGCGCCCGCGGCTCGAGCCGAGGGCAAGCCGGGTGGCATATTCCCGCTGGCGCGCAACCGCCCGGGCCAGCAGGAAATTGGCGAGGTTTGCGCACGCGATCAAAAGCACGAGCGCCACGATCGCCATCAGGATAAAAAGAGAATCCCGGTACAAGTCGCGAAGGCCGGAGACGCCGTGAGCTGCTGAGATCAGTTTGACGCTGATGCGCTCGATCTCCTGCTGCCGGGCGGGCGCAATCGTGCTCCCTTCGCCGGCGCGAACGTAGTCGCGAACCTGGCGATTGAGCCAGACTTGATCGGCAGCCAGCGAGGATTGCGGGTTTCGTCGCGCGACCATGTGCAGAATGTAAAAGTTGCGCGGCTTGAGCATTCCCGGCTGCAGATAGATCTCTTGAGCCATGGTGATGGGCGCCCAGAGATCGGGCGGCTCCAACTCCAGCTTCATTCCGTGGAAGGCCTCGGGCATCACGCCGACGATCGTGAAGGGCGCAGAGTTGACGGAGATCGTCTTGCCTAAGATGCCAAGATCGGATGAGAGGGATTGCCGCCAGAAGTGATAACTCACGACAGCCACGGCGCTGCGATCCGGAGCATCCATATCGGATGGGCCAAGGGCGCGGCCGAGCAGGGGCTGTGCGCCCATCACGCTGAAGAAGTTTCCGGAGACCAGGCTCGCCGGAACCTGGATCGCCGCCGTGGCTTGCGATACCCGCACATTCACCTTCGGCGCGAAGCTGCTGTAGGCTGCGACGCCCTGGAATGGGCCGGGATTCAACTCCAGTTGCCGCGCAAAATCGTACGTGAACATGTCAGCTGTGCCGAGGTCGATCCCACCCGCGGCCTTCATAGCGTGAACCGACATCGGGATGTCGCCATGCCAGTTCAACAGCGGCCATCGTGGCACGCCTACACCACCCAAGAGCCTTTCCATATTCGCGACTGGAACACGGATGAAAGAGTACCGGCACCCCTCAAGGAAGGAATTGCCGCTCATGGCCTCGACGTTGGCCCGCTGGTTTTTGTCCCTCTCACTACGCCGCATCGGCGCCTGGGCGCGCTGGGAATGTCCGGCTCTCCCGGGACCGTTTATAGCGACATTGCCTTTTTGCGACTCATCGGTCGAGTAGTCGCATTCGCGATTGACGACAATTTCAATCTTCGCCAGGCGGAGGTTGCTCGCGCGGAATTAGAACGTCAGAATGAAAAGTTGCAACGAAGCGAACGAGAGCTGCGCGATGTTATCGAAACGATCCCATCAATGGCTTGGTCAGCGGCGCCAGACGGCTCGGCTGAGTTCTTCAATCGACGCTGGCTGGATTACGCCGGGCTTTCGGCGCACCAGGCACATGGTTGGGGCTGGACAATTGCGATCCACCCAGACGATTTAAATGTGCTGGTGGAGTACTGGCAAGGGATGTTGGCTGCCACAATCGGCAGCCTCGTAGGCCAGCCTCCGAACTGCCGCCAGTCGCAGGTGATGGTGGTTGACGCGTAGTGGTGCTGTTCAAGAGATATTCGATACCGGGTGACCACCGTCTTATTGAACGCGAGCCTGGGTTCCGAGCAATACCATTCGATGAATTCTCTGATTGCATGGTCGTAGGTTCGTTGTGAGCTTTGAGACGTCAGGCTGTTCAGTACGGCTAACTTCGATTGCTCAAGGTCCGGGAGCTTTAGAACATGCTTGGGCGTCCGTTTGCGCTTTGCCTTGCTCTTTGCCATGCGTACGGCCTCCATTCGCCGTGGCAAAAAGCATGATCCTGATCGCGATCTCGGCCCATCGCACCCTGGGGCCTTTCCCGGGACTAATAACGACAATTGGGTGTAATCGATTGTCAATGAGCGACTCGGGCTGTTCTCGTCAACTGAGAATTACTTCTGAGTGCCCGTTTCTCACGGCGTTACGATACGAACAGCCCATGCTGCATATTGGCGCATTTTGAATCAATACAGCGCCAACCGGCTGGACTCACTATCCCACAGTAGGAATTACGACCACCGAATGACTTTGGGCCGCCGGGCAGTTATGGCTTCGGCTTGTCCGGTGAAGGCGTCGCTGATTCCCGGGCGCGAGCCACGATGTACGCTTGCAGAGCCTTCACGTCCTGCGCGTTGAGTATCTTCTTATAGGATGGCATCCCCACCGGGGCGAACACACCATCCAGCAATATCTGGTCGAGCGACTCGATCATATCCTTGCTGGAATAGCGGAGATCGGGTAGGGAGCCGCCGACCGCGTTCAAGCCATGGCACAACATGCAACTCGAATTGAAGATCTGCGCTCCCCTGTGGACCAGCTGCGGTGAGGAGTCATACGTCAGCTGCGGCATCGGCGGCGGACCCTGCGGACCGAACGGCACCACCTTCAACTTCGCCTGACCACCTATAGCAAAGGTGAGGATGCGCCCATTGCCCGGCTTCACGGGGCCGCTCCCAGGCGCGTTAAACAATCCGGGGCCGCCACCCCAACCTGCCATGACGGTCACATACTGCACGCCATTGACGGTATAGGTTACGGGCGGGGCCATGATTCCCGTGCCGGCGTCAAATTGCCACAGTCGCTTGCCGTCTGTAGCGCGATAGGCCACCAGCATGCCGTCAGCGCGGCCCTGGAAGATTAGATTGCCCCCCGTGGAAAGAACTCCTCCCGTCTCGACTACAGGAGAGTTTGCGTGCCAGGCCTCCTTCTGAGTCACCGGGTTCCAAGCCAGCAGTTCTCCAGTCTCGGCAGGCATCGCTGCCGCCTTTGCATAAAGTGCTCCTTCGTAGGAGTCGTCGAAGCCCTTATTCTCTGCGTTGGGATCATATTTCCACTTTGAATTGGGCATGTGAACCATTTGGCCGCCGCTCTTTGCCGGAACGTACACCAATCCTGTCGTCGGATGGAAGGCCATGGGGTACCAATTATGTGCGCCGAAGGGATCGGGCGAGATCAGCGTGGGCTCGGCTCCGCCTATGCCGGGAATCTCAATCGGGCGGCCGCTCTTCGAGTCGAGCCTTGTGGCCCACGTGATGCCGGAGACAAAGGGAGCACCGGAGATGAATTCCCCGGTCTTGCGATCAAGCACGTAGAAGAAGCCGTTCTTGTTGGCCTGCATCAGAACGTTGCGGACGCGGCCACCGATCTTCAGGTCGGCCTGCATCAGCATCTGCGTCGCGTCATAGTCCCAGTTATCACCCGGAGTAGGTTGGAAATACCATGCCAATTCGCCTGTGCTTGCATGCACGGCCACGATGCAGGCGGTGTAGAGATTGTCGCCACCACCTCGGAGCGCGCGGTACCACGCAGTGGCATTGCCTGTACCGAAGTACAGCAGATCGAGTGCTGGATCATACGCGATGCTGTCCCAGGGAGGCCCGCCTCCGCCGTTCTTCCACTTATCCCCCGTCCAGGTTTTCGCGGCGCGAGCGACGTCCTTGTTCTCGAAACCGTGCGCCGGATCGCCCGGAACGGTATAGAAGCGCCACGCCATGTTGCCCGTTTCCGCGTCATAAGCTGATATATAGCCGCGCACCCCGTATTCGGCCCCGGCGTTCCCGATTACGACCATTCCTTTTGCGATCCGTGGCGCGCCGGTGATCGAATATGCTTGGCTGACATCGGTTGTCTGCGTGCTCCACAAGATTGTTCCGGCGCGTTTGTCCAGCGCGATGAGGCGACCATCCAACGTGCCTTCATACAGTTTGTCCCTGTAGAGCGCGACACCGCGATTGACGGCATCGCAACATAGAAAATACGCCCGGCTGCGATCGATCGCGGGATCATACTGCCACAGCATTTTGCCTGTCTTCGCGTCCATCGCGTATACGACGTTCCACGATCCGGTGGTGTAAATCACACCGTCTTCCACGATCGGAGTTGCCTCGAGGCCGCGGGTGGTGTCAAGTTCCTGGCTCCAGACCAGTCCCAGATTGGCAACGGTCTGCTCGTTGATCTGGTTCAGCGGACTGAAGCGCTGATCGTCGTACGTCCGGCCGTACATCAGCCAATTCGCGGTGTCCTTCGCGACCTCAAGAGTGCTCGAACCGTTTCGAGGCTTGGTGTCAGTGAATCCCGCAAACAGAAGCACGGCGGGCAAAATGGCCCATGTCAATGCCGTACGCTTCACACGGACACCTCAGATTGAGATTAGCTAGTTGACTGAGACTAACACCAGACTCCGGCGTCGTCAGCAGCAGAGGGATTGAAGACTCTCGGAGTGTCACAGGCGCTACCACAGCACTGGGTGCAAGGATGAACCTGCTGTCCTCCTGTTTTTGACGTGCAGCTTCGATGCGCTTGACACTGGCTTCGTGCCAAATCGCCGAGGCACTCCGGGACACGGGTCACTCCCCAAAGTCGGCATGGCGACCTGAATCCATTGGCTCGTCACCGGGTGAGGATCGCCGCTGCAATCGGCGTTTTTCATTACCGATTTTGCAGTCTGTCGCAGTTGATCTCAGATGTATCGAGTATGTTCACAACTTCAGCGTGTAGGGGAGTCGCCGGATCAACGCATCGCTTGAATCTAACCGGCAGAGCGTCGCGGTGCGCACTTGTATGTAGCCCAAACCCTCGACCTTGAACGGGTTTCCGGCATAAAAGCACCACGGCGCGTATCGCCGGTTCCTTCCGACGACGGAGGTTTGCCTGTAATCCCTCACTTCCAATCCCGTCCTTTGCGTCTTCTGTCTTCGCATGTGTTGTTTAGGGCGCTTGTTCCTTGATTAGTTCTTGACCGCAAACAATTGATTGCTCGGTGAATCCTTTGCGAAAGCTTTCTCTTACCACGATTCCAGCACAACGTAATGATCGGCGTAGTTCACATAGATCCGTTGAAAAAGCATTGTTGGAAGCAGCCCATCCACGTCCGACTTTGGCGAATTCTTGGCCGCATTCATCGGCATAACAAAATGGACTTGGCGCAGGGAATGCGGTCCCACTTGAACGTCCTGCGAAACCAGAACCGCAAACGCGTGTTCCACTCCGTCCGTTCCCCGGCTCCGCAGCGGAGCGCCCGCGATTTGCCCCGGCATCAAGTCCTCGCCGGCTCCATACAACAGCGGCGAATTGATCCCCGAATCCAATTGCAGATGCAGTGTTTTCTTCTCGATGCCTGGCGCACGGGCCAAAATGATCAGCTTTTGCGGACTCGGCGCGCTCCCTTGTGCCCCGGCCTGGGCCGAGAACGGGATACGCTCGCCCTTCACCTTCTTGCCCATCTCCGCCGAATCATCGAGGCAAACGATGCTATGGGAGTAATCGATGAGCAGATCGAAATGCTCAAGAAAGTTTCCGGCGAGAACTCCACGAACCCGGTGGTCTGCCAATTGTGTCTGTCCGAGGTTTTGAATGACCGCCAATACGTTCTCGACGACGTGGGAGCCAGCATCCACCCACGCAAGCTGCGTAAGCGATGCGCGCGCGTAGACTCCCACCCCGGTCACGCCGGCAATTCCCAGTGCTTTGAGGTGAAGTTCGGCGGCTAGGGCCGGATCCACTGTCGTCACCTGCGCGCCTGTATCCACCATAAAATCGAAAGGACCCGAATGGTTGATGGTGACTGGCACAATGATTTGGGAGCGCTGCACCAGCCGCAAGGGTAAACTGTTGACATTTCCAGGGCAGTGCGGTTCAGCCTTAACTACGGAAAGCGAGGCTGCCGCGAGAGTCATGACAACGAGCCATTTCAGATTCAGAATCGACATTTGAGATCACCTCAGCCAGATAGGCTGGATGAACTCTGGGCGAATGGCTCGACACGGTCGTGACGCCACTCTGACGGTTTCCGGACGAAAGGCGATGTTTTGATGACGGAGCGTAAGTGCTTTGTTTTCAAATTCGCGGACGTCGAGGTCAGGGAACGGGAGTTCCTCCTGATCAAGGGCGGCGAGCGCATCGCCGTCGAACCGAAGGCCTTTCGCGTCCTCCTTTTCCTGCTCCGCAATCCCGGGAGGTTGATACCTAAGGACGAGATTGTGGGCTCTGTCTGGAATGACAGCGCCGTTTCAGATAACTCCCTCACTCGCAGCGTTGCGCAGCTGCGACGCGTGCTTGGGGACGACACACGCGAGCCGCTCTACATCCTCACGGTGCCAACTGTCGGATACAGGTTTCTTTGCGAGGTGAACACCGCCGAAGATGGGTTCGGCACGAGTCCGCGTCCTGAAATGAACAGAAATGGGGACAACGGGCTTCGTGATCAAGGGACAGTGCGGGGCAATCTCGCTCTTGATTTGGAAGAGAAGCCGAGAGAGGCTCCCAGCAAGGAATCAGCTTCCCTTAGGCGGATGTTTTTTGCCGGACTAGCCGCAGTCCTGTTGATACTGATCGGGTTTCTGATTCGGTGGGATATCGGGAGAAGGGCCGTCGGCGACAGACGTGTCATCGCATATCCGCTGATGGAGCGGCGCGTCACGTCGAATCCCCCGGAAGATCCGATTCGAGGTGCAATCGTTTCGCCGGATGGTAGGTATGTTGCTTACGCTGACCCAACGGGCCTTTACCTGCGCCAGATGTCCACCGGCGAAACCCGGCCCTGGAGCCTGCCAAAAGGTTTTGTTGCATGGCCCGACTGCTGGTTTCCTGACAGTACACATCTCTTGGTCGTGCGACTTGAAGCGCAGTCGCAAGGACTCGACTTATGGAAGCCGAGCCTCTATAAACTCTCCCTCCTGGGTGGGGACCCGCAAAAGATCATGGACGATGCCGCCGCAGGATCCCTCTCTCCGGATGGATCGCGCATCGCTTACCTGCCCGGGCCAAAGATAGCCAGCGAACTTTGGGTGATGGATTCTGACGGATCGAATGCTCGAAAAGTTGTGTCTGCAGGCATCCTGGACAAGCCCGGCTCGCATGGAAGCTGGTTCTTCCCTCCGGTCTGGTCCCCAGGGGGGAAGCGCCTTGCCTACATCGAGGGCCATGTCGTTGTCGGCTCCGATCCTCGAGAGCCTACAGCCTCGTTGACGACCATCGATCCAAACGCCGGCGGACCGATTGAAGCAGTGAAGGATTCCCGCGTCGGGCAGGCTCTGTGGTGGGACCGGGATGGACGCCTTCTCTTCGCGTACCATGAAGATCCGTCCAGCAAAAAGGATGACGATGGAGTCTACTCAATTCGCATTGACGACCGGACCGGAAAGGTCGTCGGATCCCCACAGCAAATCACCCAGGCGGAGGGCAGCATTAGTGGGTTAAGCGCAACTGCTGACGGAAGGCGGTTGCTGCTGTGGCGAACCAATGAGCCCTTGGAAGCATTCATTGCGACTTACGATGCGCGGGCGCATCAGTTCAAAGAGCCCCGCCGCCTGACTCTGGATGAGAACGTAAACTATGCGAGTGCGTGGACATCTGACAGCAAGGCAATCCTGTTCGATTCGAACCGAAACGGCACGTGGAAACTCTTCAAACAGGGTATCGGCGAAACCACGCCCGAGGCCCTTGTGGAAGCACCCATCATCAATCTCCCGCGGCTGAGTCCGGATGGATCGCAGGTGCTCTATCTGACCACGTCGGGGCCGGAAAACGCCCCAGCCCTTCCGTCCCTGATGAGCAAACCCATTGCCGGAGGGCCGCCTCACCTGGTCTTACAGGAAGACGGGATCATAAATTATGGCTGCGCGCGAACGCCTTCGAAATTGTGTGTCTACAGCAAACTCGTCGGACAGGATCTCACATATGTCTCCTTCGACCCCGAACACGGAGTGGATCGGGAACTCTTAACCATAAGGACCGATCTCAGGAACTGGGTTATTTCTCCGGATGGGTCGAAGCTTGCGATTGTCCTCGATCGACATACAATCCGATTTCTCTCGCTGGATACTGGAGCGGCTCACGACGTGACGGTCAAGGACTGGCCGCTCAACAATGCGGATTGGTCCGCCGACAGCCAGAGCGTTTTTATGCCAAGTGTCACACCGAAAGAAATTCCAGTCATTCTCGAAGTCGGCCAGACAGGCAAAGCACACGTGGCTTTGCAAGGGGTTGCAAATACCGAGTTTGGTGCCATGATTCAATCTCCGGATGGGCAATATGGTCTATTGCAGGGGGTAACTCAGGCCGAAAGCAATGCCTGGATGGTCGAAAACTTCTGAAGTAACTGGCGCGCCTGTTCTCCATTTTGACTCATTGAGTGACGTCGAGAGTGCATATCGGCGCCAGCCACAGAGGGCCCAAACGTTGTAAAAGAACAAACATCTCTGGCCCGCTGATGTAATCAGTACCGAGATGTCGGTATGGCGCAAGCTTTCCTGAAGCCAACGCAGCGATTATTGTCCGGACACTTCGGACTACTTGACTGACTTCGTTGTCACGATGATGGATTGGCTTGCAGACTGGCTATTTTGATGCCGCGGTCTGCGGCGCCTGATCCGGGCGGACGTGCTGATAGAAGCCACGGGCTGTCTGGAGCGTTTGCTCGAGAAAGCTAGCCCAGTTCTCCGGGTTGACTCGAACCTTGGGCTGATAGAGCACCAGGCATGGGCCGCCCCCCTCGATATTCCAATTTCCGCGAGGATACGAGCTCATCAGGAAACTGCGCAATTCAGGGGAAAACATTCGTATGCCTACAACCTTGTCCTTGCTTTGAAGAATGAATCGCTTTGTAAACTCGGGAGATCCCTCCATCTCTATGCGTTCGTCGCGATCGAGTAAGTCGAGTGCATTCCACAGCGAGTATTCCTGTAAATGGAATGTTGGCATTCGCTGGCTAGTGCCGCAGAAGGCAGCTACGGTCTGGGAAATCTCGTGCGAGACGTCATCTCCACTACGGTCTTGTGACTTGACGGTGTACCGGAAGTCAAACAACAACACAAGGAAACCATCCCGCTCTCCTTGCACCGCGTTAGACGCCCACCCCTCGTTATTTCCGTGATCGATGAGCGAGGTTCCTGCGATATCCGGGTTCACAATCGTCAGATCTCCATCGCTGAATGTAAACCCGATCTGTGACGCAAAGGTCCTCAGTGCCTGGGTGCGCGACCTCTCTCGATGCTGTTTGACAAGACCGGGACCGTAGGCTATCGCGCCAATCAGCAGGGCAAGGATGGCCAACGAAGCGACAGAGGACAGGAGGCGCGACCACCACGAGCGGCGCGGAACCACAGCCTTCGGCAACTCTACCGGCAAATCAGTGGTCGGAGCCGACGGTAGTGCGGGAGTTGGAGGTAGCTCGGGAACTGGCGGTGCAGATCTGTCGAAACTCTCCCGTGTGTATCCAGCACGCATCTCCAGAAATTCTCGAATCGACGCGACATACTCTTCCGGCTGGACGGCGCCCGTCCTCACAATCACACTCTTACCGTTGGTATCAAAGCAAAGAACAGAGCCGGGCCCGGGATCATCCGCGATCTCATACCCACAGGCGGTCATGGTCTTCGTGAAGGCATCCCAGGAAACGAGGTCAACCTGCTCGACCCAGAGGAACAATCGATCGAACCAACTTACCCTGAGCGCGGCCGGTGGTGTCATGATGAACAGCTTCCCTTGCAAGCCTTCCTGCCGCAGATATCGCAACTCCCACTCAAGATTGCTCGAAATGCCGGCTTCGGCTACCATGCACGAGCAGGCAGCAGCGAGCCGCTCGACGCGTACCATCCACTCCGAATCACTTGCGTAGGTTCGCACCGCGCCCTCCGGCGGAAGGTAGTCCTCCGGATTGCCGAGAGCCACGAAGGGGCCAATTTGTCCTTCGAGCGGCTCCCTAAAATACTGTTCAAATCGGACCGAGACTCGAAAGTCGATATCGTCGTCACCCGACGAGATGGCCTTGCGGGCAGCGGACAAGTACCGGCCATGGGTCGACTTCTTGCCAAGCACGAAAGGAAGCCCTTCCTGCATAAAAGGCCGGAGATAGAGTACCGGAGCGCGAGGATCCGCCTGTGTAGCCTCTTCAATCGAGGAAGTTGATTTGGCGCGCTGGCCAAGAGCGATCAGGGCGCTGCCGAATCCGGCAAGAATGATGGAGAGCTTAATGGAAACGCCCAAAGAGGCTTCTTGCCATATCGCCCACAGGACAAGAGCAACCCCTAACCCGAACAGTCCGAGACCGGCTGCGACAAAGGGGAAGCGAGGCCGTCGCCGTCCGGATACCCTTGCGTTGCGCTGTGGCAGGACCCACTGCATCAGGAGAATCAGGGCGGCAAAAACAATCGCCGGTAACCAAAAGATGACAACAAAAATGAGGCCGCCATGCGCACTGAACACCACCTTGGGCAGCACCAGCAGCGACGAAAGCAGGGCCAGCAGAGACGCAGACAAGAGCAACCAGGCGGATGCCGGAGGACTGAATCCCTTCCGACGTAACCGCATAAACCCAGCGATGCAGGTGAAGACCATTCCGACAGCCAGCAAAGGAATACTGACCGCGATGCTGACCGCAATGAGAGCGTCTTCCATGCTCGTATCTCAATGCTGGGAAATCCCAGAAGACTCTTTCAGCCCCCACTGGGCGAAGGGGAGGGGGCTGGACAGACTCATTATCCGGACGAGCAGGATCAAGGTCAAGAGACTGAGACGCCGTCGACGGGCCATTGGCCGGGACTGTCAATTGGACTGCGGGGAACCCGACCAGATAGTGCACTACAGATTCGGTTTTGCGAAAGCTTTGCCGTCAAAGGGTGCTCTAAAGCGGTCTAGCGTCGGCTCGCGCGCCATCGCCAAATACTCATCGAGACGGATTTGTAACGAGAAGTCGGCATGGCAACTCGAATCCCGGGACCGCCTTCAGGCGAAGATCGCAGTCGCGATTGGGCGTTTGTGGGGACCTATCCGAGATTCAGCGCACAACGTGAGCTGGATGAGTGATTTGGCCTGTTTGCGTCAACTGAACTCCTTCGCGCGCACTGAAGGCATTACTCTGCGCGCAGGATCTCGGTAGGGTTTGTGCGCAGCGCACGCAGCACGGCGGGCAGTGTGGCTACAAAGGCAGTGAGTAGCATGGCGCACGCCGGCAGCGCAATCATATCTGCGTCAGTGGCTTTGACCTGGTAGAAGAGGGCCGCGGCATACCGCGCCGCGCCAAAACCGATGGCGACGCCGGCGCAGGCCCCGAGGGTGATCGTAACGAATATATCCAGTGTCACAAGGCGCACGATGCCAGCTCGACTTGAGCCGATCGCCATGCGGATCCCGATCTCGCGGCGGCGCTGTAGAACGGAGCCGTTGAGCACCGCGTATAGCCCGATGCCCGCCAGGAGTAGAGCGACCACGGCAAAGAAACCGGCAAGCATGGCGAGCAATCGCTCGCGCACCGTCTGGTCACGGAACAGATCGAGCTGCGTGGTGGAATTGGAGACGCGAAGTCCGTTATGGAGCCGGGCGATGAGCTGGCGCAAAGATTCCGCCGCGACGAGCGGGTCTTTCGAGTCAGTGTGAATGACGAAAGTAGCGAAGCTGACAGGCGTGGCGACGGCCTGATTGTCGACTGTATTGGCGGGGATGTAGAAAACGGCCCGCGTAGGCTCGCGCAAGTCGTGGTAGGGCGCGTCATGAGTAACCCCGACAACTTTGTATTGACCGGCCGCGCTCTGGAAGGGATTGGAAGGACGCTCAAAGACACGGCCTGTGGGGTCCTGCCCGGGAAAGAAGGTTTTGGCAAAGGTTTCGTTGATGATGGCGACGCCCGGTGAAGTGTCCTGCGGGCGAAAGTCCCGGCCTGCAATAAGAGGAATCTTCATCGTCGAGAGCCAGCCGGGGGAAACGTTCAGGAAGAATGCAGGAGTGGGACTCGGCGGCGCGCCGTTGATGGAGATGTCACTGTTGATCTGGATCCGCCCCAGCAAAGGCCAGCCCGCAATGGCGACCGAACTGACGCCGGGGGCTCCGCGGAGAGCCTCGGCCGTTTGATCCCATACAACGGGGAGCTGGCCTTTGCCTGCGACTGTTTCAAGCAGCAGCAAACGATCTGTGGAGAAGCCGAGCGGGCGATTCTGCAGGCGTTGGAACGACGCGACAAAGAGTGCAGAGAGGAAGAGGACGAGACAGCAGAAGGTGACCTGGAGAGCGATAGACCCACGCATGAGGCTTCGGGATGAGTGTGAATCCTGCCCGCCTTTGAGCGCATTCACAGGCTGCACCGCCGAGGCGCGAAGAGCAGGCAGCAAGCCGAGCGATAGAACAATGAGGAGCGTGAGCGCGAACCCGAAGAGAAGCACTCGCCCATCAGCCGGTAGGTCGAGGCGCGCGGGGTTATCCGGCGGATTCACGAGGCTCAATACGAACGGTGCCGACCATGCTGCAAACAGCGCTCCAACCGCGGAAGCGAAGAGAGCGAGCAGCGTGCTCTGAGCCAGGATAAGCTGGACAAGACGGCGACGCCCAGCACCGATCGATATACGGAGAGCCATCTCGTGGGCACGGGACGCCGCCTGGGCCGTCATCATGTTAGCCACGTTGACGCAGGCGATTACCAGCACGAGAACGACTAACAGACCGAGCACGCCGAGCAACCGCCGATAGTCCTTCTGGAGATCGGAGATACCGGCGCCGGCGGCCGTTAAGACCAGTTTCTTGTCGAGAAGGCGTTTCACCGTAGCCTGAGGCACGCCGCGGAAACACAAGGAGCACTGAACCTCGAAGGCGTGGCTGACGGCTGCGAGATGCTGGCGAATCGGCGCAATTTCAGTAGACGCGCTGATGCCGGGTTTCAACATAAGGAAGACGCGATGCCAGGTGGCGCTTTCCTGGGTTGCGATGCGGTTCGCGCTCAATGGCAGAAAGACGTCGGTGACCGTTCCCTTTTCTGTTCCAGTGAAATAGCGGGGCCCGACACCGATGATCTCAAACGTCTGGTCGCCGATATGAAGGGAGCGTCCCAGAACGTCAGGGGCTCGGCCGAAGCGGTGATTCCAGTAATCCCAGGAAAGGACGGCATAGGACGCCACGCCCATTCGATCATCGGCTGGGACGAGCAATCGACCCAGTGTGGGCTCGAGGCCAAAGACCGGGAACATATTGCCGGAAATATAGGCAACATGAGCTTTCTCTATATCCTCGTCAGTGGACCATGTAATGTCAGTGCGGTCGGCGTCGCTGATGGCGATCAGATCTGCCTGGTCCAGAACCGCATCCTGCATGAGCCTGAAGTTTGGCGTTGCCCAGTAGCCGTCTTCAATAGGCTTGCCCTCCAACCCGGTCAACTTGCGAGAGAGGACATAAAGCTTGCTGGAATTTGCGATGGGCAGCGGGTGCCAGAGCAGAGCATCGATCAGGCGGAAGGCGGCGACGCAGGAACCGATTCCGAGCGCGAGCGACAACATAGCGGCTGCGGAGGCGACCTTGTTGCGGCCGAGCTGGCGCCAGCCGAAACGCAGATCGGCGAGCACAGACTCAAGCCATCCAGCCACACGTATGCTGTGGCTGGTCTCACGCTGGCGCACGATCGAACCGAAGGAGTGGCGAGCTTCTCCGGGGTCGCGACCGGAGGCAATGGCTTCCTCAATATGCGATTGCAGCTCTTCCTCGATTTCTCGGTTTAAGCGCTCGCCTCGCAGGGCGTTGGAAATACGAGACCACATGGACATGTCATGCCTCCCGAAGTACCCGGTTGATGGCCACGCTGACTGACTCCCAGCGCGTCTCTTCCGCGCCTAGTTGCTTTTTGCCTGCAGCGGTTAGCTCATAGATCCGCGCGCGGCGACCGGTATCCTTCTTGATCCATTTAGCTCGAATCCAGCCAGCTTCTTCCATCCGATATAGCGCGGGGTAAAGCGAGCCCTCCTCCGCACGCAGCACCTCGCCGGAGGTCTCAGCAATGGCAGCCATGATGGCGTATCCATGAAGCCGCGGTCGCCGCGACAGCAGCTTCAAAACGAGTAAATCAAGGGAACCTTGCAGTGCATCCGTCTTAGCCATACTAAGATGTCTTTATATAGACAGCTGAGTATAAATGTCAATATAGTATCTGCAACGCGTCAAAAAAGGCACTCGCGGAGTGAATTCCGAAGTTGTCTCAAAATTCCCTCCACCGCACGAATGGCGGAACTGCGATTTTGGGTTGGCGCGAAATCGCCAAGGCACTCACGGACGCCGATTACTCCCCATAAGTCGGCATGGCGACTGGAATCTTCCGACCCGGCAACCTGGAGAATCGGAGTTGCCATTCGGCGTTTATGGGGACTAATTGTCTGTCTTGGCTCTTAAAACGCTCTCGATAAGTGCATTGCCCCGAAACGCGTCAATGCAGATTGAAGGTGGTGGAATGGCGGTGATTCCTCTTGCTTACCGAGGGGAGATGTCTTATCATCTCCCGGTAACCGTGGGGAGAGCATATGAGCAAACCTTCGGACTTGGTCCAGGGCACCTTGGATCTGTTGATTCTCAAGATTCTCGCCCTTCAGCCTCTTCACGGCTGGGCGCTCAGCCAAAGGCTCAAGCAGGTTTCGGGCGAGGTGCTGCAGGTGAGCGATGGCTCGCTCTACCCTGCATTGCACAAGCTGGAACAGCAGGGCTGGATACAGGCCGAGTGGAAGGCGTCTGAGAACAATCGCCGGGCGAAGTTCTACTCGCTCACGCTGCTAGGAAGGCGGCATCTCGAACGAGAAGCAGCCAACTGGGAGCGTATCTCCACGGCCATCTCCGGCGTGATGCGGTTGACCGAGGTGTGAGGATGCGGCTTGAGCACTGGGTGTATACGATTCCCCTGCGGGTGCGTTCGCTGTTTCATCGCAACCGCCTGAATGCGGAGCTCGACGAAGAGCTGCGCAACCATATCGATAGCCAGATTGCAGACAACCTCTCCCGCGGGATGGGGGCTGAAGAAGCTCGCATCAGCGCATTGCGCGCATTTGGCAATCCACTGTTGCTGCGCGATAAGACCCGCGCCACATGGAGTTGGAACGGTATGGAACAATGCGTGCGCGATCTTGGGATTGGACTCCGGACGCTGCGCCGGAGTCCCGGATTTGCGACCATAGCCATTCTCATCATGGCGATCGGTATTGGTGCAAACGTCGCCATATTCACTGTCATTCGCAGCGTCCTGCTCCAGCCGCTGCCTTACCGCGATCCGGGCAGGCTGGTCTCGTTGTTTGAGCATCAGACGCGCCCAGTCGATGCGGGCTACAGCAACTACCTGCCGGTAGCCGCAGGCAGTTTCGCGGAGTGGAAGAAGGCCACTCAAGGGGTGGCGCAGATGGCCATCATCTCGACCTGGCATCAATACAACGTCTCAGCGGAAGGAGGGAAGCTTCCTGAAAAGGTTGACGCGGCATGGTGCTCGGGAAATTTCTTCTCTGTGCTGGGCATTGCTCCGGCGCTCGGCCGTCTATTCACTGAGGACGATGACCGGCGTGGCGCGGCGGCCGCAGTCGTGTTGTCAGGACCGTTGTGGAGGCGCCGCTATAACAGCGACCCTGGCATCGTGGGCAAAACCATCTGGCTTGATGCGCAGCCCTTCACCGTAATTGGCGTGCTGCCTTCGTGGTTTGTATACGAAGGCAAGTATGGGGGCGGAACAGATCAACTGTGGACAACGGCGAATCACGAAGCCCCCTCGGGCTTCATGGCCAGCTTTGAAGATCGCGGTTTCGTAGCCATTGCGCGGCTTCTGCCCGGAGCCACGCTGCCGCGGTTGGTTGGCCAGGTGAGCGCAGTGCAGAGCCAAATCAAGATCGACCATCCTGAGCCATCGGTGAGCGATGGGGCGCAAGGCCGCACCACGCTCGACGATACTGTGCTGGACTACAAGACGCCGCTATACGTGCTGCTCGCCGCCACCGGTTGCGTGCTCCTGATTGCCTGCCTCAATGTAGCCGGTCTGCTGGTGGCGCGTGCCGCTGCGCGCAGCAAGGAGCTTGCGATTCGCGCTGCGCTGGGCGGCGGGCGTCTCCGGCTCTTGCGCGAGAGGCTCACAGAGAGTCTGCTTGTCTCCGCCGCAGGCGGCGCACTGGGTTTGGTTCTGGCGTGGGCGGCATTGCAATGGCTCATGAGCGCCCGGCAGGATATGAATCGCGTCGAAAGCATTCACATGGATGGCATTGTTGCCCTCTTTACGGTCGCTGCCACCGGCTTGTGCGCGCTTGTCTCCGGCACGCTTTCGATTTTCACCTCGAATGGCAAACAGATTCTCCCGCCGCTCAATGAATCCTCGCGCTCGCACAGCGGCGGCCGTGCGCGAGCCGGCCTCCGCAAAACTCTCTTGGTGCTCGAGGTTGGCCTCACCGTGGTGCTGCTGGTCGGCGCGGGGCTGCTGGTCAGGAGCTATCAACGGTTGCGCTCGGCTGACATCGGCGTGCCCATAGACAACGTACTCACCATGCACATCAGCCTGCCTGAAGCGCGTTACAAAAAGCCGGAAGAGTGGGTCGCATTCTTTGAGCAGCTGATTACGCGGGTGCGCACTGTGCCAGGAGTCGAGGCTGCCGGTTTGGTCAGCACTGCGCCGGGCGAAGGTTGGGGCGGCGATCGCATGATGTCCCTGGTCGAGCATCCACGGCAGCCCAAGGGCCAGGGCTTCCAAATCTTGGCGCGCGGTGCAGATCCTGGCTATTTTGCTGCCGTCCAGATTCCGCTGCTCAGCGGGCGCAGCTTTACGCGCGACGAGCGCCTGGAGCACGCCCATGTTGTCATCCTCAGCCGCAGCGCCGCGCAGGCGATGTTCCCCGGCGAGGACCCCATTGGCAAGCACCTCCATGACGACAGCGATGGCGATGTCTATGAGGTAATCGGCTTGGTGGGCGACACGCGATGGTATGTCACGGAACCCTTGCATCCCACGCTCTACGTGCCCATTTATGGCAATGACTACAGCGTCGCTACCATCGTCGTCCGGTCTTCGCACGCCGTCGAATCCCTCGCCACACCGATCGAAAAGTTCGTCAGCCGAATGGACCCCGACCTTCCCGTTTCCGATGTCATGACCATCCGCGAGGCCATCGGCAAAACCACTGTCGACAACCAGTTTGACTCAATCCTGGTTCTCGCCTTCGCCGTCATCGCCCTCGTTCTCGCGTCCACGGGCCTCTACGGCGTCCTCGCCTATCTCGTCGCCCAGCGCACCGGCGAAATTGGAATCCGCATCGCTCTCGGCGCGCAGCGCGACCAGGTGCTCGGGCTGATGCTGGCTGACGGGCTGCGCCCGGCACTGATCGGACTGCTCTTGGGATTGGTCGCGAGCGCTGCCACGACCCGGTTCATCAAGGCCATGCTCTATGAGACCCAGCCGTTCGATCTGGAGATTTTTGCCTCGGTCGCAGGATTGCTGATCGCCTCAGCCGCGCTGGCCTGCTTGGTGCCGGCATGGCGCGCCTCGCGGTTGGACCCAATGCAGGCTTTGAGAACAGAGTAAAAACAACGAAAGTTTTTACTAAGCGCCAATGCACTCATCGAAGCCAATTACTCCCGAAATGTCGGCATGTCGACTGGAGTTTTAGCGCCGTCGCGGTGCCCCATGCGAGAAGGCTCTCAAAACCTGCGCCTATATACAGTGTTATTAACTAACCTGTAATTCGCGCCAGCCGAGGTGATAACCGTCAATTGTCGTCAGTCTCACATCCCCAATCTCACGAGGAGTGCTTTGAACCGAGGATCATCGCGGCGGCCGTCATAGACGGGCTCGGTTTTCAGAAACTGTAGCCCATTGGTGTGTTGGCGGTAGGCCAGTTGGAGTTGTTCAATGGCCTTTCCTCTCTCTCCCGTATGGGCGTAGTACATGGCTTGGCGAATGGGATCGACCTTTTGGTTATTCCTGTTCCGGATCAGCTCGTCCTCTCTCCAGTATTCTGCAAGGCCGCCTTTTCGGTATGCCGCGAGTTGAATCGAAATCTCTTCCGGCACTCCGGACATGGTCTTCAGATAAAACGCAATCGCTTGATCAGGCATACCCTTCTTCTCATAGCACTGTCCCAGCCAATAATATTCGCCGTAGGACTGGGAAATGGACAGGGCATGATTTGCCTGCGCAATCGCGTCGTCGAAACGATGTGCCAAATACAAGGTCCACGTGTACATAAGATTTGTCCGGTCGGAGAATGGATCTAACTCCTGAGCCTTCCGCTCCTCGGCTATACCTTCCTCCACCTTGCCCATAGCAACCAGGAACATCCCATAGTAAGCGTGGATGTTGGGGTCGTTGGGATCCAGATCGATCGCGGTTGTAAACTGCTTCACCGGTCCAACCCAGTTCCAGTCGCGAGAAAAGCCGACCTCTGCGAGTACTGCATAACCGTGAGCGTTGCCCGGCTCGAGCTCGATGGCCCTCGTAGCTGCAATTTCTGCCTCGTCAAAATGTTCCTCATGAACGCAACGCCAGTCGCCAAGCGTAAAGTACGCGTCAGCCATACCGGAGTATGCCGCTGCGAACTTCGGATCTTCATGAACTGCCAATTGGAAATAGGCGAGAGCATCTTCAAAATCATGGCAGCTCATGTGGTTGAAGTAGGAGCGACCTTTTAAGTACGATTCATAGGCGACCGGATCAACCGCGGGCTTCGGCACGCCGATTCCGATCGCGCCGGCGTCCCTCAATTTGATTCCGATCTCATTCGCGATTTTCCTCGCGACCTCATCCTGAAGCCCGAGGACATTCCGAAGATCTCCTTCATAACTTTCCGCCCAGACGTGCTGATCGTGTTGTGCGTCAATCAGCTGCGCTGTGATTCGGACGTGCTCCCCCGAGCGCATAACCGCGCCTTCGACGATGGCGTCGACCCCCAACTCCCGCGCAATCTCGGGCAGCGGACGCTTTGTATTTTTATACCGTTCCACTGAGGTATGCGAAATCACGTGGATCCGGGTCACTTTCGACGTTTCCGGCCGCGCAGATGAACAGGATGTCCCAACACTTATCCACAGTTGTCAGTATTACCCAGCGCGTAAGCTGGAGAGCTGAACGTCGCTCGTGGAGCACGGCAGACGATCTAATTTGAATCTGCATCTCACATTTCAGAGAGATTTGGATCGAGGAGAAGAGCGATGCCCACACGGCCCACATGGTCTGGTTCTATCCAGATTTCATTGGTTTCGATCGCGGTGAAGATATTTCCGGCCACAAATCCAGGCCGTCAGGTGGAATTCCATCAGATCGATCGCAAAACCCATAAACGGGTCCATCACCGAGACGTCGACGAAAGTGGTGAGGTCGAAAAGGCCGACATCGTGAAAGGCTACGAATACGCAAAGGATCGTTATATCGAGATCGATCCAGAAGAACTCAAGGCGCTCCGTCTTCCGACAGCGACGACGATGCCAATCAAGCAGTTCGTGAAGGCCGAAGAGATCCAGTCATCTTTGTATGAGCGACCGTACTTTGTTGCGCCGAAAGATGAGGTTCAGGCCAAGGCTCTCTCGATCATGCGCAAGGCTCTCGCAGAGACGAACACACTCGGGATCGGAGAAATCGCGTTCAGCGGTCGTGAGCATCTCGTGGCAATTGGAGCGCCATCGGATTCTAGACAAAAGGGACTCATGCTCTATGTGCTCCGCTATGAGGATGAACTTCGCGACCCAAAATCCGCGTTGTCCGGAGTAAAGGATTCATCGGTCGACGCGGACGAGCTGTCTCTGGCGAAACAGCTTATCAAGAGCGGCACATCAAAGTTTGACCTGTCCGCATACAAGGACGACTACGAGGCCGCCGTCAAGAAGCTGGTTGATGCGAAGCGGAAAGGAAAACCGCTGCCGGCTCCCGAACCAGAGCCCACAAGATCGAAGGTGGTCAACATAATGGACGCTCTACGTAACAGCCTCGCTGAAAAGAAGAAGCCGAAGAGAACTGAGACCAAAAAGACAGGACGCCGAAAGAAAGCCGCATAAATATAGAGGGGATTCGAGGGCTCTTAGAAATTAGTTGCTGATCCGGTTAGCTAACGCCGTGCGAGTCGCTCTTCACGAGCCGGGATTCGTCTGGGGCGGATACTCTACAACCCGAAGGCCGATCGTGACACTTCGCGACGCTATCTGCGCGCGGAGTTCGGTCCCGGTGCTGAGTGCAATGCCGACGTTTGGGTACTTATCTGCCGTCGATGAGTGAATCGGCGGCAACGCGCCTACTGGCCTAGATTCGAAAATAGCAAATAGGCACACACTGTCGCGGTTCCTCCGCGCATCACTCAGCATGCAGGAGTGCATTGGGGTCGATTCGCGACGCCTTGGCGGCAGGCGCATAACTCGCTATGGTTCCCACTGCCATCATCACTAGCCAAGCGACGCAGAGACTCACGGCATCATGAGCGCTGACGCCAACCAGCATACTGCGCAAAAGCCTGCTCAGGAAGAATGCCCCAGCCAAGCCAATTACGCCTCCTGCGGCGACCAGCCAGACCGCCTCGGTGACCACGAGGCGCAGCACGCGGCCCCGGGCAGACCCAAGCGCCAGCCGGATGGCAATCTCATGAGCCCTCTGCGCGACAGAATAGGAAAATACTCCGTAGACGCCTACTGCGGCCAACAGCACGGCGAGAATCGAGAAGAGCATCAACAACAACGTGGTAAGACGGCGCTGTCCCAGCGAGGCCTGGGCACGCGCTTCCATTGTCTGCACGTCGAAGAGCGGCTGCTCCCTATCCGTTGCCGTCACCGCGTTTCGCATCGCTTGTGACAAGAGAGCGACATTGCCGTCGCCGCGCACGATGATCCTCATCGCAGCCTGCGGGAACTGCGCCATTGGGAGATACACCTCAGGCTCCGGCGCCTGTTCCATCCCGCCGTGGCGGGTATCCACTGCCACGCCCACAATTGTTACCGGACGCGGATCGCCCTCCCACGAATTGAGGTCGAATCTTTTTCCAAGCGCTTCTCCATGCAGGTATCTGGCTGCGAATGCCTGATTCACAACTGCTACCATGCCTATGTTCGGGCTGTCTCCGCTGTTGAAAGTGCGGCCCTCCAGCAAGGGCGTCCCTGCGGCTCTGAAGTAGCCAGGCGTCACGCTGATCACCGGCACCGACGGCCGCATTCCCATCGGGGGCTTGGGCGCGCCCTCCATCATGAAAGCTGAACGGGCGTCATACGGGTCAAGAGGAAGGATGCTGCTGATTGCGGCAGACCGTGTCCCCGGCAACTCCTCTAGCCTTGACACCAATTGTTCAGCGAAACTATTCTTCGCCTCTCCAGCTTGGTATCTCTGCCCACTCAACAGGGTCACACCGGTCAGAGCATGGGCAGCATCAAAGCCCGGGTCAGCTTGCAACACATGCAGAAAGCTCCTGGTGAGCAGACCTGCGCAGGCGAGTAGGGCGACGCCGAGCGCTACCTCCGCCACCAGAAGTATCTGCCTGAGGACCTTCTGCTCACGTCCTGAGGTGACGCGCTGTGCCGGACCTGTCAAAAACCGCGCCAAGTCCGGGCGCGTTCCCCGCCATGCCGGCAGCAGGCCGAACAACAGCGTTGTCAATAGCGCCAGCCCTAGTGTGAAAGCCAGAACCCAGCCGTCCACACCGATAGCCAGGCTCAATTTGCCAAAAGGCAGCCGCAGGAGAGGAACGGCTTGCGTGTAGAGGTTGATCGAAGCGGCTTCCGGCAATTGCGTACGTTGAATGACCGCTGTTACGCCCCAGGCGATGGCGAATCCCAGGGCTGCGGCGATCATCGCCAGCAACAGGCTCTCAACCAGGAATTGCCTGATGAGCCGGGTTTGCGATGCTCCCAGCGCGCCGCGCACTGAAATCTCTTGCCTGCGCATTCCAGCGCGCGCCAACTGGAGGTTTGCCACGTTTGCGCACGCGATGAGTAGAACCAGCGCCACGGCTCCCAGCAGGATGAGAAGCGGCTTGCGGTCTTCTCCCGTCAGGTGCCGCTGCAGTCCCTCCACCCGAGTCTGTTGCCCTTGCATCAGACTTTGAAACCCCGGGGGATAACTGGCCTTGCGCGACGCATAAAACGCCCGCATTTCGGCCAACGCCCCGGGAGCGCTCACTCCGGCTTTCAGCAATCCGATCACGTTGAGATTCGTGAGGCGCTTGCTGATCGAGATACTTGCGTCGAGATCGACGCGTTGCGGCCCATACACATCCGGCTCCAGTTGAAGATCGGGAAACCGGAAATGCGGCGGCAATATTCCAATCACCGTCTGCTTGCCGCCATCAAGCGTGATCGATGTGTTGATGATCGCGGGATTGGCATTGAACTGATGCCGCCATAGGCGGTCGCTAATCAGCACAAAAGGCGGCCCGCCCAGCTTGTCCTCCGATTCGGTAAACAGCCGTCCCAACTGTGGGACCGCGCCCAGCATAGGGAGAAAATTGGCGGTCACCCACGCACAACTCACCCGCACCGGCTCACCCGCGTCGGTAAGGTTTTCGTCCCCAACCGTGTAGGCGCTTAATTGCTCGAATGATCGCGTCTGCGAGCGCGCCTCAACGAAGTCGGGAGAGAGGACCGTGTCCATGTGAATTTTCGGCCAGAAGTTGGAAATCCAGACAAGCCTTTGCGCATTCGGATATGCAAGCGGCCGGATCAGCAGTGAGTACACAGCAGAGAAGATTGCCGTGGTGGCGCCGATGCCGAGGCCCAGGGAAATGACAGCTGCCAGCGTGAAGGATGGACTGCGCTTCAACATGCGCCATCCAAACCGGATGTCCTGGCCTACCGATTCAAGATCGCTCCCGGCCCGGCTTTCGCGAACCGCTTGTTTCACTTGCGTCACGCCGCCCAGTTCGACCAACGCCTCGCGGCGCGCCTCTTCTGCTGGCACTCCACGCGCTATTTTCTCGTCCATCATGAGTGCTACATACGCCTGCAGTTCCTCGTCGAGGTGGCGCTCCACCTTATTCCGGCGGAATAGGTTTCGTAACAGACTCTCGCTTCGTGACCAAATAGACATCCGATTCTCCTGGATCGAATTTGCTAGATCGAACCCAGTGCGCTTGCCATCGCCGCGACGATCTTTCCCCACTCCTCGGCTTCAACGCCGAGCCGCCGCTCACCCGCTTTGGTAAGCCGGTAGAATTTCGCGCGACGGTTATTCTCCGAGTCGCCCCAGAAGGACTTCAGCCATCCCGCCTCTTCCATTCGATGCAGTGACGGAAATAGCGAGCCGGGCTTCACTTGAAACGTTCCTCCCGTGATCTGCTCGATCCGCCGCGAAACACCCAGCCCGTGCAGCTCGCCTGTGGATAGCGACTTCAAGACAAGCAGGTCCAATGTACCCTGCAGCAGGTTCGTCTGGGGCGATGCTGCCTGTGCCATTTCTCTCTCTCCTACAGACATACGATATGAAGTATCGGCTTTCTCCTACAGAATGTCAATAGGAACAAATGAAGAGCCTTTTCAGCCTGACCTCTGAATGCACAAGGATTGCCAAGGCGAGTGATTCTCCTTTCCCTTTTTCGCGTGGCCGGAGACGAATGTGAACTGAGCTGATGACATCAAGCCAAAGCGAAAATGGAGCGAGATCAGGGTCGGGTGGTATACGTATTCCCGACAGGAAGTTCGAAGGAATCAGGGCCGCAAAAACCGAGAGTCGATTTTATCTCTCCGGAATGCCACGGCCAATTCTTCGGGACAGACGGGATAAGAATGAAAACTCGAATCGATCTCGCACTTATGCTCTCAGTCGTGATTACTCTTGTGAGTGCCAGCTTGACGATGGCGCAACCGGCGGGGACCGGAGCGGGCGTTGCTCCACCCAGACCACAAGGTCCATGCGACATCTACGCGGCTGCCGGCGACCCCTGCGTAGCCGCCCATAGCACGACACGTGCGCTATATGCCTCCTATAGCGGCCCGCTCTATCAGGTTTTGCGTCAATCGGACGGTAAGACCCTGGACATTGGTGTGGTCCGGCCCTTTGGCTCGCCCGCTCCGGATGCGGGCGGATACGCGGACGCCTCCGCGCAGGACAGGTTCTGCGCCAACACGTACTGCTGGATCACGACGGTCTACGACCAATCTCCCCAGCACAACGATCTCACACAGGCACCGCGTGGCGGATTCAGCGGCCCGGCGTTGGGCGGGTTCAACAACATTCCGATCGCTGACATGGCGCCGACTACGATCATGGGACACAAGGTCTACGGTGTCTTCATCGAGCCGGGCATGGGCCTTCGCCATAACGACGCGACAGGCACCGCAGTCGACGACCAGGCGGAGGGAGAATACTGGGTCGTGAATGGCAAGCACTTCAATTCCGGTTGCTGCTTCGACTACGGCAACGCCGAGATCGACAGCCGCGACGATGACAACGGCACGATGGAAACCCTGTACTTTGGCAACGCCACTCCCTGGTATAGCGGAAAAGGCGACGGTCCGTGGATCATGACGGATCAGGAGAACAACCTTGTCGGTTGCGTCAAAGAGGATGGTTCCAAAGGCTGTACAGATCTACCGAGCATCCCGTGGCGATTCGTGACTGCAATCGCAAAGGGAGAACCGCACCACTGGGCATCGATGGGCGGCGACGCACAAAAGGGCGCATTGTCGGTCATGTTTGATGGACCGCGCGTGAATCCTACCTACGACCCTATGCGCAAGCAAGGAGCAATTCTGCTGGGCAACGGCGGCGACAACAGTGACGGTTCGCAAGGAACATTCTATGAAGGGGCGCTGACAGCCGCCGGTACATTTCCATCGAACGATACGGACCAGCTTGTGCAGGCCAACATCGTGGCTGCCAGGTACGATGTGGCTCCACTCACTATGGCGCCTGGGAAGGCAGCGGCAACGCCACCAGGGCTGCACACGTTTACTCCGGGGTCCGCGCAGGAAGTCACCGTGACGTTCACGAATACCACGAAGGCGCCGGTGTCGGGTGTCGGGTTGAGTATCTCCGTGCCCAACGAACAGTGGACTGCTCTGGTTGGCGGCACCGCCGAAACATTGAAGACATTTGTTCAATCGATTGCACCGGGTGAGAGCGTGAGTGCGACTTTCAACGTCACCTCGGGGCCAGTTGCCTTTAACGGCGATCTCATCGGAAAAGCGTCGTGGACGAACCCTTCTACCGGCAGCAAGCAAGTCGATACAGCGGTTGAAAAGGTGCGAAATGCAGAGCCGATCAAGATCAACGAGTACCGCGTTCGTTCAGGTGGTCCTCCCAACCCGACGAACTCGTTTATCGAGCTCTACAATGCGGGCTCCCGAAGCGTCGATATCTCCAACTGGACGCTGACCGAACATCCAGCCCAGCAGGCTATCTTCTCTACCATAAAGATTCCTGTTGGAACGAAACTTGCATCCGGCGGCTTCTACCTGCTCGGTCTCTCCAATTCCGGGCTCGCTGTTCCCGCGCGCGCAGGCGACAGCATCCTCCATGTGAGGAACACGGATGGAATGTCGGTTGGCGATACGATCAGCATCGGCGACGGCTCGGGCCTGGAGACCCGCAAAATCGCAAGTCTTGGAACCGCTGCAAGCAACCATACAACGCTGTGGCAACCGCTTCCTGAAGGACCGGTGATCACGTTCCACCCGGGCTCGACCGATGTGCCTGTGGAGAGCGTGTCCGGCTTCGTTGTTGGCCAGAAGATCGCGCTGGGGTACGGCACCAGCTACCCCGTCGTCCGAAACACCGTGGAGCAATACGAGATAGCCCAGGTGACGGCTGTCGGCAAACCGGGCACACAAGCCTATCTCGCGATGGACGCGCATGCCGGAGCGAGCAACATCAAAATAACATCGGACTCCAATATTTCTGTCGGTGACAAGATCAGGTTGGATATCGACAGTGTCGGACGTGGAATCGAAACTGTGACTGTGGCGCATGTCGGCACAGCGGCGCATCAGACAAATCTCTCCGCCCCTGCGAACGCCGGCTCGACGCGAGTCAACGTCCGCCGAGCAGAGGGTTTTGCGGTCGGTGACAAGATTACGGTCGGCACGCCGTCGAGCCAAGAAGCTGTTACGATCACCGCCGTCGGCAGCCAGGGGCCGGACGGTGCCACGCTCGACTTTACGCCAGGCCTCGCCAAGTCCCATGTGACGAGTGAGTGGGTCGTGTCTCCGGGGACGGGTCTTGATTTGGCCGCACCTCTAAAGTTCAACCATGCGGCCGACCTGCCGTTCAGCGATCGCGGAACCGGGATCAGCTTCCAGCCGGCGACCGCCTTTGACCATTCGAGCAACGAACCTGTCCAGGCACTTGGCACCGGTGTCACGCTCGACAGGCCACTAACCAACGACCACGCGATTCAAGCAGTCGTACGCGATGAGGCCGTCAAGACTGCGGGCTATCAAGGAACGCCGACACCGAATCAGTGGTTCGGTGGACCGGAGTTGACCACCAACTCCCCGATATTTGGCCGGACGATCACGATCGAAGAGGGCAGCATGTTGCTAAGGGACGGCTCGGGAGTCGTTGCCGACAGCCTCAACTATGGCGCCATTGTCGACCCCTGGGCCGCGGAAGGCTATCAAGCCGCTTCAGGAGCAGAGCAGAGCGGTTGCTACGCACCCGCACCGAACGCAATGTTACAGCTATGGTCAATTGTCGCTAGCCCTATTGCCATCAATACGAGCGCAGGACGATTCTCCGACGGCGCCGATACCGACAGCAATTGCAACGACTTCCTGACGCAGGCCGCTGCCGCTCTGTCGACTGCTTCGCCCGCAGGCGCAACGAACATCAAGGTCTCCAGCGTGGAAGGCTTCAGTGCTGGCCAGACGATCCTTATCGATTCGGGTGCGAATCTTGAGGATGCCATCATCGCCACAGTTGGCGGGGCCGGTGCAACCACCACACGCAATGCCACTGACGCGGGAGCAACTGTTCTTCCCGTCGCCGACCTGACCGGTTTTAGTAAAGGCCAAACCATCACTATCGATAGTGGCGATAATTCCGAGACGGCGGTTGTTTCCGCGATCAGGGGTTTCGACGCCGCCAGACTCACAGTCGCGTCTCCACTGGCTCGTGCGCATGCGGGGGGCGTGCAGATTTCCGGGAGCGGTGTCAACCTCACCGCTGCATTGGCCCGGGCACACGCCAGTGGAACGCAGGTCTCTAACGGAGTTCCAACGCCTGGCGCGCCCAACCAATATCACAGGGCCAACCCTTGAGAGGTCTACGAAAGTGGATTGCTCGTCGTAACCTGGGCTATCCCAACGACGCTACGAATGCGGATAGGGAAACCGAGCGCCAAAAAACGGCGCAATGCGAAAGAATGCAATCTGGGGCATAGCGATCACTCGATATGCGCCCGACTACTTCGAAGCGTACGCTTGCTGCACGCAAGTAGCCTCCTTCATTGATCAGGACAAGCTTGTCCCCGTGCGGAATGAACCGGAAGTCGGTGTGAATTCGTGCCACTTCAGCCGGCCCCACGTTTGGATCGAAACTCCGCTGCGCGGCGGTCTTGATGTAGGTGTTCTTGGGCCAGCGAATGCGAACGTTGAACGAGGGCGCCGTCAGAGAGAAGTAAGACGTACCCGCCTCGTAGGGCAAAACGACATAAACGCCCTGAGCACCAGTCGCTCGTCGCGTATAAACCTACGCGTTCCCTGCTTGGCTCAAGGAATTCGACGGGCTCTCATGAAGAACGACTAGGATTTGTCGGTCGGTTCACCGTTACCAGCGTTTCCTGGGATCGATTCGGCAGTTTGCCCTCGAGAGGTCAAATAGAACAACAACTCGACACGATTCGAGACTCCCAACTTTTCGAATGCACGGAAAAGGTAATTCTTTACGGTGTGCTCGCTGAGCCCCAAGTCGCTGGCAATGATCTTATTCGTCTTGCCTCTCGCGGCAGCTTGCGCGACCTGCTGTTCGCGGCAGGTCAGGGGCAGGGAATCGTCGGACATAGAAAGGAGGGAGGGCAAGGAACGAATCGCATCGAGCAAGAATGTCGTCTCTTGCTCGGCAGCCCAGATGCAACCATTGCGTACGTGATTGACGCATTCGAGGAGTTTGGCCATCGGTTGCTGACGAGAAAATACCCCGCGAGCTCCGCTTCTGAACGCGTTCATGACGGAATCGCGCGTCGAATGATTGAGGAGCACCACGATGAGGACACGGGGATATGCGCGACTGAGGGCTTGTATGAGGTCGAATTCGTTCGGGTATTTCGGGTTGACTTCGGCACCGATGATGAGCATGTCTGCCTCTTCGACACTCAAACGTCGAAGGAGATCGGCAGACTGAACGGCTGAAGCTCGAATATTTCCTTCTCGGGAAAGAGCGGTTGCAAGAAGTTGACTGCTCATCGAGTCGCGGTCCACGATGAAGACGCGGAATCCCGGTGTTCCATCCGTTTCGGATTTCTTGTTTTCGTTTTCCGGCGTATCCACCCGAGCAGCGGATCTTGGGTTCTGAAAATTGCCGCCAACTGGCGGTCGTCGCGAAATAGGTGACATTGGGCCATTGGAGTCAGGAACAAGACGCTCTCAACTGGAGCGGTTAGTCCATCGTGCTCTTCATTCGAAGGTCACAGACCTTTTGACTTCGAGGTCAGAATGGTGTGGCCATCGTGCGAGAAGGGGCCCGCAGGTTTTGGTTCGATAACGTCGCGGCACATTGTGCATCACAATACGATCACGCCGCGGATGTACTTTCTCTTCTCTAACGAAGGAAGCGCACCAATACCCTTTTCTTAAACCGACAAATTCTCTTCTTTACGCTCGGTGAGGGCTGGCGATTACTCAATTGGGCGAGTTATATTTTCATGCGTATCTCTTTTATAATCATACACTTAAAGATAAAATACCTATCTGTTTCTTGAACTAATTTCGGATCGACTTTGACCGGAATTACCTTCGCAGACGGTGAGAGCTGGTACCTGGGGAATTCCAGATTCCAAGCTTCAATACCAGCCTTATCGCTTTCCACTCATTGCGCCCCGAAATATACGAACGTAAGAATGGAGATTTGCTTTATCGGAACACTGAAACAGATTCGCAGGAAATTCGAAGCTGGCGCCAGGTCGGTTCATTCCCGCTTCCTTTCGGCCTCTTGACAGGTTGACGACTCTTCCTCCAGGTATCTGTTTCTCTGAGAATTCAATCAATGCTTCTCAAGATATTCCGAGCCGTTCGAGCCAATTTGAACCGTCTGGCCTACGTTGATTTGCGCTTTGAAGTGACCTGTATCGGCAACGGTGACAGTGTTCGGACCGAGATTCTTTATTCGGACCACCCATATCTTGCCTTCGTCGTCTAGTTTTGGTGGAGTTTTGGGTAGCCGGATAGTCGCCGGCGCATTGATGAGCTCAAGCAGCTTCCCCCCAAAGTCAATCTGAACTGCATCGCTGTGCGGGCCCAGATGAACGACTGGCATTTCCTGAAGCGTGTTCATTTGGGCAACGAAGAAAGCCAGTGACAGGAGAAGAAGATGCATCCATGCTCCAGCTGTTGTTAAGTAGAGAAAAGTGCGGGGCGCGATGCAATGAGCCGACGCCCAGAGCTAGTCGATTTTTGTTCAGTCTGTTTTGAGATCAGTCTCCGTGTTTTCGGACTGGACCTCTCCGAAAGTGTGATCTCGGAGGTTCAAATAGAAGAGCAATTCGACGCGATTCGAGACGCCTAACTTTTCGAATGCCCGGAAGAGGTAGTTCTTCACAGTATGCTCACTGAGTCCTAAATCGCTTGCAATTACCTTATTTGTCTTGCCTCTTGCCGCGCCCTTGACCACTTGCAATTCACGTAGAGACAACGACGCTGTCTTGCCTCCTATCGCTACATCCGGGGAGGGAACGGAGCTAAACGCCTCCAGGAGAAGGGTCGTTTCTTGCACGCCCGCCCAGATCAGACCCTTGCGTACATGTTCCACACAATCCAACAACTCGGCCACGGGCTGCTGCCGACAAAAAACGCCTCGCGCACCAGAGCGAAATGCGTTTACGACTGAATCATGCGTCGATTGATTGAGAAGGATAACCATGGGTGCGCATGGGTACGTGCGGTGCACAGTATGGGCAAGATCGAAACCATTCTTTGTGTCGAGAATGAGATCGGCTCCAATGACCACTAGGCTATCTATTCCATCCGCCATGCAATCCAGGAGATCAGTTGATCGAATACCCGTCGCCCGAAAATTCCTTTCGCGGGTCAGCGCGGTCGCCAAGAGATCACTGCTCATCGAATCCCGATCAGCAATCAAGACTCTGGGTGCAGGCTCGGGATCGCTTATACCCCGCAAACCATTTTCGTTCGTTCGCGGCTTAGGGACGGCCCAACTCTTTCCGTCATGAGACCGAAAAGAAATCTTTGGCGTTTGAGACGAAGGTAAGTGCAATTGTGGGACCTCCATGTTTGGGGACAACATGTTGATCGAGCACACTACGAGTTACGGATCTCGATGATCGGCCTAAGTCAGTTCCAAGGCTAAGGCTAACGAAGTCTGCATCGAACACACTGCGCCTAGAGTCGTCGCTCTCTCAGGTCCTCGAATGTCATTCGACGGAGGGGGGAGGCACCCACCCAACGATTTGGGGCTGCCTTTGGTAACTACTGTACAGCAATTCTAAAAATGTGCAAGTAATGTGCACCGAAAATCAAACAATCTTCTCTATTTCAGACTGGGGATAATCTTCTCGGTTGAGAGACCCTTTCATGCTTCATTAGCGCTCAATAGAGAACGTCGCCTCACGGAATTTCTAAAGCAGCTCACAAGTATTTTCAAACATTCGGCAACTTGTACCGCGATGAGGATGACCGTACTCTGGCATTTCTATGTCCCAGGGTCCCCCCCCAGAACGCAGGGCAGCGGTGAGATACAGACTTCGCTTGCCCGTCATTTTCCATTGGGATGACGGGCGAGTACAAACCGAGGGTGGCTTCACCAACGACATTGCTCTGGACGGCGCGCTGATTTTTAGCAGCAGGTGCCCGCCAATCGGGGCGGATGTGCGAATTGAGGTTTTGATTCCCGTGCCAGAACATTCAGCCGAAGAAATTCGAATCGAGTGCATTGGAAAAGTGACGCGGGTATGGGAGCAGCCAGGGGCATCCTATTTCGGAGTTCACGGGATCTTCAATGACGATCAACTGACCCGCCACGTCATGTTCTGAATTGGGCGTTGTTGTCTCGGTTTCTTTCAACGAACGTCAACTGGAACTTGGTCGAGCCTTTAAGCAGCGGATCGAAATCGATTCCAAGAAAGTGCGATAGAAAGTACGAATCGGAATCGGTCCCGGGACTGAAAGGGCGAAGCTATGTATGGCCATCGCAGAAAATCCAAGGCTGAATCAAGATTTGTGGTGGAGAACATGACAATAAACTGTGAAATCGAGAACCATTCGGATAGCTCGCGATGGTTCGCTGTGTGGACGCGATCACGACAGGAAAAGAGCGCAGCCTCTGTGCTCGAGATGCTCGGCGTTCCGCACTTTCTTCCGCTGAAATCAGAAATCCGTCAATGGAGCGACCGCAAACAGAATGTCACCGTGCCCCTTTTCAGCGGTTATCTATTCGTCCGAATCAACCCCGCACGTGACGGGCGTCTTCAGGTGCTCAAGACACCTGGGATAGCCGGCTTTGTGGGAAATCAGACCGGACCGTTACCCGTACCAAATCAGCAGATCGAAGCCATTCGGGTCGTTCTTGAGAAGCGTGTCGAGTGCGTTGTTCTTCCGCTTCTCGCTGAGGGAGACCTTGTACGTGTTATGCGAGGACCGCTTGCCGGCGTTGAAGGCCGACTTATTCGAGGCAATTCGTCGACCCGGTTATCAATTTCGATTGAGATGATTCACAAATCGCTCCTGGTCAATGTTTCCCGGCACGATGTCGAGCTTGTTGAGTATTGCGGCATCGGGCACATGCCTTTCCGCGCCACACCTGGCCTTCCTGATGCCAGGTCAAATGAGTTCCGTTAAGGAGTGCGCAAATGAAAAAACTCAAGGATTTGGTGAAGACGATGGGGTTTGTGCTCTTTGCGGCCTGCATGGTGACCAAGGCGCAGCAATCATCTGTTTCGTCTGTCGCTAGCTCCCGTGACCCGATCCTTGAAGAGCGTCATCCCCGCTATGTCCTGCAGCGAGAAGACGTTCTCCTGCTCACGTTTCCTTTGACACCGGAGCTCAATCAGACCGTCACGATACAGCCGGACGGCTATATCAATCTACAAAATGCGGGCAGCGTGTACGCCCAGGGGATGACCACTCCCGAATTGGTCCTAGAGATCAAGAAGGCTTATACCGGTGTACTTCACGACCCAATCGTTAATGTAGATACCCAAGACTTCCAAAAGCCATTCTTCACTGTTTCGGGCCAGGTCGGAAAGCCGGGCCAGTACGAACTTCGCGCGGATATCACCGTTGCAGAAGCTCTAGCTGTAGCTGGTGGCATGACTATGCCGACGGCAAAGACACAGATATTTCTATTTCACAGAGTCTCTAAGGATTTGTTCGAAGTGAAAAAGGTAAATTTGAAAGATGTTCTGCGCGGCAAGAACATTAATGAAAATGCGGTTATTCAACCAGGTGACATGGTCTATGTGCCTGAGAACTTCATTACGAAGTTCCGAAAGTACGTGCCATATGCTCTGAATGCGGGAACGTTTCTTCAACCAAATGGGCTTTGATCGCTTCACTCAAACAAAAACTCATTGAAACATCATTTGGACGAAAGGAACGTTGCATGGCCGAAACAAATCGTCAATTCGTGATGGGACAAGGACCTGGAACACTTTCTCTCAGGGACTTGGTCGCGCCGTTATTCCGCCGTAAAACAATCGCGATCACTACCTTTCTGATTTTACTCGTTGTTCTGACTCTCGCAGGGGCTCTGCTACCGCAGACATTTCGGTCGCAGATGGCGGTTCTTGTCAATCGTGAGCGCCTAGATCCACTCGTCACTACGGAGCAAACCACACAAATACCTGCCAACAGCGCTTCAGAAGTGACGGTAGAGGAGATCAATTCTGAAGCGGAGCTCCTCAAAAGCCAGGATGTGCTGCAGAAAGTGGTCGAAGCGACTGGACTCTACAAGCATGCGTCGCTTCTTGATCAGCTATTCCCCAAGCGCGATGAAGCCCAAAGCGTCGAGCGCGCAGTCAAGAACTTAGCAAAAGCGATCAAGGTTGAAAACAAAACGAACTCAAACCTAATTCAAGTCTCCTATAGTTCCTCTGACCCACAAACGTCATACGCAGTACTCCATTCACTTGGTACCTTCTATTTAGAGAAACATGTCGCGGTCCATAGACCGCCCGGGTCGTATCAGTTTTTCGCACAAGAGACGAAAAAGTACCAAGACGCACTGCACGGCTCCGAAGTGAATTTGAGGAACTTTAGTCGCCAGCAGGGTGTAGCCGCCCCGGATATAGAAAGGTCCGATTTGGCAGAACAGGTAACAACCTTGATAGGTCAACTGCAAAATGTAAAGCAGGCGGTCGCGGCAGATGAGAATCGCATCCGCAACGACCAAACGCAGATGAACGTAACGCCTCAACGCGCTACAACACAACAGGCGTCAACTCCCGCTGATAAGCTCCTGGATGACCTCGGGGTCAATCTCTTAGCTGCTCAGACCAAACGCACGCAGTTGGCTCTTAAGTTTGACCCTCAATATCCGCTTGTTCTGGAGGCGGACCAGGAGGTTGCCCAAGCCAAGGCTGCGATAGCAGACGCAGAAAAGACCAAGTATGTGAGTCAAACTACCGACCGGGATCCAACCTATGAGTTGCTACGCGAAGACTTGGCAAAGACAAAAGCAGATCTCGCAGGGCAACGGGCAGGTGAGACTGCTCTTGAGCATGGTATCCAGAGCTTGCAGAGTCAAATGGTTGATTTGGATCAGAAAGCACTGACTCAACAGGATCTCCTACGCGAGGCTAAGGCGAACGAGGATAGCTACCTGCTTTATCTCTCAAAACGAGAGCAGGAGCGGACTTCGGACGCTCTCGATGAAACGAGAATCGGGAACGTCGCTATCGCCGTACCTCCGGCTATCCCAGCTCTTCCAGTGTACTCGACACGTTTTGTCTTGGTAGTCGCCTTCGGCGTGGCTCTCTTTCTAGGTGCCGCTGCAGCATATACGGTCGATTACTTCGATTCGTCGTTTCACACCCCTGCTCAAGTCATCGACATACTGGGAATACCATTGGTCGTCGCCGTGTCGCGGAAGACGGCGTAGGAGATCTTAATTATGGTATTGCGCCACTTTAAACTGCGTGAGCAACCTTTTGGGGTTACGCCAGACCCCAGGTACATCTACGCGAGTGCCACTCACCGAGAAGCGTTGTCATCAATTCTTTACGGAATTCAAGCGGGCCTTGGCTTCATCTCCCTGACTGGATCGCCTGGAACAGGGAAAACGACCATTCTTTTTGAGGCGATGCAGAGGCTTTCGGAAACCAACAAGATAGCGTTTCTTTCCCAGACAGTTTCTACTCCGGCTGGTTTACTACGTGCATTGTTAATCGAGTTGGGAGTCAAGAACACAAAAGGGAGCCTTGCAGAGATGCAAGCCCGACTTAACGAGGTCTTGGTTTCTCAGTCTGCGATTGGTAAGCGACTCGTTCTCGCAATCGATGAAGCACAGAACCTCGACGATTCGGTACTCGAGGCAGTGCGAATGCTCTCGAATTTCGAAACGGCCAGTCACAAATTGATGCAGATAATCCTGACTGGGCAGCCGCAGCTAGCTGCAAAATTAGCTCAGCCTCAGATGCTCCAACTCCGTCAACGCATTTCGATCTTTGGGACATTAAGGCCTCTCACGGTAACAGAAACGAAGTACTACATCCAATACAGGCTGCGCGTCGCGGGATATGGATCAAATGAGCCACTATTCACCGAATCCGCAATGGAGTTGATTACCTACTACAGTGAGGGGATGCCGAGGAACATAAATAATATATGCTTCAATGCGCTGTCTTTGGGCTATGCACTTGAACGAAAAACAATCGATTGCGACATTATAGGGGAGGTCGTCGCTGACCTGGGTATGATTCGGAGTAACACGCTAGTGAAAGACCAGAATATCGTGTTTTATGAAAAAACTGCCGTTGCGCCTTTAAGGTCAAAGCGTTTGAAGTTTCGATCATTTTCTAGGATCGCCGCTGCCTGTATCGTCTCGCTAGGCATGTTCTGCTCGGCGCCTCAAGGACATCAGACTTCCTATGCACATGACGCAGCACCGCCAACGCCAAGAGACAACCTTTCACCTCCAGTATTGATGCGCCAAACCAGTGGCCATCCATCGCTGCAGGTCCCTAGGTCTCAGACAAGATTGATAAAGGTGCATAAAGGCGAATCTCTCTCCGAGATATGCGCTCAGCATTATGGAGCGTTCCGTCCGGCACTGATGCGTGAGATCGTCACGATCAACCCCTCGATCCATGACCCGAATCATATTGAAGCGGGACAGAACATCTTTGTCCCAATTCTCACTTCGATCATGCGTGAAGGGGCGCCAAACACACAAACCGCACTTCTTGCGCCAGGAGATAGTGGCCAATGAGTAAGCATTTCGATCTTATGCAGCGAATGGAAAAGGAAGAGTCGTTTCGCTCTGAATTAAGCACCACGCTTGCAACGCCGGCGCGAGGCGAGAATATGAATGGCAATCTCAGGAGATGGGCAAGCGAGGAGGCTCTGCGACTAGTCCAGCAGATCTTTATTTTTCAGACGCAGGATCCACCACGCGTCGTCGTATTCGCGGGCATTGATCACGGAAACGGATGTAGTCAGATTTGTGTGTCTGTAGCGGAGACACTTGCACGACATGCTCGCAGGCCGGTTTGCCTCGTCGAGGCGAACTTCCGATCGCCGGCGTTGCCGGAGCTGTTTGGGACTACCAATCATCACGGCTTGACGAATGCGCTACTTGAGAATGGACCCATCGGTACATTCGCGAAACGAGTCAATAGAGACAATCTTTGGTTACTTTCGTCCGGGTCCCTCGCTGCCGATTCCCAAAATCTGCTCACCTCGGAGAGGCTACCGGAGAGACTACAGGAGCTTCGGAATGGATTTGACTTCGTTATCATCGATGCTCCGCCACTCAACCGATACTCAGATGCGATTGTGCTTGGCCAACACTCAGATGGGCTGGTATTGGTCCTTGAAGCGGACTCGACCCGACGCGAAGCGGCTACCGCTATAGCTGCAAACTTGCGATCCGTCAAAGTTCCGATCTTAGCCGCCGTCCTCAACAAACGCACCTTTCCGATCCCGGAAGGACTCTATCGCAGAATATAGGTAACTGCCGCCGTTGGTGCCGATGCTCCTGGTGGCAGTGCACCCAGCCGCTGTTAAAAGCAGAAGCAACTGTTCTGGAGGTTCCGGGTTGGGGGTAACTTGTGAACCCAATGTGAGGTAGAACGGAAGGTACAAGATATCTTGGGTGCTCACGAAATAGGAGGGCCCGGAGAGACTCTCGTACCTCGTTCTACTATCCGTGAACACATTCCTATTCCTGAAACATCTGAGAACATAAGCTACCGACCTCAAATCCAAGTGAATCTCGCAAGGTCAGGCCCTGGTCGCGTCCTCGAACTAGAGCTCACAAGTTTCCTTCGGAGCCTCTTCCTTACAGCAATGCGGCTCCCCCATTTTCAACAGGATCATCCACCTCGGCTATTCCACTCGTTGAATGCAGCAAAGTCACCCAACAGGGTTGCGGAGAGATCATGAACGAAAGGCACAGACTGACTATTAGTCTCCTGAGAATCGTAGACGTAAACGTCATGCTCTTCGCCTTCGCTTTGACTACCATAATGATTGTTAAGGCGGAGCACGGTGTCTCGCTTGTGGAATTTCTCTCCATGAGGACACGAATCGGGAACCTCTTAATCATTTTGTTGGCTCTCGTCATTTGTATTTGTGTCTTTCAAATTTGCGGTCTGTATAGATCTAGGAGACTTTCGAGACATCGCACCGAGACCGTGGACATTCTAAAAGCGATGACAATCAATACGGCTTGCTTCGTGGTAATCTCCTCGCTTTTTTCAATCCGTATGATTACGATACAGTTCTTGGGAATCTTCTGGGTTCTAAGTACACTTGCTCTTATCGTTACTCGAGCGGTCCTCCGAATGATCGCTGCACACGTTCGAAGTCAAGGCAGGGATCTCCGTTACATGCTGATACTGGGTACCAACTCACGTGCGATTGAGTTTGCTCGGGTTATTTCACAGAGTCCAGAGACCGGATATCGGCTTTTGGGTTTCGTGGATGACGAGTGGCAAGGGATAGCCGCTTTCAAGAAAGCCAAGTTTGAGCTGGTAAGCGACTGCGGAGGTTTGGCGGAATTTCTGCGACGAAATGTTGTGGACGAAGTCGCGATCTACTTGCCGCTCGGCTCGTTCTACAAGCACTCGTCGCAGGTTGCGGCCTTGTGCAAGCATCACGGAATTACTATGCGCTTCAATTCGGATATCTTTGGATTGAACTCAATACGTTGGCGAGCAGAAGAGTTTGAAGGAGATCAGTACATCACGACCTATACTGAATCGAGCGAAGTCTGGTCTCAAGTTGCTAAAAGGGCCCTTGATATTGCTGTGTCCACCTTTGTCGTTGTGCTATTTTCACCGATCCTCATGACGGCCGCGATCGCTATTAAGCTGACGTCGCCAGGCCCTATCCTCTTTATGCAGGAGAGAATGGGGCTGAACAAGCGGCGCTTCAATATCTTCAAGTTCCGGACCATGGTTCCCGACGCCGAGAGACTCATACAAGGGCTGGAAAAGCAAAATGAAATGTCGGGACCAGTCTTCAAGATTCGAAATGATCCGCGAATCACTCCAATTGGAAAGTTCTTGCGCCGGACCAGCATTGATGAGCTGCCGCAACTCCTAAACGTATTGAAAGGCGATATGAGCCTGGTCGGACCACGTCCCCTTCCGGTGCGCGATTACGAGGGATTCAATGAGGATTGGCAGCGCCGAAGATTCAGCGTTAAACCCGGCATAACCTGCCTTTGGCAAGTTAATGGCCGGAGTACCATCTCATTCGATCAGTGGATGATGTTGGACCTTCAGTATATGGATGAATGGTCATTGTGGCTCGATGTCAAAATATTAGCCAAGACGGTCCCCGCTGTCATAAAGGGTCAAGGCGCAGCTTAGTAGTCGATATCATAAACACCGGCAGGAGCCAAAGTGCCACTATCACGTATGCGGCGAGCATTTCAAGAACCCACCGTGTAAATCCGATCGGCGTCGAGTCGTCGACAAGCACAAGAGTTGAACAGGAGGCACAGTTGTCCCCGATGATCCCACTTGTCCTTAAACATGTTGCTTATCGAATGATTGGAATGCAGTACTATTGCCTGGCGACTGCACTGTGGAAATTATCTCGCGGCTACGAAAAGTCGTACGAGAACTTTCTAGGGCTTCTACCGCCCGGAGGACTATTGTTGGACATCGGTGCCAACATTGGTGTTACGGTGGCATTTGCTAGTCGAAAACGTCCCGATTTGAAAGTTATCGCCTTCGAGCCCGTCCCTTCCAACTTGCTCGCTGCGAGGCGTCTTTGCAGGACACTTAGGATCAGTGATGTAGATTTCCAGCAAGTCGCACTGGGAGATTCGATCGGCACTGTTGAGATGGTGATGCCGCTCGTATCTAAAACTCCGGCGCCAGGACAATCTTACTTATTACACGACGAGTTTGACTACGCGTCGATCCCGGTATTGAGTGAAGGAGGCTCTAAGTTCAAGGTTCCACTTACTATGATAGACTCGCTTGGCTTACCGAAGGTCGCTGGGATCAAACTGGATGTAGAAAACTTTGAGGGACACGTACTTCGCGGTGGAGTGCAACTGCTCAAACGCGACCACCCTATCATCTATTGTGAACTGTGGGACACCCCCAACCGCAGTAGTGTTATGAATCTATTAAGCGAGCTTGGCTACATATCAGAAAAGCAGGACACTAAAGAAGATTTTCTGTTCCAGTAATTTGATTCAACCCCATTGTGTCCACGATAGTTGCCTCGTTGGGAAAATGAGTCTGTCATAACAATGCCCGGTTATCTGGAGGCAAGGCGTCCGGTCTCCGCAGACGGGGAGGTTTGGTCGGTCACCGTGCCGATGACTCGAGCAACAGCTGCAAGAGAGTGAATAGGCAAAGGGAATAGGATGCCACCTGCGACGCTATATAGTCCCGGCTCAGATAGACTTTTGACATCGGAGTCATCTACCGGTCATTCACGATCAAATTGGGCCCTAGTAATTCCGTTGATTTTCTTTGCTTGTCAGGGAGTGTTCTCTTTCCAGTCTGAGGGCAGGCTTGTTGGGGGAGTCCTTCCAGGCGCAGTTGAGGTGCGCGAGCATGGATTCCTTGGATACGTTGTTATTCCAGGCGCGACGTATACGATCGTGACATGGCTAGTTATGAGCAAGTGGCGCGAGATAGCATCGCTTGCAAAGCATTTCACGATGCTCACCATGTTGGCATTACTGACTATATGTTCCGCAACATGGTCCCAGAACCCATTACGGTCAGCTCTCTTCGGGACCTTCTATTTGCTCGGAACTCTATTTGCATACTATCTCGTGATTCGATTCCAGCCGGAAGACCTCATGACGCTTGTATCGAGAGCTGGAGTTGGCGTCTGTCTGCTTAGCTTGATCATGGTCATTTGTTTCCCACAATACGGTGCAAGTCATAGTGATCCTCGGAGTCCGACTATCTGGAATGGCATTTTCATTGACCGAACGAGCGCCGCGAAGGCTTTGGTGTTTCTACTGAGTCCCGCCCTTGTCGCTTCAGCAAAGGGGCTCACAGTAGCCCGAACTGTGACAATCGCTCTGCTTGTCATGATGATCATCGAAGCACATGCGGTCACCGCAATCATAGTGCTCTCAATGTATGTTCTGTTTCTTACGTTTCTACGCTTGAGTAGACGACTGGAGCCGAGGGTTTCAGTTGCTCTTGTTGCGTGTCTCTTCATCATTGCGGCACTGTTAGCTTTCGTTGGCCGGGACTCTCTTCCGGAGGTGCTGCAAGCGTTTGGCCGGGACCCGACTCTCACGGGGAGGACCTTGATTTGGGGCGCGGTAGCGGAGTCGATCCTAAAGCGTCCGGTGCTGGGGTATGGATTCTACGCTTTCTGGAATGACCCGACCGGCGAGTCAACCAAGGTTATCAATTCTGCTCATTGGACATTTGGCTATGCTCACAATGGTCTCCTGGAAATCTTCCTTCAGGTCGGGACGTTAGGTGTTGTGATATTCCTTGCCACACTCTTTCAGGCGTTGAGAAATGCTTGGCTTTGCTACCGCAATGATTATTCAGGACATTATGACTGGTACTTAGGGCTAATCGCATTGACTGTTGCTTACAACGTCGATGAAGCGACAGTGCTATTGCCAAACCAATTGCTTTCGGTTCTTTACATTGTTGCGTGTTGCGGTCTAGCGCAAGGGGTGCAGCAGCTGAGGATGAACAAGTACAGTCACGAAAGGTTGCCTCTCTGATGGCACTTGTATATCACTTGCTTGATGAAAGGGAGGCATTCTCCGAACGTGATGGTGGCGCAATTTCAAGGTGGGCCGCAAACGTACTTCGGGAGGGAAGTGAAGTCGTCATTTGCCCTTCATTCGATTACACTTGGGATTTTCCGATAGAACGTATCTACCAACTGCCACAATGGAAACGCCTTGGTCCGGTTCACCCAGTACTGTACCGAATGCCATGGTCCCTACAAAAGATAATCTGTCGCAAGGTGTTTCAGATCCTGTTAAAGAGACTCAATAAGGGTGACGTCGTTTATGTCCACAACCGTCCCGCCTATGCGGCCGTTTTGGCAACTGTTGCCCAGCGGCACGGATTTCAAGTTGTTCTACACATGCACAATTCGCACCTTAGTCGCGCAAACAGTGGACAAATACACGCACTCCGAAGAGTTCCGATCGTTTTCTGTAGCGAGTTTTTAAGAAGAGAAGCAAATACCGCGCTGCCGAACCACTTCGAACGTACTTATGTAGTACATAATGGAGCTGACGCTCGGAAGTTTCGTTCGACTGACCGCAGCCACAATAGCACACCTACGATCATTTTCACAGGCCGAACCGTACCTTATAAAGGTGTCCACATTCTGTTGGAGGCGATGCGACTTTTGGAGGTGAACGGCATCAATGCGGTGTGCAAAGTCGTGGGCGGGGCACGATTCGGAAGCAACAGATCCACACCGTATATGAAGAAGTTGCAACGCCTGAGGCCGAACAACACCGAATTGGTGGGATACAAGATTGGAGACTCCATTGCCGAGCTACTTCGGAACGCCGATATTTTTTGCTGCCCGTCGATCTGGAATGACCCATTCCCGCTCGCCCCGCTAGAGGCAATGGCAACGGGCCTTCCCATTGTTGCTTCAAATGTGGGCGGCATTCCCGAGGCTGTCGCCTATGGAGGTGGCATTCTGGTACCTCCGAACGATGCGAGTGCATTAGCAAACGCTCTCGGGGAGCTGGTCAATGACAAATCTCATCGCGAAGAAATGGGAAAAGTGGCTCAGGAATCCTGTCGCTGCCACTTCCTGTGGGCTAATGTGAGGCTTCAGTATGAGCAAGTTCTTCAGGAAGTAACGGCATGAGGCTCTCACTCAAGAGTTCTCTCGCACGGAACGCTGGATGGATGCTACTCGGTCAGGGGCTTGGATATGGTCTAAGGATTGTCTACTTCATTGTCATAGCACGTTTATTGGGAGTGCTTCAGTATGGCATTGTGGTTGGCGCCTTCGCTTTGGTGAACCTTGCAGCACAATACAGCAGGCTCGGCATGGGAACTGTTCTGCTCCGCTATGTTTCTGGCAGCCATAGCCGTTTTGCAACCTATTGGGGGAATATCTTAATTGTCACGAGCTTGATGAGCGGCATACTGATTGTTATCCTGCGATTTGTTGGATATCACGTGCTTGATCCTGAGACCGCTCAAATCGTAGCACTAACGGCGGTAGGAAGCTGTTTATGCGAGCAGATCACAATCAGCGCTACGCAGGCGTTTCAGGCGTTCCAAAAGATGAGAACGTCCGCAGTGCTGAACCAACTCACATCATTGCTCCGAACGTTCGCTGCGGTAGGAATGTTGCTGACCTATCACCATGCTACAGCCCGTCAATGGGTAATTGCATCCATGTTCGCATCTGCTATTGCAACGATTGCGGCAGTGACGACTGTGACGGTGTGGTTAGGGTGGCCGACATTTAAGCCTTATCTTGCCCTAAAGCATGCGAGCGAAGGGGCAGAATATGCATTCGCCTCATCGACCGAGAGCGCGTATAACGATTTAGACAAGACGATGTTGAGCCACTATGGAATGGATGTCTCTAATGGCATCTACGGCATGGCCTATCGTGTGATCGAGATGAGTTCAGCACCTTTAGGATCTATCATACTTGCCGCTTCGCCTCGTCTTTTTCAGTTGGCGGAGTCCAGCTTGGATGGTCCGATCAAACTTGGGCGTCGGCTACTTCGACACTGTCTGTTTGTGAGTTTAGTGGCAAGCTTCGGCATATTTCTTCTCGCGCCTCTGATTCCGAAACTGGCAGGCCAAGGATTTGCCGACTCTGTTCCTGCGTTGCGCTGGCTTTCTCCGATACCAATCTTCCGAAGTCTAAATTGGAATGCGGGAAGCGTTCTCACTTCGATAGGATTCCAACGATATCGCACGATTACACAAATTTCAGCTGTCGCCCTGAACTTTGGACTCAATATCTGGCTCATTCCTGGGTATGGCTGGCACGGCGCTGCGTGGGCTAGCTTATTAACCGACGGCGCGCTTGGAGTGTCGAATTGGTGCATCTTGAAGAAATTGAGCGGGAGATTGATGGGTAACCTCGCTCCTCAAGGAGCATAGAAGTTTCTCAATGGATTAGGGCACCTACATTGGAATGCATGCAGGCTCACATTAACGAAATGTCTCCTCGAGACTTCCACTCATTGCCTCGACCTGAGTCACCAATCCCGGTCTTTGCAAGCGGCAATTCTCCGGGAGAAAACCACATTAAGTGAGGGTCCTCGTTCTGCTGTGGCATTACACAGCAATAAAGGTCAGCAGAAACGCAGTACGTCCTTTAGCAGGATCTTGAGCAAACAACGGTCGCACCTTCAGATTGGAGCCCCGCAATGAGAACGTCTTCCGACTGCCGAGCACTTGTTTCAATCATAATTCCCTTCTTCAACCAGGCAGACTTCGTTCTTCAAACCGTTTTGAGCGCAAAGCGGCAGACGTATCCCAATGTAGAGATCTTGGTGGTCGACGATGGGTCCCCGACTCCGGCAGCGCCACTCTTAGCGGGAGTAACCGGTGTTCAACTTTTGCGAACCGAAAACGGTGGAGTTTCCGCAGCGAGAAATCTTGGCTTCGCAAGGAGTTCCGGAGATTTCTTAATCTTCTTAGATTCGGATGACTTGTTATTGCCCGGAGCAATCGAGGCTCACTTTGATGCCTTGGACAAGCAGCCCTTTGCGGGAATCGCTTTCGGTCCCTCTAGAAGGATCGATAGAAGAGGCTCGCGGGTTTACACGCCACCATTCTGTCGACCACGCATCGACTACTTCTATACACTCCTTGAGAGCAACCCAATCGCATGCCCTGGGGCAGCGATGATAAGCAGGGAGACCTTCGCCAGAGTCGGAATGTTCGATGAGTCGTTCCGGGTCTGCGAGGACTACTGGCTTTATTTAAAGATCGCCAGAATCGCCTCATTCGCTCGACATGAGGTCTGCGTCGTTGAATACCGCCAACACGGTCAGAACATCACTGTCGACCTAGAGCGGATGTTAATCGGAACCATGGCCGTATTAGATCTGGTCGAACCGACATTAAGTGATGTAGAGCGAAAAAGACTTCCCCATGCGCGGCGTCGTTGGAGGCATGAATTCCGCTGCCGCCCAACACTCATATACCGGATATGGAGCCTGTATTATCGTTTTCGCGCAATGTGGAGAGTGCCGGTTCTGCATTGGTTTTCGAACATGAGATGATTGCGCGATTGGCTAATCAGACCGTTACATTGAGGCAAAGCAATGATCGGATGGCTTGTCTGTCTTCGGCTCGTATTCATCGCGCCGTATTACGCGGCGCGTCTCGCACTGATCGCGAAGTTATTGACAGTTAGCTATCTCTGAGTTCTATATCGGACTGGTTGTCTGTTTGTCACCTGGGAAAACCAAACCAGATTCATCGGACGGCGCCTAAAGACAAATCGTAAAGATTGGCTAAACGTCGCCCCTTCAATAATCATCTTTTGTAATCGGAATCTTTGCGAGGGTAAAGCCTTATGAGTGGTTACCGCAAACGTAGGTTTCTGCTTGGCGGAATCAGAATCGATGCGCTGGAACGAACCGATCTGATTGAGGTGTTGGAAAATGCGCGGATCTACGAAGAGAAAATCCTCGTTTTCCACCATAACTTGCACAGTTTATATCTCCACGGTATCGACCCTGCTGTGAGAGATGCATATGCAAGAACCTCATGGGTGTATATCGATGGGATGCCTGTAATCTGGATGGCGCGATTTGCGGGTTTGCCGTTTGAAGTGTCTCACCGGATCACATTTCTCGATTCATTCGATGTGATCTTGTCGGAGGCGGCGAGGCGAAACTGGCGGATTTTCTATCTGGGCTCCACGATAGAAGTAGTTAATGCGGCCATGATGAAGTTCAAGGAGCAATACCCGAAGTTAGAAATTTGTGGGCGACACGGCTTTTTTGACCAAGAGGGCGCGGAGAACCAGGAAGTCATCGCACAAATTAACAACTTCAACGCGGACGTACTCTTTGTAGGGATGGGGATGCCAGTTCAGGAGAAGTGGATTGCGAAGAACTCCATGAAGCTTGAGGTCTCTGGCATTGTGACGAGCGGAGCAACACTCGACTATGTAACCGGGCAAGCATACCGACCACCTAAATGGGCGGGTCCGCTAGGCCTCTATGGAGTGTTCAGAATGTTCTCAGATCCAAGACGGCTGTGGCGAAGATATCTCTTAGAGCCGATTTGGGTAGTGAAATGTCTTGCATTACCCCTGATTAGGCAGCGGTGGGCGGCTCTAGGCGAACAATCTGGCGCCCAGTAATGCAAAGTGGGTGATCTTCACGACATTTCGCGAAAACAAAGCCGCATCTGGGGCCGAAAGGAAGCGAGATGGCAGGCTTTCCACTATTGAAAGGGAAATCATGTTTATGCGGATTTGCATGATGAATGACAATTTCTATCGAAGTAGCGGTGTCGCGATTGCAATTCGACGTATTTCAGAGGCGCTACAAGAAGTTGAGTGCAGTTTCGCCTCTTGTACGAATGAAAATCTCCCAGAAGAGCTATCCTGGATTCCAGCCGGCACCTTTCAGCGCTTCAATCTTAAGTCCTCGAGTCCAACCCGGCTCTTCAGAGAACTGATTCGTTTCAAGAAATGGTACAACTCACAAGGATGCGACCTCATCCACTGTCACCACCGTCGTGTGGCTGTCTTAATGCAACTGGCAGGTTTACCTGTGCTCTACACGGGCCAGCTGACATTTGACGAATCGGCATGGTTTAGGTGGTTGCACCCGCGTCGAATGACCGCGATCACCCCGTCAGTAGCAACGAACTTATTGGAAACAACCGGACGCAAAGTTCTTGCATGCATTGGTAACCCGGCCGAGTTTCCGAAAGCGCCGCCGGAGATCGACGTTCGCTCGGTCCAGTTTAGGGCTGCGTGCGTGGCGCGCCTCGACCGAATCAAGGGCCATAGCCATCTTCTTTCGGCGTGGCGGATACTGAAAGACAGAGGCTACAAATATGAGTTGGACTTAGTGGGCGAAGGGCCGTTACGCGCGGAATTGGAGGCTCAAGTCAAGCGTGAGTGCACAGAAGATCAAATCAGGTTCTGCGGATTCACTTGCAATGTTGGAAGCATTCTCCAAAAATGCCTATTTACAATATTGGTAAGCTCTCGGGAGGGTCAAGGGATTGTAACCCTCGAGGCCGCTGCGTCAGGCCGCCCTTCATTGCTTACGGCTGTGCCAGGGTCTGTCGATCTGTTGCCCCCGCAGAGGAGACTCCCCAACGGTTTGCCCTTTGGAGATCCCCTTGTTCTTGCAAATGCATTGGAGAAGTGGTTTGCCGACCCCGCCGCCGTTGTTGAAGAGGGAAAGCGTTTTTTCAGTTTCCTAAAGTCATCCTCAGATCCAACCGCGATTGGAAAGGAATATAAGGCGCTTTATGAACAGATTCTTGCGAAGTCTGTGTAGTGCTTGGTGAGCGGGGATGGGGAACGTATCTCTGATCTAGCGGGTGCTAAGTGGGTGGCATCTGTACTTGCGATAGATCGGCGTACGGTGGTGTCGTCACCATTGCGTTCCGAGCATCGTGGTCAGGTCATTTCGCAGATCGTGATGGGCTTATTCGTATCTGCGGAGACTAACCCACCGGGAATACACATTGTGGAGGGGTAGTAATGACCCCAAGCAGAATTAACATATATGGGTTGCGGCTCGATTGTGTGGCTTGTGAATGCGAAAGTGCGACAACACTGAAACTTGCGAGAGACTTAACATTATGCAATTGATTTACTTTAGACACTCGGGGAATTTCGGAGACGATCTCAATGAGACCCTCTGGAGAAATGTTTTGCCTGATTGTGTGTTTGATGCCGATGACGTTCTGTTGATGGGAATTGGAAGTATTTTCAATGAGAAAATCGCTCCCCGGGTGCTGACCCAAGGTAAGCGGGTTTTTGTGCTTGGTTCCGGCGCAGGGTATGGGTCAATTCCAGAGGAGTGGAAGAAGTGGAACATTTTGGCAGTAAGAGGACCACTCACGGCAAAGCTCATCGACAGGCCGGAACTCGCCATTACAGATTCGGCGGCACTAATAGCATCGTTGCCCAAAAGGACAACAACGAGTGACCGCAAATCCCTCATTCTCTTGATGCCTCATTACCATTCAGTTGCGCGAGGCCGGTGGAAGCAAGTCGCTTCCGAAGCGGGCTTGACTTTTGTTGACCCAAGTTGGCCGGTTCCCACCATATTGGACTATTTCTCTCGTGCGAAACTCATAGTTACCGAAGCGATGCATGGCGCAATAGTAGCTGATGCCTTGCGAATTCCATGGATTCCAATCGTAATAGGTCCCGACGCGCTTCCATTCAAGTGGAGAGATTGGACCCTCTCCCTAAATCTTCCATACAATCCAATTCGCATTCCGCCGAGTTCAACCTGGGAAACACTATGCCATCGGAGGCTCATCCGTAAAGCGGATCGTCAAGGGATAGTATCCCCCGCGCTCGTAAGCGATATTTCAAACGCTTCAACGCTGGTGTCTGACTTCCGGCGAAGGTATAACAGTCTCGGCGTTGAGGAAGCGGGAGCCCCGAAGGGGAATCTGATGAAATGTGCTCGATCACTCATCAGATCTGCATCTGATACGGTAGACAGCGTCTTCATTCGAGGCGCGTCAAAGCATTTGAGGAAGATCGCATCGGGTAGGTCTTATTTGAGCGATGAGCATACGCTATCCAACAGAGTGAGTCAGCTGCAAGAGGCAGTGAATAAGTTTGTTAAGACAATATGCTAACGGGTGCTAGTGAACGCTCAGATGGCAAGGATCAGATCGTTGTAACGATTGGTGTCGAATTCATCAGAGAAACCTGACTTCCTCTGGACAAAATTAAGAATGCGGCTTGCGGCGCGCGGAAGGCTACATCCTACTCTACTCGCGACTTCTTATCCCACGCGTACAGCACATTGTACACCGATGATCCGCACTCACTTGCAGAACACGATGACATTGACGCTCCAAGGGGGAAGCATTGCTTGAAATGTTCCGGACCAAGCACCGTGGAAGGAATGCAGCGGACCAACCGACCAGTCGCCGGCCATGGAATTATCATATTGTTCTCGGCCATACGTCCACTGTTCCACGCGTGTTCCTGAATTCTTGCCTGCGATCATAACGGGTACAGTATGGGCGGAGTCGCGGTCTCGGTTTATGAGAATGATCGAATAAGACGATCCGTGAGTTGCCGCATAGCTCAGAAGCCACGGTGCGTTTCGCACGTCAGTATCCACCTGCAGCATGTGTTCACCCTCAGACACAAAGCCGCTCTGCGAGAGTATTTGAAATCCTCGCGCAGCTGGGGTGAGGTCTCCTGGCTGGAGACCGATGGAGGCTTCGCCTGCACCTACTGTAGATCCAGCGAAAACTAGAGCCGTGGATCCGCATTCCCACCAGTCGTATGAAGTTTCACCGCCGCCATCGTAATTAAATGTGGAACATCCGTTGGGAGTTCCTTGTGTCCACCAGGTTGCGATCTGCACTCCGGCTTGCATGTACTCGCCAACCTGTGACACAACGAATAGGGGAGCTGCGGCCCCCATTGTTTGCTTTGACCACTTGTCTCCGAAGGCTTCACCGTTCCACTCTGTGATCCAGATTGCGTCATTGCTCTTCCCGTTATTCATCAACTCGGTCTGAAGTTTAAGCAGAGCACCCCGGGTGCGACCGATGTTCGCGGCCACACGATCCGGATACAACGTAGACCCGTCTGAGATCGGATCCCTCAGCGGGTAGTTATGCCACACAACCGCGTCGTAGCTTGCCCCGGCTAGAACCGGAAGGTCAAAGTCCGATTGGTACGAGTAAATTGAAAGACCGACCGGTACTGCGATCTTGATGTTTGGATCACTGGCTTTCATTGCTGAGTAAAAAGCTGGCTCGTAGTTGACGTAGCTTGCGCCAGCATTAGGGTTCAAGTGAAAGTCCGTTTCGGTATTGTAAGAAAATACTTCATTTCCGATCTCCCAGTATTTAATTCCATACCGCTTGCTCCGATTGGCGTATTGAACGAGATCGGCCCCGTTCACTGCGGGGCTCCCCCCTGTCTCACACGTTGGCGGGTTGGTGCCGTAATTCACTGTAAAGACGACATCGAGACGTAACGGGCGGACCACATTGCGGAGGTAATTGTCGATATTGTCGGCAGTGGACACATTTTGAGCGGACGCGGTGACGCCCGGCGTCCGCGCACACATGGTGCCGCCCCGCCAATTCTCCAAGTCCGCTTCAATCCCTCCGTAGCCGCCAGCGAATCGCAACGATGAGAAGCCTCCTGCTTTCAGACCCGAAAGCAAAGACGCTCGCGCGTCGGGGCTTGAAATATCCTGATTCCTATCCGCATACCCTAATACATCCCGATGAATGGTTCCGAGCTTTTGAGACGTGACATAAACGCCGCCCGAAGGGACCTTTGGGAAAGAGGGAGAGAAGTCCGCCAACGCCTGGCTCGCGACCCACGATCGGTTTGAAACTAGAATCTTGGCCAAAGTCATCGACTGGTTCGTATTGCAGCACCCTGGAAATAGCCTGTAGTAGAAAACCTTATTATCTAAAGCTCCTGTATACGTCGCCGCAGCAACAGAAGCTCCGTCGACATACAAAACCAGATTGCCGGCAAACCAACTAAATGTGACCCGATGCCACGAGTCTGCGACATAGCCGCACTTCTGTGCATTGAAAGTCATCCCCGTGGCGTTGACATATTTGCCGTTGAAGCAGAGCCCTTTTCCGGCATTGACCCCAACGGAAACTTCACTCTTTCCGGAGACAGCCCCCAAGAAGACCGCGGTGACCGGATACGAAGTCGCTTCGGCCTTGATCCAGGCGGAAACCGCACCTTGGTTCGTGTTCAGTGGGATTCCTTGTCCTTCGATTGAGAAACGAGCTGAGGGAATGCTCGCCGCCGTCTCTCGATCCGGTACCGGTCCAGGATCACCACCGGTGACAAGACCCGTCCCAAAGGAATGACTGGCCGACGTGAGATCGAATTCACCAACATAGTCATAAATTTGTGGCGGCGTTCCTGCCTCGCATAAGGCCCAATATGCATACACTCCAGGCTCAGCCTCGTAGAACTGATCGTAACTGGACTGGCATTCGTTTTCGGCCGGGGGAGTGAATGCCGACCCCTGTGGCAACTTGTTCTCTCTAGGCATTGGAAGCGGACTCGAATTGGATTGCACCAATCCAGACGTTGGGCTGGAGATCGGAGCATTTGTGACTGCAGTACTGCCGTTGTTCTCAACCACGTACGCAGCGTAATTCCGTGATTCGGCAAATGGACCATTTTTTCGGTTAATTGGATGAGATTGACTGGTTGAGGCGGGGTTATCCGCCTTGATTGCAAACGGTCGCATAACCGATCGGTCGCCTGAAGAGATCGAAGGCGATCTGAGGTTTCGCTTTGTTACAGAAATCGAGCTAGTGAGAGCTTTTCTCGGTACACAGCCTTGACGCGCATGAAAATCGCCGGCGACGGAGAGCAGCAGCATTAGAATGAATGGGGTCAATCCAAACCTCTGTTCTATGACGTCTTCACATGTCTCCTGCCATGAGTTGCGGGAGCTATTCGGTCGCGTTTGGAAGTGAGTATATCTGACCGCCTCAATTGTGATCGGCCCTAATAACCTGCAGGCGACGTTAGCAGAACAGACGACGGCTGCTTTTCTATTTGACCTTGTATGGACAATCCCAGAGCCCGGACAAGCCCGTTCAAAAGAGAACAATCGAGGCTGTGGCGCACGGCCACGAGATTTGGCGCAAGCAGGAAATGTTCGGTAGCGAGGACCTACGAAGCTGGCGCGATCGCGGGAAGGGAATTGCAGACTCTCGGACTGAACGACTGCACATAAGGGATTCAAGCAGGGCAAACCTGGCAGCTGAGAAGGGAGTGTTCTCGGTTGTTTTACTTATTGATAGATCGCTAATGAATCTCGGGACATGGCCCTTCAATATGCCGATCGATGCCGCAACAATATAGCAAGGCCGGCGTCCAGCGGAGTTCACAAACAGCAAAGCCCCACCGGTTTCCCGATGGGGCTTTTGTGTCAACATTCCCATCCATCGCATGTGGGCCAGTCCCCGCGCAGATCCCGCAAGTCGCGCGACCTTCCGTAGGGATTCGGAGTCCGAGTGCGCTGACCAAATCGACCTCGAAGCATCCCGCTCAACCGCGAACAGCATTTGTGGCTAAGGTTCCTTTGGTGGCATTTCGCATTTGCCACAATCGCCGAGTAGTCGGATTGAGAATGATCCGTGACGATGACAACGGTATCGTACTGGGCGAGATTGTCGAGTGGAGTACTGATCATGTTCAGGTCGTAGTGACGGCCATGGCCTACGGTTGGGAAGGAAGGGTCGTTGTATGCCACGAGAGCACCTTTTTCCCGCAAGAGTTCGATGATTGTCAGCGATGGAGACTCGCGCAAGTCGTCTATATCTCGCTTATAGGCTAAGCCGAAGACGAGGATCTTTGATCCATTGATGGATTTGCGTGCCCGATTCAGGCCCTCGGGGAGCTGGTCGATCACAGCTCACCAGCGTGCAGCTTCTCATCATCGACGACATGGGAATGCGCAAGCTGCCACGACCGCCGCCGAGGAACTGCTGGAAATCATCATGCGACGCTACGAAAGAGGTAAGCGTTCGAAGGTCCCATCTGGCGCCTTACCCGGTTGAAGTCTGATGATGCATTCATGCAACAGGCAGAAGGATCGGGGCGCCGCGTTCGCAGGTGGCGGTCGGTATCGGAGAAGCGTCAGATCGTACAGTTGACGATGGAGCCCGGGGCGAGCGTAGCGCTGGTAGCACGTGCCCAGGGTTTGAACGCGAACCAGCTCTTCAAGTGGCGGCGCGCTTTCGAACGCGGTGAACTCATCGATTCGACGGTCTCGCCTCAAGCTTTGCTTCCAGTCACGATCGCGGCTCCGAGTGCTCCCGAGATACGGGAGTCTGGTTCAGAGCAGTCTTCCGCGAGGTCTGGTTCTATCCACATCGAGTTTCCTGGAAGGGCGATGATCAGCGTCGAGAGAGGCGCTGATTCCGGACTTTTGCGTACCGTTCTTGAGAGTCTGCGGAAGTGATCGATCTACCTACAGGGACGAAGATCTGGATCGCTGCCGGCGTGACGGATATGCGACGCGGCGTGTGACATGAAGCTGATTCAACGATTGTTCAACATGGATTCATCATGAAGTGAACCTGCGGTTCCGTCCGCAGTAGCCTATCGGCACCGGCGTGATTGGTAACGATCGGGTCGGAAGCTGCCGAGACAATATCCTCCGCGCAAGCGGTGGAGGTTGCCGTGAGGGAATCTCCTTGACTGCCAGCGTCAAAGTGGTCAGAGGGTTAGGCTGGATGACACGCCCAACATATGTGAACCGCCATAGGCATCGTTAGCATGGACCAGCCAAAGACGCTGACAGGCTGAAGCCAAAAGGTAAAGCAGTCGGTTGACCTGATAACCGCAACGGGTCACACGGACATCCAGACTGCCGGTGTGAAGGCGGGGGCTAAATCATTCTTGTCGCTGAATCAGAACATGGAAACCCCGCAGGCCTCCCCGGAAAATCGGGGGAAGCGCCTCGCAAGAGTCGCCGACAGGTCTGCGGGGAGAGGATGCTGGAAAAAGCAAAGGCCGCTCTGTAATGGGGCGGATAGGAAGCGGCAACTTCTCTGCGATTAGCAGGCAGACTTCCAGCAGGTCATGAAGGACGAGAAAGCAGGCAGAACCATCGTATGAGGAAATCGCAAATGAACGCGGGAAACGTCGCGTGTGCATCCTCAGCCGCCGTAGCGCACTGGGACCAGATTGACTGGAAACGATGTGAACAGCGGGTAGGTCGGCTGCAGGCGCGTATCGTCAAGGCATCTCGGGAGGGTCGCTGGGGCAAGGTTAAAGCCTTGCAACGGTTGCTCACCTACTCGTTCAGCGGCAAGGCTCTGGCCGTGAAACGAGTGACAGAAAACAAGGGCAAGCGAACCTCGGGTGTGGACCAAATACTCTGGTCCACGCCGCAGTCCAAACTCAAAGCGATCGCATCGTTACAGCGCCGGGGATACCGCCCGCTGCCGTTACGGCGGGTGTATATTCCAAAATCCAACGGCAAGTTGAGGCCGCTCTCGATTCCCGTGATGAAGGATAGAGCCATGCAGGCGTTATATCTGATGGCCCTGGAACCAGTCGCCGAAACCTGTGCGGACCCCAATTCCTATGGCTTCCGGAAAGGCCGCTCTACCGCAGACGCCATCGAACAGTGTTTCAAATTTCTGTCGAAAAGCGACGCGCCGGAGTGGATTCTTGAAGGAGATATAAAAGGCTGTTTTGACCACATCAGTCATCGATGGCTTCTTACCCATGTTCCTATGGACGCAGTCATCCTTGAGAAGTGGTTGCGATGCGGATTCCTCGAAAAATCTACCTTATTTGCCACCGAGGAGGGGACGCCTCAAGGAGGAATTATCTCACCCGCGTTGGCAAACTGGACTCTGGATGGTCTGGAGTCACTCCTGAAGAGGACGTTCCCGTCTCGTAAGGAAAAGGGGCGACAGATCTACTCCAAGGTACATCTGGTGCGCTACGCCGATGACTTTATCATCACCGGACGCAGCCAAGCTCAGTTGGTCAACGAAGTTTTACCACTGGTGGAACAGTTCCTGCGCGAGCGGGGTCTGGAACTCTCAGCGGAAAAAACTCACGTGACCCACATCCAGAAAGGGTTTGATTTTCTCGGCCAGAACATACGCAAGTATGGAAGGAAATTGTTGATCACGCCTGCTCAGAAGAACGTTCAGGCGGCTCTGACAAAAATCCGGGGAATCATCGAGAAGAATAAATCGGCGACGCAGGAAAATCTGATCGTTCAGCTCAACCCCGTTATACGGGGATGGGCAAACTATCATCGGCACTGCGTTGCTAAACGTGCGTTCGCGCGCATGGACTTTGAGATATGGCGCAAGCTGTGGTGGTGGAGTTATCGCAGACATCCGCGGAAGAACGCTGTATGGGTGAAGAATCGGTACTATCACGCCATCGGCGAACGGATGTGGAAGTTTGCGGCGCGCACTGTCACGGCCCCGATAGGACAGCCCTCTTGGAAACGGCTGCTCTACGCGGGGAATACGCCCATACAACGACACCTAAAGATCAAAGGGGAAGCCAACCCTTTCGATCCCCGGTGGCGCTCGTATTTTGCACAAAGGGCCAAAGGTTCGAAGGTACGACAAACTGTCGCGGATGACCGGCTCTCCACTCCAGAGGGCTTACACATGGCTTGAGCCGGATGACGGGAAACTGTCATGTCCGGTTCTTAGGGGAGGGAGCGTCAGCAATGACGCTCTCTTACCCGACTTCGACGGTCTGAGCGCACAGGTGCAGACAGTGCTCAACGAGAAGCCGTTCTCCGGCCATGTGTTTGCATTTCGCGGGCGCAGAGGCGACATTGTGAAGCTTTTATGGTGGGACGGATATTCTCTTTGTCTCTTTTCCAAGCGTCTTGAGCGCGGCCGTTTTATCTGGCCGAAGGCAGAGAGTGGAACGGTTTCCCTGAGTCGAGCCCAACTATCGATGCTTCTTGAAGGGATCGACTGGAGGCGGCCGGAGAGAACTTTTGAACCGCAGGTTGCCGTCTGATTGATTATCATGATTCCCCTTTATTCATGCGGGTTTTATGCGTGATTTCCACTCTATTTCGTGACATACTTTTGCCATGATTCCTACTGCTTTGCCTGACCTCGGCAGGCTCGATCCTGAAGCGCTGAAGGCGCTTGTGATCGCCATGCACAGCGAGTCCATGGAACAGCACAAGGAGCTCACATCAAGTGCACATGAGATTGAGCATCTGAAGCTAACCATCGAGAAGTTGCGGCGGATGATCTTCGGTCGCAAGAGCGAGAAGCTAACGGGAGAACTTGAACAGCTTGAGTTCCGTCTGGAAGAGCTGGAGACGGCTCAAGCTGCAGAAAAAGCTGCACAGGCTGCATCCGAACCAGCGCAGACTGATTCGCCTCAGGCTGATTCGAAGCGTCGATCCCGCCCTTCACGCAAGCCACTTCCGGAAGATCTTCCGCGGGAGGTGATCACCCATCTTCCCCCGCACACCAACTGCCCCGATTGCGGCGGTGTGATGCGCAAGTTCGGGGAAGATGTTTCTGAACAGCTGGAACGCATTCCGGCCACCTACAAGGTGATCCGCCACGTACGGCCCAAGTTCGCCTGTGCAGCTTGCGAACACGTCATCGAGGCGCCTGCTCCTGCACGGCCGATCGACAACGGGCTCCCTGGCCCGGCACTGCTTGCCCATGTGCTCGTTTCCAAATATGCCGATCACCTTCCACTTTATCGACAGTCCCAGATATTCGCTCGCGAAGGTATCGATCTCGAACGTTCAACCTTGGCTGGTTGGGTGGGTGCGTCGAGCGAGTTACTAGCACCGCTGGTCGACGAGATCAAGAAGCATGTTTTCTCCGCGTCGAAGATCCACGCCGACGACACGCCAGTTCCGGTACTCGCTCCCGGCAACGGCAAGACCAAGACCGGAAGGCTCTGGACTTATGTGCGCGATGACCGGCCGGCAGGATACTCCACCGCTCCGGCGGTGTGGTTCACCTATTCGGAAGATCGCAAGGGCGAACATCCGCGAAGACATCTGAAGGATTTCAAGGGAGCCTTACAGGCAGACGCGCACGCAGGTTTTCATCATCTTTACGGTGACGGCGCGATCTATGAAGTAGCGTGCTGGGCTCATGCCAGGCGCAAGCTGTACGACATCCATGTAATCCATGCCTCACCCACTACCACCGAGGCACTCGCCCGCATCGGTGCGCTGTATGGAATCGAAGAGCAGATCCGCGGAAAGCCCGCTGAAGTTCGCGCCTTGATACGTCAGGAACAGTCCAGGCCGCTGCTCGATGAGTTGCACAACTGGATGGAGAAGGCGCTTTGCGCACTTTCCACCAAGAGCGAGACCGCCGGCGCTATCCGCTACGCACTCTCACACTGGCGTGCTCTGACACGCTACCTCGATGATGGGCTTTTAGAAATCGATAATAGTGCCGCCGAGCGCGCGCTACGCGCCGTCGCAATCGGAAGGAAGAATTTTCTCTTCCTGGGATCTGATTCAGGAGGGCAGCGGGCGGCATCCCTCTACAGCCTCATTGGAACAGCCAAGCTGTGTGGCCTCGATCCAGCCTTCTATCTGAGGACAGTCCTGGCCACGATCTCAGACCATCCCATCAGCCGCATCCAGGAACTGCTGCCCTGGAACCTCGCCAGCTCGCTCCAGGACCAAACCTCCCAAGCCGCTTAGACCCACGCAACAGGTGTCCGCTTATTCTTAGCGGACACCTATTGGACACTCTCTGCTGAGAGGGTGGAAACTTCGAACGCTTACCGAAAGAGAGCCAGCACGCTGATTACTTCGATTAGGCCAGTTGACGACCGGGGCGAACTGCTCGGCGATAGTGCCGCTCCGCAATGCTTGGTATCCGTCAGACCAACGCACTCTTTTCTACGGCGTGGTCAAGTGGTGGACTTGATGCATGAGCGAAGCAGGAGTTGGGCGGAGGCGGCGTACACAAGCTGAGGTTGAGGCGCTGGTTGCCGAATTTGAAGCGAGTGGATTGATGCGGGAAGCGTTCTGTGGGCAACGCGGCCTGGCAGTGGGAACACTGGACAAATATCGTCGACGCGTGCACAAGGGACAGCAATCGAGTAAGGGGTCGATGCTTCCGGTCGAAGTGGTTTGGTCCACTGGCCAAAATCCCAACAGGGATGCGGAGCGGGAAGGTGTTCTGGTGGTTGATTTGCGCGGCGGACGCCGGATCGAAGTGCGTCGCGGCTTTGATTCAGGAACGCTGGAGCGCCTGCTGACAGTATTGGACAGGATGTAGGCGGTGTTCGGGTTTGGACCGGCGACGCGGATATATGTCGCAGCCGGCGCGACGGACATGCGCAAGCACTTCAATGGGCTTTACGGTCTGGTGCGTGATCATCTGGGTTGCTCTCCGGAGAGCGGCCACGTTTTCATTTTCACGAACGCACGGCGCAATCGTCTCAAGCTGGTCGTGTATGACGGCAGCGGGCTTTGGGTATGCGCGAAGAAATTGGACAAGGGCTGCTTTTGGTGGCCCGATGCGGACAGCACGGTGAAGAAGATCGTGCTCAGTCATGAGGAGCTGACGCTTCTGCTCGGGGGTATCGATCTAAAGCAAGCAAGGCCGCGAAGGTGGCACCGCATTATGCACAATGCGGAACCAGATGAGTTACGAAACACCGCATGAACACTGCACGAAATGATTGCTTCTGCCCATGGAGCATGCTATGAAATGAGCATCGTGAGTGACAACGTTCCACTCTCGGCGCCATCCCCTCCGAATCCTGAATCATCTTCGCACGCCGAACTTCTCGACCAGCTAAAAACGCAAGTGCCGGAGGCGCTCTTTGCGATGGTGAGCGGCAGGTTGAATGCCTACGCTCAGGAGTTGGAGTTTTCGAAGCTGAAAATCCAGGTTCTGGAAGAGCGTCTTCGTTTGCAGCGGATCGAAAAGTATGGACCGAGCAGCGAAAAGCTGAGTAGTTTGCAACTGGAGTTGCTGGAACAAGAGCCCGGTGTCAGTCGCGAAGAGGTGGTTGCCGAGAGCGAACGCCACGCTCCGCCGCCGGCTTCTGAACGGAAGAAGCGTCAACATCCAGGACGTCAGACTCTGCCCGCCGATCTTCCCCGCGTGGAGCGGGTGATTGCCTGCACTCCGGCGCAGTGCGTGTGCGGGAAGTGCGGCCATGGCAATACCGTGATCGGCTTCGAAGTGAGCGAGGTGCTGGCTGTCGAGCCGGCGCGCTATTTCGTGCTGGTGACCAAGCGCGAGAAGCGGGCCTGCAAAACCTGCCCCGAGGAAGGCGTTGTGGCAGCACCTCTTCCTGACCGGATCATCGACAAGAGCCTGGTGTCGGATGAAGTAATCATCGACACGGTGGTAAACAAGTACTGCAACCACAGCCCACTTTATCGCCAAAGCGTAGCTCTGTTGCGCGATGCGGGCATCGATATCAGCCGGGCCACGATGTGCGGGTGGGTAATGACCATCGGAGAGATGTTGATGCCGTTATCCACTGCGATGCGAAACCAGTTGCTGGCCGGCACTTATATCCAGGCCGATGAAACTCCGGTGGATGTGCAGACGCATGACGGCAGCGGCACCAACCATCAGGCGTACCTCTGGCAGTACGGAACACCGGGCGGTATGACGGTGTTTGAATTCCAGATGAGCCGTAAACGGGAGGGACCTCTAAACTTCCTGGGTAAGTTCGAAGGGCTTCTCCAGACGGATGGATACGCAGCCTACGATCGCGTGGGTGGGCCAAAGATGGTGCACGCGGCCTGCTGGAGCCACTCCAGACGATACTTCGTGGATGCGGTCAAACTCAACAAACAGGATGCCGCCTCGATCCGAGCCGTGGAACTGATCAACGAGTTGTTCGCGATCGACGCCCAGGCACGCAACGAGAACATGGACCATGCCGCGCGCCATGCGCTGCGCCACGAAAAGGCGCCCCCAGTGCTCGCTAGAATCCTTGCTCACATCGAGCAGATGAGGAAGACGGTACTGCCCAAGAGCGCTGCCGGCAAAGGCTGCACGTACACACTGGGCATTTGGGAAAGGCTAATCCGATTCCTTGATCATCCCCAACTGGAGCTCAGCACCAACCTTGCGGAGAATTCAATGAGGCCGATTGCCGTCGGCAGAGGCAATTGGATCCATATCGGGAGTGAGCACGCCGGACCGCGGGTAGCGGCAATCATCTCTGTGATCGAAAGCTGTCGCCGCCTGAAGATCCCGGTGCGCGATTACCTCGCCGACATCTTGCCAGGTCTTGCCAATGCGCCACTGCACAGCTTCGCTGATCGCACTCCTGCCGCCTGGGCCGCCAAATATCCAGATACAGTTCGGCATGCGTTGGTCTGACGCTTACAATGCTTGATTGGCTGCTGCACCACTGACATGTGCTCAATTGTGGACCGCGCAGCTGGCGAACAAGACTGGCTCGTCCGCGAAAAAGCCAATGACAAAACCGAAAACAAAGAAAAAAGCAATAAAGATGCCGGGCGAAGAACGCCCGGCGGCTTCGCGACTCGGGATCCAGAGGCCTCCTACGACGGAACATCACCTTAGGAATACTCGCAGAAACACGAAACCCTCTGCCGGCCAGCCCGTCGGGCAAACCGCAGAGGGTGTCGATTACCGATTCCTTCCGAGCCAGCCCCGCGTCATCGGCCTGGATCACCCCGCAAGGCGCGACCCGGCGTAGCGAGTACGACCTTAACACGCATCCGGCCGACTTAGAAATCGAGCATCGCTTCAACAACGCAACCCGCGCCTTGCAATCGCAGACTACAGCAAGGTAAAACACGTCCTCGGACAATCCCGTTGGTCGGTTTTGAACTGATAACGTATGGCCGCCGGCTCTAAGGTGATAACCGAGGAATTTGGTAAGAACACTATCCGGCGGAGATCGGGCAGGTACTCCCTGCAAGCTGGTCCGTGCTGAAGCGCCGCTCAAGCTCCAGAAGCGTCCGAGGATAATCCTGACTATGACCTGAACCCTACAGGTTGGGCCTACCTGAGTTAAAAGGTATACCCACTAACAGACTTTAGCGGTGGGTTCTCTTATTAAGCACGGCTCCCAAAACCTTGACATCCGAGCGGTGAAGCTTCTCCACGGCTGCGGCTGCTTCCCCTCGAGCGGTTTTCCCTGCATCGAGAATCAAGACTATACCATCTGACATCTTTCCAATTACAGCCGCATCTTCGCAGGAGCCAATGGGCGAGGCGTCAACGATCAGACAGTCGAACTCTTTTCTCAGTTCTGCGAAGCGAGCCGCGCAGTGTGCTGATCGCAAATCAACGGCCGGGCCCAATGCGATGCGGCCGGCGGGCAGAATCCAGAGCCTTCCGTCTGCAACGGTCTCGCCAAAAGACCGGACTGGGCCCTCCTCGCTAAGAGCAGCAGACAAACCACTTCGATCCGATATTCTAAAAACAGACGCAAGTCGAGGTGAGCGGAAGTTTGTTTCAGCCAACCCGATAACACATCCTTCACGCTTCGACAGCGCTTCTGCCACTGCCACGGCTATTCCAGTACAGCCACTGGAGTGATTAACCCCACTGAAAACAACGACCCGCGGTAGCTTTTTTGAGTGAGGAGGGAACAGTTTTTGGAGCAAGTCTTGCGCACCTGAGTGGGCCCATCGAGCATAGGTTTGCTCCCGCTTGCCCGTTTCGAACTGTAGGACGGAATGGAAGATGCCTTTCCAACTGTGGCGATTGTTTCGCTCGATTTCCTGAACCAGCTCCGCGTATCTACTCATTCGACTATCCTCATTGGTAGGATTGGGTAGAGCCGATTGCCGCGCTACCGCATAAAACCCTCTGCGATGAGAGCTGTTGCGAGAGGCGGCCTGTACCGGACCCCGTATGAATCTCGGTCGGGGTTGTTTTGTGGGAGCCGCTCGCACCGGAAATGCTCAGCAGAATCGCGCTTGCAAGCGCCACTCTCGAGGCACGAAAGAAATAATCAACATAGCTCCTGGGCCTAGTTGATTGAACAGGAGTCTCGCCGGTATCCGTAGCAATCGTCAGCTCCAGTGTTTGTGTATCCACCATTTTTCCGAGATCTCTAATCACCTCGCGAAGAATGAGATCATCAATTGTACTCCGTTTAAATACGTATCCAAGCGATAATGCGTTGAAACAAAGGTTATTGATATTTCGGGGAACGCCACCACTTTGGGCTGCGATCAGAGCCAGAGCGCGATCTGTGAATATGCCATCAGTGTGAGTTCTTCCCGCTGCCCGAATCCTATGGTCAATATAGAGCGCTGTTTCCTTGACGGTGAGCGTCTGAAGGGTAGCCATGACTGATAGCCTCTGCCTCAGCTGTATTAATTCTGCCGAAAGTAGTCGTTGAGACAATTGCGGTTGGCCTGTGAGAATAATATGGATAAGCTTTTTGCGAGGTGTTTCAAAGTTCGAAAGCATCCTGATCTGTTCCAAGACAGCCGTTGACAGATTCTGAGCTTCATCGATCACGACAAGAACTGGCTTACCTGCGCGGGACTTCTCAATCAGAATCTTGTTCAGCATCAATTGCAGCAACGTTAGGTCTGCCCCGAGCTTCTTAGCGCCGAGGTGAAAGAGAATTACGCGAAGCAATTCCTGAGGGGTGGAGATCGACTGAAACAAAAGCACCGGTGTGACGACCTCGCGAAATTGGTCCATTAGCTCAAAGAGGAGAGTCGTCTTTCCCAGACCGGGCGGTGCGATCAACGACGCAAAGCCCCGTCCTTCCTCGACGCCGTAGACCAGAGAAGCTAGCGCCTCCTTATGAGAAGAACTCAAATAGAGGAATCGAGGATCCGGCGTGACGCCGAAGGGCTGCTCTCGAAGATCGTAAAAGTCAAGTAGCATAGATAAGTACGCAATCATGCCGAAAGCCGCGCACCGAGCATCTTTAGTTTCTATAACCGCCAGACACGAATCCCAGCTTCGGACATAGTTTTGCGATCGAAAACAGCCTTGACGTCAATCAGAACTGGGCGAGGACAACTGAGCCTTTGAATGTCACAAGGATTCAAGCCCTTGTATTCCCTGTGAGCAACTGCAACCACTATAGCGCTTGCCGGCTGGAGTTCCTCCCATTTTTTCAATTCAATGTCGTATTCCTTCTTCGCTTCACTGGGATCCGCCAACGGGTCATGAACCTGAACAGAGACGCCGAATTTCTCAAATTCGCGTACGATGTCGACAACCTTGGAGTTCCGAATATCGGAACAATTCTCCTTGAACGTGAGTCCCAAAATGGTCGCCTTGCTCTGGTACACAGAATGACCGGAATGCACCATTTCCTTTATGGCCTCTTGTGCAATGAAGGAGCCCATGCCATCATTAATACGCCTTCCAGCGAGGATGACCTGCGGGCTGTAACCACTCTTCTCTGCTCTGTACGTCAGGTAATACGGGTCCACGCCAATACAATGTCCACCGACCAGACCTGGGGTGAATTTAAGGAAGTTCCACTTTGTCCCGGCCGCTTCCAACACCTCGGAACAGTCGATTCCAAGACGGGAGAATATAATCGAGAGTTCGTTCATCAGAGCGATGTTTAGATCCCGCTGTGTGTTCTCAATCACTTTGGCGGCCTCTGCGACTCGGATCGAGGGAGCCCGGTAAACACCTGCTTGAACTACGGATCTGTATACCGCTTCCACAATATCGAGACTCTTCGCATCCTGCGCCGAAACGATCTTCGTGATCGTCGATAACGTATGCTCCTTGTCACCAGGATTGATACGTTCCGGGCTGTAGCCGACCGTGAAATCAGCGCCACACCGAAGTCCGCTTTGTCTCTCGAGTACTGGAACACACACCTCCTCAGTGGCACCTGGATACACGGTCGATTCATACGTAACAATGTCTCCAGGCTTGAGCACTCTGGCGACAGTTTCCGTAGCGCTAATCACGTGCGTCAAGTCCGGGTGCTTCGCCTTGTTGATCGGTGTAGGGACTGCGATGATGTGAAAATTTGCGGTGGCGAGATTCTCCTCTCTATCAGTGAACAAGACGTCCGCTTCCTCGAATTCCTGCAGAGTCACGGCGCCATTGCGATCGTATGCTCTCTTGAGTTCAGTGACCCGGGCATCACGAACATCGAACCCAACCGTTCGGGCGTTCTTGCCAAACGCAATTGCAAGTGGGAGACCTACGTATCCCAACCCAACCACAGATACAGCGCGACCATGATTCACTAGTTCAATCCTCGCTTGAATGAGCTCTCACTGCTGAAATCGTGCGCGGCCGAAGGCTGCGTGCTAAGACGGGCCACACGGTTGGCCATCTCGCATGTGCGCACATCGATCGCAACCAGTTCCCTGGGTAATTCGTTGAGCGATGAGCTGAAGTGTCTCCGATGGAGGGGCCTCTCGCGATCCGTTATCACCCGTCATCCGAGTCCATTCCTGAAACGTGTGATAATTTTTCGGATCGCGAAAATCCCCGATCAGGTAACGCTCCGACCCTGGGCCTTGCGTGGCGTCGGAGTAGATGTTGTGAAAGAGACTTGGGATTGCGGCCTTTTCGTGAACCGCGATGAACGAACCGTACGTGGGGTGAGGCATTAGATAATAGATATTGCTTCGGAGTTCTGATCTCGCGGAGCCGCCGAATTCCGTCCCGACACACGTCAACCCCTTCTGATTACACAGCACTATATTCTCGATGGCTTGGACTTGCCCGTCTCCAATCCAGCCGAATCCGCGTAGATGATTGTTGACGAAGACGTTTTTTGAATAAATGAGATTGAAGTGATATCCGATCCCTCCTATATATGCCCCTGCTGAAGCATTGTCGTGAATACAATTGAACTCAAGCAGCATGTCTCCATTTACAGAGGCTGTAATCCCTCGCCCAAATTGATTCTGCGCGGTGTTGCCATTCACAAAAACTTCATTTCCCCGAATGACTAAAGCATGGATTGTCGCAATTTTATCGCCCGTGTGACCGATCTTGATTCCATTGCCATTGTTTTGTGGACTACCGATGTTGTGGTGGGTGCGATTGAATTCGATGAGAATGTTATGTGATTCTTCCCCTCTTGAGTTGTCGATGGCCATCCCGGAGAATCCCCCGCTTGCTGAGAGGTTGTTGTTGAACGTCTCATTGTTACGGAGCACAACCTCGGAGCAGGCGTCGACGGCGATCCCATCGTCCTGACTGTCGTGTACGACGTCGTCGATCGCTTTAAATCCGTCAGAAACGTACGCAATCATTCCATCGGCTGCGGAATTGCGAATCTCAAGTGAGCGCACCTCGATGTACTTGCGATAGTAGACATTGACAATGCCTTGCCCCTGTTTCAGGCCTAGCGCTCTCCCGTCAAGCACCGGCCGCGAGCCTTTTCCATAGGCCCCAAAGCAAATTGGTTGATCCGCTGTCCCGGAGGTAGGCGGAATCAACATCTCTTGCCACGCATCCCCTCTTCTTAGCAACACGCAGTCGCCTGGGGCTAGGTTCTCGTTGCTGATTCTAGCCAAGCTCCGCCAGGATGCATTTTGCGACGTCCCTGTGCTTCGATCATCTCCTTGGGCCGAGACAAAGAACGTTTTCCTCGGTCTTTCTTGGGCCGACGCAAGCCGCGGATCGTGCGCAGCACTTCCGACAACAGCGAATATGACGAGATGGAGCAGAAATTTCAATAGGCGCCGCTCCTCGTCGCTACTGCTTGAAATGTTTTCGCAAGCAAGTAGCAGTCCAACAACGGAGACCAGTTTCGGACGTAGTAGGCGTCGAGTTCAACACGTTCGTCGTAGGTTGTGTCATTCCTTCCTGACACCTGCCACATCCCTGTGATGCCTGGCGCCACCTGTGTGTAAAGATCAAAGAAGTCGCCATAGAGTTGAATTTCTGTTTCCACAATCGGGCGTGGGCCAACCAGACTCATCTCGCCCTTAAGTACGTTCCAAAGCTGCGGCAACTCGTCCAGGCTGGTGCTACGAAGGAATCTCCCTATTCTCGTCAGGCGCGGATCGTTCTTCAGCTTGTGATTCAGTTGCCATTCAAAAGCCAGGTCTGGACGTTCGCGAAGATAGGCGGCGAGGAGGCGATCAGCGTCGGTCCGCATTGTTCTCAACTTCCACATCCTGAATCGATTTCCCGCGCGACCAATTCGGGTGTGAGTAAAAAACGCAGCCCCCCCTGACTCCAGCTTAATCAATAGAGCAAAAACGGCAATGATTGGAGCCACAGCCAACCCGGCAGCGCTCGCTATGCAGACATCCATAATTCGCTTGGCAATCTGCGGTCCTTGCCGAAGCAGATCTTTTCGCACGACTAGAGCCAGCGAATGGCAAATATCGCGAGTTTGCACATTGAGTGACCCGATAGCCTCCATATTTGGGACCACTAAAAGGTGGGGGAATATTCTCCCTTGATCCTCTATAAAAGGGATTACCTCAGGATGCGCAATGTCGTTCTCGGCAATGATGGCATGGCGAACACCTAACTTAGGGAGACAGCGCGCTTCCAAAGGCGAAAACACCGGCAGGGATGAAATGACCTCTATGCGCCGCGGATGACGTGCGATTATAGCAACCGGGCGCAGCCCGGAAGTCGGATTATCCAGAAGCTTTCGGCAGATCTCTGTCCCTGCGTCCCCGTCACATACAGCTACCGGGACTCCCCACCACGCGTAGCGAGATGCCCAGGTGCGGATGATTGTGCGCATCAGGGGAATCGCCACAAGTAGCCCTGCCCACGCAAGAATAAACACTCCCCGCGAGTATTCGGGTGCATCCTTCGTCATAAAGGCCGACGCTCCCAAAACCAAAAAACATGATGTCGTGGCAGCTGTGGTCTTGCGAATCTCGGTAATCGGAGTGGCAGCAATTCCCGGGTATGTCCCAAAGGCATAGTAAGCTGCTACGAAGAGGACAATCACGGGCCACAAATGTAAGTAGGTCGCGATCGCATAATTTCCCTGGAGGCATTTCCGCAGTAGCACGCTGCAGCCGGAGACGATAGCGAGGCTAGTGAGATCCGAAAAAACTATCAAGACTGCTGACAGCACCGGCTTCGATTTCACTCGGACTCTGAGCCAATGGTCCGTACTAGGGCGAGCGGCGAGCGCGAATGCAACGGACATATTCTGTACCTCTAGGATGAGAGTGTTGAATGGTGCAATTCTTGAGGCACAGGTACCTGGACAGAAGTGCCAAGGACTTCGTTATAGACTCGTAAAGTCTTGTCGAACATTTCCTCGAAGGTGAAGAGTTCTTTGTACCGGCGCCGACCCGCAGCCCCCATCGCACGGCGAAGATTTTCGTCTTGAATCACTGTCTCAAGCCGACTCGCAAGTGACTGAACATCTCCTGCAGGTACTAGATACCCCGTATGACTCTCAATGACCGCCTCACGTACGCCCCCTACATCCGAGGAAATGACCGGCACCCCAGCCCGCATGGCTTCCAATATGCTGCGAGGAAAACCTTCAAAACGGGACGAGAGCACAAAGACCTGTGCCTGCGAAATTCGGGATGCGATATCACTGCGCGCGCCGGAGAAACGTATTCGTTGCTCGATTCCGAGTTCCGCGGCAAGACGACGGCAATTCTCGCTTTCTGGTCCTGCTCCGATCCATTCGAGCTCCCAACTCAGATGTTGATTGCACGATAGGGCGCGAATAAGAGTGACGTGATCTTTAGGGCTCTCAAACCGAGCGATCGTCAATAATCGAGGCGGAGTCTCCACGGGACGACTGTAGAGAGAGGCATCGATGTCCGGAACACCGTTGTGAACCACGCGCATTTTCCGCTTTGTTCCAACGCCATGACGCAGCGCCATTTTCCGTTCGGAATCGCAGACATTGATGATTGCGTCTGTGAACAGAGCCGCTATCATTTCGATAACCTGGAAGAATTTGCCCCACAGAGGCGAAACTCGATCGCCTATCGACCACCCATGTGCGGTAAAAACCACAGGCATCCGTAGTACGAGCGAAGCCGCGCGGGAGAGAATACCCGCCTTAGCGGTATGGGCCGACACCAGTTCAGGGTCCAGTCGCTTTAAAGCCTTGCAGACTTCCAGAAAAGCTTTTAGATCGCTGAGCGGGCGAAGTGGGCCGATGAGATGTGGAATCGAAACGCACCTTATTCCGTAGTCCGCCATTGCCTGCATTACAGGCCCGTGGCCCCCAATCAGGACACTGACATCATGACCGTCCCCCATCATTGCGCGCGCAAGTTCAATGACGTGAGTTTGCGAGCCCCCCATTGAATCGGAGCGCGTTACGACGTACACGATACGCATAGCACCTTCTCGGAGAAGTATTTGCGATAGGTTTTGGAGATCAATAGGTCCGAACGGATTCAGCTCCGAAGAGCTTTCTTACCTTATGGGTGATCATCCTCGGAGTTTCACGCCACGCCAGCCTTCGATGTAAGCTATCAACTGCTGTGAGGTTCTCGAGACCCGACAACGTATGTATTTCACCCTTGACGCCAGGTAGAGTCTTGAACTGTCGGACAACTTCCTCGCGAAAACCAGTTGTACTAATCTCGACAACTCGCTTAATCGCAATTCCGCCCCCGTAGATCACCGAAAGATCTTGAGCTGGCCGGTAAAGCTGGCCCTCATGGATAAACGGGGTACCACCTGACCGGCAGGATGCTCGGCTTGTGTTAACGGGGCTAGAGGGGTGCTTTATCCATAGTCCGCAAAGATCCTCGGAGTGATATATGAACAACCATTTCTGGCATAGGTCATCAGATCGTGTGAAAAACATCCACCAGTGATTGTCATACCGAATCACCGTAGGATCACATGCAGGGACGCCGTCCACGAGCACTCGTTCCTTTTCCCATTGGGCTCGGATCGGATCGAATGAATAGAGAGCGATCTGGTTCTTTTGATAAGTCTCCGGTGTACAGAAGATCCTGTCGCGATAATTGAAGACATATGGATATGACATGTGGCAATCTTCTGCGATCGCAATTCTGGTTTCGACTTCCTCAAAGGAGAGCTTCCCTTCAATGATTCGGCCGCTGCCATCACCGTAATCAAATTCCTCCATCATGATGGCGGGCTTTCCGTCTTTATTGAAAAGAAAGGGGTCCGCAATGAATCGGCGGTTCCCGCCCGAATACGAGAGCCAGTCAACATCTGGCCGGAAGTCGGGATCAAGGAAGCGATGGATCGGAGCATGGACGATTCCGACATCCCAGAAATTAGCCAAGAAGAGACTGGAGATTTGATTGCGAATCCAGTGCAAACTATCTACGCGGATGCCGCAGGAAGTCATCGTTTTCTCTTGGAATAAGACTATTGTTTAACAGCAATATCAGCTCTTTGCGGCGCAAATCGAGCCTCGCGATCGCGACGAGCAGTTTTCGACCGATTGAAGAGTGTTGATGTAGAGTTCCTCCCATGAGTCGACTGAATGCTCTATAGAGAAACTGTCGGCGACACGACGATATGCGTTGGCACCCATTCGCCTGCGCCGGCCTTCGCCGAGAGCCATCATTGCAACCATTGCGCCGGCGAGCCTCTCAGTATTGCTTGGAGGAATCAGGAAGCCGGTTTCTCCTTCAACTACAACTTCTGCGTTGCCGCCAACGGTCGTAGCGATGGTCGGCAGCTGAGCGGCGCCGGCCTCCAGGAGTACCATTGGCAAACCCTCCAGAACTGAAGACATGACGAACGCGTCGGCAGCGCTCATGAGATTGGGGACGTCTCTTCGTAGGCCTAAGAACCGAACGTTTCGTTCGATATGCAGTTCGGCTGCGCAATACTTCAGTTGATCGGCGAGCGAGCCAGTCCCGCAAATTATCAGGGTGGGTTTTCTCTCCATCCGCGCGAGAGATTTCAATAACGTCGGATAGTCCTTTGCGGCTTCGATACGTCCGGCCGCCAGGAACACAAAGTCGTCCTCTCCGATTCCCAGGCTAGCTCTCACCCTCTCGCGGGCCCCTTCAACACGGAAGAAGCTCGCCAGGTCAACACCATTCGGAAGGACTCTTACCCGTTCCCTCGAAACGATTCCATGGGAAACGAGGCGTTTCGCTGAGGCGTGACTGATGGTAGTCGTAATGTCGGCCATAGAATCAGTCATTCGGTGGCTCACATCTCGCCACGAGAAGGAGCCGTTCTTCCCGACTACGCCGACAAGTTTGTGGCTGTGCATCGAGCTGATGACTACCGGAACGTGTACGAACATTCGAACCAACCGAGCCATGAGGCTTGCTTGCACTAAATGGCCATTCAGAATCTCGACCTGTTCCTCGCGAACAATGGCCGCCAGTCGCAGAAGTCCAAACGGATTGGGTATCCCCTTCCGCATCTCAAGAGAGCTCACCCGGATTCCATTGCTCGCGAGATCTTCCGACAGACCACCCAAGGGGAGCAGAGAGACGACATAGGGATTCCATCCACGAACTTGAAGATGCTTACACAGCCGTACCACCTGCATCTCGGCGCCGCCAATCGCCAGCGTGTTGACCAGAAACATTAATCGCGGTTTTGCTGAGCTCTTCACATTGTGTTTATGTTCCTGCATCGCGACTATCCCGCCTAAGCCTTCATAGCAATTTCTTGCGGTTCGACCGCATCCGCCACCAGCTGCTCGTAGAGATCTTCATATGCTTTTACCATTTGCTTGGCATCAAATGAAGCGGCGGCCCTAGCGTGCGAGGCAGCGCCTATTTTTTCTCGAAGAAGAGGATCTACGACAAACATGTTCATTGCGTCTGCAAGCGTGTTTGGATCCCCAGGAACAATCAGCTTTCCATGAATCCCCTCCTGCACGAGCTCCGGAATCCCCCCGACATTGCTTGCTATCACCGGTCTCCCGGCCGCCATCGCTTCCATAACGCAGAGTGGATTCCCTTCGTAGTGTGAAGGCAAGGTGAAGACGTCAGATGCAGCAAGCAACGAATAGACGTCACCTCGCGCTCCGAAGAACTTGACTCGATCCTGAAAACCGGATGCGTTAACGTTCATTTGCAACGAATGTCGCAAACTTCCGCTCCCCACGAACCAAAGCTTCGCGTTTGGGTGTTTGTGCGCAATGGATGTGAATGCCCGTAAGAGAACGTCGGGCGCCTTAACTGCTTCTAAGCGGGCCACGGATATAAAGACGACATTCCGCTTGTTGATGCCCTCCCGCGAGCGGACCGGTCCTCGGTCATCCGAAAAGCTCTCAATGGTCTTGACGGGAATTCCATTGGGGATTGTCAGAGCGTTCTCGACGCAATAAACCCGTCCAATTGATTTGGCGACTGCCTCTGCGATGGCTACTGGCACTACACCACGTCTGAATGCCAACGCCTGCAATCGTCGAGAGATACCCCGAGTCTCATTTTCGGCCAGGCTGTGCACCGTATGCAAGAGGATCGGTGCCCGTCTGCCCCATGTTGCCGCCAATAGGTAAGGCAGAACTGTTGAATGCGTATGGATGACGTGCGGATCGAACTCTCCCACGGCGCATCGTAATCTCGCCGCAGTCAGGAGATTGAAGCCCTTCCCTTTTTCAAGGTATCTGACCGCCACGCGGCGACTCTCAAGCATGCCCTCTAACCGGCTGCCTGTCGGAGCACTAAGGCTCACTACAGAGGGCACGAAAGTCTTGTGGTCCAGGCCACACGCAATCGCAGTTGCGATGCTTTCAGCGCCTGCCGAAGCGAGCGACCGTACGACAATCATGACGCGGATCATCTCGCCAGCACCTCCTGGGCTCCCGAGTGGCCTCTGATTCTTTTCGCGGCACCTGATGCACATTGCACCAAAATGAGGCTGAACAATAGCCACGTTGGCTTTCGATTCTCCCAACTGAGAGCCGATACTCCCACACCCCATGTGAGCAGAACCGCAATCCATAATGCTCTTTGCTCGGAATCGAGTTCCGTTAACGCTTTGATCAGCGTGGCTAGAAGAGAAACAAAGAGCAGGAGCCCAACAGCCCCAGTCTCGGCAAGCACGGACAAAAAAGTGTTGTGTACGACGATCGGCTTATCGGCGAAGCCAACCATCCCTGTTGCTACTATTCCGAATGTGCCTACGCCAACGCCCTGCAGAGGGTGGGCAACAGCCATGCGCCATGCCGCACCCCAGAATGTCAGTCGATTATTCAGGTCCCCATGTTGAATTTCCGAAAGGGTGGTTCCAAAGCGCTCCCAACTCTCTGGTGGTATGAGCGTGGCCGCAACAGCCGAGCCAACAAGGCAGATGCCAACCAGTACGATCTTCTGAGTTCGGCTGACTGCTCGCAATGTCAATGGGACAATTACGAGTCCGGCGATTGTGGCCAGCATCGCGGTCCGAGAAGCGGTCAGACCAATCGCGCATACCGCCAGTACAATTGCCATTCGATAGAGCCATACAACTGTCCCCTTGCAATGCAGGCTCAGGAAATACGACATCGGGATGCTGATGGCGAGAACAAGCCCAAGATCATTTGGATCAAAGCCCTCTGCCGCGTAGCGCTGATAGGAAAACTCCTGGGCTGAGCGAAACATAATGAATGTCGAGATAGACGAAACGCACGCACCCAGTACATAGGCCTGCAACATGCGACGTTGACTGTGTCTTTCGCTGCACACATTCCATATCAATATCGACATTAAGCCCAACTGGAGCAGCGTGAAAATGGCTTCGGCCGACGCTTCGGCATCGGGACTCCAGAAGTAGCTGATTGCCGCCCACATCACAAACAGAATGAGGAAGGCGTGCGAAAGCACCAGAGGCCGGAGATATCTCCGATAGAGAATCGCGGAGACGGTCAAGACGAAAGCTAGAGTGCCGAGGATGCGGGCTATGCTTCCCAATTCGCCGAGAAGAATCGTCTTTTCCCACGGAATAGAGAACGCGAAGACCCACATGGACCATAGGCTAAGCCGCTCGATCAAAGAACCTCCGTCTCTGGAGCGATGCGTTAGCACGGGATCTCCCTTGTGCGGGTATAAAGAGCGCGCCATAGTATGAGCGACTCTCCTGCGGCGTGCACGGACCCTGATACCCCAACCGAAAGTGCGGCTCCCATCATTCCGTGTGAACGAACTAGAAAAAAGCTCGCGACTGCACTTGCGACTGAAACGGTGGCGAACAGGGGAACTTGTGGGATAAAGGCTCGGGCAGCGGTGCTGGCGTATCCCATCAACATGCCCACGTAGATGGCGACGCTGGAAAACATTACGGCAACAAGCAAGTTGGCATGTTGTGCGAATTCTGGCCGATACATCAAGCGCAATACCGGTCCACCATAGAAGTGAGCGATCCCCACGCCGCAAAGTCCTGTTGCGATTCCGATCGCTACCATTTTCAGAACGAGGAGACGAAAGCGATAGAGGTCGCCGGTCACATAAAACTTGGCGAGGCGTGGCATTGCCGCCTGCCCAAGCGCATTGATCACAGTTGTCCCAACCGATAGCAAAGATACGATTGCTGCGAACAAACCAACTTCAGCGATTCCAAGATTTCGCTTAATGAAATACGTAGGGGTGCTTTGCGCTAGGGAACTAAACATCAATACCATCCCAAGAGGGAGAGCCGTCCATAAGAGAGCCACTTTGGACTGCAACGTCGGCTTTCGGCCCAGGCCACGCGAGATGACGTTTCGCGATCGCAAGTCCCAAAATTGCGGCAGGTCGACAAAGACCAATATTCCGAGTCGAGCGAGCACCATCGCTATCAACGCATAGATCAGGCGCCCGGTGATGAATAAAACAAGGCCAAGCGCAACGAACGAAAGAGTCCCTCGGGCAATCATCGACCACGATATCTGCTTCATTCGCTCGTCGCGCTGCAAATAGCCCCAATGAATGTCGCTGATTGCCTCTACTCCCTGCAGGCACCCTACCAGCAGGACTGCCCATGACAATTCGACTGGCCATTTTTGGAACCAAGCTATGCAGGCGATAGAGAGAAGAGCCAACGTCGTGCCGATGACTCGAATATCCAAATACTCGGTGAATCTGTGCTTCGCAGTGATGTCGGTCGCCAAGACCGCGCGAAGATTCACGTTGGCCAACATAAAAATAGGTGTAACTATCGCAACCCCAAGGGCGTATTCACCGAGCTTCGCAGGGCCAGTGAGCTTTGCGATAATCGCCAGCACTCCCCAATTGCAAGCTGCATATAGGAAAGTCCCTGCAAACGTCCACAAGAAACTAACCTTAAGCGACAACTGGCTCTCCGCCAGGTCCGGCCTGACAACCGATGTTTCCACTAGGCTCATGTGAAGTTCGAAGGCTCCCGCCGTCGTTGCTCGGTTTGCGAATAGCTTCTAAAGTCGATGGTAGATTTTCTCTGGTATGGGGTACGTACGATTATTGAGAACTATGCCAAGCAATTTCCCCCTAGACGCCGCGATCCTCTCATGAGCCCTGCGGGCTGTGATCTTCCTCGTATGATTAGCTTCTAGGACCAGCACTATCCCATCTACAAGCGGCGCGCAGATGGCCAGGTCCGATCCGCGGTTGATTGCTGGTAATCCAATGAGGATATAGTCGAAGTCCTTTCGCAGCTCCTGAATGTCTTTCTGGAGCGTATCGATCTTGTGCGAGCCGGCAGTTCCAGCGGATTCGTTGTACAAGGTTCTTTCAAACAAGTTTTTAGGCCTGCTGCCGTCCGGCTGGGATCCTTCATCCTGGTCCGCTACAGTGGCGATACAGACTCTCCCGGAAACCTGCTCCGCCAACACGGACGCAGTACGACGAACAACAACGAGACTGTTCGCTGTGCTGTCTGCACCGCAGAATGCTACGCATCGGCCATTGTCCCCAGCGAAGATTTGGTGGACGAGAGAATCGAACTCTCGGTCAGCCATGTCCGACTGAAAGCCGCTAGTCGTGCTGTCCTCTCGCTCACGACCTTTCTCCGCCGTGAAATCTCGTGGCCCGTGCGAAGACTGGTTCCCCGCAACTGGCGACAGGCGATCATCGAAAACTCCGATTGTGCTTTCAAATCTCTGCATATTCACCCCTAAGATCACGCCGCTTGTTTTGGTATTGATGCCAGCACTGGAACATCCAGGTATTCGGACACTTCTTGTGGTGTGCGGAAGGAAGCATCTGAGATGTCAATGACGAATCCGACCATCCCTGATACGAGGACCGCTACAAACAGCGTGAATAGTATGGAAATCGACAGCGGGCGGGCAGGAAATACCGGGAGAAGCGGGGGTTCCGCAATCGTAACGTTCATGATCTTACCGTCATCAAGTACCCCATTGATTCGGGCTTCTTCACGCTTCTTCATGAACGTGAGGTAATTGTCTTCTTGTTGTTTTACACTACGGGTTAAATCGTCCTGCCGTATTCCTTGCTGCTGCAATTCCTGGGCAGAGAGTTGGTATTTTCCCGCCGCCGCAGCGCTTGCAGCCTTTTTGGCTCTCAAACCAGCCAAGTCGGCGCGAGCCTTTGCCAATTCATCCTCAACCCACTGGTGTGTGGGGTTACTGTCTGTTGTTTGTTCGCGTACCGGAGCGTTTGACTCATCGGCGATGAGCTGTTTCGTCTGGACGATTTCCGCTTCGATATCCTGTACGGGCTTATATTGCGGACTGAATTTCGCCAGCATTTCACTATGCTTGAGTTGAAGTTCTAGAAGTTTAGATTTCATTTGCTGCAGGAGTTGAGGATTATCCGACGTGCTGAGTACTGCGACTCGACGTTCCGATACGGTACCCCGAAGCTGTTCTAACGCCCGGATGCGCTGTTCCGTTTCAGCGACCGAGGCATCTGTCTGCGTTGCAGTTTCCTGCGCGTCTGCCATGTTCTTTAAGGTGAGGTCTCTTTGCACCAGTGGCGCGGAAATCCCTGTTGTCTGCGTGAACGCCTTGAGCTGATCTTCGGCCCGCAAGAGTTCGTTCTGATAGGTCGCGGTCTGGCCGGCGAAGAGTTCGTATTCCCCTGTGGGGCGGTGAACCTGCATGCTCTTTTCCAAATAGAGCTGATCGAGAGTCTCCAGGACCCTTTCGGCTGTCTTTGGGTCGTCCGCGCTATAACGAATTGACACCAGATCGCTCTTTTGCAGCGCTTTTACCGTCAGGTTTGCGGCAAGATGCTTTACGGCCTTCGCGATCTTGATCTCCTCCGGATTGCCACTTTGGAAAATCCCGACATGCTCCCTGTGCTGCAAGCCTTCAGCAAGCACGACCTTCCTGAGAATGTCTCCGCTCCTGATGAGTTCAACTTCAGAATTCAGATCTTCCTCGGTTACATCGGTTCTGCCTACTGTCGGAGGAGCGTTTTCCTGTGAGCTGACCATAGGGTCTGACCGGTCTTGACGAACCAATAGCTGGGTTTTCGCTTCATAGATAGGAAAGTCGAATCCAGCCAGAACGAAGAGAAGGGATACGGACACGAATGTTAGCAGCACCCAGATCCGCTGACGAAAGATCATCGCTGTGACGTCCCGAAGGGTCGGGAGGCCCCGGCAGTTTGTTTCCTCTGGCACTTCAATTAAATGGTCAAACATGATGGGCCTCAAAATGGGTTGGGAGTCAAGTACATGCCGAGACTCGGCGCTGATATGAACCGCTTGATTTTGGACAAGTTGTTTTGGGGGACATAGACGACGTCGCCTGGTTCGAGATGAATATCCTCAGCCAGATCCCGCTTTGCCAACATGCTCTTGAGGTTCAGGAGATGTGACTCAACGAGGTTTCCGTCGACGTGGTGAAACACCACAACTTGAGAATGTTTTGAAGCGTCGGTAAACCCTCCCGCGACTGCAACAGCCTCAGTTGCAGTTAGGTCGCTTCGAAGATCGTACTTTCCGGGCTTCCCGACCTGGCCTGCCGCGATGAAATATGGCTTTTCAAAGTCCTTAAGGGCAATCGAAATCACCGGATCGCGCAAAATGCCCTCATACGCATGCCTGATCGTATTCTCGAGCTCGGGGATCGTCTGTCCTAAAACAGGAACGGAGCTTGTACCTGCTAACGAGATGTAACCATCCGGTTGTACGGCAATCTCCTGGTTGAACTCCGGAGAATAATCAAAAGTTAACTGGAAGGTATCTCCCGACCGAATTTGATACCGCGGATTTCGTTGTTCCAGCGCCGGGCCCTGGACCGCTTTATTCGCCGGTCCGGACACATTTCCCGAGGCAGCAGCGGGTGTGCCACTTTGCGAGAATCCCGCGACTGATATTGCTGCGAATAGCATCGCGAGAATCAGACCTGTAATTTTCATGTTGATTACCTCTATCACTCGAAATTTGTGACCGACGCAGTTTATGTTTCCGATCCCATATTCAGTTAACCGTGGCAACGCTCACGGTTGTAGGAATCGGTCCCAACTCCTCTGATTCCACTTCGATCGCAATGCCTTGCATAATCTGATCCAAATGCGGCGACCGGTTCGATATCGTCGGCGTCAACTTCTATAGATACGCTGCGCATAATCGCATCAAAGGCAAGGATCATGCGGAATTCGTTTTTCTTGCGGGTGAGTATGCCTTCGACGCCGGCCATGACTCCCGACTTGACCCGCACTCTCTCGCCTATCCGCAGGTATGGATGCGGTTCAACCCTGTGCGCCTGCATCCCCAAGCGCAGGGCATCGATCTCGGGATCGGGCAGTGGCCATGGATCCTTGGATGAGCCCACGATTGAAATTACCCCGGGCATGCCCAGGACGGCGCCCCGCGCCTCCCGTGCGATGTGGACAAAAACGTAGGTTGGGAACAGAGGTAGTTCCAGATCGACCGGGCGGCTCTTCTTCCATCGCCTGGTCGTCCGATACAGCGGCAGGAAAGTCTCGATCCGGCGCTGCGCCAGCATTTCAGACACGTGTTTTTCGTGGCGGGGGGTGGTGTATAGCGCAAACCATAGCGGCGAGGTGTCCACGCCAGGGCAATACGGCCCGTTATACTCTGCTCTGGTCATCTGTTCGACGATTTCAGACAAGGCTTCGCCATCCTTACTCGGAAAGTCCCTTTTTCACTGCCTCTTCGAAGGAAAGACCACCTGTCGAAGAGGCACGTCCAACATTGCGTAGATCTCCGATTAGTTCAGCGTCTGGCACGTGATATGGTCGTCATCGAAATCACCTTCAACTCCAAACGTCGCAAAGCCGCCCTTGTTGGCAGCTCGTGTCACCTTTCCGACACACTGAATTCTCAATTCTTCACTTCCTGAACGTGGCGAGGGGAGCAGTACCTCGATTCGGATTTCGCATCCGATTGGTGGGCAAGTCACACTGCGAATGAGCGCGCCGTCACGAGCCACATCGCACGTAAATCCACCATCCGTGTGGCTTGCACCGTCTTTCCAATGGAAAATCACGGGGAGCTGTAGCTTAAAACGCACAGCAGACCGGCGTTCAGAAGTCATCACGGCTGCAAGCAACCTTTCCATGCGTGAAGGTAAGCTACGTCGCTTCGCTGCACGGAACAAGCCGCCACTTGTTTCAAATTCTCCGAGAAAGCGGGATGCGGTCTACGGGGCTCTTGCCTCCACTTCGCAACCTCAAGGGCGAGTAAGGTTGGACCACCTTTCCGGAGTAAAGCGCTCTCGTCGCGCTAGAGAAGAAGTATGTATTGTCAAACGATGTTGCGTCGGTTAGAGTGTTCGCACCTTACGTTTATGGTTCGCGGACGCTGGCTACGGCGGTAAGCAACCGCATTCGCAAATTGTCTTGTGTCCCCCCTCCTCCGGCACATGACATTCGATCGCTGATTTTAGCGGTGCTTCTTGAGTCAAAACTTGTGCTCATATAGTGAGCATTTGGATCACATTGAGTTGTGATTAAGTGGGATGGCGACGGAGTGTGCTTCGATGGGGCCTCGTGACGTCCACCGGGGAAGGGATGGATGAAACCGAAAGCGGTTGCGCAGCAGAAGGTATTTCAAATTGCCGGGCAGAAGGAAACGGCGTTTAAAGCTTTGATCGTAGGTCGCGATTCTTTTTCTAGTGGCCTGCTCGCAGAAGCGCTCAAGAATGAACTGGAGTGGGATGCGGTCGCGTTGCGATCGGCCGACCTGTTGCGAACGCTGGGCACCGGCGAGCCCGCCCTCATCATCATCAGTGCGGACCTCGACACAAAATCAGGGACTGGCTTCGACCTGGCGATGCGCGTTTCAAGCGCTCGCTCGAATGCGCCTATCGTCATTCTCCTGGAATTGCCGACGCGCGAAGCGGTGATTCAAGCCTTTCACTCCGGCGCTCGCGGGGTGTTCTGCCGGCAGGACCCAGTCGATGACTTTATCGACTGCGTGAAACATGTGCGGAGAGGATTGATATGGGCGGGAAGAGAACTATCCGACATCTTCCTCGAGACGTTCAGGAGCTTGCCTGCGCCGAATTGTTTGAATGCGGATGATCCGAAATCGCTTACCAAACGCGAACTCGAGGTCGTGCAGGGCGCGGCCAGAGGCAAATCGAACAAGGAAATTGCAAGCGAACTGTTCCTGAGCGAGCACACGGTAAAAAATTATCTCTTCCACGCGTTTGAGAAAATCGGTGTTTCGAGCCGAGTCGAGTTGCTTTTCTATTTGACCTTGCATGGACAATCCCAGAGCCCGGCCAAGCCCGTTCAGGAGAATGCGATCGAGGCTGGGTTGGCGTGCGGCCAAGGCATTTGACGACAGGAAATGCTCGGTTGGGCCAGTCTCGGGGCGAGGTGCGCAGATCGAGGGCAGGGAATTCGACGCTCTCGGACTGATCAAGGGATTCAGGGAAATTCTGACGACTGAGAAGGAAATATTCCCGGTTGTCGGATGCCTGCGGACTGCCGGACTGCCCGTCGGGGTCGCAAAAAAAGGCCCCACCGTTTCCGATAGGGCCCGTTTGTTGGACGTCGTCTGCGAACTATCCAATGACCTGGAGCCGGCGCAAGGGCGGCATCGCCGAAGCAGTGAACCGCCCCTCGATGCGCTTTGTGCCCATCAAGCCTGACACCCCAGTCCGACAACCGAGAATATTTCCTTTTCAGACGTCAGACTGGCCCTGCTTGAATTCCATGGATCAGTCAAGAGTCGGTAATTCCTTTCCCTCGATCTCCGCAACATTTGATAGGTCAGATCGGCATGCATCCCACGCTCCACAAGCGCACGCGTCAGCTGTTTCGACAACCCATGCTCGCTGATCAGATCCTCGGGCAGGCCACTCCGACTCCGCGTTGCGGTAGGCTTCGAATTCTGCCAGATCGAACGGACGCATCCAGCCTGATTCGCTGGCCCGACGGAAGTGGTCTAGCATAGGGTAGATCTGCATGCGCCTGGGTTTCGGCTTGTTCCCGAGGACGTTGCTATAATCGGTCACGACTCGCCTCCTATTCTCGTGCTCTGAGAACTCCTTGTCGAGTACGGTGGCTAAATCTGGTTGCATTACATTTCTGGAACCTGCCCTAATTTGAGCGATATCCCATATCGCGACCGGAATTCAGAAGCGCCTTATGCTGCAAAGGATCGACGAGCTGCGTCACTGCGGGCAGTTGGATCCGCTCTTCTGGATTGAGCACAATGCTCAGATTCATCATTGCCCCGGAACGGCACGCCGGACATCCCTGATTCGCATCGCCAATCCTGTTGCAATTTAGAGTCCCCGATAGGGGATCGGTAAACCCCTCGCCTTTATTGTGTCAAGAAGAAGCGCGAGCTTCATGCTGTACGAGAGATGAGGGCAGGTCCCTCGAAGCCGCTCTGCAGGGAGAGGCCTCAAACTGCCACAAGCTGCTGCGGCACAATGGCCATGGTGGTGAACGTTGTGGTTAAAAGGCGTGGTTGGACCACGTCATGTGCGGATGAGAGAGACGAGCGCAAGCAAACCTCCGATAAGCATCGAAAGGGGCAGACGACATCGAAACCAAGGTTTTAAAGGTGCCTTGGGATGAGCATGGAAGAAACCTGCTTACTGACCATGTGGTGTCCGGTGTACAGGAGGCGTGAATCTCATCCAGGCTTTCGTATGGAACTTGAGAACCTGATCGAGGATGCCAAGGGAAAATGCACAAGCGGAAATACCGTGAGGCGGAAATACCGATGCTTTGATCAGGGGCGGACCACCTCGTAGTAGCGTTGAAGCGGTTGTAATGATCGTGGAGCAAAGGGGGTGGGTCATCCAGGTTGGACTGGGCCAACTCGAAAGAGGATGAGCCCTCATGTCTGGGCGAAAGGCGTCAGCCTTTCATGGGTGGCACGAGCCGGATGACGCGAGAGTGTCACGTCCGGAATCTGTGAGAGGCTGGAGGTGAAATCCCTCCGGCCTACTCGGCGGACCTAGACTTGTAGAGATGGAAGACTACAAGCGTGGCAGCCACACGGTGTGGGATTGCAAATACCACCTGGTGTGGACGACGAAATATCGGTACCAGGTACTGGAGGGGGAAGTCGGTCAACGTTGCCGAGAGTTGTTGCGGGAGCTCGCACGAAGCCTTGAACTGGTGATCTATGCCGGATCGATCAACCGGGATCATGTGCATATGCTGATCGGGATTCCGCCGAACATATCGGTGTCACGGGCGGTGCAGTATATGAAGGGGAAAAGTTCTCATAAGCTATTAAGCGAGTATGCGCGACTTCGAAAACGGTATTGGGGCCAGCATCTGTGGGCACGCGGGTACTGGGTAGCAACGAGCGGCAATGTGACTGACGAAGTCTGGAAGCGATATATCGAGGAGCAAAAGCCTCCTGAACCAGACGATGATTTCAACGTGGTGTAATCGGCCGCATGGCCGATCAATCCGGCTTCTAGCCGTAATCAGAAGCCACCGCCTGTCAGGCGGTGGAGCATTCACGGGGATCGGTGATCCACACCGCCAAAACAATTCGCCTTCCCACTTGACTGGAACAACTCAGATCACTGTTAGGCGGTGGAGCATTCACGCAAAGCACAGCCTTCTTTAAAGGGAGAGACCGGTTAGAGTTTCCTGGTGCTGTGCTGCGTCGATCTCGACCGCGACGTACTGGAATGACAGAAAGCCCGTGCAAAACCTGACACCTGGGACCTGCCCATCCACATCGATGAATGAATCAACCGTGACCTCTTGCCGCGAGCCCAAGCACCCCAAAAGGTCAATTCGTCTGGAACAGCGGCAGCATCTGCTGGAACCGGGACTCATGCGCCCTCTGTTGACATCAGCGCTTTTTCGGGGAGCCTGCCAAGCCCTAGCTCGGGAGTAGGCGCCATTGGAGATAGGATAAGGACGGGAATCCAACGTTCTCAGTCGTCAGACTCATGGAACACCGCGCCTGAATGCATGGTTCGCGCCCGTGACGCTCTCAAGGTCGAGAACGGCAGGCCGGCAGGCTAACGGCATGCCCGCTGGACCGAGCGATTCGTTGACGAAGTCTTTATGGAAGTTCCGTCTTGAAATGTGTAGCCAATCTCCTCTTGATTAGAGCTCTGACTCAACGCGGGAGTGAGAACGCGCGAGCGGTTGTCCAGCACCGAAGTTGCAGAACATCTTGAGCTTAGCCTTCACCCAGTCAAGAATTACTGAATCACAGTGCCAATGGATGCTGTGGTCGTATTGCTAAGTGTGGGCAAATCGGCCAAAAAGTCCGGAGAAGACGGTCCCGGGGTGTTACTGACGAGAACCGTTCCGTAATCGCCTGTCCCGATCACGAAGGCGGTGCTGCAATCGCCGCACGAGTTACCCTGGAAGATAGTTCCGAGGAGCATCGGAACGCTGGAAAGTGCTCCCCCGGAAGCCTCGCTGTACATCAGGCTCATGAAGCCTTCCTTCGTCACACGATCCTCAGTCGTCGTCTTGACATTCGGGCTGTTCGCGGTCAGCGTGTTGTTGCGAATCTCGATTCCTGTCTCGGCGGTGCCGAAGTTGGTGGTGTGGGCGTCCACGAACAGGGCGTCGATATAAGACATCCACACTCCGTCGTCATTGCTGACGCTGTTGCCTTGAATCCGGATGTTATACATGGGATCAAATTGCTTGACCCCATTGACGGTTTGTTCCTCGGCCCGGAGGTAGATCCCGCCACCATTTGTAATGGTGTTGTTGCTGATGTCAACGTCGCGCGTCGCGGACTGATAGATCCATATCCCGCGCGGATTGCCGATGAGCGTGTTGCCATCGATCAGCGTTTTCTCCAGGCCCCAGACAAAAGTCGCGTAGTGGCTAGTAGAATCCGGGATCACGTCCCATGGATGATCGACCTGCATGGTTTGGTTTGAGTAGGCGATCACTTCGCGTGTCTGACCAGCTCCGGTACCACTTACGATCGCCACTCCGTAGTTTCCTGGAAGCCCAGTGCCAAACGGATTCACATTGATCACGTTATTGGGGTCGGTGATGGTATCGGCAGTGGCCGTGCTGACCGTGCCTTCATTCTCGGTGCGATTTCCACCACCGCCCTCGGTCAGCAGCGTCTCGCCGTCGTTGCGGTTGGTGTTAATGATCGGGCCATTGCTGACATCAAAGGTGTTCCCAAGGATGGCCATGCGATAGGCGAAATCCATGACAAACTGATGCGTTGAGATCACTACTGACTCGTTCTGATTTACTGCGTTGCGGGTGAAATGATTGTTCAGAATCAACGCGTCGTGAACAGGGGCGAGGCTTCCGGCGTAGGAAGCCCCAAAGGACGGCGATGCATCCACGGACACCGAGGTGTTGTTGCTGAAGACAAACCCGGAACAGCCACCGAATAGATAGGGATCCTGCTCGCCCAGGGAGCCACCCTGAATGAAGTCGGTTCCCGTAACGACGAAGTTCTGATTATTGGTCAGGAAGAGCTGATAAGTGAGCCCCATGTTGAGGGTCACGTTCTGGATAAAGCTTCTGGTGTTGGATTGCCAGAGCAGTCCCTGAACCGATGACCCGCTATTCGCCAAGGTTAGGTTTCGGACGCCCACGAGATCAGAGTTTTGGGCCGTGATGGGGTAATTGGACTCATATTCGAGAGTTGTTACGCTCTTACCGGCGCCCGCGAGCACCACATCTGAGTGCAGAGTCAGCGAATTGGCTAACAGACAAGTTCCCGAGGGCAATTGCACGACGCCTCCGCTGTGGGATACTGAATTAATGGCATTCTGGATGTTGACCGAATCGTCTTGCGTGCCATTGCAGGGTGTGTTCACTTGGATGACATTCCCCGCGAAGGTAAAGAGGCCGCCCCAGCCAACTCCCAACCCAAACGGATCTCCGGAACCCTGCACCACCTGGATGGTGCGGTCAAGCTGCGCCGCCCCGGTTCCGTTACCGTTATCGACCATGATCACGGACGCCGATGTTGAGTTCAAAGAGGGGGGTGCCGTAACGACCAGCATGTTTGCAGTGCTTGCCGAAATGTTTATGCTCGCGCTTTGGCCGTCCATGGTGACGGTGGGAGCGAACCCTTGCATGAGAAGATTTCTGCCGAGAATGTGTACCGCGCCGCCTGGAACAATCTGCAACGCGTCGAGATGGAGAGGAATGGCTCCATTGAGCCGAACGGCGTTGCTGGCGCCATGACTGTTCGATACCCACACCACCATGCCGCCCGACAATGAGGATGGCAGAGCAACGGAAAGCTGATAGGGGGTGACACTATTGACAATAGTCAACTGTGTTGCGGCGTTTCCTTCAGTTGCGGCGAGCCACACCTGCGAGGTTGAGTCGACATTTGCCCCTTGTACTGAAATGACATCGCCGGGACTCGCACTCTCGGCTGCGTTGAAGATCCTGGGAGACGCGGGGTCTGTGCTGACATTGGGCACCAGAAAATCGCCGACTGACGACCAAGATTGAGTTTGCGTGCTAAGCGCCGCTGAACACTGGGCTGTGGAGCCGCCATTCGAGCCGCCACAACTCCACGACCATGGGCCCGAACCACTAACGGTCGAAGAGGTGCCCGTCGAGCACAGATTGGTTGTCGGCGCCGTACTCAACACTTCGCCATTGGCACTCCCGCAGGCGCCGTTCACCGGTGTTGCAACCGTTCCGCCGCTTGTGACGAACTCGATATCGTCAAACTGAATCCACCCTGAAGACGGCGTCGTCGACGGCGCGTAGGCGATAAAGCCCATGCCCACCAGCGACGAGCCGAGCGAAGCATTGGTCGCCGCTCCGCTGAAACAGGCAACAGGATTGGTGAGGCTCACCGTCGCCGCATACCAAGTGCTCGCAGCGTAGCCGGCTGGCATTTGTATCGGGAACTGCAGGCATTGCGTCCCATCCCAGACCAGAACCTCCGTAGTCACGTTGACGGGCGAGTTGATCATCAGCTGCAACGTCCCCGTATTCGGGATCGGCGAGGCAAACGTGGTCTCGGCATAAACGTAGGCGCAATAGTTACTGCCTGAAACGCAGCTGAACTGATAGTTCAATGCCAGCGCGCGGGCGTTGGGGTTGGTGGCTCCCTGCGCAGAGCCAAGCGCACCCACTGCATTGCTGCCAGAAACGTTGTAATTCCACAATGACAGTGTGTTAGGAACCGTATAAGTAGCCGATCCGCCCGATTGCAAGCCAGCCGAACACTGGGCTGTGGAGCCGCCATTCGAGCCGCCACAACTCCACGACCATGGGCCCGAACCACTAACGGTCGAGGAGGTGCCCGTCGAGCACAAATTGGTTGTCGGCGCCGTACTCAACACTTCGCCATTGGCACTCCCGCAGGCGCCGTTCACCGGTGTTGCAACCGTTCCGCCGCTTGTGACGAACTCGATATCGTCAAACTGGAGCCACCCTGAAGACGGCGTCGTCGACGGCGCGTAGGCGATAAAGCCCATGCCCACCAGCGACGAGCCGAGCGAAGCATTGGTCGCCGCTCCGCTGAAACAGGCAACAGGATTGGTGAGGCTCACCGTCACCGCATACCAGGTGCTTGCAGCGTAGCCGGCCGGCATTTGTATCGGGAACTGCAGGCATTGCGTCCCATCCCAGACCAGAACCTCCGTAGTCACGTTGACCGGCGAGTTGATCTCCAGTTGCAACGTCCCCGTATTCGGGATCGGCGAGGCAAACGTGGTCTGGGCATAAACGTAGGCGCAATAGCTACTGCCTGAAACGCAGCTGAACTGATAGTTCAATGCCAGCGCGCGGGCGTTGGGGTTGGTCGCCCCTTGCGCAGAGCCAAGCGCACCCACTGCATTGCTGCCAGAAACGTTGTAACTCCACAATGACAGTGTGTTGGGAACCGCATAGGATGTTGCAATCGCAGCTCCGGTTCCGCTCAGCGTCACCGACTGCGGGCTGCCGGTGGCGTTGTCGGTGATGTTCAGTGTTGCCGAGAAGGAACCGGCAGCTGCAGGAGTGAAGCTGACCTGGATCGTGCAGGAGCTGCCAGCCGCGATCGAGGCTCCGGTGCAGTTGCTGGTCTGAGTGAAGTCGGTGGGGTTGGCCCCGCTGCTGCCGATCCCACTCACAGTCAGGTTGGATCTGCCTGAATTAGTCACCGTCACCGGCAGCGTGCTCGTCGAACCTACGACAGTCGACGGGAAGCTGAGCGACGTTTTCGACAGCGTCACCACCGGGCCTGCGGCTCCGCCGCTTGTGACGAACTCGATATCGTCAAACTGGAGCCACCCTGAAGACGGCGTCGTCGACGGCGCGTAGGCGATAAAGCCCATGCCCACCAGCGACGAGCCGAGCGAAGCATTGGTCGCCGCTCCGCTGAAACAGGCAACAGGATTGGTGAGGCTCACCGTCGCCGCATACCAAGTGCTCGCAGCGTAGCCGGCTGGCATTTGTATCGGGAACTGCAGGCATTGCGTCCCATCCCAGACCAGAACCTCCGTAGTCACGTTGACCGGCGAGTTGATCATCAGCTGCAACGTCCCCGTATTCGGGATCGGCGAGGCAAACGTGGTCTCGGCATAAACGTAGGCGCAATAGTTACTGCCTGAAACGCAGCTGAACTGATAGTTCAATGCCAGCGCGCGGGCGTTGGGGTTGGTGGCTCCCTGCGCAGAGCCAAGCGCACCCACTGCATTGCTGCCAGAAACGTTGTAACTCCACAATGACAGTGTGTTGGGAACGGTATAAGTAGTCTGGGCAAATGTGAGGTTCGTTAGAGCTATAAGATAGATGCCGGCAATCACGGTCAAGTATAAACAACGATGCGTAAACTGCCACACCACATGCGACTTGGCAGACCGCGTGAGCTGAAGCAAGTTCCTCGAAAGCAGGACTTGCGGATAAGGGGCGCCAGCATCGGCATCGAGGCCTTTCCGCGTAATCCTATCGAAAGCCGACTCCCACAGATGTCCAGTCGCTCGCGCCATAAAGTAGGGGTGCCTCATTCAGCATCGCTATCTTACGACTAATCCTGCTCAACAATAGCTGTGAAAAAGTGGGAAACTATGTCTGACGTCGAAGAGAAGCGCGCATATACCCTGAAGCAGCTCATTGAGCCTGCAGAGCCGAATACCGGGGCAGAAAGTTTCACCGAGTTTCCGCATTAGACAAGTCCGCAACAGGTAATGGAATTTTCCCCAGAAAAGGGGCGCGGCAAGCAACATCAGAGAGAACTCTGCCCTTCGATTGGGCGAATCTGGGCGTAGCTGATCCTCACCGGTCGGCTTCGGGTCTCAGCGATATAACATAAAAGGAACGCATGAATTTATTAACAAATCACAACAGGCCGTGCTGTAACTAGTGAATTCTCGCTTGGAATTCACAGTATTGATATTGGGTTGATTCATAGAAGAATGGGATTTCCAGTCAGACCGTTCCTCTTTTCGAGTGGTGTAATTTCGATCTGCGCAAATCGATTCGCATGTTTCCGCTGCGGATCCAAGGCTTGCTAAGATTGGATTCCTTTCTGCGGGCAGAACATGGGCTTGGGACGCAGGGATTTACTATGCCAGATAACGTTGTCGGATGTAATCATCTGGACAAGCAGACTAACCTTCGGCATCATCTTCGGTAATATCGCGCGAAGAATGGCCGGTGACAGATAGGGTTTAGCAAGAAGAAGATTGCTTACCTCCTCCTGGAGAAAAGCTTGATGCATGGAGTGAGGTGTTCCTCCTTCGAATGTCAAGAAAGATGTGCCGCGGTTGACCTCGTGCTCGATCAAGTAGGCGCGCATTGCGGTTCCAATCGACCAGGTGGGCAGGTCACTGATATTCATCTGCCAATCGATGGACGTGATTCCGTCGAGATGACGTCCCCCTGCCAACGAAAGCCAGCGTCCATCTTCAGTCCGTAGGCCAGCAAACAATCGTCCTGGTAGTTCGTGCGCGCACCGAAAGCGCCACTTCGCCACGGCAGAAGCAACGGGATACATACAAACGCGATTGATCGCGAGGAATTCACGTTCGCTGAGTTCGGGGTCGATCACGAAGCTCCCACCCAACTTCGTTCGCACACGGCGATACGCGGCGCGCAGATTACGGCGAGTGTGCGCACCCATGGTAGAAACCGTCTCGTCAAAGGTTGCGCGCAGCGGTAGGAGACGAGGGAGTGTTCGCGTTTGCGTCGCGCAGGTCAGGCCCCTGCCTCCACTCTCAGCCGAGAAATTGCCCGTCTTTACCGTAATCAGTGCCACACAGGCTCCCCGCCGTATGAGAAAGTCGGCGGCTGCCTGTGCGACCGTCGCGCGCATGTCTGCGGGCGCGAGAACGCTTCGGACACCGTAAAAGTCGGCCGAAGTGAATATTCGCGTGGGCACGCGCCAAGGACGATACTCGTATAACAAAACAGCTGCGCATAGTTTCGCCTCCTCGTTCTTGAGGGTAAGAAGACACGGCACCTTTTTCCCCCAAAATCGATTACCCGAGAGGAAGAATTCAAGATAAGGCACCACGTCGCGCTGATCGGTTCCCTCGACCAATGCAGCGAGCGCGTTTTTCTTGGCAAGCACCGCCGCGTTACCGTAGATGATTTCAAACGAAGATATCCTTGGCAATTTGCCCACCTGCAAAATTAATTTGTCCACGACCAGTAAAACTCCACGTGCACCCAGAATCTACACTTCTGACTGAGTATAGACCTGCCTCTCAGTACACTCGCCACTGACGCTTATGGTTAACTCGCTCGCCGTCGCATTGCACCAACGCCCGTAATCTCGCACACCGTACCGTAGCCTCTCCCCCGCCAGCCGCACCAGCCGCTTTCGCAGCGATTCGTTCGATCTTTGCGATTGATAGTAATAACTAGACAGCCATCGACATCAGCCTGTACACGCGGCCGTCTCGAGTTGCGATTTCGCAGCTTGAAAGGTGCGCCGAATGCCGTCCTCCATGCTGGTCGAGGCTCTCCAGCCAAGCGCATTGACACGGCTCACGTCCAGCCGTTTTTGAGGTGTACCATCCGGTCGAGTTGTATCAAGAATGAGCTCACAATCAAATTCAAGAATACTCGCGATCAGCTCGGCCAGCTCGCGAACCGTGAGATCTTTGCCTGTACCGATATTCACCAAAGGGGGTTCTTCTCCATGGATCAGATCATCGTAGATCGGCTCTGGCAAATTGAGCAGATGTATGCATGCTTCAGCGAGATCATCGCTGTAAAGAAACTCGCGTCGCGGTTTACCCGTTCCCCAGACAACCAACTCGCGTTTTCCAGCCAGCTTTGCTTCGACGACCTTGCGTATCAACGCAGGCAACACGTGAGATCCCCTTAAGTCGAAATTGTCGCCAGGCCCATATAGATTCGTTGGCATTGCCGCAAGATAGCGGGTTCCAAATTGCCGGTTATAGGACCAGCACATCTCGATTCCGGCGATTTTCGCCAAGGCATAGGCGCGATTTGTAGGCTCCAGGGGGCCAGTCAGCAAGTATTCTTCCTTGATTGGTTGCGGAGCCAGTTTCGGGTAGATGCAGCTCGATCCTAGAAACAGCAGGCGATTTACACCGTTGCGATAGCTCGCATCGATTACATTCGTCTGAATCTCCAGATTTTCTCGAATGAAGTCCGCCGGATACATCGCGTTTGAAAGAATGCCACCAACCTTCGCGGCCGCAAGAAATACAAACTCAGGCCTCTCCTGTTCAAAAAAGGCCTGCACCGCTCCGCGATCAGTAAGATCAAGTTCTGCGTGCGGTCGAATCAAGAGATTCGAGTATCCGCGTCGCTCCAGACCACGGTAAATTGCAGACCCAACCAGACCGCGATGCCCTGCGACAAAGATTCGAGTGTGCTGCTCCATTGTTATCGGTCCTCTTATTCAGTCAAAACGCGTGGTAACTAAGCACAAGGTAGCCATGCTTCGGACCAATGCGTCTCTCTCCGCTTGTTCAAATCTTTCTCGGCCATTTCCTTTACAGGCTCACGGAAACGCACGGCGACCAACCAAGATCCCTTTGGGCCTTCCTCTCGTCGCCCGGCAAGCTATTCACCTCGGTGCGGCGATAATAGCGAGGGTCCACCGACACGATCACGTTCCCATGGATGTCCAACCCCTTTTCTTCAGCGCCTTACCTTCCCAGAAAATTTCGATGTCGAGAAAATCGGCAACCAAATTGACGAAATCGCCCACGCTATGTTGTTCTTCGACAACAACAACTCAGCCAGACGGGCATCTTCCTGCCCTGTAACTCCAGTGATTAAAGCCTTCTTCATTCTCTACTCCCTTGTCCTTGAGAAGTTTGCTCTTTGATGAAAATCACAAGTAGGGCTCAAGTCGTCCTGTTTAAGTCAAGGAATTGCTGCACATAATTTCCAACAAAAGTAACCCTCGCGCTATAAGGAATGGTCGCCATGCACTTCGAACATTGTTAAACTGTCGGATATAGTTCCAAACTAATTGAGGACCACTAGATGTGCTTTACAGTCATAGCACTCAAAGAGGGGGATCCGCCTCCGGATCCCTCGTCGCCTCATGGCCATTGAACAAGCTTTCGCGTTCGGAACAACGTCGCTGCCGGCGCAAACTTTGGCGGAGAAATCTACTTTTCGCATCATGTTGCTGCCTCCCGTTCGTGCTGTCCGCGTGCGGTGGAATTGTTATCGAAAAAGGCGAACTCGGCTCGCCCGCTGAAGGCGCCCCGTCGGTGAAGGCGCTATACTGCAGCAGCGCTGCCATGGTGGGATCGGGCACGGACGTATGCACCGTGACACTTACGGCCCCAGCACCGAGCGGCGGCCTGAGTGTCGAGCTATCGAGCAGCAGTTCTGCGGTGTCGGTTCAGGAGACGGTAACCGTCCCGGCGAACACAACCAGCGCCGGCTTTAACGTCGCTGTATTCTCTGTGGCGGCCGCGCAGGCGGTGACTATGACGGCGAGTACCGGCAGTGTATTCACGAGCTTTATCCTGCAGCTAAATGCGGTCGCACTAGCGCTGAGCATCAACGCGACCAGCGTGGCGTTCGGTGATGTTGTGGTCGACACATCACTGACGCAGTCTGTGACCTTGACCTCCACGGGCACTGCACCCCTGACGGTCGGCGGAGCAACCCTAACGGGCGCGGGCTTTACCTTGTCGGGATCATCGCTCCCTGTCACTTTAAGTCCAGGCCAGGAGGCGACGCTAAATATTGAGTTCGATCCCACCGCTTTGGGAATGACGACTGGTGAACTGATCATCGCCAGCAACTCCTCGACCGACGGGTCTGCAGTGATCAACTTGAGCGGCATAGGCACGCCGGCACCGGTAGTCGGCACGCCGCCAGTAGTTACCGTTGCAGTCACGCCCGCTACAGCGACAACGACTGCCGGGGCCACTCAACAGTTTGCAGCTTCCGTCACTGGAACCTCAAACACAGCTGTGACTTGGATAGCATCGGGAGCAGGTTGTGCCGGAGCCGCTTGCGGTTCGATCACTTCAACCGGTTTATACACCGCACCTGCAGTAGTTCCATCCCCTGCATCAATAGCAATCACAGCAACCAGCGCCTCGGATCCAACCCAATCCGCTTCTGCCGCCGTAACAATTGGGCAAGCAGTCGGCACAAAATATTACATCGCGCCAGCCGTAGCCGGCGGCAACGACACCAACAACGGTCTCTCTCCCGGCGCGCCTTGGCTTACCCCTAATCACTCCGTAAAATGCGGAGATGTAATTACGGCTGCACCTGGAAGCTATGTGGATACTAATTTTAGGTTCAACCAGTGGGGAGTAGTAACATGTCCAGCAATGAACAACGTCGCTTGGCTTATCTGCGCGTCTTTCGATAGCTGCAAGATTACAGTGAGTGGCACAGAGAATCCTATGGCTGTTACTGAAAGCTACTGGGGTGTGGCAGGCTGGGAGGTCAATGCGATAAACGATAATAACGGCTGCTTCGTGGCCTATCCTCCCTCATCTTCAACGCAAATTCATCACGTCGTTTTTGCAGACAACGTTGCAAACGGGTGTTATAACGGTGGGTTTACGAGCGGAAGTGAGGGTGCCGTCGGAGTAGATTACCTCGCTATCGTCGGCAACATAGCGTACAACGGCGCACAATCGACTTCATCATGTACAAGCGGTATTGATATAGTTGAACCGGTCAATTCAGATTCTGCGCCTGGCACTCACATTTACATTGCTGGCAACTTCACTTGGGGGAATGTCGATCACAATCCCTGCGCTGGAGGGCCTCCGACTGACGGAGAAGGAATTGTCCTAGACACTCTAAACTCACCTTCCACTTACTCCGGACAGATTCTTGTTGACAATAACATCAGCATAGCTAACGGTGGGCGAGGATTTAATGTGTATCAAAGCCCAGCTGCTCAAATCTATGAACGGCACAACACTTTTTGGGGCAACAACACAGACTCCAACCAAAACGATCCCGCCTGCGGAGAATCGGTCATAACTAATTCCTCCAATACACAGACATTTCTAAATCTATCGGCAACGAATGCGACAGACGGATGCGGCGGAAATCCAATCTACGATTACTTTGTCTATATTGGAGACGTGACAGACAAAGTGTACGATAACTTTGGCTACGCAGCCAGCGGTACGAATAGCGGGGCAACTAATAGCCCTGGATTCTCCTACGGTCCTAACAATCTATTCGGTGCGAATCCGCAATTCGTCAATCCGACTGCCCCCGGCGCGCCAAACTGTTCTGGTTACGCTAATGTCCCGGCGTGTATGGCTCAAGTGATTGCCAATTTCACCCCGGCGAACGCAGCGGCACAGGGCTACGGATATCAAGTTACGAGCAGCCAGTCGATTTATGATCCCTTGTTCCCTCAATGGTTGTGCAATGTGAATCTTCCACCCGGCTTAGTAACTGTGGGGTGCAACTCTCAGCCCTAATGCGTTTACAACAGCGTGGACCGATCGGCCACAAAAATGTGTCGCCGCAAAAACTGGTAGCTGAAGGGATATCATCTTTCATTACTTGCTTGCCTGTTCCGAGATCGTAATTTGCGATTTCAGCGAATGACGGCCACCACAACTCCCAATGTTGCGATCACCTTGCGTACCTCGTCACCAACTGATGAAGCACCAAGACGAGGAACCTAGGATTGTGCTTAAGGTAGCGGCTCGTGAGACGTCGTGGCTCCGACGCGAGTCGAAATAGCCATTCAAGCCCGTTACGCATCATCCACCGTGGTGCCTGTGGCTTCGTCCCGGCCAGGAAATCGAAAGCCGCGCCGACACCAAACATCACCGCGGGAATTCGACCGCGATGGTCGATTATCCAGCGCTCCTGTTTAGGACAACCCAATCCGACAAAGAGCATCCGAGCACCCGAGTCCGAAATCCGCTTACACACCCCCGCATCTTCGGTTTCGTCCAATGTACGGAATGGAGGTGACATTGTGAATGCGATGTCCAGCTTTGGGTACCGACCGCGGACTTCTTCGACAAGCCCCTCAAGCGTTCGCTCGGTACCCCCGTAGAAACCGGTTGGAATCCCCGAGTCCTCTGCAAGACGAAGCAAAACTTCCATGGCGTCGGGGCCATATACCCTGGTTGCGCCGCGTTCTCCCATCGCCCGAAGGAACCACACCAGCGGCACCCCATCCGGATTGACAATATCGGCTCCATTCAAATTGCTGCGAAAGCCCGAATCATCAAAAGACTCCATCAGCACATGCACGTTAGCAAACAAAACCGCCCTTGATTCGCCATGCCTCGCCCACGCAAGGCTTTTTTCCGCAACCTCGTTGTAGCTGCTTGCCGCGACATTGACCCCTAGAATATCTCTCAATGGGCACTCCTTCTGTACTAACAAGTGCTACAACTGTCCTAAGAACTCGTTGAAATTCGGCGCGTTGTGGCGAATTCATTGGGGATTTGTGTTGCTGCCAAGTTGAAATCTGTTTGAATCGCGCATTTCGTCAGTGCTCATCGGGTTTTCGGACACCGGGGATGTGGTCCCGGTGGCTGCAAACCCGGTTCAGGCACACTGCTCGCTGAGCATTTCCGGTGGTTGAGCGCTTAGTTTGGGAAGCCGGATCAGGTTATGCGCAGCGCAACTGAAGACGAACAGCCAGTCCACCTTTTCCAGTCCGCGCAACTTGACTTGCCGGAGCGGACCAGTTTGCTTCAACCACCCAAAGCCCTTTTCGACCAGCCAGCGGCGACTCAGACTGATCGCATAGCCAGGCTGCCGCGTGGTTCTGCGATCCAGGTTGCTGCTGCGGCCCTTGTCGTTCTTCGTAACATGGGGCGTCACGTTCAACTCCCGCACCGTGCCGACAAAATCCTTCGTGTCGTAAGCCTTGTCGGCGCCCACGGTGATGCGGCGTGCACGGCCTTGTTGCTTGTCGGCCAACATCAACAGCGCGGCATCGCGCTCTGCATAGCCATCGGCGTGTGTAACCATCGCCGCGGCGATCAATCCGTTGCGGTTCTCTACCAGAGCATGGCCGAGATAACTCAACTTCGACTCCTTGCCGTAGCTCTTCTTGTACAACCGCGCATCGGGATCAGTGGTGGACTGATGCGTGTCATTGCTGCGCTTCTGTCCGCGGAAGTCCGTACCATCGTCATCGGAGTCATCCTTGGAGCGAAAACTCTTCTGCGAAGCCCAGGCTTGGATCAGCGTGCCGTCAACGGTGAAATGCTCGTCGGACATGAACTTCTTGGCCTGCTTGTTCACCTCGGCAAAGAACCGCTGGGCCACATCGGAGGTCAGCAACCGATCTCGGTTCTTGGAGAACACCGCATGGTTCCACACCGCATCGTCCATCCCAAGGCCCACGAACCAGCGAAACAGAAGGTTGTAGTCAATCTGCTCGACCAGCAATCGCTCCGAGCGAACCGAGTAGAACACCTGCAAAAGCAGCGCTCGAAGAATATACTCCGGTGCGATCGACGGCCGCCCAGAGGGCATCGAATTCCGGGCTCAGCGTCCCAAGCACCGCGTCTGTCAACTTGCGAACCGCTCGCAGCGGATGATCCACAGGTACCCGCTGCTCCAACGAAACATAACTGAACATCCCCTCTTGTGTACGCTCGTCTCCACGCATGTCGGTCAGACGGTCCGCACTCTTCACCGCGACGCCATACGTACCTATTTCAACAAGTTCCTAACAGACGACACTCAACGTACAAGCGTCCCCGAGACACTTCTCTAAGCACATGCCCTCATGGCGTACCAGGGCTGGGCGTCTATTGGAGCTGGAGTTCCAGCAAAGCTCTTTCCATTCTGCTTCGGTATTTATCAACCGTATAGTTAGCGCAAAACCATTCGCGATTCCTTTTACCCATCGCGGATCTCAACTCGCTATCACGAACTAACGTCACTAGTTTCTCGGCAACTAGGTCAGGCCTCTTTGGTTCGACTATAAATGCCCCTTCACTTTGTCCTATAACATCTGGTATGCCGCGCCACCGGGTAGTGACCACAGGTAGGCCGAAACTCATCGCTTCGACCAAGACAATTCCGAAACTTTCAGCGTAATGATAACTTGGGAAACAGAATATCGCTGCCTCACGAAAAGCTCGAATCTTGTTCTCGCCCGCTAACACTCCTGGAAAGGAAATGGCTCCAGTTAAATCAAGACGTTTTATCACTTCTATGACGCACTTCCTAAACTTCTCGGACTCGAAGGCCCCTGCGCAAACTAATTCAAACACTATTCCCATCTTTTTGAGCTGCGAGCATGCCTCAATCAATGTAAGCAGTCCTTTTCCTTCACATAAGATACCCATGAAAAGAATTCGTGGAACGGCACCTGGTTCGCGAGACCCATCGACTAGGATACGATTGGCATTGTCTGGTATACCGTTAGGAATTACAGTGATGATTCTCGCACCGAGCGCCGTCCCCGCGGCCGCAGTGCTCTCAGTAGTAAAAATTGCTAAGTCCGGTCTATGATAAGCCAGTTTGAATAGTGGCTTCAGCCCGAATGGAAGATGTGGAACGATCTCTAGAAGGCCAGCAGCGTGAAAGTGAAACACCGTATATTTGAAAAGCCATCTCGTGCAAGTCAGCAAGAACATGTCCCTGATTACTGGATTGAGGGTTGGACCGGCTGGCGGATAGTACAGCACCTTCGCCCGACTCTGCCATCGACCAACGAGCACTGCTTGCAAAGTATTGAGCAGTACAAGGATTTTTCTGAAGCGAAATACTCCCACTTCATCAGTGGTGCGCGAGAAGCTCATTGGTACGTGGTGCAACGCTATCCCATCGTATCGGCCATCCACCAACTCTTGGATCATGACCGACTGTCCATTCAAGGGCGGGGGTGTCTGACCGACGACTAAGACATTTATCCTATGCTCGCTCATCGCATCTCCTCTCAGCGTGTTGCGGGAGTTGTATTCGAAGAGCGCGCGCACTGTCGGCTTGAGGAAGGCACTCGACGCATAGGATGGAATCCACCGTAATGATTAGGAATACAGCTAAAAATTGCAAGAGCGTCAAATTCGCTTCGGTAATTCCAAATGCAGCCATGTAACTATAGAGGACAAGCGCCTTTATCCGAATGGTCCGCCGACAATGCAATGCGCGTCCGATCGACCCTCCCCATCCAACGAGAAACACGAGTGTCGCAGGAACGCCTGCGGCCAATATGAGATCGAGCATGGCATTATGCGCGTGTCCTGCAGGCCAGGAAGTATGAGAAAGGAGGATATTGCGCACCCCATCGAGCCCAAAGCCAAAAAACATACTCCGCAGAATCAGGGGTCCAGCTACGTGCCACACTTCTGTGCGGCCGTTGAGTGTTGGGAGGTCTTCATGAAGCTTGTCTCCGTAAATATTCTGCCCTAACGAAGCGATCGTCGAGGCCGGACTGTTTGGGTCTGAAGGCGCTATCCAGATTGCAAGTGTCAGCACTGCACCAAGAAGCCCGCACAACAAAAGTACTCTTGGTGTCAGCCGCCCAAGAGTTAGGCCTAAAACTACGAGCGCTAAAACCAATAACGCGGTGCTGGCGCGAGAGGATGTTGCTATGCTTATCGCCAAGAAGAATAACTGGCAGTAGACTGCGGGCCGCTTGGAAAGGAAAAAGCTCGAAAGTAACACAACAGCACAGAGATCCGCCAGCGAACCAGGATCCAAAGCGAAGATACTCAGTCTGGCGCGCCGTGAATAGTCATCAGTCTCCAAAAGCGGCACATGGCTTGCAATCCTGATGGCAAGTCCTGCAATTACGATCAAGAAGACTGAGTAATAGAGATATTTGATTACCTGCTGGGGCGTAAATGCGTTGCATGCGCCTATCGCAATGCAGCACACCAGAATAAACATCACCCCCCGCGCAAAGCTTAGTGACCGATCATAGGAAAATATTGACGATGCGATTGCCAGTCCTCCAAACACCAAGAATGCCTTTGCCGATGGCGTCAAGAACAGCCCCAGGTAGCGTCTGTGAAAGGCCAAAAGCAGTGTTATGCCAGCCAAAATCAGAAGAGCCAGTTCGATCGGGCCCTGCAGGCCAGGATCGGCGCTCAAAGGGTCACGTACAAAAAACTTCATGAGAGAAGCGCTATATAGTGAAATAGCAACAAGCAGGATCCAGGATGCTGCGTATTCCCTTTTCTGCGTCCTTGGCCAATTTGCTTCGTCTAAAGCACTCGTCATGCATTCACCTTGTTGTGGAAAATGTCCGTCGAGCAAGAACTCGAAGACTATGACTCTTGATGTCAAAGGAAGGCAATGTCAAGTGAGGGCCCGTCTAGTCGCGTTTCTGTATGGATTGAGATCTGTTTGAAATGCGAGTGTGGCTGGGTTGACAGGGGTTTGCGGGCCTCAGGAAAGCATCCTTGAGAGCCGCAACCATGGTTCAGGCACACTGCTCCCTGAACCCTGCGGTTGTTTGGTTGGACATCAGCCTCGGCAGCCGGATCAGGTTGGGCGCGGCGCAACTGAAAACGAACAGCCAGTCTACTTCTTCCAAACCTCGTAACTTGACCTGGCGCAGCGGTCCGGTCTGCTTAAGCTACCCGAAGCCCTTCTCAATCAGCCATCGCCGGCTCAAGCTTACAGCATAGCCAGGCTGGCGTGTGGTTCTCCGATCCAGGTTGCTACTGCGGCCCTTGTCGTTCTTCGCGACATGGGCATTACCTGGGCCATGGGCTGGTGGAAAACCGCAACGGGTTGATTGCTGCTGCGATGGTGACGCACGCCGATGCTCAACTTCGACTCCTTGCCGTACTCTTCTTGTACAGCCGCGCGTCCGCGTCGGTGGTCGATTCATGCGTCTTGTTAGCTCGCTTCTGGCCGCGAAAATCTCCTCCGTCGCTATCATCGGAGCCGTGTTTACTGCGGAAGCTCCTCTGCGAGGCCCAAGCCTGAATAAGCTTGCCGTCCGCCGTGAAATGTTCATCGCTCATGAACCGCTTCGCCCGAGTGTTCACTTCTGGGAAGAATTGCTGCGCTACTTCACTGGTCAACAGCCGGTCGCGGTTCTTGGAAAGCACCGCGTGGTTCCACACCGCGTCGTCCATCCCCAGGCCAACGAACCAACGAACAGCAGGTTGTAGTCGATCTGCTCGACCAGAAGCCGCTCCGAACTCAGTGCGTAGATCACCCGCAACAACAGCGCCCTCAAAATGTACTCCGGCGCAATCGATGGTCGTCCCGAATCCGCACACAGCGATTCCACCTCCGGGCTCAACCTCCCTAATACCGCGTCCGTCAGCTTGCGAACCGCCCGCAGACAATGATCCTGAGGCACACGCTGCTCCAATGAAACATGGCTGAACATCTCGTCCTGAATCCGCTCGTCTCCCCCCATGCCTGTTGGACGGCCGACCTCGCAGCCTCATCGCAGAGCGGTACCTATTTCAACAAGTTCCTAGCAGCGTTGGACCATCAGGTCTCTGCCAGTACTCGCTCGTAGGTTGCAAGAATATCAGTGACTTTAGCGTCCCATGTTAGTTCCTTCGCCCGTTGCAACGCACCCTTGGAAAGGCGGAAAACATCTTCGGGATGCTGGAGTATTCGGTCGAGGGCTGCTGCAAATCCACAAATGCTCGTGCAGGGATCTAGCAATGGAATTTTGATGCCACATTCCGTTGTGACTGCCTGCCCCATTCCGCAGGCATCGTGACAAATCACCGGTAAGCCTAGTGAAAGCGCCTCCATAACAACTCCCGGGGTTCCTTCCGAAAGACTTGAGAGGGCGAATATGTCCGACCGGTTCATTTCTGCAATCGCGGCACTATGATCCATCCGCCCCAGCCACTTCACGGTCAACCTGTTTCTTAGCGACACCGCTAGACGTTGCCATAGTTTAGTTTCTGGACCCTCCCCCAAAATCGATAGCTCTACGAGAAGCGGAGATTGGCAACGATCTATCGCGTGCAAGAGAATCGGTAGAGCTTTTCGGCCTATGTGCATTCCGCTCCAGCAAATTCGCAATGGCCTATTGGGTTCGTAATTTCTTGGTCTGACTCCCTCGTGCACATCTGTGCCGGACTCTAGCAAATTCTCGGCTGGGCAACCCCAGGTTTCGCAAACCATTCTGCGGTCTGACTCCGATACGACCCAGATATGTCGAGCTGCGCGTGCGGCTCGCCGAAGCCTTTGCTTCGTGAACATTTGCACGCCGTTCGCAATGTTGCGAGCTCCGTAGAACACTCGGTCCCGCGGACTGAATCGCTTCAGAAAACTTGAAGGTATTCTCTGGCTGCCCGTTACGGGCCCCCAAACAAATGGAATGCCAAGTTGCCACAAGTACCCGGGCTCCCGGAAACCTGTGATATTCAGTTGATGAACCAAGTCGAAAGGATGTTGACGGTGAAGGTCGACTGCGACCCGATAGGCAGCACGCTGCCACGCTGAATATCCTGTGTAATAAAGAGTCTGACGAAGGGGAAATGACTCGCGTTGCAGGAGGCGGCTGAGCAAAGGCGCATCAACAAAGACGAAGGTTAGGCCGTCCGGGAGTCCCTGTTGAGCAGCGAATTTCTCAATATCCTTGCGACAGTTCCAATTCTTGCGAAAGCCGAACGAGTCAAAATGAATGGGATTGCAAAGGACTACGACCTCGTGATGCTTCCCCATTCGGTACAGGATGTTCCAGCCCATCCCGGGTTCAGATCCGAAATACGGAGAGACAGCGTGTGCGGAAACTAGTATTCGGAGACGCATCTATCGGTCACATTTCTCCCCGGCACGATATAAAGATCGCGTCTCGCGCGCAAGGTATAGCGCATAACACTGATTCATTACCATTTTGTAGCGACTGCGAGGTAGCTGCCGTAGACGGCTTGAAAAGGGAATCGCTGCCCTATATACCTGGTCATCCTCCCGCTTCCATACACTCGGACCTGAGCGAAACCTGCATCTTCGAGTTTGCGCCGGATGCCGCTGCTAGTGTGTTGCGAAATGTGGCAGGGGTCACTTAGAACGCTCGTGTTCTGTAGCCAATTACGAAGGTAGTGCGGATTCGGCGTAGTCAGTAAGACTCGCCCTTTCAGTCGCAAAACCCGAAATATCTCGCATAACGAAGGAAACACCGATGTGTTCGGAATATGTTCGAGAATTTCGCCTGCGACAACCACGTCAAAGCAACAGTTCGGCACCTTGATTTCGTTCGCAAATCCACAGATCGTCGAATGATATACACCCGGGTCAATACGCTGGAGCCTTTCGAAGACGCAGTCGAGTCCAACGATGCGCAGATTCGGCATACGTGATTTAATGATCTCACCGCCGCGGCCCGTGTTGCAGCCTATGTCTAACACGTCTTGAGCATGGGCAGGGAAGTGCCTCACGAACTGAGCGTATCGCTCTAGCGTGAAGTCATCCGACTCGCTATGCGTCTGCTTGTAATTGAGATCAACTAACTCTGCTTCTTTGAAGTTCATGAACGCCCCCCGATCTCAAATCTTCTTTTACTCTCGACTCACAAAGGCGGTAGATGCCTTCGTCGACACTACCTGATGACGCAAGGCCGTGAATTAGTGTTTCGTTATACATCGCTATATCTCGTTTCCGGTCCCCCCCGGCTTTTGCACGCACAGCACTCTATGAGGCGATCCACCCTTTATGGAACTTGTCGTTCCCCGGAGCACCTTGAACCACGCGGTAACTAAAATGCTGAAGGCAAATAATTGCGATCCGAGCAATCCATAGGTTGCGCCTGACACGCCAAATGCAATCGAAGCGGGAACCCCGAAGACGACCGAAACAGCCACTGCTGTCACGGAAGCTGCTGTTGCTGTTTGAACCATCTCCATCGACCGCATCGCGGAGTCAAGGACAACAGTAGCGGCACCGAGGCAGCTATAGATCATGAGGGGCAAAAGCGCTGCGGAATATGCAATGTATTTGTCGGAATAGAGAATGTGCAACAGATTCTTCCCAGAGAACGCCGCGCCTAGGCCTAAAACCAGGGAAGCACCGCTTACAACGAAAAGACACATTGTAACCGTGCGGCCAAATTGTGATCTACCGCGAAGTGGTGTGAAAAGAGCAATAAACGCCGGCCCTAATGCTGTATAAGTCTGCAGCAAGGGCATGGGGATATTCAGAAGCGCACGGTATGCGGCACATTTATCCAGGGGCATCACAAAGAAGTAAACTTGCCCTGTTATAGCGGCGCATAGACTTCCAAGACTAGCCCATCTTCCATAGGTCCAATGGATTGTCCAAACAGTGGAAGGCGCAATCTCCTGACTCGGCGCCAAATCTCTCAATGGAACCGTCGCGCGCAAAACCTGGGCAATCACGACTGAGGGGATTGCAAAAAGAATGCATGGCACAAACGGATACTTCGCCACCACCGGGCCAAACATTCCAAGAAGAGCGATCATGCATATGAGATAGCCAGCTCCTGCGAACGCGGCGCGATGCGGTGTGCGTGTGATATATGCCGTTCGCCTGGCGAACCACAGCCAGAGAACCATGGGTGCGGCAATTGCCCACCCGCCATATGCGAGGATCGTTGACATCTGCGGATTAATTGAGTATCTGGCAAGACCGATTGCTAATACAACAGCGGAAACCAGAATCGCCCCCCTCCAATGGAGCACGCTCACTTTATTGACATATGTTCGCTGTTGGACAGCTCTCGAAGAGAGAGCAAAGATGAGCATTGGCTCTGTGATTACGGCGGTGTAAATTGTCGCAAGAATTAGAAAGGTCGCAAAGGCGGCGCTGAATGCTCCGAAGTCGGCCTTTGCCATGTGGCGAGCCAACATAAGATTTAAGGCGAAGTTTGATATGGCGAAGAGGCCTTGGTCAGCAATCGCTGCAATGCCTTGCGTCGCAGAATTCGCGAATGTGACTTTGGGAACATTTGAGTCCGGGGCGAGCCAGACTTTGCGCTGATAATCCAAGAAACCCCCATAGAAGATGACCAGATAATTCGAATCGGATCGCGCAATCGGATGCGAATGTCGAGCTTCCTACGAGTTTTCGACCGCGATTGACTGGAACTGGTTCATGCAGGAACGACGGATACACAATGAGAATCAAAGTCTCCGGTACAGCCTTTCAGGGATCGGGAACGATCGATTGTGCAGTACGGTTCCCAATAGGCGAACACCTGCCGCATCGAGTATTTCCTTGGCATTGCGTGCAGCCAATCGACGCGTGAGGTGAGCCTCGATGACGAGAATGGCGGCATCAACGACCTGGCCCAATAACTGCGCATCACCACAAACGCTTGTCCCCGGGGAATCGATCAACACGTACTCAAACACCTCGCGCAATTGCGCAAGACGCTCCCTAAGCTCGTTTACCGGTAAGAGTACTCGACTATTGTCACCCAAAATGTTCGGTCCGGCCAGCCAGAGATTTCCGCCCACCTTCACACACTGTTCGCGCAGCGGAGCAGCAGTATCGGAAAAAGGGGAAGTCTTATCAATTCCAAACATACTTGATAGGCCCGGCGAGCGCACATTTGCGTCGACCAGGCAAACTTTCCGTGAACTATTGGCAGCAAGAGTCCGTCCAGCATTGGCGCAGATAGAACTACTGCCATTCCGTTCTTCCACACCGCAAACGACAACCTGTCGTGGGGCCCTTCCATTGGCAGAGAGAAATACCCGCTGAACGAGCCGAAGCGTTTCGTTACTTCGGTGAATGCTGTCGTCCGTGGAGGGGATTGACTGCATTATCGAATGATTGATGGAGGCGCGCGGCACCTGATCCCTCAAACTCGATTGCATCTCGATCTGCGTCAATAAATCGACGTTACGGCTCATTGGCGATCCTCGCGTTTCCCACAGGGGTCACGTCCTGTGTTGGCTGTTCTGCAGGCGTCCTCGGGAGTCTGAGTTTTTGCCCCTCATCGATATGATCAGGATCGGTCAGCTTTGGATTGAGAGCCTCAACTTGATGGAGAAGCTGCAGGTCAAAGTTCCCCAAATGTTGCATGCAGACGTCCCAAAGCTTCTGATCTGGCTGTACAGTGACTTCAAATGTTGCATTGCGTGCATTCAAGTGATTTCCGATCGTATTTGCGGTAACTGTAGAAAGAGTCGGAGATTGAGTTGCACGCAAAATCTCTGCGCCAGTTGAAGAAGTTATGCTTCTCGTAACTGGAATCACAGTCTGCTCGGGAAGCCATAGTTTATGACCTAGCTCAATGTGATTCGGATCCTTCAGAGTTGGATTGAGAGCCTCAATCTGATGTAGTCGAAGCGGATCGTAACCTCCAAGGTATTGCACGGAGATCTCTCGGAGACTTTCATGCGCCCCAACTGTGATCTCGAATGGCTTGATCTTTGTCGCAGGTTCCGACACAATCGCATCGCTCGCCGCATTCACGCTCAATAACGGTGAAATCATTCTCTCAAATAAAGGGCGCCCGCCAAGAGTAATCCGAGGTGGAAAGGATTTGAGGCTAGGCAATGCCAGCCCGCTAAGTACAGTTCCGACAATTAGAAATGCAACGGCGACTCCAACTTTCCTCGAGTGTATTGAACGCTTCCGTTTCCGCCGATAATTGACACCCTCTGCAGCATTGTCCGAGACGGACAAGGGGGAAGCCTCACTTGAAGGCGAACTCAATTGCTGGTCAGAAATTGCTCGGAGGCTATTGCGACATCCACTTGCTTGCGCCTCAGCGCGAACGAAATTGAAAGCGCATTGAAACAAAGATTATTGATCGTCCTTGAAATTCCGCGGCTTGTTTATGTAAGCAGTCTCACGACATCGTGGGTGAAGAGTGGCGGCCCAGAGTACCAGCTCGCTTCAACCTGTGCTCGATGTAGGCACCGGTCTGCTCTGCTGAAAGGGGCTCAAGCCTGCAAAACGCTGAAACGCGCTGACGTAGTTGTTCCAGTGATGGCTGCACGAGCTTCTCAACAACTTGGGTTGGCTGGAGAGCACAATCTGCATTAACTTGGCTTTCGATGTCTCAAAAGTCCTGAGCAGTCGGACCATCTCCAATGCATCATCCGACAAGTTCTGTGCTTCCTCGATGTCGACCACGAAGCTCCTCCCGACCCGTGCTTCGCCAACCAGAACGTCTTTCAGCTGTTCGCCCATCTCGACGCCATTTCGTCCCGGTATGATCCCCAAATCAGGTAACATAGCACTAACCAATTCACGTGGTTCGCAATAGGAATCATATAGAAAAACTGTTCGTGCCGACGTTCTGAGTCATCTAGGAAACGGGATAGAAGCGTTGTTTTTCCTAACCCTGGAGGGGCAATTAGCGCCGTGAAGCCGCGATTGCTAAAGAAATGACACATTAAAGACGCGGGCGCTTCTTGATGAGTCGGGCTTTTGAACAAGCAGCGAGGAGCAGGGGTAGATTCAAACGGATCTTTGTTAAACCCGAAATATTCCATGAACGTTGCTTATTCTCCACACTGTGGCAGTGCCGCGAGCACCGGCGTGCCCAGGTAGCCGGCCAGCTCGTCCGGCGAACGGAATGTCGAGTCCATGAAATCGAACGCGAAAGCGGTGGAAATGCTGAGAGTTCCCGCCAGCATCAATGTCAGGAGGGCAATGCTCAGCGGGGACTGTTTCGGAAGCGCGGGAACGACCGGCTGCTCAGCTAGAGCAACATTGAGGATGCCGCCACGGTCAAGGGCATTGCTGATGCGCGCTTCCTCACGCTTGCGCTCGTATAATAGATAATTCTCTTCTTGTGTTTTGGCGTCTTGTAAGAGGTTCTGCTGGACGACCATGTTCTCGTCAAGGTGCTGAGCATCTTCGTGGTACTTCGCGGCGATGGCGGCGGCGGCGGCGGCGCGCGCCTTCGTGCCGCTGAGATCGGCCTGGGCTTTGGTAAGCTCAGCCCGGACCCATTGATAATCGGGGTTTTGATCGGAGGTTTCATCGCGAATTGGTTTGCTCTCTTCTGCACTAATGGCACTCTTTGTGTCGGAGATCTGCTGGTCGACCTCTTGAACCAATCGATAGGTGGGTTCGTACTTGGTCAGCAATTCGGTTCTCTTCATCTCGAGATTTAACAGGGTAGATTTCAACTGTTCAAAGAGCTGCGGATTGTCGGAGCTACGCACCACGGTTGTCATTCTGGGCTTAATTACCTGCAGTTGAGCCTGAAGAGCGCTCACCCGTCGTTCGGTCTCCAGCAAAGCCGTCTGGGCCTGATGCGCAGTAGAGTCGAATGTCTCGGCCTGCTGCAACGCCGAGTCGCGTTCAAGTTCGGCGGACACGACTCCGGTCCCTTTAGTGAATTGAGTCAGCTTCTCCTGTGCCTGATTTAATCCCTGCTTGTATTGCTCCGTTTGCTGGTCGAAGAATCTAAACTCACCGATTGGGCGATGCACATTCAGGTGCTTTTCTGTGTATGCCGCGGCCAGAGCTTGAAGAACCTCTTCCGCCAACTTCGGATCGCGCGCTTGGTATCTCACCGAGATGACGTTCGTCTTGCGGAGTGGTTCTATCGTCAGATCTTTGCCCAAGGTGCGCACAGCCTTCGCGACTCTTACAGCACTGTCCCCGGTCGAAAACAAACCAGATTGCCGATCCAGGCCTGTAGCGAGGACAACTTTTCGTAAGAGATCATCACTATTAAGCAATTCGACTTCGGAGTTGAGATCTTCCTCGCTGACCTGGTCGTTATTGAACTGAGCGGGCGCATTTGCCGACGAGGTTACCATCTCATCCGAGCGCTGCCGCAGCGCTAGGATCTTCATCTGCGCTTCGTATTTTGGAATCCATACGCCGGAGAGGGCCACCGCGACAACTCCAAGGACGAACGCGGCCAGCATTGGCCAACGCTGCCGGAACAGAACAGCGACAACATCGCGTAAAGTCGGCAATGATCGCCGACGGTACTGTTCAATTGCTAAGTCGTCCATTCTCATGATCGCCAGTTCATCAGTTGTCATGTCGCACCTCGTGTAACACCTTGTTAAAGAGTGTGTTCGATTGACCGGTGAATTTGTCTCTGTTTATCGCGATGCTAATCCGATGTGGGAATAGAAACAGGGCTGCGTCCCAGTTCGACGGCTGTCGGAACACGTTCCAAGGAAATGCTTTTGGAAGACGGGTCAGTAGCTTGATCAGTTATCTTCGAGAGGAAGTCAGCACAAGCCAGGCGGAGTTTTTGCCTATTTGCCCGTCTTTTCCTTGCGCGTGATCTTGCGCGCGCTTTGAATGATTGAAGGGGTTTCCCCTCAATCGGAATAGGACTGGAATAGAAGCCCGATGGAGTTTTGACCATCCCCCGTTTTGCGAAGAAATCGTCATATCCGCCTTTTATTATGGCGGGGTGTGCATTTTCATAGCACCTTTGCTTTGTGGCTGATACTGCTACTATTTCACCGATCCCGAAGGCATCCGCAATGCCTTGCAGGGAAGCTAGAAGCAGAGTCCTGGGAGAGTAGTCGTTGAGGGCTCTGCGTGCGAGACGGACTTGAGTATTGCATCCCGGTCGGCCTTGAAGACGCGAAATCAGTAAAACCTCGAGCGACTCCGATTTCACCACCCATCCCGGGATGATGGTGAAGGACAAATTGAATACCTTTTTCCCGTCGACCTGCAAATCCAAAGACAGTTCGCCCTCCTTATCATAGGGTGGCTGCGGGGAGCCGAGCGTGAAAGCAAAGCAATTGCCGCCTTCAGCGATTTCATGCAGTACAACTTGTTTTTGAAGAATCTGGAGTAGAAAGTTGTCGGGAAGCTCGGCGCGCAAACGCCGGTAATGATGCAAGAAGCAGGACGCACGTTCACTTACTGTGAGGCCTCGGGCGAGATAGTTGGGGATGACATATTTGAAGGCTAAACGGAGGTTGTTTTGAGCGAGTTCATCGAATGGCCGGAGTTTGAGTGTTGCAAGTATTTCATGATAAGAACCGATGCTGATCAAGAGCCTCCACAATTCACATGCAATCATTGCCGGTGACCAGGAGATCCTCTGACCCGCTAGGATCGAAAGCCGCTCGATGAATCCGAACCGCACGTCGAGTTTAGGAACCGGAATGAGGCAATCGTTTGACGTTCCAGGAGAATCCTGCGAATCAGCCTTCAAAGAGCTACTGACAGAAAGCCCTAAAGATCGGCATTGAATCTCACTCATCCTGATTCACCTGCAAACCAAACTTGCCGCGTCGGCAGACTCTTGTGGAACTGGGGGGCAATCTGTGGACTTTACGATGCTGCTCGCTGAGCCCATAAGCTCAAAGAACACCCGCGCCTAAGTATGCCCCCATGCTTGAAGTAGGCAAAAAGGGACGAATCTTCGATAAAGCATTCTGCGGAACGTACAGCATATCTCCTGGTTGCAGCTGAAAATCTTCGGACAGATTGCGGTCGGCGAGCAACTTCTTGACGTTTAGAAGCTTCGCCTCATATCCCCCGCCGGGGATCGGTCGAAACAACACTACCTGCGAATGTTTCGCCTTGTCGCTAAAGCCTCCCGCGATTGCCACCCCTTCTGTGACCGTGAGGTCACTTCGAAGATCGTATTTTCCGGGCTTCTCCACTTGTCCGGATGCAATGAAGTAGGGTTTTTCGAAATCCCTTAAGGAGATCGTGATGACTGGATCGTGCAAAGTCTTCCCGTAGGCGGTTGTTAAGCTGTCGGTCAGTTCCGGCACGGTCTGGCCTAAGACAAAAATTGACCCAATTTCTTTCAAGGTCACATATCCGTCAGGCTGCACTGCCAAAGTCTGGTTCAGTTCCGGTGAAAATGCAAAATCCAAGTCGAAGGTGTCACCCCTTCGTAGTTGATAGCGCGGATTCCGCTGCTGAAATCCAGGAGCAGTGCTGGAAGCGGCAGAAGTGGCCGTTGGGGCCCCGTCTGTGCCATTAGGAGCTGCAACGCTCTGGCCCGCCGCCGTAGTGACTATAGCCATGAGCGCGGCTAGTGAAATGAACGAATGTTTCATCATAGGTCTGTCTTCTCCCGAACAAGTAATGCCCAAAACCAACCTCCGACTTATGCAGCGCCCGTACCTCTCAAAACAGCTGGCACCGTCTTGGCCAGAATCTTCAGATCAAGCCACAAGGACCATTCATCCATATACTGCAAATCAAGAAGCATCCATTGATCAAAGGAAACACCACTGCGGCCGTTTACCTGCCACAGGCAAGTAATGCCAGGCCTAACGCTGAACCGACGTCGCTGCCAATCTTCGTTGAAGCCCTCGTAGTCGCGCACTGGGAGAGGTCGAGGTCCCACCAGGCTCATATCACCTTTTAGGACATTGAACAGTTGCGGAAGCTCGTCGATGCTACTCCGCCGCAAGAACTTGCCCATTGAAGTGATTCGAGGATCATCCTTTATCTTAAAAACTGGGCCAGAAATCTCGTTTCTATTCTCGAGGGCTGCCATAATTTGTTCGGCATTGGGAACCATCGTGCGGAACTTAATGATTTTGAAGCGGCGCTTATTTCTGCCGACCCGCTCCTGCAAAAAGAATATGGGACCGGCGGAAGTAAGCTTGATTGTGATTGCCGCCGCGATGAGTACCGGGGCCGCAAGCAGAATAAGAAAGAAGGAAATCGTGACGTCCAGAGTGCGCTTCACAACCAGAGGCCAGCCTTCACCGGCTCCGGTATGCGTGGCAATGTATTGGCCCCCATCAGACTCCTCGGCAAGCCACGTTGCTCTATTGAGACCAAATGTATCCGCATTGAGGCGAACGATGATGCCATGATGTTCGCAGAGGCTCGCAACTTCGGACCAGTGATGATAGAAAGAGCCGAAAGGTAGATAGATAACCGCCTCATCAACCACATTGCGCCGCAGGAACTCCGCAAGACCCAAATAGTCACAGACCACCGGGAATCCGCTATCGCGAAAAGCGGTCATTCCGGACCACTCGTCATCCACGAATCCGAGCAGTCGGTAACCGCGCTCTGGGCTTGCCTCTAGGCTGCGGGCAAAGGCAACGGCGCGCGGATTCGTCCCGAAGATCAGCACTTGGTGCAGATTTCTCCCACGCTTGCGCAGGCGAGCTAGAACGGTACGAAGAACAACACGAAATCCGCAGAGTACTCCGAGGCAGACTCCCAAGAAAGTTCCAAGGAAGCCCAAAGTGAACATATGAATTGAGAACAGCCACCCTACAAACGCAAGACACCCGACGAACAACGTGATCGCTTTTAATACATCGACTACTTCTGCGAGTCTGTTTGAAAGTCTCCTGGATTGATAGAGCCGGCAGATGAAAAAAATGACATGGCAAACCAGAAGCGCAAAACCGAAGATGAGAAAATTTGAAACCTTTATTCTCATCGACAAGAACTCAGCGAAAGAAAGTTCGTGTTGCACGCGAAGAATAAGATTTGTCGCGATGCCGAACGAGAGGATCACAAGCGCAATATCAATCAGTTTGAAAAGACCAATCGGTAAACTGTGTTTGCTGTGGGTCACGGTGTTTCTCCGCACGTTCAGTTGGTTTGTCTCGATGAGTGGAATATGGGTGTGTAACGAACCTCTCCTTCATTGGAAACATTGTCCTTTTCGCCCGTCTTCAAAGACACATTTATCTTGCGCAAATAAGGATTGCTCGCTGTCGCGGAGATTCCCTTTAGAAATTCAGTCGCCTATCAGAGTGGCAATTGCTCGCATCTGATCAAGGCCCGTCGCGAAGAGGTTGAAAAGGCTTGGGGAGACATAGACGGCGTTTGGCGCTATGTCATTTAAACGACAGACGGCGCGACATTATTTCGGAAGATGCCATTGCATCTATCTGTGGAAACTCTTCCTCTTCTAGATGGGTCTTCGACTCGTGTGTTTCGTTGGAGCGCTTCCGGCCGTGAAAGTCCACAGTTGGGTTGCCGGTATCATCCGACGGCGGACCATCCTGTTTGTCCTTCGGCTGAAAACTCTTCAGGCTCGCCCGAGCCTCCAACAACGTTCCATCCACCGTGAAGTGCTCGTCGGAGATCAATCCCGCTTCTCGCGCCTGCTCCACCACCTGCGCCAGGAACTCCTTGGCCACCGCCGCCTCCAGCAGCCGGTCACGATTCTTGGTGAACGTGGTCGCGTCCCACACCCTCTCATCCAGGTTCAGCCCCACAAACCAGCGGTACAAAATGCTGTAGTCGATCTCCTCCATGAGCAGCCGCTCGCTTCTGACCGAATACAGCATCTGCAAAAGCTGCGCCCGCAGCAACTTGTCCGGAGGTATCGAGGGCCACCCGCCGGAGGCGTACATCACGTCAAACAACGGCGACATCCGCTCCAGAATTTCATCCGTCATCGCACGCACCACACGCAATGGATGGTCCTTCCGAACACGTTGTTCCGGCGACAAGTAACTGAACATATCCGACTGCTGATGATCGATTCCGCGCATACTCTCGTCTTAATCGAATGCGCTGTGGAATTGAAGTTACTTTTTCAGCACACTGCTAGGTGGATCGGCGACCATTGCCGATCGCACACTTTCACATGGCTTGCTCTCGTGCGGAGGCGGGAGGTCACTTTCGATTTCACGATGAATAAGCCTGAACAACCGGTATTGGCACCCGCAGCAATCTCTTCTCCGCCCATCGACGCACACGACCGGTTTGGAACTCCGTCAGACTCGCAACGGTGAATGCATAAACTATCGCCAGGAACAGTTCCGCAAACCCCTCCATCAAGTGGCGTACATCGGGCTGCCATCGCGATTCGCCTGCCATTACCGCTGTAAGCAGAACAAGAAATGGCACATGCACCAAATAGAGGGTATATGAAAAGCGCGCTGTCAAGCGCGAAATCGCCACGCATCGGTTTGCGGGAGCCGGGCTTTTCGCGGCAAGCAAGAACCACACTAGAATAAAAGTCGCGAAGCCCAAAATGTAATCGGAAAACACCCCGTTCACCAAGCTGGTTTTAGCAAGAAAGAAAAAGAATGGGCAATAGACGACTGTGACGACCGTGCGCAGTCTAACGCCGGCGCGCGGGGCAGGCACCCAAGCGAGCAACGTTCCCAATAGCCAGAGCGGAAATTCCAAGAGAATGTCCTTCCCAACAAGCCATCCACAGGCAACAAACGCCGCAGCGCTCACGATGCGAGAGACCATGGGAGTCTCGCGCCGCAATACCAGGAAGGCGCAGGGGAATAGTATGTAATACCAGAATTCGTAGGCGAGACTCCATAATGGACCGTTGCTGCCAAACATTTTCACCAGGATCCCCTGCAGAAAGAACAAATTTCCGGCAAATGTCGAGACGTGCAATGAGTCGGCCACGTTTCCCAGGATGTGCGTGCCTGTCTGCCCTGCATACAAGGCGGGAGCCAGATGTGAGTGTAATCCTACAAAATCGAGCACAGCACCCAATATCAGCGCCGGGATAAGGACGATCCAGAGACGTACCAGTCGGTGTGTCAGATACAAACGCCAGCTCCACTGGCCATCTTGCATGAGGCGAAAAATGCTACCACTTATCAGGTATCCGCTGAGAACAAAAAAGATCACCACTGCCTGGTGCCCTGCACTTGTAATGACATAAGGCATCGCGAAAAGAGCGCGGTGGGAATCGATCTGACGAAAGTCTACATAAATCAAATTTCGCCAGTGCTCCAAACACACAATCAACGCGGCTATCCCTCGCATAAGATCGATCAATACGGAGGCACTGGAGCTGCTGAATGCGATGCGAGGAGTTGATTCCATCGGTCGTCTTTTCACTCGCAACCAATCGCGACCACTTTTATGAGAGATCTGCAATCGCGCCCCTTTCAAAAAGCTGCGTGAGACCACTTATAAGGCGTCTATTCTGGCGTCTGAACGTTACTCGATTCGGACGCTTGCTGAGCCTTGGCTCCATGCTGTCAACGAATGTGGCATTCCGAAGTACTTGAATTCTGACTTTTTCGCATCCACAATTTGGAGAGCCGTGCAGATGGATTTGATAGCGAGGACTTAATCGGAGTCTTTACAAGAGCCGGAGAGGATAAAACGCTCATGCGGCTATCGACTCACTCGGAGAGACTCGACTCCCGAAAATTTGGCGTTCAATCCGCCAAACTGTGAATCACCAAGCCGACGCTAGCCAACAATTCGTCCATCGCCCGATTCATGAACTTAAGGTTCTTGATCAGGATTCCGACTGATCCATCCGCCCTACAAGGTCATCTAAGTGTAAAATCCAGTAAGTAAAGGGTGCCTGGGCGAACCCCCTGACCGCAAGGACCGGCGGATTTCTAATCCGCGCTGAATCTGGCCCTTCCAGGCCTACGTTATTGGCTTGGTTGCATAGAAGAGCGTTTCTTCCGTATAGCGGTTCTTGAGACTATTCGATCCAAACCAGAACCGGCGCTCGATCGAATAAAGTGCCCGTGTCAGAAAAGTCTGAAGTTTACCTGCAGGCAGCAATTGTCCAAAGGCGTGAGGGAGCCAAAACAGAGCGGTGTGGAGCAGAAGGCCTATCCTCTTCTCCCACGCGAGTTTCAGTTTGCTCCCCGCCGATTGTCTGGTGATCTTCCCTGCACGTTGGTAAAGGGTGACGTCGCTGAAGCCAGTAGCGAGCAACGTATGGTTCAAATCCGCTGGATTGGTCTTCCATGGATGACCGGCATCGAGAAATACGAAATCGACAGGATGAATCTTCTTTGTTTCGGCCGCGCGCCGGATTCTCTCGACGAACGGACTAGCAGAGGTGCCGTCCATCGGAAGTGTTGATATCAAGACGCCGCCGGGCGCTAGAAGCCTGAAAAGAGCACTCAGCGTTTTGTCCGGAACGTACATATGCTCCAATGTGTGGTTGGAGGTAACCAGATCGTAGCCGCCTTCCAGAGACTCAAAGTGAGAGTGCATGTCACCGGTGTACAGGGTTGTCTTGACGATTTCCTTGACTGCCGGTGCCATGCAATCGACATAGTTGACTGCGGTGAACCGTGCCTCAGGAAGCAGCACACGCAAGAAGATCATCTCGATTCCGTTGCCGCATCCGACAACAAGAACATTCTTTGCGCCGCGCGGAACCATGTTTGCTTCCCACGCAAAATCATCAATTAAGCGCCGTTGAAGCGCCTTATCAAGCTGAAGAGAATCGAAATGACCGAGAACAGTTGTCATCTCCTCTTCGGAAAGGGTCGATCGCTTCTGACTCAGGAGCACCCTGCGCGGCTCAACTCCTTCTTCCCGCTGATGCAACCCGTTAAGTACTGCCTGAGCCGCAGTTTTGTTCTTCTCCGCATCGGGGCTGGAGAGAAACGGCCACTCCTGCAGAAACGCCTGCAAGCTGGAATCGGAAATTTCAATCTGATAGCCGCACCCGCTTTGCTTCATCATCATTTCGTCCTTTTGTGGAATGGGATTCGAGCCTCTTGCGCGCTCTCTTAGTGAGCGTGTTTGAGATCAAATCCCGACGTCGGAGTATAGTCAAATAACCCGCCCAAAACTACAGCCTTTGCCAACTATTGAATCGGCCTGCCCTAGGACAACTCAACGCTATCAGGCTCGCGCGAATCGTCGTTTCACTCTCGCCTCAATCAGGCAATGGACCTCTTTGAGCGAAAAAGAGAAATAGGAAATGAAAGATAATTCAGCAACCACCAATGTGGAAACCGTTGGAATGAGCCATAGTGGCCAATTCGCATCGTGAAAGGCCACCCACGCTACGCATGAAAAGGACAACGTAAGAATCGCAAGCGCGCGAAGAACCGGAATGATCGAAACATGTAGTTCCGGGGGGAACAGCTTCTTATTTAAGCAAAGAATCGATCCTACCTGCACTAATTCTGCCAGAGTCCAGAGAATCATCAGTGACGGTATACCAAAGGGGCGCAGCGTAAAAGTTGCGATGCCGCACGTCCCAACATAAGTGAGCAGAGAAACGACAGAGAGCATCTGATGCTGGTTGCTCGACCACTGAAACTGAATCTTGTGATCCTTAATGGCCATCACCGCACATACGACGGCCATCAGGATACACAGATCAGGCGTGTAAAGAGCGCGCTTGTGCAGCCAGATCGAAAATACGAACGGACACATCAAGAGGGAACCGACGCTGACCGTTGTTACCAGGAAGAGCACGACTCGCTCGGACAGGTCATACAATCGGTGCAATCCACTCCAGTTTTGATTTCCGACGAGAATTGTAATCTCTTGAGAAATCGAGAAAGTGGTAATGCTGAGAATCTGCCTCGCAAGATTGAAGACAGTCCTTGTAAACGCAAAGATCGCCACGCTGCCAGGGCCAAGAAATATCTCGATCAGCAACACCGGCCCCTGCCATAAGAGAAAGCCGGAGATGGAAAACAAACCAAAAAATGCGCTCGGCTTGATGATCCCGAGCATCGTCTTCCTGTTTCCGTAACGAAGAGACGGAAGCAGGATGGGTGCCGTGACTCGCATATCCAACGCAATCAGTACGGTGAACAACAACATCGAGGCCAGCTGCGACAGCGCAAGAATTGGAAATGAGGCCCTCACCCACAGCAGTAGCGCCATCACCAATACTGTTGAAAGGCGCTGCGCGGTTGCCCAGTTTTGTCCCCGGTGAGCCTGGCCCACCGTCATGTAGCTGTTGAATTGAAGTGAAAAGAGCCAGCCAACCATCAACTGCAACATCAAGATGTAGATAGTTTCAGCCGCCGCGAATGATGGCGTGTGACGCAGCTTCAACCATTGGCCGACTGGCAAAAGCAGGACCGTTGAGCCAATTGCAGCGACGACACCAATCATCAGCAGGCTCAATTTGAGAGCGCTGGCCTGAATCGTTTTCGCTTCTTCGGATTCACCTCGGTTGTAATGGATTGCCATCTGGTTGTTCGCATAAGTCTGTATTCCAGAATTTAATGTCGAAAGGTAGCTCACCGCGGCGCTGAGCACGATCCACTCGCCGTACACCTCAACCCCATTCAAGTATCTGTGAACTAGAATGGGTGGCACGAGAAGTTGCGTGACAAGGTTCACACCTTGCTGGGCAACAATTGCAGCAAGCAACTTCAGAATTCGCTTCAGATTCATAGCGGGGGCAGCTTCTGTCTCCTCTTACGGCTCTTCTGCAATGAATACTGACGGGCTGTTGCTTTTTCCTTGAGCGGGTGTCGAGGCTCTCCCGTCACTTGCATTGATGTTGCTCACGTCCAGCAGCGATGCGGCTGGATTTCCGGCAGAGTCGCATCAAGGACGATCTCTCCATCAAATTCGAGAACTCGTGCGACGACTCAGCCGACTCGCAAATCGTTCGCTCTGCTCGCCCTCGAATCAAGAGGTTTGAATATCGCGGTCGTTTTGGCCAGGTGAATTGCCGGCTCGACCAAGCCGCGGTGGCGCACAATAAATACGCGGTTCTGTTTTCTCCATTCCGAGCGACCCTATCCACGACTCAGGATTCATGGTAACTGAAAACTGAGTAACCATGATTCCGAACCAATGCATCTCTCTCCGCTATTTTCAAATCCTCTTCCGCCATCTCCTTTACCAGCTCACGGAAAGTGACGCACGGCGACCAACCAAGTTCCCTTTTGGCTTTGCTTGCGTCCCCCAGCAGACTATTTACTTCGGTGGGGCGATAATAGCAAGGGTCTACGGCCACGATTACATTTCCATCAATGTCATACCCTCTTTCTTCCGCGCCTTCACCTTCCCAGAAAATGCTCATGTCGAGAAAGCCGGCGGCCAAATTGACGAATTCGCGCACGCTATGTTGTTCGCCTGTTGCAATCAAGTAGTCCTTCGGATGGTGTTGTTGAAGCATCAGCCACTGCATTTCAACATAATCGCGGGCATGGCCCCAGTCACGCAGAGCATCCAGGTTCCCAAGATACAGCCGATCTTGTAGCCCGACTTTGATGCGGCTCAGCGCCCGCGTGATCTTTCGTGTCACAAACGTCTCGCCTCTCTGCGGAGATTCGTGGTTGAACAAAATGCCATTGCAGGCATAAATCCCATACGCCTCCCGATAATTCACCGTAATCCAGTATGCGTAGAGCTTCGCCACTGCGTAGGGCGACCGCGGATAGAAAGGCGTCGTTTCCTTCTGCGGGGTCTCCTGCACAAGGCCGTAGAGTTCAGAGGTGGAGGCTTGATAGAAGCGGGTGACCTTCTCGAGTCCAGCAATTCGGATTGCTTCGAGCAAACGCAGGGTACCCAATGCATCGGAATTCGCGGTATATTCCGGTTCTTCGAACGAGACTTTCACGTGACTTTGCGCGCCAAGGTTATAGATCTCATCCGGTTTCACTTCCTGCACAATGCGGATGAGGCTGCTGGAATCCGTTAGATCACCGTAATGGAGTATTAGATGGCGCCCACTCTGATGCGGGTCCTCATAAATATGATCAATGCGATTGGTATTCAAAAGAGAGCTGCGCCGCTTGATCCCGTGAACTTCGTACCCTTTCGACAACAACAACTCAGCTAGATATGCGCCATCCTGCCCCGTAATGCCCGTGATTAGAGCCTTCTTCATTTCTCCCCCCCTCGTCTTGAGTGGATCTACGCTTTCGCAAGAATCACGCCCATACTTCAAGTCATCCTTGTTGTGCGGCGTGTCGAGAGTTGATTTAGCCGATGCCGTAAGTTAAAGACTTGCCACTAGCTGTGTACGTTTGTCTCGCTCCGATGACATGATTCGTCGCGCCGCTCGCAATACCTCATCCACTGAAATGGAAAGAATGCACTTCTTCCGCTCGTCTGTGCACACTTCACGGTTACATCCGAAGCACTCGGTCTTGTGGTAGATGACGGAATGAGAATTGCCGAAGGGAAACCAGATACCGGGCCGATTGCGAGCCGAGAAGACCGACACGCAGGGTGTACCGACGCTTGCGGCTAGGTGCATCGGGCCGCTGTCAGGTCCAAGATAAAGATCGCTCAGCTGGATCACTGCTGCCGATTCGCGCGGAGAAAGCGCTCCTCCCAGGTTCAACGATTTGCCCGGCCAACACATGGCAACCTCATTGCTTTGGGAATAATCGGCCTGGGTGCCCACCAAGACCAGTGCGTGATCAGGGAAGTTGCGATGCAGCCTGGGCATGAGCGCCTTCCAGTTATCGACGCCCCAGTCCGTCGTACTCAATTTGGAGGCAATTCCGAGCACAAAGAAGGATGCGCCCAACAGGGGGGTCAATGCATTGTTGGCGCGTGCTTTTTCCTCATCAGTGAGCAGAAGATCCCAACTCGCGCGTTCGGTCACGTGCGCATCGCCAAGAGGAGCGAGGCACCTTGCAAGCCTGCTCGCCTCTGCTTCGTAACGATCATTGATGCGGTCATAACAATGCGTTCCAAGATCCTTATGCGGAAGTCCGAAGATCTTCGTGATGCCGCATAACCTGAAAAAGCTCTGATCTCTCTTCAACGCGGCATCTCCACGAGGTGCAGCAAGATATACCAAGGTCGTGATCTTTAACCGCCGGATCTTCCACCAAAGCTTTGCCAGTTCGATGATTCGCCGTGTGCCAACGCGATAGGAAAGATAGCCGTGGATCAATTTGGACTCACCGAGGACTGCAGCAGCAGCCGGCGCTTTTGCGTTCACTGGAGTGTTCGTCAAGAGTATGCGGCGCTTGTCGGGAAAAGTGCGAGCGATGAGGTGAAGACAAGGCAGTGCGACCACAGTATCTCCAAGGCTCCCGAGGCGGTAGATGAGGACCGTATTCGACATTGTTTTAATCAGCTCCGAAGGGAATCCCTTCACGGATTCGAGCAGCAGGGTTTTCGCTGCTTTCTAGAGTGTGGAGAAGGCTTGTTCGGTAACTTTGGATACCAACCTGGTCGTGCTGTATCCATCGGCCAGTGGAACCAGGCAGACCCTGCCTCCCCAGGAACGGACCTCGTGAGCACCGACGACCGTGTCATGGTGGTAATCGCTGCCTTTCACCAGAACATCAGGGCGAAGAGCGAGAATGAGCTCAAGCGGGTCAACGTCGTTGAAGATAAGGACGGCATCGGTTGCTGCCAATGCAGCTAACACTCTAGCCCGCTCCAGCTCGCCAACAACCGGCCGACTTGGCCCTTTCAAGTTTCTCACCGATTCGTCGCTATTGATGGCAACTACCACGCGGTCTCCCTGCTGGTGCGCGCGCTCGATCAGATGGATATGGCCTGCATGAAGAAGATCGAAACAGCCATTTGTGAATACGATCCGGTCGCCAGCAGCTCTCCACGTGGCAACTCGAGCCAACAGTCGCTCGCGGTTCAGGATCTTTTCCTCTGCTTGAAGAGCAATATCGACCGAAATCGCAGAGATTAATTCGCTTCTCCCAATTGGTGTAGTGCCCGCCTTGCTGACCACAATACCCGCGGCGACATTGGCCAGCTCCATGGCGCTCTCAATCTCCAATTCGCAGGCAAGCGCTAATGCGAGAGTTGCAATCACCGTATCGCCAGCGCCGGACACATCAAATACCTGCTTGGCTTGGGCGGGCGCGTGCAGTCGCAGGTTCTTTTTCAGCACCATTATGCCTTCCGGCCCCAAAGTAACCGTGAGAAAGTCGAATCCATACTTCTCCACGAAGGCCTCAGCAATATCGAGCAATTTGCTGAAATCGTCGCTCGAGGTACCTGCTGCAAGCGAAAGTTCGCGCAGATTAGGACAGACCGCGGTGGCGTTCCGATACTTCTCGAAACTAAGCGACTTGGGATCGACGAGTACGGGAATGCCGAGTGTGCGGGCATCATCGATGATGGTCTGGCACACCCTTTCGTTCAAAGCGCCTTTGGCGTAGTCGGACAGAATCACTGCGGCGCACGCAGCCATCTCTTCCCGCGCTTGACGAATGAGCTCTTCGTAAGCGGCTTCCGGGCGCGATTCCTTCTTCTCAAAGTCGAGGCGAAGCATCTGGTGACTATCACTCAAGATGCGAAGCTTTGAAGTGGTGGGAAATCCTTGCACCGGCACCAGAAGCGGGTTGACACCCCCGTCAATGAGGAGGAAATGCAACGTGTTTGCATCTTCGTCGTTGCCGACGAATCCGACGACTGTAGCGTGCGCGCCCAGTCCCACCAGATTCATTCCCACGTTTGCGGCGCCACCAGGTCGATTGCTGAGGCGAGCGCTAAGCACGATGGGGACTGGAGCCTCTGGAGAAATGCGCTCGACCGAACCCCAGACATACTTGTCAAGCATCACGTCGCCCACGACGAGGACCCGCGCGTTCTGCCAATGGTTTTCAGTGAGTTCGATTACGTGGTGCAGATTACTGTTCATTGCCAGTCTCCCTTCGCGTGAGAATTAGGAAATATGCGCGGCAAGCAAAGTGTCGTCAGGAGTGGCTCCCGTGTGATGTCTTGCAAAAGTCGTTGATGCGATGCAGAGAGCTTTCCTTAAAAGGATCATGCGCGGAACGGCATCCAAGCGGTGATAGAAAGTCCCCATCTGAGGTTGTTTTTCTGGCGGCTGCAAAAGTAGCCAGCATCCCGGCAAACCAGCTCGTCCAGCGGAGTCCATTCGAGAAATCTACAAATTCAAACCAACGTGTTCCTTGGCTCGAGCTGAATTTACCCGTGGCTGGCTCCTCAGCCTGAGGAAGATTACACACTTGACCGCCGGAAACGACGAATCGCGTTTATGCACGAGCGAAGATCGGTACCGAGATGTGTCGGTCCTATAACAAGGCAGTTTGGAACGCGTTTCCTGGCGGCGATTCCGACAAATCTCTACGTGCCGGGCGATCTTGATCGAGAGAGGGGAGGGTCAATGGGAAATGCTCAAGTGGGACACCTCGGCGTAATTCCGAAACATCTCGCACTTCCACGAGAGCGAGAGCATCGCTCAACGCTTACAGACTTCTAGTTTTTACGACCCACTCACCGACGCTAGAATTGCACTTCGATTAACCCACCGCCAGGAACTCTCCAGCATGGTCGAAAGCTCCGAATACTGCGGGGCCCATCCCAGCACATCGCGCGCTTTTGAGGCGTCTGCAATGAGCCTGGCCGGATCTCCGTCCCGTCGAGGCTGCTTCTTGACTGGGATTCTCCTACCGGTAACCGCTTCTGCTGCTGCAGTAACCTCTCTCACGGAGTGCCCCTCGCCGGTGCCCAGGTTGAAAGCACCGCTCTCGCCGCCGGAGAGAAGATATCTCGTCGCCAGAACATGTGCTTCAGCAAGGTCGGTCACATGCACGTAGTCGCGGATCGCGGTTCCGTCCGGCGTTGGGTAATCCGTACCGAAAATCTCAATATGTTGAAGCTTCCCAGACGCCGCTGACAGCACGCGCGGCAAAAGATGCGGCTCCGGTTCATGGTCCTCACCTAACTCATTGTCTGGATCGGCGCCGGCAGCGTTGAAATAGCGTAAGGCAGACCAACTGACCCCATAGCTCCTGCCGTACCACTGCAGGATTTTTTCGACCATTAATTTCGATTCGCCGTAGGGATTGATTGGCGTCTGCGGGTGACCTTCTCGAATCGGAATTTCGACCGGGACTCCATAGGTAGCACAACTCGAGGAAAAGACAATTGTCCCCACCCCGTGAAGTCTCATTGCATCCAGAAGGTTGATTGTCGAGATGACGTTATTCCGAAAGTACATGTCCGGTGTATCCATCGATTCGCCAACATACGCATAGGCGGCGAAATGAATCACAGCCTCGATCTCAAAGCTTTTGAATACGCGCGCCAGGACAGCCGAATCTCCACAATCGCCTTCGATGAGCGGCCCCCACTGAACAGCCGAACGGTGTCCGCGCCGCAGATCATCCAGGGCCACGGGACGGAAACCTCCTCTCGCAAGCATCTTGCATGTGTGGCTTCCGATGTACCCTGCTCCGCCCGTCACAAGAACATTCGTCACAATCTGATTGCCTCCGCAGATTTCACTTTCATAACACCCGCGCTATCGATCGACATACATCACCTCGCCAACCGACAGTGAAATTAGAGGGCTACGGCAAGAGATGCCGTTCGGTCAGTGCTCGCGAGAGCGCGATCGAAGATCCGAGCCAATACCTGCTGATTCAGATGTTCATTCCGGAAAAAGCGCTCGCGACCGGAGCGCGCAATGCCTCTCCGAAAGGACTCGTCACTCAACAGTTCGATGCATTTCTTGGCGCATTCCTCTGCATCAGACCAAAAGACCGCTTCTCTATCCTCTTCGTAAAGCAATGAGTGCTCCCGAGTACGTTCTGCGCACAACACTCCGCCCAAACTCGGTATTTCCATCGAGCGGGTCGTCGTTAGATCGCGATTCCCTTTGGAGAGTAGTCCCAGATTCACCTTTGCACATTGAATCGCGCGTGCATAATCCTCGTCGTCATAGATCCCAGGACCGCGCCAACAGGAGCGAAGAGACGACCACTCCCGAGCCTTCTGCCATCGAAGACCATAAATCGACAAAGGCACGCCCAGTTCAATCAATCGAGCAAGAAATGGACCCCTTTCGGGCATCCAGGTGCCGACAAAGAGCACGTCGCTCGACCATTTCTGACGGTCCTGCTCGGTTAAAGATCGCGGCGAATGCGCAAACTCGTCTGCGGTCATATACACTCTGAGAACATTCTGGGCACCGCTGGCCAGCGCCTCTGCAGCATTACACTCGCGCACAACCACGACCAGGTCGTAGAGCGGGACCGATTGCAGATAGAGCCTCCAACGCTTGCCGTCTCGTGATCCAAAGGGATCGTCTATGCTGTAGTTGATCACAGGCCCAAAACGCGCCTTGAGTGCGTGCACTAACGATGGACCGAGCAACTCACCGCACTCTGCATAAACAAGATCGAACTTCTTATCTGGGATGTTGGCCAGAACTCTTTGCGTAATGAACTGTTCAAGAAAAAGGGCGCCTGTATGCCAGCTCCAGGAAACAACGAGGCGGTTATTTGACAGGAAGGAATACGGGTCGATCGGGAAGACGTCGTATCCAAGGCGGCGCAAAGCCAGCGCGCGGTGATGCGCGGTGCCGGAATTCCTCCCGAGGAATAAGACCGACGGGCGTTTCACAGACTCGCCACTCCTGAAAACACTTTGTACATCCTTTCGCCGTATTGATCCCATCCGCCAATTGACTTGACCCTTTCAAGCGCAGCCAAACTCATGCGCCTACGAACCTCCGGATCGTCGGACAGGATCTGCAACCGGTCAGCAATGGCTCCGGCGTCTCGGATGGGCACGACGAATCCCTCGATTCCATCCACGAACAAGTCATGAGCGCCGGTGCTTTCTGAAGCAATGACTGGACAACCGCAGGCCATGGCTTGTGCCTGCACGAGGGCCAGGCCTTCTTCCACACTGGGAAGCACCAGCACATGACTCCTGCTCATAACCTCTTTCAGTTGTTGTTGCGGCACATGCCCCATTACCGTAACCGTTGGATCATGCCTCATTTGCATTACGGTTGTTTCCATCTCCGGAGAAATAGATCCGGCCAACGTAAGGTGCTTGTGCTTGCACTCGAGCCTTCGAAATGCGTCGAGAAGATAGCTGATACCCTTTCTGACCGTGACACCGCCGACAAACAAGACATCGAACCGGCTTTCGCTCTTCGCCGCACATGGAAAAAATGCACTTAGATCTACACCATACGGAACCAAACGCATCTTGCTTCGAGGCACGCCCGACGCCACGAAGGTATCGTATGCGAATGTCGATGGAACGGTAATCACATCGGCCAATTCGTATTCGTTCAGCTCTCGCTCGATAATCCGTGGATCGATACCCGTGAACGACAGGTTCTGCCGGCTATACTCTTCACGCATGATTTGGTCTTGAAAACAAATATGGGAGGATCCTCGATCGCAGACATATTTTGATCCACGCTTCTTTGCCTCCCGGCCGGTCCGCAGTGCCGATCCCGAGAGACCGCAGAATACATCGCATGAAGGCAAATCCCGCGCAACATACCAGTCAAACCAGACCCTGTCCTGCCACTCCCACCATACCCGGGCGGCGGCGTGGCGCGGAGCAAATCGCATATAGGGCGCGTGAAGATACGGAAAACACTTGACTTGCCCTTTTGGCAGGCCCTCAGCCTTGAGCTTAAACCACGGATAGCCCGAGTAAATCGATGCCAGCGCGCCGCGCTGGCCCATTTGCCGGGCCAGCGCGAAGGTATGGAACTTTCCAATGGTGGAGAGAACAATTTTCATGGAAGACCGAAAGACAAGCTACGGTTGACCTGCGATTGAGAGTGAGGCGGCGTTGCCGGAGACTTATCGAAGACCCGTCCGTAGTCACCGCTATGGTTTTGATACTGTTAGCGCAATTTGTCGAAATCTAGGAAGGTCGAACAAGCCGAAAGGCTCCAAGGCCCTCGCACCAAACCCGTTCAATAGTCTGATGAGCCTTTGTCAGTATCGGTAGAGTTCATCTCTCGCTCGTCTGGTCTTGTATCCAGGTCAAACAGCAAATGGTCTCTCTTTTGCAATCGTGCTTTTGCCCGATACTGCAACCTGCGGGTGGGAATGGCCGGCTGCTTCGGCGAGATTGTTCCGGAGCCAACTCAATTCCTCTGAGGTAAAGTGACAATTCGAAACGGCCTTTACATTAGCCCGCAAGTGATCGACATTGATCATGGAGGTTACGGCAACTTGAATTCCAGTTTCTTGCAGAACAAGGTTAAGTACGACGTCCGGCAAAAGGTCGCCCGAGTTCGATGTTAGTTTCCTTGAGAGTTCAGTAGGGGTCGTCGGTGACCGTGAAACCTCCTGCAGCCACTCACCACTCTTGATCACCCCATCAAGTCCCCCAAACGGCTGATTCGCAACGAAGATCAACCCTCTGTTCCGCGCTAGTCCAATCTCACCCATCAAAGTTAGATCGAATATATTAGTGGGGAATTGCATTGCCTTGAGAGGGTCTGCTTTTCTACTAAGAGCTGTTCGTATAACTCCTGGATCACCGGAAATGCCTGCGACGCGGATCTTGCCACAGGTGATCAATTCCCCCAGGCTCTCCAAGAGATCACACTGCGCCAGCACAGATGCGGGCGCGGAGTGGATAAAGAGTATGTCTACGTAATCGGTCCCAAGTTTCCTCAGGCTTTCGTCAAGGCTCTTGTGCAGAAGTGCTGGAGTTGGATGATTTTCCTTGAACTGCGCCTTTACGTACCCCCGGACGAGTCGCCGTGTCGCCGGGGCGGCATCGAGGATGGCTCGCACGACAGGTTTCAGGACTTGCTTCCAGGCTGGCTGTGGCGCCGCGACGATCCCGAATTTTGTGGACAAAACTACGCGGTCTCGTCTTTGTTGCAAGAACTCACCTACGACACTCTCTGATTCTCCATACCCATAGGAGCGGGCGGTATCGAAGAACGTTATTCCTGAGTCGTAGGCAGCCTCAAGAGCGCGCAGAGAGCGCTTGCGTCCGGCGCGGCCCATGACGGATCCGCAGCCGAACCCCAAGACCGACGATGTTAGACCGCAGCTTCCTAACTCAACGTATCGCATCTTCACTCACCCACTGTTGGCCTTTTAGCGTGTGACCGGAAGCTGCGCTCGGTAGGCGAACATAAGCCCGACAAGTTTGCGGGCAGACCAGTAACGAGGAACGTAGCGTTTTGGGTCGCTTAGGCAACGAAACAGCCAACCCATATAGAAGCGGTCCGCCCAGTATGGTATTTGTACCTGGTCACCGCTCAAAAAGGCTATCGCGGCTCCAATGCAGTGAATTGCAGGCAGTTGCTCCAGATTGCGCTTGAGATATAACCCAAGCCTTTCCTGCGTGCCTCCTCCGACAGTTATAACTACGTGGGACGGGCGACGGGCCTTGATTAAGGCGAGCACTGCTTCGTCTTCAATGCGCTCTCCGTATTGCGGGGCTATGTAGACATCCTCTGGCAGCACTTCGATTCCCTGGTTATGAAGCCATCCAAGATTCGTGTTCGCACTTGTGTCGCTTGCCATAATCCAGAAGCACCGCCCAGGCTCTCGAACATCAGGTCGAGTCAGCAGTTCGGTCAGATACTCCAGACCGGATAGCCTCCGGATATTGTCCCACTCAAGGAGGTTCCAGATCATGACCATTAGAGAGCTATCAGTGATCGCAACATCGGCATCAAGAAGTGCCTCGCGGGACTGAGCATCTACGAGCAAGTTCCTGAGTACCGGAGCAGACGGAACAACGACCAAACCGCCGCTCTTCACCATGTCGATCGCCCGGCTGGCTGCCCCGACGAAAAAGCGGATGCCCAGGATATTGCGAAATTCGGAATGACGGATGGATGACTTACGATCGATGCTCATGTTTGCACTGTATCCCGAAGTCGCTGTTCGATCCGGGGCTGAGTTTTCGTTGGTCAATTCCTGAATTCCCAAGGAATCTCGAGACTTGTTCATCCTCGAGTGCAGACTTCTGCAAGTCGCCAATCGTTGATTACTTTGCATTGCGTCTTCTCCGATTTGAGATTTGATTGCCAGGGATCGGTATTGCTCATGCACAAAACCTGAGGACCTGAGAATGTAGTCCTAATGTGGAAAGGAAGGCCTTGAGAAACTGATTAGAAGAAATTCTGAGTAGACTCTGAGAGAAAACAGATGACGCCAGTGCAGACGGTCGCTAGTCGGGAAAGTTTTGACCGGTGAGGATCTCACCAAGGTCGGTATCAGCGGTTCTCCTCGCGGCAGTGCTCGGCGGGATATACGTGATTGTCTTTCTATTGAGTTCTCTTGTTTTAAGAACGATCATGTACTCATAAAAAGACTGCAGCAACGCATAGCGAAGGCCCGGTGTTCCATCCAGGAAGCCGCGCTTTCCCAGATACAGCAGAAGGAACTTGAACAATGGCCGCGCCGGCATGTGGTAGAAGAGCTGCTTTTGATGAAATCGCCGCTGATGGAAGTCTCTGCCGAACAGCGCCTGTCCCGGGTTAAGCCGACCACTTCCCAGATTCGTGCTGCTTACTTCCTGAGCCTCCAGGGTGCTGTACGAATTGTGTCGGTTCAACCAATGGGTTACGCCCCTGTTGAATGGATGGTGATCGATGTAACCGGATAGGTCGCTTACTTTTCCCAACGGAACGGGAACCGGATTGATGCGCCGTCGGTATCGCATCCTTTCGGGTCGGAATAGCCGAATGTAATGGGAGGAGGCAACGACGTGCTTGAGCCACCGCTGGTCCCAGAAATCACGTCGCTGGATTCTGTAAGCGACGTTTTCACCGGGACTCTCCACGGCTTTCCGAACACTAGCTGCCAATTCAGGGGTGACGCGTTCATCGGCATCGAGATGCAGAACCCACTTGTACTTGAAGGGAATGCAATCAAGTGCCCAGTTTTTCTGTTCGGCCTCGTCACCATCGAACACCTCCTGCGAGGTGTTCGATGCTCTTTGAATGAAGTGTGCGCCGGCCGAAGCAGCGATTTCACGAGTTGCGTCCGAGCTGCCGGAATCGTGAACCCAGATATCGTCGGCCCAGGACAACGATTCCAGGCACCCGGGCAGGTTCTGCTCCTCGTTCTTTGTAGGAATAAGTATGGAAATCAAAGCATCCCCACTAAGACAGTTTGCTCTCTGAATCTGAGGAAACGAGCTGGGCTGCCGGCCACAACTGTTCCTGCTTCAACATGCCTGGTGACCAATGAACAGGCTCCCACCATTGCGCCTTCTCCAACTGAAATACCAGGCATGATGAAGGCGCGCGCGCCAATGAACGCATCGGACCCGATTGTGATTTTTGCGGTGAGCAATGGCGTGTCAGGGTGAGTGAAATCGTGCGTTCCGGAGCACAGATAGGCTTCCTGCGCAACCACAGCATTTGGGTAAAGCTCTATTTCCCCAAGGGAATAGAGGCTGGTCCGATCTCCCACGCAGGCTTTGTCGTGGAGGGTCACGTGCCATGGCATCTCTATCCGGGCGCGTGGATGAACGAAAGGGTTCCCTTTGATTTTCGATCCGAAAACCCGCAACCAGAACAGGCGCCATGAGTTGAGTGGCTTCGGGGTCCAACTGCAGAGGAGTGGCCATGCGAAGCCCCAGAGCAATAGAGCGACTCTTCCATCGCGGGACCAGGGAGAAGATCCACGAGGCGACGTAGGGTAAGTCTTGAAGTTCATGTCACTCACTGAACGACGAGCTCCTGGAAGTCGCTTAGATAGCGATCTGCAATCTGGGACAGACCGAGGCTTTGCGCAGTCTGGAATGCCTCTGCGCGTACTTTCTCCATCGTGCGCGGGTCGCTGACCACGCTGCGAAGAGTCGCTGCCAGGTTCGTGACTCTATCCGGTGAGCTCTCGTCGAATGTCCAGCCATTTTGCCCGGGCCGAATGTAATCGCGGAAGCATCCAAGAGACGACACCACTGCCGGACACCCTTCGGCCATGGCTTCCAACGGTGCGAGTGGTGATGCCTCACCACGCCCGGCGACCGAGGGGTACACCAGGAAACTCGACTGCTGATAATGAGCGCTGAGCTGTTTGGCGTCAAATACCGGGCCAATCCATTCAACCGAATTCTGAATCGACTGAGAAGCCTTGCGCAGCGACGTGAAGTATTCCTCGCCGGCGCCCCCGTGCGCCACTTCCCAGGGCCCGATCAATCGAAGCTTCCAGCCGGAAGGGTCTTCGGATAAGAACTTTTTGAAAGCTTCGATCAACAGATGAACTCCCTTCTCGGGATGCAGGCGTCCTACATAGAGAATGCATTTGTCGCGCTTTGCGACCTCCAGCGGATCTCCATTGTGGCCTACAAAATTGGGAATGACTTTAACTTTCTTCGAAAACTCAGGAGCTTCGTCGCATACAGCATTGGCAATAAAACTCGAAACTGCCTGCAAACGGGCAGCCTTCCGATAGAACTTCATTTGGCCTCGGGGATAGCGCTGAATGTGGACATATATCTTTCCATTTGCGGCGCTGGGTGCGAAGATCGGCAGCCAGAAGGTATTGGTTACTAGAACATCGGCCTTGGGCAGCACCTTCAATGCCCGACGCGAATAGAGCAAATCGCAGAGCTTTAGCTTGATCAGAGAGCGCGGTGCATCAAACCCTTGGACGCGGATGTGATGAACTCCCTCGACCATTTCCTCGCGATCCAACATCGAGAAACGGCGGGAGATGTGAGTGACCGAGTGCCCTCTGCGGGCGAATTCCCGGCCCAAGGCAAACCAGATCTTCTCCACCGATGTTCCAAGAACTGGAGGAACGGGCATGAACGCACCTTGAACGATCGTGATTCGCATGGATTGTTATCCTCTATGCTTCAGGCCCCAGATCCCTTCAGGCCATTCTGAGAACAGCTAACTCAAGCTGCAGCGCTACCCAGCAGACTTTGCAGAGCCTCAGCCGTTCTGGTGATTTCGAATCGCCGCGCGAAGCACTCGCGGGCGCGGCAACGCATCGCGAAACGATCCGCTTCGGACCGCTGGCAATAAGATCTGAGCACTTCGCACGTACCTTCGAGATCATCTGCGGCGACGATTCCCGCCTGATCGTTCTCGATTTCGCGCCAGATATTCACCTTATGGGAGATCAACGCGGGAACTCCGACAGCCAGCGCCTCAGCAACAGCGATACCGAAGTTCTCCTGATGCGATGGCAATGCAAACACTTCAGCAGCCTGCAATGCACCCCACTTGAGCCGGCCACTAACCAGTCCCGTCCAAACGACTCGGGAAGCGACTCCACGTTCCTTTGTCAGCTGCTCCAATTCAGCCTGCCAACCCACCTGGTCCGGCCCTGCGAATACCAAATACCAGTCGGGATCCGACCCAAGGACCCTGGCAAAAGCATCGATCAGCAGATCGCATCCCTTCTTGGGATGAATGCGCCCCATGAATAGCAAGATCCTTTTCTGCCGTAATACCGGATAAGAAGCAAAGAATTCGCCAAGATCCAATTGAGGATTATTCTTCGGTTTGGCGGTTCCTAATCCAATCACCGCTTCATGGCAGCGATACAACCAAAAAGAAGATCTGGCCAAAACCCGCTCCTCTTCGCAGGTGAATGCCACCGCGCGAGCGTCGCGGAGAACCCGGTACTCCGCCCATGGCCAATACATCCATTTCTTCAGATGCTTGAGTGGATACCGTCTTTTGAACCAAGGATCGAGCATTCCGTGAGTAAACAGCACATACGGTGTTTTAGAACTGCGCAAAACGCTCCAGGCTGCGAAACTGTGAAACTGCCAAAGCCCATGCACGACAAACGCGTCGTATCTGCTCCGGTTGACCTCCAGCCACGGCATTAGCTTCGAGCTAAATGCATAACCCGTCTTCGACGGGCCAAGCGGATAAATGCGCAGCGGATATTCCCGCAAAAACAACGCGTTGGGAGGATCGAGGGACGCAACCTCGGCTTCATCGCCCATGCGCAGCTGAGCACTTCCGAGATGCCTGATAGCCTCGGCAGGCCCGCCCGACGCAGGGTTCATGGAACTGATGATATGTAGGATTCTCATGAGACTATCGCCATATCAGTAGGTGTGAGCCAGGATTTCGCGCGTTCCCATTTGGGGCAAAAACGGGCAAAGCCACTTTGCGCCGAGAGAAATCACTAAGACGACAACCGGCATGGTCAGAGATGCGATGATTCCTGACAGCGAGGACTCAACAATACTATGTTCATAGAGCGTCACCAGCCACAAGAACCAGAAGGTTGAAGCTGTCGGACCGTCGCACTTAGGGTCGCCAAAGAAGACTCTGACCCAGTAGTAAAATGCCGCGAAGAAGAGGGGGGTTCCGGCAATTACGCCAACGAACGAAAAGGCGTTATATAGATTGGCCATAATGCCATACGATACCTGCGTCGTTGTGTCTTTCGGGTTCGATTCGCCAACGATATGAGACAAAAAGTTGCCCGCACCGTATACGGGCTTGTCATGGTAGAGAAAGCTCGGCATCAGTAACTTGAATCCCCACACAATCGTCTCCCAACCTGTAAAAGCTTGCTGTTGCTCGGTTGCGAAGATCAACTTATCCGCTTCTCCTACCATCGCCAGCCTGTTAAAAGCCGCGAGCGACGAATCGAAATAGACCCCCTGATTTACCTTTTCTGTGACCGAAGAACGGAAGTCCTGATTCGTGGCGATCTGCAAGAACGCATCCTTCGTGACTTCGGCGCGCTCAGCGATCGATCCTTCGCGACCGCCGGCACTCCGGACATATTGCGAGTAAGGAAAGACAATGATGGAGTAATAAGCTGCGCCCGCCGACAGAAGCGCCCAAAGCTGTGCCTTGCGCCACCCATATCGCAGGAACCCCACGGCGACATAAAGCATCATGGGTTCCATAGTCTCTTGTTTTCCGGTAGAGAATACACCGACGACTGTACTCCACGACAACATGCCGATCAGGAGCGGGTGGCTCATCCATCGCTTCGTTCCCAGCCGCCATAGATAAAGCATCGGAGGAACAATCGACAACGATTTGAGCGATCCGAGCACATGAGCAATGCCCACCCATCCTCCGGTCTGAACGCTATCCCCTCCCGTGGAAGCGAAGTAACCGGCGTACGTAAGAACGAACAAAACGATGGAAAGCGATAAGAGCATTTGATTATTGAGTGGGCGATTCAGCGAGAACGACTGCGGGCATGGCACGCGGCTTTGAATGATTGTTCCAAGAAAGAGTCCAATAAAACCGAGCGCCATCACCCAAGCAGTTGTGCGAGGCGCACTCAGCGGACCGTCAGCCGATTGCCGCACCAGAATCTTGATGGCGACTCCGATCAATAGAAACTTGCCGATCAACACACCGTTTAAGCAACCTAAGGTAGACCCCATTCCGCCGCCGGCATACACGGCGAGGATTCCGAACAGTACGGCGATGGCGAAGAGTGTTGCAACGATGAGATCCGTGTGTGCGAGCGCCTGACCGAGCCAGTAGATTCCCGTGACCAAAAGAACCGCGAGTAATGTTCGCTTCGTGGTAAACATATGAGAAGCGTGGGCCTCGATCCCATCGGTGCATGCTGAGCAACGAACTCACTGCGACAGCCACTGGTGATTATGGAACGCGGTAAATGGAGGCGCTAGCTACTGCTGGTAGGAGAGTCTCTATGCTTACCAAGGTGTTCTTAGCGGCGCTGCTCGGAACAAAAAGAATGTCATTCCCTACGAGGGGTTTATCTACTGCTTTATTGGCTAGAATCTTCTTAAGCGGAACAGGGATTTCTTCTCGTCCGGCGACAGTGATGCGAATCAGCTTGGTGCGATCTAGCGCCGCCGTTCGATTCGTGCCTTGCGCCAGCGCGATGGCCTGAAGTACCGTGAGTCGATCGTTTCGCTCGATGACGAAGCCACCTGGCTTGCCGACATCGCCCATCACGTAGACGATCCCAGTGTGGGAGACGACGATTGTATCTCCGGGACGAACATCTATCCCGAACGCGCCCGGGCCGTCAACTTGATTATCGAGGTTCGCAACGACGGGACGATCGGGATCTGAGCGATGATTGATGGTCACGGTTCGGCCCGCTTGTGAGGTGAAGCCGCCTGCTGCTGCAATCAGATCGAGGGGCCCGTGCACTCCCTGCAGAGGATAAACTCCCGGATTCTTCACCTCGCCCACGACTGTCACGCCTTGGGTGGCATATTCGAGGACTGTTACCGACACGTGCGGATCCTTAAGGATCTTCGCTTCACGAAAACGACCTTCAATAGCATGACCGGCTTGTTCGGCTGTCAGTCCGGACACCCGAATGGAACCCGCCAGCGGCAGCCCAATTTCGCCCCGGTCCGTGACTCGCAGCTTGGTGGAAAGCTCCGGAGTGTCAAAGACAATCAGGTCGATTAAATCTCCTGAGGAAATCAGCAGGGCATGAGACGCGGAAGCTGAAGTGGATTTGTCGACCGCCAGAATCGCGTCGGTCGTAGAGGTAGCCTGCGCCGACAAATGCTCGATGCACCCGGGCGGGAAGACAAGTAGCGCTAGTAGGAGCGAGAGGAATTTCATGCTCGGGTCACCCTGTCGTTGGTGAGGCTGATTGTTCTGAAGGTGGGTTGTTGAGCTGCCGGTAATACTTGGACGGTGTGTGATAGTACTCGGGGTGCTTGACTCCGTTGAGCACGTACCCCAAGACCCGGGCTCCGGCGTGCCCCAATACGCTCTTGGCTTTTGACAAGGCTTTGCGCCGGGACACCTCGGCGCGACCGACCAGGATCACGCCATCCGCGTTCGCTGCGAGCGTTAATGCGTCAGCGAAAGCCAAGATCGGTGGCGTATCGAAGATGACATGGTCATATTGCTTGCTCCAAAGCTCCCGGAGGTTTCGCATCCGTTTGGAGTCCAGCAATTCCGTGGGCGCCAAAGGCCGAACACCGGCCGGAATCAGGAACAAATTCTGCAAGCTTATTATTGGTCTGTAGACCAAGTGATTGAACAGTCCAGTCTGAAGCATTGTACTGAGTCCGGGCGTGAGGCCGAGTCGGCTCTGAATTGAGGAACACCTTAAATCCGCATCGACTAAGAGCACCCGTCGATCGCGCTGAGCCAGAGAGATTGCCAGATTAAGACTCACACTGGATTTACCCTCACCAGGCATTGCGCTGGTCACAACCAGTGAACGAGGAGGGCCGCCTTCCTGAGTGAGCAAGATCAGACTGCACAGCGAGCTGTAGGCTTCCGCCTCAGGGCAGCTGGGTTCGGGTAAAGACATGAAGGAGAAGATTGAGTTCACGCCCCCTAACGCATTTCCTGGACTGGGGGCGGTCTTTTTCCAATCCACTGGAGTGCCGAGAATTGGAATAGAACTCAACTCCGGCAGCTCTAGGAGCGCCTGGAACTCGTCAGAGGTCTGCAGGGTGTCGTCCACCGAATCCAGCAGCAGCGCCAATAGCAAACCCCCGAACAGTCCACCACCTAGGCCAAGGGCCAAGTTAAATTTCTTGTGCGGCTCAATCGGCCAATCTGGGAGTTCAGCACGATCAATGACCATGACAGAAGATGACGTGAGGCCCGAGGCAACGTCGGCTTCTTTCATCTTGAGCTCAAGTGCGTCGCTAAGCTGCTGTCCAGCTTCGACTTCATGCTTCAGAATCGAGTATTGGGCGGCATTTTCGTCGAGCTTGTAGGCTTCTGTTTTTTGCTCCTCGAACGCACGACGGAGCATGGCTTCTGTTTTGGCGGCAGCGCCATATTCGTCAGCTAGGCGAGTTTTGATCTCCTTTTTCTGGTCATCGATCTCGGCGTTCACTGAATCGAGCTGCGCGGCAACTTCACGCAGTTTCGGGTAGCCGTCGCCGTATTTGGCATTGAGTTGCGCATATTGCTCCTGGAGCTCTGCGGCTTGTGTGTGCAGCACCTGAATAGTCGGATTAGAGGTTGCGGTCGCCATCAACTCGGGGTTTCCGTTGCTCGCTAGGATATAACGCCCTTGCTTCACAATCCGATCTGCTTCCGATTGAGTGAGTTGCTCGTTGAGCTCCTTCAAGCGGTCAATTACGATATTGCTTCGTTCGTCGCCGCCAATGAAATCGTGTTCTTTTTGAAAGTCAGCAAGTTTCTGTTGGGAGGCAGCTGTATGGGCGCGGATCTCTTTCATTTGCTGGGAGAGCCACTCCGATATTTGCGCGTTGCCACTTAGCCGCGCCTGAAAATTCCGCTCCATATATTGATCAATCACCGAGTTCGCCGCTTGGGTAGCCAGCGCCGGATCTGAATTGCGGAATCGGATCTCAACGATCTGAGTCGTGGGAATTAGTTTGACAACCAGACTGGCGCCGAAGCGGTCAAGCAAGCTCCTGCGTTGAGATGGTTGCAGTTGCTTCAGGTCCTTGCCTTTCAGGGCCGCGGCATCTGGTCCGGCAAAGTGCGGATTTCCGCCTAGCCCAAGCGATTCGATGACACGCAAAGCAACGGTATTGCTGCGAATAACCTCGACTTCGGTCTTTATTCGGTCCGCAGCATCGTCTGGTGCCGGTTTGTCAAGATCTTTCAACTCGAAAGTCGCGCCATTCGGATCGATGCGGAGACGGGCAACCGCCTCATAGATTGGTGTTCGAGTGTATGTATACGCAGCCATCAGGCAAAGAATGAATGCGGAGAATCCAAGAATTGGAAACTTACGGCGCCTGATCATCCGCATTACATCGGCGACAGAAAGATCATGGCCCGTCGCCGGGCGCGGAAGCGCATTCCCCGCATTTTCGGCGGGATGATCGTGCCTCACGATAGCGTGACGAGATTCCTCCATAGGGCTTAACACCGGCTCCTTTATTTGTGCGCCAAACAACACCTCAGATGGCGCCCGTTCCTCGCAGCACGACAGGCAGCGTGCGAGCAAGAATCTTCAGATCGAGCCAAAATGACCATTTGTCAATGTATTGCATGTCGAGTTCCATCCAAGTTGAGAACGAAACGGAGCTCCTGCCGTTAATCTGCCAGAGGCAAGTGATTCCAGGTTTCATGCAGAAACGGCGCCGGTGCCAGTCCTGATCGAACAAACTATAGTCTCGCAGGGACATCGCGCGCGGTCCTACTAAACTCATCTCGCCTTTTAGCACATTAAGCAATTGGGGCAGTTCATCGATACTCGTCTTGCGTAGGAATCTTCCAAGAGGAGTGATCCTCGGGTCGTTGCGGATCTTAAAGACGGGCCCCGTCATTTCATTCATTGCTAGATACTTTTCCTGAAGTTGTTCGGCTTCGGCAATCATCGTCCGGAACTTATACATAATGAATTGACGCTTGTTCAGACCCACGCGAATCTGCCGGAATAGGACAGGGCCCCGGGATGACAGTTTGACTAGCAAAGCTACGGCAAGTAACAATGGCGCGAGCGCAATGAGCAACAAGAAGGACACGACGCAATCAAGGATGCGCTTGAACAAAGCGGGTCCGGCCTCAAGAGCCGTTACAACCGAGAGGAGCTCGGGATGTTCGTCGAGCTCGCTTTGCCTGCTCGCCATCTTCAGATCGAAGAGTTGGGCGGCAAAACGAATGGCAATTCCATGCTGCTGGCACAGCTCAGCTAACTGAGCAGTATGCTGATAGTACGAACGCAAGGGCAAGTAAATCACTGTCTCATCAACAACATTGTGCCGCAGGAAATCGGCCAGTCCCGCAAAATCGCAGCAGCGCGGGTAACCAGATTTCAGGAATTCCCCGATTCCTGTCCAGTCATCATCCACAAAACCCAACACCTCATAGCCCAACTCTGGCCGGACATCGAGCTGGCGCGCAAATTCGATCGCACGGTTATTTGTTCCAGCAATCAACACGAAACGCCTGTTCCTGCCATGTTCTCGAAGAGCCAATAGAAGGGCTTTGGCGGCAAGGCGCGTAGATACCATGAGTAGCATCAAAGAACCACAGAATACGAAGACGAATCTGGGCCGAGCGATCTCTAGATCCAGAAACGTCCCCGACATCAGTAACAGTGCCGAAATCAGGATTGCTGCCTTGCACAACTCGAGAGCCTCGGAGCGGCGGCGCGTAAGCCTCTTGGAAGTGTAGAGCCCGCACATGCTGAACAGACCGTGCGCTATAAGAAGAAGCAAAAAGAAGAAAAGGCACTGACTGAGAGGGACCCTCCACGACAGAAGGCCAGCGAAAGACAAATGGCCGCGCGAATGATAGTCGACGACGTTGACGAGCAAGAAATTTGCGAGAATGAAGGACGAGATGAAAACGCAAAGATCCAGGATCTTTGCCACGTGTTTCATTAGCCGTCGTCGACTCTGAAGCATTGTAAGTCCACCAACGCGCAATTCGCGTAAAAACGGGATGAGGAAAAGTGATTTATAGTTGAGCGTTTTCCGCAGAGTTTCTGAGGGGGCAAGGAACGGTTAGCTCAGGGATCTTCAACCTTTGGAGCAATGGACCGATCAGGTTGCCTACGGAAAGAGCCGATTCGAAGCTCTTGCCGCCTTTGATTCGAGGAAGCGAGTTCGGCTGTAAGTTAGAGGAGGAAACGGGGAAGAGCCAGACCCTATCCGTGGGACAAACGTCTGACCTTACGAGAATCTGGAACCAGTTCATTCAAACGAAGCACGTAGGCCGCACGGAGAGGCGCCGTATTGCTACTGCGAGCCGGTCTCTTCGGTCAAGATCGCCTGATCGCTAAGTACGGCGAACCCATGAACTTCTTGCGTGGTACTAGTCTCTTCTATCCGAAGAATGTGCCCATCAATCTCCACCCGTATCGCTCGCGTTGTCTCCGCCGCTTCTTCGAGGAAAATCTTCAGCCCAACTCTGGTTCCGACAGGTGGGCAATCTTTGGCCAGGATGAAGGCTCCCGATTCACTGATGTCCCGACTTCTGCCTTGCCCTTCTCGGCGTGTACCGAACGTATCGTTCCACCAATAGCTTACCGGCACTTCGAGGGGGAAACGAATTGTTCTCCTAGAGTTCATCGGCTGTCACCCTAAGCCTCCCACCAGGCGAAACCTACAGAAGCCGACGAGAGAGCGAATGTTGTCGCGATGTTACGGGCAAAGTATCGCGAAAAGTACACCCAACGTCGCAGGGCAGGTCTTTACCGCGCCTCGTAAGGCTGTACCTATCCATCCGAGGTGTTTATGTACCTAACGAGCCGATTGACTTTGCTATGGTGTTCTATTCACTTATCATTTGCCACCGACCATCGGCGAGAACCTAGGGTGACTTGTAATCAGAAATTCTCTTTCGGAGACGGGAGAAATGTAAGGTTCGACTGAACGGCCGCTATATGAGACGTAGTCATATTGCGATATCGAGTCATTGGACCGAGTTGCCCAGTCCGGTGCAAGCGCAAGCTCGCTTAAGTCTATTTCGACTGAGATACTTCGCATTATCTGTTCGACGGCAAGGATAACGCGAAAGGCATTCTTCCTGCGAACCAATACACCGTCAAGACCGGCTAGCGGCCCCGATTTGATTAGCACGCGATCACCAATTGCGAAATACGGATGAGGCTCGGCCCTCCGGGAATTCAACCCGGCGCGAAGCGTTTCAATTTCTCCGCTTGGAACAGGAATTGCTTCTCTGCCGTTCCCCACAATGGAGATCGTGCCTGGAACATCGAGTACCACCCGCTTTTCCTCTCGAGCGATACGTACAAAGATATAGGTAGGAAAGAGGGGTAAATCGAGCGTTACAGGCGTTCGTTTTTTCCATCGCCGCTCTGAGGAATAGAGCGGCAAAAACGTCTCAACTTGCCGTTCCCCCAGGAGTTCATAAACCCGCTTTTCGTGGCGCGGTATCGTGCTGACTGCAAACCAGTGTGGCGACGAAAAGTCGTCAGAGACACTTCGAGCTTCATACTGCATTTGTCGCCCTCCTGAAGGTTGGTCGATCGGGAATGGGCCAGCAAAACTACAATTGATTGATAGAAAGGAAAGTACACACTGCTAAGGCAGCAGCGACGGAACGACGAATGCACTTGTCGCCCGGTTCTAGTTAAGGAAGGGTAGAGTCGCGCTCTTAATCATTAAGGCAACTGGGAAGCAAAATCGCGCAAGTGAATTGAATGCAAATTCGCCCTGCTCGATTAATTCAATCAGGTGAGGGACGACTGAACAGGGCTTCGCCAACCTTGCTCGGCAAGTAAGTTTTCCACTGTTGTTTATCGTTGAGACGAGGATGAGCCGCGTGCTTGCGGGGCCCAGCGCGAGCAGTTATTAAACTGACTCGGCTTTTTGGCTGCGAATACCGTGAGTATCAGCAATTGCTCTTTTACCCGCAAGAGGTAAATTGTCTTAGAGAGTTTGTTCTCTAATGCCACCAGGTGTGCATTCGTGAATGCAGTTGGCAAGCGACAGGCCTACTCTCCCTGAAGCAAATTCGCGAGGAAACTCTTTCGAGCGATGAGTCAGATTGAGGAACGATGAGGCGCAGAAAATTGGCGGAGGTCTGCGTCAACCTTCTTCGGTAACGGATCGGAAACGAGTCCAAACCCACGTAGAGTGCGAATTCGGACTAAGAGATTGAGCATTTTCGGTTGGGAGCAGATCGTGGTGTCCTGGAGTAGTTGAAGCGTTCTTGCAGTGTCGGAGCTGCGCCCGGAGGCGGCATTGGCTAGCAGGCGTTCTACCACTGGAACGTGACAGGACCTTGAAGTGAGCGACACTTCTCCACCGGTTCCTGGTTATCTACGTAAGGAAAACTCTAAGTCTCTTTGGATCGCAGGTAGCTCATCCATCTCGCCGGTTACTGATCGTCTCCCAACCTCGCGGCCTGACGAAATGTAACCAGGTGTTTAGCTTTCTACTTTTCCACACCCCCGCCTGCGACAGGGAAAGTGGTCGCTGCGCTACACTAAGTGCATCTGGGACACAAGGGGTACATTGGAAATCTGTCAGCTGCCATGCCGGTGGGAGCGTGAGCAAGTCAGCCCGGCAGGTAAGTCTCTACCGCCAATCGGCATCGATACATTCCGCGGCGCGGCCTTCTTGATGAAATAAATCATGCCTTGGGACAAGATGAGTTCACAGACCGCCGCGTGAGGTAGAGCTGCCAGCGAAAGCTGGGTGTTCGACTCGCAGGCGGTACCGAGCTGCCGCGTGTCGAGGCTGATCGATGCGCGCATACGAACTTGGCGCGAGGGGTCTATTGAATCGCTCGATTGTCCCGACCTCGATATGACCAACAGTGAACGATTCCTCGCCGATAAGGCTTCACAACCAGCTTCCTCGTAATGCCGGGTTCCTACCCACGCCACGATCAAACTAAACATTCGAGAGTTATTGATCGGAAGAAACGAAGACCTACCATGTTATCGCAACTTCCAATAAAGGAACGAGTTGGGCCATCCCCTCGACCGGGCCATCCGGGAGCATTTCAAGTGCCCCAAACAGGGGATTCCAGTTCGAGGATAACAATCTTAAACTCGGTGAGAGATCTCCCTCGGGCTCCTTTGGGAGCCGCAAGCACGGAGCAGTGTGTGAATCAAACGATAAGGATTCTCATATGGGGACCCAAGTCCCTAAACGCAGAGTTGTTGAGATCGGCCTTTCTGCGTCATTCACAATTCCGAGTGGCTTTGCACGTCACCTCAGTCGAGGAAATCTCTGGTCTGAAGCTTGATTCCATCGATGTCGCCCTCGTAAGTTCAGATTTAACTGATGGAGGCACAGACGGTTTCGAAATCATCCGCAGACTGCGTGGCGCATCCCCTCAAATAAAGGCCATACTGCTCCTCGAGAATCGAGAACGGCAAGCTGTCGTGCATGCCTTTCGGCTGGGGGTTAGAGGGGTTTTTTCCATAAGGAACTCGGAATTTGAAATGCTTTGCAGGTGCGTAGACAGGGTCCACAACGGTCAAATTTGGGCTTCAAGCGAGGAACTGGGCTGGGTTCTTGAGGCGCTTGAAAGCTCCGTAGAGCAGCCCAGGCCATCGCGTCTGGTGAATTCTGCAGGTGCCAATCTCCTCAGCAGTCGCGAAGAGGATGTCGTGCGGTTGCTCATGGATGGCTTTCCCAATCGTGAAATCGCCCGCATCCTCAAGCTTAGTCAACATACAGTCAAGAACTACCTGTTCCGAATTTTCGACAAGCTCGGGGTTTCCAGTCGGACGGAATTGATGCTATACGCCATGACATCCCTGAGCAAGACGCGTGCTCTCGCCGAATCCTCGGCTAAGCCTCCTGAAGATATCCGCAAAGGTCCTGCCAGTGAGAACGATCCGCCGACATCAGGAAGCTAAAGAATCCGAAACCAAATAAGCGCATAAAAATTAACTTCAATTCGCGGTTACTTACCTAAGTAACAAAGATAGCCCTCATTTCTATTACATTCGGGCTGATATCTTTGATGCTTAGAGTACCACTGCGGCTCAAAGCAGGATTTATGGCATCGCAGCCCGGGGAGAAGGTATCCCGTGAACGCACACCTGTCATTGGGCTGTTCACAAGACAAGGCAGTTTCGGGCGCTGGCTTTTGCGCAATCGCAATGGCCGTATTTCTGATGGGCGGTTGTGGCAACTTAGTAGTGAACGCACCTTCTTCTTTTCCCGGGTCGCCCGGGTCACAGTCCATCACGCTGCCGGGAACTGTAGCCGCAGGGGATCAACCGGTCCAGAGCGCTCTAATTCAAGTCTATGCGGCGGGGCTCAGCCGGTGCTGGATCGGCGGCACAGTCCCTAGTGAGTCAACCGCCTCGCTCCGACGACACCGGCAAGTTTTCAGTCAGTTTTTCCTGCCCATCCCCCAGCTCCTTGATCTATGTTGTAGCCACCGGAGGCACCGCAGAATCAAATTCCGAAACTAACAATTCTGCTATAGCGCTCATGAGCGCACTTGGATCGTGCGGCAACTTGTCGTCCACGACATCTATTCTTCTCAATGAGGTGACCACGGTTGGTTCAGTGTGGCCGATTTCGTTCAACGAGTGAAGATGATGGGCCAGACGAACGGCAAAGGCAACAGCAAGCAATGTCGAGTTTGCCTGGCCGGTGGTGGGAAAAACACTGGATGAGGCAACAAAGAGATTATCCACCCCATGAATCTTGAGATTCGGGTCAACCACGCTCTGGAAAGGATCGAGTCCCATTCGCGTGGTCCCAACTTGATGGTAGCCATCGGAGGCCTGCTCGTAGACCTTTTCGGATAGCTGCTCAGGTGGATACCGGAACTCGAGGCGGCCAATTCCGTTGGCGCGCAAGGCACGGTTCAATAAATCATGCGACGCAAGAACACTTTCAACGTCCTGCTCTACAAAACGCAAGTCTATTCTCGCGCGCGGCATGCCGAAGGAATCCGTCGTTGAATCGAGCGTGATGCGGCTGTCAAAATTTGGAACCTGCTCCCCGTGGTAGTGGAGCGCATATTTGCCCGCAGGATTTCGAAGTAGAAATCCTGGTTTCTTCGGCTTGCGAATAAAACGGTCGCGAAGCACGCGGTACATGTCACGCGCCGCTGCAGGCGCGCCAAGAATCGCATTCCTAAGGTGAGCGCCGATTCGGTACGGATGTGGACCGGTATGCGCGAGCCGGATCCCTTCGGGTAACAGCTTGCGGCCAATAGGCGGAACTACCAGCGCCAAGAACACGGAAGACAGAACTCCGCTGTGGTGGGTTGGATCATAAAACGGAGGATTGTCTGGCCAGAATGCGGTGTTGAGGACGCGATGCTTCAATTGAGCATCGGCAGTCAGCATGAAGCGACGGCGATAATAGGTCCCTTGCCAATCCTTTTTAAAGTCGAGATCACCGGCCGATTCGCTTTTGTCAAAGACAATGTCGGCAATCTTGCCCGAGATGTGGCCCATGTAATAGCGGCCGAGTGGTCCGTCGATTCCACCAAAGTGTCTGGGCCACTTTCTTTGCGTGCACAACAACAGTCGGGTCGTCTCAACTCCTCCAAGCGCCAGAACAAAACGCTTGGCGCGCACCACAACCGCGCCGGTAGGCGTAGATACGGTCAGATTTTCGACTCGTTCTCCATCGGGGCTGAAGTTGATAGCAGTGACTGTGCTCCTCAGGCTGAGATGAATGTGAGTGGATTTAACCAAGCGTTCGCGGTGTGTCAGAATGACCCTCGGCTCTCTGGCCCACCGCTCTACAAATTCGATCGTGAGGCCCTCGGTCAGATTGCGTCCGGTTGGGATTTCAAACTCGTCTTTGCCGCAAAGCAGGTATTCGGCAGCTTGTTCATACCAGGGACGGATGTCATTGTGATGAAGGGGCCAGTGAGCTTCGGGAACAAAATCGCGGTCAATCCAATCAATGTCGTCGTATGCAACGCATCGGCCGCCCCAGGTCCAGGAGGTCCCCCCAAACGCTCTGCAAACCGCGATCTCTACCGGTGCATGGCGCCGGCTATCTACTATCTGAGCCCGCGACGCATCACTAGGAGCGGGATTCGCCTCATCGACACCGGCTTCGAGAAGCAGCACGGGCGCACCAATGCGGTCAAACTCGAGCGCGAGCGCCATCCCTACCGGCCCCGAACCTACGATGCACACATCCCAAAGCTGCTGGCTGGAGACAATGCCTTCGAGCACCATAAGCGTCCGTTCGCAATAAAGCTTGTGAGGGATCTCTTATTTTATCCCGGTCGGTGACTGAACAGGTATAAATCTTCCAACAGGTCCAGCCCCCCGACGTCGGCAAACGGCGAAACCGCTGACGGTCTGGCCCCACAGGTGGAATTACCTGCATCTGATCTCCTACATCTCGCGATCCTTGCGCTCTTGAAAATTGCGCGGCGTCAAAACAGGTCCGACATCTGCTCTAGAATCTTGTCGTCATCGCCCGCACCGCGCGCGGATGATCCTCCGCACGCGGGGTTCCGGCGAAAAGTAACTGATCACCGATCCCTCGCATGATCTCGCCTTATCTGAGTAGAGTGTGGAATTAAGGTGACTTTTTCAGGAGCCCGCCGAACCAGGAGACAAAAAAGTTCTGAAAGATTTGGCCTACGCACCAGGATAGCGAAAGGATGTCTCTGATACCGATGCCGGTTGTCCCAGCACGTGATGAACTGATAAAAACAAGGTTGTAGTGTGGACTTGTTGATCACCTTAAAGGCGGTCGTATCAGTTCAAGACCGGCCAACGGCAACGGCGATCGCGTCGATCAGCATTGGTACGCGTTCCTTTCCATCGCTGCCAGATCGAGATCTCCACTTATCGCTTTTTCTCGTTAACTGAATCTTTTCGGTAGCGAGCAACAAAGCGACCTCGGGATGAGCACATTTCGCGCTAGTTGGCGCGCAACGCCACGATGCTGTCAGGCTCCGCGAGCATTTCCTTCATTCGCTGCGCTACTTCGCGAACGCGGGGTTCCTTCAAGATCGAAATGTGATCCGCGTCGACGGCACAAATCTCGAACTGCTTTCCGGCCACCACATCCCAGCCAAAAAATCGAATGCCTCGTTTGCTGAGGAAGTCCAACTGGTGGGAACAGGCCGCCAGAAGGACTCGCCCGCCGTAGACGCGCGGCTCATAGGCCCAAATAACCCGGAGATTTGCCTTCTCCAGGAGAGCAAGACGAACTCTCGAGGGAGGTTCAAGACGCAACCCATGACAAATACCGCCGGCCAGATGCAAAAACAGATGACCGGTGCAATCGGCCCAGTAAATACACTTCTTGCGGAGCTTGCTAGTCAGGAAATGAACGCCCTGTTCCTTCGTCTTCTTCCAAAGAATCGAGAGCCGCTCGCGCGAGCGGAGCTTCCAGTGAGCCGTCGCAATCCATGAATCGATCATCACGACAAGAAGAGTCCTTTCGCCCATTTCTTCAAGCTGCCGCGCCATCTCATAGGCAACAGCCCCACCAAAAGAAAACCCGCCGAGAATGTAGGGGCCGGTCGGATCGAACGCTCGCAAGTCAGTCAGGTAAGAGGTTGCCATCTTCTCGATACTTTGGAGATCGTAAAGATCGGTCGCGAAGGAGCGCAATGCATAGACCGGCTGGTCCGGACCGAGAACGCTTGCAAGACCGCGATAGCAGTCAATGTCTCCTCGCAAATCGTGGATCAGGTAGAAGGGAAACCCGGTGCCGCTCGATTGAATGGGTGTCACTCTAGGATGTTCCCGCTCATTGGCGAGGATGGAGCTGCAAGATCCGACAAGGTCTCCATGAAGAGCGTCCAACGTGCGTCGAACTCGCATAGTTTCCGGTGTAAGTGCGCAGCTTCGATTGTTCCACATAACCCGGCCGGTGACTGATATAAATCTTTAAAATCTGCCAACACGGTCTAGCCCTCCGGCGTAAGAAAACGGCGAAACCGCTGACGCGTCTGGCCCCACAGATGGAATTACCTGCTTCTGATTTCCTTCATCTCGCGATCCTTTCGCTCGTAAAACCAAAATCACAGAAGTCCGCCTCTTGCATAATGGTTTGTATCTTTGTGAGTCAAGGGAGGGAATTCGGGGGAGAAGATTTCTGACGCTGGGTCAATACGGAATTTGGGGCAGGACAGTCAGCTGATAGCTTGGTCATTGTAAGCGCATCGAGAGCAAACTGCATTTGCTGCGCGTTTGCCCATACCTGCCCCTGGAAGACGACATATATGCACTTGCACAGGGCTTCGAAGGACTGCTCCCGCGTTAGGATTCCGCTTGCTCCGGCCCGAAATGCCTCGACGACGAGCATTCGTTCGCTTTCATTGAGCAGGGTGATAATCCGAGTGTTCGCGTCCATCGCCCGGAGTTCCGCGATCAATTCCAAACCAGCCAGCGCCCCGTCCTTGAGCTGGCAGCTGATCAGCGCGACGTCGATATTGGCACTGGACTTACTGAAAGCAACACGAACGCCCTCAGAGTTGATCGCGGAATCAACCACACCGATGCGATAGCTGCTCCGCCGAAAGGCGGAAGTCATCAGCTGGCATCCCATGTGGGTTGCGTCCGCCACCAAAACCCGGATGATGTATCCACGGTCTGTCGACATAGGTAATCCGGTTCCGCTCGTTGCCCATGCCCGCGACTGAGGCCGCAGCATTCCATTTTTAGAGTGTCATACCAAGGCGTCCGAGAAAGCTTCTTCACGGCAGTTGCACCTCTGCAATGCTTGGTGCGAGCTAATTATGCTGGAAGGGCGAACCGCGCCAAGAGCAAACTTCGCGCAACCTTAAACTGCAGCATTGATTTCATTGATAACATTATGCAATCCGAGGTGCAATTAGAAATCTGCACTTTTTCTAGTTGCCCCCGGGCTCAATCCCGTTACTTCGGTCGGTTACGGATATCGGCTTTTTCAAGCCATTTAATGCGCTCTTTTGCACAACAACAAGTGCCGACGGCAATATTCACCCGAGCTTTCGTCACTTGGACCACTTGGCTACGAGTACTAAAAGGAGCGAATTTTACGGGCCGAGACGCAAATCGGTAACTAAAATATCCACAATTTGTGGAAGTTTACTGAATCGCGCGGATTTAGTAGCGTCGCCGTTTCCGCTGCAAACGGCGCATCAGCGTTGGCTGCAGGGTGCTGCCCGATCGACGGTAACGACCGGACCCTGAAAATCAAATCTCTGAGCAAAAGTTTTTTCTTGCGCTTTCACTGGTCTAAAAGTAGAAGATGAAGAATAAATCGGAGTTCAGCGTCGTCAAGAGTGTAATTGCTCGGCCGCATGGACTTCGAAAAAGTCGAAGACTGCTCTGACGAGGTTCATTCGGCCATGTCTCGATTCACTCTAGGACCTTTGCTGAAGACTATCAATCCGCCTCTGCTTCTTTTACTGTTTCTATCGAGCAGTAGAATTAGTCCAGCCCAGATCCATGTACCGAGCCCGAGCACCGTTCCCGAGGCTCCCCGAATCTTCAATGTTCCTTTGACCGCCAGAGCGGGCGATATTGTGTCGATCCAGGGAAGCCATCTGGATTCGACAGCACGGGTATGGCTTGCTGGAGCCTCTGGAGACTCAAGCCAAGTGCCGATCGTAAATCGCGCAGGTCAGACGTTGCTTGTGGTTCAGTTACCCGCGTTCTCGCCTCGTGCGTTAATTCTTTGGGTAAGCAACAGTCACGGTGTGAGTAACTCCGTGAAGCTCAATGGTGCCACCCCGTTTCATCTGGATTCTCTCCAACTTGTGCCTGGTGGGTCTTTCAAGGTAGTCGGTCTCAATCTGTTGCAGCCGGGTTCCCTCCCATCGGTCACGGTCAATGGCCGCACGGCCAAGATCAATGTTGCTGCCAGCAACGAGAATGTACTCTCAGTTACTGCACCGGTATCGTTGGCCCCCAGTTCCGCAGCAGTGATCATGGTTGACAACGGCAACGGGACCGGACCAACTCAGTTGGATCGGCAAGTTCAAGTGGTTTCGGGTTCGGGAGATCCTTTAGGCCTGGGAGTTGGATGGGCAGCTGCATTTAGTTTTGTCGGTCACAAGCTGCCTGTGAAAACCTCATGCGACGGGGCTCACGATGACTCAGGGAACATTCAGCGGGCCATCGATGCCGCGGCTCGTGACGGCGGAATCGTGACGCTGCCTGCGGGCAATTGCCGCCTCGCCAGTTCCCTTACCATGCGGTCCATGGTTGTCATACAGGGAGCCGGCAAGGATAAGACAATCGTTCACTATGAATCGAACTATCCCGTAAGCGCTCTCGGATTAGATCGGGTCGGCATCAGGAACCTGACGATCATCAACGCTGGAAAAGCGGCCGAGGGCCTCATATGGAAACAAAATAACCGAAGCTTCCTGCAGAATGTTAAAGTCGACTCTGGAATCTCCAGGCAGCTTTATCTCACCGATAACAAGAATTTTGTGGTTAACCGAACGGACATTGTCCAGCGAGGATCCATCAATCAACAAAACCCCTATCTTTTTGACGGCTGTTCGGGATTCGTCTTCAGTGACAACACCTCGCTCACGGTGGATGGTTCCCCCACTTTTGAATCTGTCCATGATGCGCTCATCACCGGCAATCATTTCACTCGCGACGCCCTTCACCAAGACGAGTCCGTGGTCATATCAAGTCATGGCCTTGTCATGGATTTTGCTTACCGCATTGCGATCATCGGCAATACGTTTGACGTCGCCCACGGCCCGATTACTAATCATCAGCGGAACGACGGAGAGACGCTTCTAAGCGAAGGCGGAGGGGGAAAGCGAACTGAGAGTCTGGGCGTCGCGGTTTCGGGCACTCCTACCACTCTCTACGACCCGCATAATGCGATCGATGTGAATCCGTTTGGTTCCGGAATTCCGGAAGATTACGGAGTCGCCATCGTCAGTGGAACGGGTGCCGGGCAGACCCGAGAAGTATTAGGTTATGCCCACGGGACCCTTAGGGTCAATCGCGCGTGGGACGTGATTCCCGATGCTACAAGCCACTACGCGACGTTTCTGTGGGGTTTAGATAAAGCGGTGATCAAGGGCAACCGTCTCCTTGGCAATCCGAGAGGAATTTGGCTCTATCGCGCGGCGTTCCGTGACGTGGATATTGAGAAGAACACGATCATTGATGGAGGCGGTATTCTTGCCGAAACTTTTCAATCGGAATCCGAAAAACAATTTGATCTCGCCTACGATGTGCGCATTGCCGACAACGTCATCAGGAATGTTTCCGGGCGCTGGATGTCCTACGTGGATGCCATCTTTGTTAACAAGGATGCGTCTCCGTTCGGCACCGCCGATATCGGTATCGAAATTCGAGGGAATTCGATTTTGGCCAACACGCCAAATGCATCCTTCAATTCGGAGGGTTATGCCAATCAAGAAGGGTTTGCGAGTCTCATGCGCAGCGAGTCGTCCGCGCCGCAGAGATCCCCGGGCTCGGAAACGCTCCTTGGCACTATCTTTCAGAGGAACAGCTGCCAGCATTGTCAGCGGGCATTTGTCGTTGGAACCGGTGATCGGGGATTCGTCCTTTCCATTGGCAAGCCTATGGTGGCGTCGAGCGGTTTCTCCGACTGGCAAACCCTGGGGCAAGAAAGTGCAGGATCGGTCGACACACTGGCCCAATGATTCCACTCCCTTTACCTTTGCCTTGTTTGCGTGGGAGTTCGTGCAACACGAAGCAATCCACCACGGTCAGTGGAGCATATATGCCGCGCTTGGCAGGTTTCGAGACGCCGCTTAGCTGGCGGGCGTCGTGGGGATTGTAAAGTTCCTCGACTCACATCTACGGATTGATGGCCCTGTTCGTCACACGGCGTCGACGCGAGCTGCCCATCTACTTAGCCGCCGGTGCGGCGCGCTCCCGGAAGTACGCGTAACGACCTATCTTGAGTGAGCGAGCCAGACCTCGCTGGCCAGAAGGCCGGCCGAGACGCCGACAAATATTCCGGCGATCACATCACTGACGAAATGCCAGTCACCCACGACCAGCAGCACTGCCGCAATGAGCAGCAGTACGGAAAACGGCAAGATGCTGATGCGATAGAGGCGCATGAAAACACCGGCGAAGGCGCCGGCGATGACCATGTGGCCGGAGGGAAAGCTGCCGTTGGACGAGGCGCGGAGGAGGTGGAAAGCATGTTGAGTTCCGTGCAAGACCGCGTCAGGATTCGGTACCCCGAAAACCAACTTCAGCGTGCTGTCGTTGAGTGCATACGCACAGATCGAAGTCAGACAGGCAAGCAGCGTCGCCTCGCGAGAAGGCGATAGATGCCCCCGCGTGATCCGAAGGATCACCAGCGCGAGCGCAATCGTCGCTTCGACACCGATAAGGACCCCACTTGCAAATCCCGTCGCCAGGCTTTCACCCGACGTCAAAACCCCGTTAGCGCGTCGGGCGATCGGTACGTCAAGGAATTGAAACGCCACCGCGATCGCAAGCGTGCACAGGAGCAGGGACAGAAACCACATTCGATAAGGAAAGCGTGGAGTTTGTCTTTCGAGCTCTTTCCCGTTGTACTGCCGAGAGCTGCCGGCACCTTGAAGCAATGAAATCTCCTCTCCGGGGCCGCCTCGGGCGTCCCTTCCTCTCTTTTCTGTGCTGACGTCGATGTTCACAGAGAATCCTCGATCTCTATCACTAACGCCAGTATCCGGGTTTTCGTGGGTTTGAGCAAAGATCTGTCGATGCTTGCTTGGCGAGCCGCAGAATGGCGGGATCAGAATTTCTGACCACTGAGAAGAAAGTATTCTCAGTCGTCTGGAATGCCTGCGGACTAGCCGTCGGCGTGGCAAAAGAAAAGCCCCACCGTTTTCCGGCATTTCCTTACCTTGCACAATGGGCGACCCTGAGCAGGACTCTCCTGAAGGCAATCCTGACAAATCAGCTCAATGACGACTGTGCCTATTTGATTGGCATGTAGGCACATCTATGTAAGTCAAAGTCAAGAGAAAAGCACAGAATTCCCGGGCGCGCTCCGGAGGGCGCGCACTTGATCTGATCAGGATCTGCCGTTACGCAACAGTGCCTCTCGGCCGATGATTCCTGCATCAAGCAGAACCACACATCCATTTGCTGTCTAAGACTCCGAAGAGTCCGCACAGAAGATTGAGTTTGTGTTCTCTGCCAGCCCCGAAACAATCCAACGGGAGCCTCCGGAGTTTTCACTCCTTCGCCCAGTGGCCTACTTGCGGGGCCTGGCAGTCTGCGCATCGGAATAATCCTGGTGTTTTTCATTCTTGGGCAGGTTTTTAGGCTGCCGCCGTACCTCCGAATTTCTCGGCAGGCACGAAATCCTGTTTTCTGCGTTCGACCGCAACCATCCAGGCCACCATCTTCCTGGCTACAGCCAGGGTGGCGCGGTTGCGATCGCCCCGTTGCTTTTCCTTTTCGTGAATCAAGCTCAGTTCATGGCTGTATCTCGGTGCCAGCTTCGCCGCTTCCACCAGCACCTGCTGGATATGCTTGTTGCGTTGCTTGGAAATCGGCGTGCGCATGACCTTGTCGGCTGAACGCTTCTCGGCTCCGCACAGTCCGCAATAACTGATAGCCTGTTTGATCGATCGAAAGCGGGCAACATCGCCGATCTCCAGAGCCCAGGTCAGCGCCGTAATCGGACCCACTCCGGGAACAGTTCTTAATCGCGCCAGCCGCTCGGCCAGCAGCGGGTCCCGCTCCAGAGAGCTGATCAGTGCATAGTCCAGCTTCTGCGATCGATTAATCGTCTCCCGGCTCAGCTTCAACAGCGGCCTGACACAGTCGATCTCTTCATTGCCCGCCATCAGCTCGGTGAAGTAGCCCACCTTGTGCAATCGCTGCTTGTTGAAACTCGCACCGGTCTCCATCAACAGGCCCGAGATCCGGTTCTTCATCTGAACCATCTGCTTTACGAGCAATCCGCGATAGCGCAGTGTACGCCGCCGGTCCCGGATCTCGGTCGAAGTCATGTAGCACTCGGGAAGGAAATCACAACGAAGACAGTCGGCAATCTTGCTGGCATCGATCTTGTCGTTCTTCCTCTTCGCTGCGGCAATGGCACGCAGCATCAGGGGATGGGCTACCTTCACCTTTTCGGCATGCGGAACCAGGTGATCGTAGATCCAGCCGGTGAAGATCGTCGCTTCCATGGCTATCATCCGGGGTTGGGGAAGAGTTTTGATCCAGGCATCAAGTTCGCGCCGTGTCGATCCGATCTTGCCTTCCTGATGGATCTTGCCGGCAGCGTCCTTCACGCAATAGCTGATCGTCTTCTTGTGAACATCAAGTCCGATGTAGTACATAAAGTCTCTGAGGAGCCTCCTTGGGTAGTTCTCTGAATCAGCCTCACAGCTGAGTTCAGCCTTTGTAACACCCTCGTGCTCCTCACTGACTTAGCATTCAAACAATTTGGTTAGTTCGTGGTGACGAGGACGATTGAAACAATGGTCGCAAGCCAGTGTTTGGGGCAAGCGGGTGTAGAAGGATTGGCCTCGGGAAACTTCTAAGCCCTGAGCGACGGCGCTGTGATTCCATTCTGGTCTTGATGCAGCCACAACTGCGCAGAGTGCTGCTCTGGAAGCCTCCCGACCTCACCGACCATTAGGCAGGCACGCCAGGATTACCTTGTTGCTCAAATAGAGTTCCCACAGGCGCAGCATGCCCCAGAGTCGCAGCTCGGGTGGTGACCTATCGCGATGCCTTCTTCAGAAGGGCCTTCATCGGCCGCACCGCCGACTTCCGAATCGCACGCTTCTTTTCCTCCCTGGCGAGGAAGAGATCGGCCGGTAGTCGGAACCGGTCACTCAATCTTCTCAGTTGCTCCAGCGTGAGCTGGCGCTGTCCGGCAAGAAACATCGATACCGCGCTTTCGGAGCCAAATTGGGGAATCAGATCGCGTTGCGTAAGACCCTGTCGGTCAATCAGAAATCGAACCACCGCAATCGAATCGGCAGCGGGAATTGGGTAGCGCTCCTGTTCGTAACGCTCGACCAGCAATGTAAGCAGCTCAATGGCTTTCTCCTCCGTGTCAGATGGTTGGGCCAGAGCCGTCAGGCGAAAAAGTGCGTCCGTATAGGCTTCCAGTTCCTCATCATTGTGGATGACACGCGGAGCGCCATGCGCGATCATTTTCGTCGGGTTGGCAAGAACTGTGCTCATTTGGTTCCATACCTCTTGTCCCAGTTACTGGGGCTGTCGTATTCCTTGTGGGTTAGAAACGAGCGGATGTAGACGTATCCATCCGTCCGCTTTTTCTTCGCTGTCTTCGCATAGTGAATCACCGTGACCAGCCGGTAACGGTTCCCGCGAATGCTGAAGATTACGTAGCCATCGACGGAATCGGCATCCGTGAACATTTGACGCACTTCCTCGAAATTGTGCCAGCGGACTGCTGCGACGATACCCGTCCAGGATTCAAGTTCCTTCGCAGCATCTGGGTAGTCTTCTATGGCTTCCTTCAGATGCCGGCGGGTCACGATATGCACTCTTTAACGGTACTTCACAATATGTGAAGCCGTCAAGAAGCTTCCAACGACTTTCAACAGGGTTGGAGGTCAGGGTGGCGAGTTAGATGGGATGGGGGCGCTGGACAGGAGCGAGATAACGACGACTACCTCCACAGGGCCTGTTGCTGTCCCTCGACCCTCGCCTACCGCTGAATCACAACGACCGGGCCCCCGGATTCGCTCCTTCGGTGGCTCAGTGTTCGAATGCCTTCTCCATGAGATCCTGCTCGTCCCTTGAAATGCGCAATCGACTGCTTTATTGGCTCGAATTCTGGAATGGCGGCACATCGCTGGTGAATCTCGATGCCCCCACCCACGCAGGCAGCGCAGAGAATCTCGAATCTCTAAATAGTGACCGAAGGCATCAACTGGGGTGTGGGGACGTCTCCGCGATCGCTGTCGATTGGTGGACGAGGCGGTTTGAAGAGGAGGCGCGAAGAATCGATATGGCTTTTGCGGCGGCAGTGGGTTGGGAAATTTCCTAATAATTTTGGCGTCTTCCTCTTGCGAATAAAGAGCATGCATGGTATGAAAAATGGAAGTCGCCTTTCCTGTTGCACCGCCGATCCTGCAATACGGCCAAGATGGCCTGAGCGTCGACGCGCACTAAAGAGGGGAAAATTCACGACATGGCTGATAGGTTCGAGCGGTATTCGGAAAGAGCGCGCCGCGCGGTTGTCATTGCGCGAATTGAGGCATGCCAGCTATGCGCACCATCGATTGATACCGAACATTTACTTCTCGGAGCAGCAAACGCCGATTTAGACGGTTTGAATCGATTTCTTACCTTCGAAGTCTCCGAGCAGTCGCTGCGCGATCAGATTCTCGCGAACGCAACGAAGCGGGAGAATGTTCCAAGGGAATTGTTGAGTATTCCTTTCACGGACAAAAGCACGCAGGCCTTTTCCTTTGCAGAGGAAGAGGCAAATCTGAGAGGGCATGAGTGTATCGGGATCGAGCATCTGATACTTGGCCTGCTCTGCGTTGTGGGTTCCACTGCGGCGCGAATGCTCGGAGAATGCGGGGTGGAAGTTGAGCGGATTCGCGATGAATTGGCCAAAGTTCCGCACCAGCCTCTTCCCAGAAACGAGAAGATGCACCAAGATATTGAACGAATCAACGAAATATTTCGAGCTTTCTTCAATCCGGTTCCTGGCCAAACCGGCGCACAAAAACAGGGTTAGACTCGGCGCAGCTACCGACACCGTGCTCCCGGTGTGCGGCCTCATCCGCGAAAGTCCTTCGGGCGTGGCACGTGCCGACCAGGCAGTTTGCACCTTCGCCGCGCACGCGCGGAAAGGCCACAAAGCAACGGTCGAAGTGAAAGTGGCGAGGATCGGCGTGGAAGTCTCGGAGGTTGCCGAGATCGAGGGCAGGGAATTCGAGACTCTCGGACTGATCAGAGGGATTCAGGGAAATTCTGACGACTGAGAACGAGTCATTCTCAGGCGTCGAAATCGACCTCACGGGAGCCTGATCGATTGTTTTTACTTCGGAGAAGACTTTCTTACGCGACGCAACGTGAGGGATCTCACAGACCGAGTTTGGTCGCGCCATTCACCGTAAAGAGCTCACCCTTCCGGATGTACTTCCGCAACGTTGCGACGCTGCGATGCCCCTGTCTGGCGCATGATGATCTCCAGGCAGCGCATAGTTGGAGTTTGGCGTCAATTCTACGCCCGGTCCGCAGTCTGGAGGAGGACCGCTTTCCGATTCGCGCAAAATCGGGATCATCACTCACTGATCCGGCATCAGCATCTTCGAAAGGCTCTTTGGGGACCAATCCAGGTTAAGTTCAAGCATTTGCCTGGTTGTTGTCGGCACGGTGGGCCGCGAAATGTGCCGTGCGTTTAGCGCGTTGCGAATGATTTCCCCTTGCGGGTGCTGGTAGACCATGGCGCTTCTTACGTCACCGTGGCCCGTTGCGTTCATCACAGCTTTCAGATTTCCGGTCTTCGCCAACACGAAGCTGCCGAAGTCGTGGCGCGCACAGTAGAGGACGAGTTCACGCGGCAGCCCTGCGGCTTGCCTCGCCCGCGCCCATTGTCGGTACACCATCCCTTCCCCAATGTGCCTTCCTTTATAACGTGACATCCACACCCAGCCCTCGCTCCGTCCCCCACAGCGCGCCTCGAGAATCTGCTTCACGCGGCTGCTCATCGGGATGAACCGGCGGCCGGACTCCATCTTGCTGTCAGGCGTGAAGATCGTCCCGGCATCGAAGTCCACGTTCTCCACCCGCATGCAATAGAGTTCGCGGGCGTTGCGCATTCCGGTGTCGCGCATGACCACGATGATGTCCTTCAGCGGCTGCTCGGCCACTGCTGATAGCCTCCTTTCCGCTTCGTCGTTCAGGCGAAGCGAGCGACCGTATTCCTTGAAGAGCGCAAACTCGGGAACCTCAACGATCATCTTGCGCTCCTTGGCTCGGGAATACATCCTCCGCAGCGTCCGCAGCGCGTTGTTGCCGTTCGAGGCCGATCCGGGAAACTCGAGCTTTTCGATCTCGTCTTTGGTGATCTGGTCCATGCGCATTGCGGCGATCTTCGTCAGCTCTAATAGTCGCCAGCCGTTCTTGTAATAGCGGCGGCTGTCGGCCTCGAGCCTGCCTGTTTCCACCCATTGAAGGAAATCCTTCGAGTTTTCCCGAAGCGTGGGGGCTTCCTGTCGAGCGGGTCGATGCCCTTAATAGTGGCAGCGAGTTTGAGAGCGGCAACCTTCTGCGCTCTCGTTTCGTTGGTCTCTTTGGTGGACCCGCGAAGGCGCGCGCCGCGCACCGTGAAGTCATACCAGTAATACTTCGACTTGTTCTTTCTGAACAGTTCCACGAGATCACCTCCAAGCAGCCCGCACGGAAGCAACTCGTGTGTTCCGCCGAAGTTTCCGAGCGGAACAGCAACATGGTACATCACATTGTCTTCGATCCCAACCACCAGGGCGCGCGTGTCCACGCAGGCTCAAAAGGCTTTACGGGTATGGTCCTCAGTGCTACACTCGATGTGATGCCGAAAGCACCGCCGCATCTGTCGCCGTTTCGTGTTTTCGCCCTCAAAGGCTTCGCCCGCTTCGCGAGTAGGATGCACGTTTCGGATGAGGATCTTTGGAAAGCTGTGCTTTCTCCACCAGATGCTGATCTTGGCGGAGGGCTCTTCAAGTTCCGGATCGCAAGGCCCGGAGAAGGTGCACGCGGTGGCGGTCGGGCGCTGGTTGCGCTCAAAGTTGGATGCCGTCCGGTCTTGATGTTCGGATGGGAAAAGAAAGATATGGAAAATATCAGCCCCAAGGAACTCAAAGTTTACCGGCTTCTCGCGAAGAGCTACCTGAGATTCACGGAAGGCGAAATTAGCATCGCTGTCAATGGCGGAACTTTGCTCGAATTGCGCCGACCCCGATAGGAGGACAACATGGCAAAGACCTACAAAAGCAGAGCCCTTGCAGAAGCACACGAAAATGCCAGCGACCTTTACCGGCTCGGACTCATCGACAAGAAGACGATGCAGGGGTTTGACCGTAGTTGCCTTACTCCGGTCAAGAAGCTGAGTCCCGCAGCCATTCGGCGTATCCGCGCCAAAGCCGACGTCAGTCAGGCTGTTTTTGCCGCCCACTTGAACGTCACTGTCGGCGTCGTCAGCAAGTGGGAGCGCGGCGAGAAAAGCCCGAGCGGACCCGCAGCAAAGCTGCTTACGCTGGCATCTATCCACGGAATTGAAGCCATCGCCTGATTGCTAACTGAAGAGAACCTCCGTCGGCCATCGTTGAGTGGCATGTGGAAGTGCTGTGCAAGTCCGAAACTTGGCCGGTTAACCCCGTTTCTCAGTACCTATCCGTTTTCGTCCCGAAAACGATTCTCACCGAATGAGCAGCCAACTCGGCAACAATCGAGCTAAGGCGATTTGTCCGGAGAGCCGACTACTCGCTCAAGTGAATGAAGCCCACGCACCCCATTCCGCTCAGATCATTTCCAGGACGAGAAGATTCCAGTCCATGAACCCCTTGTGGCTCAGTGCTGCGCCGGTATCCGGATGGTAGTACTCGTTCAATGAGCCGTTCGCCTCAAGGTCTCTTAACAAGAGAATAAGGGTCCTGTCGGCCAGTTCGTCTGCTTCCTTTTTGTATCCATATCGCTGCAATGCCCTCCATACGAAGTAGTTCACGATTATCCAGACCGGACCGAGCCAATTGCTAGGATTGGAACTGAACTCCAGTGAATACATGGTCTCGCGGGACGAAAGCGACCTCACGCCCCATTGCGCGCAGAGTCGGTCGTCCGCTAGATAGTTGGTGCCAATCATTCTCTGGGCATTCTCTCGAGGCGCGATGCCGCACCAGAGCGGCAGGAAGCCGGTGAAGATCTGGATCCTCAAGGGGAGGCATCTCCAAGACATGTCCATTCCTCGCCCCACGGCCGGAATGAGCTCAGCTCGCCGATCGACGCACTGAACATCTACCGTGTAATAGTAATTGTCCCTCGGATCCCAGCAGAACGTATTGATTTGTTCCGCCAACTTTTGCGCATGGCTTAATAACCTATCGTGATCAGCCGGGCGTCCAAGCCGTCGCGCCAGTTCCGCCGACGCTGAGAGGTCCTGATAGAAGAGGCAATTGAGGAGCAGGTTTGCCGAGGAAAAGAATGGTCGGCCAAATGTGGTTGGGTCGTTGTCATCACCGATTGCGACATCATCGCCCCACACCAGCAGGCCAATCGGGGAGGAGTTGTGCCTGATCCAGGAATCGTAGAAATGCAGAATCGAATCGAATTGTCGTGCCAGCCAACTCGCATCTCCTTGCTGATCGCAGACGAGCAGCCCAAGCTGGCCGAAGACAGGCTTGGCTTGGTTTCTCGACGTGGAATCTTTGCCCATGATTCCGAGGGGATCCGGATCGTCCGCGGTCATCATGATTGGGATTTGCCCACTCGGTGAAGCATGCTCGAGAAAGTTCAAGAGACTTCCCGACACGTGCTCACACAGCACTTGCTTGAAGCGCTCATCGTGTTGCAAGGCGGCAAGACGAAATAGTCCCTGGCTAGTCCAGAGCGTATCCCAATCCCAAAGATTCGTTGAATACTGTTTGCCGGGCAGGCTCGGCGCAACGCTAGGGTGCTTTAGGATTCCAGCGGGGGCGCGCAGCAGCTGTGGCGCATTCGCCGCGAAGTAGCGGAGAAGTGCATCCACTCGCTGACGCCTCTCGTCGTCGCTGAATAGGGCCGCATTGCTGGAGGGGGGCCCTTGGCGCTCTTCGCAGCGTGCTGCCACTATGGAGGCAACACCGGACGCGGTCAATCCAGCTAAAAGATCGCGTCTGGACATAGGTGTCATTTCGTTCCTCTTCCTTTTGGGCTTTCAATCGGCTTAAGCTTTGGCGCGCGAGAGTTGGCCTCGTACCTCGATCCAGGTCTCATTTGCAGCCAGCTAACTTTTTCGAGCCGCGTCATATCGAATGATCGCCCTTGGAATCCTGCACAACCTGAAGGGGCGAGATCGTTGCGGGGAAGGTCGGACTCGATTCTGCTTCGGCAGCGAAGAGAAGAAGCGAATTAGCCAGGTGACGCGCGTGCCTCGCTGTGAGCGAGATGAGCCGGCCACGCTTTTTCGTCAGGGCGAAGACCGATGATTCAATGAAGATTTCATCCGTGTCCTGATCTCTCCACACCCTCAGTTCGCCTGCGACAGTTTCAATCTCCGGCCTCTCCTCGTAAAGTCCCCGGCGTCTCCGATAAAAGGATCGCTTCGCCTTCTCGCCGACTTGAGCGCGCACAGGAGCACGGCTCTCTGGGGTGCCGCGGCCTCTCGCTCGTCCCAGTTCGGCCGCATGTGCATTGGGGTAATAGTGCAATCTTGAAATGGCAGTCAAGACCCTTGTTCTTATCTGGCTGGATACTTTGCCAGTGCCATTCACAACACGCGACACCGTCGCGGTTGAGACCGCCGCTAGATTGGCAACATCTTTTATCGTGGGTGACATCATTCTCTGTCCAAGCGGAGAGATGGTGGGTCGATACCCGTTCGTTGCGACTGGCAAGAGAGGGGGCCATGTTACCGATCTCCCTTCTCCAATTGAACCAATGCGTAGGATGCACACCCGCCGTGCTTCTCAAGAACCTAAAAAGTGCTTGCTACACAACCGTTAAATCGGCAAAGCCACCGGCAAAATTGGATGCGAAGTGGTGGCTGTCCTTCCGGTTCGATTCTGGACGAACATCCTTGCGCCATTTCGCACAAGCAAAGGGGCGCATGCAGCGCCCCTTTGTGCCTCACTCGCAGCAAAAGCTGAACGCGTTAAAAAGTGAACCGCCCTGACAGCTGAAGAATGCGAGCGCTGCCTTGTGTGTCGTTCGGCAAGATTTGTCCCACGGTTACATCCGTCATCGTGGCGTCAGGTTGTCCCGGATTCCAATGGTTGAATGCATTGAATGCGTCGAACCGCAGCTCAAGGCCAGCCTTTTCCAGGATGGCAAAGCGCTTGGACAGCGATAGATCGGCATTGATCGTCCCAGGCGCGCGTAGTGCGTCCCGTGACGAGTCGCCATAATACCCCCACGCCGGCTGCGTGAAGGTTGCATCGGTTGAACCTGCGGTGGCGTCGGAGCAGAAGTAGTTATAGATTGTCGAATTCGCCTTTGATCGAGGAGCGCACGACGCGAACTTACCGGGATTGGAATTGGCTCTCTCCGAATAGGTGCTGTTATTGCCACCATCTTGCCCAATGATTGTGAATGGAATTCCTCCTTGGAAGGACGAGAGGACTCCGACCCTCCAACCCCCGATGGCCTCATCGACCAACTTCGAAGGGTTACCAAGGATTGCCTTCCCTCGACCGATGGGCAGAGTGTAGACCGCGGTGACGGCCAAGCGGTTTCCAACATCGTAGTTGCCTCGTGCATAGTCCGAGGCTATGTTGTGTCCATCCTGGGGTCCAGCCCATCCGGCATTGTCGGAAAGGCCGCCTCCGCCGAAGCCGGCAACAGCGGATTTGGTGTCCAGCGCCTTGGACCAGGTATAGGCCGCGACCAGGTCGAGATCGGCTGCCCGATGTTCGACTTTAACGTCCATCGCGTTGTAGTTGGCGAAGCCATCGAACTTGGCGTTGACCAGAGTTCCCATATTTTGGTAGGGCACGCGGTTTGCTACCGGGACCGAGGGCCCGGTAGCCGATGCAATGCATCCATTCTGCGGGATGCACTGCGAGGGTGCATTGGGGTTGGAACGCGCAAACAGGTCAGTGCCATGGTTGCCGATGTAATCGATTTCGAGCTTGTTTTTCCAAGGCAGTTCCCGCTCGACACCAAGGTTCCACGCGAGGTAGTACGGGTTTTTGTAATGTTCGTCTTGGATCACCAGGAACTCCAAATTGCTCGTTGTTAATTGTCCGTTCGGGCTAGCAAGGGGCAAGTTGTTGGTGTTGCGCAAGGGCGGATAAGAGAGTGCCGCATCCGGGCCATCGGAAAGGCCGGATGAACTCGGATAAGGGTTGACGTTATTCTGACCGAGTTCGTTCTCTTCAATGGTGTCGTAGTATTTACCAAAGCCCCCGCGAAGGACGGTCTTGTCGTCTCCAAAGAGTCGATAAGCGAAGCCGAGGCGCGGCGCAAAATCATCCTTCGGAGCCGGTCCGGGGCCGCGTTCTCCGCCCGGAGAAGGAATGTAGAGTTTGGTCGCGGGAGCAAGAGGATTTACGCCGCCGTATTGCGCAGCAGTCTGAGCATTCGCGATGTATAAGGCACCTCCAGGTGCGCTGAAGTCGGGCCAGATAAAGCCATTCTGCTCTTCGTAAGGAGTGGCGATGAACTCATAGCGCAAGCCGAGATTCAAGGTCAGCTTGTCGTTGACCTTCCAATCGTCCTGCAGGTAGGGCGCGTAGCTGTGAAAAACCAGGTGGGCTGTTGTTCCTAGATTTGCATTGGATCCAGGGCCCGTCTCAGTGATAGCGATGCTGGGGGATGCGCCAAGCAAGGAATCGGCGAAGTCATCGCCAGAGTACTCTCCGTTGTAGTTGATGCGGCCCAGCGAGCCGCTCTCTGTCTGGGTATAGATGTTGCGACGGCCACCGAATCCAAAGCTGAAAGTGTGCCGCTTGAAAGACCAAATAACCGATTCGCTGTAATCCCAGCCCCAGGGAATTTCTGTGGTTGTCGAGCCAACGAAGGCTGCACCGCCAGCGTAGGTCAGACCATCGTTCAAACTGCTGGCATCGTACTCGATGCGCGGATATCCCTCGCCGGGCGAATGGAAGGGACTGGGCCAATCGAGCGCGGCCACTCCTGCCGGTGAGATGGTTGCAGCTGGGCCCTGGGTCCATTTCTCCTGCGAGTAGCCCACACGGACCTGGTTAGTGATATTGGGCGAGAAAACGTGCGTTTCCGTGGTGGTGTAGAGCCGAGCGGGCTGAGTCTCAATAGTCGCGTTTGTCGGAGTGTCCGACCCCGAGGTCTCGTTCTCATTGTGCCAGGTGATGTGGAAGAAGAGTTGGTCCTTTGAGCCGATATTCTGGTCAACGCGATAGTTCTGCTGGTCGTAATTCAAGCTGGTAGCGGAGCTGTAAACGTAGTTCGGCCTACCGAGCGCGGCGCCCGGCACGTTCGGGCCAGCGGGAAAATAGAGGCCGGGCGTCATCACCAGTTTGCCGAGTAATGAAATAGAACCAGCGGGAACGGTGTAACTGCCGTCCGACGCCACGGGGAAAGGGCAGCCGTTCGGGTCCCAGGGGTTGAAGAGGGGGTGCGGATCGCCGACGTGATAGGTGTGTCCGCATTGTGTATACGCCCCGTTGGTGGTTTGCGCCGCTGTGAAGTTTCCCAGTACATTGGCGTCAAACTTGCCGTTCATCTCATCGGCGCTGGGTACCGTAGTCGAAGCACCGCCGCCTCTGTTCTGCCGGTATCCCTCGTAGTTGGCGAAGAAGAATGTTTTGTTTTTGCCGTTGTAGAGCCAGGGAACGCGAACCGGGCCGCCCAGAGAGTAGCCGAACTGGTTTTGCTGCAGCAACGCTTGGGCCTGTCCGGCCAAGGCGCCATGAGGTTGCGCGTCAACATAGTTGTTGCGCAGAAACTCGAACGCCGATCCGTGAAAGTCGTTGGTTCCAGATTTGCTTGTGATATTGATCTGATTCATGCTGTAGCCATACGCGGCCGAGTAACCTTTGGTGAGCAAATCGAACTCAGCGATGTCGTCCAGGGATGGAGAGAACATTGGATCCTGGTAACCGAAGTCGACGATGGATGTGCCGTCTACCGTGTAGCCCTCGGAAGAGCCGCGGGATCCTCCCACACTGATTGAACTGATGCCGGTACCGCTGATGGTAATGCGGTAGCTGGACTGTTCACCGCCGGGGTTGTTGACGGCCCCAGGCGCCAGGAGCATCAGATCCTGAAAGTTACGGCCATTGAGGGGCAGTTCCGAGATTTGTTCGCTTCCGACTACCTGTCCAATATTTGCGGAGTCCGTGTCCAATGCGAGAGCCGCGGCGTCGACCGAAACCGTTTCGGATGACGACCCAACGGTCAGCGTGGTTTCTACACGGACGGTCTGATCGACATCGAGAGCGATGCCCGATTGCTTCTCGCTCTTGAAACCATTGCCCGCAACATCTACCTCATAATGACCCGGCGGCAAAACGGAGACCGTGAAATCTCCCGCCCCATTCGTCGACGTCGTTCGAACCTCGTGCGTGTCTGTGTTCGTGACGGATACTTTGGCTGCAACTATCGACGCGCCACTGGGGTCTTTGACGTGTCCAACGATTGTCCCTGAAGCGTTCTGCGCGATTGCTCTTCCTGCGAATAGCACCAGAACCGCCGTGCAGAGAAAGGTCTTGATTTGGCGTCCGCTCATCATTCAATTGCCTCCCGAAAGCTCTTGAAAGCGCTTGCATAAAGCAGATTCAACAACGAATTGCGATAAGCGAATTGCTCTTCCGCCTATCATTCCGAAGGGAGATCCACTCATTCATTTGGGAACGTACGAAGCCCTTTGTCGAGTTCGCATCGAACTTTATTCCTCTTCTGAAACGATGCGCATGTGTCTTAAGTAGCATTTGTGACTTTTTTCTTGGGCGATCTGGAACGCACGCCCGGCTCGAGATCGGGCGCTCAAAAATCAATAACCCTTGCACGAATGATGGAACTAAACGCTATGATTCTGTCGATGGCCCTGCGAACAGAATTGAGCCGACGCCCTGGCTTGCACTTACTGCTGCTTCTGCTCTGCGCCGTATGCTCCGGTTACGGCCAATCGGCGGTAGCGGCGGACCCTGGTCGGGCAGCGCTGGAGCGAGGAGACTATTCAGCCGCTGAAAGAGCGTATCGGAACGCTCTTCGCGAGAATCCCCGATCTCCTGAATTACTTACCGACCTCGGCATTAGTCTTCAATTACAAGGACGATCGACAGGGGCAATCCATGCCTTCGAGCAGGCTCTGAAGCTGAAAAGCATGCCGCGCACCTACGCGCTTCTGGCCGAGGAAAAGTGCAAGACACGTGACCTGGATGGTGCGCGTCCGATGGTGGCCAAAGTCCTCACCACAGATCCATTGGACCTCAGCAGTCTTGCCCTCGTTGCGCCGTGCTACCTCGAACTCGATGACCCTGTCGATGCTGTTCAGGCCTATAGCGCCCTGCTCAACGATCCGGAATTCCACAGCGACCTTGCCATGATTCAACTTGCGAAATCCTACTTGCTTTGCGCACAGTTTTTCTCTGGCCAGCTCGCTGCTGCCCCGGGAAGCGCCGTATACATTCAGGCGCTCAGAAATGCGCGCGATCACGCCTCGCCTGACGCACGCGGTGCGTTCGCAGAGGCAAAGCAAAACTCATCCTATTTCAACTCCGATATTTCGTTTTTGGATGCTGTGCGCATTTGGCGCCAGCATCCCGACGACACAGCATTACTCTACCTGCTCAGTGTGCTCAGCGGCGAAGAGAGCATACGCCAGATCGAGTTGAGCGAGGACAAATTTCCCGACTCTCCCTACATGCAGCAATTGAGATTTGAAATGCTCGCCGATCAGGGGCACGAAGATGAAGCGATCCACGGATATCAACAACTACAAAAAGCCCACCCAGAGCTTCCCGAACTGCCCTACAGCCTTGGCATGCTCTACCGAAAACAGCGAAGGTGGGATGAAGCTCTGGCTCAATTCCGCGACCAGCTGGCCCGCGATCCGCAAGACGAGCAGACGGCAGCACGCGTGAGCGAAGCCCTGGTGGAGCTTACCCGCTGGAGCGCTCTTCGTGTCTTTCTGGAATCGTGGGTGAAGCAGAAGAATCCGCCTTTATGGGCAGTGCTCGACATGGCGGAGGCTCTACAGAATCAGAGAGACTTGCCCCGTGCAATCCAACTTTTGGCCGCCGCCGAAAAGAACAACATATCCGACAAATCGATTCACTACCGATTGTTAATCCTTTACAAAAAGACCGGCGATCGCGCGAAGGTCGAAGCCGAAAACAAATGGCTCCGTTCGACATCTTGGTGAGATCAATGAGGGGATCTCTGTGCAGGTCTAGTTTTCTTACGGCGAAGAGGACATGGCAGATATCAACAGTACATTCGTCAAGGAACAGTCAGTTGATATTCCGGCAGAACGGTCACCTTCAAGATGTGTGCAGTATGATCCGCAGCAGCCATGTCGAGGGCAAAATCGTCGAGAATCACTTTTGAACGATCGCGCCAAGGAACGACAGCGATTTCCAGAGGTCCGGATTCGACCTGTCTTCGAAACCTCTTAAGGCCAATGCACCACGGCATTCCGGTATAGAAATCGTCGGTTAGTAGATGGCCGTCTGCGCTGAGACGAGCGATGTCCCCCTGATATTCCACTTGCAGGAAGAGATCGCTCACCCCGGCAAAGGCATCCGCAGGCAGACGGACCTGCCATCGGGGCGCAGCCTCAATCTCTTCCTCAGTGGGCACGGTTGCCGGGTCGGAGAGAGAGATTTGCGTATGCTTCACAGATTGCTCGGGACTCCACGATGCAACAACTGTTCGCGCGATCCCCTGAGCGCGATAGGCTTTGAAGATACCATCGTCCGGCTGAGGCTCGATGTAAAGACTGCTTCCCTGAGTGGAAGGCAATGAAGGCCAGATTGAGAACCGGAAATCAGGTTGTGCAAGTGCGTGGAGAGTCATCAACCGGCCATCGGAATATACTTCCTGCGATGAGAGCACAAGGTGGTCACCATCTCTTAGGGATACCCGAGTTGCCGACTGCGCCTGTTCACGCGTTAGTACTACAATTTGCACCCTCATTCCCCCGGGCAGGCTTCCTTCTAAAACAACTCTGTTGGAAGGTTCGATGGCCGCAACCGAAATTTGGTTCGGGCTTTCATTCTTGACGCCGCCGTTCACCCGCATTGATGTGAGCGCACCGCGCGCGAAGGAAAACTCGGGACTGATCCCCGGTACTGCGAAGAAAACATAGAGAACGGTCCGCCCCTTCACCATGCGGCAAAAAGGCTGAGCCGTGCTGTAGCGCAGTCGCAGACCGTCCAGATCCATATTGACCGGCCAAACAAAGTAGCTATCCGCGGGCACGTCGACGGGACGGGTTGGAACGAGCATCGGACCGGAGGGCATCAGCAATCGGATTTGCACCCGTTTATGCTCAGGCATATCAAGGCCGCGTACATGATTGTCCAGGAACAGAAAGCCGCTGTCGCCGCGGGTGCGTGCAGCAATTCGCAGCGTACTCGTGTCCGAAGGGCCGGCAGGAAGAATTGTCGGAGCACGCACAGCCATAGGCGCGAGTTCTGGGCCAAAATCATTGAGGAAATAATTGAAAAGCTTCAGATCGCCGTAGGAGGGCCGCTCGCGTCCGAACTCGCCGAGCGGCGCGACGAAGTCGTAATTTTTGACCGGGAGGTCGGTCGGATAGCCGGTGCTCTTCGATTCGTTGAGCGGGCCCAGCTTGCTGTCGGGGTTCTCGCCGCCATGAAACATGTAGTAGCCAAGCAGATTGGCGCCCGAGCCGATCATTACCGGGACGATGGCCGCAACATCATCGGCGCTGACAACTGGACGACGGTGATACGTAATCTGCATCCCAGCTCCAACTTCGCCTGTGAGAAAGGGCGTGTGGAGGTCGGTTTGAGGGACTTCCGATTTACTGGCGCCAATGGCACCCATGTCTCCGGAGATGCGGCTATTAAAACGGAAGAGGTACACCTCGCCAGGTGGGATCCGACCGGGTCTCGGATCCCACGCCGCATCCGGGTAACCGCCATATACCGGCATAACCTCGCCGGGAGGCCACACAGCGTTGTCCCACCCTGTGACGGTGTAGAGCGGCACGTCCAAACCTGCGGCCTCAGCCATCCTCTTGAGTCTTAGGATGTATGCCGGTCCGCCGTTGGCCCCGGTCCCTCCGTATTCGTTTTCAATTTGCACCCCAATGACCGGACCACCGTCTTTCCAAAGCAGTCCTCTTATCTGCTTTCCGATCTGCTCGTAAAAAGTATCGACGAAACCGAGGAAGCGAGGGTCGGTGGTTCGGGACGTGCTCTCATTCACCACCCAGTCAGGAAGGCCGCCGTAGCGCGATTCTCCATGTACCCATGGCCCAATGCGGAGGTATAGGTACATGCCGTGCTGCTTACAAAGCCCCGCGAACCGGCGCAGATCTCGTTGACCTGTCCAGTCGAAGACGCCCTTTACTTCCTCAATATGATTCCAGAAGATGTAGGAAGAAACGATCTCCACTCCGGCAGCTTTCATCTTGAGTATCTCCTCTTCCCATTCAGCCTCTGGATAGCGTGAGAAGTGGAACTCTCCCATGACCGGTAGCCATGGCTTACCGTCGCGCGTCAGATATCGGTCGTTCAGCCCGATGGATCGACCGGTTGGCGAGAGGCTGCTGCCTCCCTTGAAGTCGGAGGCCTGCGGCGGCGCCGTAGGCCGACTCGCATCAATTTCAATTATGTTCGAGGGCTCGACCGAGTCCGAATGCCCCGGTTGCGCCGAAATAAGCGCTGGCCAGACGAATAAACAACCAAGCAACACGAGACTAGAGGAGCGACCGAAAAGCCCTGGCATGAGTTCCTGCTTAGTGCGAAAGAGAGCGCACCTAACGCTAAGCCCTTGCACCTGAGAAGCGCATGTGACCTAGGTAGCAGCCAAAGCAGAAATTCAGACCATTGCTAAGGTGCTGCGCGCAAGCTCGTATTTTCTTGAGAGCGCAAGTCGGCCATACGGAAAATTCGACTCTTGGCGAACTGGGGCCAACCAAATAGTCTCTATCGTCGCATCAGTGGAACATGACGTATATATCGTAAAAGTCAGAGATGCGCCAGGCCGCGGCGCAGCGCTGTAATCACTGCCTGGGTCCTATCGCTAACCTCGAGCCGGGCAAGAATCTCGCCCATGTGGCGCTTCACCGTTCCCTCGGAGATGCCCAATTCGGCGCCAATCTCCTTGTTTGATCGGCCCTTGACGACTTGCGCCAACACATCCCTTTCACGAGCTGTGAGATTGGAATTGGGATTGCGATTGTCGAGCGTCATTGCGAGCTGTTTGGGTAAGTAGCGCCCGCCCCGGGCGACCCGCCGCACCGCCTCAACGAGCGACTGATGAGCCATGCCCTTGACGACGTAACCGAGAGCGCCTGCGCTCAGCGCCTGGTGAATATCCTCGTCCCCTTCGGAGTTCGTCAGCACCACGAATCGGGCATCCGGGTGAGACGTATGCACGGAGCGGATCACATTTAGTCCGCTGTCATCGGGCAATCCGAGGTCGATTACCATCAGATCCGGAAGATACCTGCGATAAGCGGCGATTGCCTCCGCTGCGGTGGCCGCCTCGCCCACAACGCTCATGTCCGATTGCGAGCGAAGAATCGCAGAAACCCCGACCCTCATGAACGGATGGTCGTCCACCACCACCACGTTGATCTTCTTTTGCTCATTCATAGCTCAGCCCGTTCTTGTCATCATTACGACCCGGATCCGCCACGCGGACTGTCACGACGGTTCCGCCGCTCGGACGACTCTCAAATTCCAAACTGCCACCGAGGCGGTCCATGCGCTCCCGCATCCCTTGTAGGCCGAAATGCCCAGATGCCAGCTCCGTCGGCATCCCGCTCCCATCATCTTTTACAAAAATGCTAACCGTGCTGCCGTCATGTTTCAACTGCACCTCGACGCGTCTCGCGTGGGCGTGAATCAGCGCGTTGTGCAGCGCCTCGCGCGTCACCATCAATAATTGATAGATACTGGTGCGTGCCAGGGTCGGCGGGTTGCCGGTTATCTCCAAGCCCACGCTCTGCGTAAACTCGCGGGAAGCAGTCTCAGTGATCCGGCGAAGGCCATCCACCAGGTTCTCCTCATTAGTATTGGAATCCCTCAGGTTGAGTATTGCCTGCCGCGCTTCACGGATTGTGTTCTGTATCTGCTGGCGTGCGAGGCCGTTGAACTCGTTCGCGGCTTGCTGATCGTCTCGTACACTATCGGACGCCTCTAGCAACACTGAAACTGTGGAGCAGCCCTGAATGACTGTGTCGTGCATCTCGCGGGCAACTCGAGTGCGTTCCTCAAGCACTGCCGCAAAGCGTTCTCTCATCCGGCGAAGGCGCATGTAGTGGAGCAGAAAGACGAAGGCGACTACCAGCCCTAATACCAGGAATACGAACCACGGCCTGACATAAAATGGCGCGAGCCTCTGCAGCGTGAGTGTCATTTCGGCAACGGGAGATTCGACTCCGGACTCATATGCCTGGACCTCGAAGCGGTACCGGCCTGCTGGCAGACTGGTATACACAGCTGCCCGATTGCTCCCGGCGTCCTGCCACTCCTTATCAAAGTCATCGAGACGGTAGCGCAGCCGAATTCGCTCTTGGGGGCCGAGCAATGCAGGCGCGAACGTAATTTCGGTGCGCGACGTGGATGCACCTAGGGTGATCTCTCCCGTAATCGGAACAGCGCGACCGTCCACCGTGATGCTCTCAACAATGATCGGGAAAGTGGGGAGCGCCGTCTGCGACTCGGGTTCGATTCGCACGAGACCTTTATTGCTGGGGTAAAGCAACTCTCCCTCAGGAGTGAAAGCTCCCGAAGGTTGAATGCCGTTATAAATCTCAGCTGAGTCCAGTTCTTGCGAAACGGGGTAGATTCGCGGCGATATTCGGGTGAGCCGACCCTCGGCAAGCGCGCGAAGTTCGGTCAGCGACAAGCGCGCCACCTCGCTTGGCCCGCTCACCCAGAGGCCTCCTTTTCTATCCTCTAGAATTTGTCCGACAAAGTGCGACGGTAGCCCCTGGGCGGTATTGACAGCTGTAACAGCATTTCCGTCTTCGCGGTAAAGACCGCGATTTGTGCCCACCCAGATCGTTTCATCCGCGTCCTGATGCAATGCCCAAACTGTAGTGTTGCGCAGCGCGGAGGTGAGCGGCGCCGAGACCCAGTGTCCATCATGCAGCTTGAACAGGCCGGAGAAGCTGCCGACCCAAAGGTCGCCGTTTCGATCTTGCAGCAGAGCCATGACGCTTACAGAGGAAGGTAAATGAAGGATCGTGACGCGACCTGCGACGATGTGATTCAGTTCGCCGTCCGTACCTACCCAGACACTGCCATCGCGGTCCTGCAGCATAACGCGGACAAAGTCGTTCGACAGGCCCTCGTGAGTTGTGTAGTGCTCGATCGCAGATGCATTAAGCCGAAAAACTCCCCAGCCCTCGGTGCCGACCCATAAGGAGCCATCGGCGGCGCGCAGCAGGTTGCGGATGGTAACGCCTTGCAACCCACGCAGCACTTCTTTGCGCATGACGCCATCCCGTTCTCGATAGAGACTGGTCGAACACGCCCAGATAGAGCCATCGCGATCAACAAAGACACTGCCGAAGTCTGCATCAAGCGCACCGGGCAGCGGAAACAGGCTCATGGCCGATCGACTTAACCGTTCCATGCCGATTTGGCTCCCGATCCAAAGATTCCTTTCGCGGTCTTCATACAGGTTCAGGATGGACTTACTGGGCGGGCCGCCGGCAAATTGTACCGGCGCGCCTCCGGATCTGAGGCTGTACAGTCCACCTCCGATAGTGCCAATCCATAAAGTGCCGTCGTGCGTCTGGCGAAGAACCCTTACGGTCTTCCGAATCTGCTGGACGGGCACAAGGCGGTCGCCCGCGAAGCGGTACAGCCCCGACACAGCACCCACCCATAGGGCGCCGTCCGTCGTTTGCAGAATGCTCTTGATCCGCTGGCTTTGTCCGCGAAAGGGAATTCTATACACTCGCGCCTTACCTGCGAGAATGCGAAGCAGCGAAGTACCTCCAACCCAGATTGCTCCGTTGCTTTCCTGAGTAATGGTATGCACACTCAGCTCAGGAACCAGATTCGTGCCATCGATTCGAACCAACCGCTCGCCGTGTAGTTGGAAAAGTCCATGATCAGCACCCACCCATAGCAGGCCGTCCCGATCCTCAAAGATGGCCCGGACTACATTGTCGGAGAGCCCATCGGCTGCCGTGAATTCGCGGAAATGGCCGTCGCGGTACCGCACTAGCCCTCCACCTTCAATGCCGATCCATAGCGTCCCGTCGCGAGTCACAGTCAGGCAGAACGCGCTGTCAGCACCAAGTGCCGGCGTATTCTCGTGCGCATAATAGCGAAAGCGGTTGCCATCGAAACGAACCAGTCCGTTGGTCGTGCCGATCCACAGCGCGTTATCCGGCGTCTCCGCGAACGCTTGCACCACATCGCTCGGCAGTCCGTCGACCGCCTGCCAAAGTCGATGGCTGTAAGCCTCTTGCGCCCAACCCACCCTGGTCAGCGTGAGCACGAATAGGATGACTGAGATTCTGTGCCAGCCTCCTGCTCTGCTCAACACACCGCACCTCCTCGAAGGTCTGCTTGCTACAACCCGCCATGCAGAGGAGATTTGATACCTGGGACACATGCAAGAACATTACCAGTGAGATTAGTCTTCTGACCATGGCTTCTCTGAATCCCCGCCAACTCTACATCGCTTGTGCGTTTGTGCTTTCTTTGGCCTCGCTGGCTTTTCCCCGGCCGTTCCTCTATGCCGATTCGCACCCCCGGAGGGCAGCTGGGAGCGGCATCGCTCCTGAGAATCTGCAAGTCGCTTCGACAGTCAATCCGATCGGTATTGATCGCGAAACACCACGTTTTAGCTGGGAATTGCAAGCGACTGTTCCCGGCGCACACGACTTAATGCAAAGTAGCTATCGCATTCTCGTTGGCGCTTCGGCGCGTGAGCTTGCGGAGAATCGCGGAAGCATGTGGGATTCAGGTCGAGTGCAATCCAGCCAACGTCTCTACGTCACCTACGGTGGCCGGCCCCTCTCCTCCTACCAGAGCTACTACTGGAAAGTACAAACCTGGGATCAGGCGGGAAAAGCCTCCGCCTGGAGCGCTCCAGCAAAGTGGACGATGGCAATCTTGCGTCCGGAAAAGTGGAAAGCCTGCTGGATCGCCGCCGAACCGGACGGCCCGCTTCAGCCGCAGGCGCGAGAAAACCAGGGCCAATATACGGTCTCCGCGCAGCCCCTGCCGATCTTCCGCAAAGAGTTTCGTGTGACCGGCCCTGTGAAGAGCGCAATCATTGTCGTCTCCGGTTTGGGAGAGTACGAACTTCGCTTGAACGGGAGCAACATCACAGACACCATACTCAATCCTGGCTGGACGAACTACAGAAAGACAGCGCTGTACAACACATTCGATGTGACGCAACGGCTTCGGTCGGGCACGAACGCCTTTGGAGTTTTGCTTGGTAACGGAATGTATAACGTTCCTGGCATTCATGGCCGCTACACCAAATTCATTGGGTCTTTCGGTCAACCAAAATTGATCCTGCAGATGCACATCGAGTATCGCGACGGCACGAAGTCAATCCTGACAAGCGACTCTAGTTGGCGGACCGCCTCGGGACCAATCACTTTTTCCTCGATCTACGGAGGCGAGGACTTCGACGCCCGTCGAGTACAGAATGGGTGGGATCTACCGAATTTTGTTACGGACGAGAGATGGCACCCGGCGCTCGAAGTGGCAGGACCCGACGGATCGACCGATTCGCCCGGCAGCAATCTGTCGGGACTTTTGATTCCGCCGATGGTGATCGCCGAGAGGCTTACCCCGGTCCGCGTCACTCAGCCACGACCAGGTGTGATCGTATACGACATGATAAAAAACTCCTCAGGCTGGCCGGAGATTCTGGTGCGGGGACGCGCCGGAGATCACGTTCGCATGTTGCCGGGAGAACTGTTGAATTCGGATGGGACTGTAAGTCAGGCCAGCGCAGGAGCCGGCGCGGACGATCCAGTGCTTTTCAACTACACTCTGGCTGGCGGCGAGGAGCGATGGCATCCGCGCTTCACGTACTATGGCTTTCGATACGTCCAGGTTGAGACGGTCCCGGCGACAGCAGGCGGCCCAGATCCAAAGGTGATCTCGCTTCAGACCGATGTTGTCCACGACGATGTCGCAGTTGACGGACACTTCACAAGCAGCGTGATGCTCCTCAATCGGATCCATGCCTTGATCGATCGCGCCATCCTCAGTAATCTTGCCAGCGTGATCAGCGATTGCCCAACCCGCGAGAAGCTCGGCTGGCTCGAGCAGACGTATCTGGCCGGATCTTCGATCATGGACAACTACGATGTGCTAGAGCTTTACCGGAAGATCGAGGATGACATGGCGGAAGCGCAGCTTGCAAACGGCCTCGTTCCCGCCATCGCTCCCGAATATGTCGCATTCGTAGACTCGGGTGGGAACAGCACCAACTTCAGGGACACCCCAGAGTGGGGCAGCGCCAGTATCCTCTCTCCGTGGGAAGCGTATCGAACTTACGGCAACGCGGACATTTTGAGAGATCACTATGACTCCCTGGTCCGCTACGCCGGCTATCTGCGAAGCAAGCTGAAGGACGGAATGCTGAGCTACGGCCTCGGAGATTGGTTCGACATCGGCCCTGGCCGACCGGGCGAGGCGCAGCTTACAGGAAAGGGGCTAACTGCGACCGCAATCTACTACCAGGATCTGCGGACGCTCGCGGCAATCGCGAGCCTGCTTGGAAAGGAGGCCGATGCCACGAGCTTTGCCAAAGAGGCTGCGGACATTCGAGAGTCCTTCAATAGCCATCTCCTCCATCCTGACACAGCGACCTACGATCGCGGGAGCCAGACCGCGCAGGCCATGCCGTTGGTCCTTGGCCTTGTTCCAGAGAATCTTCGCCAAGCTGTGCTTGAGAATCTGATCAAAGACATCCGCGCACATAGCAACCACGTTACTGCCGGAGATATCGGCTTTCATTACGTCGTTCGGGCGCTGACCGACAACGGGCGCTCGGATGTGGTCTTCGACATGCTTTCCCGCAACGACTCGCCAAGTTACGGCTATCAGTTGGAGCGGGGTGCAACTACGCTGACCGAAGCTTGGGATGCCAACCCCGGATCATCGCAGAATCACTTCATGCTCGGTCATGCGGAGGAGTGGTTTTATCGCGGTTTGGCAGGCATCGATGTCGATCTGAGCCGTCCGGAGTCGAGTCAAATCGCGATTCATCCCGCCTTTCTTGCCACAATTCCGGCAGCGCAGGCCGAAGTACACACCGTGCTGGGCACCATTGAGAGCTCGTGGACCCGTGAGGACGAAAAGGTGACTTGGCGGGTCGTGATTCCGGTGGGATCGCGCGCTATAGTGGTTCTTCCCCATGCAGCGGCCGAAGTCTCCATGAACGGGCGAAAGCCACCTCAGGTGTCGCCCGCAGGCGAAGTCTCGCTTGGCTCAGGCTCCTATGAATTTCGCTTCAACCTGCGCGAGCCGGCCAGTGTTCACTAGCCTTCTCGGTTAACTTGGACGAAAAACCGGCTGCTCGGACAAATGCCCCAGAAACCTGATACGGGCTCGCCCACCAAGTAGAGTGTTAAAGGATGACGTTATCACTCGCCCGGTTGCAGGCCGAAATTCCAATCTCGCTCGGCAGAGTCTTCCGGGGCGGGTCATTGCCAAACCGGGATCACCTCTGCGCCGGTCGGAATGTGAGACTGCACGTGCTAATTATCGATCGATCGCAGATCATCATCAATCGACCGACGAGCTCTCCGCAGATGTATGACTCGCATGCGTAAATATTGTTCGCAGAAAGGCGGCCAACGTAGCTTCAAATCAGCTGTGCCCTAGACTGTGCCATGCCGTTCGGGCACTAATGTGTCAAATCAGTACCTTGGGCGATCAGACTAGAGTGCTTCCGTGCGGGCTTGTTCTAAAGGTAAGTGCTTGATTCTGTAGTCGCGGGCGGCCCGTTCCCCGATGGATGGTTGACCTCCGATTTTGCCGGCAATCTCTATGGGATTACCGGGAACGGCGGTAGCGCGGTGAATAGTACCAATCTCGGGAATGGAACGATCTTCAAGATCGATCCCCGAGGTGACGAGTCGGTACTGTACAGCTTTGAAGGAGGCGCAAAAGGATTCTCTTCCTTCGGCAGTGTTATTCGCGACAATCTGGGCAATCTCTATGGGACAACGTTCTTCGGTGGCGATGCGACAGATCCTGCGTGCAGCGCAGCGGGAGGCTGTGGCGTCGTTTTCCGGCTTGACCCATGGGGACATTACTCCGTGCTGCACACGTTCCAAGGCCGTGACGGCGCCAATCCGTCAGCCAATCTCTATATGGACGAACGAGGCGACATCTACGGCACAACTACAGCCGGTGGAAACCAGACTTGCAACTGCGGCGTCGTTTTCAAAATCACACTGGAGGCGGAATAAGCCCCGGCGCGTCAGACCTCACCGAATGCCTCCCACCTTCCCTCATCGTGCATGACGGGAGGTGGGAATTTTTATGAGTTCAGATCTGAGCTGCAGAACCGAATTCGATCATTCATGCCCCACTGAATACCCCAAGCATTGATGGCATAGATTCCTGCAAGGGGCTTTGCCCAATATCATATCGACGCTGATGAGACCTGGATGAGCTCATTACCGCCATAACCGGCCAATCGCTTCCCATTTTCATTCAGGTGCTCTGGAGTTTTCTTATCTCGGCGAGGATCTTGATGAGGCGGTTGGAGAGCCTGAGGAGACGATTGCGGGCATTACCGTTTGGGAGAGAGCGGCGGAACATTTCCATGACGTGTTGCGCGGCGATTAAGGAGTCGATGAGGCCGTCGAGGCCTGCACGAACTGGTCCGGTAGAGGTTTTGGGTTGTGGAACCAGATGCCTGGGCCTGGAGCGGGCCAGTTGGAACTCGCGCTCGAGATCGGTGAGAGCCACGTCGAGGTAGCGCATAGTCATGGCCGGATCGACGTGGCCAAGTAACTTCATCAGGACGGGGAAGCTGATGCCGGAGCGAAGCATCTCTGTGGCGTAGGTGTGCCTGAACTGATGGGGGACGATATGCGTCGCGAGTGCGAGAGAGTGGCAGACCTGATGCAGGTAATCACGAAGTTGAACCAGGATAGCTATTTTGCTTCCGGGTCGTGCCAGGAGCCGTCCATCGGGAGGCAGAGGATCCAGAGAGCGGAAGAAGCGCAGGCGGTGTACAAGATCACGGACGAAGGCATCGACGGGGACCATGCGCTCGGTTTTCAGTTTGCCGAGGGGAACATGGATGGCCCATTGGTTGGGGCCTGTGGCGCGTAGGCAGTCGTAGGACAGGTCGACGCATTCGCCGATACGCATGCCGGTGTAGCGGAGTAGCAAGAAGACATTTCCGCCGAGATCGTTGCGGCGCATGAACTCTTGGTGGAGGAGCTGATCCTGCTCGGCGGTGAGCGGTCGTGGCAGAGTGTGAGGCGAGCGCGGAATATCCTCGCGCATCAACAAGTGGGCCAGTTCAGGGAGACGGTTTGTGCGAGCCAACTGATGGAAGATGGTGCGCAGAGCGAAGAGCCGGCCGATGCAGGTTGCCGTGGCCAGAGGCGGATTCTTGGTGCGCAGGTGCGCCATCCATCCGAGGAGATGAGGATCGCGGTGCAGTTGGTCGAGCCGCGTAACCGCCGGGTGTTCGGTGCCGAGATAGACGAGGAAGCTGCGCACCACGATGTTGTAGTTGCGTTTACTGGAAGGAGTGAGTGCGGTCGACAGAGACTCGACCGCATGCGCGAAGGTATGCGCCAGAGGATGCTGGAGTGGAGGACGGCGCCAACGCATCACGAGAGCCTTGGTTGAGGATGGATGCACTGCGCTGCCGCGCGGGCATACTGCAGATAGACGTCCTGTGGGGAGACCTTCACATAGCGCAGCGTGGTTTCGATGTCGGCGTGACCCATCAGCTGCATGAGCGCAGGCAAGCTCATGCCTGCTCGCACCATATCGGAAGCGAAGGTATGTCTAAAACGATGAGGATTAGCCAACTGAATGCCGGTTGTCTTGCGATGGTGCCGAAACAGCGAGCGGAATCCGGCGGGCGTCATGGGGGCGCCGCGAGCGGGCCCTTTCAACGCAACGAACAGAGCTGCGGAGCAGGGATCGGGCCGTTCCAGGCGCAGATAGTGATCGATCAGCTGCGTCGTTTCCGGCGCCAGAGGTAGCAAGCGCAGCTTGGTGCCCTTGCCGCGCACGCGGATCTGACCTTCGGACAACAACGCGTCGTCGCGATTCAAGGCCATGACCTCGGCGGAGCGAAGTCCATGCATGAGCATCAAGCCCACGATGGCCAGATCGCGCGCGTTGCGGAAGCTGGACCAGAAGCGCGCCACTTCGTCGACGGAGAGGGGGACGATGTTGAGCTTGGGTTCCCGCATGCGTAGCCGACTGATCTCGAACCTCGGACGTCCCAGGCCCATGGGCCTGCGGTGCAGGAAGGGCTGATGAAAGCCTTGCGCGACCTGGCAGGGCGCGTCGGGGAACTCGTTGCGGATGGCGCGATCGACGGTAGCGACGCGGTCGTTAATGGTGGTGGCAGAAAGCGCAGGTTGCTGACTGGACTGGAATCGCATGTAATCGAGCAGGGTCGATTCAGTGAGGTCGGCCTTCGCGATGTCGCCGGTGTGGTGAACGCTCTCCCACCAGCGCACGAAGTGCAGCAGGCTGTGGGCGTAGCTATACAGGCTCTTGTCTGCGAGTCGGCGGACATACTCGCGGTCCAGGTAATGATTAATCCAGCGAACTCCCCCGCCGGTGTCTTGCTCAATCACCTGAATCGGACTGTGTGCGTCCGATGAGTTCTTCTGCTTGATCACGCGAAACTTCATGGCTGAGCTGCCTCCAAAACAGACTGGAACTGTCGCGCATCTGCACCCTGGACGAAGAAGGAGTTGGGGTCCTGTCCTTCAGGCAGGAGCACGCGGCGAACTGCGATGCCTCGAGTGCCAAGACGATGGGCCAGTAGTTCGGCGGCTTGCTGGCCGCTGTGGTTCTGATCGACATCGAAAGTGAGATAGACGGTGCGCGGTTGTTCGCACAACTGTCGAAACTGGTCTGCGTTGAGATGGGTTCCCAACGAACAGGTGACGTTGTGAAAGCCCGCCTGGCGTAATACGACATAGTCGAAGAGGCCCTCGACCAGAATCACCTCAGGGCAATGCCGGACCTTCTCCCATGCATACAAGCCTCCCTTGGTGCCGGGCAGAAAGCGATGCGCGAAGGCGGTACCGATGCTGCGGCCGTAGATGTTGATGATGTGTTCGCCCTGACGCAATGGGAAGACGATGCGCTGATAGAAAGCATCAGAGCCGTTCACGTTAAGCAGGCCGGACTGCCGCAGCAGATCGGAGGAATAACCCTGTGCCGTGAGATGTCGGCGCAGACTCCCGCCCGGAGCGTAACCGATCTCGAGTTCTCTGATCAGGGCGGGATCGTACACTCCGCGCCGGTTGAGATAACGCATCGCTTCGGAATAGTTATCGAGTTGCGGCTGATAGAAAACGGCAGCCTGTTCCAGCACCGCGGCGGAATCGACTGCAGGACTGGTCTGCGGATCAAGGCAGGCGAGGCTCTGGCGGAACGACAGTCGGCGGGACAACTGGATAAAGCGAACCAGGTCGCCGCCTTGTCCGCAGCCATGGCAATAGAAGACATCCTTGCACGTGTTGACATAGAACGAGGGTTGGGTCTCCTCGTGCAACGGACAGAGACCGACGATCTCGGAGCGGCCTATAGGTGAGCCCTTCCAGTTATGCGTCCGCAGATACTCAATCAGCGGCAGGCGCCGCTTGAGTGTTTCGACGTCTTCGCCCACAACGCTCTTTTACCTCCGGAGCCAAGCGTAGGAGAATGGCGTCGGCAATCCCAGGCAAGGATGGTGGGTGAACGTTTTTTTTCAAAGACGCAAGCGACAGAGAACTTCGAGGGTAGGAGTTATCCACGACAGCGGCCCCGCTTCGTCAAGAACCTGAAGCCCGTGAGCCAGCCAATGAGCTACGCGGGTCACGGTCCGGTTGAGAAAGGAAAGCGCCGGCTGAGAAAAATCCAGGCCACTCAACCAGCGCCGAACTGTGGAAGGGTCCGGCAACCGATCAGGGTCTCTCAGCTTGGGCGATGCCTTCTCCCACGAACAGTGCTCCGCAATGCGCCGCAACAATGCCTGGCAACGCGCCAGCAAACTGAAATGCGTGTAAGGAAGAGAAAACAGCGGAAGGAAGGTAAAGGTTGTCCCGCAATCGGCGCAGCGGCCGCGATGGATCCAAATCCAGTCGTGATGCTCGTCGTGCGCCTGCTTGCGGCGCCGTCCGTGACCAATGATCGAATCCCGTTTACAAACTGGACAGCGGCGTAAGATGATCTTGTCGCAGTCTTCTGCCCAGTCGGTGGCAAGCTTGCCCGGCGCAGCGGAAACTGCGACAAAGAGGATCGTACCTCGCAGGGGTTCCGCCGCTGGCTTCGACCAGCCAAGATCATCGCCGGAAGCGGAGCCCCGCCTCCTGAAGAAAATACAACTGAAAGAAAATATAACTTCTTACCAGGCATGATCCGGGATATTGGCCGGTTATCTCCGCCAACTCGCTCATCGACAAATGAGATCAAGGTACGTTGCCAAATAGTCGCCTTTCCGGACACGTAGCCGTTCTTTCAACTGTTGCCCTTAGGCCAATTCGCTTGTTGACTCGGAAGGGCGGCCGCACAAATGCGACGAACCTGAAACAATGAGTCGTAGAGCTGAACGGCTGGATACAATGCCAGCCGTTCTAATTTGTGCGCACAATGACCGAGACAGATAAGGCCGCTCACACTTTCCTTTATACGAAGCCAAGATTGCTGCTACTGAAATTGCCGATGGAGGGAAGAATCGTGGGAAGGTCGGCGGCGGGGACGCCGAACCATTGAGCCAGCGTGGCTGCATATTGGGAAGTCGCAGTGGAGGGGACCCAGCGGCCGTTGGAACCGGAGTCGTCGGGGCCGGCCAAGGCTAGGGTTGGATAGGTGCCGTAGATCTGGCCACCTTTTACCGCGCCGCCGATGACCATGTGATGCGAGCCCCATGCGTGATCGCTGCCGTTGTTCGAGTTTGGCTGGAAGGTGCGGCTGAAGTCGGACATGGTGAAGGTTGTGACTTCACTGGCGACATTCAATTCAACGGTCGCGTTGTAGAAGGCTGCGAGCGCGGGTGAGATTTCGGCCAGCAGCGTGCTCTGCAACGCGAGCTGATCGGCGTGCGTGTCGAAATTACCGAGACTGGCGAAGAAGATCTGGCGCTGGACGCCGAGAGCAGCGCGGACCTGGATGATCTGAGCGATTTGTTTCAACTGTGCGCCGAGGCCGTTGTTTGCGGGGAAGACGGTCTGCAGCGGAGTGATGGATTGCACGGCGTCGGCGAGTGTCTTGGCGTAAGCGTATGCATTGCTGGTAATGGTGTCGTCGGCCTGCACGAGGGAGACGCCGGTGTCGAGCGTGAGCAGCGCCTGCGCGGAAGCCTGTCGGGCGCTGCATTCGGAACCTTCGGAACAACTCGCGGCACCAACATTGCCCGGTGAGATCGATACCGGGGAGGTGGCAGTGCCATTGCAAAAAAGAGTATCGCCCGCGACCGATGTAATCATGGGGATAGAAGCGCCGGTGTTGTAAGTGGCTCCGAGGGCGTCGGCGATACGGCCGGCCCAGCCTGTTTGCGTCGAGGCGCTTTGCGCGGCATTCTGCCACTCCAACTGCTGGTCGGGATGGGAGAAGAGGTTGGTGGGCGCGGTCTGGCCGGCGAGATATTGAGCGCGGGTGAGCGGCTGGATCAGTGTGCCGACATTGGCGACGAAGGCAGCATTGTTGCTGTTGAAGAGCGCCTGCATATCCGGCAGATTTGGGTTGAGTGCGAAGTTAGGCGCTGGCGTGAGCGGCAGCAGCGTGTTCTGAGCGAGTGCAAGGTCACCGCGGATGGAGGCGTAGTTCCCGTAGCCGGTGGTGTCAAAGGGAATAAGCGTGTTGTTGGCGTCGTTGCCACCGAAGAGAAATACGCAGACCAGTGCTTTGTAATCGGTAGAGCTTTGTGCAAGAGCATTAAGCGCGCCAAAGGGCCGAAGGCCCAACACGTTGCCGGCGGCTGCCAGACTTGCGCACTTGATGAAAGTTCTCCGGTTTGCTCTCATTGCGATCTCCCTTGAACAAGCGTATGCATTGTTACTGGACGCACACGATTAGTGCATAACTTTGTATTGCGATGAAGTGATGACGAGAAATACGGCGACGCGCACCTGCTCCGCAGTGCCGAGTCCACTGATGGTGTTGAGTATTTCTGTGCGCATGTCGGCGGGCACCTGACCATGCATGAACACCAGGCCCAGCGTATCGGCGAGATTCGCAGGACTGGCAGCGGCGATTTGGCCAAGCGTGCCTGTGGCACTTAGGTCGACATTGAAGCCGGTGATTTTGTTGAAGACCATGGTGTTGGCCAGCGAGAGGCGCAAAATCGCCGAGGCCGTATTTTCGAGATCGAATTCAGGCGCATTCAGGCTTGTCTGGGGGATCACGTAACTGGGTGGGAAGAAGCTGAACACACTGCCCGAGCGATAGGGCCGCTCATTCAGATTATTTGAGTAGTTAGACAAGGAGTAATACGAGCTGTTGGGATCGGTGTTCGTGAATCCGATGGCGCGGAGGAAGTTAGTGATCCACAGGATGGGTTCGCGCAGATGGCCGCCGTCGTCGAGCGGGTTAGTGTCTCCGGCGCGGGCTTCGGTGTCTTCGAGAAGGGCGCGGATAACTGCCTGCATGTCTCCGCGGACGCCACTGCCGTTGTCTGCAAAGACAGCAGCGACGCGTGAGACATAGGCGGGGCTCGGGTTGCTTTTGACAAGATGCTGAATCAACTGTTTACAAACAAAGGGGCCGACATTCGGATGATTAAAGATGTTTGCCAATGCGCCGGCGAGATCCTCTTCGGCAGTCTGTCCGGCGGGAATCACAGTTCCGTTTAGAAGAATCTTTGCAGTGGCGTCGTGCTCCGATTCGACTGCTGCCATTGGCGCAAAGTAGTTTGGTGTCTTGTTGGGAAAGCTGGTCGGGGGCCCGCCGGTCGATGCGGCATAAGTCCATCCCGTATAAGCACGCGCGAACGCCTGCACCTGCGCCTCGGTATAAGTGGGAATGGGATTGCCGCTGCCATCGAGTTGCAATGTTCCATCCGAATTCAGCTCATTGAGGCCTATGGTGAATAGCTGCATCAACTCGCGCGGGTAGTTTTCATTAGCTATCTGGCCAACGGGAGCCTTCGCGCTATTGAGCATATTGAGATATGCGCCCATCCCCGGCGAGAGCGAGACATCCTTCATGATGGTGGAGAAGTTCGTAAAAGCATCGTTCGCCAGCATGTTGTGGTAGTAGGTGATCGTGGTTGCATTATCGGTATCGCTGGAGATGACGAAGAGCTCGCTGAGGGCAAATGCCACGCGCTGGCGCAACTGGTCTTGGCCGGTGAGCGCCACTTGCCACCACTCCGACTCTTCGCAGACAGTGGGTGTATTCGCCGCCAGGCAGACCGCTGGCAAGGGCGAAGGGATATTGGGGAGCGGCGTGTCCGGAGTGTTGAACTGGTTGGTAATGTAAGCATCGATACCGAGGTTCTGCACATTCTGAATGTCGGCAAGCGTGGGTCCAAATGTGGCTTGATCGAGAAGCCGTGCCGCCGCGGTGGCAGATGCGAGATGAATGGTTGCGGCGGCCATGTTGGAGGACGCGCTGCCGGGGTCGGGATTGAGAACCGTGACACTCAGGCTGGAAGTGCCTGAAGGCACACTTACTGTAGCCTGTAATTCAGTTGCGGATATGAATGTGCTAGTTACACCGATTCCGCTAACCTGGATCTGGGCGCCGTCAACGAAGCTCGTTCCAAGCACATCCAGCGAATAACTTGTACCGGAGGCGAGGGTCGCCGTTGCCGACGTGATCACCGGGATGGGATTGACAACATTGAGCTGGGCCGATCCGGAGGTGGACGACGAAGCGACACTTACAGCTGTAATCGTTAAGGGATTGGTGGACGGGATGGCCGCTGGCGGCGTATACACGCCGTCGTTGGTGATGGTCCCCATGGTGCTGTTGCCGCCGGCGACGGTGTTGACCTGCCACGTTACTTCTGTATTGGTGAGATTGGTGACCGCCGCAGTGAAGGTGGTCGAGCTTCCCAAACGAACCTCGCTGGGGCCAGTGACGGTGACCGATGGTTGCGGAGAATTGGTTCCGTTGGGGTTGCCGGTTGTGTGGCTGGAACACCCGCTGGCAAAGAGGACGGAGACCAGCAGAGTTACTAGGGCAATTCGCACGCGGAAGAGCCACGAATCATGCACAAGAAACCTCCTCGGTGCTGGGAGCCGACGCCGCCCAAAAGGATGAACGCATGGGGATGCTTTCTAAGATGAACCCTTGGCTGGAGGATAGTTGCGGAAATGCGCAGATTTTATCTCCGAAGCAACTGGAACCCTGACCGTCATAGCTACTGTGCCATTATCCTTTCGGAGGTCCGCTTCAGGAGCAGATCTTCTGTGAGAACTCGTTAGGTCTTTCGGAAGGAATGCACCCGTGGCCAATGTTCGGAGTCCCTGCCACTTGGTACTGTGTAGGATGGGGTTTGCCACCTCACTACTCGAATTTCTCTGCACCAATCTACTCACTCGAAAACACATTTCCGTTGGTAAAGTTGGGGCAAGCGGACAAGTGGCAACGAGAAATCCCGCCTACTACAACGGACAATTTGGGAATATCGCCGGCTGGTTCCTCACAACCCTCTTCGTGGCTGCCGTCTCGGGTTCGTGCAGAAGGACTAGCACCTGGCGGCTGTGCATTCTGCGCGGAATGATGGGCACTCGATTGGCGTCGAATCGGCCAATATTTGGCCGGATCGATCTGCATCGATCCGGCCGCGCAAAAATGCTTTGGGTTGATGAGGATGGTCAATCTTATTCATTGGTTCCATTTCAGGCTGATTTCGGTGCGCTTCGAGGCTTCAGAAGTGCCGAACAGCGGCTGGATCAGCGGGGCTGCTGGAGTGGACGGAGCGGAGCACGGAGTTCTGTGGCACGGAACGGCGTTGACTGACATCGGAGACCCAGGGCGGAAACAGCATCGCCTTCGGTGTGAATGAAACGGGCCGAGCTGTCGGAGAAGCCGAGGTCACGGGCGGAGCTTCAACGACGGAGGACTTCTCCGGCTTTCAGACGATGGGCTTTTCATCTTCGCCTAAGCCTTGTGTGCCCTTTGTACGGCAAAACGGCAAGCTGACGCCGCTTAAGACGCTGGGTGGAGCGAACGGCGTTGCCAACCAGATCAACAATCTGGGGCTGATTGCCGGCTTTGCGGAGACGAAGACCGTGGATCCGAATTGCCCCGCGCCCCAGGTGTACCAGTTCAAGCCTGTGGTCTGGTCGCCGTTGGGAGTGCAGTCTCTTCCAACGAAGCAGGACACGGACGGAGTGGCATATGGATTGCGCGAAGGCCTTGAAGCTGTGCGGCTGGCGCCCGACCTCGAAGCTCCGTATCGCCGGGTATTGGACGCCCACCTCTGTCTCGGCCGGTTCGGAGATGCGGACCGGGAGGCGGCGCGAGTGCGGGAGCAAGGCATCGATGGTGCCCGTATCCATCAGCGGTTCCTGGAATTGGGATATTTGGAAAACGATTCGACGGCGATCGCGCGGGACATCCAGCGGTACACGGGCAAGCCGGATGAGTACCTGAGTTTCGGACTGCAGGCGGCAGCGCTGAACGTGCACGGCCAGCGCCACGCTTCGCATCTGTGGTATCAGCGTGCCGGCGGATACCGCACGGCGCGAGGGTCTCCAGTATGTGGCCGATGAGTTTGAAGAGGCCAATGCGCGCGCCGATGCATTAGCCGGCAATTGTCAATCTGCGCGTGCCCTCGGCCGCCCGGCATTCGCACTCGCGCTCTGCGGTGACTCAGGGCTCGCCGAGAAGCTCGCACACCAGACCTCAGAGTCTCAGCCGAACGGAACGATCTGGAATGCAGTTCAACTTCCCGAGATTCAGGCGATGCTCGCGCTCAATCGCAATGATCCGTCCGCGGCAGTCGATCGGATGACCGCCGCAGTACCTTATGAGCGAGCGTATCCCGATGCAATCTATGTGCGCGGCCTGGCCTACTTGAAAATGCGCAAGGGTGCCGAGGCTGCCGCTGAATTTGAGAAGATCGTCGACCACAAGGGCGCGAGCTGGGGCGCGACGTGGGTGCACCCCAACTGGGGACAGTACTACTCCCTTTCGTATCTGGGAATGGCCCGCGGCTTCGCGCTGGCGCGCGAAGGTGCGAAGGCCAAAAAAGCCTATGAAGACTTCTTCGCATTGTGGAAAGACGCTGACCGCGATCTTCCGCTTTTTGTGCGGGCAAGAGCCGAGTACGCAAAGCTGCAATGAACAGCTGACAGCTGACACAAGTACTCGTGAAGGAGAGTCAGCCTGGGCAACCTAAGATGCGAACGATCGCACGATTAGGTGTCGGATTAGTACTGGAAAACGCGCCCTTAATCTAGGAATGCCATTGCGCGGATTTCGCTGCGCAATCTACTTGAACCTATAGTCGCCTTCTCGGAGAAGTGGCGAAAAAACTGATGCGGCTCGCCGATCCATACAGCGAACGATAAACCGGATTATCACGCGGTACCGGATGCAGGCGGAACTCAGAGAAGCGGTCAATGATCGATTTCAAATCTCACCCTCAAAACGCAGCTTACGAAGTTTAGGGTATCTTGAATCGGAGGTCCAAATACGGAAACAGATACCATGGAGCATTCACCCAAGATGTTTATCTCCTACCGTCGAGATGACACAGGAGGAGATGCCGGCTGGTTGAACGATACGCTCAATCAGCTTCTTGGATCGGGTTCGACGTTTTTTGATTTGAGCAGCATCGTGCCGGGCAGAGACTTCGAGGTCGAACTCAAACGTGCTCTCAGTCAGACCAGATTTCTACTTGCGTTGATCGGCCCGAAGTGGGAGATGATCGAAGATTCTGTTCATAGGCCGCGCCTCTATGACGAAGATGACTATGTTCGAATGGAGCTGCTCGCCGCAATCGAAAACTGTGTCCCTATTGTTCCAGTCTTGTTGAACAGGAACTCCGTTCCGAACGCGACAGACCTGCCTGATGTCTTACGTCCGATCACAACGTTAGAGGCATTCGAAATCCGAAGAAACCGCTGGGTCGATGATGTCTCAGCATTGTTGAAAAAATTAGATATCGCTTTGGATCCCGATGAGGATCGGCAGGCCCGGCAAGTTTCGGCTATGGCCGAGTGGAAACGTCGGGATCATCCGGATTCGACGCCACGCCGTTGGGTTGTGTATATCGACAACCATGGCGAAGCTCCAATCATCGTCAAGGAAGTCAGAGTTATTTCGAAGTCGCTTCGGCTGTCGATTGATGACTGGGGTGCAGTTGCACCGAAGGCTTCTTCCGACTACGAACTCGAAGAACAGGATTTCAATCCGGTAGAGGACCGACCCGACGTGTATGTGCGGTTTGTTGACGACCGTGGACGCAAGTGGTCCTTGCGTAACGATGGGCTTCGGCGACTTCGGCGTTGAATCGAGGGTTTGATTGTCGCCGGCGCCGATGATAGAGTCCGGACATGGGGCACATCCTCGCAACTCTAGTCCTTTGGCCGAGAGCATTCCACGCAAATTTACGCATCTGACTTCCAGTATCCAGCCCACTTTCCTGGTCCGAAAAAGGGGCCTACGGAAGATTCTCCGGCTTGGTTCCCAGTTAGGACCCGAGCAAATTTTGCTCGCGGCCTGTGGATGTTTCCGACCCGCCGTATATTTGCACTTGCTGGCTTGTCAATCAATAGCCAATGATAAAGGACATTATCACGGATCATTTCTCCGGCAAGTCTCGGGATTGCTCGCGCCTCGATCAAACACGCTTCGGCGGCACCGTTCACAGGCCGAATTTTGCCGTCCGTCCTTTTTGTGTCGAGAGTGAACCATTCGGCGCAAGGATCAAGCGCAGGAGGATGATTCCGATGCAGACGAGACGGGCGAACTTTGGAGTGATTGCGGTTCTGGGGGTTGCGGCGCTGAGTACCGCGCTGGCCGGGCAGACGAATGGAGGCAATGCGGCGGGGCGGGATGCAACGAAGCATCCCGCGTTTCAGGTGATGGCGGTGGGCGAAGGACGCGCGATCATCATGATTCCGGGGCTGGCGTCGTCCGGGACGACGTGGGATGAGACGGTGAAGCATCTGCGCGGGCAGTACCGTTGCCTAGAGCTGACGCTGGCTGGATTTGCGGGCGTACCGGCGATCCCGGGGCCGCTGCTGACGGAAGCACGTGACCAGATTGCACAGTACATCCGCGACAATCATCTTCAACGACCAGTGATCATGGGGCACAGCCTGGGCGGGTCGATTGCGCTGGACCTGGCGTCGCGCTACCCGGATTTGGTGGGACCGGTGATCATTGTCGATTCGCTGCCGTTCTTTGCGGGCGCGTGGTTCCAGGCCGATACTCTAGCCAAGGCGCAGCCAACGATTGAGCAGATGCGCAAGGGGATGTCGGGGATGACGCACGAGCAATGGGTTGCGATGACGCGCTCCGGCGCGAGCACGAACTCGATGGCGACGAGCACGACAGACCAGAAGACGCTGATCGAATGGGGGCTTGCGTCGGACCAGAAAACGGTGACGGACGCGATGATCGAACTGGTGAGCGCGGACCTGCGGCCGGAACTGAGCAAGATTGAGACTCCGGTGCTGGTGCTGGGGACGTGGGTGGGGTTGCAGGGCTACGGGGTCACGAAAGACGCGGCGACCGCCGTGTTCAAGGAGCAGTATTCGGGGGTGAAGAAGCTGGACTTTGCGATGGCGGAGAAGGCGCGCCACTTTGTGATGTGGGACGATCCGGCGTGGTTCAATACACAGGTGGACGGATTCCTCGCGGCACATGCGGGCGTAACGACGGCGGAGCGGTAGGATGAGCGCGGCGCGGATGGAAGAGGGGAGCGGCGGCGCGTCCAGTACAGCGTACTGGGCGTGCCAACTTGCGGGTTGGGGCGGCTACGGGCTCGGCTACTACCTTGCGGTTCTGGTGCCGTTCCATGCCACAGGATCGAAGCGGATGCTGGCTGACGCCGCGTATTGTGCGACCGGTCTGGCGGGAACGCATTTGCTGCGGCTGGGGATGAAACGGCGGGGATGGAGCGAGCTGGGCTATGCAAGACTGGCACCGCGGCTAGCGGTTGGGGCGTTGCTTGTGGGGGCGCTGCAGACGGCGGCGCTCTACGGCTGCCTTGCTGTCGAAGCTGAGATGGACTGGGGCCAGCCGTCCGTTCCGCCCATCATAGGCGTGACCGTCTTTTTTAGCGCGTTTCTGGTGGCGTTGTGGCTGGCGGTGTACCTTGTGGTTCTGGCGGTGAGGCGTCGGCGCGCGGCGGAGGTCAACGCATTGCGCGCAGAGGTGCTTGTCCGTGAGTCCAAGCTGCGGTCGCTGCAGCAGCAGTTGAATCCACATTTTCTGTTCAATTGCCTGAACGGCCTACGGGGCATGATCAACGAGGACCCCGTGCGGGCACAGCAGATGGTGACGCGTCTGGCGGAGCTGTTGCGCGCATCGCTGCGACAAGATGAGTGCAGCGCGATTGCGCTGGAGGAAGAGCTGGCGACCGTGGAGGCGTACCTGGAACTCGAGTCGGCGCGACTGGAGGAGCGGCTACGCATTCGTAGAGGAATTCAGCCGGAGGTGCTGGGCGCGCTGGTGCCGCCGATGATGGTGCAGGGGCTGGTGGAGAACGCCCTGAAACACGGTATTGCCCAGTTACCGCAGGGAGGCGAGCTGGTGCTGCGCGTGGTGCGCGAGGGCGAGGTGCTACGGGTAGAGGTGAGCAATACGGGGCGGTTGCGTGCGGACCATGGGAACGGGATCGGCTTAAAGAATGCGCGCGAACGGCTGCGGCTACTATACGGGGATCGCGCAAGTGTGCAACTGAGCGAAGAGCCGGCGGGCTGGGTGCGCGCGACGATGGTGCTGCCATTTCAGGCTGTGGAGGCCGTGTGCGAGCGCTGATTGTGGATGACGAGCGGCTGGCGCGGCAGGAGCTGCGGCGCTTGCTAGCCGAGCATGGCGACGTGGAGGTGGCAGCCGAGGCACACAATGCCGACGAGGCGGAGGATCTGCTGGAGCGATTCGAGCCGGAATTGTTGCTTCTGGATATCCAGATGCCGGGCAGGAGCGGCCTGGAGATGCTGGAGCAGTTTGCGAATCCGCCGCAGACGATTTTGACGACGGCGTTCGATCGCTACGCGGTACGGGGATTCGAGCTGAATGCGGTGGACTATTTGCTGAAGCCGATTGCTCCGGAGCGGCTGGCGGAGGCGTTGCGGCGGGTGCGCGAGCGTTTGAAGGAGTGTGGGGCTGAGTGGGAGAAGGCACAGAACGCAACCGCGCTGGAGCAGGTGTTTGTGCGCGACGGCGAGCGCTGCTGGCTGGTGCGGATGGAGGAGATTGCGCTGCTGCGTTCCGAGGGGAATTACACGAGGGTGGTGTTTGCGGACAACCAGCCGCTGATACCTCGCTCGATGGCGCAGATTGAACCGCGGCTGGACGCGAAGGTGTTCTTTCGTGCCAATCGAAGAGAGATCATCAATCTGCGGCGGGTCACAGCTATTACACCGGAGGGGGATGGCTATTGCGTTGCACTGCGGGACGGTCCCACCGTTGGTGTGTCGCGCAGACAAGCTAAAGCGCTGCGGGATCTACTGGCACTGTAGTGCCTCATCGCCGAAAGTCTGCACAAACAGACATTAAATCGGGAAATTGCGCGGCATTGCTGTAGGCGAATTGAGGAGAGTTCATCATGGAAATTACTCGAGCACAGAAAGATGTACGCAGGACCTTCCTCGGTGGATTTGCCAGTCAGCTTGTCTCGACTGTGCTGTGGGGTGCATCAGCGATAACCTGCACATGGCGCGCTTTCCGCATGGGTGATCATCCTTGTTGTCGGCGTATTTTGTCATTTTCCCCGTCACCCAATTACTGCTGCGAATGATGAGCCATGCCCATGCGCTCCCCAAGGTTTCCAACCCGTGCTCGGCTTTGGAATTCACTTCTCTCGGTAGCCGGTTATATAGCGACTTGAAGTTCCCCGCAGACCTCTGCCCTGTCACAGCATTCTCAGGAATTTCGGGAATTGACGGGCACGGAAAGGGAGCACGGTAACCGTAGAAAGTCGATATTGCGGTGGCGTAGTTCAGCTGGTTGGAACGCCTGCCTGTCACGCAGGAGGCCGCGGGTTCGAGTCCCGTCGCTCCCGCCAGCATTCCCGAGTCAAACTCCAGGGAAGCATCTCGAAACCAATTTGCGGTCCGAGGGCGATTCCTCGATTTCCCATGGAAGTTCCCGCGCTAGCTAGAGCAAGACGGGACTCTTTCGACTGTCGTCTGCCGAGCTTTTCCTCGATCCCGGTGAAAGCGATCATGAGCGGGGAATTGCGCTTGACCCTGGAATACATTCCAGGGTTGATACTTTCCTTGTGGAAACAACATTGAATGGAAAGCGTCCATTACGGTCTGGGGAACTCAGTCAGGCGGCAGGCCTGAGTGCCGACACCCTGAGGCACTACGAACGGCTGGGCATTTTGAAAAAGCCACCTCGAACGCATGGTGGCTATCGAATGTATCCTCCCGAATCGCTTGACCGGGTCTTACTGATTCGCAATTCGCTCGCCGCCGGTTTCACTTTGAAGGAGCTTACAGAAATCCTTCAGGTTAGGGACTCAGGGGGTGTGCCATGCCAGAAAGTGAGAGAGCTTGCTCATCAAAAGATCCGCGAACTCGATCACCAGATTGAGCACCTTTCCAAGCTGAGGATCTCACTGAGGAGCACCGTGCGAGAGTGGGACCTTCGTCTCAAGAAGACGCCATCGAGTAGTCGCGCCAACCTCTTGGAGTCGCTGTCAAGCAAACCGAGACAGCGCAACATCAGTGTAAAAGGAGATCCTGATGAAGATGATCGTGCTTTTCGCGTCTATGGCAATTCCGGCTTTGCTTTGGGGGCAAAGCGAAACGTCCAGCCAGGCACAAGTACAACATCAAGACGCCCCTGATCAACACTCTACGGGTGTTGACTCCCGCGGCGACCACGCCATGGGATTTTCGCATCAGAACTCCACCCATCATTTCCGCCTTCATTCAGATGGCGGTGCGATCGAGGTGAGTGTAAAAGACCCAAACGACACCGCAACTCGCGATCAAATAAGAATGCATCTGTCGCACATAGCCAAGATGTTCAGCGAAGGCGATTTTCAAGCGCCAATGTTCATCCATGACACAGTGCCCCCTGGGGTTCCGGAGATGCGGAACAAACGGGATGCGATCACCTATACGTTCGAAGCAACTCCCGATGGTGGAAGGGTGCGCATCGCTAGCACCGACTCAGTTGCCATAAATGCCATCCACAAATTTCTCGCATTTCAAATTGGCGACCACAGAACAGGTGATCCCAAAACGGTGTCTTCGCAGCGTTAGCGGACCCGATGGCTCGATGCAGGCAAATAGCTGAATAGCCTCGAATCTTACAAGCTATTCCACTTTGCAATGACAATACAGAAACTGCTGTAATGTTCCGAATGGAGTTTGGTGGAGTTCCTTCAAAGTCTCCAATAATCGGAACTGCACTCCAAACTCCCTGTGCAGAGAATCGGCATCGTAACGGATAACGTCGAGGCCACTGCATTTAGTTGGGCCGTCTGGACCGAAAGTGCTCACGATCACATGTCCCCCGCGCCGAACCGCTCGCGCCACTTGGCGCACATAGGCCAAGCGGTCGCTTTTCTCGGTAAGAAAATGAAACACTGCTCGGTCATGCCACACATCGTAAGCGGAGGCATCGAGCTCGACTCTGGTGATGTCCGCGACACGCCAAGAAATGCGCTCCGATGCCGAGCCTAGCCGCTTTCGACTCGCATTGATGGCCGCCTGCGAGATATCAAGGACGGTGACGTTCTCGTATTCCCGCGCGAGAAGGTCGTCTACCAGTGTGGATTCGCCGCCGCCCACATCGATAATCGCCACAGACGTCCTCGGAGCGAGCTGTTCTATAAATCTGATCGATTTCTCAAGGTGCCCTCGATACCAGCTGACTGAGTCCGGAGCTTTCTCCGCGTAGAGTTTTTCCCAATGACTCTGCGAATTCATATCGATCCAAGGCTCTGGTTTTTCGAGGACAAAGGACATTATCACGCGCATTAGATACGATCCCATGGACCTCTACGCGAGAAGCTGGAGCGGCGAAAGGATTCGGTCGGGAGCGGTCGCGAAGTATTTATCAATGAGGTATTAATTCAGCTGTAATTGACGGATGGCCCATTGCTGTCCAAAATAGCGGCTATCTGTTTGACCCGAGAAAAGTTTGAGGAGGCTGATCCGCAGTTACTCTGAAGTGGGTTCCGAGCAGGACCACATGAAGAGAAGAGAGGATCAGCCATGGTTCAAGTATGCAGTGTGTACTCGCAGCTTTTGCAACTGTTTTCGCGCGGACAGTTCGCGCGGGCAGTCAAGCACCACCGGGCCGAGCGCAACGCCAAGGGGTTCAGCAGTTGGGAGCAATTTGTGGCCATGCTGTTTTGCCAGTTGGCGCATTTGAACTCGCTGCGCGAAGTATGCATGGGACTAGCCAGTTGTGAATCTCCGCTGAAGCATCTGGGCATCAGCATCACGCCGAAGAAATCGACCCTGGCGTATGCCAACGCCAACCGTCCGTGGGAACTGTACGAGTCGATTTTTATGCAGCTGTTGGAAAAGTGTCAGACGGAGACGGCTGCGCACAGCCGTCGCAAGTTTCGTTTCAAGAACAAGCTGATGAGTCTGGACGCCAGCATCATCGAGCTGTCGGCGACCATGTTTGACTGGGCTAAATACACGCAACAGAAGGGCGCGATCAAGCTGCATCTGTTGCTGGACCACGACGGCTACCTGCCCACGTTCGCGGTGGTGACGGAGGGAAAGTACAACGAGTTGAACGTAGCGCGGGACTTGCGCCTGAAAGCGGGCACGATCCTGGCCGTTGACCGCGGCTACAACGATTATGTGTGGTTCAGGCAGTTGACGCAGCACGGGGTCTTCTTCGTCACGCGGATGAAGACCAACACGGTCTACACGACCGTTGAAGTACGTGCGGTTCCGGAAAAAGGCAACGTCCTCCATGACCAGATCATCTCTGTGCCCTTTGGGGGCAAGAAAGGCGAGGCGCCGGTCCTGTTTCGGAGAATCGAGTACTGGAACGCGGACAAGCAAGAGATCCTGGTTTTCTTCACCAACCTGCTCCACCTGGCGGCCTCGACGGTGGCCGCGATCTATAAGGACCGCTAGCAAATCGAACTGTTTTTCAAGGCACTGAAACAAACCGCAAAAGTGAAGTCGTTCCTGGGCACCAGCGCCAATGCAGTCAAGACGCAGGTATGGACGGCATTAATCGCCATGCTGATCCTGAAGTACCTGCAAATGAAATCCAGCTTCGGTTGGTCGCTCTCCAATCTAGCCGCTCTGCTGCGCCAACAGCTGTTCATCTTCAGAGACTTGTGGGCATGGCTCAACGCTCCTCTGGAAGGACCGCCAGCCGCAAGGCAACTCTGCGAACAGCTACCGATGCCGCTGATGTGGTAGCTCGAAGTTGGACAGTAGCGAGAGAATAAAAGTCAGACGAACCAATAGCTCAGCACTTACTCGCCAACTACTTGGACAGCAGGATACCGAACACAGAGAAATCCATCCAGAGCGGGTCCTCGACAGAACCTGCCACTATCGGCGAGGGAAGATGTCCATGTCCTCTGAAATCAACTGCGCGGATTTACGGAATCACTGTCTTGGACAAGACTGCGGATGGCCCACCATCAAGGCACAACCAATATTCCTGGACGCTGCGGCGTTTGTCAGGACCTATGCGAAAAGGCAGGCATATGTGATTTCTACTTGTCACGAGTCATGCCGCTATCCGATTTCAGAGTTTGACGCCGTATGCTCTTGAAAAGTGATTTCGCAGTTGCGCCTACACGCGATCCCAGACCGACCGACAAGATCGGAAAAGATGCGTGGAATCCGAGCTATAAGGAGCCCAAAGCGCCGCGTCATCATCGCCACGATCGCGGCGACCGACGGCAGGCGAGTCAATGTCTGGATGAAAATGGAGGCGGACAAGGCGACTATCTACGATGTGTGGCCAACATCATCAGGACAAAAAGAACGATAGGGACCGCCGCCAGGACGACATAGAGCAAAATGTTCTTGCTCCAGACTGCTGTCGTTCTATTCAGGTTCCGGGACCTATTGCGCTCTTCAACAACGACCTCCTGCGGGTGAGCAAGGTCGTGAGCTAATTCCTGGGCACTGGAGTAGCGATGCACAGGCGCAGGTTCCAAAGCGCGGTAGATTACTTGCTGCATCTGCGGGGTAATGGAGAGCTCGATCTTGCGCGGCGAAGGAGGCTCCTTAACCAACCGCGCGTTGATATGCGCCAAGGAATTGTCGGTGCCAAATGGGAGCCTGCCGGTAAGCATTTCGTAGAGGATCACGCCGATCGAATAGACGTCGCTGCGAGCATCGCATCGAAGTCCCTTGATCTCTTCAGGCGATGCGTAACTGACCGTCTGTAGTTCCCGAGTCAAGTTGGTGAAGGTGATGCGATTGGCCGCGACCTGCAAGGCGAGGCCAAAGTTGATGAGCTTGACGTGGTCGTTGCTGTCGACCATGATATGCTCGGGCCGCAAATCTCGATGAACGACACCGTGCGAATGGATATATGCGACCGCCTCGCAAATGCCGATGGCCATATGGGTGGCGCGTTCCTGGGGAAGCTTACCTTGCTCGGCAAGGATCTTCCGGAGTGAACGGCCATTGATCCACTCCATGACGATGTAGTCCCGGCTGTGGTGCTCGCCGGGCAGAACCTTCATGACGCTTGGGTGATTCAGCCTCTGGCCGATTTCTTGTTCGCGGCGAAATCGTTCGTAAAAGACAGGGTCCAATTCCAATTCAACACGAGGCATTTTGATGGCAACAACCGTCCCATTCTTCAGATCGACCCCCCGAAAGATCGATGCATGGCTGCCGGTGGCAACAAGATCATCTAAGCGGTAGTGATCGAGTTGGTCGCCAATGGATATCTCTTTCATGCATTGAGCCACTCAGCGGTAGTTCCGCGGTTGCCAGTCTTCAGGTACATATGCTCTCGTGACACTTGACATCTCGCGCCTGTCATCCGTCTACACTCCTTGGCCGAACCTTCAGAATACTTCGGACCGTGGTGACACGGCTACTGACCCAATCCAGAGTGATTTGAACCAGTGGCGGGCGACTGAAGAAGCGCGTCATACACTGCAAACTCCTTATCCTCGTCGTCTTGTGCGCACTTAATTTGAAATGCTCCACGCAAGACAAGCGGTGTAATCAGCGTTGTAAAGAGGACAACGGAAACCATGACTGCTACCTCCGGCTCTCGAAACACGCCGGATGCGGCCCCCATCGCGGTTACGATCAAGCCGACCTCGCCGCGAGAGACCATTCCGCAGCCAACGCGGAAGCTTCGAACCAGCCCCATGCCGCGCGCCAGGGCAGCCACGCCGCATCCCAGCAATTTGCTGACAACGGCGATCAAGAAAATCGCCCCAAGCAGCAGCCAATGTCCACCAAGAGAGCGGAAATTACTCGACAGCCCGATAGAAACAAAGAACAGCGGAATCAGAAGGCCGTGCCCAATGGCATAAAAGGTCCGCTCAATGTCGGCCTTGTATTCTGACCCTGCAAAGACATATCCCAGCAAGTAGGCTCCGGTAATTCCTGCGACGCTTCCAAGCCATTCCGCTGCGATGGCATAAACCAGCACCAGAGCGAGAACACAGCTAGTTACGGACTCAGTGGCGGAAAGCCGGCGCAATTGCAGGATGAGCGGGTCGAGCCAACGCTTTGCCGCACCATAGGAGACCACAAAGAAGAGGGCCACGCAAATAGCGATGAGTGACATTTGAACCAACAGGGGATGATGCGCCGCGGTGTCTGAATGCAGTCTCAACCAATTGGAGGCCAAGGCGGCCAAACCAAAGGAATCGGTTGTGCCAGTTGTCGTGGATGCCGCCAGAAACGCAAGGACAAACAGGCCCATCACGTCGTCGATGACCGCAGCGCCGAGAATGACTGAGGCCTCGGGTGACGACATCTTTCCAGCATCCATCAGGGTTCTGGCTGAAATGGATACGCTGGTAGCCGTCAATGCGCCTCCGAGGAAGAGCGCGCTGTTCCAGGGAAGGCCGAGAGCGTGCGCTGCGCCAGCCCCCAGGAAGAAGGGCCAGATAACCCCTGACAATGCCACCAGGAATGCAGTGACGCTTGCCTCGCGCATGCGTTCAATGTCGGTTTCCAGTCCGGCAATGAACATCAGAACCAGGCCGCCAACCTGTGCCATCATCAAGAACGCCCTTGTGGCCTGTCCCCCTTGGAAAAGGCTGAGGTGCATCAGATCGAACGCGCCTGGACCGGCGACCACCCCTACCAGAAGTTCCCCTAGAATCGCAGGAATACCAAAGCGCGTGCAGAGAGAAGCCGCAAGCTTGCTTGCAGGAAGAAGTATGGCGATTAGAAGCGCCAATTGCAGAGTTGCGGGCATGCTCTCCTACTTGGAGCCGGCCAGTAGTGGAGTGGACTCGGAACGCTTTGCTTTGCGGCTTTTGGGAGTAAGCCGCGCGAGCAGCCCCTGGTAGCCGCCGCGCTCGATGCCTTCCCGCAGCATGGTGCGGATAGTCGCGGCCTGCTTTCGCGCCAGGTCCGACTGCGCAGCATTCGTCGCGAGCTCCGCCGCCTTTTGCGTCTCTTCTTCCGCCTGGCGGCAAATCCGCAGCCGCATCAGCAGCTCGCCGAACTTGAGCCGGGCGATAAAGCAATCCGGCGCTTGGCGGGCAGCTTCCCGCATCTGCTCCATGGCTTCCTGCGCCTGAAGGTCGACGCAGAGCGCCATGCCGTAGACCACGCGAATCTCGGGAACGTTCGGCGCCAGTTCAACGGCGTTCTTTAGTTGCGTCACCAGATCGCGGCGCTCTTCCGGCTCCAGAACGCGTGGGTCGCGGAACATACGTTCCAGAACATTCGTGGTCTCGCGGCCGAGCAGAACAGGCAGGGCGACTGGAGCGGCTGCCGCCGGAGCGATCGACAACTCCTCATCGATAGATCGAACCGAATGGGAAAGCTTATTCATGACTGATGCTCCAAAGAACCAGGCAAAAAGTGGGCAGCAAGGCCTTGGCAGATATGCCTTGCTGCTCCAGGAGAATGCCCGTGGGCAAACTCGTTGAACTCCGCACCCCCGCCGCCCTACTCGCCCGGCCTCTTGCGAGGTCCGCATGCAGGCGGACCTCACGGGCCATGCGGCAGGAAGCCGCAGACGCCTTCTTAAGCAACCGCCACGCGTGCGGCAGCTTGCAGGAAGTCGGGCTCCGGACGGAAGACAAATTCCGGATAGCCGAGTTGCCCCATCTCAGGAAGGTCGAGACCGGCAACCTCGGTTTCGATGGAAACGCGTTGTCCAAGGATGATGTCGAGGATCCAGTTGAGAACGAAACTGAAGGTAAACACGAAGCCGATCAGCGTCGCGCAACCAACAATCTGAGCCACCAACTGGCTGGCATCTCCATAGAACAGGCCGGTTACGGAACCGTTCACACCATTCCACGAGCCGCCGTAGTTGCTGGTGCCGTCGGCAAAGAAGCCGATGGAGAGTACACCCCAGAGGCCGCAGGTTCCGTGCACCGAGACGGCGCCAACCGGATCGTCGACCTTGAGGAAGTTCTCAACAAAGGCGCAACTGAGGCAGACCAGCACGCCGGCGATGAAGCCGATGATGGCCGCTCCCATGGTGCTGACGAAACCGCTTGGCGCAGTGATCGCGACCAGGCCGGCCAGGATGCCGTTGCCGCTCATCGAGGCATCGGGCTTGCCCTTCACCACCCACATATAGAGCAGCGCGCCGAAGGTAGCGGTGCAACCGGCGAGCATGGTATTGACCGCGATGGTGCCGATGCGCAGGTTGCCGGCGGCGGAAGCGCCCAGGGTGCTGCCGGGATTGAATCCGAACCATCCGAAGGCCAGAATGAAGCAGCCGATCAGCACCGCCGAAATATCGTGACCGATAATGGCGTTGGGCGAGCCGTCTCGATTGAACTTGCCAATGCGGGGGCCGATGATCATGGCCACCGCCAGACCCGTCAGTCCGCCGACAGTGTGCACCACACCCGATCCCGCGAAGTCGCAGTAGCCTTTGCCCAAGCCGGCATTGACGCCTAGCTGCGAGAGCCATCCGCCGCCCCACGCCCAGTTGCCATAGAGCGGATAGGTGAAGGCCCCCATCAGCACCGAGGAAACAGCAAAGGCGAGGAACTTCCACCGCTCCGCGCAGGCGCCGGTCACGATGGTCAGCGCCGTATCCATGAAGACCATCTCGAACAGGAAGATGACCATCACGCCCACGTCGTAGGTGCTCCTGGCCAGGAACATGCCGCATTCACCGAAGATGCCCCAGTGGGTGCCGAAGAGCGTGATCAGGTGTTCGGTATTCAGCGGTTGAAGTCCACCCAGATTTCCGTTCCCGGCCGCACCTCCCATCTGGATCGCGAAGCCTATGATCCAGTAGGCGAACAACCCGCACGTATACACGAAGAAGTTCATCATATACGTGTGGTTGGCGTTTTTGACGCGGCAAAGGCCCGCCTCAACCAACGCGAAGCCGGCCTGCATGAACATGACCAGGAACCCCGTGATCAGGGTCCACACGAAGTTGACAGCGATCTTGTTCTGACCGACCTGGTTGGCCACGTCGCCGAGGGTCAAGCCGGCCTTGGGGTCGGCCACAGGCACGTCATTGACGGTACCGGTGACCGTGCCGCCGGGATCGCCGTTGGCAAGAGTAGAGGTTGTAGGCGCCTTGGCGAGGGCGTCCTTCAACTCGGCAGCCGACGCCGATGGTGCAGCGTCAGCCCGGGCCACAGTTGCTGCACCTGCCAACAGAACAACTGCCAGGGCGCAAGTCCAAGTTACAAAGCGTGCAATTCTCATCAGATTTCGCTCCATGAGTGGGTTGACGATCGCCGAGGGAGATCGGGGAAAATCATTCAAGGTTTCCAGATGGCGTTCTTGCTCACTGCGGGCGCCAGCACGTAGCAGATTCCGGCAAGCGAGATGGCAAAGCCCACGATCGAGGTAGTCATCCGCCCGCCTACACTGGACGTGAGGTGCAACCCAAAGAGCACGAACAGCCAGCCCCCCAGCACAACCGCCACGCCAATGAGTTTCATCACGGCGGGTTGCGGGCCGCCCCCGGTTTTGCCTTCAAGGGGCTTGATCTTGAAGAACCCCCAAAGTGCTACAACGACGGCGACCGCGCCGAGTACAAGCGCCACTTTGCCAGCGCCCGATGAAGAGAATGCGATTCCGGCGCAAACTGCCGTCAGCCCCGCCATGAAAAGCGTGAAGTCCCTGCCTTGCGATTTTGTTGCTGCCATTACTGCCCTCCTTGATTCAGGTTTGAAATCTTGATTGCCAACTGCGTTTCCCGAGCAGCCCAGCAGCGAGCCTGCTCCTCGTAGCCAGGTCCACCTGTATTCCAGCCTCAAACTGCGCGGACAGGCCAGACAAGATCATTAACAACTCAGCGAAACCGCAGTCAGGCTCTCCATTTCGCCCGCTTTCAAAGTAAAATTGAAGCCGCAAAGCTTGGCCCGCATCGCAACCGAAGCAACGCGCTCAAAAACATCGTTGTATCGGTTCACTTTGCCAGTCATCACCAGCTCCAGCCGATGTTCACTGTCGGCGCGGAACATGCGCAGTTCGGCATTGATCACGGCCGGAAACGACTCAAAAATAACTTCACGCAAACTCATCGCATCTCGCAACGCCTGGAGCGTCTGGTTCTCCCTAGCAATATGCTCCGGAAGATCTTTGTCCCACAGATCGGACGGACGCATCAGCCAGTCGCATTCCACCGAGTCTCCTTTCCATTCGAATCGAAGCAAAAGCAGTGGTTCTCGAGACAGGGCGCCGAAACGCAGTCTCCTTCGCACCTTGCCTAGAAAGTCCGCGGCATGCAGCAACACTTTCATGAGCGACGGAGAACCTCCCGCAACGGCTTTTGCGATTGGTTTTTTCGCGGCGAAGCGTTTTCCGACGGCAAAGCCAGAAAGACTATGAATTGCAATAGGACGGTAAGTTCGGCAACCATCGGGGCACCGTGCTGCAAACGCACCAGGAGCAAAAGCACGACCATGGAGCACCATTGCCAACGCGAAACTCTCAGTCGCTCGATCCGATCGGTCAGCACAAAAAGCCTTTTGGGCGCAAGCCCCCGAACATCGGGAGACCCGGAGCGCGCACGAAAGCACGCTATTGCGAAGAATGCCGAAAGCAGCACTTCAATTAGGAGTGCCTGAGTGCTCATATTTCCTCCGGCCGATCGATTTGAACCTGACTGGCCATTTGTAGATAAACCGGTGCGCAGATCGCCGCAGGAAGACTGCATCGATCATGCGTTCAATGTTTGAATGCAATTTCAGTAGTATCCAGAGCGTAGCCGGACCAACAAAGCCCGCGTGGCTGCGAAACCCCAACAGAGCCTCGTTCGCGACCGTTTGTCGAACAGATGTGAAGGAAGGTTAGAACTCGCGAGAGGAGATTTCAATCTATACCTTGGTATACTCAAACGAGCTCGAAATAAGGATCGTATGAGGGACTAACTTGAGAGATTGAGCCGGTGTCAGTTCTTGTCAGTAAAGCAGCCTTTGCCGACAGAAATCCAGCTGAGGATTACGGCCACCGCACATCCCAACAGTCCCGCGAAGAACATGATTTCGAGCACATGCATCCCGAGTATGCCCAATCTAAAAGCCATGATTGGGCCCTTCTATTCGGTGACGAGCCGCTCTAAACGTGCCGCTCTCAATCAATATCAACTTTCCAACCCCAGTCGAGCCCGGGACTCCTCAAACGGCGGATCGCCGTGCGTTGTGAGGTTCCTGCGTTTCAATTGCCGCTTCGCAGGCGCGCCGACAGCAACGATGCCGAAGCCGCAGCACGCGCATCGGTCGGGTATGCCAACGCACGTTTACAGTGAAGCCGCGCAACACGGTTTGTCCCAGGCAGTACGACGGAACAATAGATCCCGCTTAGAGGAGATACAACCTATACTTTGGTATAGTCAGTGTTGTTTTTTCAGGAATGACTGACAAGCCTAGGATGAACACGTGCATTTGTTAAGTTCGGCTGGGCTGCACGATCACAAAGCTATTCTGACCCGCTCGCACATCTTTACGAGGTCTGCAAGCGAGCCTGCACGCATTTTTTCCATCACCTGACGCCGGTGCATCTTGACCGTGATCTCGCTTAGATTCAGTTCGCCGGCTATTTGCTTGTTCAAAAGTCCAGCAGTTACCATCGCCATTACTTCGCGCTCGCGCGCCGTCAGAGAATCGATGTGCACGCGAATCGAATCAACGACTGCATCCTCCATGCGGCGCGACCGGTCGGATGCAAATGCCTGCTCGACCGCATGAAGCAATTCTTCCTTTTGAAAAGGCTTCGTGAGGAACTCCACCGCGCCCGCCTTCATGACTTTACGCACCATCGGAATATCTCCATGCGCAGTCATAAAGATTACCGGGATCTTAGTTCCCGACTTCCGCAATCGCTCCTGGAACTCAACGCCGCCTATCCCGGGCAACCGCGCATCCAAAAGCAGGCAACCCGCCATTGCATTAGTCCAGTGAGCGTTAAATCCTTCCGCGGTGGCATAGCACTTTGCGTTGATTCCCACTGCTTCGAGAAGATTGGCGACTCCCTCGCGAATGGATTCATCGTCATCAACGATGAAGACTGTTTCTCTGTGCTCAATCAAAGGGTCGGGCTTCTCCGTCATGATTGCGACCGCACTGTGAATTGTAAGACGGCGCCGCCCCGTACCGAGTTTTCCGCCCAAATCTTCCCATCGTGAGCTTCGACAATGCCGCGGCTGATGGCCAGTCCCATCCCTGTTCCTTGCGGCTTGGTGCTGAAGAAAGGTTCGAACATCCTTGCCGCTGTCTCCGGTGCAATGCCCGGACCATGGTCCTCCACTGCGACGAGGATTTCGCCAAAGCCACGCTTCTCTGTTCGTATGATGAGTTCGCGCGGTTTGGCAACCTGCATCATGGCGTCCATGCCGTTCATGGCTAGATTCAGGATCACCTGTTGGATCTGCACCGGGTCCATCTCCAGTTGCGGGAGATTGTGCGCCAGCAGGAGGCGAATAGAAACATCTTTCCGGATCGCCTCGTCCCGCAACAGACGCGCTAATTCCTGGATGAGGCGATTCATGCTGGTCGATTCGCGCACCTGTACATCTTTCCCAAACAAGGCGCGCACACGCCTAACGACAACGCTGGCTCTCGTGCTTTCTTGGATGATCTTGTCCGCAGTCGCTGAGGCCTTTTCAAGGTTTGCGGGTTTAGCCTGCAGCCATTCCCTGCATGCGTACGCATGCGTCACAACAGCCGTCATAGGCTGGTTGAGTTCGTGTGCAATGGCTGCAGCCATCTCCGCCATGCTCAATGAACGCTGCAGGCGCGCAAGATCGTCCTGCGCCTGGACAAGATTTTGCTGTGCCCTGTGCTGTTGCTGAATGTCGATGTGTATACCGTACCAGCGCGCGATCTCGCCGTCTTCCGAACGCTGCGGAATGCTTCGTACCAGAAACCAACGATAACCACCGTCCGCAGCCCGCACCCGTGCCTCGATCTCGAACCTTTCGCCACTTTTCAGAGTCGCCTGCCAACCCTGTCGGAAGAGAGACTTGTCCTCAGGATGGATCACATTGAAGAATTCTTCTCCTGTCAACTCCTCTGTGCGCTGGCCCAGATAATCACATAAGGCGTGGTTGCAGTATTCAATGGAACCTGCGAGGCCAGTGCGCCATATCTGCTGAGGAATGGCTTCGGTCAGCATGCGCAGTTGGCGTTCGCTCTCCTTGATCTCGAGGTTGGATCGCTGCAACTCTGCGGTTCGCTCCCGCACCTTGGATTCAAGCTGATCGCGGGCAATACGAATTGCATTTTCGGCTCGCTTCCTCGAAGAACTTACGACGGTAATGGCAATGGAGCACAAAATGAACGCGGCGAAGAAGCTCTGTGATTCCTTTGCCACGTACATCGAATACAGCGGAGGAACGAAGAAATAATTGACGACGACGGACGAGAGACCAACCGCTACGAAGCCGGCGATGATTCCGCCAAACCAGGCGCTACCCATAATCGCGCCGAAGAAAAGAAAGACGAACGGATAAGCGATGACACGCTGAAGGGGCATCGTCCAGAGGAACGCCATGAACACAAAAAAACTCGCGATTACGCAAGGCCGCAGTGCATACTCCATGGGCCAGTTGGAGAGCCGGATTTCATTTGCGGCCATCATCGTCGCATCATAAACTGAATCAGCCGGATTGCATGAGGATCGCTAGGAAATGACCGCGATGCTTTGCTGTTTCTAGACAAAATGAAATCTGGGTGGACAGCGTCAAGAGTCCAACATTTTCGAGTATCGACAGAGCCAAATTCGCCCCTCCGTGCTCCAATCTTTCCGGAACTGATGTAGTCCAATTCGTAGCGGCGAAGCACTCCGGAACACTTCAGAACCGCAACCTTCGAAAGCATGACCGCAACTTATTCAAATCAAAAACACTTAGACTCAGGAATTTTCAATAAATTTCATTGAATCGCTTGACTTGGTTCGGGACCAGGGGGTCGGGCCGGTGATCTCGGTGCGGATTAGTAATGAATGTCGGCATTGCGACTGGAATCTGATCGGCGGCGCGTGGTTGGGGTATCGCAGTCGCGATGGGCGTTTTGCGGTACCAATCGCCTGTTCGCCAGCTGGAACGCGGATCCTCTTGGGATTATCGTTCCGGACGACCCCGCTGCCACATGGGCGAACATCCTCTCGCACTTGCCTCAATACCGCGCGGCCCTTGCCACGGACCTAGCCTCGACCGCTCCACGGCGGAGTATTGGCATTTCGCTTTCTCCTTTACAGCTTAGGAGAGTCGCGCTATTCTCCTAATCATCTTAGGGGGCAATGTGGGCGACCAGGCACAGCTTCTTCCCGGCACGCTGGATTTGCTGATTCTGCGGGCGATCTCGCTGGGGCCGCTTCACGGCTACCGCATTTTATTGCATATCGAGCAGATCTCAGGCAGCGCCCTGCTGATCGAAAAGGCCGCGCTCTATCCGGGCCCGTTCCGGCTGGTGAGGCAAGGGCTGCTCAAGGCATGCTGGGGCGCGTCGGAGAACAATCGCTGCGCTAAGTTTTTACGAGTTGACGGCCGCGGGCCGCAAGCGCCTGCGCGAGTTGGGAATTCGCATCGCCCTGGGCGCAAAGCGCATGGAAGTCCTGCGGGCGGCGCTGGACGGCCCTTGAGGCTACTAGTATTTGGTTCCGCGGCCGGGCTGCTTTTGGGAATCCTGTCCAGCCGGGTGCTGGCTCTCATCGTTTACCAGGCTACGCCGCGCGATCCGCTGGTGCTGACAGGCGTGGTTGTTGCGATGGCATTGCTGGGGCTGGTTGCTACATGGATTCCGTCGGTGGATCCGATGACGCTGTTGCGCGAGGAGTGAATTTCGGTTTCTGGTTCCCCACCCCTGCGACGGAAATCTGCCGCGGCGGATCGCAAGGATGGCGCCCAAGGTTCGTGGTCTCCCAGGTCTGAAAACGCAGTCCTGAGGCGCCCGGCATAAGTTCCCGCTAAGGAGATGATCAATGAACGCACGCGATGCCCAGCGCTATGCGCGAGTGGCAGGAATCCTTCTAGTTGTCTCCATTCTGGCCGGCGGATTCGGCGAGTCCTACATACCGGGAAAGCTGCTCGCCGCAAACGACATTGCAGAGACGGCGCGAAGAATGGCGGCTTCCGTCGGCTTGTTTCGCGCCAGTTTTGTTTCCTACCTCATCGAGGCCGCGTGCGACCTTTCGCTGACGGCGATTTTTTACTTCCTGCTGCGGCCGGTCAGCCGGGTCTTATCGTTCATAACCGTATGTATCGGGCTATTTGGAACGGCGATATTCGCCGTAGGCGAGTTCTTCTACTTTGCCGCCGCCTTGCCAGTGATGGACGCAGGTGTAGCCAGGGCATTCACGCCGGATGCGCGCGCGTCATTCATTTATCTCTGCCTCACCTTGTATGGTTACGTCTTCAACATCTTTGGGGTATTTTATGGCATCCCGGGCATGCTTCGCGGTTACCTGATCTTCCGCTCCGGCTATCTCCCGCGCATACTCGGTGGATTGGTTCTGCTCGGCGGCGCCGGTTTCGTTATGCAGAATTTCGTTGCGGTGCTGGCGCCGAAATATAACTCCATGGTATTCGTGCTTCCCGCGTTCGTTGCCATGATCAGCACGGCGTTCTGGTTCTTCGTCAAAGGCATCGACCGCGCTCGCTGGGAGCAACTGGCGGCCGTGTCAGAAAAGGGGCAAAATCGTACGCTACGAGAAGAGGTGTGTTGAAAGTACGAGACTACGCGCCGCGGAAACTCCAGGCACTCGATGGCGCGCCACCGCCGATCCCGATCGAAACAATCGACTGCCTGGCCGCGACTCACAAGGGCGCCGGCGCGCCTGGGAGGAGTGGAGGTGCGTCCGATGCTGGATCGTGTCCACAGCAATGAAAAAAAAGCAGCCATTGACATGCAGCCTTGCACACCGCGAACTTCCAATGCCGCCGGGTGGGGCGACCCCTTCGTGGTGGTTACGCTCAACTGGCCTAGCAGGAGGGAGCCGCTCTCGCGCAGGCCAAATGCGTTGCAAGCGACCTCTGCCGATACACTTACCTTGAAGGGGTCATTTTGAACGGCGCCATCAGCTGCGAAGACGTTCGCAACACTCTTGACGCGATCTATAGAAACGAGTCGCGCCGCGTGCTGGCCACGCTGATTCGTCTGCTGGGCGATTTCGAACTTGCGGAAGAAGCGCTTCATGAGGCTGTGACGGCTGCGATGGAGCAGTGGCCGCGGGATGGTATCCCCGCCAATCCACGTGGCTGGCTGGTATCGGCTGGAAGGTTCAAAGCGATCGATCAAGTGCGCCGCCGCGCTCGCATCGAGGGCTCAATAGACGAGTTGGAGAGGAAACTCCGGGAAGAACCATTCGACCCGTCACAATGGGACGAGCAGGACCTGGAGGACGACCGGCTACGCCTAATCTTTACCTGTTGCCATCCGGCATTGCCATCGGAAGCCCGGACAGCGCTAACGCTTCGCGAGGTTTGTGGTCTCACGACAGAGGAGATCGCGAGGGCGTTCCTTACGAGCGTCCCTACCGTTGCCAAACGGATTGTTCGCGCGAAGGCCAAAATCCGGGACGCGCGCATCCCGTATATCGTGCCTTCCCCAAACGAGTTGCCCAGCCGATTGGACTCAGTTCTTCAGGTCATCTATCTCATATTCACCGAAGGCTACTCGGCTTCTTCTGGCGCCTCGCTCACACGCGCGGATCTATCAGCTGAGGCGATTCGACTGGGACGTTTGCTGCAGGAGCTATTGGAAGAGCCCGAAATCCTTGGCCTTCTCGCGCTGATGCTCCTCCAGGAAGGGCGCCGTTCCGCTCGCGTGTCTGCACAGGGCGACATCGTCCTACTGGATCATCAGGACCGCTCGACTTGGAATCGTGACCAGATCGGCGAGGGGATTAAACTCGTCGGGCGAGCGCTGGCTTCTCCACGCTTCGGACCTTATACCTTGCAGGCAGCAATTACCGCAGTTCACGCAGAAGCGCCCAGCGCCGCTGAAACCGATTGGAACCAGATTTGCGGACTTTACGATGTTCTACTACGAGTCGATCCATCGCCGGTGATAGAACTCAATCGGGGTATTGCGATCGCAATGCGCGATGGCCCGGCCGCCGGCCTTGAGATCGTTGAGCGTATTCTCAATCGGGACGACCTGCAGAACTATTATCTTGCGCACGCTTCTCGTGCCGATCTTTACCGCAGATTGGGAAATACAGATGAAGCGATCGTTTCTTACAGGCGTGCACTGACTCTTGCGCGCCAGGACCCGGCGCGTCGTTTTCTGCAGCGTCGTTTAGAGGAGCTGCTTGGCCCACAGTTAAGCCGAACGGATACATGAGACTCCCGCTTCGTTTACTCAGCGGCTTCGGCGCTGGGCGTCAACTCCTTAATCGGTCGGACCTCGACACAGCCGAGACGCATTGGCGGGATTTTCGACGCTAGTTGAATGGCTTCGTCTAGATCGCGCGCTTCGATCAAGACGAACCCTCCTATCTGCTCGTTGGTTTCGGTGAACGGTCCATCCGTCACAGAGATTTTGCCGCCGGAAGCCCGGATTGTCGTTGCCGTCTCAATTCCTTGCAACGCTTGAGCAGCCAAAAAATGGCCGCTCTTCCGCAGCGTCTCGTCGTACGCCAAAGATTCGCGGTCCAGCTTCCGATTCTCGCTTTGCGACATCGCGCTGAGCTTCTTCTCGTCAACAATGACCATGCAGAGATACTTCATCACAGCTCCTTCGCAAGAGGATTGAATCCCCACTCATTGATAATCGTTCATGGTATCGAGAACTGGACAAGCCTTTGCCGGATTCCCGAATCAGAAGAACACCGTATAGCTTGCGGAAGCAACGAGCCCGTCATGGGCCCGGCGGGTGATTGCGGGCCCGTGGGCGTAGCTCAGGCCCATGCTCACGTATTGTCCAGGATGTACCCGTGAGGCGTAGCTCCCGGTGAGTGAGGCTGACGCGCCCCAGACTGTCTGGCCCGAGGCCAATAGCGACTTCGTCAGGTCGCTGCTGTGACCGCTGTAGTAGCCAACGAGCGACGCCATGTCTAGCGGGCGGGAGCGAAGGGGAGCCTTATGGTAGAGCCGCAGCTCGTAGTAGCTATCGTAGGCATTAAAACGAGCGTCGGCGGTCATGGCTGTTGCACCCAGATAGAGTCCGTGATCGGGCCGGAGTTGATCGGGCTTCCGTAATTGATAGTCGATCAGAGCGAATGCGGCGTGATTCCCGGACTGTGACTTTTCTGTGACGAGATTCGTGTAAGGGGTACTGTTGTGCATGTATCCGGCCCGAAACCAGGCCTCGTGAGACTCCGCGGATGCTGGCCGCTGGTAGCCCACTTCACCGAACAGGAGGAGCTTGTCTCCATGAGGGATGAACCGGAAGCCGGTAGCATTCCTTGCGACTTCCCTCGGCCCTCCCTCGGGATCGAGGCTGCGCTGCGCGACTGTCTTCAGATAGCCATTATTCGGCCCGCGAATCCGAACGTTCAAAGATGGCGCTGTCAAAGGAGCATAGGAGAGACCGACCTCAAAAGGTAGAACAGCATAGACGCCCTGCGCTGCTGTCGCGGCTGAACCTCCAACCGTCAGGCCAATCACTTCAAGATTGTTACCGACATATCCTGCCTTTACCTCGACGCGGTCTTCTGCGAAAGCTTTGTAGAGATAGAGAACGTAAATCTGAAATGTCTTTGGACCAGCAGGTCTCCAGCTAACCCAATTCCAGAATCCGCAGGCCGTAAACTGAGAATGTGCGAGCCTGAACTGACGAAGATCGGAGGTGAACGTCATGTTCATCATCGCTCCTTCGAAGGGATGCTCGCCAACGTAGGTCTGGTCATCCGCTGGCACAGGCGCCTGAAGCGTGTTCTGTGCATACTGCGTGTGCACGACTGTGCGCAATAAAACTCCTTCGTTCCATAGTTTTTGCCGAATGCCGGAATTGATATTGATTGGACTGTCGGAAAATGGCGGCATCTCGGTTTCAGCGCCGACAAGGTTCAGATCCTCGATGGAGTGTTCAGACGCATTTGGATTCTGTTGAACGCCAACTGCGCCTGGTGGGTTCGGGACCTGTCCCCATCCTGGGCAGGAGACCATGCACATCAATGCGAGCAGAAGGAACAGAAAACGGGGTTGCGTAATCCGCATTTGAATCTCCAACATGTCGATGTTTTGTCCTGGGGGCCGAGCTGATTGTTACGTGCCGTAGTGCCCGCGCTATTGGAGTTGTCGAATGCGGTTGTGCAAAATGGACATCCCTCGCATAAAAAAATCCTCATGGACAGCGGAGGGACAACCCGCTGCAGGCACATTTGTGCTCGCCCCACCGCCTTCCCTGGCTGGGGGCGCAGGAATTGCGATACCTGGCTTGATGCGAATCGGGCGGCTTAGAGCTCTGGCGGGGGCCACACATGGCCTGTCCAGCGACCATCGTCACGCTTGACGAGTGCAAAATCGCACTCGCCCCTGGACGAGTTGGTTTGTTTGCGAGAATGGGCGACAGAACCACTGCACTCCGACACGGTTGCTTCCAGTCCTTGCAGCCCGCAAAGCACGGCACACTCGCGGCACACCCCTGCAGATAGCCACCAGGCAAGTCCCAGATGTTAAAGAGGATTCCCGCCGGCAGAGAGCTTCGGATATGCTGATGGCAAATCATCATCTCTGAATTCACAAAATGGCCGCCCACTCTAGGAAGACGGTCTGGCAGCAACTGAGCCAAGGGCCATTTGTCCGAGATGGCGACTTTCCATCCACCAGGAAGGTTGACCTCTACCGTGACAGTAAAGAGGCGGGCAATAACTCTTGGAACTAGACTGTCACGGGTGGCTTCTTTTTGGCGCTTTAAGGCATCCCGGCGGCAACCCTTATTGGGCCCCTTAAAACTGGTTGGTCCACGTCTCGTCGTTACGGGTCCACTACTGGAAGGGCCGGTTCCCGTTCAGATGGCGCTCATTGTCGATCTTTTTCAGCGAGCATTTACACTTTGGAGTTTGCTGACGCGACTCCAAGGCGATTCTATTCTGGACAATTCGAGTCAATCTCGTGCTAAAATTCGCCCAATTCTGGCTGTACCTAAGTGCGTAAAATAGGCGACCTTATTTCGCCAACACAGGAACCGAGGAACCGGCCTGTGCTTGGCGACTGCTGAAATTCCCCCAACCCAAGCCCCACGGGTGAGAGCAGGCCAAGCCGATGGTTCGTTGTGCGCTCCTAAGAGACAGAATCCTTGTGAGTCTCCGCTCGCTTTGGCAGATTGCTGCGCCGGCGATCGTTTTCTTCCTCTGTGCCGCTGTGGGAATAGCGCAGGGCGTGCCGACGATCACGTCGATCAACCCATCGACGGTGAAGGCCGGTGGGCCGGCGTTCACGCTGACGGTGAATGGTGCGGGATATTTTGCGGGATCGGTGGTGCAGGTGAACGGCACCGGCGTGGCCACTACCTTTGTGAGTGCAACACAGCTGACAGCGGCCATTCCTGCGGCTGACATTGCGACGCAGAGTACGGTGCAGATCACGGTGTTCAATCCGTCTCTGGTTGCGGCTGGAGGGACTTCGGCACCTTCTCCGCTGACGGTGGCGGCTGCGACCCTGCCTGCACCGACATTGACCAACGCCGCGCCGGGGTTCACTGCTCAAGGCGCAGGGCCCATGCAGCTCACGCTGCAGGGTACGAATTTCAGGCCGGGCGCGACGGTGGTGATTTCGCCGCCATTGACGAGCGTGACGCTTTCCAATGGTCATACGCGGGCGACCGATGTTGTGGTGAACACCGTGAACCTGATTAGCGGCACGCTGATGACGGCGAGCGTCAGCCTAAGTCCGGGGGCGGCGATTGGATTGCGCGCGATTGACGTGTTGAATGCGGACGGAACATCGACCGCGGCGGGGATCGGCACGGCAGTTGGAGTCGGAACATCGAAGCCGCTGCAAGTGGCGGCGTCGACTTCGATTGCGGCGCCGGTGACGATCCTGAACCTGGCGTTGATTCATCCGCGGGACGGAACGGCTGTGGCGCTGGGCAGTGAACTTTACGCCGAAGCTGTGCTGACCGGGGTGGGCAGCGGATCGATCATCGGGCAGTGGCTGTGGGATGGGCGCGTGGTGGAGCAGTTCTCCGCGTCGTTGGTGGCAGGGCAGAGCGTGGTGGTAAAGACGCGCCAATCGCTGCCGACGTGGTACCTGGGCGCGCACACGGTTTTCCTGCGGATGCAGCAGCCGACGCAGATTTCGTCGAAGCCGGTGCGGGTGATTGTGAACCCGGCAGGTTGGCAGCAGGAGGAGCTGCTGACGCCGACGTATGGAATGACGTTTCGCTCGAATGAGCCGCCGAGCCTGCTGTGGGCGCCGGTGCCGGGAGCCATGCGCTACCAGATTGGCTTTACGACCAAGCCGTATCTTTCAACGATAGAAACCTGGTATGACGCGAACGACAATCAATGGGATGTGCCGGCTGACGTGTGGCGGAAAATGCCCAAGGGCAATCTCTACTGGACGGTGCGGGCGATTGAAAGCCCGAACGTGGTGCGGAGGCCGCTGCCGTTGCGAAGCATTGTCCACGTTGGAGAAGACGTGCTGGCGCCGGTACAGGGCGGAGTGCATCTCAATGCGGCGGGACATGAAGAGATTGACTGGACGGTGGCAAATCCCGGCGTCTTTTACATGGTGACGATCACCCGCGACGCCGAGGGGAACCAGGTGGTGCGGCGCTATCTGACGGACAAGGGTTCGCTCGATTTGCACGCGATCGAAAGCCAGCTCGTGCCGGGGGCGGCGTATTTCTGGCATGTGGATGTGTATTCGCGCTGGGGCGATTTTCTGTTTTCGGGCCCGCAGCAGCAGTGGAACCAGCCGCGGGTGGCAGGACCGACGCAGTCGCGGCTGCAAAGCGGAAGACAGCGGGCGACGCTGCAGTATGCATCGCTACGGGCCATGCGGAGACAGGTGTATCTGGATTTGGCTGCAGAGATTTCCAAGGAGATGCCGGCGCCGAACAGCAGCGTGACGCAGGCACAGCCCACGGTGCAGGTGCAGTTTCAGGCGCCGGTGAATCCGGCAGAGGTGAGCCTGTCGATGGACGACATAGACATCACGCCGCTGGCGCAACTGACGCAGACGAGCGTGGCTTATACGCCGCAACTTCCGCTGGCGAACGGTGACCACGATGTGAGTCTGACCGTGGGCAGCGAGGCTTCGGGGTGGAAGTTCACCGTGGCGGCACCGGCGCCTCCGTCGGCTGCGGCACCGACGGGGCCTGCTGCGTTGCAGCCGGGCACGGATGCAGAGGCTGCTCCGACGCCAAGCGCAGGTTCGGCGCTGGGTGCTGTTGCGCTGGGCCCGGGAACGAAGAAAGCTCCTGAGAAGAAGAAGTTGGGCGGCGAGATTGACGGGCAGATCAGCTCGACGACACAGTGGGCGTCTGGCTCGAATCCGCCGGACTCGAATGTGTTCTCAGTAGCTGAACGGATGATCAGCAACAACAGCGGCTGGCATCCGCAGCTGAATGGAAGCGGTTTGTTGAATTCGATTCTGAATCCCGAAGTGCAACGGACAAGCCAGGGGCGCGTGAATGACTACATTGCGCAGATCGAGCGCAAGGGCGAGCACTGGGGGGCGAGCCTGAAATTCGGCATCGTTTCTCCGGCGCTGTATACCGACGCGCAATTTGTGACGGCGGCGACGCCGCGGCAGGGCGTTGAAGCGATGGCGACGACGCCGGGCGGCAAGCTGGGCTTCTATACCAACACGAATGACGAGGCGCTGGGCGGAGGGGCAGGCATCACGTTTCATCAGCGCTTGCTTGGCGGGAGCTGGCAGGCGCCGCTGCCGAAGTGGGCGGAGTTTCGATTGATGTGGCTGGGCGCGAAGGATGTGGGCCCGCCGACGATTGTAGAATACGACTCTTCGGGGAATCCGATTGTTGTGCCGAACCCGGTGGCCACCGCATCGCGAGGCGATGTGTATGGCGGCCTTCTGAATCTGCACATGGGCAAGATGTGGCAGTGGACGTCGGAGTATGCGTGGAGCTACGACAACGCGAACATTACCGATCCTACTTCGACGACGCTGTTTGGGCGCGCATGGCGCAGCGGGATTTCAGGCAGTCCAAGGAAGGCGAATCTGAGTGTTGCGTTTCGCGATCTGAGCGCGAACTTCGGGAACCCGGCCAATCCCAGCTTGACGCAGGCCAGCAATCCGAACCTGCGCGGCGTGGATGCATCGGCGAGCAGTCCGACGAAGATTGGGACGTTTGCGGTGACGTATAGCTTTCTGCAGAACAACGTGAATCCGACGACAACGGCGGAGCTGGATCTGAACAGCGCCACGGAGACGTGGACGAAGGCGTTTGGACCAAAGACCAGCCTGACGGTGGGCTCGAATCAGTCGACCACTGAAACGGGGACGATTCCGGCGGCGCTGCAGGCTCTGCCGCCGACGCAGAACGGAAGTGCAGACCAGCGAGATGTGTCGGGGAATGTCACGCTGTCGAGGCAAGTGGGGATGGTATCGCTCTCGGCTGGGGGCACACGCGACTGGCTGCGCAACAACATACAACCGACCGCGGGAGCGATTACTTCGTCGCTGCAATTTGGAGCGAATGTCGCGACGAAGGGGTTCTTCCAGATCAACACGCAGGCGAATTTCAACTGGGTGGCTGCAGACCCGGCGGCGATTGGGACGACGCGCAACATCAGCGTGAATGTGCAGCCGGCCTTTGTGTGGAAGCAGCCGAATGTGCAGGTTTCGCCGGTGATCAGCGTAGTGCAGGGACGCACACTGCTGGCGAGCGGCGTCTTTACTTCGAATACGCTGACGGGGCAGTACGGCGGACGCTTCCAGTGGACGCTACCGAAGTGGCTGAAGACGAGCACGCTGGCGGTGCAGGGCAGCTACAACCAGAATCGCGACGATGTGGCGCATACCGATCTGCCGACGACACAGCTGATCGGGATTTGGACTTTCAACCTGTCGCACAAGAAGACGTTCTGAGGCGTGGGCATGCAAGCGAGGAAAGAACGACTGATGGTTGTTGAAAGACGCTCGGCGAAAGATCGAGGGGGAAGTTACGCGCCACGGCTGCGTGCGGCGGGCGTGGGAGCGGGGGTACTTCTGGTGTGCACGGCGGCATGGGCGCAGGGACGGCCCACGCTGACGATGTACACCCCGACGCAGGGCGCGCAGGGATCGACGGTCACTCTGACCTTCACCGGAGCGAACTTCACGCCCCGCCTGCTGCAACTGCATATCTCACCTTCGCAGGGCATGACGGTTGTGAGTGTTGCAGCGAAGTTGCCGACGCAGGTGGTTGCCCAGGTGCAGATTGCTTCGACTGCCGCGACCGGCACGTACAAACTGGACCTGATGGATGCGGACCATGATCTGGCTGCGCCGACGCCGTTCACGGTGACCGCAGCGCAGACGCCGGGTTGCACGTCGACCGCATTGGCAGCGGTAAATTGCGGGCCTGTGCAGCCGGCGATCAAGGAGATGTCGCCGCTGAGCGGGCACCAGGGAACGACGGTACTGCTGACTTTGAATGGCGCGAACTTTGTTGCGAATGCGGCGCTGCAGATGACGCCCTCGACAGGATTGACGCTGGGCAAGCCAGTTCTGGTGAATGCGAACGAATTGCAGACACAGGTGACGATTGCGCCCAATGCGCCGCTCGGACCGAGGGGCGTGACGCTGCTGAGTGGGAATTATCATTCACCTGCACCGAACACATTCACCGTGACGCCGGCGGGCAATCCGGGATCGACCGGGCCGCCCATGCAGATCCTGCGACTGGTGCCGAGCCAGATCACGGCGGGCGCAGAGAACGTCGATGTGGCCATTGAAGGCTCGAATTTTGTGCCGGGAACGTTGGTGACGTTCAGCGTGGGAGCGGGAATTCCTGCGGCGGTGACAGCACTGGGGCCGGCCCGCTACGTGAACAGCACTGAACTGCATGTGACGGTGAGCACGCTTTCGACGGCTTTGCCGGGCGGGCGCGACATCGCGCTGCAAGGACCGGAGCAGCAGCGGGCGACGGGGCCGCGCATGTTGAATGTGGTGGCTCCGGTGGTGACGCAAGGGCCGCCGCCGTCGCTGAAAATCACGCCGATCAATCTGCAGCCTTTCACCATGGGTAAGATTGTTCTGGATACGCCGCAGTGGGGCGATGTGTGGGAAGGCGAGATTGAGGAGCACTACGGAGTGCCGGTGCTGGACGACGATGCCAAGTTTCAATGGCACGAGCAGAACCCAGGGCTGGCTGACTACTACGTACTCAATATCTATTTAAAGGATGGAACGACGCTGCTTGCGTCGAAGCGCATCGACGGCGTGAATGTGCTGGCGATGGGCGGAACGCTGCACTCGGTGCCGACTTATTACCGGCCTGACGCGGCGTTTTTGGCCTCCGCGCTGGAGCCGTCGAAGTACAAGCTTGCTACACACACACCCTTCACATACACATCGCACGCCACGCCGACGTACACGGTGGTCAACGGGGTGAAGATCTTTCAGCCACCGGCGAAGTCGAGCTCGAGCCCGCAGCTGTCTGTTGGCGATCTGCAATGGGAGGTGGTGGGCTACCACACCTACAACACGAATAGCGCTGCGCCACAGGCTGCGAGCGCAACAGCCAAAGCGGGACAAAGCGCTGCGTTCCAGGCGAACGCAGCATTGCAGAACAAGCAAGCTGCGCCGACGACTCCACCGCAGACGACGGACATTGAGGTGGAAGTTTCGGAACGGTGGCCACTGGACAGGCCGGCTGCGCCCACGGGCATGGCGTGCTCAGGTGGTGGAACGGGTAACGGGCTGAATACCCAGGATGCCGACGCCACGGGGAGCGATCCGAACTTCTACGCGGGTGACAGGTTTGTGATCTCCGGCAGCTTCAACCTGACGGACTCGCCGTATGCAACGCATCCGAACCTGATCGAGACTCCCGGGTCGCAGTGCTCTGGTTGTCTCTTCGGGCAGTACGGACACGTGGCGTTTGACAACGTATTTGTGGATTGGGGCGATGGCAGCATTCAGAAGCTGACAGCGGAGCCGTCGGATCCGAACATCACGAACTGGAATCGAAGCGAAGGATTGGTTCTGTCCGCCATCAATGTCAAAGATCCGGATGCGGTCAAGCATGCGTACGGCAACCAAGGAAGCTTCAAGATTCGCGTCTTTCAACTGTCTGAGGCGGATGCGCAGCATGTGAATGCATCGCTGCTGGCGGCAAGCGTGGATGGGCCAGGGACCTCGCCGTTTCTGCAGGCGGCGACACTGAACCGCATCAGCCTGAGCGGCGGTGGAGGCGGCGCGCAAAATTCGATTGGCAACGCTTTTCAGTCGGTGATTGCGCAGAGTGCAAGACCCGTGGCAAGCGGAGGTGGGGGTCCGGATGTCTCGGCGATCACGTCACGCGCCTACATGTTCTATTGCTATGCGCTAACGATTACCGTGCCGGAGGACCTGGCGGCAGACGGTCCTTTGCATCTGATCTCGATTGCCGATCCGGATTTTCCGGGGCATGACAACACCAAGCCGAAGGTGCCGATCCATCTGATGCCGGGACCGGGGCTGAGCGGTTCAAGCGGGTCGCAATCGAAGACGCCTGTTGTTGACGTGAGTAACACTGCGCGGCTGGGTGGAGCGCAGCCGACATCCAGTTCAGCGCAGGCGCCGAAAGTGTCGCTGATGCCGATGCGGCCGGGATCGGTGGCTGCCGATGCGACTTGCAGCACCTGCGACGATGCGGCGATTGCGCAATCGCAGATTAAGTACTACGGGCGTGGCCCGGTGATGGTGACATGGAACGTGGACGGAACGACAGAACAGGAACCGATGCCGTTGCCTTCGTCGCCCAGGCGGAATTTGACTGGCCGGTTGAAACCCGGGGAGAAGCTGCCGGACATCATTGATGGGTACAGTAAGGTTTTCCCGACGCCGGATCCCCTGAATACGAAGACGCTGGGCATGCACGCGGTGAGCGTGGTGGCCGACATTGCACCGGACCCGGCGCAGCCGAACCTGCCTTTGGGCGTACGCGAGACGTTGGGAAAGATTGCAGGGAACTCTTCAGGCTCGCTGGATGCTGCGGCGGCCAACAGCGCAAAATCGCTGCTGAACTCGCTTTCGCCGCCGGCCGGTAGCAACCTGCCGCCATTGAAGGTGGGCGTGCTGTCGAGCACCAATCAGAGTGCGGCGGGACTGGGCGCGGTGCAGTATGTGAATCCTTCGCTCGAGAAGATCTTGCCGATTGTGACGGGGATTGTGGCGCTGGATTCGCATGTTGCGTCTGAAGTGCGTCACTTCGAGGTGGTGCAGTCCGATCCAACGAAGCCGTGCAAGTTTCTGTTTCCTGTAACCAGCGGCGGGTCGTTCGAGATCGGAGACATCCAGGGACACGTGACACAGCAGGGCACGAAGTACAGCGGCTCGGGCAACCTGATCGTCCGCTTGGCGAACGAGACGAGCCAGAGCTATGACATCTTTGCTCCGATTCCGGTGAGCTTTACAGACTGGGAAATCCCGGATGGATCGGCGGTGACGAACGGGAGCTTCGATGTGTCTCCCAACGCGGCTCTGCCCCCCAATGTGCCGGGGCTTTCCGGGACGATCGACCGGATCCAGGGACATACGGCATCAACGGGCGGCGCAGTGCAGGGAGAGGTGGACGCGACACTCAGTGTTGCCTTGAGCGACCCAACGCTGCGGCTACCAGGGGTGGAGACTCCGCCGCAGTGGACGGGAGTGACGGCTGAGCTTCACTCCAATGGCGACTGGATAAAGGACGGGCTCACGATGCCGCAAACCATCATCGGATGGAGCCAGTTCCAGATGCAGTCGCCGCAGGTAAGGCTGGATCTGAGTCACTCCGACGGAGATAATGCGGGTCCACTCTGCGCGGGGTTGAGCGGAAAAGGAAAAGATTGGGTGGGAGTGCGATTCCCGCAACTCACGGTGATTCCGTACACGCTGGGTCTTGTTTCAGGAACGCCGCTCGAGTTCAATCCAACGGACTGGGCGGTGGTGGATGGCGGCCTCTGCGGCAGTGTGCAAACAACAAAGCCATTCAAAGCCCAACTCGATAACGGCACGGTTACTTTTCAGTCGATCAGCGCAACCGCAACGCCGGGGCACGGCGACTTTGATGCGTACTACAACGGCGTTGACATTTATGTTCCTTGGCTCGACACGCACATTACAGGAAGCGGCAAGCTCATCACAGGCGGTGGACAGCAGGCAGCGATTACGTTTCAAACCAATGCGCAACCTGTGACCAAGACGTACGGAAACATCTCCTTCAAGGCAAGCAACCTGTTGTTCACGCAGGTGCAGAACCTTGGCTGGGCAGTGCAGTCGTCTACCACATTCACCTTCAGCACCGAGGGCAAAAAGTTTGCGATCGTTCCACTGACGCCTTTCACCTTTGGGATGGATGGGCGCGGATACCTGGGCAATGGCGGCACGGCGCAGGATGTTTCGCTGACGGGAAGCTCAACGTTGGGATCAACGCCAGTTGATTTGCAGTCGGTGCACATCACGGTTCCAATGAGCGGCAGCGAAGTGATGGGAGCCCAGTTCGCTACGACGGTTCATCTCTCGGAAGTGATGCCTGCGGTGCCGATGCAGGTGAACTACGAGATGGACGAGGCCGGCACCAATATCACCGCGCAGGGCCCAACCAATTCGCCGTTCACCGTCGATGTGCCGTATCCATCGGGATCGCCGACATCCGATGCGAAGATTCATCCGGTCTACGGCGGACAGACGGGAACGGAGTACAACGGCACCGTTGATTTGAGTGAACTGGGCGGGCCGCCAGTGACAGCGCAGTTCCGGCTGGGCTATGCCAACGGACACGACTACTGGCTGGCGCGCGCGATTATTGGCCTGGGTGATACAGGGATTCCAATTGTGCCCGTGCCTCCGGTGATGAACCTGTATTCGATTTCGGGCGGCATGGGTCACAACTTCCCGCTGACGGCGTTCACGGATACAGGTGACCTGAAAGCGGCGAGTCCGGTGTTCGACAACTCGTTCCTGTTTATGGCGGGGATGCGGGTGGGGATGCCCGATCACTTTACGTATACGATCGATGGCGATCTCACGATTAAGGCGACGGGCCAGAACGCAGGCGCGCGCATGGATTTCCATGCATGGCTGCTGAAGCCGCCCGACAACGGTAACGGCGATTTCCAGGGGTACTTCCAATATGCCGGCGGCAACTTTGACGGACGGCTGTGGGGACAGCTCTCGTTTATGAACGGGCTGGCATCTCTGAGCCTGGGCAACAGCGCCAATAACGCGGCAGTCGATATGCATTTCGGCAACGGGCCATGGCACATTGATGCCGGCAAGAAGGAAGGGCCGCGGATCGATGGGCACTTCCTGGTGTCGGATGCGCAGATGTACATGGATCTTTCAGACCAGGGGCTCTCACTTGGCGGCGGTGTAAGTATCGATCTCGATGTGGGCGATGATTCGGTGGCGTCTGCCTATGTGAGGGGCAGCGTGGATGCGGGTGTGACGATTACGCCGCAGCCACATATCTCGGGAGACTTTTCAGCGAATGCGAGTGCCGGCGCATGCGTGGCAAGCGCTTGCGTTTCAGGTTCGGTGTCGGCACAAATTCACGCGGAGGCACTGCCCCTGGAAATGAACGCGAGCGCTTCGCTCGGCCTGCCGTGGCCGCTGGGCAGCGTGTCGTTCTCGGTGCATCTATGACGAAGACAGGGAATAGGGGAACAGGGGAACGAGGGATCAGGATGGGAAGCATGGCGCGCTACGTGCTTGCTCTAGTCGCGCTGCTGATGCTCGCGCGGAGAGTGTGTGCCGCGCAGGACAATCCGGGCGCGGCGTTTGCGGTTTCTGACGGTAAGGGACAGATCCAGCTGTTGTGGTTCCCGCCTGGATTGCAATGGCCCGCAGGTGGATGGCGCGTTACGGACAGCGCGGGCAAGGTGGTGGCACCGCATGTTGCAATGGGGGATGCGGCGGCGCTGGCTGCGCTGTCAGTGGAGGACGCAGATACGATTCGGCGGCTTCCGGATGTGTTGAACAAGCCCCCAGACAATGCGAAGCAGCAAAGGAATCTTGTGAACTTGCTAGGGCTGCGCGCGTTCAGCGATTTGAATTTTGCGCGGGCATTGGGACTGGTTGCGACAGTTTCGAATGCGGCTTCGGGCGCTCGCACGTACACGGTGCAAGGGCTCGATGCACTGGGCAATCCGACTGCGCCGAGCATTGTGTCTGCCTCGGTGGATGGCTCACAGGCTACTCCGTTGCCGCCCGCACCGGATGGCGTGCAGGCAAAGGTGGACGGGCAGGGTGTGTCGCTGAGCTGGAATCCGCCGGCTGAGAATCGCGCGCTGCCGGCAATTTCAGTCGCGGTGGAGCGCAATGGCAGCTCGATCAGCGTGAAGCCATTTGTGGTGGGAACCAAGTGGAATCCCAAGGTGGCGCTGGTGGTGGACCGCGATGCGCAGCCAAATGCGATGGCGTCCTACCAGATCTATGCAGTGGACTCTTTCGGCAGGCGCAGCCAACCTGCAGGGATTCGCATCTTCTTTCCGGACTTTCGCGCGCTGGCTCCTCCGGCGACCGTGACGGCCGCAGCTGCTGCGGGAAAAGTGGTGGTGAACTGGACGGCGGCGACCAAGCCGAACCTGAGCGGCTACGTGGTGGAGAGAGCGTTTCTGCCGACGGGGCCGTGGGAGACGCTGATGACGCAGGCGCTGCCCACGGGCACGTCGAGCTTTGAAGACGACAACGTGCGCGGCGGAACGAGTTACTACTACAGGGTGCACGCGGTGGGACCACGCGGTGATCTTGGACCGCCGTCGTTTGCAGCGAGTGTGATTCCGACGAATGCCGACGCACCGCCCGCGGTGAGGGGATTGGCGGCAGATACCGGTCAGACGAGAGTGCGCCTGACCTGGACCGCTGTGGCGTTTCCGGTGGCTGGTTACTTTGTGGAACGAAGAGCCGGGGGCACAGCACAGGGAACATGGGTGCGGCTGAATCCGCGCGCCACCGTTGAGCCGTTGTACGACGACTATTTTGGCGAGGCGTCTGGATCTGCGCTCGAGTATCGAGTCGTTGCCGTGGCATTGGATAACCAGGAGGGCCCGCCAAGCGCGAGCGTGCAGGTGACGCTGGCGGATCGAACAGTGCCGGGACCTCCCACAATCCTGAATGTTTCGGGTGCGGACGGTAAAGTTTCGCTGACCTTTGCGGCGGCGGATCCAGAAGAACGTAGTGCGCAGTTCCTGTTGTTGCGGTCGGGAACGACGAAGGACATCGGCGTCGTGCTGGGCGATCCACTGCCGGGCACCACGCGCACCACGCAGGACCTCTACGTGAGTCCGGGCGAGACATATTTCTATCGACTGGTTGCCGTGGATGCAGCGGGCAATCGCAGCGATCCCAGCAATCCGATCGAAGTACGCGTGGCGTATCCGCAGATTCCCAAGCCGAAGCCGCCGGTGGTGAAGCTGGCCGGAGGGTCGGGTCTGGTGACGCTACAGTTCGATGCGCCGCCAGCGGGCTATGGCGTGATGGTGGAGCGGCAGGATGATCCGAATGGAAGCTGGACGCGGGTCGCGGGGCCGATCCAGGGAACCACGGCGACGGATGGCCTGGCGGCGGGAAAGACGCATGTCCACTACCGCATTGCATACAGCATACAATCGGGACGAACGGGAGACTCGAGCGATCCGGCAAGCGCGCAGTGAAGACCCGGAGTTACGACTGTTTCTCGCGGGAGAATGGCGCCGTAGTTTCTGAGCCGTCTTCCAAATCCAATCCACCTGGATGTAAAACAGGCGATTCGGACAAATCATTGCTGCGCATGCGGCTTTCTCGGCGCGCGCATTATTGTCGATTCGCTCGTCGACGGCGCTAGTAGCGAAATGCCGGCTAGCATCCAGTCAGCCCTGCTGAAGGATCAGAAGCTTGGAATGGTTGCGAGAAGGGGAACTGATCGCGCTTATTAAAGACAAATCCTTTGAAAGCGGCGCTAGCCCTGAGACGGAGAGGGGCTGCCCGAAGAATGCGCTGAGCATTAAATGCGCGGCACATTTTGCGGCAAACCACCGCGTACAGCGACCATCCAAGTGCAGATTCAAAACGAAATGATCGCCGGTCGAGAGCCTCTGGCGTGCTGATGGTGAATCAGAATCTCAACCAGAGGATCACCCCCCATCCTGAAGTAACTCCAAAACGGAGAAACGGGGAGAGCGTTGCCCTAGATGCGCCCTGTGATTACTCTTGTCTTAGATCGGTGACTGACTCGAATGAATAGCGTTTGAGGAGGTGCCAGTATGAATCGCGGTCTCGTCCAGGTTGTACTCGGTCCCGTACTATTAGCCACGTCTGCTGCTGTGATGGCCGAACAGTCGCCCCAATGGGAAACTGCCACCGTCATCTCTCAGAAACTTACCTCTGATTCAAACACAGTGGCCGTAATCACAGGTGCACACAGCTACGTGTGGCAGGAGGTCACGCGCAGCCCGGACTGGCATCACTTCATCGTCCTTGTCCACAACCAGACCGTCCACGACCAGCTGAAGTTCTATCGCGACGGCCAGTGGTTTGTGATTCTGGACGATCAGGGGGAGAAGCACAAGTTCATGCTGATCCGCGCGGCAACGAATGAGTAATTACGCGTAGGCTCCTCGTCTCCTTCTGTCGCTGTGTTTGACATGCCCAAGCGTTCCGGTCGAGTGACCCCCAACGGGGAAGTAGCTCCAAAACCGGATTACTTCCGGATTGCAGTCGTCGGCGCTCTTCTAACATCCAGCAAGACCCCGCACGAGATCATGATGGAACTCACAATCCACACCGCGTCGCGCACAGTGACGTGATCAAGCGAGTTGTGGAGGAAGACGTCCATCGAGTGGAGAGAGATCACCTCCGCGAACCAAGTGGATATCCACAGAATCATTCCGCAGGACGCCAATTGCGCCCCTCTCCTTCCCCGCAGGCTTTTCAGCAGCAACCAGATTCCAGTTGATGCCGCGGCAGCCACAAGAAAAAGGGCAAGATGCTGTGGGCCCACCCGGCGTTCATAGAAGTGATGAACCATGAATTCACTTGCGAGCTTGTTGTGCAAGAGCCAGCGCAGACTGAAGAGCATATCGACCAGGAGCGCTAACTGAAGGACGGTGAGAGACACAAGCACCGGCCAACCGGGAGGAAATTCCCGACGCCTGGACCGAGCAACGATACACGCGACGATACATGCTGCGAGCGCGATGAGGCAGCAAAGCACTCCGATAGCGTGTTTGGAGGATGGGAGCGCCATTGGATCGATTGTCAATAAAGAAGTCTAAAGCAGAAAGCCGCACAATGCTTTTCGCCCGCTTTCGATTGCGCGGCGCTTTTGGCCGTGCAACGATGATCCATCATGCTTCCCAAAGCTCGATCCGGGATCGCGGCTGTTCTGCTTGTTGTCGCAGGTCTCGTGTGTGCCCCTGCACAGGTCGTGGACTTTCAGAACGAACGCGCCCCCATGGTCGAAATCCATGACCTATGGCGTTTCCATATCGGCGATGACTCCCGCTGGTCCGACCCCAAGTTCGACGACTCCCAATGGCCACTGATCCGTTCCGACCAACCCTGGGATACGCAGGGCTACCCCGGTTATCGCGGCTTCGCATGGTACCGGTTTCAGGTCGTCCTGCCTGCGCATCACGCGCCCATGGCGTTGTTCATTCCCGTAATCTACGGGAACTACCAGGTCTTCGTCGGTGGCCGATTGGTTGGCCAACTCGGCGGAATGCCGCCGGATGACAGGTTGGCATTTAGCTTTACGGTCGGAAGTCAAAAGCTAATACCCCTCCCCAACAGTCCGCCCTCCGCGGGCGGCCCGCTCTGCATCGCCATCCGCATTTGGATCAATCCGCAGACGCCAACAAACGCCTTGGGAGCAGGACCCCAGGAAGCCATCCGCATCGGTGACGCCGGACTTCTTGGCGAGTGGAAGACCCTCCAGATCAGGAGTGGATTCTGGTCCCTCTTTGCCACCAATATTCTGCTGCTCGTCTATCTCATTGCCGGCTGTGCGGGACTGGGCCTTTTCCTGTTGCGTCCGACGGAGCGCGAGTATCTGTGGTTTGCCGCCATCGAATTCGCCAATGCCGCGTTTGGAGCCCTGTGGATCTACGAAGCGTTCCACGCCGTCGATTTGCGGGTTTTCTGGGCAATGTCAGATTGCCTGCAGGCAACCTCTTCCGTTTGCTTCCTCTTTTTTCTTGTTGCTTTGCTGAAGCAGCGCAGGAGCTGGATCTACTGGACCGCGTTGGCATCCGCCCTGGTGGCTCCCCTCCCGGCCCTTGTAAGCATCGGTAGCGTCGATGTTGCGTTGATAACCAGTGCCACTGTCGCCCTCACCAAGTTGCCCTACCAGGTGTGCGTGCTCCTGCTCCTCTTCGTCGCGGCCAGGCGAGGCAGTTTGGATGCGCGCCTGCTCCTCGGTCCCGTCGGTCTGTCGTTCGGATTGGGCGTCGTTGAAAGGCTCCTGTGGGCCGCACATTTTGCCGGGTACACCGCGCTTGAGGAGTTTCGTCAGCAGCTCGACCGGTCTTTCACCTGGCCGTTTCCGGGCTCATCCCAGAATGTCGCCGACTTCCTGATGCAGGTCTCGATCCTTGCCATCCTCGTTCTGCGTTACGCCCGCACTCGACGCGATGAGGAGCGCATGGCTTCCGAACTCGAAGCCGCCCGCACCGTCCAGCAAGTCCTCATCCCCGAAGAAATCCCCAACATCCCCGGGCTCACCCTCAAGTGCGTCTACAAGCCCGCCGGTCAGGTCGGCGGCGACTTCTTCCAGATCCTTCCCACCCCCAACAACGGCGCCCTCATCGTCATCGGCGACGTCAGCGGCAAAGGCATGCCCGCCGCCATGGCCGTCTCCTTATTAGTAGGCACCATCCGCACCCTGGCCCACTACACCCAGAACCCCGGCGAAATCCTCACCGCCATGAACCAGCGCATGCTCGGCCGCAGCAGCGGGTTTACAACCTGCCTGGTTCTCCGCTGCGACGCGGACGGGAAGCTGACGATCGCGAATGCCGGGCACATTGCGCCGTATGTTGCGGGCAAAGAATTGCCGCTGGAAAATGGCTTGCCGCTGGGCCTCGCCGTCGACACAACCTACGCCGAACGCTCATTCCATCTCGCACCAGGCCACCAGCTCACCCTGCTAACAGACGGCGTGGTCGAATCCAGAGATCAGGCCGGCGAGCTGCTTGGATTTGAGCGATCGGCTGCGCTCAGCATCCAACCGGCGGAAGCCATCGCTTGCGCAGCACAGGAATTTGGCCAGGACGATGACATTACTGTTCTGACCTTATCCTATGCAGGCGTTCCAGCCTCCGCTTAAGGCCCTCGCACCCAGTTAGATCGACCGGGAAGTTGGAATGGAAGGTCGAATCTTTGGAGTTCCGGTTGGTCGAGTAGCCCCGGGGAATTTCACCCCGAGGCTCTCACAGATCCGTGCTAGGAAAAATAGGGGTCTACTCAGCGCGAAGAGCTTCAACCGGATCTACCGATGCAGCGCGGCGCGCGGGCAGAAAACTTGCTGCCATTGACGCCAGACCTAGCAATGTGGCCGAACAAACCAAAATCACTCCGTCCCATGGTTGCACACCGAATAAGAGGCTCCGGATGAGCATCGATGTTCCCAGGGAGCAGACTAGTCCGATAGCGAGCCCTGCCAAGGTCAACCACCCCGCCTGCCGCATGACCAGACTGTACACCGAGCTACGCTGCGCCCCAAGCGCCATTCGCACACCGATCTCGCGCGTGCGCTGGCTCACCAAGTAGGCGACGACTCCGTACAGGCCAATGACGCCGAGCACAAGCGACATGGCCGCGAAGCCGCTGACCAGCCACGCACTGAATCGATGCAACAGCGCGGCTTGCGTGGCGCCTACCTTTTCGTCCATCGTAGCTTCGTTGCTCACGCCCAGGTTAGGGTCGATCTGTTGGAGCGTACTGACGAGTTCGGGTAGCAGCGCCCCGGCGTCCTGCGAGGTGCGCACCGCGAGACTGAACTCATTCTGGCGCGTCTGGTTGATCGGAAAGTACTCCGCCGCTGCTACGGGCGCATCGAGAGGGCCCTCACGAACGTCTTCGATGACGCCTACGATTATCCACTCGGCAGGTTTGCCGCCTTCGTCGTCGGCAATCTTCTGTCCGACCGAATCGTGACCCGGAAAGTAGGTGCGCGCGAGCGTCTGGTTGATCACGGCGACGCCGGGATGCGAGGCGTCGTCGGATTCAGTAAAGAACCGGCCGCTCATCAGCTTTGCCCCTAGAGCGGGGAGATAGTTCGGACCGATGTGACGCTCATCCACATCGTTGTGTTCGCCGTGATAAGGCCGGCCGGGAAAGCTGATGCGGTCGATACCGCAGTCGCACTGCACGGGAAGCAGGCTGGTCACTCCCGCGAGCTTCGCACCGGGCAGTATGGAGGTGCGGCGCACAATCTCGCGATAGAGGGCAACGACCTGCTCGTCGGTCGTGTAGGCTGAGTTCGGAGCCATCACCGCCACGGTCGCAACATGATCAGGCTCGAAGCCAAGCGGCACATGCAGTAGCTTGTAGAAGCTCTTGCCGAGCAAGCCGGCGCCGGCGAGGAGCACCACAGCAACCGCCAGTTCCACAACCACCATGCTGGTCCCGAGTCTTCTCCAGACGCGGCCTGCGGAGCTCCGATCGCCATCAACCAAGCCATCGCGCAGTGGTTGAAATGAAAGGCGCAATATGGGTGTGACCGCGAGCAGAAACGCGGCGCTGAGTGCGATGGCCGAGATGAACCAGCCGGTGTGCGCATTGAAGCCTGCGGCGGAGAGAAACGGCATGTTGGCAGCCATGTCCTTGGGCACCAGGCGCGAGAGAATACGCATGAGTCCTGCGGCCACCGCGATGCCGGCCGCGCAACCGGTGAGAGCGTAGACAAGTCCCTCCGCGACAAACTGGCGGAGCAGACGGGACGGAGTAGCGCCCAGCGCGCTGCGCACAGCGATCTCGCGGCGGCGGGTCTCAGAGCGGAGCAAAATCAGGCTCGCCACGTTGACGCAGGCGATCAACAACAAGAGTCCTGCGCCTCCGAGAAGCGTGAGCAAGATGGGACGGACGTTGCCGGTCACCACTTCGGAGAGTAAAACGACACCGGCGCTGGCCTCGCGGCCGGGAGTGGGATATTGCCGCTGGAGCTGTGCGGCGATCGTTTTCATATCGGCGAGCGCCGATTGCACGCTGACGCCCTTGCGCAGGCGGCCGATTCCCATAAAGGCATAGAAGCCGCGCGAGTGCTCATGGAAACTCAGCCTGTTGACGGGTACCCAGAACTCGGCGTTGCTCAGGATCGCGAATGAGAATTCGCGTGGAAGAACGCCGATAACCGTATACGCGGCGCCCTCAAGGTCGATGACCTGGCCGATGAGATCGCGTCGCGCGCCAAAGCGATGCAGCCACGCACTGTAACTCAGGAGAACGACGTTTGGGCCGCCTACGCGATCTTCGCCCGGATTAAAATCGCGACCGAGCGACGGATGCACGCCGAGGGTCTGGAAAAACCCGCCGCTGACGCGCATCGCCTGCACTGGCTCCGTAACCGCACCAGACCTCAGAAGAAAACCGGTGGGAGAGAAGACGTCGAGCGAGCTGAAGGAGTGGTTCAGCCGCTGCCAGTCGAGAAAGTCAGGATAGGAGAGCGGCCAATCGGGAAACTGGTCATTGCCTTCGTTCACCTGCACCAAATGGTTAGGATCGGTATAAGGTAGCGGCTCGAGCAGCGCTGCGTCGACGAAGGCGAAGATGGCGACGCTGGCACCGATGCCGAGTGCGAGCACGACGATGGCGGTGATAGCGAAGCCGGGGCCGCGGGCGAGCTGCCGAAGGGCGAACTTCGCGTCGCGGGCGAGATTGTCGAGCCAGACAACGCGGCTGCGCAGATAGAAGCGTTCCCGCGCCGTGCTGACGCTGCCGAACTCGACATGCGCCCGGCGTTGAGCTTCGCCCTCGCTCAGGCCTTCGCGCTTTAGCTCATCGGCTTCGAGAGCGAGGTGCGATTGGATCTCGGCCGCAAAGTCCTCGGCTCTGCGTTTAGATTTGGACATATTCAAGCCTCCTCGGCGCTCGGACTGGAGCTGCCGTTGAGGATCAGCTCCATGGCGCGCGTAAGGCGCTGCCATTCACTGGTCTTCTCAACGAGCTGCTCGTGGCCTCTGGGGGTAAGCGAGTAAAAGCGCGCCTTACGGTTGTTTTCGCTCACGCCCCACTTGGCGTTGATCCACTTCTTGTCTTCAAGCCGCTGCAGGGCAAGATAGAGCGAACCGTGATCAACAAAAAAAACTTCTTCAGACTGGCGTTGTATCGAACGGGCTATGCCCTGCCCGTGGCGCGGGCCGAGCACGAGGGTTTTGAGAATGAGTAAGTCGAGCGTGCCCTGCAAGAGGGCTAATCGATCATCGGGATTGTTTTGGGAAGGCATCCGACCCAAGCATGGCATCACTTTGGGTCGGATGTCAACAGGAAGGTGGTCACATAACGAACCTGCGCAGCCGCGATCCTTAGGGATGCGTGCCTATCGGGGCGGCTTACTACCCAAAGTTTGCATTGCGGACCCATGCGGAAGTTACTAGTTAAGAAATAAAAACGTGCCTGCCTCGATTGAGTCGGCGTGCGCCAGGTTCGATGCAACATGAGTTGATGAATCGGGATGCTGGTCACAAAAGTCCGGTGAATTCCGCAACAAATGAGAGACCGGTTCGTCATCTCTGTGTATCCTTCGAATGCCCGGAAAAGTCGGTCAAGGGCGTTCTCTGCGATTTCTCATGCACAGGTGCGGAAGGAGATGCTTTGCCATGGCGACGAGGCAAACGAGGTCTGAGATGGGTGTGGGCCAGAAACCGATGGGCGGGCGGTTGGGACTCGCGGGCGTTGTAGTTGCCGGACTGATGACGGCGACCGGAGTGTGTGCAGGAGCACAACCTCCTGCGCCTGCGGCTGCGGCACCGACAACGCAGGCTACGCCGGCCGGACAAGGTGCCGCGGCAACGGCGGCTTCGCCGACGGACATTGTGGGGGTCTGGCAGGGGACGTTGCATATTCCCAAGACAGACCAACATCCCCAAATAGACCTGCGGCTCGTGTTCAAGATTTCGAAGACGGACGCCGGGGCGTTGAAGGGCGTGTGGTACAGCATCGACCAGGGTGGTCAGAGCTTGCCGATAGCGACCGTCAACTTTCAGGATGGCGTGCTGAAATTCACGATCACAATAGTCCCCCGCAGCTATGAAGGCAAGATGTCTGCGGACGGCAAGTCGATTGCAGGAACATGGATGGAAGACACGACGCCGATCCCGATGCCTTTGGAGCGCGCCAATGCAGACACGGCCTGGGCGATTCCCGAGCCGCCAAAGCCGATGGCGGCTAATGCCGATCCTTCGTTTGAAGTTGTGACGATCAAGCCCAGCCAGCCAGGAGCCCGCGGCAAGGGGTTCGGATTCAGAGGCACACAATTCAGAACGTTGAACACCAACATGAACGACCTGGTCGCGTTTGCCTATGGGCTGCATTCAAAACAGATCATCGGCGCGCCTGATTGGTTTGGCACCGACCTGTTTGATATAGACGGAAAGCCGGACGCTGAAGGCCAGCCGAGTTTGCACCAGATGGAACTGATGGTGCAGAAGCTGCTGCCGGACCGGTTCGCGCTGAAGTTTCACCATGAACAGCGGGAGCTGTCGGTGTACATCATTACGGTTGCGCCGGGCGGTCCGAAGATGACGAAGACGACGGCAAGACCGAACGACCCTCAGGGTTTTCAATTGAGAGGACTCGGCGACCTCATCGTGCGCAACATGGACATGAAGGAGTTCGCGAGCTGGATGCAGTCGGGCATCATGGACAAACCCGTGGTCGATCACACTGGGCTCACCGATAAATACGACTTCACGTTGAAATGGACGCCGGACGATTCGCAGTTTGCGCAGTTCCGCGGTGTGAGCGGTCCGGTTACCCCGCCAGCGGGAGATAATCCCAATGCGCCGCCGAGCCTGTATACGGCAATGCCCGAGCAGACCGGGCTAAAGATTGAGGCAGGCAAAGCGATGGACGACGTGATTGTGATCGACCATGTGGAGAAACCGTCGCCGAACTAGGTTCAGGATTCCCAGGCCATAAGTGGCTTGACCAAAACACACGGAGGTGGTAGTAGTTACTACATGTGTAGGAGATGACCGATGCCGCTTCCGAAACTCTCAAAGCTCGAGTTCCAGATCATGGAGTCCTTGTGGGAGAAACAGGAGTGCTCCATTCGCGAAATACAGGAGGCTTTTCCTCCGCAGAAGCGTCCAGCGTACACAACCGTCCAAACCACTGTGTACCGGATGGAGGCCAAAAAGCTTGTGCGCCGAGTGCGAAAGGTAGGCAACTTCCACCTGTTTGCGCCTACGGTTTCGCGAGCAGCGGCGCAGCGGCGGCTGATTGACGACATCGTCGCCCTCTTTGGCGGGAAAGGCCAGCCGGTCATGGCTCATCTGATCGAGACTGGCAAACTGTCGCTTAACGACGTCAAGGAAGCAGAGAAGCTTATTCGCAGCCGGTCGAAGGAGGAACTCGCATGACAATGCATCTTTCGACTTCTGTTTCGTCGACTGCACTCATGATGCACCTGTTGCAATCCTCCGCCTTTGCAGGAGCGGCGTGGCTTCTCGCGCTTGCATTGAGGCACTATCCGGCGCATGTCCGTTTCTGGGTGTGGATGTCTGCCTCGGTCAAATTCCTGTTCCCGTTCGCGCTGCTGACGAGTCTTGGAGCACGATTGGCGAAACCGCAGCCGGTCCATTCGGCGCTCTACACGCTCATTGAAGAGTTGAATCAGCCATTCGCGAAGGCACAGCCGCCTGCATTCGAACCCATGACTTCGACGCATTCCTTGCAGGGAAGCTCCTGGGTTGTGTGGACCCTTGCAGCAGTATGGGCATGCGGCTTTCTCCTGATGCTGTTCCGTTGGGCAACGCAGTGGCGAAGCGCGCATCGCATCGTGAATGACGGAGGATCTCTCGATCAAGGACCGGAAATCGTTGCACTGCGGAACGGTGAGGCAGAGGCGCAGATCCGCAGGCCGATTCCCATCGTTGTTACATCGAAGGCCGTGGAACCCGGAGTCTTCGGTATCGTGCGTCCGGTGCTTTTGTGGCCCAGCGGCCTTTCAGAGCAGTTGGACGATGTGCATATTGGGGCCATCGTCGCGCATGAGCTTGAACACGTTCGCCGCCGCGATAACCTGAGTTGCGCAGTTCATCGCATCGCTCAAGCGTTGTTCTGGTTTCATCCCCTGGTGTATTGGGTGGGTTGGAGGATGAGCGAAGAGCGCGAACGCGCGTGCGACGAGAGCGTCATCGCGCGGATAACACCCCCGGAAACATATGCTGAGAGCATTCTAAAGGTCTGCGCCTTTTGTCTCGAATCGCCGCTGCCCTGCGTGGCAGGAGTCTCAGGCTCGGATCTCAAGAAGCGCGTCTTGCGCATTATGAAGGGCCGGTCCGGCCTGACGCTCACTCTTGGCCGAAGGGTGATCCTGGCTAGCGCCGCGTTGCTCGCGATCTCACTGCCGATCGGTTTCGGAGTGGTCCACGGACAGGCAGTCAACGGTGCGAGCACAAGCAGTTCCAGTCCTGGTGATGGTCACGACTTGCCCAGGTACGAGGTCGCTTCGGTCAAACCTGGCACCTCCGAGGGAGGCCCGGCTCTGTTTCGTTTCACTCCAGACGGAATATCGATCCAAGGCCTGCCGCCTGAATTCCTGCTCCAGCAAGCATTCGGTATTGAACGGGATCGCATCATCGGCGCTCCCTCCTGGGTCCGGTCGAAACGTTTTGACATTGAAGCGAAGGTCGCGCCGGAAGATGCACCCAGGCTCGAAAAGCTGAAGACCGAAGACCGGCAGGCAATGCTCATTCCTCTGCTTGTCGAGCGCTTCAATCTGAAGTATCACCACGAGACCCGCGAATTGCAGTCATACGCTCTGGTCATAGCAAAAGGTGGGCCGAAACTCGTCGAGAGAAAGGATCTTACCCCGCCAGAGCAGGCTGCCGCGTCGAATCTCGCGGGTGGTCCGCGAAATTCCGATTACGCTCCCGGAAGGATGATGATGCGTCCTGGCCATATCGAAGCCCAGGGAACGCCTATCGATATGCTTATCCACCCGCTGGCTGTCTATCTCGGCCGTTCTGTTGTCGACAAAACCAGCTTGACCGGCAGGTACGATTTCACACTGCAGTGGACGCCCGACAGCGCGCCGCCACCCATGCTAGGTGGCTCCGGCGGACCGGGCGGCCCGGCACAAGCCGAGGCTGCAAGCGACGCGCCGTCGGTCTCGTTACTCACTGCTATTCAGGAACAATTGGGTCTGAAGCTCGAATCGGAGAAAGACAGTGTCGATGTGATTGTGATCGATCACATCGATCCACCAACGCCGAACTGATGGAGAGCGGATGATTTTGGCATTCATGGAGCGCGCAGCATCGCCATGAGGTTGTTTGCGGTTCGATCTCGGAAATTGGTCAACATATCGACCATCCTTCGCTGAACTAGCACAGTACAGGAACAACTAAATGCATTGGCGGAGCGTAGTCAAAATTTCTGTCTTGTGCCTGGGGTTGCTTTGTTTCGCCGCAATGGCTGCGGCGTCGGAGTATCGCGGAGTGGTGACGTTTGGAGGATTACCGCTTCCCGGAGCGACGATCACTGCGACGCAGGGTACGACGAAGCTCACGGCGGTTTCAGACCAGGATGGCACGTACAAGTTTGACGATCTCAAAGACGGACAGTGGACGATTGAGATCGAGATGCAGTGCTTCGCGACGATCCATTCCGACGTTATGATTGCGCCCAATATGACTGCGGCGGCATGGGAACTGAAGCTATTGCCTGTAGACCAACTGACTGCGGAGTCGCAGATTGCGCAACCGACGCAGGGATTGCCGCAGGCACCGACACTGGTACTGAAGAGTCCAGAGTCGCAGAAACCCGCTCAGGCAAGCGCGCCAACTGAAATTCCCAAGGCACCCGAAGAAAATGAGCAGAGTTCCGATGGCTTTCTTGTGCAAGGTAGCGTGAATAACGCGGCGACGTCGCAGTACGCGCCCAATGCGGCCTTCGGCAATACGCGCTCGAAAAGCAAGGGAATGTACACGGGTGGCGTTCTGGTTGGCGAGGATAATTCGGCGCTCGATGCGCGTGCGTATTCGGTCAGCGGTATCGAGCCGGCAAAGCCGACTTATAACAATTTCACTGGAGTGGTGGTGCTTCAGGGCCCGCTCAACATTCCGCACGTAATGCCGCGCGGGCCAACCTTTTTTGCTACATATCAGTGGTCGCGCAACAGCAGCGCAGCGATTGTTACCGGCCTTGTGCCGACCAATGATCAACGAAACGGCGACCTGGCCGGATTGCTGAATGCGCTCGGGCAGCCGGTGACGATCTACAACCCTTCGACTGGCACGGCATACCCCGGCAATCAGGTCCCGGTCACTAGCCAAGCCGCTGCGCTGCTGCAGCTTTATCCGTTGCCCAACATCGCCAATGTTTCAAGCTACAACTACCAGGCGCCTGTGCTGAACGACACGCACCAGGATGCGCCGCAATTCCGCTTGGATAAAAATATTGGACGCAAGGACGAGGTTTACGGGAACTTCAGTTTGCAAAGCACACGGTCCGATAGCGTGAACCTGTTTGACTTTGTGGACCACACAGGAACCCTCGGCATCAACTCCGGCGTGCACTGGTCGCATCGGCTCAAGCCACGCGTGTTTCTGTACACCAACTATGCGTTCAGCCGGATCAGGACCGAGGTCACACCGAACTTCGAGAGTCGCATCAATGTCTCAGGCCTGGCAGGCATCGCCGGCAACGATCAGGACCCAGCCAATTGGGGTCCGCCGGCGCTGAGCTTCGTGTCAGGCTTTGCCAGTTTGAGTGACGGCAACAGCGCATTCAATCGCAATCGCAGCGACTCTTTGACCGCGTCGACGCTCATCTACCACAGCAAACATAACATCACGATTGGGGGCGAATTTCGGAAGCAGGAGTACAACGAATTCGCTCAGCAGAATCCGCGCGGCACGTTCACGTTTACCGGCGCGGTGACGCAAGGAGCGGCTGCGAGTTCGGCTAGCGGCTCCGATCTTGCCGATTTTCTGATCGGCATACCTGACACAAGTTCCATCGCCTACGGCAATGCGGACAAGTACCTTCGCGAAACGGTGTATTCGGCATACTTCAATGACGACTGGCGCGTGCTGCCGATTCTGACCATCAATGCCGGGTTGCGTTGGGATTACACTGCGCCGATGACGGAGTTGTTTGGGCGCCTGGTGAATATTGACGCCGCAAGCGGATTTACCACAGTGGCGCCGGTGCTGGGCAGCGACCCGGTGGGACCTGTGACAGGTCAGCATTATCCGGCATCGTTGATGCGGCCCGATCGACGCATGATCGAGCCGCGCATTGGCATCACATGGCGGCCGATACCCGCGTCAACGGTGGTGATCCGCGCGGGTTATGGCATTTATACCGACACTTCGGTATATCAGAGCATTGAGTTGCAGCTTTCGCAGCAGGCGCCACTCTCAAAGAGCGTGAATGCGCAAAATAGCGCCGCTTGTCCGCTGACGCTCGCCAGCGGCTTCAATCCATGCTCTACGGTGACCAGTGACGTATTTGGCATTGATCCAAATTTCCGCATTGGTTATGTGCAGAGCTGGAATCTCGCGGTGCAACGGGACATGCCCTTTGCGCTGCAAATGACGGCCACTTACCTTGGTACAAATGGAACGCACGGCCCGCAGGAGATCCTGCCCAACAGCTATCCGCTGGGCGGAGCGAACCCTTGTCCCAGTTGCCCATCTGGATTTACGTACGAAACCTCGGGCGGCAACCTGATTCGCAATGCGGGGCAATTGCAGTTGCGGCGCAGGCTGCGCAGCGGATTTGCGGCGTCGCTGACCTATACCTACTCGAAATCGATCGACGACGATGCGTATCAGGGAGGCCTGGGGCATACGATCGGAAGCGGAGGCGGGACGCAATCGGCGAACTTGTCGTCTCCTTCGGCCGCGGTCGCGCAGAACTGGCTCGATCCGCGGGCAGAACGCGCGCTATCGAGCTTCGATCAACGCCAACTGCTGAACGTGCAGGCGCAATACACCAGCGGACAGGGTCTGGAGGGCGGGACCTTGCTGGGCGGCTGGAGGGGCAGGGCGCTGAAGGAGTGGACCGTGCAGAGCACGCTGTCTTACGGAACAGGAATGCCCGAGACGCCAATATATCCGGCCACGGTTCCGGGCACGGGATATTCCAATATCATTCGGCCCGATCTGACCGGCGCTTCAATCTACCATACGGGGACAAATGCGCACCTGAATGCTGCGGCATTCACGGCACCAGTTGCCGGACAGTGGGGTACAGTCGGAAGAGATTCGATTACCGGACCGGACCAACTCACGTTGAATAGCCAGTTGACGCGCACATTTCGTCCCCATGGCAAACTTTATCTCGATGTTTCGGTGAACTCGACCAATACGTTGAACCACGCGGCCTTTTCGAGTTGGTACAACTATGTGACCAGCACACAGTTCGGGCTGCCGGCCTCTCCCGGCCAAATGCGCGATGTTCAGCTCAACATGCATTTGAGGTTCTGATGATGCGAAACCTGAGCGCTCTCGTTTTTCTGTTGACGGCCGCAGTTGTCTCAGGTGCGCAGCAAGTGGGCCAGAACAAGAGCCCCGGGCAAGCACAGGGCTTTACGCTCACCATCAAATCGCAACTTGTGGTCGAAGCAATCGAAGTGAAGGACAAGGAGGGCAATTTCATCAAGGGGCTTACGGCCAAGGACTTTACGCTCACTGAAGATGGCGCGCCGCAGACGATTCGTTATTGCGAGCCGCAGAATCTCTCGGAGATCGCCAAGCCCCTGCCTGTCGAAACGCCTGCCACTGAAGATGTGAAAATTTACAACCGCCTGGCATCCGCGCAGATTGCGCCGGAAACGATGGAGGACGAGCGCTACAAGAATCACAGGCTGCTTGCACTCTACTTCGACATGACGTCGCTGCCACCGGCCGACGAGATGCGCGCTCTATCGGCTGCCGAGCAGTTCGTGCGCACACATTTGACGACCGTCGATCTGGTGGCGATCATGCGTTACAACGGCGGCGCAGTGCAGATTCTGCAAGATTTCACTTCCGACCGCAACCGGCTGTTGAGCATTCTGGAGACGATGGTCGTCGGTGAAGGGCAGGGCTCCGCAGACACCATAGACGACGCCAGCAGCGCCGACACGGGCGCGGCATTCGGGCAGGACGATAGCCAGTTCAACGTCTTTAATACAGATCGACAACTCTCTGCTTTGCAGACGGCGGCCTCGATGTTGGGACATGTGAATGAGAAGAAATCGCTCATTTACTTTGCCAGCGGTTTGCGTTTGAACGGCATTGACAACCAGGCGCAACTGCACGCTACGGCGGATGCCGCGATCAAGGCGGGCGTTGCCATCTGGACGGTGGATGCGCGTGGATTGGTGGCGCAGGCGCCAATGGGCGATGCGACACAGGGCTCACCGGGCGGGCAGGCGATGTATACGGGAACATCGGCGATGACCCGAACCTCGAACTTCCAGCAGTCACAGGACACTCTCTATGCGCTGGCCGGCGATACGGGCGGCAAGGCGTTTCTCGATAACAACGACCTTTCGCGCGGAATTGAACAGGCGCAGCAGGCCATTTCGAACTACTACATTTTTGGCTACTACACCACCAATGCAGATCCCAACGGCAAGTTTCGACGTATCCGGATATCACTCAATGGAAACCAGGAGGCTAAGCTCGATTATCGCCAGGGCTACTACGCCGAAAAGGCATTCAGCAAATTCAATGATGTTGACCGCGAGCGCCAGCTTGAAGATGCGCTGATTCTCGAGGATCCGATCACCGATCTGACGATTGCGATGGAGGTCGACTACTTCCAGTTGAATCGCGCCGAGTATTTCGTTCCCATCGTGGTCAAGATTCCGGGCCGGGAGCTGGCGTTGGCCAAGCGTGGCGGGGCGGAACATACGCTCATCGACTTTGTGGGCGAGATCAAAGATTTGGTGGGAGGAACGACAGTTTCAAACGTCCGCGACAATGTCAATATCAAATTGTCTGACGCGACGGCGGCGGAGCTTGCCAAGCGGCCCATCGAATACGACACCGGATTTACGCTGTTGCCCGGCAAATACATGATCAAGTTTTTGGCGCGCGATGATGAGACCGGAAGAATCGGCACGTATCAGACCACGTTTGTGATTCCTAATCTGAATAAACAAGAGAAGCGCGTTCCGCTCAGCGCGGTGGTGTTGAGCAGCCAGCGTGTGGATTTGAAGGACGCGATTTACGATGCGGCGAAGGCGAAAGACCGTGCAAAGGATGAGGCGGTGAACCCGCTGGTGCAGGAGGGAAAGAAGCTCATCCCTAGCGTAACGCGCGTGTTTGGTACGGGCCGCCAGATTTACGTGTACTTCCAGGCCTACAAGCAGCAGGCGCAGACTCAGGCGTCCGGTTCGCCAGCACCCGCGCCGACATCGCAACAGCCGCTCTTTGCGTTTGTCAGCTTGTATCAGAGCGGGAAGAAACTGTTTGAAACACCGCCGAAATCGATCGCCCCCAACGCGACGAGCCGGCTCGGCACCATGCCGCTGACGTTCGAATTAGGCGTGGACACTCTGCCGCGCGGTGAGTACGACTGCCAGGTCACGATCCTCGATCCCTCGACGCAAAAGGCGGCGTTCTGGCGTGCGCCGATTCTGCTTGTCCAGTAACTGGAATTTGCTGAGAGCTTTCGCGCGGCTGCTGAGAGCAAGCGACGCGATCTATGTAGCTCGACTTCGTTTCTGAGGCCGTTTCTCCCAATGCAGGCGCCGCCAAAATGCTGGGATACGAATCTTGCTTCGGTCGGCCTTGATGAACGGGGATTGTGCCAGCCGTCCCCCGGCTAAGATTTCTTAAGCATCTGCGGCTAGAGGTGCCATCAATGAGCGCGTAATCGAGGCGCTCACTGAGCGCTCGGGGCCCTGAAGATTTGGGATACTTTCCAGGTTGCGGTTGGATCACCCCCAAACCGGAAGTTTGCCGGATTTTCGCCTGCTCTGATTACGTCTGGTCGGGCGACTAACCAACCGGAGAGAATGCGCAGAACGCTTCTTCAACGATTAACGTGCATTCTTAGATTGAAGCTGGAGGTTTGCTCAGGTCAGGCTGAAAGTTGCGCACGGCACTATTCAGGTTTCGACCGAGGGCGATAACGACCGGGAGTTGTTGCGCGTCTTTATTTGCAGTTACGTTTATGAACACGCTGGGAATCCGACTGGATGAAAAGCGGAAACGGGGCTCTGACTGGGCAACTCAGCCGCTGTCGGTCGCGAAGAGAACGAGTTGAGTACAAAGACAAGGCCGCTGAAGCCATCGTAATTTGAAAGAGAGAACAATACTCGATCACATAATTCTGACTGTCAGCAATGTCGAACGTTCGTTGGCGTTCTATGAGGCGGCCTTGAGGCCTCTTAATATCAGGTTCTTCCTACCGTACAAGGGCAAAGGCGATCATCCTGATCTATGGGGATTTGGTGATGGCAAGAGGGCGTTCTTCTGGATCAAGGAAGGGAAGCCTGACCCAGCCTCTATCCACTGGGGGTTCACGGCCGAAAACAACGGTAAAGTCGATGAATTCTACAGGGCGGCAATATCCGCTGGTTCAATGGACAACATTTCACCGAGAGCAAGGGTGGAATACTATCCGGGATACTACGCCGCCGATGTATTCGACCCGGATGGGTATTCGTTTGAGGTTGTCCATAAAAGCTAGTCGAACCTCACATCTCTACCAGCGCGCGATGCACGAGGTGGATCGAGATTGAACCTTCACCCACAGCAGATGCAACGCGCTTCACGTTGCCGGAACGAATATCTCCCACAGCAAAAACTGCAGGCAGGCTGGTTTCCAGCATCTGCGGAGGCCGGCTGAGCGGCCATTTCAGTGGCGCGCTGTCCAGAATCGGATCCAAATCCCGTCCTGTGAGGATAAACCCTTGCTTATCGAGCGCAAGACATCCACGCAGCCAATCCGTACGCGGTGATGCACCTGCCATCACGAACACATGGCCGATCTCATGCACAGATTCTTCGCCTTTCGCCCGGTCCAGCCAGGTAACCCGATTCAAGCGCGAATCACCTGCCAGTGCGACAATCTCGGTTTGGAGATGCAGTTCAATGCCTGGATTCTCAACGATTCGCTGGATGAGATAGCGCGACATTGTTTCGGACAATTCCTTGCCGCGAACCAGCATGTAGACCTTGCGTACTGTCTCTGCCAGGAAGACTGCTGCCTGACCGGCAGAGTTGCCGCCGCCAACCACGACGATCTCCTCGCCTGTGCACAGTTGTGCTTCCATGGCTGTGGCGGCGTAGTAGATGCCCTGTCCCTCGAACCGTTCCAGATTCTCAACGTTCGGCTTGTTGTACTGAGCGCCGGTGGCGATAACAATGCTCCGCGTGTCGATGAGCCCGCCGTTTTCCAAAGTAAGCTGGTAGGGCTGCTGGTCGCATCTGACTTTCACCACCTTGTGACCAACCATCATCTGAGCGCCGAATTTTTCTGCCTGTACAACCGCACGGCCGGCAAGCTCCTGCCCCGAAATGCCCATGGGAAAACCGACATAATTCTCGATCTTTGAACTTGCGCCGGCCTGGCCTCCGGGGTATTCCGATTCGATCATTAGCGCGTCCAGCCCTTCGGAAGCCGCGTATACGGCCGCGGCCAACCCTGCCGGACCAGCGCCCACAATCGCAACGTCATAAATGCGGTGCTCATCTATCTGGCCCGTGAACCCCAGACACTCCGCCAGCCGCTGGTTGGTCGGATTTCGCAACACAGCCTTTCCACCGCAGATCACAACGGGAATGTCTTCGAGCTTTATGTCGAAGCGATCGAGAAGTTCCTGCGACCCTTTGTCGCTATCGAGATCGACATAGCGATAGGGATGGCCGTTACGGGTAAGGAATTCGCGCAGGCGCAGCGTATTGGACGAGTGCTGCGATCCCAGCACGGCCACGTTGCCCAGGCCCCCCGAAATCATCGCAACACGGCGCAAGAGGAATGCGCGCACGAAGATGTCGCTCAGCTCGGCATCCTTCGCAATCAACGTGCGCAACGCGTCTGTGCCGATTTCGAGAAACTCCCCCGGCTCGGCCACACGCCCGCGAGAAAGTGCGCGGGCTCCGGAGATCAGGACAACTTCACCAGAGAATTGGCCGGGGCCGTATGTTACAAACACCTGTTCGCCGGAGAGTCCGGATACTGCGATGTTAAGCTTTCCTGAGAGCACCACGAAGCAGGACATTCCCCACTTACCCGGTTCAAAAAGAACCTCAGCAGCCCGGACCGATCGGATATTGCCATATGGTCGGAGACGGTCTATCTGTGCCGGCGTAAGCACGGGAAAAGCTTCGGCTTGCGGGTCAGGCGTATTGATCGTTGACAACATTGTCCAATTCTCCTGCAACCGTATTGAAATGCCAAAAGTGGTCGCTCGTCGCTCGGCATTAAAAGCTTCGAAGCAGTTTATCCGTGCTTCTTGATCGTTCGCCGAACATTCATTTCTCACGGGGCGGGTAGGCCTATGATGGCTGGCTAGTTCAGAAGCGATTCCCAGTTGGCCGGCACCCTTCCTGCTGGTCCAGGAGCAAGCTGATTTCTCGGGTGCGAATGCGGTGGAAGCAACTCTACACCCTTGACCATCGCCTGCTTCTCGTAATCGAAGAACCAATCCTCACCCGGCTCGAAACTGGCTATGATCTGATGCCCGGTCGCCGCCGCATGCTTTGATGCATGTTGACTCGGAGAACTGTCACAGCATCCGATGTGCCCACACTCCGCACACCGACGGAGATGAAACCACCAACCTCTCGGCGACTCCATGCATTCTAAACATCCGTCGCCACTTGGTTTCGAAGCGGGATTGATTCCGCGCACAGCCTTTTTCATCTCCATTTTCCCTTCGTGGCCTTTGTTCGCAATAGAATGTCAAGCCAACGGCAAGACCTTCCCGATACCAACCTTTTCCGCGGCGGCTGGAGCTTCGGCCGCCTGGCTGAGTGGCACCTTGCTGCCTATCGGGATCACAGTTTGGCATCTCGGACGGCCTCGACCATAGACAAATATGGCGGACGAACCTGATCATCTGAATGTTTTCGTAGCCATCGCCTTCCCGTCAACCGAGTCGCTAAACTGGGATGGCCATGGCATAAAGGAAGACGGTCAGTTTCAAAACCGATGACTCAGATAGCTCAATCAGAGGTTTCTCGCTCGTCGGGGCCGTGGCAGCCTCTCCGCAACCGCACGTTCCGAAACCTGCTTGCGTCCAACCTGATCTCTGACATTGGAACCTTTATGCAGAGTGTCGGCGCGGCATGGCTGATGACTTCGCTCACCAGGAACCCTCTGTATATCGCCCTGATTCAAACCGCTTCCGCTTTACCGTTTTTTCTGTTGGCGCTACCAGCAGGCTCGATCGGAGACATCTTCGACCGCCGGAAGCTGATACTCGGTACAGAGACCTGGATGCTGGTCATTGCGGTTGTGCTGACTGTGGCCACATTTGCTGGAGTGATGACGCCTTGGCTCCTGCTCCTGCTTACGCTGGGGTTGTCGATTGGAGATGCGGTAGAGTCGCCCACTTGGAGGGCGATCTTTCCTGAGCTGGTAGACAAAGAGGAGTTACCCGCCGCTTTGGCTCTGAATGGGATCGAGTTCAATCTGGCTCGGGCCGTAGGGCCGGGTCTCGGCGGCTTCATTGTTGCATCTGTAGGCGTGGGCGCTGCATTTGCATTCAATGCCCTCACCTTCTTCGGTGTTATCGCCGTGATCGAGAGATGGAAAAGGCCCGTGCGAAAGAGCACACTGCCTGCAGAGACCTTCCGGGGAGCGACCTCCGCTGCCATTCGCTATGTCCGGTATTCCCCGGGTATTCGCAGGCTGCTGCTTCGGTCGGCAGTTCTAATATTTTTCACGAGCTCCTTCTGGGCGCTCCTGCCAACCGCTGCGCGGGAACTCAGTAAAAGCCCAATCGCCTACGGATTCTTGCTCGGGTCCTTCGGATTGGGCGCGGTGCTGGGCGCCATGGTCCTACAGCGGACCAGGTCGAAGCTATCGACGGAGACTCTACTGTCTTCCGCCACAGCGATATTCGCCGCAATTGTCTTAAGCTTGGCATTGTTACGTACACCGGCGATCCTCTGCTTCCTAATGCTCTTTGGAGGTGCCTCCTGGACCGCGATCATGTCCCTCTTCAACATCATGGTCCAGGAGCTTGCGCCCGATTGGGTAAGGGCGCGAGTCCTCGCAGTCTATCTCTTCGTCTTTCAGGGGAGCGTCACCGTAGGTAGCACTCTGTGGGGCCTTCTAGCGTTGCGCACGAGTGTCCACACAACTCTTGCGACTGCAAGCATCGGAACGGCTGCATGCCTATTGCTACGGCCTTGGTTCAGATTGCCGGATACTAAGCTGGATCTCAGCATCTGGAATCACTGGGTTAAACCGGCCATGATCGAGGAACCTGAGCCCGACGAGGGGCCGGTCCTCGTCACCGTGAAGTATGTAATTGATCCGGCGAAAGCTCCCGAGTTTCTCCATCAAATCCACAACTATGAGCGCGTTCGCCGCCGCGATGGCGCGATAAGCTGGGGGATCTTCGTCGACACAGAAGCACCGAATACATACCTGGAGAGCTTCAAAGTCGACTCCTGGGGGGAACACGAGCGACAACATAACCGCTTCACTCAAGCCGACAGTGAGGTTGAGAAACAAGTGCTCAGCTACGCCATCAAACCTGTCGAGGTCCAGCACTATATCTATGCGCGGGAAGAACCTCGCTTCTTAGAGACCGACGCTTAGCGAGAGGCGCGATTCTGGGACCGCTTCTCCCTTATTGCCAAATCGCGATCCACTGCGGACTGATCGCCATTTGGGACCGGACAATTCCGGTCTGGGAGAGGTGTCACGGCGGAGTCAACATCCCACATTGTTTGAATGTAAGTCAGCGAGGAGCACGAGGTGTTACAAAAAGCTGAACTCAGCGGGCGCTGATTCAGAGAACACCACGGAGGCTCCTCGAAGACGATATGTACTACATCGGACTTGATGTTCACAAGAAAACGATCAGCTTTTGCGTGAAGGATGCAGCTGGTCATGTCCACCAGGAAGGCAAGATCGGATCAACGCGACGCGAACTGGATGCCTGGATCCAGACGTTGCCGCAGCCTCGGATGATGGCCATGGGGGCAACGATCTTCACGGGGTGGATCTACGATCACCTGCTTCCGCATGCGGAAAAGGTGAAGGTTGCTCGCCCTGTTATGCTTCGAGCAATCGCAGCGGCGAAGAAGAAAAACGACAAGATCGATGCCAGGAAGGTTGCTGACTGTCTGCGCTGCGACTTCCTTCCCGAGTGCCACATGGCTTCAACCCAGATTCGTGACCGGCGCCGCACTCTGCGCTACCGGAACCTGGTGATCAGGCAGATGGTGCAGATGAAGAACCGGGTGTCGGGGCTGCTGATGGAGACTGGTGTGGATTACAACAAGCGCCGGCTTCACAAGGTAGGCTATTTCAAAGATCTCATGTCGACCAACAAAGAGGTCGAGCAGAGTATCCGGCCGTTACTGAAGCTGAGCCGGGAGATGATTGAGCGTGGCCAGAAGCTGGACTACGCTCTTGTGAGTTCGCTGGAGCGTGACCCGCTGTTGTCTGAGAGACTGCAGCGGCTGAGAACTGTTCCCGGCGTTGGCCCGATCACCGCGCTGACTTGGGCACTGGAGATCGGAGACTACACTCGGTTTCAATCGATCAAGGAAGCTATCAGCTACTGCGGCCTCTGTGGAGACGAGAGGAGCTCTGCCAACAAGGTGCTGCGTATGCCGCTTTCCAAGCAGAGGAACAAACACATTCAACGCACGCTGATTGAAGCTGCCAAGTTTGAGTTCGGGGCGAGTGCGGGGGGGGCAATCAGGAGCTTCATCTTCGATCACCCCAGGTGCCTCAACCCCGGATAGGGAACGAAAAGTCCGCTAGCATCCAGTAATTACTTTGCAAATAAATCGCTTGAGCGGAAAACGTGAGCGGATGGTGGGCCATTGGGAAATGGTAACGGATAAGTCCACCGATTGGGCGTCTGAGTAACCCCGAAACGGAAAAACAGGGGTTAGTTCCCAATTGCCGACCATTCGACCGCTAAAACCAGGCTAGGTCCCTAAGCCACTTCCACCCTGCAGATCGGATGAAGATCGAGTATACCAACCACACAGTAGCAAAAATATTGCGCCTGCAAAGTAGCCGAATCCAAACGGTTGCGCTGCTCCCCATCCGATGTGTCCCTCGATACCAGTAGGCGTCAGTGCAAACGCGTGGATGACCCCAAATGCCGACAGGAGAGATGCTGCCAGCAGCCAGCCAGCGGCGTGAACGAACTTGCGCTCAATGATCAGTGCCATAGTAGCGGCCCACAACATCGAGGTAAGCAGTGCACCTTGGCCAAGAGCTAACATCCCGCTAAGAGCAAGCTGTGTACCTATCCTGGGCATCACTTCAAGTAATGAACTGCCCGCCTTTTGCGCCACGGTATCTGCGATGCCTGACGCCCACTGAGCGAGCATAGGTACTAGCCCCAGAGTCACTGCGATGGATTGAGTACGCGGGACTTCGACGAAGGCCTGCCCTACTGTTGCCAGTCCGAACCACACAATGACCGGGCCAGCCACCTCCAGCGGAACCAGGCGAAGAACGAGCGGCAGCAATCCCGTTGTGCAGAGAAGCAGCGTGACGATGCCATTGAGAACCGAATAACCCGATCGTGCTCCATTTGCTTTGTGGGCCAGGTGCCCCACGTACAGAGTGGTTGGAAACGGACTTCCGAGTGCGGCGGCAGCGAGTGTGCCAATGCCGTTCATCAACAGCGAAGGCCTCGTGCGATAGTCGTCGCCGGCAATCTTGACGCTCTCCAGAATCTGGAGTGATCCAAGAGTGTCCAGCGAGGCCAGGGGCAAAATTACGGCCATGTAGCCCAGCCATTCTCGTTTTCCAAAAAGGACGAGCAGGTTCACCGCATGCGGCAGATTGAGCCTCGGCGCCGCGATCGGTGGTAGCGGTACGTCATACCAATGGAACAGGCGCAAGAGCGCGACGAGGGCCGCACCCAATCCAATGGCAATCAGTGCGGGCGGAATGCGCCACGGTGTGTTGATCCGCGAGCCATAGAGCGTGAAGAGGACAATCATAGGCACCAATGCAATTGCGGCCTGCGCAAACACACCGAAGACGAATCCAAGACAGAGATAGGCCAGAGCCAATCCAGCAAGCGGGCAAAGAAGTGCCGCGCGCGGCGTATGCCTGCGCAGCCAGTCGGTGCAGAATGCCCCGCCGGTCTGGACGAGCCCACTGACAAAGCTGGCGAAGACGCCCGCCTCCCATGCCTGGGTTGCGGAATGAGTGCGGTTATAGACCGGTGCCATGATCAGGAAGACATACGCAAAGATCGTTGGTGTGTTTACACCAAAAGGAATGGCTGTGACATCGTGACGCCCTGTGCGTGCAGCCAGTTGCCGCGCTTGCCACGCATAGAAAAAGTTCCCGGCAAGCACTGAGATCGCAACTCCCGGCAAGACGCGAGACGTGACGAAATCGGTTGTGAATCCGCAAACTGGCGCCAGGCCGACAATCAACAGAAGATCTGGAAAGCCGGAGAAGAAGAGCCCAAAGAAACCATCGACATCGCCGGGCACGAACCACGGAAGGCGAGGCTGTAGCCGCAGCGTGGCAGTTGTGGCGGTCTCGTTCATGCGGTGCCGTACCTCAGGCCGATTGCCCGAAGCCACTTACGATAGGCAATCGCCATACGGTCAGCACGCAGGTGCAACTCCGCTTGCAGATCGAGCGGGAGAAGCTCGGGCCGTTGCGACTCGACGACGACACGGTCCTGTTCCGTTACGCAATCCTGGAAGCGAATCAACTCTTCATCCGATACGTTGTGGGCATAGTTCAGGCTCATCACCAGTCGCGATTCGCATGTTGCGGAGTCAACCGGAGCAACCTGCGCCAATATCCCAAAACGTCGCTCTCCGTGAAACTTCACAAAGCCCACGGTCAGAGGACCGTCAACCCAATAGTGGTAGTTCACCAGCCCCGCCGCTCCAGTGCCGTCGGGGTCGGGTTGCCAGATGCGAATCTGCCGTGCCTCGGGTCCGCGCGATGTAGTTCCGGCAGTGACCTCGTACTCCTCGACCTCGCCTCGGCTCGGTTCGCCCAACAGGCCCGCGTGAACGAAGCCAAGATGGGCTACGTCGAGCAGATTCTCAATCACTCGCGGCCCCTGCGCACGAAACCGGTAAGGGCCGGCCAGCACCGTGCGAAATCCGGGCTCTTCGGCGACTGGAAACTCGGGCACTGATGCGGCCGGATCACCGCCGGTTACCCACACCACGCCATAGCGCTCTGCAACGCAGAACGTCTCCACCCTTGCCTTGGCCGGGGGTGTTAGACCAGGGTGTGCCGGGATTCGGGTGCATTCCCCTGTCGGCGCGTATTCCCACGCATGGTATGGGCAAACGAGGCAATCTGTTTGACCGCTAGGAGGGTTTGCTGCCGAACGGACTGTGCCAAGCGACAACTTCGCGCCCCGATGTACACAGAGATCGCGCCAGCAATGGAGGCCCTCGCTCGAGCGCCACAAAACTACATCGACGCCCAGCAATCGGCGCGCCAGCAGCTTACCTGGCACGATCTCGCTTGACCATGCTATGGCCAGCCATTCGTGCTTGAGCAACGGATCGTCAAGCGGTGAGAGTGCAGCGATGGGTGGAAGCTTCTCCGTTGCCATGAAAGCCGCCTCCTCCAAAGGCAAGAAGAAACGCGAAGTTCGCTCTTGAGTGACGCTAGTGTACACGGTCGAGTTGCCATGGCGGGCGGCGAGATGTTTGCAGCTTTTTATTCAGGCTTATTGCATCTCGTTGCGCTTGGTTTGGGTCCCGAACGGATGACCCTCTATGGGGAATGTAACCCGAAAACGAGAAAATGGGGGTTACTACTGGCATGGTCCGCCGCCTTAACTTCTTCGGAGGTATAAGGGGAGAACAGGAGGCGTCCCATGGAGATTCGCACAATCGGCATCGATTTAGGCAAGACAGTCTTTCACCTGGTTGGACTCGACGCGCGCGGCGAAGTCGTCGTTCGCAAGAAGTGTTCCCGCGATCAGATTCTGCGTTTCACAGCGAACCTGCAAGTGTCATTGATCGGCATGGAAGCCTGCGGAGGAGCGCACTTTCTGGCTCGTGCCCTGCGCGAACAGGGACATGATGCAAGGCTGATGCCGGCCAAGTATGTGAAGCCGTACGTGAAGACCAACAAGAACGACTACATCGATGCGGAAGCTATTGCGGAAGCGGTCGGTCGTGCGAGGATGCGCTTCGTACCTATCAAGACGGACGATCAGCTCGATTTGCAGTCCCTTCGCCGGGTGCGCGAGCGCTGGGTATCGGGTCGTACGGCAGTGATCAACCAGATTCGTGGATTGCTGCTGGAACGTGGCATCACGATTCGCAAGGGGCGTCGTCATATCGAAGAGTCTCTGCCTGGGATCCTGGAAGATGCCGACAACGAGCTGTCGGGTGCATTGCGTGTATTGCTGACACAACTGCGACTGGAGATGCAATACCTGCAGAGACAGGTCGAAGAGTGTGACAAGTTGATCCTGCGCATCGCCGACGAGCTCGAAGACTGCCGACGGATGCTTGCGGTCCCGGGAATCGGGCCGATGACAGCGACCGCCACGATTGCCGAGATCGGCAACGGATCGGCGTTCAAGAAGGGCCGAGGATTTGCAGCCTGGTTAGGGGTGGTGCCCGGAGAACACTCCACCGGCGGCAAGCAAACACTGACCGATACCAAGAGGCGCGGGAACAGATATCTGCGCAAGCTCTTCGTGCAGGGTGCTCATGCCGTCCTGCAACAGAGGATGAAACAATCGAACGGCCTCAACACGTGGCTGGCGCAGCTCACCTCCCGCAAACGCATTCAGGTGGCGGCGGTTGCCCTGGCGAACAAGATGGCGCGCATGGTCTGGGCAGTGCTCTCCAAAGGAGAAGCCTATCGCCCTCCGCTTTTGATTGAAACTGCCGCAGTTTGAAACAACCGGCCTGCAATTGACGCCTGGCGAAAGACGCCAGGCTTGGAAATCGCATTCGCGATTCCCACAATTACAGACCAGCGGCGGCTGATAAGAATTGTTTGATTTCTGCCAGGTTTGCTGGCGATCCATGACGATGGCACAACGGTCGAACCCGGCACTCTTGAAACCTGTGATTGGGAATAGGCTTAAAAGCCTGCGTTATTAAATAGGACAAGAGTGCAGCGCATTCCATCCAGGGCCAGAGCACTAGCTCACACAAAGGCCGGATACATTCGCGCAGACCTACAATGTCATTTTCATTTTTCGCTTGCAAAACGGCGGCGGACCATACATTCCCAATTTCCCACAATTCGACCGCAACCAGGTCTAGAGTGCGAATGACGGGACGGGGAACGGGTTGGCAGTGGGTAATTTGACTCTTTCTCTTGTAATGGTGAGAACGGTGATGTCGTCGTCCTGGCCGAACAGCGCGGCTGTTTTGGCGATCTGGCTCGCAGGTTGGCTGCTGATTGCTGCGGTGCGCTCGAAGCCGAAGAGCGCGCCGGTTTTCTCTCGAGCTTCGACGATGCCGTCTGTCAGGAGGGTGAGTTGCTGGCCGGGCGCGAGTTGGAAGACGGACTCGGTGTAAGAGGCTTCGGCAGCGAGGCCGAGAGGCAGGCTGTTTTCAAGCGGGAGTTCCTGGCCGGCGAGGTAAGGGGCGATGTGGCCTGCGTTGGCGGCGGTGAGCTTGCCGTCGGCGTCGGCGCGAAGGACGAGGCAGGTGGTGAATCCGCCCTGCGAGCGGCCCAGCATTCGTTGATTCATCGCTGCCAGAATCGCTCCGGGACTCTGCGTGAAGTGGGCGAGGGTGCGGACGGTGCCGACCAGCAGCGAGACGGTCATGGCGGCGGGCATGCCCTTGCCGCTGACGTCGCCGATGATGGCGAGGACTCCTCCGTTGGGAGTGGCAAGTATCTGGAAGAAGTCTCCGCCGACTTCGCCGGCTGGCTGGTAGATGCTGTCGAGTGCGAAGCCCGGGACGTGGGGGATGGCCTCGGGAATGAGCACCTGCTGCACGGCGCGGGCGTTGTGGAACTCCTGTTGGAGCGCAGCCTGACGCTGGCCGTTCTCGACGGAATACTGGTAGACAGCAAACACCAGGCTGATGAGCAGCAGAACCTCCGCAATGTTCCCGGCTGTAATTGAGCTCCCCGCAATTGAAAACAACGGCCCGGCAATCTTTTCGCCAAGCGTCCAATGGGTGAACCGGCTGCCCTGCAGGAATGCGTAGCTGCCGGTGACGATGAGCTGGGTGAGAAGCGCAAACAGCGCCACCACCCATCGCGCTGCACCCAGTTGTTTGCGCCGCACCAGTGCCAGACCAATCAGATAAAACGGAATCAGCTCCACGGCTGTCAGAACAAACGTCAGAATCCCATCTGCAATCTGCCCCGGTACCGGATTCTTCAAGAGCGAAAGGCTGTAGTTTGCAAACGAATCCAGAATTGCATCGACCATGTCCATCGCAGCCACAATATAAACAATCCGCACCAATTTTCTGTCGTCACGCAGGTTCAGGAGCCAAAGTAGCAGGCACCAAAGCGAAATATCCGAGAGGACATAAAACGGCGTCGATAGTGAAATGGCGAAAAAGGCGTAGAAGGGTAAGCGCGTGTTCTCCTGAATGAGCAGAACCGGCTGGCTGAGCGTGAAGCACGCCATCCAGAGGAGCAGTTGCTGTCCGCGATCTCTGAGCCAGGCGATCAGGCTGAGCAGCCCCACCAGCAAATAAAGAGCATTCAGCCCAAAGGTGAAGAGCTGGCTGCGCAGCCAGTCGTAATTGAGCGCGCCCAGACCCGCTTGTGCAGCCTGCGGGCTGCCCACCAGAGGCGGTGCATAAAAACCTCCCTGCCGGCCCGAATTGAACGAAATAAAGGGCGCCTTCCAAACGCGCAGAGCCAAAGTGCCCGATTTCGCCTGTCCAAGATCGAAGATGCGCGGGCGCTGATCGAAATAGTAGTCAGGATGCGGCGGCATCTTTGCATAGGTGCCAACGAGCCGACTGTTCCAATAAAGCTCATAAGCGTCTTCGACCGCCGGCAGCAGGATGGAGAGGGTCTGCGGAGCGCGTTGGCCGGGGTCGAGCGTAACGCGCAGCCGATACCAGGCCATCCCCTCTGTGTTGGCGTGCCCTTGCATGCCCCACGGCTTGTTGGCGGAGAGCTGCTCCCAGCCAGAGTCATCGAACGCAGGATTGGCCCAGGCGAGGTCGTCCCCAAGGTGGAACTGCCATGGGCCGACGAGCGCGACGGTGCCACGTTCAAGGCCCTCAACCACTAAGTGTGGAGCGGGCGAGGAAGTGGCTGTCTGCGCGGGGATTGCAACGGCACAGGAGATCAAAAGCGCACTTGAACAGAGTGCATTGAACACTCGACGACGAGGAAGCATGCTGGAAGCATACGATTATGCCCCGGCATTCAACCAGATGGCCAATGAGGCAGACTCACTCCGCCCAATTCATCACTCATCTTCCGCTCAAATTCCAGATTCCTGGGGTGTCACCCTCCACCGGGAAGTAACCCAAAAACGAGAAAACGGGGGTTACTTCCCAATCGACCACAATCCGTGCGCAAAACCGGTTGTACTCGAACAAGAAGTGGAGTAGGGTTGCTGGACCCGCCTTTAAGGTCCGTCCTATTCATGTTGCGAGGAGGCACCTCATGCGAATTGCCCGCCTGACCATTTCGGTTTGCGCGATCGTGGTGTGCGGAGGCGCCGCCGCGCCACCAGTTCAAACGTCGCAGGCGGCGAATGCCCCAAAAGCAACTCCTCTGATCCTCGAAAAGAACGAAGGTGAGCGTCGAGTCGTAAGAGGTTGGCCCGGACACCCGGATCGGGAGAAACCTTCATTTTGAAAGTTGATCCCAAGAATGGCGGCTCCTCGCATTTGGTTTTCTTGACCGCGGACATCCGCAGGGGAGGGGCCATCCCTCATAAGCGCTAAGATAAAGAAGCGAGTTGCGGCCTCCGCTTGCGGCTTGGCTCGCTAAGAGCGGCGGCCACTTGATTCCAGCTGTTCAATACTGCGTTTAGGTGCAATGGCGGAGTGATAGCGGTGACGACCTGGTGGAAAGCAAACTGAAATTCACGCCATGTACTTCGAGTGCGTGGTTTCGCGCAGTAAGTAGCCCCAGGGGGAAATAGTTTTTCCTACCTGCGCCAGCCTTTGACTCAACAAGGCCACGAATAGTTTCCCGTATAACCAGGCGCGACTGCTCTGATCATCATGTTTCGGCACGTGTCCGATCTGTGCGATCGACTTCAGTCGCTTGAAGGTCAGTTCGACTTGCCATCGCAATCGATAGGCCTCCAGGATTTGTTCGGTGCTGGCCACCGAGGTAGGAAGCGTAGTGAAAACCAGCACGTACTCTGCGTACTTTCGTGTTTCCGGACCCACGCTCTTCCCGTCCTGCTGCCTTATATCCAGTCGGCGCTGGGCTCGCTCTATTGCTTCCCGACTCTTGCGAATCGCACAGATCCTTCCCGCGATTTCCGTTTCGCCCGATCGCACCCATATTGGCCATTCCGCCACCTGCCCTGAAGATCGCAATTTCGCCAAGGGTTTCAGCAGCGAAAACAGATTCCCGGATTCATCCCACAACGGAAGTGCATGGGGATTCAGACGCACGCATACATCCGCCTGTTGCTGGACCACAGCAGCGATTCCAGCAGGATGACAATAACCTGCATCGGCCAATACCAATTCGTTGGCCTGAAAGCGAAAACGCCCGAACCGCTCTGCGCTATTTGGGCCTTGGGTCGAGGTGAGATCGAAACAATCGCACTCCAAGGTGGGCAAGCGAAGACTGTAGTGAATTCGCCACTGGCTTCCCGTCTGGCCGGGCTCTTTGACCACCGTGGCGTCAAGCAACCGTACCGTTCGGCCGTGAAGGCCGGGTTGCAACTCAACTCCGTTATCTTTCCACAGTTGCTGACACAAATGTCTCAGCCAACTCTCGGAGTCCCGCAAACGATTCAACAACGTCACATCGGAGACATCGGCAATCCCTGCTAACTTAGCTTGCACCGCCGTTTCACGCAGCGACCAACCGCAGCCCACATGCATCAGCAATGTACGCAACAAAGCTTCCAAGGATGGAAAACCGCGCAACCGCCTCACCGCCCCGCTACTCCTGCCCAACTGTTCCCATCCAGATGGAAATAGACCACGCAAGACTTGCCAGTTCTCAAGCTCGGCCATGCGCCAAGATTAGCCCCGATGCTGAAACCAGTCAATTGTTATCTTAGCGCTTATGGGGCCATCCCTGCCCACAGGCACCCCGGTGCAGACGAAATTCTATATTTGGAGACCGGAATCGCCAGGGTCCATTTGGGTAACTCCGTGAGAGTCGTGCATGGCGGATCGACGGTGTTTATTCCTGCAGATACGTGGATTTCCGTCGACAACATTGGAAGTGACCCCATCAGAGCAGTAGCCGTCTTTTCCGCGCCGGGCTTTGAGGACTTCATGCGGGCAACGTCCGTTCGCGAGGGGGAGAAAAACGTCCCAATGACGAAAGCCGAGAACGATGCAGCTGAGAAGGAACATTCACACGCCGTGATTTACAAGGAACCCTAGATTCGCTCCGCGTAACTCGAAGTGAGTTCCGTGCCCTCACTTTCCACCGATTTCGGGTGGATGACCCGCCATTGGGAAATTACATCGGTGTTAATAACGAATTGACTGATAACCGAGTGTAATTTCCCCATAGGCCACGACACTCCCGGAACTCTGGATGGCGATTCAGATCTTCTTGTTCGCTTCAAACCAAATGGACCCGGGAATAGGTACGTTGACGGGGTAGCGCGGGAATTGCCGCGAGATTGCATCGGTTGCGAACCTCGCTTGTTCTTCGGAGACGAGCGGTAGAATGCACTCGCGGCGTCCAGTATTCGAGATATAAAGACCCTCCGGTCCTGCACCGTCGTGCCACGAATCTCGATGAAGCCACCGAATGGTTTCAATGTGGGAGAGCGGCGTTTCCTTCGGGTTGCTGAAATAACTGGAGGCAATCAGTCTGTCAGGGAGTACTCGAAGCACGCTCGGATGACCCCATGCCCAGCGAAAGATCAAGAGCATGATCAATCCGGTCGCGCCCACAATTAAGAAGGGCTTTTGCCAAAACCATCCGATCACCATGAGTGCGAGCACTACCGCTGGAGCCAGAATCCGCTCAACCCATCCGGCATGACGGACGCGCCGAATCTGCAGTTCGTCGGGTAGCTCTACGATACTGAATTCGAGTGATCCAAGCGGGCGCATTGACTCGCATTCTACTGAAGAACCCACGTTGGGGGCGTGTCACCCGCTACTGTGAAGTAACCGCCAAAACTACTCAACGCAGTTACTTCTCGGTAGCCCACATCTATGTAAGTCAAAGTCAAGGGAAAAGCACAGAATTCCTGGGCGCGCACGGGAGGGCGCGCAATTGGTCTGATCAGGATCTGCCGCTACGCAATGGTGCCTCTCGGCTGATGATTCCTGCATCAAGCAGAACCACACATCCATTTGCTGTCTAAGACTCCGAAGAGTCCGCACAGAAGATTGAGTTTGTGTTCTCTGCCAGCCCCGAAACAATCCAACGGGTAAGTCAAAGTCAAGGGAAAAGCACAGAATTCCTGGGCGCGCACGGGAGGGCGCGCAATTGGTCTGATCAGGATCTGCCGCTACGCAACGGTGCCTCTCGGCTGATGATTCCTGCATCAAGCAGAACCACACATCCATTTGCTGTCTAAGACTCCGAAGAGTCCGCACAGAAGATTGAGTTTGTGTTCTCTGCCAGCCCCGAAACAATCCAACGGGAGCCTCCGGAGTTTTCACTCCTTCGCACAGTGGGCTACTTGCGGGGCCTGGCAGTCTGCGCATCGGAATAATCCTGGTGTTTTTCATTCATGGGCAGGTCTTTAGGCTGCCACTGTACCTCCGCGTTCCTCGGCAGGCACGAAATCCTGTTTTCTGCGTTCGACCGCAACCATCCAGGCCACCATCTTCCTGGCTACTGCCAGTGTGGCGCGGTTGCGATTGCCCCGCTGTTTTTCCTTTTCGTAAATCAGGCTCAGTTCATGGCTGTATCTCGGTGCCAGCTTCGCCGCTTCCACCAGCACCTGCTGGATATGCTTGTTGCGCTGCTTGGAAATCGGTGTGCGTACGACCTTGTCTGCTGAACGCTTCTCGGCTCCGCACAGTCCGCAATAACTGATGGCATTCTTGATCGATTGGAAGCGTGCTACATCCCCGATCTCCAGAACCCAGGTCAGGGCTGTAATCGGACCCACTCCGGGAACTGTTCTCAAACGCTGCAGCCGTTCGGCCAGCAGCGGATCGCGCTCCAGAGAACTCACCAGCGCATAGTCCAGCTTCTGCGATCGATTGATCGTCTCCCGGCTCAGCTTCAACAGCGGCCTGACACAGTCGATCTCTTCGTTGCCCGCCATCAGCTCGGTGAAGTAGCCCACCTTGTGCAATCGCTGCTTGTTGAAACTCGCACCGGTCTCCATCAACAGGCCCGAGATCCGGTTCTTCATCTGAACCATCTGCTTTACGAGCAATCCGCGATAGCGCAGTGTACGCCGCCGGTCCCGGATCTCGGTCGAAGTCATGTAGCACTCGGGAAGGAAATCACAACGAAGACAGTCGGCAATCTTGCTGGCATCGATCTTGTCGTTCTTCCTCTTCGCTGCGGCAATGGCACGCAGCATCAGGGGATGGGCTACCTTCACCTTTTCGGCATGCGGAACCAGGTGATCGTAGATCCAGCCGGTGAAGATCGTCGCTTCCGTGGCTATCATCCGGGGTTGGGGAAGAGTTTTGATCCAGGCATCAAGTTCGCGCCGTGTCGATCCGATCTTGCCTTCCTGATGGATCTTGCCGGCAGCGTCCTTCACGCAATAGCTGATCGTCTTCTTGTGAACATCAAGTCCGATGTAGTACATAGGGTCTCGAGGAGCCTCCGTGGGTAGTTCTCTGAATCAGCGCACAGCTGAGTTCAGCCTTTGTAACACCCTCGTGCTCCTCCTCGACTTATCATTCAAACAACCCAACCGGAGTATTCAAATCTGTGTATCCCAGCTACGAATTCGATGGTGTGTCACAGATAATGAACCACGGGCAACTACGGAGAATTGGGCCCCCGCCCCGGTGCCTTCGTCGAATCGGCTCTGTATTCCCGCGCTCGCCATCCCAATCCACAAGAACTAAGAACTCGTAACTCGTAACTCTGAACTCCCATACGGCAGCGCGCACTTGCGCAGCAAGTCTGCAAATCGTGCGTCCACACGCAACACGTCCCACTTCGGTTCGGTCGGCAGCATCGCCAAGTGCACATCATGTTCCTTAATGCCGCGGTAAAGCCAGGCAAACGCGCGATCCACTTCACGAAGTCCGGCATGCACCTGCGCAATAGCGTAAGCAGGAATGTAGCGTTCCAGCGCGAGTGCCTCCAGAGTCTTCAACACGTCGCGCGCCTCGTTCTCGCGCCCCATCTTTGCCAGAACAAATCCACGGAGCGAGAGCACCTTGCTGTTTTCGCCGCCAACTCCTCCCCCGCTGCTCAATGCCTCCAGGGCCAGCGCATCCTCGCCCAGTTGTTCGTATGCTTGCGCCATCTGCAGCTTCGCAATCCAGAAGTCTTTCAGCACTACTGAGGCTTGTCGCGCAAATTCGAGAGCCGCCGGGAAGTCCCGCCCCATAAATGCCACCTGCGCCGAAAGCGCATGATGCATCGCCTGCAGCGGATCGATCGCGCGCGCCCTCTCCATGGCTTGCCGCGCTTCTTCCTCGCGATGGCCCGCATGTGCGAGAGCTATTCCTAGCAGGCGGTAGACCAGCGAGTAGTTCGGATCGATCGCAATTGCTCTGCGATATGCCGCTTCGGTCTCCGTCCAATCCCAATCGAGCCAGAACTTCACGAAGCCCCACGACGTCTGAGTCTCCGCCAGTTCCGGCTCCGCGGCAATCGCTTGCTCTGCTGCGCGCCGCGCCTTCTCCCACACATCGTGAGGACGCGCATCCGCATGGATTGGACTTGATGTATACGCATCCGCGAGCCCCGACCAGGCCAGCGCATAATTCGGATCGAGCTGAGTCGCCCGCAAATAGCATTCCACCGCTTTGCGCGTCGTTACCGGTGTAAACAGGTTCCAGTAGTACCGCCCTTGCAGATAAGCGTCGTAGGCCTCGGGATTGTGCGCCTGTCGTCGTGCCAGCGCATCCAGCCGCTCCGGCGAAAGCCGTAGCCGAATCTGTTGTGCAATCGTTGTGCTCAGTTCCCGCTGAAACGCCAGAACGCTCTTCGGCTCGCTGTCGTACGTCGCCGACCATGTCTGCACCTGGTCGTTCGCCCGCACCAGTTTCGAAGTTACACGGATCCGGCCGCTTTCGCTGCGCAGCGAACTCTCTACCAGGAATGCTGCACCCAGTTCGTGTCCGATCTCCTGCAGCGACTTCGTCGTGCGTTTGTACCGCATGATCGTCGTCCTTCCGATCACGCTCAGCCCCGCCGGATCGATCTGTCCCAGCGCCGCGATAACCTCTTCCGTCAACCCATCAGCCAGGTACTCGCGGTCTGTCTCCGGTCCAAGATTCTCAAACGGCAGAACGGCCAGCACCGTTCCCGTCTTCGCAACCGGCGCGCTCAATTCCGTCGTTTTCACGGGCACCAAGAACCTGTACCCATGCTTGGGGATCGTCTCGATAAACTCGACGCCGTCGCTCCCAGCACGCAGTGTTTTCCGCAGCTCCGACACGCAATGCGCCAGTGTCGCCTCTTCCACAAACGTGTCCGGCCACAGCCGTTTGAGGAAGTCGGCCTTGTCCACCAGCCGCCCGTGACGCTCCACAAGCATCTGCAGCGTGTCAAAGACCTTCGGCTGCAATTTCACTGCTCGATCGCCGCACACTAACTGCTTCTCCCGCGGCAACAGCCTGAAGTTCGCGAACTCATACACAACCTGGAGCTTCTCGTTCATCGTTAGAACCGCTGCGACGTGCCGCGATTCTAGCAGCACCTGCATCCGCTCGAATCAACTTCCCTCAACATTTCCGGCAATAAACCTCAATCCATCCTCAAGACTTCGCACCCGCACCCGGGCTACTTTGTCCTTGCAGTTGCAAGCCACTTTCCCTAAAGGAGATCGCCCGATGTTCGCATCCTCAAAAGCTCGGATTCTTGCCCGTCTCCCTAAAGTCACCATCCTCGCTGTTCTGCTCGGATCGCTTGTACCGCTCCAGGCGCAACCCGACGAATCCTACTCTCGGCACAGCCTGGAAGGAGCCTGGTGGGTCACTGTGACCCAATACAACTGCTCCACCGGCGTCAAGCGCCCGCCCTTCAGCTCCATGCTCCTATTCTCCGGTGGCGGCACGCTCACCGAAACCACGTCCAATCCCGGCTTCCTCCCCGGCCAGCGCAGCATCGGCGTCGGCACTTGGTCTTGGGATGAACACGGCACCTACTCCGCCAGCGACGTCGCTTACATCGAGTTCACCGGGGGTGGTTTCACCCAAGGCACCCAGAAGCTCACTCACTCCATCACCCTCGATCGCGACGCCGAATCCTTCACCGACCAAGCTACCGTCCAGTTCTTCGATTCCACCGGCTCCGTCCTCATGTCAGGCTGCGCCTCCGCCACTGCCACCCGCCTGCAGTAGTACGCCAACGCGCCCAATCGAAGGGCGGATCCTCCAAGAATCCGCCCAATCCCTGAGCAGCTGCACGCATCCGTCGCAACTCTGGTTGACTGCCTTGGCGGTGTTGTCCACCCAGAGAAGTGTGGCTTCTACTCCTGTCTTTGAGGCGGAATACTCCGCGCAAAACGGACCGAGTCTGCGGCTCTGAACAAACCGCCCTTGCCAACTGGGCGGCCACGGATGGATTGGCCACCCCATTCGGAACCCGCAGCCTTGGAGCTGGTGCCTGTTTGGATGAGTGACTCGGCCCAAAATCGCCAGAGAAAAACCGCGAGATCAGCTACCATGATCAATGGCTTGAGGAGAAAAGTGTTATGCTGCGCTTTGCTTTCGCACTGTTCCTGGCCTTCTCGGTGCTTACACCGGTCCGAGTGGAGTGTGCACCCCAGCATGATCATGAGTCGGGCCAGTCGGACAGAATGGGAAAAGTCCAATTCGACACGTCATGCAGTCCTGAGGTGAACCACGAATTCGATCTGGCGGTAGCAACTTTACATTCCTTTGGCTACCGGAGGTCAGCTGAGTTATTTGCAGACGTTCTAAGCAAAGATCCCAAGTGCAGCATGGCAGAGTGGGGCATTGCGATGAGCCACTACCGCGAATTGTGGGATCCGCCGACGGGGGACGATCTGAGGATCGGCCTTGAAGCCGCTCAAAAAGGTCTGTCGATGAGACCGAAGACTCAAAGGGAGCGCGACTATCTGAGCGCTATTCTGGGTTTCTATCAAGATGAAGGCTCTGAAAGTCACAGCGTCCGCGCCAAGCGCTATGAGATCGCGATGGAGTCGCTGCACAGTCGGTATCCGCAGGACAGTGAAGCGGCCATATTTTACGCCCTGTCTTTGATCGCAAACGCTCCCCTCAATGACAAGACTTACACGAATCAAAAGAAGGCGACCCAGATTCTCGAACCTATCCTCCTGCAGCAGCCGGAACATCCGGGTCTCGCGCACTACATCATCCATGCAAACGATAATCCGGTGCTGGCTCAGCACGCCTTGAATGCGGCGCAGCGCTATTCCCAGATCGCGCCGGACTCGCCTCACGCTCTTCATATGCCGTCTCACATTTTTACAAGGCTTGGTTTATGGGACGAATCCATTGCCTCCAACCTCGCCTCGGTCGCCAGTGCATTCAAACAAAAGATGGCTGGCGACGAATTACACGCTTTGGATTACCTGGTCTATGCGTATCTGCAAACCGGCCGCGTAACTGAAGCCCACAAACTCACCCAGCAACTTCCCCTTGTCGAGCCAGGCGATGCGGCCAGATATGCCGGGCTCTACGCGACAGCTGCCATACCAGCGCGGTATTCGATTGAACGTCAGCAGTGGGGCGATGCCGCGGCGCTTCCATCGCCTTCGCAAAACTCCCCAGGGGACGCGTATGCGTCGACGGAGGCGACCCTTTATTTTGCCCGTGCACTTGGCGCCGCTAGATTTGGAGACATCGACTCGGCGCGGAAAGCAATGCAACCCCTACTCTCGTTGCGCGACGCACTCTCGAAGAACGGCGATGGCGATGCTGACCAGGTGAGTATTCAATTGAAGATTGTGACCGCCTGGATCAAGTGGACAGAAGATGATCAGAGCGCGGCCTTGCAAGAGATTAGAACAGCTGCAGAAATGGAAAAGACGACCGAAAAATCGCCTGTTAGTCCGGGCTCCATCGCTCCCGCGTCGGAGATGCTGGGCGATATGTTGCTTTTGGCCAACCAGCCGACACTCGCCTTGGCGGCCTATGAGTCGTCCCTGAAATCCACGCCTGGACGCTTCAGAGCGGAATACGGCGCCGCTGTTTCTGCCCAGGAGGCAGGATTACGGCCTGCCGCGGAACAGCATTACCGCAGGCTGCTAACTATCTGCAGCCACGCCGATCAAGATCTTCCAGAGCTTGCGCAAGCAAATCGCTTTTTAGGCAAAAACTAGAATGCGCGACGATTCGGTCCTCACGAGACTCCCGTCGCAAAGACGGAACATCGGCTTGCAACCGCTTGATACTTTCGGCGCTCCAGCGGGTTGAATATCTCGTTCGCGATTCGGAGTGGCAAACTGAAAGCGCGCCAGCTGATGCAGAATCGTCAAGCCACTCCTTAATCCGCGTAGCCAGCGGTTGACCCTCAATTCGGAAGTAGTCCCCAAAAGGGGTTATGCCCATCGCGAACCAAGGGGTCAGCTCCCCTATTGACGAATCCAGGGCGTTTCCCGGTCCGGCTGGAACCACCAGGAGACCAACGTGAGAAAGGTGAAAGCCAGTGGCGCGGCATATTTGCCGATGGGATCGCCGACCAAAACATGAGATGCCGCCGCGCCGGACATCTCAAAGAAGACTCCTGCATAGGCCCATTCCCTGAGTCGAGGGACTCGCGGCCAGAGCAACGCTGCGACTGCGAGGACCTTCCAGACTCCGACAATGTACAAGACGTAAGTTGGATAGCCGATGGCGCGGACATCCTGCACGACATAGGGAAGGTGCGAAAGGTCCATGAAAGCACCCACCATGGTCTCCAAGACGAGAATGGCAGTGCTTGTAACGTAAATGATCTTGCTGCTCATCCGAGGTTTCCCCTGGATTTGGATTCAGTCGGTATTACGAGAATTGTGGCTAATTGGTTACACGGTTTTGATCCCACTGCGGTGGAAGCTGGACCTCGCCTGGCAACGGGCACTTCGGAGCTTGCGCAACAATTCGGGTTCTGGCCGGTTTACCCTCAACGCGAATATTGCACCATTTTGTGTAAGGGAAGGGTTGGCCACAAGAACGACGCCGCAGGCGCCGCGGACGCTGAATTGTGCCATACTGGGGCCGTATGGGCCGGACAAGCTCGCTAACTCGGCTTTGCGGAGTAAAGTTCCAACTTATTTATTATCAGCAAGCTCTGATTGAAAATCCATAAGGCTCACCGCATCCGCGGCAAACGCCTGCTTTTTCCTTCTTGTGTCCAAATCGAAAGCGCCTCGCGACCAAGATCGTGCACAGCGAAGCTTTCGGTGTGAGGCGCTTCCGATCTTGGCCAGCTACGATCCGTCCGGAATGCCGAAAAGGACCGCACCCCAGATCGATGAGCGCTTTGGCATGAAGTCGACAGTCGAGAATCAGCAAGCTAATTCACGCCAACAAGACCGCGGACGGCAGCGAACAGCCTTCTCGAGTCGTAGCCGACGCCATCGCGAAACACAAGGTCAACATTTCGAATGTCGGAAATATTCTTCGAGGGGTCGCCGGTGACGACAACCAGATCCGCTTGCTTGCCTTTCGCGATCGTACCGATCTCTCCGCTTTTACCGAGAACGTCCGCGCCACTCTCGGTCGCGATGTGAATCGCTTCAACCGACGAAAAGCCTGCCTTTACGAGCAATTCGATCTCTCGCTGGTCGCCATAGCCCGCAAGCGTGCCGCCATCGCCGGTTGGATCAGAACCGGCGACAAGGACTCCCCCAGCCGTCGCAAATTCACGCTCGAATTGCATCTGTTTTGCGGAAAGGTTTGGATAGGATACTTTTGGTAGCACGAACGCGCGTATCGCGTGGTATTCAAGCCAGGATTGCCAGTTGAGGGCGCGCAGCTCGCGGCCCTTAAGCCCGGACATCGGCTGCGGGTCACCTCCGAAATCCTCATCCACGGCAAGAGTCGAAGTGATCGTTACGTGCCGCTCGACTAGATGACGGATCACTGCCCGCACCTCGGGACTGCCCACGTCTACCCGCTTCGCTAGGTCAGCTATTGCAATATTGTTTTCGGGGCAGACGCCCGGCTGCTTGCCAGGAAAGAATTCCGTATCCACCAAGACGCCATGCTCAAGGCCCTCGATTCCCATATCGGCGGCTTCGGTGAATCCCACAGAACACAAATGACCGGTAACTTTCAACCCTTTGCTGTGTGCTTCGTCAATTGCTGCTTTCATTTCCTCAGGAGTGATGTGCATGTAGAGTTTGAACCATGTGGTGCCTTGCGCGGCGCCGGCGTCTACTGCTCGGCGCGCTTCATCGGCATTTGCGAGCGCGTGCATCTGCGGGAAGGTAAGCGGCTGCGCTTCGAGATACGGCGCGGTCAATATGACATTGGGACCGGGATGGCGGCCGGAATCTATCGCTCGCTTGATGGCGATGTCGGCAGGAAGGTCAATGCTGCCGGCAGTGCGCATGGTTGTGACCCCGGCGGCAAGGTAGAGCAGAGGGAACGAAACAGGCTGCTCGATTAGGCGACGGTTCGAAGGAGTGCTGTTGGGAGAAATAGTGAAGAGGTGTTCGTGCATCATGACGAGCCCGGGGAAAACGGTCTTGCCAGTGAGATCGATGACTCGCGCGCTCGGCGGAACAGAAACTGATGAAGAAGGCCGGACGTCGGCAATCTTTCCTCCGTCGATTATCACGGTCTGGTCTTCGATTGCTGGCGAAGCGGTGCCGTCGATGATTCGTGCGTGAATCAGCGCAATTAGAGGCGAGTTCTCGACGATGAACGCCGATGGCGGCTGCCGAGCCGCTCGCAGGTGGTACGCGCGCGATATCCGCATTTCGGCCCACGCCAGCAACAGGATCATCATCGCCACAAGGCCGGCGCGCATGATCCATTTAAAAAATGTACGGACGGCACTCATCGCGATTCCTCGTCACTGAAGGTTTCGTGCATCACAATTTTCATTCGTATTAGTGCGATTCACGAGTTCTTAAAGTGATTCTCCACAGACTAACTCCATGGAGCAGAACAAAACACCGTCTACACCGTCAGCATCGTAAAGTTGGACCGCCCAATCGACCTGGGCGTAGCCGCCTTTCGGACCTCTTCGATCCCCTGTCTCACCTTATCCCGGCCCTTGCGACCTGTTCGGCTTAGAAGACCATTCCGTTCGCACCGTACCTATCTCCCGATGATTGCAAAACCGATCTACCGGTTGGTGGGCGACTCGGAAATAGCCCCCGTTTTCTCATTTTTTGGGACTTCCGCATTGCGGGTCACCCAACCGGAACCGAGGTTCGCGCCGAATGGCTCAATGAGCGCTTCGTCCATTTGGCATCCATTGAGCTTTGGAGCGGTTGTCGTCACCGGTACGGAGAGCTAGCGGTTTTCAACAATGCCGAGTTTCACGATATCCCATACAATCCGATTCACGTGAAACTCAAAGGCTCAATTGCAGAAGGCGTGGAAGTTGTTGACGGGATCCTTACGATGTGGATCTGCGAGTCAGCCACCAGATACGGATTCGGTTTTTCGGAAACTCCGTCTGCCAGGAGTTGAACTTGCTGTCAAAATTATCTCTTTGCTGTGAAAAGTACCGGCACATGTGATTCAACGCTGCTATCGGTCAGCATTGAAAATCGGATCGTATCCCCCGCAACGGTGCCTTTGTAAAAATGCTGGTCTTGGTAAGTCTTATCATCCAGCGTGGTCTGGGACTTGATCATGAAGCGGAGCTGGTGTCCCTCGATTTTGCCATCAAATATTCCGCGATCTACTCCAAGAAGTGAGGCGGTGCCAGACAGTTCTGAACCTGCGACCTCGAAGTGGAACGTTTCGTCGTAAACAACTCCTGGCCAATCGTACCTAACTGTTGCTTTCCATTTGCCGTTAACATTCGCGGAGCCCTTGTCAGGGCTCACTGACTTATCAGTCGCGATTGAGTTGAAGGCTGGAGCAGACGGAACGGCTCCATCAGCAGGCGCGTACCGTTTCTGGTCTGCCGAATCGGGATTTGGGTGAGAGGCCGGTTTCATTTGCCGAAACACCAGAATGCCACCCACAATTACGGCGACCGCCAGAACGGACGATACCGCCAGAGCCAACCTATTTGATTTCAACTTTCGCGGCCGACCCGTGATGCTGGGAACGGTATTGTTGAGTTCATCTATCAACTGTTCCGCGTCCGCATGGAAATGAGCATCCCGGAGATCCATCGCCTGATGGAAAGACAATGGGCGCAAATCGTTGGGCAAATCGTCCTGGTGTGGCATGGTTGCCCCGCCCACGAGAACCGGAATCACTCGCACTCCGCGTTCGAGCGCCTTGGCAATCTCAAGCCGCACGAAATCGCCCGCCATATCAAGTCGGCGGCTTCCATTTCCTCCCGTGCTTGTCAGCCACCGTTCGCCGATTACAGCAAGAAGCACATCGCATTGACTGATCTTCTCCTCGATCACGGTCTCAAAATTGTCGCCACCCATGATCGAGTCGAGGTCCATGTATGTGTTCTCTCTACCGAAGTGGGTACTCAGGATATCGAAAAGCCGTCCCGCATACCCGCTGCTATCTTCCCGACGATAGCTGATGAATACTCCAGACATGCCAATCCCCAGCGCGGGCGTATCCTTGTTATCGTTCCGCCGCCTCTGCAGCCACTTTCACTATGGTAGGTACTTGAAAAAGAGTCAACAATTGTTGCGAACCGGCTTGGGTATTGAAAAAGTCAGTACGAATCAGCTGATTTCCACGAGATCCGATATATGGTCACGCAGCCTTGTTCCATTTAATTCGGGCTCAAATAGCCGTAAACCGTGATTTCCGTACTAACCGCGTTTCCGCCCACATACAAGGTGGTCCCGCTCGGCACAACAATCCCCGAAGTCAATGGGAACTCGGTGGTCCCGTTTGCGGCCACGCTCCAGGATCCGTAATAGCCGCCACTAGCATTTGATAGATTGACCGAGGTGATGGCGTTGGAAAAGGGTGTAACTTCGACGGATGTGATGACAAGGCTCTGCCCGGCGGGCACCGAGAAGAAGTAATTCGCGGTCCCATTCGGAAGCAGTTGGATCAAGGGATCGTTGTAAGAAGTGCTTGCGACAAACCCGAGGAGCGTTACGACGTGCGAGGGGAAATGGGGCACGTCCTCGACAATGGCCGGATGGGCTGCAGTGTTCGTGATGTTGACCAGTTGTTCTCCGAGGGCGTGGACGGTGCGCGGCGATGTTACAGCAAGCAGGAGAGCCGCGGCGGCGACTCCCACAAACGATAGGACACTCTTCCTTAACAAGTTCATGACTCAATCTGCCTTTCGATTCCGGATGGTTAGTGAGGGGAATGGGTCGGGGGTCGGACCGTGCCTTTACAAACGCGCGATTCGGTTCCAGGTGGTTCCCTGCAAGCAAATGCTCGTATCTAAGCTGGTGTCAGGTAGCCGTGAAGTTTTACCAGTGTGCCCGTAAGGGTAGAGTTCATTGTTAAGGCCTTCCCACTCTCCACAACAATTCCTGAGGGATACTGAAACTCGGTCGTCAAGCTACCCGCTACTGTCCAGACTCCGTACAAGCCTGCCCCAGAGTCTTGAACCTGAATCACGGAAGTTTCGGTGGGAAGAGCGGTATCCACGGGCATAACATCGATGCCTGTGATGACAAAACTCTGACCAGCGGGGACAACGAAGGGTGTTCCTGCGAACCCATCAGGAGTCTGTTGCAAAAAGGGTTCACTTAGCCCGTTGCTTGTGGCATAACCTTGAAGCGTAACGAGGTGCGAGGCGAAGTGGGGGACCTCTTCAACTACGGCCGGGTGGGTTGCAGTGTTCGCGATGCTGACCAGTTGTTCGCCGAGGGCTTGGACAGCGCGCGGCGATGCGAGTGCGAGCAGAAGAGCAGCCGCGGCGACTCCTCCGGTCGAAATGGCACTCTTACTTAACAGGTTCATGGGTTGATCTCCTTTTTGGTGCGTGGTTATTCCTAACTGGATGGGTGGATGGAAAAAAGTCCAAGGACGTCCGCCGCCCACATGCTTCATCTAAGCTGGGGTCAGGTAGCCATGGACGAAGATGTCGCACATCAATTGAGCCGACACCCAGGGAGTTGAACCGGACTCCAGCAAGATTCCGGTAGGGTACTGAAATGACGTTGAAACTTGATTTGAAACCAGCCAAAGTTCGTATGCGACGAATGGGTCCTGCCCCAGCAAGTAGACATAGTTTGGAGCGAGTGCGGCGTTATTCGAAAACGGAGTGATCTCCACGCTGGTGATCACAAAGCTCTGACCAGAAGGCACAACAAACGGATCTGTGGAGTCCCCACTCGCGGAAACCAGGTGGAGCGAATAATTGCTCCCCGGCTTGATGAAGGCTTCCAGGGTTACGATCTTTTTCGACGGCACAAGTCCTGCCTCAATTACTGGGGCGCCAGCCTGGTGGATGGCCCGGCTCAGGAAAGCGCTAGATGCGTGGGCGGCTGCTGATGTGGTGAGTGAAGTCAGGAGAACCAGAGCTGCAATGGTTCTCGACGTAATGGCATTTTTGAGGAGCAGGTTCATTGTTGATCTCCCTTTTCGACGTGATCGGTTGTCGTTGCCTTGATTGCGTGGAGTGCGCTGCTGCTTGGCGAATGGTCATTACCAACAGATCCCAGACGAGTGCAACTTCGCTGGTTTAAAGCCCCGGCCCATTTAAAGCGCACCTGTCGAACGGCTTGCCTTTTCACTGAGAAAGCGACCTGCCGGGCAGAGACGGTCGTCTTCCGTGGAGAAAGTTCCATCTGGCGAAGGCGATCATCCCTTAACCGTTTGTTGACCCGAATCTCTTCGGGGAGTTCGTGCATCGTGCGAGTCTGCAAACCGGTGCTGCCAGTGTCCACATGAGCCAGACTTAGCCGCGCCGAGCGCGGCGACTGAGTGGGGAATTGAATGGATGTCATTTTCCCTCTCTTGTTTTCGGGACCATTGGTTTCGGGGTGGAAAGTTCGCGAAGCTCGTCGGATTCGAAGCACCGGAGCAGCGAGCTAAGGCAGATCCGAGCCGGACCGCAATGGGTGCTCCAGAAATGGAGCCTGCCGTCGGCCAGCCAGTCTCTTAAGAGGGGGGACGGGATAATGTCTTCGTCAAGGATGTCGCCCTCAAGCGTCATCGCTTCCACGTCGACGCAGCAGACGGGGCACCAGGTCACGACGGTTTTGCCTCTGCGCACCACCAGCAGACTGTCGGTCTCGATCGTGATCCTTGTCGTTTTCATCACCACGGCACGCTCCGATCCGCTCATCGCTAATGCAGCGCCTTCGATTAGCCGCATCCTGCGCGAATCGGCCGCAAAAAGTCTTCAATGCGCGCTTCAATATTTCTCAAGGAATTTCAAGTGGGGTTTTATAGCGGCAAATGCACGAGTTACGGGCGATTGAGAGCCAATTGCGGAAGGGGATTCATGGAGTGGGAGAGACTGTGGTAGATTGCGCGTACGATGAATCGGCCCCGGTGTCGGGCGCGTTCTCGCCTTTTTGAGCTACTAGATCTTCAACCTATGGCTACGGAACCCAGGATCGTCTACGAATTCGGGCCGTTCCGCATGGACCCCGACAAGCAGACGCTGCTCCGGGAAAACTACCCCGTTCCGATAACTCCCAAAGCCTTCGAGACGCTCCTCGCTCTGGTGCGCCGGAGCCGCGATGTGGTTTCGAAAGAAGAGCTCTTAAAGGAAGTCTGGCCGGACTCGTTTGTGGAAGAATCGAACCTGAGCCAGAACATTTTCTTGCTTCGCAAGGCGCTTGGAGACACCGCGGAGAACCGCCAATATATCGTGACGCTGCCAGGAAGGGGCTATCGATTCGCAGCGTCGGTTCGCACGGTAACGGAGCAAAGCGAAGCCCTCGTGGCCCAGGCGCGGACACACACTCAAATTGTCATTGAAGAGAACGAAGCGGAGAGTGACCAGGCGTCGAAGGCGCTTCCGATTCTGCCAAAGCCAAAAGCGCGCCGGAAACTCCTGCTTTCCGCCGCAGTTGTGGCTGTGCTTCTGTCGTTGGTCGCATTCCTTCGCATTCGCAATCGCCAGCCTGCAAATCTGGGCGAGAAGGATTCGATCCTGGTGGCCGATTTCGTAAATACGACCGGAGATCCTGTTTTTGACGACGCTCTGCGCCAGGGAATGGAGGTGCAGTTGGCGCAATCTCCTTCGCTCAGCCTGGTCTCGGAAGACAGCATCCGGCAGGCGCTGGGTCTTATGGGGAAGCCGCCCGATACTCGCCTCACAGGGCAGACCGCACGGGACGTGTGCGAGCGTGCCGGCAGTTCCGCCGTTCTCGAAGGCTCCATCAGGCCACTCGGCAGCGAGTATGTACTGGACCTACGGTCAGTCAACTGCCGCACTGGAGAGAACATCGATGACCAGCAAATTCAGGTTGCGCGGAAGGAAGACGCCCTAGACGCGGTCACCAGAATGGCCCGCGGCTTTCGCGCCCGCGCCGGCGAGTCGGCGGCCGCGCTTGCAAAGCACGACACTCCGTTGGCCGAGGCAACCACGCCATCGCTTGAGGCCTTGAAGGCATACAGCCTGGGATGGAAGGTCGCGACCTTGCAGGGACCTGAGCCTGCCATACCGTTGATTAAGCGCGCTGTTGAAATCGACCCGAGCTTCGCATTGGCTTACGCCTCACTGGGGTTGATGTATGGCTCTTCGGGGTCGTCGGAGCTGGCCACGGAAAACGTTACGCGGGCATATGAGCTACGCGACCGGGCCAGCGAAAAGGAACGGTTCTTCATCACCAGCTACTACTTTGGACGAGCCACCGGTAACCAGGAAAAGGCGCAGCAAGTCTGCGATGAATGGGCGCGAACGTACCCGCGCGAGTTTCTTCCCCATGCTTTTCTTGCCGGCTTTGTCGACCTCGTGCTCGCCAATTACCACGACGCCGTCGAAGAGGCACAAAAGGTCATTGAGCTCAACCCGGATGCCAGTCTTGGATACTATCAGCTCGGCTACGACCTGATGTACCTGAATGACTTTCAAGGTGCCGAGAATGCTGTCCATAGGGCAGCGGAGCGCAAAACCGACCAGTGGCGCCTGGCGACGCTCCGCTTTGACCTCGCCTACATAAAAGGAGATTCGGCAGGAATGCGGAGCGAGGTCGAATCGGCCAAGGCCCACCCCGACACCAATGATTGGATACTTGATCGCCAGGCCTTTGCCGCAGCATCAGAGGGCCGACTGAAGAATGCAATCAACCTGTCACGACAAGCCGTCGCATTGGCGATTCAGAGAGGTAAGCGCGAGCAGGCGGCGCTGTTTGAAACCAGGCTAGCTCTGTGGGAGGCTTTTTTCGGGAATTCCATCGAGGCAAAGAGAACTGCCACAGTCGCCCTTTCTCTGGCCGGCGACCGCGAGGTGATTTATGGCGCGGCTCTGGCCCTGGCTCTTTCCGGCGACTCAACTCGCGCAGAGAAGCTCGCGAGTGTTATGGAGAAGCTCCATCCGGAAGACACTTCAGTGAGGTTCAGCTACCTTCCGGTGATCCACGCAGTTGTGGCTGCGCAACACGGCAAACCCTTGAAGTCGATCAACGCGTTGCAGGCCAACGTACCCTACGAATTGGGTTCGCCGCGCAGCAGCCAAACCGCATTCTTTGGCTCTCTCTATCCCGTCTTCTTTCGGGGCGAGGCGCTCCTGGCGGCGCACAGAGGTGCAGAGGCGGCGAACGAGTTTCAAAAAATCCTCGGCCATCGCGGCATTACCATCGGCGATCCTGTTTTGGTGTTGGCGCACCTTGGCTTCGCACGCGCTTATGCCATGTTGGGCGAATCCGTGAAGGCTCGAGCCAAATACCAGGAGTTCTTCGCGCTTTGGGAGAACGCCGACCCCGACTGCCCAATCCTTATACGAGCCAAAGCGGAATTCAGGAGCCTCCGCTAATTCGTCCGTGGCAACGCTCGCCGTGTCAACCCTGACCTGACGTCTCGCGTCGACGTCCCGCGCCATGCAGGGTGTCTTCAGGATATTTCGAAGTTGCGGGCACAAACCTGCTGGCACGCAGAACCTTCGAACCTTCTCCTGGAGGACCCGTTGCCTTTCCCAAAAGCCTTCTTCGATCCTGATCTTCGGGATGAACAGCAGCTATCCCGACTCTCTCCGCATTTGCCAACCGACAGGCCGGTGTATTCAACCCAACGTCGATTCCGAAATTGAACGGCCCCGTCGGGTCCAAGGATCCATGCCATCGCCGGAATGGTGTCTATTGCTTCTCGAAGCTTTTTGCCGATCCACCAATTTCTCCGTATACTCTGTACGAACCGTGACCCCTGAAATCGGATTTCGTGAATTCGGTACCGGCAAAAGTCTTTCCATTCTTCGTCCCGGCGAAGCAGCGCGAAACCTTCCCCGTTGGCAATTCAACATGCACGAGAATGGCGATTGCGGGGCTTACATCAGGTTCCCCATACCCGGAATGTCGTGGCGTCACACCCGAAAGCGCACCCTGGAATGGCATCTTGGTCCCGAGACTGCATCCAGTTTGATTGATGAAGCCATTTGATTGACAGTTCGTTCACCGCAGGATTGCCTAAGCAACGAGCGGCTGTGGGCCGATTCGTCGGAACCGGCGAATAGTATTACTCGTGATCTTGAAACCAAAACTTTGTGCCTCACAATCCACGTAGTGGAGCGTGGCCAGAGGCTCGCCTACTTTGCAATAAAGGAAGACAGCGCCGCATTCCTAAGCTCTGGACTTCACAAAGACATCGAGTTGCGCATCACGTGCGCTCTCGAAAGTCTGCTCAGCTCCGGTGATCGAACGGCTGCGGGTGGATGACCCGCAATCCGGAAGCTACTCATCGTCTCCCTGCTCCAGTATCACGATGCTCATTCTGCTTCTCTCGAGCTGTACGCAGGCATTATGGTCAGGCGTCTGTCTTCCACTGGGCCACCCACAGTGAAATGGTAGAAGCTCTGCCAATCGCGCGATGAGATGCCGAACACCTCGTGAACCGGATCATCGAAATAGCAGCCGATCCCAGTCGCACGAATACCCGCCTCTTCCGCTTCGAGGTACAGCACCTGACCCACGAGTCCGGCCTCCCAAAAGAGATTTCGGTAGAAGCCGGCGCCATTTGCCACCAGACTGTCCATGTATTCAGCGATCATCCCCAGGCCGAAGGCTCCGTCCCCCGCGATCTCTTGACCGCAGGAGACGCTCGCGGCCAGATTACGGCAGTCCCCCTCTTTCAGCAGGAAAAGCGGAAGTCCCTGCGGACACGACGGAGGGCGTAGCCACTGGAACTCAGGCCGCATCACTTGCTTGAGCGTCCCAACTTTTTTCGGATCCCGAGCGAGCATGTAGAGACCGGGAGACAAGTCGTTCACGCGGTGCACGAAGAGGCCTAGGTGGATGCGTGGGCGCCATGGCAGAGCGTCCCATGGAATTGATTGTCCGTTTTGGGTGGGCATCAGTCGAGCCATCATCCGGAAAAAAGTAGCCGCGGAAATCGCCGTGGCCCCGTCCATGCTCACCGCGCTTCTGCGCCCCAGTATGACTTTCTCCGCAGTGAAGGCTCCGGACCGGATAGGCTCCGCGAAAAGCTCTTCCTCCGAAGGGAAGTCGGAGAATTCTTCGTCGGCCGCAATCCCCGAATTCGTTGTGGCTCGAGCCACCTCGTCGATCACTGGCCAATCGATGCCGTGCTTGGGGCTCAGCACGTTAGCCGTGCCGTACCATCGAGAACTCGACACCTGGGATATCAACTCGTTGGACAGGCAGAGAACTCGGTCCCGGGCCCGTCTGTCCCTCACTACAAGTGCCACTAGTTCAGGATGCTCTCGCTCCGCGCAGTCGTAGTCGGCCTCGCGGTCAAGTCCAAGAAGTTGTGAAACGGTGGCGCTACCCACACGGTCCAGCAGGCGGAGTTTCCACCCCAGGGCAGCCGCCGCGAATCGCATCGACCCCAGCGCGTGACCCACGTCGTGTTGGCAGTACCGGAACGCTCGCTCGCCATACTTCCACGCCTCCCGCCAAAGAATCGACGAAAGCCCCACCAGGAATGAGCCCTCCGGAAACTCTGCCGTCAAGCTCACCCAGACCGAGGGATCTAAGTCCGCTCGAAGCTCGAGACCGTGCTCCTTCGATGCGTAGTGGTAGACGCAGGGCCGGTTGTTCATAGCGTCCAACGACGGCAAAAGCACGTACCCCTCCGTCGGGTGCAGGTTTCCGCTCGACGGATTGGCGCGCAGAGGCCATATGGTTCCCTCGATCCCTTTCCAGGCTGTCAGCGAGAGTGCGTAGCGAAAGAAGAGAGAGATAGCGTCGACCGAAAGCGGAGCGGGCGCCACGTTCTCCGGAACGTAGAGCTGCCAATAAGGCAGCGCTCTCCCCGCGTCGGGCAAAGCAAGCCGAAGCAGCGGCGCTCCGTTGTAACGGCGGAACGGGTCTGGCTGCTGAGCCCAATCCAGGTATCCAAGCGAGGCGGCATAGCGGTGGTAGTAGTGCTTCGTTCTCTCGTGGTAAGCCACCACGACTAGTTCGGCATCGAGGTCGTCCTTGTCCGCCTTCAGCGCAGAATCAGGAGGATCATTTGCTTGCCTGTTCATCGTTGCCCTCCCGTCCCGCGCGGGTAATTGCATCGTACAGGTGGAGGTCGACGTCGACGCCCCCGATTCCGTGGTTCCGGCCGTGTCACCGCCAACCGAGAATTTACTCGCTTCTGATCTGCCCTGGCCTTTCGGGGGCGAAGATACGGCATAGGGAAAGGTTGGTCACATCTATGTAAGTCCAAGTTAAGAGAAAAGCAGAATTCCTGGGCGCGCACCGGAGGGCGCGCAATTGATCTGTCAATGACCCCAACTCTGTTGCATTTCCGGGTCTGGAAGATTTGGTGATGACATGCGCCGAGTAACGGGGTTCTCTGAACTCTAGCAATTAAGTTCTTTCCGCTAACTTCCGAAGAAGCTGTCTTCGTTCCACTCGGTATTTGAAGGCTTTTCGTCCGTCGATAAAAACTACTGGCACTTCTTCGTTGAATTTCTGCAGCAATTGCGGGTCGGCATCGATATCCACCTCGCGCCATTCGAACTCGGCATCGCCTTGAACTTGAGCCAGCGTCTCTTTGACTACCTCGCAGAGATGACATCCTTTGCGCGAATAGACGACTACCTCGTGCATAAAGCGTCCCCGCACCGAACGATTGTGCCGCTCAATTGATCCACTCGCTTGCCTCGTCTTCGTCGTCTTCCTCTTCCGGTATTGGTTGAGACATCGCGATGGCCTCGTCGGCCGCGTCGGCGATTTCTTCGTCGTCAGATTCGGCAAGGTCTACCATGAGTTCCCCTGCCTCCTGCGGACGGATACTGGAGGCGGCACCGATGGCGGCAATGAGCAATGGCTTTGGGGTGCCCGAGTCCTCGAGGAGCGCGATGATGTGAGTCCAGGCCGCGTCCAGTTCCCAGTTGCCAGCCGCGTTGACTGCCTCGTAATGAATCTCAGGATCGGCGCTATTCAAGGCTTCCAGTATCTGTTTATCAAAACCTCGAACCCAGCGCATTGAAAACACCGCCGTCAGCATCCAGTCTTTATCCCCGCTGGAGTAAGCCGCCATGATTGCTTTCTGGTGCCAAGCCTGGGGAGCTCGCACAGATGCTTCCAGAATTCGCCTCCGCACTTCCTTGGGATTGCTGTTATCGAGATAAAGGATGTGGAGTGTGTCCTGGATATTCAGAAATGTCCGCTCGGAAATAGGTACGTCATCCGGATCTTCGAACCCATCCATGTCCGCCAATTCGAGTACTGCTCCAAGGGATATTGCCGCTCTGGCCCGCAGTTTCTCTGGCTCCTCTGCATCACGTATGATCGCCATCAAGGTATCAGCCAGATCGTCGTTGATGACGGTAGAATCGCCTGCCAGTTCGGCGGCCATGAGCCGGTCGGACTTTTGAGCTCGGCTATCATGCAGAATATTCTGAAACAACTTCCCGGCATCGCTGGGCCAGTCCCATGGAGGTGTATTTATCAGTGTCTTAAGGTCCACTTTGCCCTCCTCCTGCGTTCAGTTTCATTCAGGCGAATCGCAGATGAGTCGCGAGCTGAAGCGCAACCTGCGATAGTCTGCAGTTTTCTTCTTTATCTTATGTCTGAAAGGTAGAACTGGACGCTTTCGGGGTCGTTTGGTGACAACCCGATCGGAATCGCCACTGGAGAGATTGCACCATTTTTGGTTATGTCCGGTTGGGCCACCATCCAGGTGCAACTTTACTCACGGACCCTTGCGCGTTGACTTAGGTGCTTTTCCCAGTCACTCTGCTGTTCGCGGCCCCAATGACAAACCGACACCGCATATCCATCCGGGTCGGTCAAACCAATCTGGCCGCTGGGCATATAGATCTTGATCCTGCTGAAAGCCACGATGCGCTTCGAGGAGGGCTGCGGCATCTTCGCCGCTGGCATTCCACGCCGACGCGCCAATTTACATCCCAGTTGCCAAGACTAGGATTCCAGCATCGCCCGTAACTTATGAGCGTATCTCCGGCTCGACGTGACCACCGTTCCTCCAGCCAGTACGATGTCGTAAACCCCATCGAACATCGGACGAATCATGATCGCCGGGAACAAGATCATCTAACATCACCGGAAACAATGATCCTTGGTGCCGTCCTTCACCTTGGATATAGCTCATTTGACCGACCCCTTCTGTTCCAATCTGTACGACTGAGTGACTGCTTCCGGAAGTGGCTGCATGTTGCCCGTGCGTTTCTCTTATTGACATTCTATAGGAGAAATGTTAATCCCTTATAGAAGATCTACAGGAGATTTCATGCCCTCAACCCAAACCGACCTGCTACAGGGAACGCTCGATCTGCTGATTCTCAAATCGCTGGTACTTGAAGAATTGCACGGAATGGGAATATCGCGCCGCATTGCGCAGATCACCAACGGTACGTTCGAGGTCAAGGCCGGTTCTCTTTTTCCCGCCTTGCATCGCATGGAAGAGGCCGGCTGGCTCGCTTCGTTCTGGGGTGAATCGGAGACCAATCGGCGAGCAAAGTTCTATCGGCTTACAAAGGTAGGAAGAAAACAGCTTAAGGACGAGTCTGACAAGTGGGAGCGCATCTCCCTCGCAATGGCAAGCGCGTTGCGCGCAACGTAGGAGACTCATGGTGATTCGATATTGCCGCGCCTTCTGGCGCAACGTGCATGATAGGCGACGGCTCGACACAGAGCTGAACGAGGAGCTTGCCGCCTTCTTTGAGTCCGTCGTTGCAGACAGAATCCATCGCGGCGCGACTCCGGACGAGGCTGCCCGCGCCGCGCGCCGTGAGATTGGCGGATTGGAACAAGTCAAACAGAGCGTCCGCGACGCCAGAATAGGAGCCTTTGTGGAAGGATTCATTCAGGATCTTCGCTATTCCCTGCGAACCCTCGCAGGGAATTTTGTGTTTTCGTCTGTTATTGTTCTCACGCTGGCCCTTGGCATTGGAGCCAATAGCGTTATCTTTACCCTCGTCAACGGAGTCGTCCTTAAACCTCTGCCCTATCCTGAGGCCGATCGCCTTGTCATGCTGTGGGAGACTTCGGTACGGAAAGAAGAGCTCGGAACAGCGGCCCCGTCGAATTTCTATGACTGGCATCAACAGACGCATTCCTTCGAAAAGATGGCTGCGATTAATCCTTACCCGGATTTCATTCTGACCGGGTCGGGCGAAGCAAAGCGTTTAGCGGGAGCAGCGGTCAGTCAGGAGTTTTTTTCTCTGCTGGGTGTTCATATGGCGCTCGGTCGGGATTTTCTCCCCGAAGAGGATCGCCCGGACACCGCTCAGGTGGTGATTCTGAGCTACTCCACATGGATGCGCCTCTTTGGCGGGCGAACCGATGTCGTGGGGCGCTCGGTTCGGATGAACGACACGGCCTACACCATCGTAGGCGTGCTCCCCCGCGACTTCTACCTCGTCAGCAAACCCGCGGACTACCAGTCCCGGAACCGGATTGACGTCTGGACGCCGCTTGCCCTTCCATCCCCACCGCCGGCCTGGCAGCGCGGCACCCATCCACTGTGCGTGTTTGCCCGTCTCAAGCCCGGTGTTTCGCTTCAGCAGGCCCAGACTGATCTCAACAACGTGGCAGCCAATCTCGAGCGTCTCTATCCGGGCGATGACAAAGACAGAGGAATCGCGGCGACGCCTCTTGGCCTGCACGTCGTGAGCGGTGTTCGTGTGGCGCTGTTCACTCTACTGGCAGCAGTAGGCATGGTGTTGCTACTTGCCTGCGCCAACATCGCGAATCTCATGCTAACGCGCGGGACAGCGCGGCAAAAGGAGATTGCCGTGCGCATTGCACTGGGCGCAGGACGCATGCGAATTGCCCGGCAGCTCTTAACCGAGAGCATGGTATTGTCACTGATCGGCGGTATTCTGGCATTTGTTTTTATCCTTGTCAGTGTCCCCTCGCTGGTTCGGCATTTGCCGGCAGATTTGCCCCGAGCGGCAGATATTTGGGTCGACTGGAGGGTAGTCATCTTCACCTGTTGTATATCGATCCTCACGGGAATCCTGTTTGGCCTTGTTCCTCTTCACCAATCTCGACGAGTCAGCGCCAACGATTCTCTCAAACAAGGAGGACGCTCCGTCGCCGTGGACCACTCTGGCGTGCAGAGTGTGCTCACGGTTGCGCAGGTGGCAATCGCTGTAGTTCTTCTTGCTGCGGCTGGTTTGATGACCAAAAGTCTCTGGAAACTCACGGAGGTGTTTCCAGGGTTTCAGACCGAGCACATTCTTACGGCGCGCCTCTCTTTGCCTCCCCAATATGCAAGCGGTTATGCGTTTGGAACCGGCAAACATCCGAAGATTGCGTTGTTTGAGAATGACTTGCTTCAGAAGGTCGAAGCCATTCCCGGAGTCAAATCCGCAGCGTTCGCTTCCTATCTCCCTCTATCAGGAGTTGACAACTCCTGGGCCTTCTCTATTGCCGGCCGTGCACCCAACCCGCCCGGTGTTTTCGACACCTCAAACTATCGACCGGTGACCGCAGGCTACTTTGAAACCATGGGGATTCCGCTCCTGCGTGGGCGGGCTTTCTCACCGGCGGACACCGCAAATAGTCCGCTTGTGGTGATGATCAACGCCACCATGGCGCGCAACTGGTGGTCCGATCAGAATCCGGTTGGCCAACACATCCGCTTTGGCGATGACCCGTGGCGAACGATTGTCGGAGTCGTGGGCGACATTCATCATGAAAGCCTGGGAAGTAACCCGGAACCTGAGATGTACCTTCCATACGACCAGGCTCCTAATGTCGAGGTACGCCCCGTGATCGTGCTACGCACCACTGTCGATCCCGTCAGCGCGATTAGCGCATTGCGCGCGGCCGTGGCAGATCTCGATTCGAACGTGCCCATGGATCAAGTCGCGACGATGAACCAACTCATTTATGGTTCTGCAAGCGAATCGCGCTTCAGAACCGTGTTTGTGCTCCTATTTGCCTTCCTTGCGCTCTTCGTCGCATCCATTGGCCTTTACGGCGTCATGAACTACTCGGTTACCCAGCGTACACGCGAGTTCGGGATTCGTATGGCGGTTGGAGCGACACGCGGAGCGGTTCTTCGAGTGGTTCTCGCTAGAGCCGCGAAGCTCGTTGGTATGGGAACATGCTTCGGCATCATCGGCGCTTTGATCCTCACGCGTCTCATAGCCTCTCTTTTGTTTGGGGTCACACCCTTCGACGCTTCTGTTTTTGTCAGCGTACCTGTACTCTTAACCGTTGTCGCCTTCCTCGCCAGCTACCTTCCCGCGCGACGAGCCTCGAGCGTCAACCCGATGGACGCTTTGAGGTATGAGTAAAAGGTAATTCTCACGCTGCGCTAATCCCGGATCTCGCGAAAAGCAAGATGCTATTTCGCTAGCCCTCCCTCTATTCATTATCCAGAATTCGAGTTTCGTAACAGCCTCGTTGCGCAGCCGGACATCTTCCTGCATGCGCTGACGTAGATGTGTCATGGACACCTCCTTGGGTGTCCAACACTCTATCCAAATGCCACAGAAGCATACCCTGCCACGCTAGCGGCTTAGTGCAAATCGTCGAAGCGCGTTTCCAGCAGCTACGGCGATGGAAACGTGATAAGGGCTGCTTTCTTCAATTGAGAATTGAGTTTGTCGAGAGGCTGACTTCCTATGCGCGGGAGAACATAGCTCCCTCGTAGCCGGTGATACGACAAAATCCTTGAGTGCGGCCCAACAACGTGTAGCGCGGCGTTGTCTCAATTGACAACCTAGGGCACCGCCGCAGATACTGCAATCTGTGCATGTAGGATGCAACGGCAGGTCGCCGAAGGGCAATGTCCACCTACGATCTCATCGTGGAGGTCTACATGCCCAATCTAGAAAATCTCAAAAAGCAAGCCAAACTCATATTGCGGTGGCATCGCGAACGCCATTATCCCGTCGCCGCACAAATCCGTGAGCATCTGCCTCGTTTCCTGAATACACCGGACTCCGAGATTCTTTCGGCGAGCTTTAAGCTCAGCGATGCGCAAGAAATGGTCGCAAGGCAGCAAGGCTTCGATAGTTGGCAAGCCCTGAAAACCGGACTTGCGACCACGTTGCTCAAAGTGAAATCACCGCCATCCAAAGCAACGATTGTGTCCGCAGAGCCACAACTGTTCGTCACCGATATCAAGAGGTCATGTGAGTTTTACCGCGAGAAGTTGGGCTTTACGATTGTATTCAGTTACGGCAGACCTCCTTACTATGCACAAGTGGGTCGCGACGCGGCGCGTCTAAATCTAAGGTGGGTCGAGCGAACAGTAATCGAGTCGTCAGTCCGCGATCGCGAGGAACTGTTGTCGGTATCTATGACCGTCGCTACTGCGGACGAGATCAAGCTGCTGTATCTTCTACTTTCCCACACCTTCAAATCCGAAAGGATGGGATCTTCTAACCGCACTGAGGGCTTTGCGAGAAGGAGAGAAGAAACACGGAGTCGGTAAAGGTCAGAAACAATGATGGTCGTCGTCGTTCTGCAACCTTAACGGAGTGCACGGGAGGATTACCCGCTAACGGGAAGTAACCTGGAAACGGCAAAATGGCGGTTATTTCCGGATCGCCCACGATCCAACCGGAAGTTGGAAGAAGCGATAGAAGTCGATGAATGACTTCGCTGAATCTCATGCATTGATTGGACCTCTCCTGCGATTTCTTCTATTCGCACCTGAGTGCGACGGCGGGGTCTAGGCGCATGGCTCGTCTGGCCGGAACATAGCAGGCCAACATCGCGACAGCCGTCACTCCAATCGCTACTCCAACCAACGTCGCCGGATCGTTCGCGCTAATCCCGTAGAGCAGCGGCGCAAGGAGCCGTGCGGCAGCAGAGGCTGAGGCTAGGCCAATGCAAAGGCCAATCGAGGTTACCTGCAGCCCTTGCCGCATCACCAGCTTCAGCACGTCGTTCTGCCGCGCGCCCAAAGCCATGCGCACGCCTATCTCGTGCGTACGCTGCGAAACCACGTAAGCGATTACTCCAAAGAGTCCGATGGCCGTGAGCGCTGCTGCAAAAATACCCGAAGCCCCGAGCAGCAGACCCAACGTGCGCGCAGGGAAGAGGGGAAGCGCCATGTATTCGCCGATCGTCTCCAGGTCCGTAGCCGCCATCATAGGATCGACCACTTGCACCTCGCGTCGCACAGCGTCCAACAGAAGTCGCGCATCACCCGACGTCCGTATCACAAGAGTCCTCGATGGCGGCAAATGCCCGCGATAGACGACGGCAATCGGTCCCTCGCCGAGTGTGCGATACTTTCCGACCTTGGCCACCCCGATCACTTCGCTGGTTGTAAGCGCATCGCCCAGTGCGATGCGCTTGCCGATCGGATCCTGACCGGGCCAGAGCTGTCGCGCCAGCACCTCATTCACAACCACAGCACCTGGCTCGGCACTGTCCGATTCTTCCTGCGTAAAATCCCGGCCGCGCAGCAGCGTGATCCCCATGGTGGAGAAGTACCCCGGATCGACGCGAAACACGTCGGTCCTGCTTCGGTCTGGATCTTTGACAATGTGTTTTCCAACCGAAGTCACCTCTTCCGAAGTCCCCAGCGGCAGATAACCCGCATAGCTTGCCGTTGAAACGCCCGAGAGCGCAAGAACGTGTTCCATAAGTTGCCGGTAGAATGCGGAAACTTTCTCGGGCGCGTAGCCAAGGCTCCCCGGATCGAGCGTTGCGATGGCGATGTGCTGCGTATCGAATCCGGGATCGATCGAATTTGCATGCATTAGGCTGCGCACGCAGAGCGTGGCGCCTGTCAGCAGCACTACGCAAGTTGCGATTTCCCCAATGAGGAGCATACTGCGCAAGCGCGATTTGCGAAGGCCGACGGTTTGCCCTTCTTCCTTCAACACTGGAGCGGCGTCAACGGAAGCACAGCGCAACGCCGGAACCAATCCGAAGATCACGCCCGTGGCCAGCGAAACCAGCAATGCAAACAACAGCACCCGCCAGTCCATTGGAACCTCGAGCGTAATGGGCAGGCTCGTCGGCTTGAGTCCAAGTAGCATTCGCGCCAGCCACCATGCAAGCATCACTCCCGCCACGCACGCAATGGACGAAAGCAGCAGGCTCTCCACCAGCATCTGTCGGATCAGCCGTCCGCGTCCAGCGCCCAATGCCGACCGGACAGCCATCTCCCTCATCCGACCTTGCGCGCGTGCGAGCAAGAGGCTGGCGGCATTGGCGCAGGCAATCAACAACACAAGCACAAATACCGACTGCAGCATCCCGGTAAATGCGCTCACGTACCCGCGATAAGGCCCGGGCACCAGCGTTGCGGGATACACCGTGGCATCGAGATTCTTGTTGGAGTCGGGATAATCCAGTTCGAGCTGATGGGCCAGTACGTGCATCTCCGCCTGCGCCTTAGCCCCGTCCATTCCGGGTCCGAGCCGGCCCACAACAATCAGCCAGTAGCCGTTTCTGTCGCTGATTCTGCCCTTGTCGTGCGTGAACTGTTCCTGTGTCGCCAAGGGAGCCCAGAAGTCCGGCTCGGTCGCGACCAGCATTCCTGTGAATCCGGCTGGCGCCACACCGACTACAGTGAATGCAGCGCCGTTCAGCACCAGCATCCGCCCCACAATCCCTGGATCGGCGCCCAGCTGCCGCTTCCAGAAGGAATGACTCAGCACGACGACTGGATGGGGACTGGTCAACTGGTCGTCGCCACTGGAAATCGTTCGGCCCAATAGGGGGTTCACGCCCAGCTCCGAGAAGTAGTTTCCCGAAACAAGCTGGCCCTGGATCACTTGTCCTGCGCCGGCGCGATTCCAGATGGTCGGGTGGCCGTCCCCATCGAACGCCACCACGGCTTGCAGCGATCGGCTGTGGTCGCGGAAGTAAGCGTAGTCGGGGTAAGTGAAGGGAAAGTAGCCCTGCACGCCAGTCGCAGTGCGATTGTGCAGCCAGATCTCAAGCAGGTTCCCCGTTGCGCTCACCCCCGTCGGTGGCCGAAGCAAAAGGGCGTTGACAAAGGTGAACACGGTAGAATTCATGCCGATTCCCAGCGCCAATGCCAGCACCACGGCTGCATTCGATCCGGGCTTCTTCAGCAGCATACGAAGGCCGAAGCGAATGTCTCCCCACCACTCGGCTGGTGAAAGAAAGCTCCGTTGCGCACGCTGTTCTTCCTTGTGCAGAGTAACGTTGCCGAACTGAAGGCGCGCTGCTCTTGCCGCATCGTCGCGAGACATGCCCCGCCGAACATAACGATCCGTGAGCAGTTCTAAGTGGGAACGAAACTCCGCATCCATCTCGCGGTCTCGCTGCCCCTGCGTGAAGAATCCCCTTGTCTTTGCCGCTGCTAGTCGCAAGAATCCCATCGCGTCATCCCTGCCTTTCCAGCCGCAGCACGCGCCCGATTACACCCGCAATGCGCTCCCAATTCTCTGTCTCCCGCTCGAGTTGCTTCTTGCCCTGCTGGGTGATCGAGTAAAATCGCGCTTTCCGGTTGTTTTCTGAAGCGCCCCACTTGGAATCGATCCAACCTTGCTGCTGGAGCCGAACAAGGGACGTGTAGACCGTGCCTTCATTCAATTCCAGTACGTCCTCACTCAGCTGCTCGATACGCCGGGCAATACCGAAACCATGTAAGGGACCCATCGCATGCAGGGTCTTCAGCACCATGAGGTCTAATGTCCCTTGCAGCACGTCAGATTTCTTGTCGCTCATCCACTGCTCCTTTGCGCATCCCAAAGAAGCTATCACGACTCCCTTGCAATGTCCAAAGGAAAATTAGCAATCGGACAAATGTGGATTGGCCTGGCGGTTTTGACGAGATCGCCCACGAACGTCTGGCAGTTGCCAAATCTCCGCTAGACAGGGTTTGAGGTGGAGCTTTCCCAGATCGCTCGGATAGATTGAATACCGCGAATTAAGGAAAGAACTGATTTTGGGGATTCCGAGCGAATCACCGTTAGCCTACATCGGAAAGGACTCGCGCACGAAGCGCAAGAAGGGTGAGATGTGATTGCGAGTCGTTTTCGATTAGGAGGTAAGAAGGAAGCCGCAGGCGTTGCGGTCGCGGTGATCCTGACTGGGATTATGGATATTGAATAGCATTTGGACTTCCGGTGAGTGATTCCGGGGGCTTGTTTTTCGTCGATGATGATGGACAACGGCAGGCCGACGACAGCGCAATTTGCAATTGGGCGATTTCAAGAAGCGGTTGAGCGTAGCCATGGCCCTATTCCGAGCGCGTCGCGCACACTTCCGTAGAGACGTGCAAGGAGCAAGCCGTCGGAGCGTGTTGGCGACGGTGTTCATGAGGAGTCGAAGCCTGCGAAATAGAGCTCTGCGGCGGTGAAGCGCTGGACGACGCGCATGGCTTTTCCGCAATGGGGGCAGTGCCACGGAGCGCAATCGGGCAGTGGCGGAAGAGGCAGCGGTTGGCGACCTTGTTCGGCGAGCAGTGTGCGCGCCAGGGGCAGCAGTTGTTTGCGGAAGCGGTTGGAGAGCAGGCCATAGCGGCGGATGCGCACGAATCCTTTTGGCAGTACATGCAGGAAAAAGCGGCAGAGGAAGTGCACGGCATCGAGGGTCATGACGCGCTGCCTGCCGCCGTGGGCATAATCGCGCCAGAGGAAACTGACGCGCTCGCCGTCGAATGCGGTGATGCGGTGGTTGGAGATAGCCATGCGGTGGGTGTAGCGGCCGAGGTAACGCAGAACATGTTCGGGGCCGCCGAAGGGCGGCTCGGCATGGACGTACCAGTTCTTGTTTTTCAGCTTCTCGATCAGGTGCTCGAATATTGCAGGATCACGGAGGGGAGCGGCAGGACCTCTCAGGTTTAGCAGGCCTTTGCGATAGAGATGGTGAAGGCCGGCGAGGAACTTTTTACGAAAGACGGTGCGCAGAACGGGAACCGGCAGGAGGAACATCGGATGGCTGGTGGGTATCCAGCGCCGATGATCGGCCGACAGTCCGCCGCCGGGAACGACGCAGTGAATATGGTAATGGGGCAGCAGGTTGGATCCCCATGTGTGCAGGATGGAGAGGAATCCGATCTCTGCGCCGAGGCGTTGGGGATCGGCGGCGACTTCGAGCAGAGTCTGGGAGCAGGCATCGAACAGCAGATCGAGCAGTGGCCTGCGTGAAGTCAGTGCCAGCGGGTTCAGTTCGTGGGGCAGGGTGAAGACAACATGGAAGTAGTTGGTGTTGAGGAGATCGCGTTGCTGGATCTGGAGCCATCGCCGGCGAGCCTGCGCCTGACACTTCGGACAGCATCTCGATCGGCATGAGTTGTAGGAGAAGGGTGCTTCGTACGGACACTCCTCACACTTATCCTTGTGCCCGCCAAGGGCAGCAGTGCGGCAACGCTTCACGGCCCGATATGCCTTCAGCTGCTGATAGCTGAGAACGGCCTTGAAGCGTTCCAGAAACTGCTTGCCCTTGCGACGGACGATGTCGGCCACTTCGATGGCCGGCCGCGTCATGAACGCGGACGATGATAGCGGCGGCTGCTCTGGTCGACGCTCGAAAGCTTCAGTCCCTCAATGGGGTTGACGACCTTTTGCAGGTGCTGCGCGGACAAGTGCAGATACTGTGCTGTCACCTCCAGATCCTCATGGCCGAGCAGCAACTGGATGGTGCGCAGGTCGGTACCGGCTTCGAGCAGATGTGTGGCCCAAGCGTGTCGAACCAGATGCGGGCTCGCAGACTTGCGAAGGCCGGCCTTCCTGGCTGCTTCGGTGCACGCAAGCCACACCGTCTTGTCGCTGATGGGCTGCTCCGCATCGCGATGCTTGCGGGACGGGAACAGATAGTCACGCGGCTTGAGCCATCGCCAGTAGACACGCAGGTTCTCGAGCAAGGTCGGACTCAGGGGCAGGTCGCGGTCCTTGTGTCCCTTGCCGTCGACCACATGGATGATCATGCGCTGGCTGTCGATGTCGGCGATCTTCAGCCGCGCGACTTCGGACCGGCGCATGCCTGTGCCATAAAGAACCATCAGCAGGGTACGCTCGAACAGGTTGCTGCTGGCGTTGATCAGACATGAGACTTCTTCCTGGCTCAGGATGTTGGGCAGCTTCTTCCGAGTCTTGGGATACGGCAGATACTCGCGGAACTCATGGCGGCGAAGCGTGCGCACGAAGAAGAATCGCAGTGCGGCCACATGGTTCTCCACCGTTCCCGGGCAGAGCTTGAGCTCCCGGAGAAGATAGGCCTGGTAGCTGCGCAGATGGTCCGGACCGAGCTTGTCCGGCGACTTGTGGAAGTGTTGTGCGAACCGCTCGACGAAACGCAGATAGCGCCGCGTTGTGCCTGCGGAATAGTTACGACGCTCGAGCTCCTCGAGCATCATTTTGCGAAGACGAGTCACAGTGGGTTACCTCCTGTGACTCAGACCCTATCCCGGCCTCCAACCGCCTCGACAGCCACTACCGCAGCGACCGCGGCGCCTGCGGCTTCGTTCTCACCCGCAACTCGGACCTTACCAGTTTTGGTGCGAGGTCGAGATGCTCTCTCTCCAGCCGCCGCTCGCGATCTTCTAATCGCTCCGTGCCCTCCACAGTTTTCTCTTGACAGCGCGGTCAGAGCCAGTTAACTTTGCAGTGTAAAGTAATTTGACTTGTAAAGTGAGCTCGCGATGGACGACCTCAACAAGGCCCTAGGCGATATCTCGAATATCCGCCGTCAGGTGGCCCGCGCTACCGAGTTCCGCGGCTACGGTCCCGCGACCCTGGCCGCAACGGGCGTCTTAGCCGTCCTGGCGGCTTGCTCTCAGGCACTCTGGCTTCCTCACCCAACAGAACATGTCGGCGTTTACCTCGCCATCTGGATCACTACCGCCGTGGTCTCGGCTTCCCTTATCGCCATCCAGACAGTTACCCGTGCCCACCGCATTCACTCCGGCATGGCCGACGAGATGATCCACATGGCGGTGGAACAATTCCTGCCCTCGGCCGGGGCTGGCGCGCTCCTCACCCTGGTCCTCGCGCGTTCTGTGTCGTCCGCCGTCTGGATGCTCCCCGGGCTATGGCAGATCATCTTCAGCCTCGGAATCTTCTCTTCGTGCCGTTTCCTCCCCCGCCCCATGATTGCAGCCGGCGCGTGGTATCTGCTCGCTGGACTTACCTGCATCACCCTCAGCGACAGCCGAGCGCTCTCGCCCTGGACCATGGGCATTGCCTACGGCGGCGGCCAATTGCTCGTCGCTGCAATTCTGCTCTTCAGTTCCGCGAAGGAACCCGATGAAATCTGAAGCCCCTTTTGCCTACGAAGGCCTCGACCGCGTCATCCACGAACGCGCGCGCCTCAGCGTGCTTACTTCGCTGGTCAGCAATCCTCGCGGCCTCACGTTCAACGACCTCAAGCAGCTCTGCGCCCTTACGGACGGCAATCTCAGTCGCCATCTACGCGTGCTCGAAACGGCTAGGCTCGTCGAAATCGTCAAAGGCCACGACCAGAACCGCCCTCAGACCCTCTGCCGTATTACCGCCTCTGGCCGGAAACGCTACCTCGAATACCTCACCACCCTCGAGCAGGTCGTGCGCGATGCCGCCAAAGGCACAAGAGCCAACACAACCACAACCGACGCGCGTCTCAAATTGACGCCGTCCAAAGCCTAAAAAAATTTGATCACTCACTTTGCAGTGCAAAGTACATTCACTGGAGCCACGGCATGAACGATCTTTCAATCCTGCAATCCACCGTCCGGAGCCGCCTCCGTTCCCTGTCGATGGGAATCAAGCTCGTCGTGATTTGCGTCCTCGCCCTCTTCATGACGATTCCGGCATTCTTCGTCTCCGATCTCGTCCACGAAAGGACGCAGCGCGCCTCCGATGTGGTCAGGGAGATCAGCAGTCATGTCGGGGGCCAGCAGACCTTCCTGGGCCCCACACTCGCTGTGCCTTACGCGGTTCCTCCTCAGTCGGCGACCGACGCTGCCAGGCATGGAATCTACGTTGTCTTTCCTGCGCAGGCCTCTGCGACCATCAAAACCACTACCGAAGAGCGCCATCGTTCGCTCTTCAAAGTCCCGGTCTTCCAGGCCGATCTCAAACTCGACGCAACCTTCGACTTGGCCGGTGTACCTTCGTCGGCGCCACTAGGTGCGGAACTCGACTGGAGCCGCGCCGAAATTATCGTCGGGGTGAGCGACGCACGCGGGGCACTCGCAGACGCCACACTTGCGATGGACGGCAGAACCGCGACGCTTACCCCATCACGGATCACAGAGGATCTTCTTCTGGGCCAGGAACAGAGTGAGCGGCTACGGCTCATCGCCTTCGGCGCCGCCGCTGGAACCGCTGTAAGGCCTGACGCCAAATTCACCGCCACCGCGTCTCTACGATTCTCCGGTGCACAGCGCATCGCACTTCTCGCCTATGGAAAGAGCACGCATCTGTCCATGCAGGGCGCTTGGCCGAATCCAGGTTTCGATGGCGGGTTCTTACCAGTTAGCCATAACCTCGCGGCAGACGGCTTCAACGCGGAATGGTCCGTACCCTTCATTGCGCGTGGTGTGCGTGCTGAGGGCCCCGCCGACTCCGTTTCTGGTCTCGACACAACTGCTCTGGGCGTCTCCTTTATCGAAGTGGCCGACCCCTATCAATCCGTCAACCGCAGCCTCAAATATGTGCCCCTCTTTCTCGGCCTCGTTTTTCTCTCGTACTTCACCTTCGAGGTCACGACCGGCAAGAGCGTTCATCCTGCACAATACGTCCTCGTTGGCATCGCGCAGCTCATCTTCTATCTTCTGCTCTTGTCTTTCGCCGAACGCATGGGCTTCGATTGGGCATTTCTCGTCGCCGGATCCGCAACCGTCGTTCTTCTCTCCACCAACGCGGGATGGATCTTCGCCAGTCGTATGCAGGGCATTCGCGCCCTCGCCGTCTTCGGGCTCCTTTACGTCCTCATCTATCTCCTGCTGCGACTCGAAGACAATGCGCTCCTCGTCGGCGCAATCGCCAGCTTCCTCGCTGTTGCATCGGCGATGTACCTCACGCGCCGCATCGACTGGTATCGTCCGCTGCCTTCGGCGGACGATGCCCCTCAGCCAGCAGACAGAACTGTCTGAGGGCTTTAGCTGCCTGACCGATCTCTAGACCGAGCCTAGGTAACGACTTCATATGCAGCCTGATCTTCAACCCGGACTTCACGTCGCCATCATCATGGACGGCAACGGCCGCTGGGCGACCCGTCGCAGTCTGCCCCGTGTTGCCGGTCATCGCGCTGGCCTCGCTGCTGCTCGTCGCATCGTCGAGCACGCGCCCGACATCGGCATCCGCCGCCTCACTCTCTACGCCTTCTCCTCTGACAACTGGCGTCGTCCAGCCGCTGAAGTCCAGAGCATCTTCTGGCTTCTGCGCGCCTTCCTCCGCCTTGAAACCGATCGCCTCCGCGAGCAGGGCGCTCGCCTCGAAATGATCGGCCGTCGCGATCGCCTTCCGGCATCTGTCCTGCAAGCGATCGAGAAGACAGAGCGAGCCACCGCTTCCGGTCGCCGTCTTCATCTCTGCGTCGCCATCGACTATTCCTCGCGAGACGCCATCGCGCGCGCCGCGTCAATCGCGGCCTCCCAGCTCAGACCCGCCGACCCCAGATCGCAGGACTTCTTCGCTGCACACCTCACCCACTCCCTCAACGCAAACCACGCCGAAGTCGACCTGCTGATCCGCACAGGCGGCGAAAAGCGCCTCTCCGACTTTCTCCTCTGGGAGTGCGCCTATGCCGAGCTCTTTTTCACCCAATGCATGTGGCCCGATTTCACCGAAGCCGATCTCGATGCTGCCCTCGCCGACTTCCACTGCCGCCACCGACGCTTTGGCGCGCTGCCATCCGCCCCTCCCGTACAATCTTCTGAACAAGCGACCTCAAAGATCCCTCGCGACCCTCGTTCCGGCTACTATGGCACCCTCTGATCATCTGCGCCGCATTCGCTTCTGGCTCGCCGTCTTCATCGTCGGCCTGGTCCTCAGCGGCATCACCGCTTTTCCTCTCGAGTCCGAACTTCGTGGGTTCGACACTATCCTGCACACAACGGCCCTACACCAGATCGCCGAACCCACGCACCTTCTTTCCTGGATCGATCGCGTTCTCGAAGCGCTTGCCGACACGAATGCGCGCTACCCGTTCCTCGCCTATGGAACTGATTGGCTTGCTTTCGCGCACCTCGTCATCGCGGTCGCATTCTTCGGTCCTTACATCGACCCGGTTCGCAACAAGTGGATCATCACCTTCGGCCTCATCGCCTGTGCGGGCGTTATTCCTCTGGCACTGATCGCTGGCCCCATCCGCGGCATTCCGTTCCCGTGGCGCCTCATCGATTGCAGCTTTGGGATTCTCGGCGGCGTACCGCTGCTGATCTGCCGGAGATCGATCGCTGCGCTTGAACGCGAAGAGCACATGTGATGTTGCAGAGACCGGCGCGGATCAACATCCCTGGTAAACTGTTGCACAAAAAGTAATTGAAGAGTGGTCCACGACCCAGGAGCGATACCGACCAGTGACCGGACCGGCGGATTCAACTCACGAGGCTCTTCGGGGCAATCATCTTCCAGGCTTCACGGATGTGCAGCGCAAGTTCGTCATCAGAGACATGATCCAGCTCGATGCCCACCCATCCCTTGACCCCGACAAACGGCGGTCGAAAGAACGTTTTCGGGAATCTTGCAATCAGGCTGGGCTGCATCCCGGGTGGTGTCGGCAGCCAAACCGCAACGTGGCCGTCGTTGTGATGATTGTTCGCAAACATCACGAATACTTTCTTCCCAACAAACCATGTTGGCTCGCCGTGCGACAGCTTTTCCTCGCTGCCGGGCATACTCAAGCAAATGCGTCGAACGCGCCGTTTATGCTCCTCACCCTCTTGTGGATTTGCTTTGACAGGCATTCCTTTCATCCTCCTAAGCTGATAAGGGTCCGATCTTTTCGGTGATATCCAAGTTTGCCAGTCGAGGGCCATTGCGCCCTCCGCGGCGATCACGGGCCGAAGCCGCGGTTCATGTCCCAGAGAGGATAGTGCGGCAGCGCTCCGACGGGATCGCGGATGAACAGAGCGGTTTGTGCCACGCGATCGCGCATGCGCTGCTTTGCCGCGGCTCCGACGTCGTGGCGGCCAAGTGCCGGAGCCTGCGTTCCGGAGCGTACATTGCCCTCGGGCGAGATGAAACTTTCGGCAATCAGAAGCCGCTCTCCGTCGCGCGGCACAAATAGGTCAAACAGAGATTCTCGGAGGCGACGGATCTTCTGCTTTCCGAATTGCGTCTCCCAGCGCTTTTCGACGGCGGACGTGACATTGTAGTAATTTTCGCGCGCCAACAGGCCGAGCGGAGACAGGCGAACCAGCTTGCCTCGACGCGGAGATGGGGCGGATTCGACGACTACAAAGGGATTGATCTGCCATCCGATGCCGGAAGTCTCGGGAGAACATCCGGTCAGATGCGGGATCTCGCTTTCGGGAATCGACTGATTGCTGAGTACACGAAGAGTGTTTGCGCACAGCCACAAAGGCACGCGCGACTCGCGCTGAAACTCGATGGTGAAGGCGAGCAGGAGTTGCGAGAGCAGCGATGGCAAGGGCAGCGGAACTGCGTCACGTGTCGAGCGTGTCTTATATGTCAGGTCCAGTTCCCAATGGCCAGGTATGCCATGGGGCAGGTCGACATCCAACTGGGCGATGACGTCTTCGAGCGAGTGGCGGAGTCTTCCGATGTCGTCTGAGCCGAAGCGCGCCAGCCAGCGGCTTTCGATTTCATCGAACAGCGGAGGCCAGATCTCGATGGCCCGGCGGCCTTTTGCGGTTGGGCGAACGAGCCAATCGGAGCGAATGCCGCGACCGCTGCCCCAGCCGTCGCGCAGAAGACGTCCCGCGAGCCGATGGGGCCGGATAGCGATGGGGCGGTCGTCTGCGGGATCGGCTTCTAGCGTGATAAAACTCCAGCGCTCCAGACAGCCCAGTTCGAACTTCACGCGCTTCTCCGAAGACAGGGATCGAGCGGCCAGATCGCGCACAGAGGGGCTCGCACCTGCGAGGAAGCGCATCAGGGTGGACCAAATCACCACGGACAGCGACGCACCGGCGTAACCGGACTCGTGCATCTGTTTTTCGAATTCGTCGTCGAGTTCGAGCGAGAAGGCGACCAGCACCTGTGACAGCAAAGCAGAAAGCGGGCGGGTGGATTCCGCAGGCATGCTCAACTAGTTTATCGGGGACCAGAACCGGCTGTCTTCGACTTCCGGCAAAGCGACCGTTATGACGATTGAAACTCGGGGAGAACCCAGATCGGTCTTGGCGCCACGACTTTGCATTCCGGGACGATCACCCTCTATGCGGAAGTCCGAAACGAGAAAACGGAGGTCTTGAGATTCTCACCGCAAAGACGGCTTCTCAGCCCAATGGCGAGACACGGCGCAACACTGATTGATCGAAACTTCGAGGAACGAATTTTTCCTCGGTTCCGGCATCGAGCCTTTAGTTATTTGGCAGGCGTCACAGAAGTTGGCGCCCCGAGGAGAAAGATCAGGCCGTCGGCAAGTCCTTCACGCCAATTCAGGTAATCGTGCCCACCGTCGAACTCGTTATAGCGTGCGTCGTATCCCTTGGCCAGTAGCACATCCCACATGTGGAGTGAGGAATTTAGTATCCCCCCAGAACCAAAGCCGTCCTCGTCGCTGCCCGCGTCCAGATAAAGCCGGATCGGTAGATGCGGCCGAGCGATAAACTGTTGCGCCAGCCACTCCGGTCTCGCCACCGGATCGGAATCAACCGGCTTGCCGCTGCGAGACGGCGCCCACCAAAGCGCGCCCGACATGGAAATCGCATTTCCAAAAAGCTCGGGAGCCTCGAATGCAGTGTAGATCGCGGCCAACCCGCCCAGGCTGAACCCAGCCACTACTGTCTCTGCCGGATCGCTCGCGACGTTGTATTGCTGATGCACCCACGGCAGCAGCTCCGACTTCAAAAATTCCACAAGCTGCGGGTTACAACTGAACTCACGGTCCCGCGCATCGCCCGGGCCGTTTCCAATGAACACCGCGACCACTGGTGGAATTTTTTTTGCCGCGATCAGGTTATCGAGAATCGTTGGAGCTGGCAGTGGCGTCGGCGTTGCCTCCTCGTCAAAGTACCCAAATGCGTCGAAGAATACTGCGAGCCCGGCTGCCTTGCCGTTCTTCGAATAACCCGCTGGCGTGTAGACGTAAATATCCCTCTCATTTCCCAGTAGAGCACTCTTAAAACTGGTTTTTGCCACGTGTCCAGCCGGAACTCCCTTTCGCGCCGCTATCCAGGGCTGCGGCGGCGCATCCGGCATCTCAAGGATCGACAGTCCCGAATGCTCTCTCACGTCGACGCTATCAGTAGAAAGAAAAGTCTTCGGGTTAAGCGGATCGATCTGCGCCGCGTCCCCCAGCAACCCGGGCGCTGGATCCGTCAGCGGATGTCTTGCGAGTGAAATTGACGGAGCGTTGGGCGCCAGTTGATAGACGAACCGCTTCCGTTTGCTGATTCGTATTGTTCTGAACCAAACATCGGTTCCTTCAAGCCGGCTCATCAGGTAGTCGCCCTCCCACTTTTCCGCGAAAGGCTGCCACCATACCAGGACGTTTCTTGTGCTCACGCCTCCGCGCCAAAGAAACGTGACCAGCTTGTTCTCATCGTCTCCGGGGGCGGGCTCAATCAGGGGCACGCCGGCTATCTCTGATTCTTTCCAGAAATTCGTTACCGCATTGGGCTCGCCTCGGCCCACCGAGGCAGACAGCGCCAATATCTTTGGGCTTTCGATCTTCGGCGCTGCTACGGTAGGAAAGGTGCGATCGCTCAGCGGCACAATCTTCGTTTCCGTCACTGCGTAAGAGCCCGTGCCCGAGCCGGAGGCCAGCTTGAGCTCAAGCCGATAGCTTCCTTCATCGTCCGCCAGTATCCGGACAGTCCTTCCCGGATCGTCAAGCTCAAAGCCTCGCAACCGTTTTCCCGCAGGATCGAAAACATTCAGCAGCAGGTTGGCCGCGTGCACAGACACGCCCACTTCCGCCAGGTCCCCGGCGTTCATGTGCAGCGTATACAACTCCAATCCTCCCGCACTGATCGTGCCGCTCGCAGGTTTGCCGAGTTCAAGCCGAGTGTCAGCTGCTGCCAATGTGCAACCACACCAAGCGAGGAGTAGGAAGGGCAAGAGAGAGACGGATTTGCGAGGTGTCATTCCCAATGCGAAAACCACTTAGAATTTTGCCGATTTTATCGACGGAAAGACAAAGAATCAAGGGCAATTGATCGAAGGCAAATGAACATTCCACGCATCATTGTTCACTTTTGTACTTTATGACGCAGACGGAGCTACGAATGCCGTTCCGGCCAACATGAGGCGATCGCACATCTCACTCCGCCGACTCCGCGTATGATTGCCGGCAAGATTCTCGAAGTGGAGTTCGGCCGATGCAAGCAATCGTCTATCACCGTTACGGTTCTCCAGACGTACTCGAATTAGAAGAAATTCCAAAGCCCGCTCCCGCTGAAGGCCAGATCCTGATCCGGGTTCACGGCGCCTCGGTGAATCCGTATGACTGGCACTTCCTCCGCGCCACGCCATCGTTCATCCGCCTGTTCACCGGAATGCGTAGGCCGAAATTTCCGCGGCTCGGCGCAGATGTTGCCGGGGTAGTTGAAGCGGTCGGCGACAACGTCGCGCCATTCAAGCCCGGCGATGCCGTTTTCGGCATGGCCAAAGGCTCCTTTGCGGAATACGCTTGCGCTACCGCGTCGCAGCTTGCCCTGAAGCCACAAGAGATTTCGTTCGAACAAGCCGCATGTTTGCCAATTGCGGGAATCACCGCGCTGCAAGGCCTTCGCGACAAAGGAAAAGCACAGACGGGGCAAGCCGTCCTCATCAACGGTGCAGCGGGCGGTGTGGGAACCTTTGCCGTGCAGATTGCCAAATCGCTTGGCATGCGCGTCACAGGGGTGTGCAGCACCAGAAATGTCGATCTCCTCCGGTCGATCGGAGCAGACGAGGTGATCGACTACACCCGTGAGGACTTCGCCCGTTCAACCCAGCGCTACGATCTGCTCTTTGATCTCGTGGGCAATCGCTCGCTGGCCGACTGCTTGCGAGCAGTCCAGCCGCATGGCACATACATTTCGTGCGGCGGCGGGGGGCCAGAACGGAGCACCATGGATTTCCTTGCGCAAATGCTTCGGAGTGCGGTTCGATCGCGTTTTGCCAGCCAGAAAATGCCCGGCCTGCTCGCCAAAATCAATCGCGAGGATTTGGCCATTCTCGCCGGTCTAGTCCAAAGAGGCACAGTGATTCCCGTTGTCGACCGCACCTACTCTTTGCGCGAAACTGCAGAAGCCGTGCGCCATGTCGAGTCTGGTCACGTTCGGGGTAAAGTCGTGATCGCCGTTGCCTGAATACCTTGGGGTGACCCAAGCCTCCCGTTTTGGAGTCCCGGAAGGCAACGTTGCTCGTTGCGGTCGGTTGACCCGCGATTCGGAAGTAACCCCGAAACGAGAAAACGAAGGTTATTTCTCACTTGGCCACGGTCATGGAATTGTCAATATATAGCTTTTGGAAATTGCCCTGCCGCTCGCACTCGGACAATTAGCCCATTGCTGTCGTATCACCCTCTACAAGAAGTTACCAATCGTTCAGCAGGCAGATCAGCCTTTAAAATCTGCCTGGCACCACTCCTGCGGAAAAAGGCACGTTTTGCGGCTTATCTCCACACTCTTGCGAATCCGTTTAACGCCTGGTGCGGCAAAGGCAGGTCAGCGTCCGAGTGGTTCCCACGAGCGACGCAATCGACGAATCCGTGGACCTCTCCCTATTTTGATCGTGAGTAGCCATCCCAAGATGACGACCGGCCAAATCAGCCAGCCGAAAGCGATTGAAACGACCAGTGAGCCCGTCAAGTTGCGGTCCGACTCCAGCTTCGTCGGAGACAGCAGCAGGAAGATGAGGCATATCAGAGTGGATGCCAATAGATAAATCATCGTTGATCTCTCCGATGGGGTTTTCGGTTACGCGTTGAGGTCAGCTGAATGCTGACGACACCATCCATGGCCCAATTAGATCGAAACCTGGTCCCTTCCAGATCACCGGAATCTGCTAGCGGCTAGCGTGCACCACAGGTAGGGGAAGCAAGATCACGCGCGGTATACGGCATCGTGATTCGATCACTTTAACGCGATTCCCCCTGTGAATATCAACTACTAGGCATAGGCAACCGAGAATTTTCTTTGGGCGCGGCGATAATGTCCGGATCCGCCACCACAATCCGACCGGAACGACGAAATCTGGCAACCTTGGGCTTCGACGACTCCGTTGGCCTGTTAAGCGAAAGCCGAGGTGGTCTATCGTCGCCTGTACCTCTGATCAGTGCCTTGAGAGCGTACCGATAGAAGCCGTCCAAGCGGGTTTTCGATATGCTCACAACATGGGAATTGAGGTTGTATTTACCGAAGATCCAGCTTTTGTCTTGAAAGTAGCTAGAGTGTTCCTCGCATCACAACCGGTCTCACATAACTTGGTTCTCTCGCTGCTCGATGCCCGAACCACCCATCCCGAGCCCGGCCGCTATTGGCTGGCAACGGAAGACGAGGAAATTGTCGGTGTGATCCTGCAGTCGCCCCTGACCTTTGACGCGACCCTCACCCCGATGGACGGGCGAGCCGTAGAGGCCATGGTGAGTGCGCTTGCGAAGGCCGGCATTTCTCTACCTGGAATTAATGGAGACGCCACAACGGCAGCAAGGTTCGCTGGGCAATGGAGTGAACGACAGAAGTGCGCGGCCACGCCGTTTCAGGGTAGCCGTCTCTACGAATGGTTGGAACTGGGCGAGGCTACAGACAACAGAGGTACGCTTCGGCTTGCTCTTCCAAGCGACCGCAGCTTGATGATGGAGTAGTTTCGCGCATTTTCAATTGAGATTGGTGAACTGGCGAATGACTTAGAACTCCGTGTAGACCGATGGATCGCTTCGGCAGAGTTATGGCTTTGGGACGATGAGGGGCCGATGTCAATGGCGGTTGGTAGAAAACCTGCAGAAGGCGTAGTCCGCATCTCAGGGGTCTTCACCCCGACCGAGAAGAGAAACCGGGGCTACGCAACAGCGTGCGTTCATGCGCTTTCAAAGCATATGCGCCATGCTGGCTTTCGCTGCGTACTTTACACGGATTTGGCGAACCCCACATCCAATTCTATTTACCGCCGCATTGGTTATAGGGCAATAGCAGAGGGTCTACGCTATCGCTTTGATTGATTTGCAGGCGAATCGTGTTGGGCTCACGACAGAACGCAATTCGCTATTTGACGGAGTTCCGGTCGAGCCACCCTCCACCCGGAAAGTGCAGCGAAGCTAGCTGTTAATCCAGCAGGGGAAGAACCTGCCAGTAGAACTTGCCCAGTTGCTACTGTAGTCATACCGGACGGAGGAGAGGGCGATCTCTCATACCGAGGCTCCGGAGTAAACGTCCCAGCCGGCAAAGCGCGAGCGGCGTCGGGTCCGTCAGGGGGACTAGCAAGTCAGCAGGCTGTAGCAAAAGAAGCGAACCGTTAGCCGCGAAAAGAGGGTCCCACCGGTAGCGGACTGTGGTGGGATGGATGAGAACGCCGAATCTTTTTTCTGGGGATGAAGGCTGTGTCGCCGGTGAAGGAACTGGGTATACGCTACCGGCGGGTTCTCCGTGGTCATAGAGGGCTGCATGCTGACAAGGATTAACAGTGAAAGCTCGGACCCACTCGTGGGCAGCCTAGGCGCTCCCGCACAGCAAAGGCTCTCCGTATAACCAGCGAATGCCGGGAAATCGGAGAGTGCACGCGAGTGGCTCGGATGAGGTCAATAAGTGTTGATGGACAGGGACACTACAACCCTGACCGGAGCGAGGACCTCTGGGGTAAGGCCGTGAGGCCCTAATGATGGTATCGGAAGAGAACACCTGCCCGGCACAGTACGGGATCACGGGTCTCAGTCTTGGACGATACGAAGGATGAAAGCAAACTGTCTATTGCGTTGCGCACGCCGGGAGCAGGCTTAAGCAGATCAACAGACAGGAAGGCATCATCTGAAATGTCAGCCTTGAAGCCGTACTGGGGAAAACTCGCCGTACGGAATTTTAGAGTCCCCGATAGGGGATCGGTAAACCCCTCGCCTTTAGGCGAAGGATAAGTTCTTGGGCTGCAGATCTGAGCTTTATCGGCATCGACCGCCCCCCAGTAAGCTTTCGTCAAGTCTCGGCATGCATCGGCGGAACACTATCGCTACTAAGACGAGCGAAGAAATGCTCGAACAACCAATCGGCCGTACGGCCGATCAATCCGGCTTCCAGCCGTAACCGAAGCCACCGCCTCTTAGGCGGTGGAGCATTCACAGGGGGTTATGGAAACGGCGGCATCATTCGAAGCCCGCTCAGCGCCATAGCCCTACTCGACTTGATATGGTGTGACCCTCCCGGAACCCCAAAGCGACCGTTTCTCGCAGTTGGTGCTGTCCGTGTGTGCAGGCCCTCGGTGTGCACATCGAAAGAGCGCACACCCAGCCACTCTCGTCGTGCTCGTGCTCAGAGATTTAGAATCTGCCGCAATGGCCGTATATCAGTGGCGACTTCTATCGCAAAATCGGTGCTTTGGCACAGGAAATGACACGCGTAAGATGGCTTGAACGCAATTGACGCACCCGACTCTCAAGCCAAACCGGAGTTTCCCCATGAATGCGAACGCATGGATGCGTGGCGCACTTTCCCTTTGTTGCCAGATACTGATCTGTTTTGCCCACTCATTTGCTCAACAATCGAGCGATCGAGAGGGTGAGCTCCCCAGGTTCAAAGTAAACGTTGTCAGGGTGCTGGTACCTGTTGTCGTTCGCGATAAGGAGGGTCACGTTGTCCGTGACCTCAAAAAGGAGGACTTTCAAGTTTTCGACAACGACAAACCGCATCCCCTCTCCGGATTTGAAGTTGAGGAACATGCGGCACCGGACAGCAAAAAGAATGACGGAGTTCAGCCGTCAGCTTCAGCTATTCCCGAACGCAGCATCGTTTTTCTATTCGATGACATGCACATGAGCGCTGCGGATCTAGCGCTGGTTCGAATGGCCGCCGCCAACGCATTAACCGGCACGATGTCCGATTCGGACATGGCGGCCGTCGTCTCTCTCTCCGGCAAAACTAATAGTGGACTCACTCGCGACCGAGAAAAATTGCAGCAAGCGATCATGAGCCTGCAGCCACAAACCATCAACACCCTCGACAGTGCTGAATGCCCGAAGATTGACTATTACCAAGCCGACCTGATCGAAAACAAACACGACTCGGAAGCTTCCGCAGATGCGGTCCGGCAAGTGTTGAATTGTTCTCCAGGTCTGGATATCAAGTACAACTACAACGAAGCTCAAAGTCTGGCAGAAGCGGCAGCAAGACGGGTTCTCAACCTCGGCCACCAGGATATTCAGGCGACGTACGCGTCGATCGCGGAGTTTGTGCGTCGAGTTTCTGCACTGCCGGGACGACGCATGCTGATCCTGATCTCGCCCGGATTTCTCCCGATTGAACAAGAGGCGAGGACCGCCGAGTCGCGCATCTTGGACCTCGCAGCTCAGTCCAACGTGATGATAAGCGCCCTCGATGCCCGCGGCCTTTACACAACGGAATTGAAGGCCAACGAACGCAGCCCAAGCTTCAGCACCATTCTTTCCGCCGGCGGGAGCCTGCAGCTGCAGTCTGAATTCCGCCGCGGCAGTATGTCCATTGCAGAGGATGCGATGGGAGAACTTGCCGAAGGGACGGGTGGCGCTTTTTTTCACAATAGCAATGATCTGAATGCAGGACTGAAGTCCTTGGTGCAAGCTCCGGAGTGTATTTACGTTCTCGAACTTGCAGTCGAGAGCTCTAAGCCGGACGGAACCTATCACCGACTGAAGGTGAAGGTGGACCGGGATGGTCTGCAACTACAAGCGCGCCGCGGATACACTTTGTTGCAGCCCATGAAGCCGGCGACTGAATTCTCGGTGAATGGTGGAGAAATCCGCCTCAACCTTGTGGTTCTCGATCGGAAGAATAAGCCCGTTCTTAACCTCAAGCCTGGAGAGATTGCGATCACGGATGGCGATTCCCCGATCGATCTCAGCGACCTTCGACTGGTAAACGGCAAAGAAAAATCAGAGTGCCTGTTGACGCTTCTCTTCGATCAACCAAGGCTTGTTGAGGACGGTCACGGGGCTGTCGACCCGTCAGCCATGACCCAATCCCGAGATATCGCCACAAAGGTCCTCAAAGGTTTCCCAGAGAACAGCTTCTCTTTTTCAGTTTTGGATGTTCAGAGGCGCCTCCAGCTGCAGCATAGTTTCACGTCCGACCGCAAAGCTCTTGATTTAGCAATCAGCGCGGCGACTCAGCCAGCTGGCGTAGTTGTGGCGAACGAGCAGGCAAAGGCTCTCGTGTCCGTTGTGCGGACTGGCGCAGATCTATCCGGGACAGCTGTGCGTTCGAAGGATCGTGAACTTGATCGATCCCTCTTTGGGGCTCTCAACAACTCGGGAAGGATTTCGCAGGAACAGCATCTTCAGCCTTCACTTGCTGGATTGCTGGCCCTGATCCAATCGGAAGAGGGGATTGAGGAACGAAAGGCCATCATCTTTTTCACTTCGCCCGGCGGCATGCAGGCGGACTTGCGGACGAAAGCAGGGATCGACTCCATCATTGGCGCCGCGAATCGAGCCAACGTCACGATCTATGTCGTCGACCTCAGCCATGTTGACCGTCGCGCGGCGCGGTTGGAGACGATTGGGATGTCGATGGACGTCGGCGCCAAAGGTTCTGCGCCAGGCACTTCAAACTCCTCAGGGAAGCCACTTGACCGCGAAGCAACTGAGAGTGTCCTACAGCATTTGGCAGAGGACACGGGCGGAAGTTACATCATTGCCGAAGACGATTTCATGAAGTCTATAAAGCAAATGATTGAGGATTTGACGACCTACTATGAAGCTTCCTATCTCCCGCCGGTCCATGAATACGACGGAGCATTTCGTGCGATTGCCATCAAACCTCTTCGGGCCGGCCTCAAAATACGCTCAGAGGCCGGCTATCTCGCGTTGCCTGTTCGCGCCGGCGCGGCCATCCAGCCATTCGAGGTGCCACTCATGAAGATTCTGGACGGAACCCAGTTGCCGAAAGATATTACATTTCACGCATCGATCTTACATATGGAAGATGTGGAGCAGGGTAGTGTCAATTCTTTGGCCATTGAGGCATCACTCTCGGACCTTGATGTTCAGGAAGATTCGAACACAAATTTGTATTCAGCCCATGTCTCGATCCTGGCCGACATCAAGGACAGGAGCGGCGCTGAGGTTGCTCACTTCAGCGAAGATATCCCACGACGTGGCGCTGTGACCGAGGTTGAAAAGTCAAAACTCGAAGCCATCTCTTTCCAGCGTCATTTCGTGGCACCTCCTGGACAGTACCTTCTCGAAACGGCGATCCTGGACCAAAACAGCGGTAGGTCGGGCGCTGAGCGCATTCCCTTCGAGATTCCTAAAAACTCCGGTATGCCGGCCCTGAGTGACGTTGTCCTTGTTCGCAGAGCAGAGCCGTTTCGCGCCGAGGACGATCCCTCAGAGCCGCTGCAGCATGGGAACCAAAAGGTGACGCCTAACCTTTCAGGACAACTACCAGTCGGGAGCAAGGATGTTCCCTTCTTCTTCATAGCGCACACCGATCCCAATGCGGTCGATGCGCCTGAGCTCAACGTTCAAGTGCTCAAGGACGGTAAGCCGGCGGAAGGCGCTCCGATAATCTCCCAGCAAATCAGGAAAGCCAGATCCTCTTCGTACTTAGCGAGCTTGTCGATCGATCCGCCGAAAGACGGGAAATACGAGGTGAGGGTGAGCCTGACTCAAGGGGGGAAAACCGCAGAAGCCCACGCATTTTTTATTTTGGCGGGGTTCCAGCCAGTTATCTCAGAAAAGCCAACCGCAGAAGCTGGCGTAATTTTACCGGTTTCGCCGGTTCCAAGTGCGCCTGGGGATACAGCTCTCCCTGACACGTCGATTCTTCCCGTTGCCCCGGCTGGAAGATTCGCGATCACATTTCCGACCACCGCCGTCCATCCTCCATCGGAGGATGAGGTGAAATCCCTCCTCACAGATGCGGCTCAATACGCGGCTGGGTACAGCCACTCGTTACCCAACTTTGTCTGCGAGCAGGTGACGAACCGCTCCATCGATCCCCGTAGTAGAGGACAGTGGAAGCATGAGGATAAGTTCACGGAACTCCTGACCTTTTTCGATCATCAAGAATCGCGAAAGCTTTTGGTGAGGGAGCATTACAGAGCCAAAAGCCACGCAGACACAGGAGACATGGCCGGAGTTGTATCGGTAGGAGAATTCGGCGGAGTGCTCGAAGGCGTCTTCCGAGCTTCATCGAAAACTGACTTTCAGTGGAAGGAAACGGGTGTGCTCGGCGACGCGACGGTTCAGGTGTTCGACTTTCACGTTGTCCGTGCACATTCAATTCTCGATGTGGGTGCGGGCACGACAACTTTTGTCGCATGCCATGGTCAAGTGTTTATCGATAGTGCAACCCGGGGCGTTCGCCGAATCACCATGGTGGCCGACGATATACCAAATGCCTCTCGGGTGCACGCGGTTTCTGTCAGCGTGGACTACGACTATGTCGCAATCGGGAATCACGACTACCTCTTGCCTGTTGCCGCACAAGTTGAAGTTATGCATGACCGAGCCACCACAGATTTGAACCAAATTGAGTTCCGAAACTTCCATCGGTTCAGTTCTACTTCGAGAATTATCAATGATTCGATAAAAACCGACCCGAAGTAGCAATTGGCTACACGTGTGCCGCTATTTTGGTCTTTGTAAACGATAGCGTCGGTGGATTCAATCGATCGACGCACCACCTGGATTGACAAGCCAGGGACAAGTTTCCAGAGCATTTGTCCGAGAAGGCGATTATACGCAACTTAAGCTTCCGAACAGAGCTCTGCTCTGCGGCGGCATTTGTTGTTGCGGACAAAGGGGTGCCTTCGACGACTCCTAAGTAGACAGAAGCTGTTTTTGCTTTGAGGCACTGGATCGGCCGGATCGCTTAGGGATTGCGCTCTTCCTCAATCGCGGAACAGCCTGGACGCCCGCCCAAAGCGTTGCGATCGTTTGCTCGACCACGAGATTCTGGTCAGGCAAGTCAGGCACAACCCCTTGGATAACAAAGAGTGTGGCGAGGCCAAAGATCGTAAACCACCAGGTGTGGGCTATCACGATGTCCTCCCTGCTTGGCAATCCTTCATCCTTGGCAACATCGAAAAACAGCTGTATGAAACGTTGGAACAGCGGCGCGCCGATGTCGTTGATATATTGTCCAGCGCGGATGCCGTTTCGGTTCTCCGGCCCGAAGAAGACGTTGCGGAACTGTTGTGGGTGGGCAATGCAGAACTGAATCAAGCCGCGTGAAGTCGCAAAAAGGCGCTCTTTCGGTCGAAGATATTTAGCGGCAATCGCGTCGAAGTTCTGAATCATCAGCCCGATCGTCTCGCGGCTCAACTCGGCAAGAATGTGTGATTTGTCCGGAAAATGCTGGTAAATCACGGCATGCGTATAGCCGATCTCTTTAGCGATCTCACGAAGCGTCACGGCTTCGTAACCGCGATCGGCGAACATTTTGCCTGCAGCCGCAAGGATTTCGCCCCGCAACCTTTCCTTGCGCTCTAGCCGTCGACTTGGTGATGTGGATGTCACTTCCATAGCTTAGTCCCTTTCGACGGTTTTGGCGACCGATTGTTAATTTATAACCACTGGATAGAAAACCACTGATTAGTTTGCAACCAATGGTGACATCGGTCCTCTAATAGGCAGGTCGTTCATTTGCATGGGCGGCCAAATACGAAGCAAAAGGAGGAAGCGATGAAAGTTCTAGTGATTGGAGCAGCGGGCAAGAGCGGAGAAGCGCTGGTAAATGAGGCGCTGGCGGCCGGGCATAAGGTGACGGCTTTCGTGCGTGGCGCCGCGCCGTACAAGAAGGCGAACGTCAGAGTTGTTGCGGGCGACGTGCTGGACGCGGATGCAGTCGACGTTGCGGTAGCCGGACAGGATGCCGTGATCGACGCGCTGGGCGGCAAGACGCCGTGGAAAGTGACGACGATGGAAACGAGCGCGGCACATAATATTGTGGACGCGATGCGGCGCAATGGAGTGCGGCGGCTGCTGAAGATTTCGGTGGTGGGTGCGGGCGAGAGCGTCAAGAACGCCGGCTTTTTCAACGAGCACCTGCTTATGAAGACGTTTCTGCGGGGTCTGCTGGTGGACAAGGCGGGCATGGAGGCCGAGATCGAAGGCAGCAACCTGGACTGGACGCTCGTGCGGCCGCCGATGTTGACCGACGGTGAGAAGACCGGCGTTGCCAGGGTGCTGAGCACGCAGGGCGGCGAGAAGGCGCACAAGATTGCTCGCGCCGATCTTGCGGCATTCATGGTGAAGGAACTGGAAAGCAGCCGGTATGTGCGTCAGGCCGTGACGGTCACGACCACATAGCAAGGCCTCCGTGAGGATCAACCACCTCTCTCATCGAGACGATCCGATTCGGCTGTGTAAGTGCCTGTAACGAATCATGCGACAGATAACTGTGGACCCCACAGTACTAGCGGAGTGCTAGCTGCGCAGGTCACTGGCTCTGTCGTTCGCATCAGAGCATCACCTTCGATCTAAGAGAGGATCGTCTTATGTCGAGCTTCCCCACACCGCTTGAAGAAGTCATTCATCACAACGTGATCAAGAACAACAAAACGGGAGGCCCGGCGCTGGAAATCGGGCCTATGCAGTTGCTATGGAGGGCACTGGGAGAGAACACGGGCTACACGTTCTCCATTTATGAGACCACGGTCGTGCCGGGCATGGGTATTCCCCTCCATAAGCACCCCTTTGCAGAGTTTTTCTATGTGCTGGAAGGCACGTTGTCCATTGGACGCTGGAACTGTCAGGGCGCAGCTGAGTGGGACGTGTATGGACCGGGCGAGAGCGTGCTGGTGCAGCCCAATGCGCCTCACACGTTCTTCAATAAGAGTGAGCGTCCGTGCCGCATTCTGGGTGTGTCAACTTATCACCACGAGCGGATGATGAAGGATGCTGTGCATCCTGATGGCAGGACAGACTTCCTGCCTGCTGAACTCACTCAGGCCGACTTTGAAAAGTTGACCAAGTCCATGGAAAAGAACCAGACATTTCTCGTCGCCGATCATGCTTAGGATTGGCCCCCTCTTGAGTTCACCTCTGAGCTCAAGAGATGCACCGCGACGCCAGGACGGGGCTGCGCAGATACGGTACCGCTTCGTATCGTGGAAAGCCTGCTGAGCTGTATCGCGCAAGAACAACCAAGAACACCCAAGGAGAAAACATCATGTATTTAGTCATGGGTATTACCGGAAATGTTGGGGGCGCCACCGCGCGGCATCTGCTGAAGCAAGGCAAACAGGTGCGAGCACTTGTGCGCGATCGCGAGAAAGCGGCGAAGTGGGCAGACCGAGGCGTGGATTTGGTGGATGGAGACTGGAACGAAGCGACAGCCATAGCAGCGGCGCTCAAAGGTGTTGAGGGCGCGTTTGTTATGTTGCCGGCGGTGTGGGCACCCTCGCCTGATTACAGAGAGGCAAAGGGCGTGATTGCTAACTATGTCGAGGCGCTGACCAAGGTAGTGCCTCCGCGGATGGTAGCGCTTTCGTCGATGGGCGCGAATAGAACAAGCGGGGTGGGGAATGTCACGGCCTTATCACTCTTGGAGCAACGTCTTCGAAGCCTGCCGTCTCCGGTCGCATTTGTGCGCGCTGGCGGCTTTTTCGAAAACTTTCTTTACGGTTTACAGGCCGCCCAGGGTGGAACACTACCGGTCTTCTACAATCCTACGAACCGGAAATCGACAATGGTCGCGTCAGACGACATCGGCGCAGAAGTGGCAACGCTTCTGACCGGGCCGGCGTGGCCAGGGCATCGTGTCATCGAGTTGGGTTCGATGGTAAGCGCGGATGAAGTGGCCGGACAATTGGGTGAGGTCCTGGCACTCGACGTAAAGGCCTTTGCGGTCCCACGTGCAGGGTGGGCGGAAGCGTTCCAGCAGTTCGGCATCCCGAAGGGCCACACTGGGCCTGCCGAAGAAATGTTTGAAAGCGTAAACGCGGGATGGATGGACCTCGGAATCACGGGTACGGAACACGTAGCGGGTACGACATCCGCACGCGATGTGTTTGCGGCTGCACAAAACGCCGTCAAGGCGTAAGTACGGGGCAAGCAGCTTCAGCGCCTGGGGGCGGGAACAGCCAGCCGTGGCCACTGCGGCTTCGTGTTCGACCGGCTGTTTCCGCCTGTGCTGCTCAGCCATGGCCGACTTATTGCAGAACGATTTAAACCATTTAGCTGGCAAGAAAAGGATCACTATGAAAACTGAACACACAATAGATAAACCCGCGCGGACAGGTCGAGCAACTCAAATAGCCGCGATGGTGATAACCGGCCTTGTAGCCGTCATCTGGGTGTACTTCGGAAGGTTATATCTGATTCACGATCCCGGCGAATGGCGGATCGCCAATCAGCAACTCGGATACCCTCTCTATATCATCCCTCTGATTGGCGTGACCCACATCCTTGGCGGCGTAGGCCTTCTGATTCCCAGTGTGCCTCGATTGACTGAGTGGGTTTATGCCGGCATCGCGATCGATCTTTTACTAGCGTTCTATTCACAAATGAATGGCGGTGGCAGTACCTGGGATAAATTTGATCCGATTCTCGTCATGGCGTTCGTCTTTGCTACGTATGTATTAAGACGCTGCATGCGCGCAAACAGGTGGTCGATTTGAAGAACACGCGCGGCGGGCAGTTTTACTTATTCCAGGCACGTCGCGGCAGCCCAACGAAAGTCCGGCCGCCACTCATCCGAAGCCTTAAACGTAAAAGTCACCCCCTCCTCGTCCAGTTTTGGGTAGCCAAAGCTCAAATGGCGAGAACAGGGAGATAACCACGCTTCGGAGAGCGGCAAAATTTTCGGAAAGGAAGAGATCCGCGCCTATTGGACTCGACAATGGGCCGAGTTCGATCCCCATGTATACCCGCTGGCAATCACCGAGGGGTCAGAGGCAAAGTCCGCGTCAGGGTGCACCAAGTCGTCAGGGACCTTCAGGGGAATATTCTCTCGGACACCGAGGTTCTCCACGTGTTCATTGTGAACACCGGTCTTATGGCAGCCACGGACCTTGGGGGCGAGGCTGATCCAACTGCTGGTCGGTCCGCTGCCTTCGCGCGTCGATCCTGACTGGCTACGCCGGTAGAGCGCACTTGGTGAAGCCGGTGCTTCTGAGCGGCCTGCAGGATGACGGGCAAGCCGTAACTGCTCCCGGAGGAACGAAGACAGCGAACGCGATCGTGCTGGTTTGCGTGCCAGCTTGTCCTCAGGAGACCCCTTCTACAATGAATTTGTGGGTTCGCGCTCTCGGTTATGTCCATACGCCAGCCAGCCCGACCAAACCTAAGGCGCAATCAGGCCAAAGATCTTTCATTGCCCCGAAATGTGCGTCATATCCTGATTGTGGCCGTTCCACCTATGAGGACCCTCGACGTATTCGGTCCTGCAGAGGTGTTTGGTGACGCGAATTGGTTGCGAGGCGGAGATCCGGCATATAGAGTCAACATCATTTCGGCATGCGCTGACCGCGTGGTTTCAAATCATCTCGGCACGCCAGTGCATACGGATCGGACATTCCAGGAGTATCAAGGACCGATCGATACGCTTCTCGTTGCGGGATGCATGGGTCCGCGCGAACTCCACTATGAATCGGGATTTCTGGACTGGCTCAGATTGCAGAGCGGCCGAAGCCGACGGTTTGGTTCGATCTGTACCGGCGCATTTGTGCTGGCAAAGGCCGGTCTTCTCGACGGACGGCGCGCAACAACCCACTGGAAGTGGGCGCGCGAACTTGCGGAAGACTACCCGCGCGTGGCTGTTGATCCCGACCCAATCTATATCCGCGATGGCAGTTGCTTCACTTCCGCGGGAGTAACGGCCGGCATCGATCTTTGCCTCGCGTTGGTCGAAGAAGACCTTGGCAGACTGCTGGCGCTTCGAATAGCACAAATGATGGTCGTTTTTCTGCGCCGTCCAGGTGGACAATCGCAATTCAGCGCAACCCTCGCAGCTCAAACGCGAGAGAGTCGGCCTCTGGGCGACCTGCTTGGCTGGCTTCCCGACCATCTGCGACACGATCTTTCGGTCGACTCGCTTGCTCGCCGTGCTGCCATGAGTACTCGCAACTTCACTCGCTTATTCAAGCAGGAGCTTGGAAAGACTCCGGCGGAACATGTCGAGGATTTGCGCCTCGAAGCGGCGCGTCGCCAGCTGGAATCAACCTCACAGAGCACGGATGAAATCGCTGATGCGTGCGGGTTAGCCAGCGCCGAAGTCCTTCGCCGCATGTTCCAGAGACGCCTGCGGGTCACGCCTGGCCAATACCGGGCATCATTCGGACCAACTCGAGGGCATTAGCTGCAACCCACATCGTTGGCGGGAATGGTGGGTCTTTTGTCCTTAATTGCTCGCTCTTATCGGAGCGGTGTCCTCATCCAAAGGCTACATATGGGAAGGTGTCGGCGTAACCGCCACCAACATCCCTTCAGGAGAATCATTATGAGTAGCCTTGACCTCAAGTTGAAACGCAACAAAGAGTTCGCTGCCCCTATGCCGTCGCTTCCACAATCTTTGCAAACCTTGAAAGCAGTCATCATCGGTTGCGCCGATATGCGCGTTGATCCTGCTCAAGTGCTTGGAATCAAGCCCGGTGAGGCCGTCGTAATGAGAAACATTGGCGGCCGAGTCACGCCTGCCCTGTTGGAGGAGTTTGGTCTGCTCGGTCGAATCGGAGAAGTTGCCGAAACGATTCCAGGAGGCGGCGGAGAGTTTCACCTGATCGTCCTTCATCATACGGATTGCGGCAGTACGCGTCTCGTGGGAGATCCAGCCATGCTGGCGCACTACTTTCAGATACCGGAAAGGGAAGTTGAGACCAAGTCAGTCCGTGATCCGCGCAGGTCAGTGGCTGTCGACGTTGCTGCGCTCAGAGCGATTCCGGCATTGCCTGATCAGTGGCTCATCTCAGGGCTGGTGTATGACGTCGCGACCGGGCTTGTTGAGGTTGTCGTGCCCGCGGCGCCAATTCGCACCGCCCAAGATAGCCTGGCGGCCGCGGTCTCCTTCCCATTTGTCGTCGATGGAAAACAGGCCGGCTTTCAACCCTGAGGCTTTCAGCTCCTCATAAACTCCGTTGAGAAACGCCTCATCCAGATGCTCGCCGCCCTTGTTGCGCTCCACCTGTACGCCCCAGGTACAGAATTGCGGAGTCAGGGCAGCAGCCGTCTTGTGCGCGGAGTTTCGATGCCGTTGAATGATGCCCGCACCAACGAGCCCTCGATAGTAGCCGGCGATCGCCTGGTAGTAATCCGGGGCCACGGCCCATAACAAGTTCGCGCCGAGTGTCAGACGCCCTGGGCCGCGATAATGCTTCCAGAGGTCGCCGCGATAGTCGATCCAGAGACTGCTCTTGCCTTCGTACAATTGCAGGAAGAGATCGCCTCCCGGCAGATCCGCCAAGCCGCAGGCAAAAGCATCCGATCTTCCATCGGTGTACATCCTGCGCTGCCCCGCCTCGTGGTGAATGCTGAATCCGCTGAAATAATGCACCGGCAGGCCCCATTGCTGGGAGAGGCAATGAAACTGCCGCGCCCAAGCCAGACGTTTTCGTCCAGATGCACATATTCCCCCACAATCGGGCTGACGGACGAACCAGGGAGGACTCCCGGCACAATCTGATAAGAGGAATGTAGCGTAGGGATTCGATTATCTCCGGTTTGCTGGCAGAAATAATGCAGGCTGACGACGTCGTGCCCGGCGGGGGCTTCGTACACTATCGGCTCCACCCAGATCCCCTGATCGTCGAATCGCCATTCGGACGACAGATGGGCTGCGCCATTCACTCCCTCGTAATCGAAGATGACGCGTCCCCCCTCCACGCGATGTCCTGCGGCATTCCCCGGAGAGCATTGACGGGCATTTGGTTCGCTTGCGAGTGCCACCAAGACCAGGGGTTGGAGCCTTCCACTCACCATGAGGCGATTGCGTTTGTCATACAGCCGGAAGGTATCGTCGGCCTGCGTGTATACCCAGGAATAATCGGAACACTTCACTACAACCGATGCACTTGTACTGGTAATGGAAGGCGCATCTGCGGCGCAGGACAACTTGCGTGAAGTTGCCGCCAGCATGGCTGCCGCAGAGAGTTGCAGAAAAGTTCGTCGATCGTATGCCGTCACAGATCCATCCCTCGCAGAAATGCAATAGAACTCCTAAGCTGTAAATCTTTCCATGGATGATTCCGAGTGCTCCACTTTCCAAACCTCGGAGCTGCACTTTTAGGTTGTTCCCGAATTGAATGTACAGCGTGAGCACTGGAAACCGGTACCGAAACCGGAGGAAGGGGTAGAAAGGGTCTGCGCCTGAATCGTATCCGTCAGAACAACCACACCTGTTAGCTGCGGCTCATCCGTGACGGACTGCTGTCGTGAGCAGAGAGCCCAAACATGCGGCCTTAATCCTTCAGAAGCAACCATTCATCTTCTTCTGTACCCTCGCAGGTTATCCTTCACGCGAGAAACCCCTGAATTGCACGCTCAATGGCAAGATTGCTGCACGCGGAGTTAACGGGCAAAGCAGTTTCACCGATACGGCCAAAACCAACTACTCTTCTGTGCGGGATTTCATTTTCCCTTTAGGAATCTCGTGCTGATGGCAATCGACGCATTTCACCCAGTGGATATTGTGCGAACTGGAGGCATCCGGAGCAATCTCAAGAAAGCACTGTAAAGGAGCACAGTCACGAGCACTGAACGGCCCGATGCGATCGGATTGTGGGCGATCCGGAACTAACCCCCTTTGTGCCGTGTGGGAGTTACTTCTGGATTGAGGGTGACACGCCCGAAATCTCTACTGAGGCTCGGATTGCGAAGCGTCTCGCTCCACAAAGGAATAGAAATCCAAGGGGTAGCTATGATTCCTCTTTGGCTTCTGAGGCAAGTAGAATACCCAGCTTCTTGCGTCTGCACCATATTCGTCCTTGATGCTGGTTATTTCGCGGCATCATGGGATTCGACGTGAAATCCTGCCACCGTCTTAAGAGCGTAGGCATTGTCATAGTCATAAGAGTAGTTCCACTTTGCGTCTTCGCCAGTGAGCGCTTCTGGATAGAGGTACACAGATTCCTGGTACGGAACGGGGCCTACTGGGAAGTCGTACTGAGCGCCCAGATTAATGTTGGCCACGCGCATGGCTGTGTGTGGGGGGATGATCACATCGATTGGGCCCGTATGTTTGCTGCCCACGCGCGGCACAAGCCCAACTGCCGGGAAATCGCCAGACCCCGGGCTGTGCCGCGACGGCTCGGCTGTTGGGACGTAGCTCACCACATGAATGAAGAAACCGTTGGATCCAGCAAAATGTAGCGAAGTGTCACGGCCATTCTCGATCCAGACATCAGCAATGACCGGATCGCCCGGAAAGACGACCCCGATGCCTCTGCTGTCATTAAATCGCGTTGGAACCTCCAACCCCACTTTGATGCCATGAACCGGCAAACCAAACTTTGCCCCACGCTGATTGAGGACCGGAGGGATACTCAGCGTGGGCAACGAAGAGGAGATCATCCGGGAGTCGTCGCAACTGGGCTGCAGCTCGTCAGTGTACAAGTTGAGAGGCGTGAACTTCACCGGCGCATTTTCCAAGCTCACCGAGATTTTGTATCGGGCCAGGTGGCAAACTTCCGGAAGTTTGGCCGCGACTTCGAACGCGACCGTTGCACCCCCCGCGATGGCGCCATGCGAGATATCGCCGTTCCAGCCGCAGGGGTAAACAGATCGCTTGGAAATGTGCGCGGTCGGTTTCGGAGCCGACCCTATGGCGCGCAGAACTTCGCTTGCGTCAATCAAGACATGGCAAGCATTCCATTCGGCGTTGGCGAACGCACCATGGTTTGAGACACTCACGTGCAGTTCGACGAATGGGTTGCTGTAAAGGTCAAAGACCCGATGCGGATCAGGGTCGGTCTGAGGCCAGGGAAAGGCGGAAAATGCGAATTTGCCGCTGGTTTGCCGAGGAAATCTCGATAGATCGGGCGGGGGACTATTTTTATCAAAGAGTGCCCGCAGGCCTTCCTCGAATCCTTGAGCGCCCGGCACTCGAAGAGTGTCCGGGTCATCTGGGGAAAAGCGGAACAAATAGGTATCCGCAAACGGTGGAGGATTAGGGAACAAGTCCTTATCTCCCGAGTAGGTCACACTGTCATACTCTCCAAAATCTCCTGGCTCAAGTACAAACGGCCCATTTTCCGCGCCGGGGCGCTCGCGTTGAATGATCCCACCGTGCTGATCGAGAGCCATCACGGAAATGTCGGCTGGCAACGTGCATGCCGTCGCGCTCACGTTGCGGAAATCGATGGCTGGATAGCAACGTCCCATGCCGCAGCTGTTGTCGTCGAAGAAGGGCTCAAGTTGGACGGCACGGCACAGCGGTGGACCTGCGGGTGACTGTGCGCGTATCGCTGTGCTCCAGCTTGCCACCAACCAGACGCTCAAGCAGGCGCATGCCAGCCTAGCTCTGAGCGGGGTACGATGCATGCGCAACTTCATCGAGCCTGCCTCGCAGGATACGGATCAGACTAGAGTTTAGCGCTCCAATGGAGATCACGGCCGCCGACTAGCATTGTTATCAGCTCGTCCATGCTTTGGCTGCCACGATCAGATCACAGATTCTAACTGAAGAGGAGCTGAACAAGATGGAATTGAAATAGCACTCACCATCAACCGATTCGCACATACCGGATTACCCTAGCATCGCCATTCTCGTTGTGCCGCACGCGAAGTTCAACTCAGCCCGGGCCGATGTTGATTACTTGGTTATGTCCGGGTGATTCTCTCGGAATCTCTAAAGGTCTTCTTCTCGCAGCACGGAACGCGTGGGGTCGCGCGGGTCTACGTGGACCTTGACGGTATCACCCTTGTAGGAATTCGCCCATGCCTCAGCGTCTTCTTGTTTCGCAAACTGTCGGCTGTAGTCGCCCATCTGCTGCTCGGGATTACGGTAGGAATAAGTGAGTGTAGCTAGGTATGACGGCCAGTTATGAACGGCTCCAGAAGATGGAATCTTGCTCTCCCCAAGAGAAACACCTACAGCGTCAATGACTGCGGAGACGGTCGGCCAGTTCCGGCCGTAAAAGCGTTTAATCATTACGTCTACGGTGTTCCAGCAGATGCTCACGAGCAGACCGACCCCCGCGACTAGCGAGAATATTAAGACCTCGCGACGGGTGAGTGGATCGCCTCCGCGCATGAGGGCGATGTTCGCGATAGATGTCACCGCAGGGCACCCAAAGAGCGGCATGCCTTCGGCATATCGAACGTCGTGGCCGTAGTGGGCAATCCGGACATAACGCAATTTTGGGGGATACCGGAGTCTGATCAGCCCATCCGGACCGCGATACGATTGAGTGTCCACTGGAGGTTCGGCATACGGAGGGCCACGAAAAGGGGAAGCCATTTCGACGATACCGGGAACGACACTTTTGCTTGAAGACCTAAAAGCGATTGAGGACTGTGCCCGAGCCTGCCAGTCGAGGGAAGAAGAACAAATGGTGCTCGTCACTCGGGAAGAGGCGTTTGGGCATCCTAAGATACCCATCAGGATGCCCGTGCCAGTTGATCAGCGGAGATGCGAGTTACTGCGCAGTCGCCAGCGGAACACCACGAAGACGCATTTGCTGGTTGAGCTGTTTGCGCACTTCGGGTGACAGGACGAGCTTGGGCATTTGTATGTCTTCACTTTCGACGGTGGTGGCACTGGAACTGCATAGCGTTGGACCGTCCTGCTGAGTCGGCGTTGCCAGAAACGCATGAGGGCCATCGGCCGTCACTCCGAAACCCGCGATTTGCCCTGCATTGTTGATAGAAAAGGCTACGAGAAGAAACGTGAAGGGCGTGTCCGCAGGGACAAGGCAGTTCAGGTCCCTCATCTTGCCTTGCGTCCAGACGTAGGCTGTCGGGTTGTTTTGCGCGTCGAGTGAGCCCCCGACCACTGTGCCCTCGTCGTTGAGTCCGAGGCCAGCACTGTAGGTGTCACCCTGCAGCGTCTTGAGGTCGTGCAAACCGGATTCTCTGTCCCAGAAAAATGCGTGATAGAGCGTACTGGGACCGGGCTCGCCGTTGGGACCTTGGGGGCCGGGGAAAGCCGAAACACCAGCCACCTGGCCGTCGTTGTTGATGACGTATCCGCCATTCCCCACTCCCAATAAAGACAGGTTAGATGTGCCGCCGAACGTGGGTAGGGTGTGGGGCGTGCCCCTCGTGTCCCAGAGCACAGCGTGCGGCCCGACAGCGAAGCCTGGGATTGAGGTGTTGCCGCAGTTGCCGGAGATACCAACCGCCTCGCCTCGCTCGTTGAGCCAGAGAGCGATGCTTACCGTGTCGCCGGGAAGCGGGCGAAGCGGGCGGACCTTATTTGGTCCGGGTCCCCAGATTGCGGCTTCATAGTCGGAGATCTGGGGTCCGGAACCGTTGGGCAGGACTGTGTTTGGACAATCAGGGTCCATGTTGTTGCTGGTTTCGGAGAATCCTGCGATTTCACCGCCATCGTTGATGCCACCGTTCGACGCGGCATTGTTGCCGCCCAGAGTTGGCAACGGAGTTAAGACGCCATTTTGCCAGCTGAATGCGCGGCACTCGGCGCTCGTGAAGAACGAGCAGAAGTTCTCGAGGTTTGGATCGTCGGTGGGTATTTCGCTTTCGCCCGAGACTAGGCCAAAGTCATTGATGTCATACGAGGCGCTGTTAAGTCCGGATTGCTGATTTGCGGCGAGGTCCAGGATCGATCCCCTGAACCAAACAGTGGCGTGGGACACGGATGTCCCCGCTCCAATGGTGACGTTGGCGTTGCCGACAATCACGCCAGAGTTGTTGATGTAGGAAGCTTGGCTGAACCCACCTGATAGCGTGCCGAGATCGATGAGGCGGTAGCGGACCACGTCTGAGCTATGCCTCTCAGTGGTTGGCTCTTGCGTTAAGGCTGTGCCTGCACTGAGCGTAAACGCCAAGGCAAAGTGCACGACACGAATTGACGAATTTGAAGTGCTGAGTTTCATGATCTTTCCTCCTTGGTGGAACTTCAACGGTCTGAGAGGCTCAGAAATCGCGTAAATCGAAGGAACGCAAGAGCGATCGCACGCAGATGTGAGTTCCGTCAGACAGCACAATCTGGACACCATGCGAGGGCAGCTTTTGCCCGGCGGATGACAACGAGCGTTTCGGTCTCTACAGTGATCCTTGTTGTCCTGGCTGCCACAGCTCACTCCCCGCACCTCGATCGCTTTGAGCTTCGATCTGGTGGGAATCGTGCGCGAGGGGCAGATGAAAAGTCTTCAAATGGGCGATCAAAAAATCTCAAAGAGCCTTCCTGACGACATTCCTGCTCCAAAGAAAGGACTTGCTCGCTGACAACTGGGAGGATTGAGATTATCGTGGACGGAGCCCGTCAACCATGACGAACAGACCGAAGGTTCTTTACGAATTCGGGCCCTTTCAGGTCGATCCCGACAAGCAAGTGCTGCGGCGCGGGAACGAGCCTGTCGCCATTACTCCCAAGGTGTTTGAAACGCTGCTGATCCTTGTTCGCCGCAGCCGCGAGGTTGTAACGAAGGACGACCTTATTAAAGGTGTATGGCCGGATGCATTCGTGGAAGAAGCAAACCTGAGCCAGAACATCTTTGTGTTGCGCAAGGCGCTGGGGGACACTGCGGAGGATCGGCGTTACATCGTGACGATTCCCGGGAGAGGCTACCGATTTGTGGCGGAGGTTCTGACGGTCGCACAAGCCGGCGAGGACGTGGTGATCTCGAGCAGCACTCTCGCGCAAACGGTGGTGGAGCATCCCTATTCCGGCGACGAAGACCGGCAGGTGGGGACCCCGGCGCTGAGCGAGATGCCGCTGCCCGTGGGGATCGAGGGTACGCGTCATAGAGCGATCGGGAGATACGGATGGGCAGCTGCGGTGGTAATTGCCTTGTTGGCTGCGAGCACGATTTTACTCGTGAGCAGGCACAGGCAAAGGACGATTGCGCTGGGCGCGACGGACTCGGTACTGCTGGCCGATTTCACCAATACGACGGGCGATCTGGTGTTCGATGGCACCCTCCAGCAGGGTCTGGAGATTCAGTTGGAGCAATCGCCGTTTTTGAGCCTTGTTTCACAAGATCGCGTACAGCGAACGATGCGCATGATGGGCCAGCCGGTCGACGCGAGGCTTACCCCAGAGATCGCGCGCGAGGTGTGCGAGAGAACGACGAGCTCTGTGGTGCTCGATGGCTCAATTTCGATGCTGGGGAGTCGGTATGTGCTGGGTCTTCGCGCGAAGAACTGCCGGACGGGAGACGTGATCGCCGAAGAGCAGGCGGAGGCGGCGCACAAGGAAGACGTGTTGAGTGCGCTGAGCGAAATTGCGAGCAAGCTCAGAACGCAGATTGGCGAATCTCTGACGTCGGTTGCCAGGTACGACACTCCACTTGCGGACGCCACCACGCCTTCACTCGATGCGTTGAAAGCATATAGCGCGGGCTGGAAAGCGCACTTTGCGAACGGAGAATTGACTGCGATACAGCTTTTCAAGCATGCGATAGAGCTGGATTCAAAGTTTGCGAGCGCGTATGCGGCGCTGGGACTGATGTACGCCATCGATGGCGAGTCGGGGCTCTCCGCGCAGAACACAACGAAAGCCTATGAGTTGCGAGACCGCGCGAGTGACAATGAGCGATTCTTTATTACCGCCTCCTATGACCTGCGAGTGACGGGCAATTTGGAAAAGGCGCAGCAGACTTGTGACGCTTGGGTGCATATCTATCCGCGCGAGATGGTTCCGCACGCGTATTTGGCGGGGGTTATCTACCCTGCTAGCAGCAAGTTTGAGATGGCTATTGAAGAGGCGAAGAAGGTTGTTGCGATCGAACCGGACTCTGCTACGGGATACCTACAGCTTGCCTCCAATTACCTTGCCCTTGGACGGCTGGATGAAGCGGAGAGCGAGCTTCGTGTTTCTGCCGCGCACGGAGTGGGGACACCAGACAATCTTCTGATGGCTTATGACATTGCGTTTCTGAGAAACGATCAGAGTGGAATGCAGCATGCGGCGGAATCGGCAGAGAGGAATCCGGGCGCAGAAGATCTGATTGCTAACCGCGAAGCGTTTGCACTGGCGTATGGCGGACGCATGCGGGACGCGCGAAAGGTCCTGCAACGCGCAACTGATTTGGCGCGCCAGAAAACACATCCGGAGAGGGCAGCACTCTTTGAGGCCGGGGCAGCAGTTTGGGAAGGATATTTCGGAGATTCGATTGAAGCCGGGCGAGAAGCGCAAGTAGCGCTCGCGGATTCGAATGACCGCGAAGTGGAGTACGGCGCGGCCCTTGCCCTCGCGCTCGCCGGAGATGAAGCGCGGTCGAAGTACCTTGCGAACGACCTGGAAAAGCGCTTCCCTGAAGACACATCTGTCAGGTTCAACTACGTGCCCGCGGTTCGTGCGCTGCTCTTGGCGAGGGATGGCGCGGGTTCACGGGCAACAGGACTGCTGCGGTCTGCTCTTCCGTATGAACTGGGTCAGCATCGCAGCACCGTTCACGGGAAATTCGGGGCCCTGTATCCGATCTACGTCCGCGGGGAGGCCTACCTTGCCGCACGACAGGGAGCCGCTGCGGCTGGCGAGTTCCAAAAGATTCTCGATCACAGAGGGATCGTGGCGAGTGATCCTGTTGGCGTACTAGCGCGATTGGAAATGGGCAGAGCCTATGCGCAGTCGGGTGATAAGACGAAAGCAAAGTTAGCTTATTCCGAATTCCTTGGTCTAGTAAAAAATGCCGACGCGTCTGCGCCAGTGGTGAAGCAGGCCAGGGCGGAATTTGCGAGATTGGAAGCGCTGCACTAGCGTGATCGGATCAAACGGGGCCAGGAGCCGATTCGGCGGCAACACAAAAGGCAAGCTGCGACATGAGCGAATGAAGAGCTTCATAGGACGAAAAATGACGCATCGCCCTTTGTTCACTCTTCCGTCATGTGACCTGAGAATTCAACTGTAGGGAACAGGTCGCCCGTTCAGAATCCGCGTGCTTTTCTCCTCACTGGTGACTTTTAGATGTCTACACGCCTAACGCCATGGTGTGAGGACTAGCGAGGACGCCAATCCATGGAATAGATCTCCTGGGTGCCCACAGCACGCGTAATGATCGGTTCTCCGTCAAGCGTCAGGCCAAACTCGAGCCCCGCCAAACGCCCGGAGAGACGCATGCCCTGCAGGCCGGCCACTTGCTCGATATGCCGGTCGGGCACGCTCACTCGCATCACCGCAGGATGAGGACCGTATCGAAGGTAGTAGACCCATCGGCTGTCGCTGCTCCAGCGCACCAAGCCCCAGCCCGGAACCAACGAACTCCATGTCTTTGTCGCGAAGTCAAACAGCATAATGCGCTGGTCTTTGAGGCTAAGCGCCGTCGCGCACTTGCCGTCTGGCGACCATTGAGGTGCGAACAATCCGCCTGAATCGGGCAGCGTGTCGATCTTGCCCGTTTTAAGCTGGAGGGTATGCACAGCTACCCGTTCTGGATGCTCGGCGAAGAAAGGAAAGTCGCTGTACATGATCGCGGCACCATCCGGTGACCAAGTCGGCTGCATCTCGCCACCAGCAACCGATGCAGGCCGTGGCTCGCCGCCCTCAGCCGGAATAAGAACGGCACGTTGGCGATCTCCACCAATCGCGTGAAAGATGATCTGCTGTCCGTCCGGCGACCATCGGGGGACCATGGCTTCCAGAGGCGAGAACGAGAGCTGCGTCTTCTGGCTACCGTCCGTCCGGGCTCGCCACAGCGTACCTTCCGGATATTTCACATAGAGCAACCACTGCCCGTCGCGAGAGAAGTCCACAAAGTCCGCAGAGATGCCATCGAGGTAACTGACGAACTGCCCGACCCGGCTGTCGAACTTTTGCAGGTCACCCCGAGCCTCCTGTCCGATTACGAACAGGTTCCGGCCGTCTGGGCTGAAAGTTGGGGCAATTGAACTGAGTTGCCCTGCGGTGACGCGCACTGGTTCCACTGGGTCGTGGAAAATATTTCTCATCCAGCCGTCGTTGCCAGGCAGCCACCACACGTCGGACCGACCACGCAGGGTCGCCTGAAAGACAAAATCTTTTCCGTCGGGGCTCCACACCCCACAACAGATGTCAATGGGCTCACCGGGTGCTGTCCCCGCCGGCCGCCAACCCTGCAATAACGGTCGTAATCTTTCACCCTCGGAAGAGACTTCCCAAAGTGAGCTGGCCCATCGCTGTATATCGAATATCGTCAATCTAAGTCGCTTTCCATCCGGAGACCAACGAGGGTGCCAACCATTTCCGGGTAGTGAGGCTAGGAGCCTCGATCCACTTCCGTCTCCTTTCGCCAAAAACAATTCTCGGCCTCGCACGTAGGCTAACGACTGCCCATCGGGAGACCATGCCGCATCCCATGCAGTGATTCCGTTCAGACGCCTCGCAGTCCCCGCAGGAAAGGGAACTGCCCAGAGCGGTGGAGCATCCGCCGGATCTAAAGATCCGGCCACGAGGAACTCGGAACGAGATCGAGAGACATCGAGCAGCGACGGTAGTTCGAGGGGCACGGAGACGCGGTTTGTCTCACTCCCGGTCGCCGAAGCTTCCGCAACCATTGGCGCGTCAGAGGAACCTTCTGTAAAGTAAACTCGGGCTCCATCCGAGAACAACGCTGCTTCGGGGCCGCCTAGCTGCACCATCTGCAAGCGTTTGATCGCCCCATCATTAGTAATCTGTCTAAAGCCGGATGCAACTGGCCACCGCGGGCTCTCGCGCCACCATTCGATTCCGCAGGCCAGAGCCATTAGCATTACGATCCCGAAGGCGCCAAACAGCATCCGGGTCAACCTCGGAACTTTCTCGCGACGACTGAGAACAGCGGTCACGCGATGGTTCAGGTCGGCCTCTGCATCGACACAGGGAACCGTTTTCGCCCTATCGCTTTCTTGAGACTCGGGCCTGATGATCCGCACCGGAACCGTGATTCTATAGCCGCGCTTAGGCAGCGTTTGGATATAGTCCTCGCCTTGAGCCGTCACCCCAAGTTCGCGGCGCAGGAGGAAGATGTTCTGGGTGAGATTTCCTTCCTCGACATAACTATCGGGCCAGATAGCCTCAATCAGTTGTTGCTTACTGACAACCTGCCCGTCGTGCTCGATCAGCATTAAGAGCGTCTTAAGCGCCTTAGGGGCGATCGGCACGACGTTTCCATCAACAGAAAGAACCAATTGCTCAGGGTTGAGCATATAGGGTCCGAACGAATACAAGATGCCGTTGTTCAATGGGTTAGTCATCTTGAGAAAAAACTGAGAAATCTTTGAGCGCTGCCCTGAGGACGCGGCGAGGAATTACTGCTAATTCTGCCACACGTGGAGCCTACCGCATCCACCAATCCCAACGAGGAGTCCCGGATCATCATGGCTTCCCCAACTGCAGCGAGAGGTTCCGCAGTCTCAATTCCTCGCGACCGATCAACCCAGATAAGACCCAAGCGACGCGCCGATGATCTCTTCTTTGGGGCAATGGCGCTGTTCATCTTGGGCTCGGTATTTCTTGGGTTCGCCCGCACCTACTATCTGGCCGGAATCTATCACGCGCACGTTCGCAGTCTTCTCATCCAAGTACACGGAGCCGTGTTCAGCACCTGGATTCTTCTGCTTGCAGTGCAAACAACGCTTGTGGCGCGCAACAACATCTCCCTCCATCGAAGACTAGGATTCTTCGGGGCAGGACTCGCCGTCGCGATGGTCGGGCTCGGAATCGCTGCCGCAACCGACTCCCTCTCACGCAGCTTCGCTCCCCCGGGATTTCCTTTCGGGCCTCTCGCCTTCTACGCACACCCGATCTCAGCAATCGCGACCTTTGCGGTCCTGATCTTCTTCTCCATTCGATTACGGTCGAATGGACCGGCACACAAGAGGCTGGTGCTGCTCGCCACTCTGACTCTGATCGGCGCTGCTATCGACCGGTGGCCTTTCGCCTTCATCCAGAGATCGCATTTGATGACGAATGTCATCCTCGACCTGCTGGTGCTGTCCATCGTCGTCTTCGACCTATCAACGCTTCGACGGATTCATCGCGCCACGCTTCTGGGAGGGCTCCTGGTCGCAGCGACTAATCATCTCGCCGTGCCCATCGGCACAACGCCTGGATGGCAGAAGATCGCCACATTTGCTTTGCACGTTTGGGGCGGAATTCATTGATAGCGTGTAGGGCCACCTCATTGACCGTATCCCGTGGATCTGGGGCCGTTGACCGCCAACCCGTCAATTCTACTTGGGCAACAATTCGAAACAGGCTCGTCTGGGATGAACAGTACCGGAATGTCGGCCAGTATCCAGCGAAATAGGGCCAAGCAAACCTCAGCTGTCGCGTACAGGCCAAAGCACTCATTGACGAAGTCGCGGTTGGATTGTGGGCCACTGAGAAGTAACTGCGCTGAGCAGTTTTGGAGGTTACTTCACAGTAGGGGGTAATTCTCCAGCAAAGAGCGAGACACCCGCACGTCCCTTGCTTTTCGAGCGCCTTAGCGTGACCGGCAGGCAATATGCGGCTGTTCCGAAAACGATGGTAAGATGCGTTCCATGAATGAACGCGAGGAATTCCTCCAGTCCTTCAGGTCCGTGTTCATCAGAATTGTCGAACGGCTCGACGCGATGACTGAAAGCGAAGTCTTGAGTGGCATCTCGGAAGTGAAGGCCGCACGCACGATTTGGGAAAAGGAATTAGCTGAACGGATCGGTGCGTTGACTCAGGCCGAACCCGCTCAGCGACCCCGAGCTGCATTTCCCACACTCGAGATTGGCAATGATCTCCCTTATCTTGTTTCTGTTCATACTTTTGTCAATTCTGTAAACAGACTCAAATCCCGCGCGGGAGCAAAAGCGCGTTCCGGCCACCGTGCCTCACCTTTCACCTCTCTTGAGGATGCGTTGAATGAGCGGCTTGAATTGCTGAGGAAAAGGCCGAGTGATGATGCCTTCGATGCACTGACATAGCCCAGAACCCCAAGACGCACTTCTAGAATGTGCGCCAGCCGTGGTCATGCAGAACTTTGAGTACGGAGCAAGCCACAATAACGACGCTGATTCCTGCGATTATCCAGCGGGTCATCACGGGAACCTCGGCTTTGTCATTTTTTCTCGCACCTATCGCGCGAAAGACGAAAAACGCCACGACCGCAAACAAGATTAAGAACCACGGTTGGATAAGAAAGTCCATGAGGAGTCTCCCGCTCGGTCACTACTGTGGTCGCTGTATCGGATTGCCAACATCGTAGCATTGATGCTGCCCCTGAAGGCCGCGCGGGAAGTTGTCTCTCGGTGGGCGTCTGCGCCTTTCGGGTCGCGGGAGTGTTGTGGTCAATCCGTACTTTACCTATCGGTAAAGTACGTGTGGGGGGTTATCCACCCGGCGACGAAACGCTGGAAGGCTTGAGGTTGAGTATCCATCTTTGCTCCGCGGTCACCATGAGAATGACGACCACTACTAAGACCAAATCGAAAACTGACCCCTTCGGCTTGTGCTCTGTCAACCATCTCGGAAGAGATGAATAGTTTTGAGCTGATTCCCACAATATCCCTAGTAGCAGAGCAAGAAATCCAGCATGTATTTCGATGGTCGCCTTCGGGGATGACTTGATGTTTGCAATGAGTTGCAGTGTGCGCTTCGGGTTGCGGTATCGAGCACCAGACAGAAATGGAGCCAAAGTGTAAACGGTCGCCGCCAAGATAAATTCACCCCACGAGAAGTGGCTGAACAAATCTGTGGTCATTTTTCTCGGTGCCTTTCATCTCGGAGCATGGCCAAATCATAGCTCGAAGTGCGTCGGGGTCGGGTGGTGGACTACTGAGAAGTAACTGCGTTGAGTAGTTTTGGCGGTTACTTCACAGTAGGGGGTGACTCGCTCGGAACTATGGATTGCGGCTTCCAATCGCTCAATGAGCGCATGGCAGGTTTTGCAATGCTTAGGCCGACAGACTAACGACGAAAGCACACCAAGTCAGAGTTCATTTACTGCCAGTTCGGGTATATCGGTGAGTTCGTGCCACTCGTGCGGAAGGCCACGCATGAGCAAACCGCAGTCAAAGTCAACCGACCCTGCGGGGAAACGCTTCGGGTCAGAATAGAATGCACAATGTTGTGATTCAATTTCCACCGGCACCATCTCCCACTTGAGCATCTTCAGTTGCAATCCTTCCAACTCATCGCCACGCAGTGAACAGGAAAAGCCGCAGTCACCTTTGCGGAAGAATTCCGATACTTCATCAAACGAGCGGAAGCTCGGCGTATGCCGCCATTCTCCTGATACGTATGCCGAAAAGCGCACATCGGCTTTACCATCGTCGCTGGTGACATCCATGGCGAGACAATTCTGGCTTTCGCTTACCTGAAAGCGAGCATGGTGATGCACACCGGGGAAAAGGCGTCCTCCGAGCAGCTCGACCAGTCTTTGGTCCGTTTCACGACGCCAGACAAAAACTCCGGAGCGGATGCCATCGCGACTGGGGTATCGGATCGCTACTCGATGAGCCATGTTTTCAGACGAGAGACCGACGGGGCCGGGGAAGCCTTGCGGTCGCAGGTTTTCCAGTCGGATTAAGCAAACGCCTACGATGGCGTGCCCAAGCTGTTGATCGACTTGCAGAGGCGCAGGCAAAAGGCGCTGCACTACGTCTGCGTCCGCCCGGAAGTTTAAGAGCATGCGGCGGGCGATCACGCCTTTGATCAAGGGCAGCATTTGTGGAGGATTCTAGCAGACCATGGCCCCTAACTGAGAGGCCGAGATCAGAGTCATATTGTTCGACAGGTTCTACGAGTGGCAGAAGGATCAATGCCGAAAACGAAGTGTTGTCAAAGGTGAAACGACTTACCAGGAAACCGCAAGTCAATCTTAACTGGCGAGTTCAGCCAACGCACTCATCCAGCCTGTTTCGCGACGAGGTTTTCGAATTCCGGTCGTATCTTGTGGACCATCCGGATGGAGTTATTTCTGGGTGATACGGCCGTTCTACCGCGATGCGGCGACCTCAACCCTTCACTTTTGCTCTCACTGCTTGCGAGACCGTCTTTGCCATAAGGCCACCAACAAGTAGTAGTAGATCCACAGACCGATCCAGGCAGACCATACTGCCCACTTGTCCGCCTGTGTGTTACGGCCCATAAAGTCATCCACACCGCCCAGGTGCTCACGCACAATGAGCGGCCACGCCAGCAGGTATGCAAGAAAACGTTCTGCGGGACTAAGTGGCGTGTGATTATACGACAGCAAATAGAGAATAATGGCGCCGAAACCACAGACAAATGTGAGCACAAAGCTGAAGAGAATTCTCTTTATCTGTCGCCAAAGCAGAAGCAAATGCCGCCTCCGATATTGAGATCAGATGGTAGCAGCGGGGGAGGGCAAGGAGGATTTCCCAAATTCGCGAGTGTGTTGTGGCCCATCCGGAAGTTACTCCCAGATAAACTCTGCTCGACCGGTTCAGATCGGGAGCCGCTTTCAGTCCTCTTCACCTTATGCTCCCACACAAGCAGAGATTGGATAGGTCGAGTCTCATTGTGGCAACCCGCCGTTCTTGCCGACAAATACACGCACTGCGACGGTTCCCACGGGATGCGAGCCTGCCGTCGCTGTCCAGGAGAGTTGTTCCCAATGAGATTTCGCTGCCGGCGGCGCAGTGAGTAGGACCTGGATGGGATAGCACTCGCCGGCTCGGACGGGATAATTCGTGAACTGCGGCTGCGTCGTCCATCCTGCGGGCATTGTGGGCATAACGCTGATCTCGGCCGGTTGCGCGGTGCGGTCGCAGGCCAGAAAGTTGAGTGCGAGCTTGCCGCCCTCTTCCGGCGTCGCTTCGGGAATTGGAATCAACTCCGCGAGGCGGTCAAGATCGTGCGCCTTCCAGAACATCGCATAGAAGCGCCACGGGTCGCCAATCTCGAACAACAGGCCGTTCTGCTGCGGACCTTCATAGCCGTGCACGCGCGCGAACGCAATCGGCTGCGGCGAGACTCCGTCGAAGACGTCTCCCGTCACGGTACCGCCCACCAGAGACTTCCCGAAGATCAGGTGCGCATGATACTCGAAATCAGCGAACATCCCCGACTTCAGCGCCTGGACTCCGATGTCACCTTCCTGTGTGAGATAAAACGCCTGATGTTCCGCAGTGATCTCGGCATACGACATGTGGCGGGAGGGGGAGATAGTGCTGGTCTCGTAGACAGGGCCGGTGTGATCGACGATGGTCTTGCGATATGGAGAAAGTGCTTCAGAATCGTGCCAGTACGGCCCCCAATCTTCAAATGCATCGGTCATGAAGTAGAGTTTCTTGGGCTGCCACGGCAGTAGTCCCTCCGTCAGGTTGGCCATGCCCGTACGGTCGCGCGGGGGCGAAACCTGCTCCGGAAAGACGGTCGGGTCCCCCGCCGCATCGAAGGCCTCGACCGCCAACACTGACGAGGCCTGGTGGTCATCGTGATTCTCACCGACGACGGGATCAGGCAGCCATGTCAGAATCACATCCGGTCGGGTGATGCGCACCAGACGGACGACATCATCAAGCGCACGTCCGTGGTTCCAGTTATCGAGCGAGCGCAGCACATTCTGCCCTGGAGTATCGTGCCCCGGCAAAAACCACACATTTTGAATGCCGAGGTAGTCTAGCGCGCGGCGGGCCTCGATCTCTCTCATCTGACCGAGGGATGCGCCGGCCTCATTGCCTACAGCGTTTCCGCCGCCATCGCCATTTGTGCAGTAGACGACCGCAACGCGCTTGTGCTCGTCCAGAGCGATGCGCGCCAGGTATCCACCGATCACTACATCGTCATCAGGATGGGCCACAATCAGCAGCAGATCGGCTTTGTAGCGGTCGTCGGTCGGAAGCAGAGCAGGCGCCTGCGCTTGCGGTGCGGCAATGCGCGCAAAGAGTAGGAGATCGAGAACAAAAAGAAACGGCCGAAAACTCATATAGGTCGGAATCCCTGTCACCGACATTCTAGTAGCACGACCAGACATGTTCGCTGAAGTGCAACCGACGCGCGATGATCAGGCCCCCCAGCTTCGATAGAACAGGTTTCGTCGGACGCGGAGAGTGGTGTGTTGTGGGCGATCCGAAAGTGACCCGATTTTAGTCCTACTTCCGAGTGGAGGGTGAGAACGAAGCCGCAGGCGCCGCGGTCGCTGCGGTAGTGGCTGTCGAGGCGGTTGGAGGCCGGGATAGGGTCTGAGTCACAGGAGGTAACCCACTGTGACTCGTCTTCGCAAAATGATGCTCGAGGAGCTCGAGCGTCGTAACTATTCCGCAGGCACAACGCGGCGCTATCTGCGTTTCGTCGAGCGGTTCGCACAACACTTCCACAAGTCGCCGGACAAGCTCGGTCCGGACCATCTGCGCAGCTACCAGGCCTATCTTCTCCGGGAGCTCAAGCTCTGCCCGGGAACGGTGGAGAACCATGTGGCCGCACTGCGATTCTTCTTCGTGCGCACGCTTCGCCGCCATGAGTTCCGCGAGTATCTGCCGTATCCCAAGACTCGGAAGAAGCTGCCCAACATCCTGAGCCAGGAAGAAGTCTCATGTCTGATCAACGCCAGCAGCAACCTGTTCGAGCGTACCCTGCTGATGGTTCTTTATGGCACAGGCATGCGCCGGTCCGAAGTCGCGCGGCTGAAGATCGCCGACATCGACAGCCAGCGCATGATCATCCATGTGGTCGACGGCAAGGGACACAAGGACCGCGACCTGCCCCTGAGTCCGACCTTGCTCGAGAACCTGCGTGTCTACTGGCGATGGCTCAAGCCGCGTGACTATCTGTTCCCGTCCCGCAAGCATCGCGATGCGGAGCAGCCCATCAGCGACAAGACGGTGTGGCTTGCGTGCACCGAAGCAGCCAGGAAGGCCGGCCTTCGCAAGTCTGCGAGCCCGCATCTGGTTCGACACGCTTGGGCCACACATCTGCTCGAAGCCGGTACCGACCTGCGCACCATCCAGTTGCTGCTCGGCCATGAGGATCTGGAGGTGACAGCACAGTATCTGCACTTGTCCGCGCAGCACCTGCAAAAGGTCGTCAACCCCATTGAGGGACTGAAGCTTTCGAGCGTCGACCAGAGCAGCCGCCGCTATCATCGTCCGCGTTCATGACGCGGCCGGCCATCGAAGTGGCCGACATCGTCCGTCGCAAGGGCAAGCAGTTTCTGGAACGCTTCAAGGCCGTTCTCAGCTATCAGCAGCTGAAGGCATATCGGGCCGTGAAGCGTTGCCGCACTGCTGCCCTTGGCGGGCACAAGGATAAGTGTGAGGAGTGTCCGTACGAAGCACCCTTCTCCTACAACTCATGCCGATCGAGATGCTGTCCGAAGTGTCAGGCGCAGGCTCGCCGGCGATGGCTCCAGATCCAGCAACGCGATCTCCTCAACACCAACTACTTCCATGTTGTCTTCACCCTGCCCCACGAACTGAACCCGCTGGCACTGACTTCACGCAGGCCACTGCTCGATCTGCTGTTCGATGCCTGCTCCCAGACTCTGCTCGAAGTCGCCGCCGATCCCCAACGCCTCGGCGCAGAGATCGGATTCCTCTCCATCCTGCACACATGGGGATCCAACCTGCTGCCCCATTACCATATTCACTGCGTCGTTCCCGGCGGCGGACTGTCGGCCGATCATCGGCGCTGGATACCCACCAGCCATCCGATGTTCCTCCTGCCGGTTCCCGTTCTGCGCACCGTCTTTCGTAAAAAGTTCCTCGCCGGCCTTCACCATCTCTATCGCAAAGGCCTGCTAAACCTGAGAGGTCCTGCCGCTCCCCTCCGTGATCCTGCAATATTCGAGCACCTGATCGAGAAGCTGAAAAACAAGAACTGGTACGTCCATGCCGAGCCGCCCTTCGGCGGCCCCGAACATGTTCTGCGTTACCTCGGCCGCTACACCCACCGCATGGCTATCTCCAACCACCGCATCACCGCATTCGACGGCGAGCGCGTCAGTTTCCTCTGGCGCGATTATGCCCACGGCGGCAGGCAGCGCGTCATGACCCTCGATGCCGTGCACTTCCTCTGCCGCTTTTTCCTGCATGTACTGCCAAAAGGATTCGTGCGCATCCGCCGCTATGGCCTGCTCTCCAACCGCTTCCGCAAACAACTGCTGCCCCTGGCGCGCACACTGCTCGCCGAACAAGGTCGCCAACCGCTGCCTCTTCCGCCACTGCCCGATTGCGCTCCGTGGCACTGCCCCCATTGCGGAAAAGCCATGCGCGTCGTCCAGCGCTTCACCGCCGCAGAGCTCTATTTCGCAGGCTTCGACTCCTCATGAACACCGTCGCCAACACGCTCCGACGGCTTGCTCCTTGCACGTCTCTACGGAAGTGTGCGCGACGCGCTCGGAATAGGGCCATGGCTACGCTCAACCGCTTCTTGAAATCGCCCAATTGCAAATTGCGCTGTCGTCGGCCTGCCGTTGTCCATCATCATCGACGAAAAACAAGCCCCCGGAATCACTCACCGGAAGTCCAAATGCTATTCAATATCCATAATCCCAGTCAGGATCACCGCGACCGCAACGCCTGCGGCTTCCTTCTTACCTCCTAATCGAAAACGACTCGCAATCACATCTCACCCTTCTTGCGCTTCGTGCGCGAGTCCTTTCCGATGTAGGCTAACGGTCATTCGCCCGGAGTATCGGTTTAGTTCCTACGCAAGTCGCCATTGAGGCTCCTGATGGGATGCTTATCAGCAATACCCAGACAAGGTGGAACATGCGGGGTGTGCAAGAGATCCGCATAGCGCAAGCGGGCATTTGCGCCTGACTAGTCCAGCCGGACCCCCAGCCCTCGCGCCCTGAGCACGTCCGCCTCGCTAAAATACTGCTCGAAGAATTTCGGTAAAGTACTCTTTGCGATCCATGCCGCTTTTCGGGCGGCTCGCTTGGCGGTCCTCTCCTGCCTAAGCGCCATGAGCTTTTCGAGACGACCTTCGTCGCTGAGATTGCGCGGGTCCATAATCCTTATCTCCTTATCGATATCGGGCGATCCGCTGATTCTCGGTTCATGCTCTGTAATCATCGGCACATCAATCCGTACGGAGCGCCCTCTCCGCCATTCGTTCAGCACCGTAGTACTCTGCTGCCGTGATGCAGCCACGTTACAACGAAAGGTGCACGCCTACTCGAATTGCGAGATCCGAGGTGCCTTAACCTGAAGGCTCGACTAATCACGGATCGTTATTCTGGACGTTCCCGACATTCTCGATTCGTTGAACTCACCTGACCGCGATTAAATGATGTTCTGTCCACCCAACTCGGCATAGGGCTTGAAGCGTGTTCTTTGCGAACTCTCTGGCATCCTCTCGGAGCCGTTCCGCACCATCGATAATGTCAAACGCTGTGTCTTGGAACACAATACTCACGGCTGGACAAAATGGATACCGTTCGTGACAAATCTTATAGCCAACACTTAGACCGTTCTGAATGTATGAAGCTTGCTCAAGTTTAGGATCCAAATTCCAGCCAGTCACACTTTGCAGTACGTCTAGCATTGCTTGGTCGGAGTCAACGTGATGTGAAGTTGCCATTTCTGCCACCTCGTGACTGAAGGCTCCCACGATTCTTGAATTGTTTCCATACGAATCCCGCCCCGATGTTGCCTAACTTGAGTCATGTGTAGGTACAGGCGAACCTATATCGTAAATTGGGCGGACTCTCATTTGAAGTTCGACTGAGATGTAGTGAATTTCTGCCCGAAGGGCAACAAGAGGAACCTTGTCAGGTTCCCGTACCGCCAAAAGGATAGGCCCAATACTTAGCGTACAACTCTATCCAGGATCATTCTCGCCAGAGATACACTGTCAGCCACAACCGCCATTGACCTCGGCGACGGTCTGCTGATGTCCTGATCCCGCGCCAGCCGGACCGCCGCGATGATCGAAGCAGCGATCGCCAACGTTGATGCAAATCTGTCTGTCATTCGCTTTCCCTCTTCCATCGCTGTGCCGCGCTCGCTTTCCTCTCTGGCAATCGCCCGCCGTATCAATCCCATCAGCGCACCCGTGTTTCCGACTTCACGGGTTAGCGCATGACTTTGAACGACAGCCTGCCTCGGAAGATATCAGCGGGCAAATAGTACCGGCGCACGCCGCAGAGCGGCATTCCGCGATGATCCACGACGATGGCATCGTTTCGACCGCGGCGGGCGAAGCACCGCGAGTTTCGCTGGCTACGGTTCTCGGCCAATTCGTAAAGCCTTGATAGCAATCCGTCGGTCACAAAAAGCTAACTTCCGTGTAGATGGTCATCCAGAAGGAGTAAATGCGAAAAACAAAAGCCGACGTCGTCGGATGTTGAGGTATTTGTGCGGAAAACTACTCAATGCAGAATTGTTTCTTTACCGCTTTGCGGTTGGGTAATAACACTAACGGGGAGTTCTATGCTGCATCCTGGCGATGCTACGTTGGGGTGTGGCGGCTAATTCCCAGACAGTTCCGGTAGCTCCTGCAAATGCCGGAAGCTCGATGTCAATCATTCTTTCGAGTGGCCGGAATGAAGCGGCGAAAGTCTGGACACTCTGCAGGGAATGCTTGCGGCCCGCACTGAATGGCGTGCGCAACTTGACGATCGGGTCATTCGAGCGGATTGCAAGCAAGCAAAACCTTTCCGCTGAGAGCGCCCGCGCATCGGTCGAACCGTCAGCGAAGTTTTCCAAGAGACCGCATAACAAGATTGGATTCTCGTTTGCCTGGGTATGCGAGTGCGGCAGTTTTTCGGCACTGCGGTCGGCTAGCCCGAGCCATGACGGCGAAGTGGAGCGGCAATGCCCCACATGCGGCGAACTACAGCGACTGGCCTATGTCCGCCTGCTCTGCGAGCCGAGAAACGACGCGGCCGGAGCTGCAGGGAAATGGGTCTATCCCGAAGTCGCATTAGAATCCCGCGAGACGTGCGGACCGGTGGGAAGGGATTACGACTGGTCCCACTATGACGTGATCTACTTCCTGGGGGATCGCGAACTCGATGTGCCCAGCTGCGCACTCGCATTGCGATCCTGAAAGAATCTCCTCTAATTCGCGGGCTCGGGTCCGCTTAAACCGTTGCATTCAGCCCCAATGTTCGATCTGCCGCCGACTACCTCGGTGGTGAGAAATGTTCGGTTAATTGCGGATCGAAGCCATCCGGCCGCGACCTGTCAAACTTGCAGGGGAAATCACAATCCAGCTTGGGAATAAATGCGTTCAAAAAGCCTAGGCGGAATCCCCGGGTGAGGGTTGCTTGACGTTGGGTTCGTAGAAACACTGACGCTTTTGACGAAGGTATCATGGAGCGCATGACGATCCAACGGATGGAGCATGTCGGCATCGTGGTTGACTACGGCGAACACCGCCATCAGTATGAGCCCCACCGGCGCTTCCAGCCGATGGAGACCATTGTTCACGATGAGGGCGGCGGTTCCCAAAAGGCCCGGCACTCCCGAAACCCGAACTCGGCAGAAGTCGTTCGAGACTGCGTTACTAATGGGGAACGGAGCGCGGCGCATTCCATCCTGGCCCGGAGTCTCGACTCCAACAAAGGCCGAATACAACACTGATCGACTTGAATACCCCAATGACTTTGCCACTGTTGCCGCCATTCGACCTACAGGCGTGAGATCGTTGGGCTATTGCCCTGAATACCGTTGACTCAATATCCTTCTCCAACCGATTGACCATCGGATGACAGGACAGTCGCACTCGATTTGTTGCCGCTACAAAGGAGAAACGCATTTTCCGCGTCGATGTGGAGAGTCTGAAGGATTATTTGGATTTCGACCTCATCGTATCGCAAACAACGCGAACGACTCTGCCGGCAGCTGTAGCTGCAGCACATCGTTCTCCACCGCTGCGGTTCCTGTGCTCGCCGGAGCGATCGGCATAAAAGTGCGGCATCCCGCAAGCGTCGTCATCTGGGTGTGGATGCTGATGGTGCGCACCTCCGCGCTCTTGTTGACCGCAGCCAACACCTCCTCGTGCCCACTGCATCCGCTGAGGTCGATCCCGCGCACAAAGACCATCGCGGTCTCGTCGGAAAACACATCCTGCTGCGGATCGCCCTGAAGCGCTGGATGCTGTTTCCGCGCCTCAAGCAATCCCGAAGTCCACGCAAACACCGCCTGCGCGTCCGCCGTCCTCGTCAAAGGATTGAAGGCCGAGGGCACGTCTTCTCCCGGGAAGCCCCCGGGGAAATCGCGCCGGTTGTCCGGATCGGCTTCGCCCTCCATCGCGATCTCGTCCCCGGAGTAGAGTTCCGGCGTGCCACGCAAGGTTGCTAGCAACCCGATTGCCTCCTTCAACCGCGCTAGGGACCCATGCGCTTCGGTGAGGAAGCGTGTCGTATCGTGGTTGCCGAAGAAATGCACCAGCCACTCCGGGTGAGGATAGAGTTCATCCGCCCGCAGTACGTCGGCGAGTTCGGTCATGGGCTTGTCGTGCGCTAAGACATCGCGCACGGCGAAATACACGGGAAAATCGAAGGGCGTGTCCAGTCCCGTATCGATCCCGCCATGCTCCCGTCCGCCTGCGAAGAACGAAGTAATGCGTGGATCGCTGTTGAAGATTTCGCCCACCGAGGTGAGCCTGGGATAAGCCGCATGCAGCGCGGCGTGGAAGTCACGCCAGAATGCGCGCCCGACGTAGGGAAAGGTGTCGATGCGAATCCCGTCCACCTCGGCTGTCTCGACCCACCACAGCGCGTTCTGGGTGAGGTATTGCGCGACCAGCGGATTCTCCTGGTTCATGTCGGGCATCCCATCCACGAACCAGCCCTGCAGCAGATTGCGCTGCGCCACCCAGGGTGCGTGCGGATCGACGAGGTTACTGAAGTCGCCTTCCGCATGCATGTGCTGCGCCAGCGTTCCATGAAACCACTCCGGTGCCGGCGGATCCTCGATCCACAGATGTTTCACGCCGATATGATTCGGCACGAGGTCAATGATCAGCTTCATCCCACGCGCGTGCAACGCTGCCGAGAGATGTTTGTAGTCCTCGAGGGTGCCGAAGTGTGGATCCACCGCGTACAGGTTTGTCGCCGCATATCCGTGGTACGACTCCGGCATCGCGCCATTGTCATATACCGGGGTGGTCCATAGCGCCGTCACCCCAAGCGACTGCAGATAATCGAGGTGCTGCTCGATGCCAACGAAGTCTCCACCGTGCCAGCCGCGTGGCTTGTTGCGATCGAAGTCGCCGGGATCGCTTGCAGGGCTGTCATTTGCGGCGTTCCCGTCAGCGAAACGATCCGTCATGACGAGGTAGATCACGTCCTGCGGCGAAAATCCCCGATGAGCATCGGCCGCTTCAGATCGCGCTTTCAAGTCGAATGCATGTTCCGCTGTGCCTTGCGGAGTTTCGGCGCTGATTTCGAGCCGTTGCGGCTTTGCACCTCTGGTGCTCAACCACAGGAATGCCCAGTGGCCGTTGTCCGAGATCTGGTTCCGCTCCAGGTGCACGCCCGTGCCCTTAATGCCGAAGTGCGCACCGCTCAGCCCGCTGCCGTGCACCAGCAGCATCGGCTCCGGCAACTGCACAAACCAGTCCGGAGGATCGATGCTCTGGATATGTGGCTTCGCCAGACCCTGCGCCCACGACGAAGTGGTCACCACGGCCGCGGCCAGAACGACCTTCCATGCGTACGTACGCATCCTCACCTCCCTGACAAGACGAGTTCCAACCAAGGATGATCAGAAGGTTTGCAGCGGCCGTCAAGAGGAAAACCCTCAGCCCGACGGCGCAAAAGACGCACCGGGAATTCCGAAGCGCAGGCGCCTCGATGTCTTGATGGTTCCAGGGGCAAGCAGGCGGGCCTCAAGGTAGCTGCGATAGCGGAGAACCACCGTTCGGTTCAGAGCAGGGCGAACTGCTCGTCTGCGCGTCAGTTCTAATTCAGGCGTAAGCTGCGAAGAAGGTCCTGAAAGCGGGGATCAGAACGCAGGCTATCGAGCGACAAGTCAGAGGTTAGCCGGTCAACGGCGAATGACCTCTCCGAAGAGGCCCTTTCCAGCGACTGCAGTGCCTTATCATCTTCACCCAGTCCGGCGTAGATGGTGGCCATCGTGTAGGCAGAAGCAGCCGCCTTTGGGTTGCGCTCCAGATCGCGAAGAATCTTCTCCGCTTCGGCCTTCCTGCCCAAGGCAGCATAGGCGTTTGCCAAGGCCACGGTAGCGCGCAGAAAGTCATCACCTGGCCTCTCAATGGCCTTCCGGTACTCCGCAATCGCTTCTTGAAACCTGCCCGTCGCTTCGTAACCAGCACCCAGATAGTATTGTTGCGACCCGTCGGTTGGGTCCAGAAGCAACGCTCTCCGGCTTGCTTCAATCAGGCGAGGATAATCGCGCAGCATGTAATACGCGGCTGATTCGGTCCCCGCCGAGTTGGGACCCGCATCCAGCTGGTCGATCTTAGCGAGCTCAGCCAGAGCTTCGGTGCGCCGGCCGCGAAAGGCCAGAAAAATGGCGCGATCTTCAAGCGCGCAGCTGTAGCTCGGCGCCAGTTCGAGGGCACGGTTGAACGCCCGGTCGGCAGAATCCCAATCCCAGTCGAAAGTCCAGCTCAGAACACCGAGGGTGTCGTAGGCTTCGCCAATGGTATCGTCCAATTCCAGTGCTCTGGCCAGAGCTTTTTTGGCGGACCGCGAGGCCTCATCCCGCGGCAACGCTCCGTCGAATGCCAGGTAGACGTACGTGTCTGCCAGTCCAGCGTATGCAAGAGCGAAGTTGGGGTCTTTTTGGATCGAGTCTTCGAAGAGATGTTGCGCCTTATGCAGGGAATCAGGCTTCGTGTACTCGGTGGTGAAGTAAATGCGCGCCCTAACATACGAATCGTACGCGGCTGGGTCGACCGCGTGCGCCCTACGCATCTGAGCCCGCCGCGCCGGAGTAATCTGCGCGCGAACCTGCTGCGCGATAGCGTCTGCCACCTCACTTTGCAGCCTCAGAATATCGCCGCGATCGCGATCGTAGGTCTCGGCCCAGATGTGCTGGTCGATTGGCGCCCGAAGGAGCTGGGCGGTCACGCGTACTCGCTCACCCGAACGAATTACCGATCCCTCAACGATGGCGTCGACATTCAGTTCGCGCGCAATCTCAGGCAGGCTCTTTCTGGTTCCCTTGTACTGCATGACGGAAGTTCGCGAGATGACGCGCAGCGAGCCGATCTTAGCCAGGTCGGTTATCAGCTGGTCGGTCATGCCATCCGCGAAATACTCCTCCGAGGGATCGCCCGATAAATTGCTCAAGGGCAGGACAGCGATTGAACGTATCGGTGAAACAGCGGCCTTCCCGCGAACGTAGCGCCAGGTCGTCCAGGCAGCGAGTCCAAGGGTGAGAAGCGCGACAAGAACAAGAGCGCGACGGACAGGGACGAGGCTCTTTTTCCGCACTCGGTTTAAGCCTGCATCTGGCCCGCGGGTGGCGGGCTCGACGGTCGCGTCCAGGACCGGCGTATCAATAACTTCATCTTCCAACGGGCCGATATAGCGGTATCCCCGGCGCGGCAAGGTTTCGATGTAGCGTGGTTTCTCGGCCGAATCGTCCAGCACCTCGCGAATGCGCGCGATTGCGTTGTGCAGGCTGTGGTCAAAATCGACGAAGGTATCCGCGGACCAGATCCGGCTCTGGATTTCCTCCCGGGTCACAACGTCGCCGGGTCGCTCCAGCAGAATTTCGAGCACGTGAAGGGGCTGGCCTCGCAGTCGCAGCCTTACGCCGTCCCTGCGCAACTCGCCCGCGCGGAGATCCAGCTCAAAGCCGTCGAAGCGCAGTCTGGCAGAAACTCGCGGCTGGGTAGCCATAGGCCGCCTCGCAGAAGCAAAGCGTAACACAGCTCGCCGAGCGCTCATCCGTCCGAGATGGAACGGCAATTGAATTCAAGGAGTTAGTGATGGAGAAAACTTTGGGGATGGATGGAGGCTCCGAGGATTGACTCCCTGACGCCGATCCGCGAAAGTGCAGGCGTTCGCGGTTCAGGAGCCAGGACGGCATGCGGAAGGCAGCCGCGGCTCCGGGACAATTCCTCAGAAGCGAACCAACTGGAGACTCAAAACATGAGAAAGACAGCGGCGATCGCTTCACAGATTCTCGTGCTTTTCCCTTGCCTCACATTCTCGTCCCTTGCCCTGGCTCAACGGACTACGCAGTCAGAGGAACAGGGGGGGTCGGACAAGCTCGTCGAGATTGTTCGCAATGCCACCACGCAGTATCTGGATGACGTCAAGGCAGCCACTGCGGCTGGATACAGTCCAGTCCTCGGTTGCGTAAGCGGCCCCGACCATGGAGCCATGGGCGTCCACTACGTCAATTCGAGCCTGGTGAACGGACCCATTGACCCAACGCAACCGCAAGCTCTGATCTACGAGCCATCGTCGAACGGTCAAAACAAGCTGGTCGCCGTCGAGTTCATCATTCTTGCGAGCGCCCTACCCCCCAACTCTGCTCCGCAGGTGGAGGGTCACCTCATGCAGTACATCGACGCCCCGAACCGTTATGGCTTGCCGCCGTTCTTCGAGCTCCACGTTTGGGCATGGAAAGACAACCCCCAAGGGCCTTTTGTGGACTGGAACAACCATGTGAGCTGCGCTCACGAGTAGTGCAGGGAAGTATCTGCCCGTTTCCCCGCTACCCAACCGACATTGTCACCAGCCCTGTGAGCACACGCTCTAATTGGCTCATCGCTTGTTCGAAAATCGCAAACGGAGGTTCCAATGCCAAAATACGTAATTGAGCGCGAAATCCCTGGCGCGGGAGCATTGAATGCGCAGCAGCTGAAGGACATTTCGCAAACATCCTGCAGCGTGCTGCGCAAACTGGGATTTGAAATCCAATGGATCCAGAGTTTCGTGACTGGGGACAAAATCTACTGCATCTATCGTGCCCCCAATGACGAGCTGATCAAGGAGCACGCCCAATTAGGGAGGTTCCCGGCGAACCTAATCTCTCAAATCTCGACAACCATCGACCCTACAACAGCTGAAGACTAGAAGATGAATCTCCACGCCGGGCCGACCAAGCTCCCGACAGGATTGGCGATTGGGTGCTGCGTACCGTCATTGCCCTGGCATTCGCTCTCTTCAGACTTGAGAAGTTCCCATCAGGCGCAGACGCTCATTGGGTGAGATTCTTCGACCAGGTCGGAGTTGGCCAATGGTTCCGATACTTCACCGGAATCGTTGAAGTCATCGGCGCTGCATTGGTCCTAATTCCAGTGACTGCGCGTGTTGGTTTGGCAATTCTCGCAACGACCATGGCCGTAGCATCCGCCATCCACATATCCGTTATCCGCCAGCCCGCAAACGAGATCATCACCCGTTGGCTTTGTCTCGGGCTTGCTGCATTTTGGTGGAGCAGAAGAAGCTGACCTCTTTTCGATTCTGGATATGCGCTTGCATCCCGCTAGAAGAATAGTTGGTGGTTTGTGGCCAAACCTTCAGCAACCAAAAATTGTGCAAAGTTTTGAGCGGGCGCCCAACCGCTCGGAACTCGCATGCATCTTTGATCGCTAAGCCGCGATCTCTATTTCTCAATTCAGAAATGCAGCCTGATTCGGACGATCCAGCGAAAACGTCGGTATCTCAATATCAAAACGCTCGCCTCCCTCATTCTCCATCTGGTAAGCCCCGCCCATCATCCCCGACGGTGTGTTGAGAGGCGCGCCGCTCGTATATTCAAAGCTCTCTCCCGGCTTGAGGACAGGTTGCTCGCCCACAACACCTGGTCCCTTAACCTCGGTCAATTCGCCACGCGCATTCGTGATCATCCAGTGTCGGCTCAGCAGCTGCACTGTTTCCCCACCCCGATTTTCGATGGTCACTCGATAAGCCCAGAAATATTGCGAACTGTCAGGAGATGATCTCGTTTCAAGGTACGTTGGCTCAACGCTCACCGCAATGCCTCGAGTGCTTGCCATGTACGGCGTCCGATTGTTCATGGAGAAAGTCTAGATCAAACCACAACCGGTGCGGCAAAGTTCAGTGGAGAGGACATCCCGGAATATCATTGTTTCCGGGGTTGCGGGTGATACGCTCGCGACCCGACATCAGGCTGCGAAATCGTGTTGGGTGAGTGCATCGGCGGAGATAACCGGCCAATATCCCGGATCATGCCTGGTAAGAAGTTATATTTTCTTTCAGTTGTATTTTCTTCAGGAGGCGGGGCTCCGCTTCCGGCGATGATCTTGGCTGGTCGAAGCCAGCGGCGGAACCCCTGCGAGGTACGATCCTCTTTGTCGCAGTTTCCGCTGCGCCGGGCAAGCTTGCCACCGACTGGGCAGAAGACTGCGACAAGATCATCTTACGCCGCTGTCCAGTTTGTAAACGGGATTCGATCATTGGTCACGGACGGCGCCGCAAGCAGGCGCACGACGAGCATCACGACTGGATTTGGATCCATCGCGGCCGCTGCGCCGATTGCGGGACAACCTTTACCTTCCTTCCGCTGTTTTCTCTTCCTTACACGCATTTCAGTTTGCTGGCGCGTTGCCAGGCATTGTTGCGGCGCATTGCGGAGCACTGTTCGTGGGAGAAGGCATCGCCCAAGCTGAGAGACCCTGATCGGTTGCCGGACCCTTCCACAGTTCGGCGCTGGTTGAGTGGCCTGGATTTTTCTCAGCCGGCGCTTTCCTTTCTCAACCGGACCGTGACCCGCGTAGCTCATTGGCTGGCTCACGGGCTTCAGGTTCTTGACGAAGCGGGGCCGCTGTCGTGGATAACTCCTACCCTCGAAGTTCTCTGTCGCTTGCGTCTTTGAAAAAAAACGTTCACCCACCATCCTTGCCTGGGATTGCCGACGCCATTCTCCTACGCTTGGCTCCGGAGGTAAAAGAGCGTTGTGGGCGAAGACGTCGAAACACTCAAGCGGCGCCTGCCGCTGATTGAGTATCTGCGGACGCATAACTGGAAGGGCTCACCTATAGGCCGCTCCGAGATCGTCGGTCTCTGTCCGTTGCACGAGGAGACCCAACCCTCGTTCTATGTCAACACGTGCAAGGATGTCTTCTATTGCCATGGCTGCGGACAAGGCGGCGACCTGGTTCGCTTTATCCAGTTGTCCCGCCGACTGTCGTTCCGCCAGAGCCTCGCCTGCCTTGATCCGCAGACCAGTCCTGCAGTCGATTCCGCCGCGGTGCTGGAACAGGCTGCCGTTTTCTATCAGCCGCAACTCGATAACTATTCCGAAGCGATGCGTTATCTCAACCGGCGCGGAGTGTACGATCCCGCCCTGATCAGAGAACTCGAGATCGGTTACGCTCCGGGCGGGAGTCTGCGCCGACATCTCACGGCACAGGGTTATTCCTCCGATCTGCTGCGGCAGTCCGGCCTGCTTAACGTGAACGGCTCTGATGCTTTCTATCAGCGCATCGTCTTCCCATTGCGTCAGGGCGAACACATCATCAACATCTACGGCCGCAGCATCGGTACCGCCTTCGCGCATCGCTTTCTGCCCGGCACCAAGGGAGGCTTGTATGCATGGGAGAAGGTCCGGCATTGCCCTGAGGTGATTCTGGTCGAGGGCCTCTTCGACTATGTCGTATTACGCCAGGCGGGCTTTCACAACGTCACCTGTTCGTTGGGAACCCATCTCAACGCAGACCAGTTTCGACAGTTGTGCGAACAACCGCGCACCGTCTATCTCACTTTCGATGTCGATCAGAACCACAGCGGCCAGCAAGCCGCCGAACTACTGGCCCATCGTCTTGGCACTCGAGGCATCGCAGTTCGCCGCGTGCTCCTGCCTGAAGGACAGGACCCCAACTCCTTCTTCGTCCAGGGTGCAGATGCGCGACAGTTCCAGTCTGTTTTGGAGGCAGCTCAGCCATGAAGTTTCGCGTGATCAAGCAGAAGAACTCATCGGACGCACACAGTCCGATTCAGGTGATTGAGCAAGACACCGGCGGGGGAGTTCGCTGGATTAATCATTACCTGGACCGCGAGTATGTCCGCCGACTCGCAGACAAGAGCCTGTATAGCTACGCCCACAGCCTGCTGCACTTCGTGCGCTGGTGGGAGAGCGTTCACCACACCGGCGACATCGCGAAGGCCGACCTCACTGAATCGACCCTGCTCGATTACATGCGATTCCAGTCCAGTCAGCAACCTGCGCTTTCTGCCACCACCATTAACGACCGCGTCGCTACCGTCGATCGCGCCATCCGCAACGAGTTCCCCGACGCGCCCTGCCAGGTCGCGCAAGGCTTTCATCAGCCCTTCCTGCACCGCAGGCCCATGGGCCTGGGACGTCCGAGGTTCGAGATCAGTCGGCTACGCATGCGGGAACCCAAGCTCAACATCGTCCCCCTCTCCGTCGACGAAGTGGCGCGCTTCTGGTCCAGCTTCCGCAACGCGCGCGATCTGGCCATCGTGGGCTTGATGCTCATGCATGGACTTCGCTCCGCCGAGGTCATGGCCTTGAATCGCGACGACGCGTTGTTGTCCGAAGGTCAGATCCGCGTGCGCGGCAAGGGCACCAAGCTGCGCTTGCTACCTCTGGCGCCGGAAACGACGCAGCTGATCGATCACTATCTGCGCCTGGAACGGCCCGATCCCTGCTCCGCAGCTCTGTTCGTTGCGTTGAAAGGGCCCGCTCGCGGCGCCCCCATGACGCCCGCCGGATTCCGCTCGCTGTTTCGGCACCATCGCAAGACAACCGGCATTCAGTTGGCTAATCCTCATCGTTTTAGACATACCTTCGCTTCCGATATGGTGCGAGCAGGCATGAGCTTGCCTGCGCTCATGCAGCTGATGGGTCACGCCGACATCGAAACCACGCTGCGCTATGTGAAGGTCTCCCCACAGGACGTCTATCTGCAGTATGCCCGCGCGGCAGCGCAGTGCATCCATCCTCAACCGAGGCTCTCGTGATGCGTTGGCGCCGTCCTCCACTCCAGCATCCTCTGGCGCATACCTTCGCGCATGCGGTCGAGTCTCTGTCGACCGCACTCACTCCTTCCAGTAAACGCAACTACAACATCGTGGTGCGCAGCTTCCTCGTCTATCTCGGCACCGAACACCCGGCGGTTACGCGGCTCGACCAACTGCACCGCGATCCTCATCTCCTCGGATGGATGGCGCACCTGCGCACCAAGAATCCGCCTCTGGCCACGGCAACCTGCATCGGCCGGCTCTTCGCTCTGCGCACCATCTTCCATCAGTTGGCTCGCACAAACCGTCTCCCTGAACTGGCCCACTTGTTGATGCGCGAGGATATTCCGCGCTCGCCTCACACTCTGCCACGACCGCTCACCGCCGAGCAGGATCAGCTCCTCCACCAAGAGTTCATGCGCCGCAACGATCTCGGCGGAAATGTCTTCTTGCTACTCCGCTACACCGGCATGCGTATCGGCGAATGCGTCGACCTGTCCTACGACTGCCTACGCGCCACAGGCCCCAACCAATGGGCCATCCATGTTCCCCTCGGCAAACTGAAAACCGAGCGCATGGTCCCCGTCGATGCCTTCGTCCGTGATCTTGTACACCGCCTGCGCTTCTTCCGCTCTCTGGATCCTCTGCCTCCCGATGGACGGCTCCTGGCACGACCCGGAAGCAAAATAGCTATCCTGGTTCAACTTCGTGATTACCTGCATCAGGTCTGCCACTCTCTCGCACTCGCGACGCATATCGTCCCCCATCAGTTCAGGCACACCTACGCCACAGAGATGCTTCGCTCCGGCATCAGCTTCCCCGTCCTGATGAAGTTACTTGGCCACGTCGATCCGGCCATGACTATGCGCTACCTCGACGTGGCTCTCACCGATCTCGAGCGCGAGTTCCAACTGGCCCGCTCCAGGCCCAGGCATCTGGTTCCACAACCCAAAACCTCTACCGGACCAGTTCGTGCAGGCCTCGACGGCCTCATCGACTCCTTAATCGCCGCGCAACACGTCATGGAAATGTTCCGCCGCTCTCTCCCAAACGGTAATGCCCGCAATCGTCTCCTCAGGCTCTCCAACCGCCTCATCAAGATCCTCGCCGAGATAAGAAAACTCCAGAGCACCTGAATGAAAATGGGAAGCGATTGGCCGGTTATGGCGGATAATGCGCTCAATTGACCAATGGGCGATAATCTTGACGCTGTCTGGAATCGTGCGGAGGGCACTGCGATTGATACTTAAAAGCGGCCGTAAAGTCGCTCTTGGTGCAAGCTCGATACGTTTGGCCACCTCTCTGGCGATCAGGTCTTGCGGGCTACTGCCGAACGATTGGTGTATATCGTTCGGAACTGCGACACTGTCGCCCGACTGGGGGGCGACGAGTTCGTGGTGTCGCTCACGGAGCTGAATCATCCCGAGGAAGCCGGAATCATTGCCGATCGCATCGTTGCGGCTCTGTCCGCGCCTGTTTCGTTCGAGGGCGACGAGATACCCTCGTCCGTAAGTGTCGGCGTGTGCAGCGGCTTCAGTGGCGAGTTTGACACGGCGGCACTGCTGAGGAATGCCGACCGAGCACTCTACCGCGCGAAAGCAATGGGCGGAAATGGATCGAACGTTTTCGTGCCAGATTCAGATCTAAACGCGACTCACTCCACGCCTTGCATGGCTGACTGAAGGCCCGATACGGTCCCGCGCCGGTCGAAGAGAGGTGCCCTGATAGGTTGCGCTTGTTCGAACGACATCAACGGGTCGGCGCCCGGTACACGCAAATCTCATAGATTCTTCTGTCAGTGCTGCCCGCTGAATTGCTCGCGATTGGGCCGGAGTTGCGGCAACGGCTCCAGCGAACAGACGCAAGCGGGTATAATCTCGGCGTGTCGCGGAACCAAATCGGAAATCCCGGTTTATCTTGCTCGTCAAACCTCCGGAAGGCGGGCACGCACGGAGAGTTCTCTGCACGTCAAGGGATGGATCTGGGATGAAACTCTTAGTTCGCACACTTGCATTGACGCCCATCATGGCGTGCATGTTTTCGCCGCACGCGGGAGCCCAGGCGGTCGCTGCGATTGGTGGCCAGAACATCGTTACGCTGCACCGATCCGTAACAAACAAGTCTGTGCCTGAATTCACAAGTGTTTCGGTCGCTCCCGGCCGAGGCATGGAAGTTCTTCAGATTACCGCGAATCTCCCCGCAAAAGGGAGCGTGAATGTACTGGCCTCGCCCGATCCGGCCGCCTCGGCCAAGATGATGGAGCTGGACCACGCCTCGAACGGTTTCATGAACTTTCGGATTGGCGGGCCCTTCTTGATCCCCTATCCAAACCGCGTTCGCGGCAAGCTCTCCGCCGATGGCCAGACCGTTGCTACCGAATGGGAAGGCCACACGCTCGCCTTGCCGGCAAACGGCGGCAGCAGACGGCCCGGCGCCGAGCGCTGTGCAGTCCACGGGCTCATCTTCAAGGCCAAGACCGACGATGTGCAGGTCAAATCCATTCCAGATGGACAGCAGGTGACCGGAGTCATTCATGCCGGCGACTTTGGCGGACATTGGCTTTCAAAAACCGACCCGTTCTTCGCCTTCACATTAACTGGGGACGCGGCCGACTTGATCGTGGAGGCCCGCAACGTAGGTCGCGAAGCGGAGCCGATCGCCATCGGCTGGCACCCCGGCTTCACTCTGCCCTCCGAGGACCGCACCCAGGTGCGCGTGCATCTCCCGGGGTCCGATATGGCAGAAGTGGACAACTATGACAACGTCTTCCCTACGGGCAAGATCAAGCCCGTTGCCGGAACGCAATATGACCTGCGCGCCCCTGGCGGCGTTGCGCTCCGCGAGAATTCGTACGACGACAACTGGAGCAATCTGGAATGGAAGAACGGCCAGGTCACCGTGGAGGTGATCGATCCGGCCGCGCACTACGGCATTAGCATCTCCGCACTTTCCCCCACGATCAGGACCATCCAGATGTTCGCACTGCCGGCCATGCCGATTGTGGCCGTTGAGCCTCAGTTCAACTTTGGCGATCCGTTCGGAAAACAATGGGGGGCCATGGATACCGGGATGGTGACGTTGAAACCGGGACAGAGCACCCAGTGGCACGTGCGGCTCGCCCTTCTCGATCCAAGCTCGCTATAAGCGTTTTCCGAAACGAAGTAGACCGAAGGCAATACCCTCAAGCCAGAGCGATCCAAGGAGCGACGGCCCTGCACACACTGACCGAACTACACTATTTCGAAAAACGCAGCCTACGTCACTTTCCAATTTGGCACGCTATTCTCTTTTCTGCGGCTCTCAAAGCCGGTGACGGAATCTGTCGATCATGACACGGATGGCAACTGATTGAGACCGGCCTTTGCAATTGACTGGACCGGCTTTCGGAGGGAAAGAGAATTGATCACCGTCGGCCCTGATCTTCAACTTATCGTCTCGAATTCAGCAGAAAGAAGTGACCGGAACAAAAATGCTTAGGCGTAGGCTGGGCGACAGCACGCTCGAAATCTCGGAATTGAGCTTCGGCACCTGGCTCACCGTTGCCGGCGGCATCGAACGGCAGCAGGCCATTCGCTGCATCCAGACAGCTTTTGACAATGGAATCAACTTCTTCGATACTGCCAACCAATATGGCGCCGGAGAAGCCGAACATATCGTCGGCGAAGCTCTGCAGAACTATTCGCGTGACCGCTACCTCATCGCGACCAAGCTTTTTTTCCCCGTCGGCGATGACCCCGATCATGGACTCTCTGCTGCCCAGATTGAGAAGCAACTGGATAATTCTCTCAGGCGAATGAAGCTCGACACAATTGACCTATATCAATGTCACCGCTTCGACCCCGACACACCCCTGGAAGAGACCCTCCTTGCCCTAAGCCGCGCAGTCCAGGTGGGCAAGATCCGAGCGATCGGCTTCAGCGAGTGGACGGAGGAGCAAATTGGGTTGGCGTTGGACCTGATTGGAGACGGAAACCTGACTCCCTTCGCTTCAAACCAGTCGCAGTACTCGATCCTTTGGCGCAAACCCGAATCTGCAGTGCTCGACTTGTGCGCGCGTCACGGTATTGGCTTTCTCGCATTCTCCCCTTTGGCCCACGGCGTCCTAAGCGGCAAGTACACGGCGGGAAGGCAGCCGCCACCCGACAGCCGCGCCGCCAGCCAGGACATGAACAGATTCATGGAAACGGCAGGCCGGCACTATCGGTCCGACTACCTGCTCGAAGCAGTGGCACATCTCAAGCCAGTCGCCGCCGAATTTGGATTGACGATGGCGCAAATGGCGCTGGCTTGGGTGCTGAGACGCAAAGAAGTGACTTCGGCGATCATCGGAGCGTCCCGTCCGGAACAGATCATCGAGAATATCAAGTCAGTCGGAGTCAATTTTCCCGCGGACGTAATCGACCTGATCAACCGCACGGTTTCAGACGTAGCCGTCTGGACATGATCGAGTCGGGGACAGAAATGCCTGTAAGCCGATTGCAATGATACGATCCATCCGGTCCAGGAGGTCAAAGTGTTCCGATTGTTAGTTGTCATCTTAGTTCTAGGTATCAGCGGAACCACGCATGCTCAGCAGCCTGACCACACTCAAACTGCGCCACTCATGAGCGCACCACTGCGCGGCAATGATTTGGCGCATCATGACTTCATGTATACAGGGGAGTCCCATGACCGCCGGATTGTCATCGTCCGTCAAGGTAAAGTTACTTGGCGCTACGACGACCCGGCGGAAAAAGGGGAGATCAGCGATGCAGTGATGCTTTCAAACGGCAACATCCTCTTTGCGCATCAATTCGGGATTACGGAGATTAGTCCGGAGAAGAAAGTGGTCTGGAACTATGACGCGCCGGCTGGTCACGAAATTCACACTGGGGTCCCGATCGGGAATGACCATGTACTGTTCGTCGTGAATGGGGATCCCCCAACCGTGCGGGTGGTGAACACTGCTACCGGCGCGGTGGTGAAGGAGTTCGAACTTCAGGCCAAGCATCCCATCAGCGTGCATGGACAGTTCCGACACGTGCGGTTGACCAAGGACGGAACGTTGCTGGTTGCTCACATGGATTTGAACAAAGTCGTGGAATACGATTCCGACGGTCATGAGTTGTGGTCATTCCCAGCAACCGCGCCGTGGGGCGTGACTCCGCTCCAGGATGGAAACATTCTGATCACCGACCGGATCGGGGTCAGGGAAGTGACACGCAGAGGCGACACGGTCTGGACATTCAACCCCTCGGATGCGATGGGCTACCATTTCGCCAGTCTGCAGCAAGCCTGGCGGTTGCCTAACGGCAACACCCTCGTGAACAACTGGGTGAATGAGTGGAACACGACTGCTGAGGAACGAATAGGAACGATCCAGGCTCTGGAAGTGACCCCGGATAAGGACGTAGTGTGGGCCCTCGACTCATGGACGCCGCCGGCAGATCTGGGACCGGCCACAACGATACAGTTTCTTGACGATCCTTCCGCTCCGGAGGATGTGCACTTCGGATCAATTCAATAAGAAGCGAAGCAAGTCCGGGTGTGTCCGGAACGGCAGGCTCTTCCGAAGAGTGTGAGAAACGAGGATCGAATGGGAATCAAGGCGCGCATTTTCGTTGTGCTCGCGTGGGTCTCAGGTTTGGGGTTTGCACTGCAGGCACAGGTCAGAGAACGGCAAATTCCGCACGTCGTTCAGAAGGATGGCCGCTACGCGCTGATAGTCGATGGCGCTCCTTTTCTCATTTTGGGAGCGCAAGCGAACAACTCGAGCGACTGGCCGTCAACGCTCCCACGAGTGTGGCCCGCAATTGAATAGCAGACATGGTCACTGACCCATTACCCTCGCGATCCGCCGCAATGGAAGGCGGCTGCCACGCTGTTGTAGCCTGAATGCGCCAACGGTAGACGAGTAGCGAATCCGCGACCTCGCAGCAAGACCAAGTGGCAAACCATCGTGAATCCGCCCCGCACGTCACGCAACTCTTCTTAGGCGGACAGAGCTTAGCTCGATTTAGCTCGAAAAATGGGGAGAAAAAGGGCTATAAGGGGCAATCAGGGAGAATATAGAGAATTCAACGTTTGGGAATAACCGGCTCATTTATAGGGGTTTGTAGCGTTTATTGGATTTCGCTTGACGTGCTGGCGGAGAGAGGGGGATTCGAAATTAGCGTACAATCCATGCAATTGATAATAAATCGATCATAGGCCCCCTTCGATACCCCCGCTTATACCCCCACAGGTTCGGCCTTGATTCCGCGCCATTATTGATCAAGACACATTTAACTGCTTCAGCGAAATTGCAAGATGGCGACTACCGCTCGGGAACAGCGAGAGACCGCACGACGAGACGTCCTCTACGGCCATCACGATCGATTCCATGCAGGGCTATTTGCATTAATCGAAATTCCGGCAGATGTGATCACCTTTACCGAAGTGGGCAAGGAAGAAAAGCCGTCTGTTGCGAATGTTGAAGCTCTTGGCCTCAATCCCCGTTCAGCATCAAGTTCATCAGCACCTGTTGTGCGTGGACCCGGTCTGCAACGAACGTTGGGAAGGTCTAGGGCGCTGCGGCGACGGCGCTGGCTTGGACCGGATCGGTGCCTGTGCCTGAGGACACGACACCGTCGAGGTAGCCGGCGTTGGTGGAGTCGAATGTGTAGCCCTTCAAATCGGGGCTGCCGCCATAGTCAACGGCGAACACAAAGTTACCGGTCGAGTCCTGGGCGAGACCGACGGGATTGGTTCCAACAGAAAAGGTGTTGCCGAGCGAGGTGAGGGCGTAGGTGCTGTTGCCCGATGCGATAGAAAAGCCGGCAATGACGCCGGTGGTGCTGCCACTGATCTGCCGGTTGACGACATAAACATAGTCGCCGCTGGCGATGGGTAGGATTGAATAGGGAGCGAGACCGGAGGTGGGGAAGGGCGAGCCGGAAATCTCCCTCAGCGTTCCGCCGAGGGAGCTGAACTGGAAGGCCCGCAGGCCGCCCGAGTTGGAGGCACTCGTGGCCGCAGTTTCGCCAATGTAAAAGAGGCGGGGAGTGGAATCGGGGTCGACGGCGACCGAGAGGGCGGCTCCCCCCGAGTTGATCAGAGGGATGTGGGTGGAGACGCCGAAGGGATCTGTGTTCGCAGTTGCTCCGGCATTAAAGGCGATCGCCTCGGTTCCGCCCACGCCCATCGCGACGAAGACGTAACTCGAGTCGGGCGAGATGGCGATCTGCTCGACGGAAGCGGCGGGAAGAGTGAGCAACTGCTCGGTCTTGGAAGCAATGGTTCCGTTGGAAGAGTCGATGGCGATGGCGTAGATGTAGCCAGGCGCGACTTCAAGGAGCCAGTTGTTGTTGGCGCTCACCTGCATGCTGACTGGCTGGTCCGGAGAGATGATGCCGGAGTTGTTGCCCAGGGTGAGTGAGCCGTTGGATGCAATTGAGTAGACATAGATTCCGTCGATCGTGCCGACGTAGAGGAAGTTGCCATTGGGCGCAATGGCCATGGAGAGTGGCGCAGCAGGAACGGAGTACGGACTGCCGGTGAGAGCGGTGATCGTGCCGGCATTCACGTAATAGCCGGCAATCTGCTTTGTCTCGGCATTGAGGACGTAGAAGTTGCCACTGGAGTCGGCGGTGCCGGAGCTGCAATTGCCCGAGGAAGTTCCTACTGCGACGCAGACGGTGGTGGAGGACGTGGTACTGCCTGAGGCGCCGGTAATAGTAATCTCATACGACCCGGTTGTCGTCGTGGACGTGGCGATCACAGTCAGCGTGGCCGTCTGCGTGGTCGAGTTGCTAATCGTAACCAATGTCGGAGAAAGGCTGCACGTAACGGGGCTGGAACCGTTCGATGGCGATGTGGTGAGTGCGCAAGCGAGCGCAACTGATCCGGTAAAGGAATTCGATGGCGCTACTGTGATCGTAGAGGTGTTGCCGGAGGCAGCGCCTGGGCTCATTCTGATTGCGCCGCTGTTGGTGAGCGTGAAGCTGGTGCCGATCGGGTCCCAAAAGCCTTTGCAGCCTGACAGGAGTAGAGGCGACCACAGCACCAGCTTCATCCACATCTTCGATTGCATATTTCGGCTCCTTCGCGGAAGTACGACCGATCAGTGTTTCCCAGATGAGTACCGGGACTTGGCGTAAGCCGCATCCGATGCGGGGCACTCCGCTAATAGTCGATTCTGGTTCCGACGCTCAGGTGCGTAAGCTTATACGCCCAGCCCAACATCGTTCCGGCAATGCGGCAGTTGTCGACGGAAGGTGAATTCGTAGAGAAAAGGATCTTCTCGGCGTTTCGGCAAAGGTGATCGGCAATCCTAGTCAGCTGCGCGTACTTGAGGATTGTGGTCCGGGTCATAACGGCGTAGTTTCCTCTATCGTTGTAGAGTTCATCGCCCCGAGTAGTCTGCATTTTCTTTCCTTGCCTTCCGACCATGCCCAGTTCGCAGATTCCTTCGCAACATAGTGACTAGATCCGGTTGCCTTACATTCTGTTACTGGCTTCCGATTCGCGAAACCCTATATCGAGGGAAGCGACAACCTATGTGGAGGCAAGTCGGCACCTCTATTCGCAGGAAAGATAGCCTTGTTTGAGGGGGAGCGCGGTTTCTTTGCTTTTTTTGCGCAAGGATTTCCTGTGTAGATCTTTCAGACCCAGACCAACTGCTAGGTAGATAGGACAACCGTTTCGTGGAGAAGATGCCGCTGAAACATCGGCCGCAGCTCCAGCTTGCTGCTCGATCCGACTACGATCAACGGAAAAGCGCGATGGCCGGCAATTGGGAACGACGCTCTCATCGAATCGCCTTGTGCGTCAGGGAGCTGGCCGCCACAGCTTGCGTTCTTCTCACAGCGCGCAGACTGATCATTGAAAACAGTCAGAACCATGATCATCATCGAAATTGGCAAAAGAAGAACGGGCTGGGGCTCCAGAATGCCGAAAACTCTCAAGGCCCGAATTTGACTTGATCTCTAGCGAAGAGTTGCCAGTCGATGCCCTGCGGGTCACCGGCCCTGAGATGAGGCAGCCTGTTGGGATCTGGACAATGAGGCTCCTTGCAAGATCGCTGTCCGCGTGTCGTTGAGTGTATTCTGCATGAGCTTTCGCGGCAATTCGTCAGCCAATGGCTTGATCAGCCAGTGAAACCCAGCCGGAATGCCACGGCTCAAAACGATCGTCTCCAATTCTACGTACACGCCACCATCGCGCTCTTCGAGCCGTTCAATACCGATCTGGCGCCAGACGTAACCCGGGCGTCGGCTTTCCGAGAATAGATGCTCAGTGGGCTGGCCATAGTCGGCGATTTCTTGGATCCGGACGGCGTTGTTCGTGAGATATGCGGTCTTAGGACCGAGTCTCACAACCTTCACTTGGTCTTCCGTGTCTACTGCCGCTGTCACTGAAAAAACCTTCTGAGCCGCAACGACGTTCAAAGTCGCTTGATCACTGTCTCGCGCTAGAACCGTACATTTACTGAAGAGAGGTTTGTAGAACTCGCTATAGTGATCAAAACTTTCGACCACGGTCAATGCCTGATCAAGCGTCGCGTTCGGCACGAACACGGCGCCAATCCAGTGATGAATCATTCCCTGAGGTATGTTCTTTGGATCGTGATCCGTTACCACTACCTCGTTTTGATGCACGCGCCAAGCCAAATCGTGCGACTGGTCGATCCATAAGAATTGATTCTCACTGACAGCGTCCTGCGCGAGGCGCAGGTTGACGATCTGAGTGTATTCATCCCAAGCTCGAAGGGTCTCTTGTTTGGGCTCTGCTGCTTCCAGGAGCCTTGCAAACGACACAAGAAACAGGACAGCTAGTGCCCAAGCGGGCCTCCTCGTTCTTGGACCTCTGCTGAAATGTGTGTGTCCCGTTTTCATCTCTTACCCCAGTGGCACAGAATTTGTAGGATGACCACTGCCATATATCTGAAGCAATCGGACGGCCAAACGATGGAAGGTCCATCTTGTTTTGTTTCAGTGGCCAATTGTTTCAATTCTGTCGAATGTCGAAAGTGTCTCGACAGAGCCCGAGTAGAGTCTGTTCTCCGAGTTCCGAGCGGATCCCTGGACCTGGCAAATTCAGGTGGACGGGGCCAGGTACCGAGTGGAGGGCATTGCGATAAGATGTCTGCATCGTGAAAAGTGGGCGTGAGCGATTTCGCCTCATTGTGGTGTTTAGCGCGATGATGATGTGGTGCGCCTGCGCTGGAGCGGCAAACCCCTCGTTGGATATCAGCCAATACGGGCACACCGCGTGGAAGATCCGCGACGGGTTCCTCGCCGGTACTGCGTTTGCGATGGCTCAGACGTCCGACGGCTATCTCTGGCTAGCTTCCGATGGGCTGTTTCGTTCGGATGGCTCTCGTTTTGTTCGTTGGGAACCGCCGGCGGGGCAACAACTTCCTGCAGGGCCATACGCTCTGCTTGTCACGCGCGATGGTACTCTCTGGATCGGCACGTTTGCCGGGCTCGCGAGTTGGAACAACGGCAAGCTGACCCAATATCCAGAGGTAGGCGCTCGGTTCATAACATCACTGCTAGAAGACCGGGAGGGAACCGTTTGGGCGGGGGCGCTGGGCGGTCCGCCGGGCACCCCTACCGGGCGGCTGTGCGCCATTCAAAACGGCAGTACACAATGTTACGGACAAGATGGCGCCTTCGGCAGTTTCGTCTGGAGTTTGGGTGAGGATAGTTCCGGTGCTCTCTGGGCTGGCGCGGAATCCGGTCTTTGGCACTGGAAGCCCGGTCCGCCGAAGCGCTATGCGGTGCCCGGAGTGCGGCTTGCCGACCTGACTCAATCCGGCGACGGCCGCCTAATCGTTGGGATCCGAGGCGGAGGGCTCCGCAAGGTCGTTGGTGACAAACTCGAAGCCTACCCGATTCGCAGCGCCATGAACTCCAATGCGACGCTGACCGACCGCGACATCGACGCGAATAAGCTGCTCCGAGACCGCGATGGAGGTCTTTGGATCGGAACCAACCAGCGCGGGCTGATTCATGTGCATCACGGTCGCGCAGATGTATTCACGAAAGAGGATGGGCTATCGGGCAATATCATCGCTGGCCTTTTCGAGGATCGTGAAGGAGATATTTGGGTGTCCACTTCTGGAGGTCTTGATCGGTTTCGGGAACTCCCGGTCACTGCTGTTTCTACGAGACAGGGTTTGTCCAGCGACAACGTTAACTCCGTCATCGCGGCTACGGACGGAAGCATCTGGGTGGCCACTCATGATGGCTTGACGAGGTGGCAGAATGGACAAACCACAATCCTCCGTAAAGCACATGGATTGCCGGGTGAATTCGTGCAGTCGCTGTTGCAGGATGATCAGGGGCGAGTCTGGGCGTTCACGGATCACGGGCTGGCCTATTTCAGCGACGGCAAATTTGTTGCCGTAAATGGCGTACCCAGCACGGAAGTGTATTCCATTACGGGTGACAAGTCGGGCAATCTCTGGCTTTCAGGAAATCAGGGCCTCTCGCACTTGCGGGACGGGCATTTGGTGGAACATTTTCCCTGGTCAGCACTGGGGCGTCATCAGCAGGCCAAGGTAATAGTGTTCGATCCGAGGCAAGGCGGTATCTGGCTCTCCTTCTGGCAGGACGGCGGTATCGAGTATTTCAAGGATGGTCGGGTCCGCGCGTCGTACACCGCCGCTGACGGGCTTGGTAAGGGCCATGTGTCCGGTCTTCGGCTCGATCGCGATGGTGCGCTTTGGGCCGGAACAGAGGGCGGACTTACCCGGATTAAGAACGGCCGTATCGCAACGCTCACAACCAGCGACGGCTTGCCGTGCGATACGATTCACTGGACAACAGAGGACGATGATCGTTCGTTATGGTTGTACGCAGCCTGCGGCTTGGTGCGCATCACGCGGAGCGAACTGGACGCGTGGGGCGCCGACCCGAAGCGCCGCATTGAAACGACGGTTTGGGATACGGCGGATGGCGCCATGCTCCAGAGTTCTGCGCCTTCCTCCTTCGGTCCGACTTATGCAAAAGCTGCTGATGGCAGACTTTGGTTCGTAACGCGAGAAGGCGTCCAGATCGTCGATCCCCATCACCTTGCTTCCAACAAACTCCCGCCGCCGGTGCACATAGAGAAAGTCATAGCCGACCACAAGACGTATTGGCAGAATCTGCCCGGCAGCGTGGCAGTTTCGAATCCTCGATTGCCGCCTCGGACCCGAGATCTCGAGATCGACTATACCGCTCTCAGCCTCATCGCGCCCGACCAGGTGCATTTCAAATACAGACTGGAGGGCCAGGATCCGGACTGGAGAGAGGTCATAAACGACCGCCAGGCGCAGTATTCCAACCTTCCTCCGGGGCCCTACCGATTTCACGTGATTGCGTCCAACAACAGCGGCGTGTGGAACGCGCAGGGTGACGCACTGGAGTTCTCGATTGCCCCCGCCTTCTACCAAACGAATTGGTTTCGCGTCCTTTGCGCAGCTCTCGTTCTGGCACTCGTGTGGGCGATCTACCAGATCAGGGTCAGTCAATTGCGCCACGACTTCGCCCTGACCTTGGGGGCGCGCGTGCAGGAGCGGACAAGTCTCGCACGGGAGCTTCATGACACCCTGCTTCAGAGCTTCCAGGGCTTGATGCTGCGGTTTGAGATCGTTTCGCAGTTGCTCCCTGACCGCCCCATCGAGGCAAAGGAAAAACTGGAAGGAGCGATGAAGCAGGCGGCTGACGCAATCACCGAAGGCCGGGACGCGGTGCAGGGACTGCGTGCCTCCACGCTCCAGACAAATGATCTTGCGCGATCGATCAACACGCTGGGCGAGGAGCTTGCAAATGATTGGACCAATCACGGCTCTCCGGCATTTCGGGTGACGGTGGAAGGTGATCCGCGCGGTCTGCATCCGATTCTGCGCGATGAAATCTACAGGATCGCCGCTGAGGCGCTCCGGAACGCCTTTAACCATGCCGCGGCTCGGCAGGTCGAAGTTGAAATCAGGTATGACAATCAACAATTCCGGCTTCGTATGCGGGACGATGGTAAAGGCATTGATCCAGCGGTTCTTTCGGGGCAGGGGCGCGAGGGACACTTTGGCTTGGCCGGGATGCGGGAACGAGCCATTGCCACAGGCGGTAAGCTAGTGATTTGGAGCGAAGCCGGCGCGGGCACCGAAGTGGAACTCCGCATTCCGGCGGCCACCGCCTACGCCACGGATACCGGACGTTCGTGGATTTCAAAATTGCTGGCCAAACGGTAAACGAATCACCAGGAGATAGCACCATGAGTACCGCTATCGCTCGAATTCGGATTCTTGCGGTCGACGACCATCCCATCGTGCGCGAGGGCATCGCCGCATTGATTGCTATTCAGCCGGATATGATTTTGGTAGGCCAAGCCTCTGACGGCCGCGAAGCGATCCAACAATTCCGGACGCATCGCCCGGACGTGACGGTGATGGACCTGCAGATGCCAGAAATGAACGGACTCGATGCACTGATTGTCATTCGCAATGAATTCCCCGATGCGAAGATCATTATGCTGACGACCTACAAGAGCGACACACAGATCATGCGGGCTCTCAAGGCCGGTGCTCAAGGCTATCTCTTAAAGAATGCTCTGCATAAGGAATTACTCGAGACGATCCGCGCGGCTAATGCGGGAAAGAGAACCGTTTCCCCAGAGGCTTCACTGGAGATTGTCGAGCATGCCACCGACGACGCCCTGACGCCGGCAGAAATCAGCGTGCTGCGACTCATAGCCGCAGGGCGCGCGAACAAAGAAATTGCAGATCAACTCACTACCACGGAAGAATCGGTCAAGAGCCGGGTCAGGAACATCCTCTCCAAATTGGGCGCCAGCGATCGAACCCACGCCACAACCATCGCTCTGAAACGAGGAATCATCGAGCTCTAGATAATTCTCGCCCTCGTTTTATCTGCTCCTGCGCCTCAAAAGAGTCTCGATCCGACCTCCTTGTGGGGCTCTATTTCATAAGGAAATCATTAAGAATTAAGTACGTATACGAGAGGTGCGTCCATTGCGACGCTTGTATTCCACTTTTGCTGGTGGTTGGCCCGGGATTGGTCTCATCTTATTTCGGACGGTTGTCGGGCTTGCATTGGTGAGTAGCGCAGGTTCCGCCCTGCTAAGCAGTCCTGCGAGTCCCATGACAATCTTGTCTGTTCTCCTGGCTGCGGCAGCGATTCTTCTCATCATCGGGCTATTTACCCCGATCGTGGGAACACTGGTGGCTCTTATTGAAAGCTGCAGGCTCGTCATCCTGCCCGCAGACAGGTTGGTCTATCTCCTGGTAGCAACCTTGGGCGCTGCCCTGGCTATGTTAGGGCCGGGTCTATGGTCGGTCGATGCTCGCCTTTTTGGATGGAAACGCATCGAGCCCACGCCTCGCAAGAGGTAACTAGCGCACCCGAAAGAAACCGTCCGCTCCCCTCAAACAAGCCTGTCTTCTCCGCGAATAGAGGCGTCCACTTGCCTCAACAAAGGTCGTCATTTCCCTCGATGCAGAGTATCGCGAAATAGAAATAGCTTCCAGAATCACTTCCATCAAGAGCTAGGCATCGGGAGTCGGAATGGAACGAGAGAGCGGAAACAATGGAGACCTAGACTAGTGCCCGTGTCATTCGGGTCCGCACATGCACGCATCCAGAGTCTGGCTCAGAAGGCGAGGAACAAGAATGCGGACTACCCAGAGCAATGAACAGTACACCGACAAGGGAGACTACGCCGTCATGACACGGACAAGAGTCCTCAAGTACGCCCAATTGGCTAGGATTGCTGAGCACCTTTGCTCGAACGCCGAGGACCTCGTGTCCTCTATGAATCCACCTTCCACCGATAACCGCCGCATTGCTGGAACGATGTTGGGCTGGGCGTATAACCTTGCGCCCTTGCGCGTCGGAACCAAATTCGATTGCTAGCAGAGTGCCCGTTTTGGAAGTGCAATACGCCAAGGCTCGTTATGTGCCTGGGAAGAACTGATCGAAGATTCCCGAACAACTGTCAACATGCGGGTCAAAAGGACGGAGGTAATTATGGGGAACGCGAATGTTGCTTTCACAGACTTCGGAGTGCTCACAGAATCACGCTTTCCCAATGTGAGCGAATTCGAAGACCAGCAGCAATATCCAGCTTCTCAAACCAGATCAGGCCAATCCTTTGAAGACCTCGTTGGCGCGTGCTCCGTCTTGGAGAGAATGCCCGAACAAGCAGCAATCGTTGCTCCCCAAGATTCGACCGTCCGGCATCCCGGACAACCGAAGATCGCCTGCGATTTTGCGCTCGCAAACCTAGGTCGCGCTCTCGGACTGCTGGCGATCGGGTCGGAAGCAGAACGTCCCTACAACGCCGATGAGATTCAATTCCTAAGCCAGGTTGCGTGCCAGATCGCCACCGCAATCGATAAAGCCCCGGCGAACCAGGCGGTTCCTGAACAGAGGAGCAAACTCGCCGAGGAAAAGCTCTATCTCGAAGAGGAGTTTCACAGCGAGATGGGCTTCGAGCGAATCATCGGGAGCAGTGCGGCGCTAAAACACGTTCTGCGGTTGGTGGAAACGGTCGCATCCAGCGATTCAACGGTTCTTTTGCTTGGGGAAACCGGTACTGGAAAAGAGCTGATTGCCCGCGCCATCCACGAGCGCAGCCGACGCAAAGAGCGCACGTTCGTCAAGCTCAATTGCGCCGCCATTCCCACGGGGCTTCTCGAGAGCGAACTGTTCGGGCATGAAAAGGGAGCATTCACCGGCGCGATCTCTCAGAAGGTCGGGCGCATGGAACTCGCGGATCAAGGCACGCTATTCCTAGATGAAGTGGGGGATATTCCACCCGAGATTCAACCGAAACTGCTGAGGGTCTTACAGGAGCGGGAATTCGAGCGCCTGGGAAGCACGCACACGCGCAGAGTGAACGTCCGAATTGTGGCGGCCACCAACCGCGATCTCGAAAGGATGGTCGCAGACCGGGAGTTCCGCAACGATCTCTATTATCGCTTGAACGTGTTCCCTATCCGCATCCCGCCCCTTAGAGATCGCAGGGAGGATATCCCGCTGTTGGTCGGCTACTTTGTGCAGAAGTGCGCGAAGCAAATGCAAAAACGCATCGACGCGGTTCCAGCATCCGTGATGAAGGGGCTTTCGGCCTGGGACTGGCCCGGAAACATCCGCGAACTCGAGAACTTTATTGAACGAGCAGTCATCCTGACTCGTGGCGCAACCCTAGAAGCCCCCTTGTCAGAATTGCGATCAACCTCTCTCTCAGTTCCGGGGCGGCCGGGGAGAAGCGAAAAGGACATTCTTGACATGGTTAAAGCCATGGTAAATGCGTACGACCGTAAACAGGACGTCGATGATGAGCGCACAAAGCGGCAACGTGAACACATCGCGCGAGTACTTACGGAAAGCAATGGAAAAGTGAGCGGAATTGATGGTGCCGCCGCACGGATGGGAATTAGCCGCACGACCCTCATCTCACGGATGAAGAAGCTCTGTATTGAGCCTAAGGATTACTCGTGCTTTGAGCAGTGCTAAATTCGTCGATGACGCAGCTTCGTCATGTCCTTCCGCTCTATTACGCGCGCGTAGCATCGCAGGATTCATCCCGGCTGCACGCGGATCACCCGGCAGTCCCTGCTTCGAACGCGCAGGCCGGAACTGAGCGAAAGCTCAGCACCGGACATCGAGCCTTACAAACGATTTCATTTGCGTGAGACATAGAGGGGCTGCAGTGGACCGAACGATGGCGGTCGAGCCCGAGGACGATCAGATCTACGTTGTTCTGTGTGGCGAAGTTGAGCACCGCTTCGGAGGGATGTCCGGGTAATATGTGATAGTCGATCGGAGGATTCTCTGCCCCACTTGCTTGAAGTTCTATCTTGTGCCGAAACTCTTCCAATGACTGCCAGCAACACGCTTCTCTTGAGGAGCAGACGTGCAAGACATCGATTTCAGCTCGCCAGCTCCTCGCAGTGGTTAGAACATAGGGTATAGCTGCTGCCGATTTTGGTGAGAGATCGGTCGCGAACAGTACTTTCTTTAATGTTCGGTCGCTGCCGAGGCGTGACAGTGGACCGATCGTGAGCGCCGGACATGACACTTCCTCCAAGATCTGCTGTGCTATCGAACCGGCTACCAGCCTCCAGATACCGCTTCGTCCATGCGTTCCAAGAACTAACAAATCGATCTTGTGATCGTGGATCAGTTGCTCAAAGACTGCCGAAACCTCGCCAGTAGCGTTCCAGCAGTGATATTCGATGTCGTTCAGACGGTGGGCAGCATTGAGACGATTGATGAGGTCCGTAGAGTCCCGTTCAGCGAGCTCTTCCAGCGACACCATCAAGTCAGGCACCAAAGCGAATTCGGATCGACGCACGACATGCAGAACATGAAGAACGGCCGCGAATTGATGAGCTGCAACAAGGGCGAACTCGATCGCGGTCTCCGAGCAGGGGGAAAAGTCGGTCGCGACGGCTATGTGTCGAATTGACAATGCGGCATCATTGGACATTGTGCTTCTATCCCTCCATTCGTCAAGTTAGCGTCCCCGTGCGTAGTGCCTAGCCACGCCAGCGCCGACGGTCGTCTTTTGTACGAGAGCCGGAGTGGTTGTGCCGGACAACCGTTTTGCGACGAAACTCCCAGTAGCTAAGGTTGCAAATAGGAGAGCAACCTGGAAATAAAACCAATGCCCCACGGCGACTCCTAGTATCTGAATGGAGATAGACAAGATATTGAGATAAAGAAGCAAAGCAATAACAAATCCAAATGTCGGGCGCCACGCCCCTCTGAGATGAAATGCTCGCCAGGCCAGAATCACCAGTCCGGCAGCATAGATGATCAGCATGGCGACCTTCTGTGCTGGAAGAAGTTGGTGTAAGCCACCGACAAACAGAGCGCTGAGGCTTGACCAGAGACTGCAGCGCATAAACCAAATCAGGTGGACGAAGATGAAGCGCCGCGATAGGAGATCGAACAGAGTGAGAGATCCGAATCCGATGGCGAGGAAACAGAGCAGGAGGTGAACGAACATCAAAATGGGAATCATGAATTTGCTCCTTTGAAATATGCGATCAAGATTTGCCAGTATGAGGGGCTGATGATGGGTAGGGCCGGCCTGCTCTGAAACGACCGGTTACAACCCGCGCCGCGACGGAATGGCTAATCGAGAAGTCCTCGACATGGGCGATCTTCCGTGCCCCTATCATGGCAGGAGCGACCGTAATCCCAGTTCCGAAAGATTGCGGTTTCCTCCACGCGGCTCTGTTCGTCAGCAGGAATGACTCGATTCGTGGCGCGCCGAAGCGCAACCTGCACATCCTTCGGCGATGTTCTCAGAAGCAACGCGCAATCGAGGATCGAAAAGCGCTCAAGGACGCAGATCACAAAAGCCAGCCGCTCAAAGGGCGACAGACTCAGAATTGCAACAGATTCGCGCAGAACTTCTATTGGATATTCGCTGGGCTGCAGGTGAATATCCCCTTCCGTCTCGTTGGCGATCTCATTCTCCGTACCCAAGACCAGTCGGATTGCATTCCGAATCAGCATGCGTCGAGCCCAGATGAGCGCCCATTTGTTCGTAACGGTGCTCCTGTCAATGCAGTCCTTCATCGAGAGGATCAGGCAGTCCTCCGCACTCTGAGGATTCGCGGTGAGAAGCAGAGCCAGACGAAACAGATCTGTCATATGGCGTGCGAAGATTTGCTGGAAATCCTCAGGCGTCGCATAGGGGTCCTTCTCAATGCCATTCGACAGCTTTGACATAGCTTGTCATTCCTCCTCTCTCGCTCTGTTAAGCGAGTCGCGACACAGCGCCTCCGACACGGTTTCATCCCGCAAAGGATTTGGAGAGCGACCGGGTGGTAGATTCCTCCGCAGCACACTGGAGCCAGGGCAAATCCATTCGGCCACCAACTGCAGCCGGCGCTTGTCGATCTGGTTTGCGCTCCTGGAGACACTTAGAATGGTGTGATTAACTGGAGCGGAAGTCACCTCGGTCCAGTGCATAGTCAGTGGATGTGCAATCCATGCATCATCAACGGCAGGGCTTCGCGGATTGCAGTGCGCGTCGATTGTCATTCTCAGCATCGCGTGATGCAAAGATGCAATCCGAGTGCCAAAGTCGATGCTGCCCAAGTTATTGACAAGAGGATGAGACTGCGTGCGCGAGCCGGAAACGTCGAAATTGTCGATGAACATCCTCGACGGCAAATCGCGCGAGACCTTTGGGGCGCTGCTGATTCCGATCAGGCGTGATCGGTTCAAAATCGCAGAAACCGTTGTGTCGGCTGAACAGAAAGAAGCGGGCTCTTTGCAAGAGGCCCAGATCCTCCTAACGGGGTCGGTCCTTGTTGTCCTGCGCTTCCCTTCGAGATCGTCGGGCCAGTTGCTTCAGAATCTCCTTTGTGAAGAGATCACTGCCGCGGAACCTGACGCCTCGATCCATGAGGGCTCGCAATACATCTTCCCCGTCTGCGCTGACGATGGTTACACCGCGCAGATCGATGACGAGTTCAAGGTGATCTGGATCACCTGCAAATCCCCGACAAAGACTCATCAGTTCGGCAGTCCAGGGCGCAATCAGCTTCCCCTCGAGCGCTATGAGGCGTTTGTTCTTACTCTCAATAATAGAAATCTTCAACATATCGTTTGCTCCGTGAATTACGAGCAAACTTCGTGCCAAAACAGCGTTATTCTAAATACGTTATTTAGCAATTGAGTAGAGACGCGCAGGTGTCAAAAGTCGAAAGTGTTGATGACTTCTTCGCTTGGAGTCTAGGAGCAGAATGGCCGGCTCAGAAATAGCTATATGGATTGATTCCAAGCCTTCTCATCCTGGAAATCAAGGTAGTGCGGCTCATACCCAGACGTACTGCGGCTCCGTCAGCGCCACCAACCCGCCCTTTGCACTCGGTCAGTGCGCGAACAATCTCGTCGTGTTGCTCCATCGAATATTTATGCTTATAGCTCTTAGTCGTCAACGAAGCTGCGGCTTCCTTGACGACTCGCGCGATCTCCTCTTCCATTCCACGATCAACTGACTGTATCGGTTCCTGGCCTGGGATCTTGCGCAGGTCAGCTAGTGGAGCATCGAGTGACTTGCCGCGAGTGAGGATGACTGCCCGTTCAATGAAGTTCTCGAGTTCGCGGATGTTTCCGGGCCACTCCCATGCTGTCAGACCCTTCATAACGGCTGTGGGAATCGTGTCGATTCGCTTCTGCATTCGCTTGGCAAACTTCTGCACGAAAAAGCCGACCAACAGAGGAATGTCTTCCTTTCGGTCTCTGAGGGGTGGAATGCGGATGGGGAATACGTTCAGCCGGTAGTAGAGATCGCTGCGGAACTCCCGGTTGGCAATCATCTTCTCGAGGTCACGGTTGGTCGCCGCGACAAGGCGAACGTTTACCTTCCGCGTATGATTGCTGCCCAACCGTTCAAACTCCTGCTCCTGCAAAGCGCGCAGCAGTTTGGGTTGAATCTCGGGCGGAATGTCTCCCACTTCATCTAGGAACAAAGTGCCCTGGTCGGCCAGTTCCATTCGACCGACTTTTTGGCCAATCGCGCCGGTGAACGCACCCTTTTCATGGCCGAACAGTTCGCTTTCCAGCAGACCTGTTGGGATAGCGGCGCAATTGAGCCTAACAAAGGTGCGTTCCTTGCGCTGGCTGCGGTCGTGGATTGCGCGAGCGACCAGCTCTTTCCCGGTTCCGGTTTCGCCAAGCAACAGGACCGTGGAATCGCTTGGAGCAACGGTTTCGACCAGATGCAAGACCTGCCTTAGTGCCGGACTGCTGCCGATGATCTGCTCGAAGCCTCTCTCACTGCGGATTTCCTCCTCAAGGTATACCTTCTCCTGGGCAAGCTTGTTCTTTAGTACAGAAATCTGTTCATAAGCCAGTGCGTTATCGATGGCAATTGCCATCTGACCTGCCACCTGGCTGAGAAACTCAATCTCGTCGGTGGCATAAGGACGCTCCGCGGTCCGCCCGATCGCCAGAAATCCGAGGGCGTGACCGCGGTTCACCAGCGGAATGTGGCAGACGGTCTTTGTCTCCTCCAGCATCGCCAAATGCTCTTGTAATTCGGCCGGGAACTCATCTCGATCTGTCGTGCACGCAGTTACTGGTTGGAGAGTATCCCATACCGCTTTGGCTGGCCTCGATAAGGTGACCATATCCTCTTGCATGACTTCGGGACTCCCAGGAAAGTCAAGCGCGTACAGCCTGAACTTCTCCGAGTTCCCGTCGCGCAATGCGATGCAAACGAGATCACCGAGCATTACCTCTCGGACGTTCGCGGAAATCGCTCTTACGACCTGTCGTAGATCCAGGTTTGACGTGATTTTGTTAGTGAGGTCCAGGAGCAACCGAAGTCGCTCGTTCTGAACCTCGAGGTCGAGTTGCGGAGTCATGCTTTCCATCGCAGAATCTCTGTTGATTGATTTAGGGTGCGCGTCGCCTTTGGATCGCTCCTGTGGAAATTGAACGGGACCTCTGGGCCTGCTGGAGGAAACCTCTTCATGGACGGGCTCACTTTCTTCAATCCTAAATCCGGTTGCTTCAGGTGAAGTTGCCTGTGTAGCTCCGGCCGGCTCGCCGTTGTCGAACTTGGACGTCGACAATTACGACTCTCGCCACTTCTGTCTCGAGAACATCCTTCGCGCTCCCCTTATTTATCAGCGACTACCGACTTCCTCGGTTTTGGCATTGCAATTGCCACTTATAGAGCGTCGCCCGAATTCCTCTTGTGGCTCTTTTGTATGGAGCTAGATCGAACGACAGCCTTACTCAAGGGCCAGTGGTGCCAAGTGTAATAGGTGGGTCGTGGAGGGGTCGACTCCAATAGTGGAACATTTTGACCTTAAAAGGGGGTCCAGGATGAATCTTTATAGGCCGAATCTGTGGGTTCTTGCAGGCGTCTGCGCGTCAATCGGTCTGCTATCAGGATGCCAGCAAAAACCGAAGGTGGCAGCGGACCAGCCAGTCCCCGTGGAGATCCGCGTGCCTCACCGTCTTCATGAACCGGCGTCAGTCTCCGCAAGCGGGTCGGTTGAAGCCAACGTCTCAGCGCAAACGGCTTTCCAGGTGGGAGGCCGCGTAGCTCGCGTATTCGTCGAGGAAGGACAGCGCGTCAAGCAGGGTCAGATACTGGCCGAACTGGACTGTTCCGACTATCGCAATGCCTACGAGGCCGCTGTCGGTGAGGCGACAGCAGCCGAAGCAACCGCACTCCAGGCGGCGAATGGGTCGCGGGCGCAGGAACTTGAGCAGGCGCGCATCGATTCTGAGCGTGCGCAGGACGAGTACCAGCGGGATAAGTACCTTTACGATCATCAAAGCTTGCCGGCCAACGACTTCCACAAGATCGAAGCGGCCTATCTGGTCTCGCAGCAGAGGTACGACATGGCCCGGGAAGGCGCGCGCAGTGAAGTAAAGACCGGCACCAGGGGCCAGTCTCATGAGGCCAACGCCCAATTGAGCGAAGCCAAAAAACACCTCGGCGATTGCCAACTGCGGGCGCCCATCAGCGGTTTTGTCGGAATGAAAAAAGTCGACGTGGGCGATTCGGTGTCCATCGGCAATCCGGTCTTCTCTGTCCTTGATCTAGATCCGGTGAAGGTGCGGGTGGGAATTCCCGAAGCCGAAATCGGCAGGGTACACGAAGGCGCCCGCGCCCTGGTTTCAATTCCGTCGCTTGATAATCAACGCTTCGAGGGCAAGGTCGAGGCGGTTGGCTTTTCGGCGGATTCCGTTTCGCGCACCTTCACGACCAAGATCGCCATCCCCAATCCCAAGCACGTCCTCCGCGCCGGCATGATCAGCGAGTCCCGCGTCTATGACTCCGTCATGATTAACGCACTTACGGTTCCTACGGTGGCTGTCGTTCGCGACCCTCGTGGCCTCCCTCTGGTTTACGTCTACGACGACTCCCGGCAACGAGTTTTCGCGCGCCGTGTAGAGCTTGGCGATCTGATCGGCGGCGAGGTCGAACTCAGGAGCGGATTGAGGCCAGATGAGCAGATTGTGGTTGCCGGGCAGCAGAACGTCCATGAAGGAACTCAGGTCAGCCTAACGGGAGGTGGCCAATGAACCCGGTTCGTGCCTCACTGCGATTCCCCCAGGTGACGCTCGTTCTGACCGCTATGCTGTTTGTGGTCGGCATCGCTGAGTTCCTAACCATGCCGCGTCGCGAAGATCCGAAGATCACCATCCGAACTGGGCTGGTAATCGCGGAGTATCCCGGCGCCACTGCGGAAGAAGTTGAAAGCCAGGTTACGCACAAGATCGAGGAGCGGCTTTTCCGGTTTGAGGAAGTGCGCCGCGAAAAGACCTACTCCACCTCGCGCAACGGGCTCGTCATTATCAACGTCGAGTTGAACAAGTCGGTGAAGAACTCCGACCAGTTCTGGTCGAAGCTTCGCCTCGATATGGCGCAGTTGAAGCAGACCGAACTCCCGTCGGGCGTGCGCGGCCCGATCGTCGATTCCGACTTCGGTGATACAGTCGCTGCCCTGATTGCGGTGAAAGGCGGACACTACGGATATCGCGAGTTGAAGGACTACGCGCAACGTGTGGAAAGTGCGATTCGCACGATCCCCGCAGCGTCCAAAATCAAGCGCATCGGCGATCAAAAGGAGAGCATTGAGGTCACCGGCTCCTGGGAGCGGATCTCGCAGTACGGTGTGAATCCGCAAAAGGTAGAACAGGCTCTGCAAGGCCGCAACACCATCATGTACGGGGGCCGCGTTCCCAGCGGAGACAGCAAGCCTCTCATTGACGCCAACGGGCAGTTCCAGACCGAGGAACAGATCCGGCAGATCATGGTCGATGTGTCGCCCACTGGGCAGCCCATCTACCTCGGGGATTTGGCCGATGTGAAGCGTGTCTACAAGGATCCGACCGAGTATGCACGCATCGGCGGTGACCCGACCATCCTGCTCTCTGTTGAGATGCACGAGGGCAACAATATCGTAGAGTTTGGCAAGCAATTGCACGAGACGCTTGCCCGCGTGCAAACCACTTTGCCGCCCGATGTGCAGCTGGAGTTCGTCGCCGATCAGCCTCGCGTCGTCTCTGAGCGCGTGAGTGATTTCACTCGCGAATTCGGGATAGCGATCGTATCCGTCATTCTCGTGACCATGTTGCTGCTGCCCATGCGGGTCGCCCTCGTCTCTGCGGTTGCCATCCCTGTCACCGTCTCAGTTACCTTTGCGATGCTCAATGCCGCGGGAATTGAACTGCACCAGGTCTCGATTGCAGGGCTCATCGTCGTCCTCGGAATGGTGGTAGACGACGCCATCGTGATCGCAGACAATTACGTCGAATTGCTAGATCACAAGGTGCCGATTGCAGATGCCTGCTGGAGATGCGCCTGTGAAATGGCGATCCCGGTACTCGCCGCGACCCTCACCATCATCTCCTCTTTTCTGCCTTTACTTCTACTCACCGGTGCGTGCGGAGAGTTCATTCGCGCTCTGCCCATCGCCGTCGCAGTTGCCTTGAGCGTCTCGTTCGTGGTCGCCATGATGTTGACACCGCTGATCAACGGTTTCTTCATCAAGAAGGGACTGCATGATCCGTCTGTTGAGCAAAAGGAGAAGAAGCCCACAGCGCTGGACTATATGCAGCGCTACTACAACCGCATCATTGTTTGGGCGATGCAGCACCGGAAGAAGGTATTGATTGCAGCTGTCATCTCTTTTGTCGCAGGAATAGGAATCCTGTCTCTAGTTCGCCAGCAGTTCTTCCCGCTGGCGGAACGCGACCAGTTCGTCATGGACGTCTGGCTTCCCGAAGGGACGCGCATTGAGGCCACGGACGCGGCGGTGCGGCGTATAGAGGACGTTCTACAGAAGAAGGCCGAGGTTCGTAGCTACACAAGCTTCCTGGGCGCTAGCTTTCCGCGCTTCTATTACAACGTCAACCCGGTGCCACCGGCCTCCAATTTCGCGCAAATTCTGGTCAACACGCGCACCGTCAAGGGAACGCCAAAGCTGGTGGAGCAGCTTCGCGAACAATTGCCTTCCGTTGCTCCAGAGGCCAAGGTGTTTGTCAAGGAACTTCAACAGGGCGATGTCATGGAGGCTCCCGTCGAAGTGCGCATCGTAGGTGACGACCTGACCACGATGCGGTCGATCGGCGATCAGGTTCAAAGTATCCTCAATCACACGCCGGGGGCGATTTACATCCACACCGATTGGCACGAAGATCAGATGCTGGCCGGAGTCGACTTGCACCAGGAGGTCGCGAACCGGCTGGGATTCACGAACACCACGATTGCGAGCGAACTTGCTGGGAGTTTCGATGGCGACACCGTCTCAACCTTTTGGGAGGGCGATCGTGATGTGGACATCGATCTTCGTCTCGATTCGGCACAGCGCAAGACGTTCCAGAATGTCTCGGATACTTACATGCTCTCGCCCATAACAGGCGCTCGCGTCCCCGTAAGCGCGATGGCTTCGCTGTCGCCGGAGTGGCATCCAGGAAGAATTGTGCGGCGCAATGGCGTCCGCACGCTGACGGTGCGCGCCTTCCCAGATCGAGGACGGCTTGCGAGCCAGATCCTGACCGACGCCAAAAAACAGATTCGCAACCTGCAGTTACCGCCGGGATACCGCATCGAGTACGGCGGCGAGGATGAAAACCAGCGCGAGACCTTTGGCGAGATGCGCAATGCGCTCGGAATCAGCTTGGTACTGATCTTCTTGATCCTCTTGCTCCAGTTCCGCACGTTGGCCGATGCCCTGATCGTCATGGCGGCGTTTCCTCTGGCTTTGCCGGGAGCAGCTTTCGGCCTGTTCATCACCCACAACCCATTCGGCTTCACCGCCTTCATCGGCGTCATCAGCCTTGGAGGCCTGGTCGTGCGCAACTCCATCATCCTCGTCGACTACATTCATGAACGCATGAAGCATGGAGTTGACCTGGAAGAGGCAACTCTCGAGGCAGGTGAGCGGAGGCTGCGCCCAATCTTTCTAACCACCATGGCAGCCGCCGTCGGAGTCACTCCGATGATCATCTCGCGTTCCAGCATGTGGTCCCCGTTGGCAAGCGTAATTGCCTTTGGACTGCTTGGATCTATGTTCTTTACGCTGGTCGTCATTCCGGTGCTGTTCGTGGTAGTCAACACGAAGAGATACTCGGCGAGACCCGTGGCGGCCGTGGCCGCTGCGATCATGCTGCTTGTCCTCGCTGCCCCCTGCCATGCGCAGCAGCGCACCGTCACTCTGGATGAGGCTCAGCGACTGGCGATGAAGCAGAACTCCTCGGTGCGGATCGCCGAACAGAGGGTCAAAGAGGCTGACGCCAGAGTTGTTCAGGCCAGAGCGAAGTACTTTCCGGAGGCGGTCAATCAGACAAATGCATTTCATGCCAACCAGGCGGACTTTATGACAATCCCTGCAGGTGCGCTCGGCGCGTACGGCGCTACCGGGCCGCTCCCAGGTAAGGACGTCAGGATCCCGGAGGGCAAGCAGGATTTCGAGATCACCCAGACAACCGTGGCGCAACCGGTCACGCAGGTGTTCAAGATCCATGCGGGCATGAGCGCGGCGGAGGCCGAGGCCCGCATGATGCACGACGATCTCGACGGAGCGCGAAACGAAGTCTCGCTCAACGTGAAGAAGGTTTATTACGGACTGCTATCCGCCCAGCAGCGCAAGCACGCAACCGAGTTGCGCCTTCAGGCCGGAGAGGCGCGCTTGAAGGAGGCGAGCGACGCCGCCAAAAGCGGAGTTGCGCTCCAGGTGAAGGTCCTCGAAGGAGAGGCCGAGATTGCCGAAGCGCGGCATACGCTCGGATCGATCGAAGACCAGATCGCCGACATGACAAACACCTTTAATGATCTGGTGGGTTTACCGCTGCTGACTCAGACCGAACTCGTCGATCCTTCGGATCAATTGGAGGAAGGCGCAGCTCCAGAGACCTCGCCGGAAGCGACGGCGGTTGCGACTCCGGAGAGCGAAGCCATGAAGCACAACCCCGACCTTCTATCTGCGCAACAGACGCTGAAGAAGGCGCATGCCGGGCTCAATGCGGCGCGCGCCGAATACATCCCTGACCTGTCGCTTGTGCTGCAGCACACGTACCAAAACGGCTCTCCGCTCTTGCCCGACAACTCTTATGCGGTTGGCGTGCACGTGGACTGGACCGTTACGGAGTTCGGCAAGCGCATCGGTCTGATCCGCGAGCGCAAATCGCAGGTAGCAGAGGCGGAGGTGAACCTGCAAGCGACGGAGAACAAGGTGCACATGGACGTCGAGTCGGAAATGCGCAAGGTCCACCGATCCGAAACCGGCCTCGAAGCGGCGCGCGAAAGCGTGGCCGCACGAACTGACATTGTTCGCATTACCAATGACCAGGTGGTAGCCAGGACATCGACGGAGTCGGCACTCAAAGACGCTCAGGCGCAGCTGGCCGATGCTCAGGCGCAGCTCTTCGACGCTGAAAGAGACCGCGTCGTTGCCCAGGCTGAACTTGTACGAACGGAAGGCCGTCAGTGAATGCGATTCTTCAATTCGTTCTCGGCCACGGCTATGCCATTCTGTTCGCCATACTCTTTGCGCACCAGATAGGCTTTCCCATACCGGGGCCCCTCTTTCTGCTTGCCGCCGGCGCGCTCGCGGCGGCGGGGAAGTTAGAGTTTCTCGCCGTGGTGGGCTTGACCATCGCTGCCTGTGTCTTGGCGGACTGGGTCTGGTACGAGGCGGGCCGGCGGAGAGGTGAGAGGGTGTTGCACTTCATCCACGGTTTCACGCGCGACCCCGACTTTCACGACCGCAGAGCAAAAAGGATCTTTGCCCGGTATGGGCTGCGCATTCTGCTGATAGCCAAGTTCGTCCCGGGACTGGACGCGGTGGCGCCGCCTTTAGCGGCGATCTCGGGCACCGGCCCGGTACGTTTCCTGGCCTTTGATGCCGCTGGCGCCGCTCTCTATGGACTCGCCTACGGTGGACTCGGCTATGTCTTCAGCCATGACCTGGACCATGCGGCTAACTATGTGTCGCGAGCGGGAACCCTCCTTGGGGGTCTTATCCTCGCAGGGATCTTCGTTTACTCGGCCTGCATACTGCTTCAACGATTGCGCAGTGCTCGCAAGCCTTGCGTTGTGCGAATCGCGTCGGCTGATCCGATTGGATATGGAGACTCTCTAGACACGACCTGTGGTGCCCTTAGAGGAGGACAACGTGAAGATTGACACCCGAGAGAAGCGGCAGGCCCTTCCGGATGCTGCTACGCTCCTGCAAAACCGATACGGATGCGGTCCGGTGCAATTCGCCGGAACGAGTGATGCCTTATATGAGCGGCACCTGCTCTTTGACATTGGCCTGGACCCCGGGGAAGCGACGCCCCGTGACCGGTTCGAAGCACTGGCGCGATCGGTGCGCGACATCCTCTCGCAGCGTTGGCTTTTGACCGAGAAGACCTACCAGCAACAGAACTGCAAGCGACTCTACTATCTCTCGTTGGAATTCCTGATTGGCCGCTCGCTTGCAAACAATGTTACGAACCTCCTGCTAAATCCGCTTGCGAACGACGTCCTGCGGGACAGGAGGCTCAACCTCCTAGAAATCTTGGAGCAGGAGCCCGATGCGGGGCTGGGAAACGGCGGGCTTGGCCGTCTAGCAGCCTGCTTTATTGAATCTGCCGCCACCATGCGGCTTCCTGTCATCGGTTACGGCCTGCGATATGAGTACGGTATTTTTCGGCAATCCATTCAGAACGGATGGCAACAGGAATTGCCAGACAACTGGCTTCGCTCTCCCGATCCGTGGGAGGTCGCTCGCCCGAACGAGAAAGTGGAAGTCAACCTGGGATGCTCGTTCGAGATCAGCGGCGGTAGCCTGCGCCCGGTGCCGGGGCGCCCATCGACTTTGTTCGGCATCCCTTTCGACCGCCCGGTGGTAGGGTACGGGGGATCGACGATCAACACGCTCCGCCTCTGGGCGGCGGCCGCTCCGGACTACTTCAACTTTGATGGGTTCTCTCACGGCGATTTCGTCGAGGCTTTCACTCAGACTCTCTCGGCGGAAACTCTGACGCGAGTTCTCTATCCCGATGATTCAAGCTTCACGGGGCAAGGCCTTCGCCTTATGCAGGAATACTTTCTTGTTGCGTGCTCGCTTGCCGATGCGGTGCGTCGATTCAAACTCGACAACTCGGACTGGAGCTTTTTTGCCGACAAAGTGGCGGTCCAGATGAACGATACGCATCCGGCTCTGGCGGTCCCCGAACTTATGCGAATCCTGGTGGACCAGGAACATCTCGGGTGGGATGAAGCGTGGAGAATCACCCGGGACACGCTGGCGTACACAAATCACACCCTGCTGCCCGAAGCCCTCGAGAAATGGCCCGTGGCTTGGTTTCAAGATATGCTGCCCCGCCAACTTGAGATCATCTATGAGATCAATCGCCGCTTTCTGATCGATGTTCGCAGCCGGTTTCCGGGCGATGAAGGCCGGATTCAGCGCGTCAGTCTCATCGAGGACGGGATCGGTAAAAAAGTCCGCATGGCAAATCTTGCGGTCGTTGGTTCCCACAGCACCAATGGAGTTGCGGCACTGCACTCCGATCTGCTGCGCAAAACAACCCTGCGGGATTTGGCCGAGATCCTTCCTGAACGTTTTAACAACAAGACGAACGGAATCACCCCACGGCGCTGGCTGCTCCTGTCGAATCCTGAGCTCTCCAGACTGATCTCGGATGCGATCGGAGACGGCTGGATCACTGACCTCAGCCAATTAGGCGGCTTGAGGTCCTTCATCGAAGATAAGGGATTCCGCGGCGACTTCCTGAAGGCAAAGAGAAATGCCAAGCGGCAGTTCTGCGACTGGTTTCGCTGGTCCTCAGGTCAATTACTCGATCCGGACACGATCTTCGATTGCCAGGTTAAGCGCATACATGAGTACAAGCGCCAGTTGCTGAATGCACTTCGGATCGTTGTACTTTATAACCGGTTGCGGGCAAACCCGGGGCTGAACCTTCCTCCGCGGACATTTCTCTTTTCCGGCAAAGCTGCCCCTGCATACCGCCTGGCCAAGCTGATCATCAAATTCATCAACAATCTCGCAGTCACCATCGACGATGACCCTGCGATACGCGGGCAGCTCAAAGTCGTATTCCTGCCGGAGTACTGCGTCTCGGTTGCAGAACACCTGATTCCTGCCAGCGATGTCTCGAACCAGATTTCTACGGCGGGCTACGAAGCCAGCGGCACGAGCAACATGAAGTTCATGATGAACGGCGCGTTGACCATCGGCACACGCGACGGCGCGACGATCGAGATGGCTGCGGAGGCTGGCGAGGAGAACTTCTTCCTCTTCGGCCTGACAGCAGAGCAGGTGATGAATAGTCGGTCGTGGTATTCGCCTCAGTGGCATTACGAGCAGGAACCCGAAACCCGCGAGGCCGTAGACTTAATCGCTTCCGACCATTTCAGCCGCCATGAACCGGGTGTGTTCGCCCCCTTGCGCGAAGTGTTGCTGACGCAAGGCGATCAATACATGCACCTGGCGGACCTCAAATCGTATCTGGAGGCGGACGAGCGGTTGCGGGCATTATATGGTGACCCAGATGGGTGGGCGCGCAAAGCCATTTTGAATGTGGCAGGCTCCGGCAGATTCTCCAGCGATCGCACCATCGCAGAGTACGCAGCAGAAATCTGGAACCTACAGCCGTGTCCGATTCCAGACAAGGCGCAATAGGCGGACTCTCAAACGACATCGATTCCACTGAAAGGGATACCAGTGACACTTACTAAGCGCATGACTTCCTCCCCGGCTTCTCTGTTCACGTTGACTGGCTTCGCCAGCTGGAGCGAGCGCCGGCGGCGAAGAAAAACGATTGAGATGAGACTTGCGACGCTACTGACACTCGTGTTGAAGTTTCCCGTCACTACCGCACTCCTCTATGGCCAAGATGTTCATTTCAACTACGAGCGCGGCGCGAACTTCTCTGCGTACAAAACCTACCAATGGAACGATACCCTTACTGCCGCGCCCAAATCTGATGCAGTAAGCGCGCCTAAGTCTGACGCGGGCGTTCCACCAATCGTTCCCGCCCTGCCAAACCTTCCTGCTCTGCCCATTCCCCTCGGCGGTGCCCCATACTTTCCGGACGGTGCATCGAACATCCGTGACAATGGCTCCGATGATCAGTTGATCAAACAGGAGATCAAGCGGGCGGTCGACGAGCAACTCGCACAGAAGGGTCTCACTCGGGTCGAAAAAGGCGCGGACCTTCATGTGGACTACCACGCCGCCATCCGTCAGGAACAGAGCCTGTATCTCTCGGGTATGGGCTTTGGCGGCATGTGGGACGGTTCAGTGCAGGGCCAGACTTCCAGCGTTCCAGTCGGAACGATCGTCGTGGACCTCTATGACCCCGCACAGAAGCAGTTGATCTGGCGTGGTGATGCGACCAAGACGATCGATCTGAAGAAGGACCCAGATAAGAACTACAAGAATTTGCAAAAAGCGATGGCCAAGCTTTTCAAGAACTATCCGCCTCAGGCCAATAAGTAGTCGGGCTAGGAAACGAGTCTGGCCCACCGGCTGCTGCTGGGACAAACGAGGAGGACCGATGGAATCACGCTTCTGGGACGTATATCGCGATGTTCGATCTCTCATCCAAAAACCGGACGACGCCTTGTACATTCTTCACACACCCATCGGCGCGATCACCGTCCGTAAGTTCGTGTACCGATCGGAAGCAGGTTACGTCTTTCTCCAGGGCCTCGACGAGAGCGGGAGAGAGCGTACTGCAGGCTTTACGGAACAACAGCTTTCCACATTTGCTTTCGAGATCCGGCAGAAGTCAGCGGACAAGAACGGGCAAATCAGATTTAATCCGAATGTCGCTGAGAGCCTCTCCTAACCTGCGGGGGAAGGCGTCTCACGAGAACGCAGTAGAGATAGCCGTGGTCGCAAGCAAGGACAATGACCATTGCCTACCGTGCCTGATCAGATCAGACATGCGCGCAGCGGAGGGCGCCTAGATTGTGACCCTGCTAATCATTCAAGAATGAATGAAGCAAGCGCCGCGCGCGAAAGAGTCGTGCCTTTGTTGCCGGAAGAGTGAGCCCAAGTGAACTTGCAGCTTCCGCCATCGTGCACTCCTCACCATAGTAGCGCTCAACGATGAGCCTGAGCTTCGGTGGGAGCTTACTGGCGGCCTCGCGCACCACATGGCTCATTTGGCGCTTCGAACAAAGTTGTTCTGGATTGAGCGAGCTGTCTGGATACTCAAACCCCTCGCATCTGGTCTGGTCAGATGATCCCGAATCCATGGAGAACTCGGAACGACGACGCCTCCTCTTCCGCAACAGCATCAAGGATTCGTTGATTCCGATCCTCGTAATCCAGGTGCGGAAGCTGCAATTGCCGCGAAAACCATCCAGGTTTTTGAATGCGCTGAGCACGGTCTCTTGAAGGACATCCTCTGCGTCTTCTCGGTTTCGGACAATTCTGAAGATCGTCTTCATCACCGATCCACTGTATCGTAGCCAAAGTTCGGTGAATGCTCGTTGATCGCCAGACGCTGCAAAACCCAGCAATTGATTTTCAGATGCTTCCGAATGGCGAATACCACTTCTTCTGTGCATTCCGAGGCTGGGCTGGTTCCTTCCGTGCGAGGACTCCGTGATGATCTCATCAACTAAAAAGTCGGCGGCTCCAGCGGCTATGGAGCCAGGAATCCAGCTCCCTCCCTTGAGGGGATCCACACTTGCACTCATTGTTCCCTCCTATTGACTCCGATTTCAGACCTTGCCAGATCGAGTCCAGCAATGCGCGTCCGTCGCGGTTTAGTGATAGAGCGAATGAAAGTACGCTACGTATCCTGCGGCGCAATCGCTGCAAGCCTGCCGCAAACTGGTCTCCACACAGGTTTACCCGTGAACATAGTCGCGAGACTGCGCAAGATAGTAGATAAAGCGGTGCTCAGACTGACTCTGGTTCAAGTCGTTCACGAGCTGGTAAGCCTCTAAAACTGGCATGCCGCCAAGCGGCGAATAGGGGATGCCGGCCTTTCTGTATTGCTCCGGCCCAAATTGAATGAACTCAGCCCGGTCATTATCGATTTGCTTTCGTATGAATGTCTTGAATCGCATTTGATTGTCCTCCTCTCAAAGTGTTGCCGAACCGGGTAGACGATTTATCTTTTGCCCGGCGTCAGTGTCCGCAGGACGAATTCCTGGACGACGCTGCTCAATTCACGCTCGGCGGTACTGATAGCAAACTGCCCGAAGACGAATCCTGCCCCGCGGTTTGACTGTGGATAATAAGCGGTGGCTAAAGCGCTCGATGCCAAGTCTCCGCCGATGCTTGAGTAATTTGGCTGCAGGCGCCCATCATCGCCTTTGCATACGAAAGGACTAGCCAAAGCGTGGGCTAGTCGCGACTTCTTCGTACCGGTGCCCTGGTAGAAATACCGTGGGTCTTGGTGCAGAAGCGACGGCAGGATCGCGCCACCAATCAGGATGTCGCTAAATCCGTCTGCTGCTTCAGCTCCTAGACGTTGGCCATACCCTTTAGCTCCCTGAACGTAATCAGAAGATTCCGTTGCCTGTCTGACGGCGGCCATAAACCCCACCCCGGTCAAGGTGATGGGATCGACAGAAGCTCTCATTGCAAGTTTGAATTTCAATTTCGTCGTCAGCGGCACAGCATTTGCGGAGTCGTAGACGACATAAAAGTTGGGGATGAATCCCAAGACGCGCTGTTGCTCCTCGATACGCACCTGTTCCGCAGCGATGTCGCCGGTCGACGCATACACGGTGACGGATGTGGTTGGATCCCCAACCAGGAGCTGGACTCCCGTCACAAAGAAGATTGACCTATCCGGCGTGAGGACGATGTCGGACGACGTCCAATCGTCGAAAGAGTCGGCGGTTATTCGAACTTGATAGGGTATTCCTAACTTCAGATTAGGGAATTCGAATGCCGCTGAGTCGTTTGCCTTTTCTGTTCGGGCCTCGCAAGGAGATGCGCATTTGAGAGTGACTGTTGCCCCGGGTAAGAGGTCTCCGTTTGTGTCAAGCACGGTGCCGCCAATGCTCCCGAGCTGGGGTTCCGGAGCGCTTGGAGCATCGACGCCCTGCGCTACCGTTGGCAAGACGGTTGCCAGGCAGGCAAGGAGAAGGCGTACCCTCAACATCATCGTTTTCCTCACGCTGTGCATTAATGCATCGGGGGTGCCAAATCCACGAACGGCTATCTTGCTTGTTTTCAGTAAGTGATTTTGCCAATCACTGCCCTGTGTCGAAAGTGTCGACATTAGTTTCGCGATTTTTCGGCGGAACTGATGTCCCAGGCGGATCGCTGGTTGGAAATAATCGGCACGAGAATCTCTTCTGGGACGTGCCGCATTCACCAACGAAGGGATGGGCAAGCGGGAGAGGCTGTACGTGGTCTAGAAGTGCGTGCCTGAGGGCTTTGAGCAAGGGCCCTGATGGGAGGACAGTCGCCTGCCTCTCGTGCTCGACTCATTCCGCTCTGCGTATCTCCGGAGTGCTGTCGTACTCGGGATGATCAGTATGGACCCTCGGATTTCCACCAGTCCGCGTCGTTTGAACCCCGCAAACGCGCGCCAGACAGTTTCGCGTGATGTACCAACGAATTCTGCGATTTGAGTATGGGTCAGAGCTAAGTGGTATCGCGTTAGGTCGCCCATTCTTTGGCCTTGCTCGCCCCAGGCCAATAGTTGCGATGCCAGTCTCTTGCCGGCAGAATAGGCGAGTCCCACGATCCGCAAAGCTCTCGATGTGTACCTGATCGTGCGGATGAGCTCCGCCACCGCTATGCGATGTATCTCAGGATGACATTCCGCAAAGTGGAGAAAATCGCCGCGTTTGATGGAGATGATCCTAGCCGCATAGAGGATTTCCGCGGACCACTCCGGAGAGCTACCAGACAGCGCTTCGGACATACCGAGCACAGAACCCCTCTTCGCGATGTGAACGGTCATTCTCTTCCCATTCACATCTTGCAAGGAGAGCCGCACATCTCCGGCAACGACGATGTAGACCGCATGGAGAGGCTGTTGTTCTAGGAATAAGATCTCTCCTGCATCGAGGTCGATGATCGATCCCATCAATGCGAGATCCCGCAAAGCTTCTTTCGACAGCATCTGTAGCTGAGAGTCCTCTTCCGTGGGTTCTAGCCTAAGGCCATCGGATGCGGTGCGGGGAGATTGAGAAGCGCGTATGTCCCAGCCACCTTCAATCGCAAGTCTTGCCGAAGTGCTAAGCATAGCTCGTACCTGCCCTTCTAGCTTTCTCTTCCGGACCGCAGAGAGGCGTGGAGGATCTTTTGATGCTCGCCGGACCATCCTTGCATTGCGCTCACTGGTTTGCTCCGTTGATTGCCGTCATTTGGTTGTCCCCAACGCGAGGTCTACGAAGGATTAAGCAAGATACGTGCCAAACTCTACAGCTCCCGACCGGCCTGCAGTCCTGCCAAAAGGAAGGCTCGTGTCCACCCCCGGTCTTAGGCGGAGTGTCGGTGGATGATTGATCCCCCTCGCGGTAAATATGGATCCTCTTCTTCTGCGCGGGGCGATTGGTCAAGGCGTCCAACGTCTGATGCCGGTCGGTTGCCGAGCCCCAAACGAGGTTCGATTGGGACTTCGCCGGAACACACGCGTGCTCCATCGACTGCCATTCCCACCATCGCAAGTAGGAGAGTTTGTCCGGAGTGTCCATCGACAATTTCGACTCTGTCGCGGCCCGATCAGTAGTCAGTACTGATTCTCAAGCGATTAGGATTCTGCGCTTTTTGGCAGACCCCGTGCAATTGCAAGGGCGGCGCAGCTGGAAGGCTGAACAAAAGGCGAGGAGTGATGACTAGACTCACGCACTCAAAATGCAATCGATCATGCGCGCTCGCGAAGAAGCGAATCCATGTCATCAGCCTTTTCGTGGCATGGTTGTAATCTCCTTTTTCTCGAACGCAAAGATCGTATTAAGAAACGCCGTAACACTCGCATGGTTCTTTCACATCATGCCGGCGATGATCTGTCGGTGAGCAGAGCCATCTTTGAACGCGGTGGGCTCAAACAGGTCCTCCACCGATCTCGGATCGCCGGAGAAACTACGAGAGTTGAAACATACATCCATGTCTAGTGCCATAGAAAACCTGGGGAAGAAGCCGGCTCCAGAACCGACATCCGGCCGCACCTTCCCGCTCGGTGCGACGTTAGCACTTGGAGGTGTCAACTTTTCAGTTTTCTCGAGGAGCGCGACGAGGATCGAACTGTTGCTCTTTGATCGTGTCGACGATGCTCGCCCTTCGTGCGTCATTCCAATGGACCCGTTCACGAACCGCACCTACCATTACTGGCATGTATTTGTGCCTTGTCTGGACGCGGGGCAGATCTACGGATTCCGTGCCTTCGGGCTCTACGAGCCCGATCGCGGTCTGAGGTTTGATCCCTCCAAATTACTACTTGACCCATACGGACGTGCAGTCGGTGTGCCCAAAGACTATAGCCGAGAGGCAGCCAGCTTGCCAGGTGACAACACCGCAACGGCCATGAAGAGCGTAGTTACAAACCCTCGGGCGTATGACTGGGAAGGAGACCTCCGCCTAAACCGTCCGTGGTCACGCACCATCATCTACGAGATGCACGTGCGCGGCTTCACGGCGCATCCCAGTTCCGCCATCGCGGAATCGAAACGCGGGACATACGCCGGACTCATCGAGAAGATCCCATATCTGCAACTACTGGGCATTACCGCGGTCGAGCTACTTCCTGCCTTCCAGTTCGATCCGCAAGACGCGCCCCGGGGGCGGAAAAATTACTGGGGTTACTCGCCGGTTTCTTTCTTTGCACCACACCAGGCATACAGCTCACGGCAGGACCCGCTGGACGCGCTTGATGAATTCCGCGATATGGTGAAGGCGCTGCATAGAGCCGGGATCGAAGTCCTTCTCGACGTGGTATTCAATCACACCGCGGAAGGTGGACACGATGGACCCACGCAATGCTTCCGAGGTCTGGATAATCCTACGTACTATCTTCTGGGTGAAGACCGTTCACGATATGCCAATTTCACGGGTACAGGAAACACGCTCAATGCGAACCATCCGGTCACAAGACGCATGATTGTGGATAGCCTTCGTTACTGGGTGACCGAAATGCACGTGGATGGCTTTCGGTTCGATCTTGCCTCCATCCTTGCGCGCGACTCGTCCGGAGCCGTCATGTCGAATCCCCCGGTTCTCTGGGACATCGAGTCCGATCCCGCACTGGCCGGCACCAAATTGATTGCGGAGGCTTGGGACGCGGGAGGGCTCTATCAGGTCGGCAGCTTCGTCGGAGATAGCTGGAAGGAGTGGAACGATCGCTTTCGCGATGACACCCGCGACTTCTTCCGCGGTTCGGACAATTCAGCGGGGCGCATGGCCGACCGTCTGCTTGGCAGTCCGAGCATTTACGGCACGAAGGATCGCGAAGCCGAGGAGAGCATCAATTTCGTTGCGTGCCACGATGGCTTCACGCTCAGCGACGTCACCGCCTACAACCACAAGCACAACGAGGAGAACGGCGAAGGCAACCGCGATGGCCAAGAGCAGAACCGAACTTGGAACTGCGGATTCGAAGGCCCCACGGACGATCGCGGCATCGAGGGGCTGCGCAATCGGCAAGTGAAGAACCTTTTCACCGCTACCATGCTTTCCGTCGGTGTGCCTATGTTTGCGATGGGCGACGAGGTGCGGCGGAGTCAACGGGGTAACAATAATGCCTATTGCCAGGACAACGAAATAAGCTGGTTTGACTGGGGCCTGGTATCCAAACACGACGACGTGCTTCGCTTCGTGAAGTTACTGATCGAGCGTCGCTTGATCAGGGACGTGGAACACGAGCGCAGGCGCGTTAGCCTGACCCAGGTACTCCGCGAATCGAAACGCGCCTTTCATGGCGTGAAGCTTAACCAACCAGACTGGTCGCCTCACTCGCACAGCATCGCCATCTGCGGAGAACTGAAGAACGAAGGCATCGTTGCGCACATTATCTTCAATGCGTATTGGGAGCCTTTGGACTTCGAACTTCCAGCACTGGAAGATGGCTCACACTGGCGGCGGTGGATTGATACTGCACTCGGTGCCCCACATGAGATTTGCGAATGGAAAGCCGAACAAACGATTCTCACGACAAAGTATCGCGTTGGCGGTCGATCTGTAGCCGTGCTCATCGCGGGCGAGGGCGTGAACGGGTTGACAAATCACTTGCCCTAATTAATGGCTGATACCCACAGCCCCGAGTGCAGCGTCGACGATGCTTTGGGCTTCACTGACGATCGTGGCGAGGTGCGCCTCGCTCTCAAAACTCTCAGCGTAGATCTTGTAGATGTTTTCCGTCCCGGATGGGCGCGCCGCGAACCAGCCGCTGCGAGCGACTACTTTCAATCCCCCCATGGGGGCTCCGTTGCCTGGAGCCGAAGTCAGCTTGGCCAGAATTGGTTCCCCTGCCAGCTCCGACGCTTGCACTGCGCCGGGAGATAGCCTTTGCAATCTCGCCTTCTGCTCCGGAGTCGCGGCCGCGTCAATGCGCGTGTAGCAAGGGGCGCCGAACTCCTTCGTGAGCACCAGATAGTGTTCTCCTGGGTCGCGACCAGTACGGGCGGTGATTTCTGCCCCGAGCAGGTCCATGATCGGACCATCCTTGTCGGTGGTCCAAACGGTGCCGTCTTGACGCAGAAAGCTCGCGCCGGCACTCTCTTCTCCGCCGAAACAGCACGAGCCGTCGTAAAGGCCCGGCACGAACCACTTGAACCCGACTGGAACTTCGCGCAACTCGCGGCCAAGCTTTTGCGCGACCCTGTCGATCATGCTGCTGCTCACGAGTGTCTTTCCGACGGCGGCATCGTGGCGCCAATGTGGGCGATTGGTAAGCAGATATTGAATCGCCACGGCCAGGTAATGATTGGGATTCATGAGGCCCGCAGAAGGAGTCACGATCCCGTGGCGGTCTGAATCGGGATCGTTTGCGAAGGCGACTTGGTAGCGGTCTTTCAGGGCGACGAGACGCGCCATCGCAAAAGGACTTGAGCAATCCATGCGGATTTTCCCGTCATGATCGACGGTCATGAAGGAAAAGGTCGGATCCAGAATTGGATTGACGACATCGATTTCCAATCCGTACACGGAGTTGATCGGTCCCCAATAGGGTTGTGCGGCCCCGCCCAAAGGGTCGACGGCAAGTTTCAGTCCGGCGCTGCGGATCGCGTCCATGTCCACGACATTCCCGAGGTCACGAACATAGGGAAGGACAAAATCTTCCTCATGAGTCGTGACCGCCCGAATGGCCTTGGAGAACGGAATCCGCCTGACACCCGCATTCCTGGCAAGCAAAAGCTCGTTTGTACGGTTCTCGACCCAATGGGTCACATCGGTGTCGGCTGGACCCCCGTTCGGCGGGTTGTATTTAAAGCCTCCATCCTCCGGAGGATTATGAGACGGAGTAATCACGATGCCGTCCGCCAGATGCTCTTTGCGGCCCTGGTTATAAACCAGAATTGCACGAGAAATGACCGGTGTCGGCGTAACCCCGTCGTCCCGCTGGATGATGGTCTCTACGTTGTTGGCGGCAAGCACCTCGAGAGCAGTGCGCTGGGCCGGCCCCGACAAGGCGTGAGTGTCCTTGCCCATGTAGAGCGGACCCTCGGTGCCGTGCTGGCGCCGGTAGTCACAGATTGCTTGCGTAATCGCCAGAATATGGGCTTCGGTGAACGTTCCGCGCAGCGGAGTGCCGCGATGTCCACTCGTGCCAAAGGCGACCAATTGGTTGGTGTCTTCGAGGTTAGGGCGGCATTCAAAATAGGCCGCCTCCAGCCGAACCGGATCGATGAGCATTTCTCGCGGGGCAGGCTTGCCCGCAAGCGGTGAAATGCTGGTTTCAGTCTTCGAAGAAGCCTCAAGGCTACCGGGCATGGTTCACCTTCCAAATCCAGCACGCGTATTCACTGACGGTGCGGCCTCCCGAACAGTTGCCCGAGCGTATCACGTTCAGGACTACTTCTTGCGCCCATGGTTCGGATCAGCGTTCAAGCCGGCTTGCCGCCCGGTGTTCTCTCTTTTGTGTACTAAGGATGCGGGTACTTCCATCCCGTGATCTCAGGTGCATCGATGCCATGCTTGTATGCGTGAGCCCTGCATTCGATCTGCTTGTTGCGGAACTTCTCCTTCGCGTGTCCACCGACCTTTTGAAGTTTGGGTACGCGGTCGATGGCATCGATTGCCAGACTGAACCGGTCGGTCTCATTGTTCATGGCCAGTTCCATCGGCGTGTTGATGTTGCCCTTTTCTTTGTAGCCGCGCACATGCAGGTTTCGGTGGTTTGTGCGACGGTAGGCGAGACGGTGGATCAACCAGGGATAGCCATGGAAGTTAAAGATGATCGGCTTGTCAGTCGTAAAGAGTGAATCGAAGTCCGCATCCGTCAGACCATGCGGATGTTCTGTGCTCGGTTGCAGCTTGAATAGATCCACCACGTTGACGAAGCGGATTTTCAGGTCGGAGAACGCCTCGCGCAGGAGCACCGTTGCCGCCAGCGCCTCCTGCGTTGGGATATCCCCCGCCGACGCGAAGACGACATCCGGCTCCGTCCCTTCGTCGTTGCTTGCCCACTCCCAGATTCCAATGCCCTTGGTGCAGTGTTCGATCGCGGCATCCATGTTCAGGTACTGCAGGTGGAGCTGCTTGTCGGAGACAATCACGTTGACGTAGTTCTCGCTCCGCAGACAGTGATTTGCAACCGACAGCAGGCAGTTCGCGTCCGGCGGCAGGTAGATGCGGGTAACAGCCGCGCTCTTGTTGAGCACCACGTCGAGGAATCCCGGATCCTGGTGGGTGAACCCATTGTGATCCTGCCGCCACACAGTCGAGGTGATCAGCAGGTTGAGGGAAGCGATCGGGCGGCGCCACGTCAGATGGTTGCAGATCGAGAGCCACTTCGCATGCTGGTTGAACATCGAGTCGATCACATGAACGAACGCCTCATACGAAGAGAAGAACCCGTGCCGCCCCGTCAGCAGATAACCTTCGAGCATCCCCTCCATCGTGTGCTCGCTCAACATCTCCATCACACGCCCATCGGTCGAAAGTTCTCCGCCGTCCTGGTCCTCGGGGAAATTCTCTGCGATCCAGAACTTCTTGCTGACCTCGTAGACCGCCTGCAGCTTGTTTGAAGTCGTCTCATCCGGACCGAAGACTCGAAAGTTAGTCATATTTGTCTTCATCACATCGCGGAGCAGAAGACCAAGCGGTGGCACGTTCTCCGTTTCGATCGCGCCGGGCTTGTCGACTTGGATCGCATAATTACGGAAGTCCGGTATGCGCAGGTTTCGTTTGAGTAGGCCGCCGTTCGCGTGGGGGTTGGCGCCCATACGGCGGTTGCCCGTTGGGGCCAGCGCCTTCAGTTCAGGAATCAGCCTGCCGCCTTGATCAAACAGTTCCTCGGGCTTCTGCTCGTGCATCCACGTTTCGAGCATTCTTAGCTGTTCGGGATTCTTCTTCACATCGGTGAGCGGAACCTGGTGCGCACGCCAGAATCCTTCTAGCCGGTGGCCGGCCACTTCCTTCGGTGCGCCCCATCCCTTGGGCGAGCGCAGCACAATCATCGGCCAGCGCGGGCGGGTAGCGACGCCGGTGCTCCGGCACTTGTGCTGGTGCGACCGGATCTCGTTCACACAATGTTCCAGCGTCGCTGCCATTGCCTGGTGCATGCTCTCCGGGTCAGAACCTTCCACGAAGTACGGTGTCCATCCATAACCGCGCATCAGGTCTTCGAGCTCCTCATGCGTGATGCGCGCCAGCAACGTCGGATTGTTGATCTTGTATCCGTTCAGGTGAAGGATCGGCAGTACCGCACCGTCCCGCATCGGGTTCAGGAACTTGCTGATGTGCCACGAAGTCGCCAGTGGCCCGGTCTCCGACTCGCCGTCGCCGACGACCGCGGCGACAATAAGGCCGGGATTGTCGAATGCTGCGCCGCAAGCATGAGACAGCACGTACCCGAGCTCGCCTCCTTCGTGGATCGAGCCGGGCGTCTCCGGTGTGCAGTGGCTTCCGATGCCTCCAGGAAACGAGAACTGCTTGAAGAATTCGTGAAGGCCCTGAACGTCCTCGCTCTTGTCCGGATAAATCTCCGAGTACGCGCCCTCGAGATAACACGGCGCCAGTACTCCTGGAGCTCCATGGCCGGGTCCAGCCATGAAGATCATCTCCTGATCGTACTTTTTGATGAGGCGGCTCAGGTGAATGTAGAGAAACGAGAGTCCCGGACTCGAACCCCAATGCCCGAGAAGGCGATTCTTGATGTGCTCCGGCTTCAGCGGCTCCCGTAGCAGGGGGTTGTCCTGCAGGTAGATCATGCCGAGCGCAAGATAGTTGCAGGCTCGCCAGTAGGCATCCAGTTTCCGGACATCATCCTGGGGCAGCGGCGATCCTGCGATCGTGGATCTTGCCGGTCCGTACGCACTCAGCGATGAACTGAGGGTTGCTTCTGCTTCGGCTACGGGTGTCATTTCGTTCACTCCTGTCTTCCGTTCGGGGAATGGCGCTTTACTTCCATCGATGATCGCACTGAATGGTTGGTTCTATTTTTAAAGTTGAAGCGCATACAGCTGTGATGGGGATCACATTCGGACGAAAGGTTTGAGAGGTTTTTCGAGCTTCAAGGAGCGCGCAGTCTCTCGGCCAAGCCTTGTAGTGAGAACTAGAAGCAAAAGGGCACCCAGCCTCACTTCTGAGCGCCCTCCGAGACGCAATCTACTGCTGGCAGTTCGACTCGGAATCTCCCGCTGCATAGCCCTGATCGGCGGATAGCCCAACATTGTCGCCGGACGGCTTCTCTGTGTGATTCGCCAAAGATGCTCCCGGAAATCTGGGCATCAGCCGATCGGGCAACGTGAAGTACACGCCGAGATTTACTGAAAAGACCGTGAGTTTGGAAAGGAAATGTGCAAGGGCGGCACCGTTCGTCGATTTCTGCGCCGCTTTGTGGGCATCCGCAGAAGTGAAAAACCGAAGGCAAAGGAATTCACTTGCGTCCTGCTGATTTCTCAACAGGTCCATGGCCATGAAGCCAGGCAGGACGCGGCGAGCAAGCTGCGTGTAGAGACCGTCCGTGCGCATGGAATCGACAAAGAAACGTTCTCGGCCCGGGCTCGCAATATAAAGATGGAGATCATAAATCATTGCAAGTCTCCCATCGGTGGAATGCCTGCGCGCCGCTTCCGAAGGTCCAGAAGCGACGCGCCGGGTTAGGGGTTTAAGGTTCGAGGTTGTTGCGGATGATCTGCCACTCCCGCGCGTCGAACGGATCTTCGCCCGATTCCCAGTCAAGGTCATCAAGCTGCGCATCAAAGCTGGTGTCGTCGAAGTACTCCTCGTCGTCGGCAGATGCTTCGCCTTCCTTCATCATTCTGTTGAACCCGGGCCGCGTGATTTCGAGTAGCGCGATGTCGTGAGCCGGTCGGTGTGCAGGAAGTGTGCCAACTAAAGGGCGCAGGGCTGACCGGCCGAGGACGGAGCAGTGATCACACGCACCTTGAATCGCTCAAAGTGTTTTCTCCGAAGGAATGTGAACGAGACTACAAAGGTGATTCCTGCCGCTAGGACCGAACGCCTTGAGCGTCGGCCTACGAGGATTCTTGAACCGCCCGGTCGCTTCGGTGCTTCCGCCTCAATCTCAATCAGAGGGCGGAATTAGCTTATATTTTCCTGTGCGGAGAGTTTCCTCGATAAAATTTGCCCAATCTTGCATCATGCGCGCCCGCGGAACGAGATACTTCGAATAGTCATAGGCCCCGCTGACCTTGTCCTTCTTTTGATGTGCGAGTTGTGCATCGATGTACTCATGCTTGTGACCGCACTCAAGCAGAATCGTGGAAGCCACGCCTCTGAATCCATGCCCCGTCATCTCTCCCTTGTATCCCATGGCCTCGAGGGCCTTGCAGATCGTCCCGTTGCTCATCGTCGGATTCTTCGGGCCCTGTCCAGGAAAGAGGTATTTGCTCCTTCCCGAGAGAGTACGGAGGAGTTGCAGAATCTGGATGGTCTGTCGCGCTAGTGGAACAATTTGTGGGAACTTCTTTCCCTTGACGTGTTCCTTGGGAATATTCCACCTCTTTGCTCTGAGGTCGATCTCCGACCACTGTGCGCAGATGAGCGACTCAGTCCTCACGAACGTCAGAGCCATCAATTTGGTGGCCAGCCGCGTGAGCGGATTCCCGTGATACAACTCGATCTTCTGGAGGAGGCCAGGGAGGCTCTTTGGTTCAATGCGAGCGAAGTTTTCGACTGTATGAGACTTCAGAAGATCGCCCGGCAGGACATCAGCAATAGGGCTACTCTTGATGTACCCTTTGGCCTTCGCGAAGCGCAAAATCTGCTTCATCTTTTGCAGGGACCGTCGCGCAAGATCCGCAGCTTCCCGTTCGTCTTGTATCCCCGTGACAATGTCTGTCATGGCTGAGGATTCCAATTGGTCGATCTTGACGTGGCCGATGCGCGGCAGAACATCGCGCTCCAATCGGGTTTTTACGGTGCCGACGTATCGCTTGCTACGATTCTTGCTCCAAGTTTCCAGCCATTCCTTGGTTAGCTCTGCGAAGGTTGGCATTGCGGACGCTTTCTCGACTTCGAGCTCTTCATGCTTTTTTGTTTGCTTGGCGGCGGCTGGATCAACCCCGGTGCTCTTTAACGCGCGAGCTGCCGAGTGCAATTCACGCGCCTGAGCCAGCGTGACAAACGGGTAGGGACCATAGGAGAGCAGCTTCTCTTTTCGGTTGAACTTATATGACCACCGCCACAGCTTTCCCCCGCTGGCCTTGACGACCAGGTAGAGACCGCCTCCGTCGCTCAGCCGGTAGTCCTTCTCGCCAGGTTTGGCGTTCTTGATATCGTGGTCCTTTAGCCTTTTAAGGATGTCCATTTACCGCCTTACTGAGCGATACCCCCACTCTCCTTGCCGACGCCCCTAAGAATACCCCCACCGATACCCCCGGTCAAATCCGGCTGCGCATGGAGGCCCATGGACAGGTATGGAGTAGCTTTTCTTATTTTTAAAGGGTTTGCGGTCCGCGAGTGGACTGAGTTGGAGACCTGCGGACCGCTATGGAGTCAAAATGGCGGAGAGAGTGGGATTCGAACCCACGTTAGAGTTTCCCCTAAACACGCTTTCCAAGCGTGCGCCTTCAACCGCTCGGCCATCTCTCCGGGGGAGTTACCAACATTGAATCTACCATACCGATCTCGTCGACCCTGGCCTCGCGGACGGCTCCCTCCACCTGGAATAAGCAGCCGGCCGCAGCGCGATGAAATCGTTTACTTTTCGCGGTTCTCTGGTTTATAGTTGCGCGTTGCCCGCCTCACTGCCGAATTCCAATGTCTGCAATTAAGCAGTCTATGAAAACCGAAAAGAGGAGCCCTATGCCTGGTATTTCTCGTCGTGACTTGCTCAGCTCCGGCTTAGCTCTATCCGCGTCGACTCTCGTCGCGCGATCTGCCTGGGCTCGAACTGCCGAGTTGATAGCCGACGTTCCAGAAGCCGCATCCGTCAAGGCTTTATCCGCGGTCGCACCGCGCGAGCATCTGCTCTTCGATTTCGGATGGAAGTTTACGTTTGGACACGGAACGGATCCCGCGCGCGATTTGGGGTTCGGCTTCGGGCAAGGAGACTTCGCGAAGACGGGCGACTTTGAATTCTCCAAGGCTAAATTTGACGACTCAAAGTGGCGCACGTTGAATCTTCCCCACGACTGGGCCGTCGAGCTGCCCTTTGTTCACGACGATGAACAGATGTCTCATGGGTACAAACCGTTGGGTCGGCGCTATCCCGACACAAGCGTCGGCTGGTATCGCCGCGAATTCGAGGTACCTCCGACAGATGAGGGCCGGCGGGTTTCGGTCGAATTCGATGGGGCGTTTCGCGATGTGCTCGTCTTCGTCAACGGCTGTTTTGTGGGCCGCAGCAACAATGGTTATGCACCATTCGAGTTCGACATCTCAGACTTCCTCGAGCTTGGCACGAAGAATTACATCGTGGCGCGTGTCGATGCCAGCTTCGGTGACGGGTGGTTTTATGAAGGCGCCGGCATCTACCGCCATGTATGGCTCACTAAAACTGATGCGCTGCACCTCGGCAAATCGGATAGCACCGTCCGCTCCTCCCAGAATGGCTCAACTGCGACTCTCACACTAAGCACGACTGTTCTGAACGAAGGCAAAGAAACCGAAAGTGCTAAGGTCAGCTGGCAAATTCTCGATGCCTCCGGAAAGAGGGTAGTCACTGCGGAAGCGCCAGCGCAGTCCATCCCTGTCGATGGCATCGTTGCTTTCACTGTGTCGGCAACGTTGGACAACCCGGCGCTCTGGTCCGTCGATGAACCCAATCTTTACTCCGCCATCGTGACCATTACGTCGGGTGCCACGGCGCGTGACGCAGAGCGCATAAACTTCGGGATTCGCACCGCAGTGTTCGACCCTGAAAAGGGTTTCTTCCTCAACGGCAAATCGACGAAGATACAAGGCACTTGCAACCATCAGGATCATGCCGGTGTGGGCGCTGCGCTCCCAGATCGGCTGCAAGCATATCGAATTGGCGTGCTCAAGGCGATGGGATGCAATTCTGTTCGCACTTCGCATAACATGCCAACCCCGGAGTGGGTTGAAGCATGCGACCGCCTTGGCATGACGATGATGTGCGAGACACGGCAGATGAGTTCGAATCCGGAAGGCCTGGCACAACTCGAAAACATGGTAAAGCGCTACCGGAATTCGCCTTCCATCATCATCTGGTCAATTGGCAACGAGGAGTTTACGCTGCAGAACGAGGAGGCCGAGGAGGGCGCCAAGATCGCCACGGCAATGGTACGCAGATGCCATGAGCTCGATCCTACTCGCGTTGTTTCGGCCGCGGTAAATGGGAACAACCAGAAAGGTGTTTCGCTGCCCCTCGACATCATCGGCTTCAACTACAACCTGAAGATGCCCGACGAATATCACAAGCAAAACCCCAAACGAGCTTTGTTTGGATCAGAGACTTCGAGCGCCATCTCGACCCGGGGCACATATTCAACAGACCCGTTGCGTAACACGGTCAATGCGTACGATGGTGTCGTTCCCTGGGGTGAAACAGCCGAAGAGTGGTGGACGTTCTACGGCACAAGGGAATGGGAAGCGGGTGGGTATGCCTGGACGGGCTTCGACTATCGTGGCGAGCCCACGCCGTACGGTTGGCCCTCAATCAACTCGCAGTTCGGCATCGTCGACATGTGCGGATTTCCCAAGGACACCTTCTACTACTACAAAGCCTGGTGGGGTAAGGAACCCGCGCTTCATCTGTTCCCTCACTGGAACTTCGAGGGCAGGGAAGGCGAGGAGATACCGGTCTGGGTCTATTCGAATCTCGATGAGGTTGAGCTGTTTCTCAACGGCAACAGCCTGGGAAATCAGAAAGTCCCTCATCTTGGTCATGTGCAATGGAAGGTCAAGTTCGAAAAGGGAGCAATCGAGGCTCGTGGATCGAAGGATGGAAAAGTCGTCCTCACCGAGAAACGGGAAACCACCGGGCCAACGGTAGCCATTCGCTTGACGGCCGACCGCACCGAGATAAGCGCCAATGGTGAAGATCTGGCCATCCTGAAGGTCGAAGCGCTCGATAACCAAGGACGCCCGGTGCCGACCGCGAACAATCTAATCAGCTTCAAAGTGTCAGGAGAAGGCGCGCTCATTGGCGTTGGCAACGGCGACCCCAACTGCCAGGAGAGCGACAAGGACCCTAAGCGTTCGCTGTTCAACGGGCTTGCTCAGGTCATCCTGCAATCGACAAAACGGCCAGGCGAGATCCGAATTGAGGCGGTGAAAGAAGGATGGGAGGGCCCCGAGTTGACTCCGGCCAAGCTTTCAATTACCACAAAGGCCACGGATCTGCGGCCCGCAGTTCCGGTAACTCATCGGCGTGAGTAGCAGGGAAGAAACCAAGGGGCGATCGAGGTTATCATTGCCGGCATGAGCAAAAAGATTCGTTGGGGAGTTTTAAGCACCGCTTCGATTGGCGTACGTAAAGTCCTTCCCGCCATGCAGAAAGGCGAGTATTCTTCGGTCGCTGCGATCGCATCGCGAAACCTTGCGAAAGCAAAGGAGACTGCGGCCAAACTCGGCATTCCAACGGCCTACGGTTCGTACGAGGAATTGATTGCCGATCCGCGTGTGGATGCTATTTACAATCCACTCCCTAATCAGTTCCATATTCCGTGGACGATCAAGGCGGCTGAGGCCGGTAAGCATGTTCTTTGCGAAAAGCCAATCAGTCTCACGGTTGCAGAAGCTGAATCACTGTTGAGGGTTCGCGAGCGTACCAGTGTCAAGATTGGGGAGGCTTTCATGATCCGCAGCCACCCTCAATGGCTCCGCACCAAGGCGCTGATTGACGCAGGTCGAATCGGCCAATTGCGCTGCATCATGGGCTGCTTCAGCTACTTCAACATCGATCCGGCCAATATTCGCAACCGGGTGGAATCGGGCGGTGGCGCGCTCTACGACATCGGCTGCTATTGCATCCAGGCATCGCGTTATGCATTTGGCGCGGAGCCGGTTCGAGTCGTCGGGTGTATTGATCGAGACCCCACAATGCATACGGACCGCCTGACTTCAGCGATTCTCGAGTTTCAGAACGGCCAGGCGATTTTCACCTGCAGCACGCAGCTTGTTCCTTACCAACGGGTTCAGTTTCTCGGAACTGAGGGACGCATCGAAATCGAAATCCCATTCAATGCGCCTAACGATCGGCCTACCCGGATCTTCATCGACGGCGGCGATCTCTTCGGAGCGGATCGGGTCACGGAGGAATTCCCAATCTGCGATCAATACACGCTGCAAGGCGATCAGTTTTCGAAAGCAATCATCGAAGACACCGACGTACCAGTCCCTCTCGAAGAAGCAATTCGAAACATGAAGGTCATCGAAGCGATTTTTCGCTCCGCGGATTCAGGACTCTGGGAAACCATCGCCTGACGCCGAGCGCGTACCGCGGCGTGAGCGATCGTCCCAAAGAAAGCCCCGAAAAGCCCCTATTACAGCGGTTCTAGAGTTGCTGTATCCCGACCCCACCACGGCTAAGTGGCTTTTCCCTCAAGAAAAGGCCATCATATACGATTTCAGAAAGGACACGTGAACTCTGGAATCGCTCTAGTGCTGTATCGTGTAATCCGCGTTGGGAACCTTTGCGCCCACTTGTGCGGGAGTCGGCAGTTGGCTTCGATCCCATCCTCCGCCGAGCGCCTGAACCAGCTGTACCGCCGAAAGCATCTCTTCTACCTGAAGTGAATTCAGTGTGACCTGGCCGCCAAGCAAGTTGGTTTGAGCGGTGACCACGTCCACATACGGATCAACGCCTGTGTTGTAGCGCTGTGTCTCAAGATCAAGAAACTCCTGCGAAGACTTCACCGCTTCCTGCTGACGAAGGATTTGCTGCGAATAAACTCGAGTGCCCGCCATGGCATCTTCAACCTGCTGGAACGCCGTGAGGACAGTCTGGCGGTAGGTTGCAAGATCCGCGTTGTAGATCGCTTCGTATTGGTGCAGTTGCGCGCGATAGAGGCCGCCATCGAAAATGGTTTGCGCAGCCGAGGGGCCGATCGACCAGAAGCGGCTCGGCCAATCGAACAGATGTTTCAATGTCGAGCTTTCGAATCCGCCTCCCGCGGAGATCGTCACCTGCGGAAAGAATGCACCGTAGCCAATGCCAATGGTTGAATTGGCTGCCGCCAGCGTTCGCTCGGCGGCAGCAACGTCCGGCCTGCGCTCGGCGAGTTGCGATGGCACGCCAGTCGGAATCGCCGGCGGAACATAGAGCATCGGTTTTACCGGGACGGAGAAATCACTGGCGACTTTGCCCAATAACATTGCGATAGCATGCTCGTATTGAGCTCGCGAAAGCCCCACATTCACCGCGGAAGCTTGCGCAGAGTTCAGCGTCGCCTTCGCTTCGACGACGGAGATATAATCTCCGGTACCCGCGTCAAACGCGCCTTGTGCCGAATCAAGAGCTTTCTGATCTGCCGCCACTGTGTCGTTCAGGATTTTCTGCAGCATGTCCTGCCCGCGAATCTCAAAGTAGTACTGAGCCAGGCTAGCCTGTTCCGTAAGCTTCTCGAGTTCCAGATCGGCTGCACTGGCCTGCGAGCTATATTGAGCCTCGTGCACCTCATTGCGAATCTTTCCCCACAAATCAGGCGTCCACGAAACCTCAAGCGGCGCGGACCAAAGCGTAGAGGCCTGGCCGGTATTGGCCTGCGTTGAGTTTCGAAGATTCGAAGACGAGCGTGAGCGGCTCCAGGCGGGATTGGCCGTGACGGTCGGCCAATACTGCGCACGCGCCTCAGCGATCAGCGCACGCGCTTCCATGAAGTTCTCAAACGACACTTTGATGTTCTGGTTGTTGATGTTGAGCTGATTCTCCAGATCGTTTAATTCCGGCTCGTTGAAAATCTCCCACCAATTGCCGCGGATCATCGCATCTTGTGGACGCGCAACCTTCCAGCCTTCCGCATCCTGGAAATTGATAGGCGACTCCTTATAATTCGGGGCGCTGACCGCGGGCGGAGCAGGGGCATGGTACGGCGGTCCTACTCGGCAACCGGCCATCAGGCCCATCAAGAGCAAGCCGCCGGCGACTGCGGCATAAGGTGCGGTCGTTCTTAGCGTGGATCGGTTCATACTCTCTCTCGCATTACGTCGTGGCCCTTGCGACCTCAGGATTCTGCACTCCATTTGATCTGCCTAGCGCGCGAAGTCGCAACTTGTCCATGGCCAAATAAACAACGGGCGTGGTATACAGCGTCAGCAACTGGCTCAGCAGCAATCCGCCCACAATCGTGATGCCCAATGGTCTGCGCAGCTCTGATCCAGTGCCGGTACCGAAGGCCAACGGTAATGCCCCGCAGATTGCGGCCATCGTCGTCATCATAATGGGCCGGAAGCGGAGCATGCAGGCCTCGAAGATTGCATCGTGGGTATTCTTTCCTTCCTGGCGTTCCGCCATAAGGGCGAAGTCGATCATCATAATCGCGTTCTTTTTGACGATACCGATCAGCAGAATGATGCCGATGATGGAAATGACGTTTAGATCGATCTGGAAAAGCATGAGAGCCAGCATGGCACCCACGCTTGCCGAGGGCAGCGTGGAGATGATGGTGAGCGGGTGGATCAAGCTCTCGTAAAGAATGCCGAGAACAATGTAAACGGCCAGCAACGCCGTAATGACGAGATATTTCTCGGTAGCTAGCGACTGCTGATATGCCTCGGCGGTTCCCGCAAAGAATCCATGAATCGTCGAAGGCATGCCGAGGTTGGCTTCCATGCGCGAAACTTCAAGCGTTGCGTCGCTGAGCGACATTCCATTGGCCATGTTGAATGAGACCGTGACGGATGGAAACAATCCTGTGTGATTCACCTGCAGGGGGGTCGTCCCTGTATGAGGGTTCGCCACTGTCAGGAGAGGCGACACAGTTTCGAGCCCCGCCTTGCTAGAACTGGACGATGAAGCTGGCGGCTTGAAATCGATGTTGCTCAGCTGCGACGGATCCTGCCAATACTTCGGCGCCACCTCCATCACAACGTAGTACTGGTTCAGCTGCGTGTAAATCACCGACACTTCCGATTGCCCGAAAGCGCTGTAGAGCGACTGGTCAAGCGATTGCGCGGTCTGGCCGAGCCGGGCTGCCGCAACGCGGTCATAGTTGAGCAGTTCCTGCAAACCGCCATTCTGCTGGTCAGTGTTGACATCCAGCAGCCCCGGCAGCTTTTTCATATTGGCCAACAGAATCGGTCCCCAGTGAAACAAATCGGCAACATTGTCGGCTTGAATGGTGTATTGGTATAGCGCCGCGCTGCCGCGTCCCCCAATGCGAAGATCCTGTACTGGCTGCATGAACGCAGAAGCGATTGGGAGCCGATTGATCTTTGGACGCAATCGATTGATGACGTCCATCGCCGAAGCCTTGCGTTCCTTGCCGAGAGGCTTCAAAGCAACATAGATGAATCCGCCATTGCTGGCTCCGTTTCCTCCCGTGTAGGCATTTACGTGAGCGACCGCAGGATCCGCCTTGATGATGCCAACCAGGGTCTGCACCGAAAAATTCATGAAAGGGAAAGATGCATCCTGCGGACCCTGCACCATGCCGATTGCTGAGCCCGTGTCCTGCTGCGGGAAAAAGCCTTTCGGAATTCGAACGATGACAACGACATTGAGCGCCACGGTGAGTGCGAGCACGATGAGCGTCAGCCCCGGATTGTCCAGCACCCACGCAAGCGAGTGCCGATACATCGTAACCATCCCGCTAAAGAATCTCTCGCTGGTGCGATAGAACCAGTTGTGCTTTTCGCCCTCCCTGTGCGCCTTCAAAAGGTGCGCGCACATCATCGGTGTGGTGGTGAGGGAGATGACCATGGACACAAGGATGGCGGTCGAAAGCGTGACCGCGAATTCGCGAAACAGCCGTCCGACAATGCCTCCCATCATCAGAATGGGAATAAAGACCGCGATCAGCGACATGCTGATGGAGAATACCGTAAAGCCAATCTCCTTGGCCCCCTGCAGTGCCGCGGAGAACGAGTCCATGCCAGCTTCCAGGTGGCGTGTAATGTTTTCCATCACTACGATCGCATCGTCCACCACGAAGCCGGTCGAAATGGTCAGTGCCATCAGCGACAGGTTGTCGATGCTGTAGTCGAACAGGTACATCACCGAGAAAGTACCAATAAGTGAAACCGGAACAGCAACGCTTGGAATCAATGTTGCTCGGGGGCTGCGCAGGAAGATGAAGACGACGAGCACAACCAGGATGACCGAACCAATCAGCGTCTTCTCCACATCGCTCACCGAAGCCCGAATTGTATTGGTGCGGTCGAGCACGACTGTGGTCTTGATGCCCTGCGGCATGACTGCTTCGAGGAAGGGCAATTGTGCCTGAATGCGGTCGACGGTTTGAATGATGTTGGCGCCCGGCTGTCGAAAGATGATGATGAAGATCGCGCGCGTCCCGTCCATGTATCCAGCTGTGCGCAGATTTTGCGTCGAGTCCACCACATCCGCCACATCCGACAGGCGTACGGCAGAGCCGTTGTGATACCCGATGATCAGTGGCTTATAGTCATCGGCTTTCGAGATCTGGTCGTTCGTAATAATGTCGGCGGTGACTGATCCGTCGGCAAGCTGTCCGCGGGGCTCGTGCGAGTTCTGAAGGCTCAGAATTGACTGAACCGTACCCAGCGTGAGTCCGAAGCTCTCCAGCTTTTTGGGGTCGACCTCTACGCGCACCGAGGGTGTTGCCCCCCCGCCGGCGAACACCTGTCCCACCCCTTGAATCTGTGAAAGCTTCTGTTCCAGGATGGTCGAAGCCAGATCGTAGAGCTTGGTCACGTCGTACTTATTTGAGGTGAGGCCGAGAATCATGATCGGCGCATCGGCGGGATTTACCTTTCGATAAGAAGGATTCGCAGGAAGATTAATGGGCAGATAGGTCCGCGCGGAATTGATCGCGGCTTCCACGTCCCGCGCAGCTCCGTCGATATTGCGGCTGAGGTCGAACTGGAGAGTCACCGAGGTGCTGCCCAGCGAGCTCGACGAGGTCATCTCCGTAATGCCCGCGATGTGGCTGAACTGGCGCTCGAGCGGAGTGGCCACCGATGCGGCCATAATCTGTGCGCTCGCCCCGGGCAGACTGGCCGATACGCTGATGGTCGGGAAATCCACTTGAGGCAGCGGGGAAACGGGAAGAACCGTGAAGGCGATCGCACCTGCAATAGCTACTGCAATGGTGAGCAGCGCGGTGCCGATCGGCCGCCTGATGAATGGCGAAGAAAGACTCATGCGTGCCCCGCGGCTGCTTGTTGCTCATCGTCCTTTGCAACGTGGGATGGCCGGTGACCGGTGATCCGTTCGCCGACTCTGTCGAAGAAGATATAGATCACCGGTGTGGTGTAGAGAGTCAGGATCTGGCTGAGTAAAAGTCCACCGATCATTGCAATGCCAAGTGGGCGGCGCAATTCAGATCCCAAACCGGTGCCGACGGCGAGCGGGATGGCGCCGAGCAGCGCCGCCATGGTCGTCATCATGATGGGGCGAAATCGCAGAAGGCTGGCTTCGTAGATTGCGTCAACCGATGACTTGCCCTGCTCGCGCTCTGCTTCCAGCGCAAAGTCGACGATCATGATGCCATTTTTCTTTACGATGCCGATGAGCAGAATAATTCCAATGATGGCGACTACTGACAGATCCTGACGGCAGATGATCAATGCAAGCAGGGCTCCGACACCCGCCGACGGCAGTGTCGAAAGGATGGTTATCGGATGAATGAAGCTTTCATAGAGCACGCCGAGGACGATATAAACCGTGACCAGCGCAGCGAGAATGAGCAGCGCCTCGTTGGAAAGCGAATTCTTGAAGGAAGCGGCCGTTCCCTGAAACTCGGCCTGCAGACTCGCTGGGAACTTCATCTGCTGCGAGACTCTGTCGATGTCCGTGATCGCTGTTCCCAAAGAGGCGTTCGGCGCTAGATTGAACGACACTGTGACGGAAGGGAACTGTCCCTGGTGGTTGATTGAGAGTGCCTCAGTGATTGGCGAAGCCTTCGTAAATGCGCCCAGCGGGATCGCGTTGGCGCTGGTTGCGCTGGTTCCAGTGTTCGGCGTGCTTCCGGCGGTTGTCCCACCATTCTGAGAAGACGCACCTGAAGATGTAATCTGTCCAACCGCCGAGGCCGGTTTCGTCAAAACAGCGGACGAGGGCGTGTACTTCACCGATGTGGTGAGCGCATTCGAGCCCGCAGAAGCCGACGCTGAAGCTGAGAACGATGTCGCCGCTCCCGCGCCACTCGCGCCCGAAGATGCATTTCCCTGGATGTACAGATCGCCGAGTTTTGCGGGATTTTGCTGCCATTCTGGAGCCGTCTCAAGCACGATGTGGTATTGGTTCAGCTGCGTATAGAGAGTGTTGATCTCTCGCTGTCCATAGGAATCGTAGAGCGTGTTGTCGATCGTGGTTGGTGCGATACCCAACCGCGACGCGGTCACGCGGTCAATCTCCAGCGAGATGGCGCGCGCTCCCATTTGCTGATCGGTCGCCACATCCTCCAGTGCCGGCAACTTCTTCAACGCGGTGACAAACTTTTCGGTCCATTCATTCAGTTCGCCGGTGTCTGGATCTTCCAGCGTGTACTGATATTGCGTACGGCTCACGCGATCGTCCACGGTGATGTCCTGCACCGGCTGCATGTAAATCTGAATTCCGGAAACCTGCCGCAGGCGATTCTGTAAACGGCGAATCACATCGGAAGCGCTCATGTGGCGCTCGTCAAGAGGTTTCAGGTTGATCGAGATTCGCCCGCTATTCAAAGTCGTGTTGATTCCGTCGGCTCCGATGAAGGATGAAATGCTTTCGACTGCGGGGTCCGCAAGGATGACACGCGCAATCTCCTGCTGCCGTGTCGCCATGTCGGGGTAAGAAATCGATTGGGACGCCTGGGTGATTCCTTGAATTACGCCGGTGTCCTGCACCGGGAAAAAGCCTTTGGGAATGAAAATGTACAGAATGATCGTCAAAGCGAGCGTCCCGGCGGCAATCAGTAATGTAATGGTTTGATAGCGCAGAACAACCTTCAATGTTCGCCCGTAAAAGGCGATCATATTGGTGAACATCTTTTCCGATGCGTGATAAAAGCGGCTCTGTTGTTCTTCCGGCGTATGGCGAAGAATGCGCGCACACATCATAGGCGTGAGCGTGAGCGAGACCACGGCGGAGATTATGATTGTGACAGCTAGCGTAACGGCAAACTCGCGGAATAGCCGTCCAACTACATCACCCATAAAGAGAAGCGGAATAAGCACCGCAATCAGCGAGACCGTCAGCGAAACGATCGTGAAGCCAATCTGTCCCGAGCCCTTGAGCGCAGCTTCCAGCGGCGCCATCCCCTCTTCGAGGTAACGCGATATATTCTCGATCATCACGATCGCGTCATCTACTACGAAACCGGTCGAAATCGTCAGTGCCATCAGCGACAGGTTATCCAGGCTATAACCGAGGAGATACATCACGCCAAACGTTCCCACCAGCGACAGCGGAACTGCGATGCTGGGAATGACCGTCGCTCGGAGGCTGCGCAGGAAAAGGAAAATGACCATGACAACCAGTGCGATTGTCAGCATCAGCTCGAACTCAACATCGTTCACTGAGGACTGAATGCTGGTCGTCATGTCGGTCATGGTCACAACTTGGATCGATGCGGGAAGATTGGCCTCAAGCTGCGGCAGAATTGCGCGAATCCTTTTGACGACCGTGATCGTGTTCGCACCCGGCTGACGTTGGATGTTCAGGATGACAGCCGGCGTCTGGTTCATCCAGGCGGCCTGCCTTGTGTTCTCCACGCCATTGACTACGCTGGCGACGTCTTTCACGAACACGGGTGCCCCGTTGCTGTAGGAGATCACGACATTCTTGTATCCGTTTGCGTCCGTGATTTGATCGTTGGCGTCGATCTGATAGTCCTGCCGCGGACCGTCGAAGTTGCCCTTTGCCGAATTGACGCTGGCCTGTGTTAACGCGGTGCGAACGTCCTCCATGTTGAGTCCATAGGAAGAGAGTTGGACGGGGTTCACCTGAATGCGGACGGCAGGCTTCTGGCCACCGCTGATGCTTACCAGTCCGACTCCGCTCAACTGCGAGATACGCGGAGCAAGGCGCGTATCGACCAGGTCCTCGACCTGGGAGAGCGGCATCGTGGGTGAGGAGATAGCCAGCGTCAGGACCGGAGCATCCGCGGGATTTGTCTTGTTATAGACAGGCGGTGTCGGTAGGTCGGCAGGAAGAAAGCTCTGTCCACCATTGATGGATGACTGCACTTCTTCCTCAGCCACGTCCAGATTTAGGGAAAGATTGAACTGCAGCACGATCACCGACACCCCGCCGGCGCTGGTCGATGTCATCTGACTCAGGCCCTGCATCTGGCCGAACTGACGCTCCAACGGTGCTGTCACCGTGGTGGCCATTACATCTGGGCTGGCCCCTGGATAGAAGGTGAGAACCTGGATTGTCGGGTAGTCGACCTCAGGCAGCGCCGAGATCGGCAACTGAAAGAAGGCGACAATTCCCACCAGGAGAATGGCTGCCATCAGCAACGCTGTCGCAACAGGGCGAAGAATAAATTGCCGGGACGGATTCATGGAACATCGCTCTCCGGCGAATCTGTAGCGGAGGGTAGCTTCACCTTGGATACGGTGATCTGCGATCCGTTCTGCAGCTTTTCAAAGCTGCTGTTGGCCACCACGTCGCCTGGGTTAAGTCCCTGAACTGCAGTATTGCCCTTGTCGGAATTTCCGACCTTGACCATTCGCATCGTGGCCTTGTTGTTGACGATCAAATAAACGAAATCGGTATTTCCATTGTGCTGAATAGCCGAGGAGGGAATCAGCGTCTGGTTCGTCAGGGTGTTCACTAGCAGACGCGTGTTGACAAACTGATTCGCGAACAGTATGCCGTCCTTGTTATCGAATTGGGCTCGCAATTTGACGGTACCCGAAGTTGTGTCGATCAGGTTGTCGATCGTGGTCAGCTTACCCGTAGCCAGAAGCTTCTGTTGTGTCCTGTCATAGGTCTCGACCTTGAGTTGTTTGCCGCCTTTTGAGTGCTGCAGGACCTCCGGAAGATTGTCTTCACCTAGTGTGAAAATCACCGTGATCGGCTGCTGTTGAGTGACCACCACGAGAGTCGTCGTCGAATTGGCTGTTACGAGGTTGCCGGGGTCCACCAGCCGCAGACCGGTACGTCCCGAGATGGGAGACGTGATGTGACAGTAATCCAGCTGGACCTGGTCGTACTGGACGGTGCCTTGATCGTTCTTGACCGTTCCCTGGTCCTGAAGCACTAGTTTTTCCTGATCTTCGAGTGTCTGACGGGGTATGGCGTTTTTTGCCCAGGCCTGTTTGTACCGTTCCAAGTCCATCTGCGCTTCGGCGAGCGTGTTCTGATCGCGCTCCAGCAATCCTTGCGCCTGCGCCAACTGCGCAGCGTAAGGACGAGGGTCGATGTCGATCAGCGGGTCGCCTTTGTGGACGTACTGTCCTTCGCGGTAATGCACGGCCGTAATAACCCCGGTTACCTGGGCTGTGATGGAGTCTGTGTAAACGGGGGTGACCGTACCAATCGCGTCCATATAGACGCCGATCGTTCCGCTTTGAGCTGTCGCTGTTGAGACCGGCACCGGGCCCGTCATCATCCGGCGACCACCGCCGGTGGCTGCTGCCTGACTTTTACTATGCTGGCTGATTGCCCAGTAAAACAGGAGTCCGAAGAGAATTAGAACGACTGCCCAGATCCAGCGATGACGTCTGGGAGTTGCTGGTTCCGAATTGTTCTGGACAGGCTGTCTCGTCGGAGAAACTTGCGATGCAGAAGGTTGCTGGTCCATTTTCTCTCGTCTGTTCCGAATCTTGAGGGCGTCGTACAATTCCGCGCCCATCCCGGTTTCTTGCAATAGAACCTTGCCTGAAGGCGGTGTGTCTTCACTAAACGTACAACCTCTGCCGTGCTGCTCTCAAGAAAGAGCCATTCGCCAAACCCTGGGCGCGAAGAGAGAATCCATCGGAGAACAGCGGAGGCCGTATGGTGCATCAACTCGACTCTGTATTTGACGAGAGAAAGGTGCATATAGTCGCAATTGAGACTATGGGTGAATCGCTGTACACCCATGCAGGAATGGCTCTTATCGAACGAGAATAGGCTCTCGGGTGTTCTTGGATCTTCGAGGAACTCGAACCCGAAACTGCCCCGTACCCTTCAGTTTGAGCTCGTCCTAAAGAACCCCCGTCGGAACGCGGCCCGGATCCTATGAGCTAGCGGCGCCACGGCCAGCGAAGCAGAGACCGCTCGAGTCCTCCCATTCTCCCCGCCCTGCCCACAGGTAAATCTCGGGCTTGACAGCGTTGTCTCAGAAGCCTTGAGGGAGCAACACCCCCGTAGACCCGCGCATCACAGGGACAAGTACGCGATAACCAAATCAGAGGGATGACATGAGCGTCAATACAATCGAGAAGTTGTTTGTAGAAGAACTGAAGGACCTTTACTCGGCTGAGAATCAAATCACAAAAGCCCTTCCAAAATTGGCCGAAGCAGCTTCATCCAAGGAACTGCAAAGTGCCCTCGAACACCACCTGCAGGAGACAGAAGGCCACGTTCGGCGGTTGGAGCAAGTTTTCGAGATTCTTGGTGCAAGCCCCAAAGGGAAGACATGCGATGGGATGAAGGGAATCCTGAGCGAAGGCTCCGAAGCACTCAAGGAGACGGACGAAGGTGATGTGCGCGATGCGGCGCTAATCTCGGGCGCCCAAAGAGTCGAGCACTACGAAATGGCTGCTTATGGCACCGTTCGCTCCTATGCAGAGCGCCTCAAACAGAAGCAGATCGTTCAGCTCCTGGAAGAGACCCTCGAAGAAGAAAAGGCAGCCGACAAGAAGCTAACCGACATTTCGAAGAAGGTGAATCAGCAAGCCCTGCATGCCGCCTAAACACGAAGATGGCCGGGCCGAGCTTCTGCTTTGCCCAGCCGTCGGACCGCAGGCAGGGGAAACGCAGCTAAATATCCGCTCACAAGCATTGCAGAGCGAATCAATCCCCTGCGCGAAAAGCCGGCTAGATTGTGCAGGTCGTGCACATGTTTCGAAGCTGCTTCGATTTCGCAGGGGAGCGCCATAGGAAAGGTTGAAAGGGTTGCGAAAATGATCTCTGGATTCTCTCAAATTCCGGCTGGGCTACTCGCAAGGTCTCCAGAGGAGATTGCCGAGGCTCTGGCTTCGAAAGAGACGTTTCCCGACGGTCCGAGCGTCGGAATGAGAATGCTCACCTTCTACATTTCTTACGGAGGCAAACACCTTAGCGTTTCCAGGCGCCGGAATCTAGAGCGAGCCAGAAAGCTACTCGCAGTTCGCATGGAAAGAACTTTGAAAGAGGAACGTCGGCAAGCCGCGTAGTGTTGTTGCGACCTTCCAAGCAAAGCCACGACAAAACCTGCATCACCGTTCCAACTAGAGCGTGGTGACCCCGGGAAGATTCGAACTTCCGACCTGCGGTTTAGGAAACCGTTGCTCTATCCACCTGAGCTACGGGGCCACATCATAAATCACGAAATCTTTGCGAACGGATATTGCGGAATTCATGTTCGTAGGTCGCTTGGTGAAAGACCTCCATCGAACAAGTTCCGACTGGTCCTCGATTGTTTCTCACATTTATATTAGCGTCTCTTTGCCCGGCCAAGCATCTGCCGTTCCGACCGCCCTCTCCGACGAAATGCGAAAAGCTTACTTCGGGTCGATCTTGGTTCGCGGCCACCGGATCATTTTTGACTTAAGAGAGCGTCACATTTATAAACATTCATGGCATGAAAGTCTGATCCATGCCATCACTGCTGCCTCTGTACGAGCAGCGCATCTCATCACGGTAATCGTCAGGATGCTCGGGAAGGCGGTGAAACTCCGCCACTGCCCCGCAACTGTGAGCGCCCCTGCCTCAACGGCCGTCGTATTTGCCGCGGCAGGAAGCCAGTATGGTCACCCCCGCTTATTTTAGGGGTGCCCAATCAGCCACTGGAGACACGCCCGTTGGGCTGGCTCTGGGAAGGTTCTGGCAAAGGTGCAAGTCAGGAGACCGGTCCTCGACGCCCATAACCCGCTTGCGTTCCGAGGGGAACGAAGGAGTTCCATGACCTTTCCCAGCCATTTGTTCAGCGTATCTGCGCGACGCATTTCTGTCGCCTTTCTCTTGCTCGCTGGTATCGTAGCGCCAGCCGCCGAGATTCACGGCGTGGTGACCGATGCTTCGGGGGCCAAGATTTCCGGAGCGAAAGTTGTCCTCATTCGCAACGGCAACCCGGTCTCAGCTGGAGTCTCGAGCGCGGACGGCAGCTTTCAAATCACCACTGGCGCTGCGGGTCGTTTCTATCTTGTAATCTCAGCCACGGGCTTTCGGCAGTTGGAGACTCCCGGCTTTTACGCAGGCCGGTTCGACAACGTCGAGCAAAATCTCGTGCTCGAGCTCTCTTGGGTACACGAATCGATCGTGGTCACTGCCAATGGCACCCCCACGCCACAGCCGCAAACTGGCGCCGCCATTTCAGTCTTAGGTCCATCCGATCTCGCCGGGCGTACTGATCTCGTCAGTTCGTTGCGCCTCATGCCGGGAGCAGCCGTCTCGCAGACTGGACAAATGGGAGCCCAGGCATCGCTCTTCCTTCGTGGTGGAGACTCCGATGCAAACAAGGTCCTTGTCGATGGAGTAAGTGCCGGCGATCTCGGCGGACGCTTCGATTTCGGACCTCTGGCGACTACGGCCATTGAGCGGACGGAAGTCTACCGTGGCCCGAATTCGAGCCTCTATGGTGCGGATGCTGAAAGCGGGGTTGTCAGCTTGACCACTCCGCACGGCACCACCAGTTTTCCTTCATTTTTGTTTCACGGAGACGCGGGAAATTTCCTCACCTCGAACGAAGATCTTGAAATAGCAGGCGCGCATAACAAGTTCGACTATCTCGGAGAATTCAGCTGGCTGCAGACAAACAACAACCTTCCCTTAGACGAGTTTCACGTCGCCACTGCCGCGGGCAATTTCGGATGGCAGCCGAACGGAGCCACACAGATTAGGGGAACACTCCACTATGGTGTGGACGCCACCGGCGTCCCCGGGCCCTGGCAGTTCTATCAAGTCGTGAATAACGCCACGCAAAAGGATCAGGACCTCTTCATCAGCGCCTCGATAGACAATCAATCGACCGCATCCTTCCGTAACTCCGTGCGCTATGGCGCTGCACGGAAGCGCGAACAATACCACCTTTGGTCCGAATCCGGCTCGGGACTATTTGACCAATTCGGAGACAGTTTCGGCTATCCAGTCACAATCACCGGCGCCAATGGGTATTCCGTTTCGGGTCCCGCGCTTCTGGATTTTGGCGGTACTTATCCGCAAGAATCCCAACTCGTCTCAAATCGCGACCAACTCGTCTATCAAGGCGACTACACCGTCACTCCGCACTTGGCAGCGCAAATCGGATTTCAATTCGAAGATGAGCGTGGATCCGAGCCCGGTAGTCTCTACTACCCCCCCATTGAGCGAACGAACTACGACTACCGCGCGGCGGTTCATGGAGACTTCAAGACCCGATTCTTTTACACGCTGGGCGGCGATCTGGAGCGCTATTCGCTCTTCGGAACGCAAACCACTCCTCGGGCGGGCGTCTCGTTCTATGCCATGAAGCCGCGCAAAGGCGTTTTCAGCAGCACACGCATCCTCTTCAATTACGGCGATGCGGTGCGGGAGCCTTCGCTCACCGACCAGTTCTATTCGCTCTACAGTTTTCTCGAGTCGAACGGCGGGCAATCCACTGTCCAGCAACTCGGTATTAAGCCGCTCTCTGCGCCAACAGCGCGCACTTACGAAGGTGGAGTCGAACAGGCCTTTTTGAGCCAGCGACTCATCTTTCGCGCCAGCTTTTTTCATAATGAGTTTGGTCGGCAGATCGAATACGTTGGCCTGGATCTGATTCCGGAGTTGCTCCCCAATCTCACCCCCGCCCAGCAGAACCAGTTGGAGCAGTTCCTCCAGGCCAACGGAGCGTTTGAGCAAAGCTTGAATACCGAGGCGTTCCGTGCCCTTGGCGTCGAAACGACCGTAGAAGGCGGCATCGGCCGCAGCGTCTTTCTGCGCGGCGGATATACCTATCTGGATGCGGTCGTTCAGCGCTCATTTGCCAACAACGATGTCGCGCTTCTCGGCCCCCTCCCGACCTACAATGGCATCCCCATCGGCTCCGATTCGCCTCTCCAAGGCGCACGCCCGTTCCGCCGTCCGCCCCACACCGGATTCTTCACCGCTTCCTATTCCGCGAAAAAGCTGACCGCATTGTTCTCTTCCGCATTTGTCAGTCGGTCAGACGACTCGGACTTCCTGGGGGGCTACGACATCAACGGAGGCAATAGTCTCCTTTTGCCTAATCGCAATCTCGACCCGGGATTCGCGAAGCTGGATCTTGGCGGAAGTTATCAATTGTCGTCGTGGCTGGGCGTGTACGGCCAGGTTGAGAATCTTATGAACAACCAGCACATCGCCCCCCTCGGCTATCTCAGCCTGCCTGTAAATCTGCGTGCGGGAGTTCGTATTCAGTGGGGGAAGGGAAGCGGACGCTGAGTCCCGTCACCCCGACTGTCATACGCGGAAATCGGTTACGTGAAGAGGACTTTGGCTCGGTGAGAGGCACGATCGGCGGTCGTTCCCGGGCATTCACTATGGGATTCCACGTGACTGACTAGCAACGCAAAAATGGAACCGCAAAGTCGAGCGGGAGCGTTCTTGGTTTCCGCTCGAATCCTGCCAACCAAAATGGCGCTTACCGAAAAAGCCCTGCGTCACGGAACCTGGCAGAGCCTTTGGGGTAATACCAGCGAGGGATTGCGGATTTTGAGAGATTCGGTATTCAAGCAGGACATCCCCTTTTTGCCGCAAATTAATAAATTCAAAAGGGAAAAGTGCACTATTTTCGTTGCTCTTTACCATAACTTAGGTTAGATTTTCGATATCTCCCCTAAAGAAGTTATCCCTAGAGGTGCACGGATGGTTTGTCCCAAGTGCGGATCGGGTTGTCTTTCGACAATCCCGGCGGAGATTCGACTTTATCGCAATAGCCCTAGAACGCTAAGCCACCCTCCAATGACTCCGTCGCCCGACATCCAGGTATGCTTGGACTGCGGCTGGTCGGAGTTCTCGATACCACAGGCTTGGCTCGCTGCGGGGTGGTTGCGTCCCCTGAGGCCACAACCGGTGTCCAGTGTTCCAAGAAACTTGCAGTCAAATGTGACGGCAATCGCATAGAGTTGTTCGGATTCTCGTGGTCCTCGGACAACGTTTGGGCCCGCGGTAACGGGCGGAGTATTGCCGTTTGTCCTCTCTCAATACAAAAGCCCCCAGCCGAAGCTGAGGGCTTTTGTATTTGCGCCGAAGGCGCGATTGCCTGGACGGCAAGTCCTAGTACATGCCATCCATGCCGCCGCCGTGGCCGCCGCCTGCCGGAGCAGCTTTCTGTTCCGGAATCTCGACCACCAACGCTTCGGTGGTCAACAGCAGGCCCGCGATGGAAGCTGCATTCTGCAGCGCCGTGCGCGTTACCTTGGTCGGATCGATGACGCCAGCCTTTACCAGATTCTCGAAGACGCCGGTTGCAGCGTTGTAGCCGAAGTGATGATCCTTCGACTCGAGCACCTTGGCAACGACAACTGCGCCCTCTTCACCAGCATTGGCAACGATCTGCCGCAACGGCTCTTCGAGCGAGCGGAGCACGATCTGTGCACCGATCTTCTCGTCGCCTTCCAGCTTCTTGATCAGCTCTTGCACCGCCGGCATTGCACGAACCAGGGCCACGCCGCCGCCTGGGACGATGCCTTCCTCGACTGCCGCACGAGTCGCATGCAGCGCGTCTTCCACGCGAGCTTTCTTCTCTTTCAGCTCGGTCTCAGTCGCAGCGCCGACCTTGATGATGGCAACTCCCCCCACCAGCTTGGCCAGCCGCTCCTGCAGCTTTTCCTTGTCGTAGTCCGATGTGGACTTGTCGATCTGCGAGCGGATTTCCTTCACGCGGCCTTCGATGTCGCCCGACTTGCCGGCGCCGTCGACGATCGTCGTGTTGTCCTTGTCGATGGTGATGCGCTTGGCGCGACCCAGATCCTCAAGCTTCACGCCTTCGAGCTTGATGCCGAGATCCTCGGTGATGGCCTTGCCGCCCGTGAGGATCGCGATATCGCCCAGGATCGCCTTGCGACGGTCGCCGAAGCCGGGAGCCTTCACGGCAGCCACATTCAGCGTGCCGCGCAGCTTGTTCACCACGAGAGTGGCGAGTGCTTCGCCTTCTACATCCTCAGCAATAATCAGGAGGGGCTTGCCGCCACGAGCAACCTGCTCGAGCAGAGGAAGCAGATCCTTCATCGCGCTGATCTTCTTCTCGTAGATCAAAATGTAGGGGTCTTCGAGAACTGCTTCGAGCCGCTCGGTGTCCGTCACGAAGTAGGGGCTCAGATAGCCGCGATCGAACTGCATGCCGTCGACTGTCTCCAAGCCGGTGTGCATGGTCTTCGACTCTTCAATGGTGATGACGCCGTCCTTGCCCACAACCTTCACTGCATGCGCAATGATGTCGCCGATTTCCTGGTCGCCATTGGCAGAAATCGCGCCGACCTGAGCCACAGAGCCCTCGTCGACAGGCTTCGACAGCTTCCCAAGAGCGCCGCCCTCGGTCCACTTACCGTCCTTGTCGCGGGTGCCGATGATGGTTATCACGGCCTTGTCGATGCCGCGCTTCAACGCCGTCGGATTCGCGCCAGCGGCCACAGTCTTCACGCCTTCGCGGAAGATAGCTTGCGCCAACACGGTCGCAGTCGTCGTCCCGTCGCCGGCAACGTCGCTGGTCTTCGAGGCAACTTCACGCACCAGTTGCGCGCCCACGTTCTCAAGCGGGTCCTTCAGGTCGATTTCCTTCGCCACCGTCACACCGTCCTTGGTGATGGTGGGTGAGCCGAATTTCTTCTCAATTACGACGTTCCGGCCCTTGGGCCCGAGCGTCGCCTTCACAGCGTCCGCGAGGATGTTCACGCCACGCAGAATCGCCTGCCGGGAGTCCTCACCGTGCAAAATTTGCTTTGCCATTCTCAACTCTCCTTAGAACAGTTGTCAGTTATCAGTGCTCAGCTGTCAGTCATCGTTGTTCAGTCATCAGCGGCGCGATCTTGCAATATGCGTCATTCGCTGACAACTGATAACTGAGAACTGACTACTTCTTTACGATTCCGAGGACTTCTTCCTCACGCATGATCAGAAACTCTTCGCCGTCGATCTTGATTTCGGTGCCGGAGTACTTGCCGAAGAGAATCTTGTCGCCAGCTTTGACGTCGAGAGGGAAGACTTTGCCTTCGTCATTCGATTTGCCTTTGCCTACGGAGATGACTTCGCCTTCCTGCGGCTTCTCTTTGGCGCTGTCGGGGATAATGATGCCACCACGGACGGTTTCGCCCTCTTCCAGACGACGGACGAGGATCCGGTCGTGCAGCGGTGTAAAGGTGGTCGTAACAGATGTTGCTGCCATAACTTCGCTTCTCCTTCAAGCGCGGACAGGATCAAGCCCCGACCGCGGATCTCTAGTGTTTTGTTCAGAAAATGGTGCCGAGTCTAACGGCATGTGGCTTCGAACATCCCGAGATGCCACGTTGTTCGGCAGTCCAGCCAGCGATTTGCTAGCAGTCCTGCCATCCAATTGCTAAAGATAGGCAACTCGATCAAGAGTTGTCAAGTGAAAAAGATGAAGGTTGAGTGAATTAAGCTCATATCTTCGCACCGCCGAATTGTCACCCCGACCTCAGGAAGATGTCCAGATACACCCGTAGTTGCTCGGTACGGTGATCGTTTGCGCCGTTCCTGCCGCAACCCCGTCCAGATTCCGTACTCCTTCGATCTGCTCAACGTAGTTACCCGCGATTGGAAAAGCAAAGCTCGTGGTCTGCAGTTGGTCCGTGAAGTTGACCACGACAAGGCTGAAAATATTCCCGAGTTGCCGCGAAAACGCCAGCAGGCCTTTGGAATTGAATGTTCCGAAATCGTTATAGAAATAGTGCTGACCATCCGTGAACTGCGCTCCGCTGCGCCGGATCTTGGTCAGCTTGCGCACTAAGCGAATCATTGGTTGACCATCGTTGTCGTAGAAATAGTTCCAGCGCACCGGTCGATAGACCATCACGCGTCCATAGCCTGAGTCGGGAATCCAGTAGTTTTCGCAGAACTCCTGCCCCTCGGCCAGAAGTGGAGTTCCCTTCGCCGTCAGCAGTGCAATCAGATAGGGCTGCACCTTTGGCCATTGGCCGTCGCGATCTCCTTGCTGCAGCAAGGTGTCAGCTGGCGAGTTATCGACCTGCACTGTTCCGAAGTTGCAGATGAAGCGCTGATGGTCGTGGTTCTCGATGTATTGCAGTCCGGTCTTTGGCAGCGTATCGCCGTTGGCTGTCACCGATTCCGGATAGCC